>CAYTKM010000002.1:372809-568229 GCA_964438425.1 uncultured Gammaproteobacteria bacterium
GGCGATTCACCAGAATCACGTGCCGGAGCGTTAGTACTGGTAGTCGGGATACTACGATAGGTTCTAGCAAACACACTTACATTGTCTTTATCGACAAGCGGCGATTCACCAGAATCACGTGCCGGAGCGTTAGTACTGGTAGTCGGGATACTACGATAGGTTCTAGCAAACACACTTACATTATCTTTATCACTAAGTGGCGATTCACCAGAATCACGTGCCGGAGCGTTAGTACTGGTAGTCGGGATACTACGATAGGTTCTAGCAAACACACTTACATTATCTTTATCACTAAGTGGCGATTCACCAGAGTTGCGCGTAGGCGCATTAGTACCTGTAGTAGGAATGTTTTCATATGTCTTAGCAAAAACGCTTACATTATCTGTATCAACATTTGCTTGTGGTTGCGTATTATTAAAGGCGCTAGTGTAACCACCAAAACCGTTTTCAGGTCCAGCAGTTGGTAAATTGTTATAGTTTCTAGAAAAAACACTAGAGCTAGGGGGCGCATCATTTATCAAAGCGACTGAACTGGTTTCTCTTTGATCACCCTGGTCTTCAGTAAGGGCTCTTTCCAACTGATCGACTTGCTCGTTTTGAGCTGCAAGTGCTTGATTCCTTTCAAGTAAAATTCTTTGATCTATTAATGCTCTATCGTTATCTTCCATAACCTAACTTATAATAAATACATATTAAGTATGCGTTAACTAATACTTAAATTATTTAGGGCATTATTTAAAGTTCAACTTTTCTTAAGGTTTATGCTGGTTTACCCTTATTGATTAGGCTTTTATTCTAAATATAAAAAACTATCATTAATTCAATCTTTAGTAAGAGTTTCTTAGATTTAATAGTAGGAAACTACTTAGTTTAAAAAGAATATATCTGAAAAATTAGCTTGTACATCTATAACTTTACAGGTTAATCAATCTGCCACAAATTCTAAAATATAATAACTAACAATTGTCTAAAGTTCTATATAAAAATACTTTAAAACAAGCTTCTATAACAGTTTAAAGCTCGATAAGTAACTTACCTTTAGAAATATTTAAACCTTTTTTAAAGCCAGGATCTTCATCTAAGGCATTAATACCACGTTTGGCAAGTTTTAATAAATAAGGCATAGTGGAATTGCACAAAGCGATGGTAGAAGTATTCGGCACCGCACCTGGCATATTGGCTACACCATAATGCAATACATCATGTTTTACTACGATCGGATTTTCATGACTAGTTACTTCTGAAGTTTCAATGCAACCACCTTGATCAACAGCGACGTCTACTATTACAGAGCCGTATTTCATATCCTTAACCATACTTTCAGTAACTAAGTTAGGAGCCTTGCGACCAGCAATTAAAACAGCACCGATAACAAGATCAGATTGTTTAATATATTCTTCGATGCTAGCTGAAGTACTAAATACGGTAGTTACACGCGAACCATAGATGTCATCTACTTCAGATAAAGTATTTAAATTATTATCAAATAGATAAACATAAGCACCCATACCTAAAGCTATTTTCATAGCGGCGCGACCGACGATGCCACCACCTAAGATCGTTACGGTGGCTTGAGGTACACCTGAAGCGCCGCCGAGTAATACACCACGTCCAGGATGCTGGTCTAAAACACCACGCTCTAAAAATCTAGCACCGATCTGTACTGACATACGACCAGCTACTTCTGACATTGGTTTAAGTAAAGGCAATCTACCGAACTGATCTTCGATGGTCTCATAAGCTATGCAATGCGCGCCTGTATTTTTCAGAGCATCAGTTAAATCACTGCTTGATGCTAAATGCAGATAAGTAAATAAGATGTGTCTTTCTTCGATTAACTTATATTCTTCAGGTAAAGGTTGCTTGACCTTCAAGATGATATCAGCCATTTTAAACACTTCTGCTGCTGTATCTAAAATAGTTGCACCAGCGAGCACAAAGTCACTATCATGAAAAGAACTACCTACGCCAGCTGAGCGTTCAATAAAAACTTGATGACCCGCTTCGATCAAAGTCCGCGCCCAGGCTGGAGTAATCGCTACTCTATTTTCGTTAACTAGAATCTCTTTAGGTACACCAATTTTCATAATTTTAATTATTATAGCTTTTTTGGCGCGCGTTTTTTTAATAATTGTGAAAATATACTGTTTGTAAAATAATTATAAAAAATAGGTAAATCTAGAAAATAATTCTAAATTCACCCGTAATTTATAGATTTATTCTAATTTTGCTATTTTTTTAGAATAAATTTATAATTTTAAACTAACTGATTTTGTACTTTATAGAACTTTTGTTAGTAAAGAAAACTGCAGCTAACTTAAAAAGAATTTCACTAACCTTATTTATTAGCTAAAGCTTTTTCGATAATAAGTTCGTTATTTAAGTTGGCGTTACTTGGAATTACTACGTTATCAGCGATGATACAATTCTCTAAAAATGCGCCAGCTTTAACTCTAACGTTATTCCAAAGTACACAGTTTTTTAAAGTTACATCTTTTTCGATTACACAATTAACACCAATCTCGTTATCAGCGATTAACTTAGCAGTGCTATCGATAGTTTCAGTTTCGATTAAATTTTCTTTGATTGAATCTAATTTAACCTTGCCAGCTACTATATCTTGCATAGTTGTAATGTATTGTTGCGGAGTACCAATATCAGCCCAGTAAGTTTCTGCTGGTACAGCGATCGCCTGCATAAAGACATCATTATTTAGCATCTTCGGGAATAAATCCTTCGCGACATCATAAAACGCAGCTTCACTTGCTGGAGGGATCATCTCTAAAACTTCAGGCTCAAAGAAATAAATACCAGTGTTAGCCCAATCAGAAAGAGCATCTTCAGCTTTAGGTTTTTCCTGAAACTTGGTAATACGGTTATTATCGTCAGTCACTACCACCCCAAACTGTGAGGTGTCAGCAATCTGCATTACAGCCATACTAGCCTTGCAGTTATGAGTTTTTACTGCTTCCAAGTGCTTTTCATAAAGTTTGCCCAGATCAACATCCATAATCGCATCGCCCATAATAATGCAGGCAGTAGCACCACTTAAATATTCTTTACATTTGCGGATACCACCAGCTACTCCAGATAGCTCGTCTTCACGCACGCAGTTAACTTTAATACCTAAGCTGTTTTCTGAATCAGCGAAATAGCTATGAATTTTATCAGCTAAGTGATGAGTATTAGAAACTACCTCACTTGCTCCGTATTTTTTTAATTGCAGTACGATATGTTCCATCACCGGGCGACCACCGATTTTAATTAGTGGTTTGGGGGTGTAATCCGTTAAAGGAGCTAGACGTGAACCTACTCCTGCTGCTAGTACCATGGCTTTAAAATTTGCTTTCATTACAAATTATATTCTAACAAACTATTAATGTATTGAAAAACTATTTGGTGTAACTCTTGATAACAGGTAAAATGTTACTGAATGAACTCAAGTAAAAAAGAAATGATAGTTGCTTTAATTTTGCTCAGTCTCTGCTTGCTAGCAACCTTTATGGGACTGCGCTTGAATACCAGTAAAGCCTCTAAAGCTAAATCATCTAGCTCAAAAGAAATCAGTCAGAATTTACTGAAAAATATAACGGTAGATAAAGTTATGGTGCTCGGCTTAGATGGCATTATCATGGGTGATTTTCCTAATAGCTCACCTTTTAAAGCTAATTTAGATGCAGCTAACCTGAAGCAAGGTTTGCAAAAAGCTCTTAAAGATAAAAATGTTAAAGCTGTCTTACTTAGATTAAATAGCCCAGGTGGTACCGTCGGTACCAGCCAAGAAATTTATCAACTGATTAATAGATTAAAAGCAGCAGGTAAGCCCGTAGTTTCATCGATGAATGATGTGTGCGCGAGTGGATGTTATTATATCGCAAGCGCGAGCGATGCTATAGTAGCTAATCGCGGGACTTTAACCGGTAGTATCGGAGTTGTGAGTCAGGGTTTTAATGTAAAAGGTTTATACGAAAAGATTGGCGTAAAAGACCGTACTTTTAAAGCTGGTAAATATAAAGATTTAGGTAATATGGCATCAGATATGACAGCTGAAGAGCGCGCTATTATGCAGGGCATACTTGATGATACTTATAAACAGTTTAAAAATGATGTGGCGACTAGTCGCGGTATTCCTGCTAGCACTATGGATGATATCGCAGAAGGTTTAATTTATACAGGCACTCAGGCTAAGACTGCTAATTTGGTGGATCATTTAGGTACTTATTATGATGCTAAAAATGTATTAAAAAAAGTACTGGCAGAAAAGTATTCATATACAGGTGCTGAAGATATTATGTTTGAGGAAGCCTGGAGCCGCAATAAATTTGCTGATCTAGAAAGCTTATTTACCTTAAGTACGAATTTTGACCTTAAGTCTACTTTAGGTAGGGTTAGCCAATCAGTTTTCCAACCACTTTGGTTAATGGAAACAAATTAAGTTATAATAAACAAAACTTATTAAGTTAATTAAAAGAATGCAATTCCAGTAATCCAAGTGTGAGTACTTTGACCAAGCAACTAACGGTTAGAACATTTAATTGTCAAAGCGACTTAGGTCGCTTGTGTGAGTTGTGGGGGAACTTATGTATGATTCAGCAGATGCGTGGAGATGGGCATTGGCTGGAAGATTTCGAAAAGAGCACTCATCAAAGCTGGGCAGATTTTATGGTGGAACTTGCCAAATACCCTGACTGTTATGTGATGGTATTTATTTTAGATGACTTTTTATTCGGTTTTGGTTATGTGAATATCGAAAATGAAAAATCAATCATCAAAGAATTTTATATTGAACCAGGCTTTAAAGATCAGATTATCCGCGATGAGCTAAGTGTGCTCGTTAGTGAAGAGATTGCAGTGCATGGACCAGCTGAGTTGGTGTTTGACATTAAAGATCTACCTTTTAGTTAGCTAATCAAGATAATCAAATCTGTATCTAAACTTTTAAACTATTTAGTCTTAAAGATGCTCAGGCATTTAATTTAAATTTCTTTAAATGTTAACTAACTTTTAATTTCAGCTGTGCTTGAAGCTCAAGTATAAATTTCGCTAATTGTATTTACAGCATACACGGTGAGAAGCAAAATTAAAAGGTAAATAAGATATAGTGCTTAGGTTAATCTTAATATTTAGTATCATTATCATGAATAGTGTGCAGCAGGCAAATGCTAGGCTGACTCCTGATGATGTAGAAGCAAACACTTCTAAGCTCATTATAAAATTTAAAAATGGTAGAGCTCGTAAGAGATTTATTCGGAATTTCGAGGCAGCTCAAGAAGAAGATTTTAGTAGAGTTGAAACCGCTAATAACTTCGTTAGTTTGAAGTTGCATAATAAAAACTTTAAACTACAAAAAGCGGCGCCAGAATTGAACTTCTCACGTTTGCAAAATAACGGAAAAGTGCTGAGAAATAGTAAGAAGGCACGTAATCTTAGAAAAAAATTAGGTTTAAACCAAACTTATACTTTAGATATACCAGAAGGTGCAAATGCTAAAGAAGTTATCAATGAACTTAGTAATAGTAATCGAATTGAATATGTAGAGCCAGCACTTAGCGTGCAGACTTTTGCTGACTTTAATGATCCATTCTGGGATGATAGCGAAAAAGAATGGACTTTATCTTACTCTGAGATGTGGGGACCACGTAAGATTAAAGCTGACGAGGTTTGGAATACTACTCAAGGTGATGATGTTGTCGTAGCTGTAGTAGATAGTGGTGTAGATTATAACCACCCGGATTTATGGGATAATATCTGGCTTGACCCCAATTTAGTTACTGATACTAATGGTGATGGTAAGTTGACACTGGATGATGTCGATGCTAACGGCGATAAAATTATTTCTAATAGTGAGATTATTCCTGATATGTTTGGTAAGGATATCTTCTCTAATGATAAAGACCCGATGGATGGTAACGGTCATGGTACTCACGTTGCTGGTACGATAGCAGCAGTTGCAAACAACGGTATCGGACTTGTCGGTGTCGCACCAAAAGCTAGAATTATGGCTGTCAGAGCACTTGGCGATGATGGCAGAGCGACTGATGCTTCGCTTGGTAATGCCGTAATATATGCTGCAGATCATGGCGCAGATATTATTAATGCTTCTTGGGGTGGTCGCGGTAATAGTAGGTTTGTCAGTGATGCTTTTGATTATGCTAATCAGTTAGGAGTAACTTCGATCGCAGCAGCTGGTAATGATAACCAGAATGCTGATTTTTATTTTCCAGCAGCTTTAGATAGTGTGCTGACTGTAGGTGCTTCAACTTTCGTAGATAGTAGAGCGAGCTTTTCCAACTGGGGTAACTCAGTAGATATCGCTGCGCCAGGTGGTGGTGTCGGCTCTGACGCGCCAGATGGTACTGGTACTGAAAATATTTTATCAACGATTTCTACTGATACTACAATTGCTAGGCAAGCTGGTTATTTTAGAGTTGGAGAGATTGAAAACGGGCGCTATGGCTACTATCGTATTAAAGGTACTTCGATGGCAGCTCCGCATGTCGCGGGCGCGGCAGCTTTAGTTAAAGCAGCTAGACCAGAACTTTCTAATTTCGAAATTATAGAGGTTTTGAAAGATACAGCTGACCCGATTAATACTGATCGTACTATCGGTAATCGTAGAGTTAATGCTTATAGAGCAGCATCATTTAACCAAGTGCTACCACTAGCTAAATTAGATATTATAGTTAACGAAGAAACTAGAAATGGTCATGCTAAAGGTTTAATTGATTTTACAGGTACAGCTAGAGCTGAAAACTTGACTTCGTATAAAATTGAGTACCAAAAATCAGGTGAAAACACTTGGACTACTATTAAAACTGACACTCAGCCAGTTAATAACACTTTTTTCCTAGAGGATTTCGATACTAATTCAGTTTTAGATGGTTTATATACTTTTAGATTGATAGTAGAGGTTGAAGATGCAGCTAACTTAGTTGATAGTGAGCAGCTACATATCTCTAATGACGGCGGGCAAAATATAACAAGTTGCGCGCAGTTGCAGGAAATAAAAAATAATTTAAGCGGCGAGTATAGACTTTCAGCTAATGTAGACTGTTCAGCTAGTGCCGGCTGGAATGCGGGAGCTGGTTTTGAGCCTTTAGGTACTAATACTAATCCATTTACTGGTGCCTTTAATGGTAATGGCTTTCAGATCTTGAATTTAACTATTAATCGTGAAACACGTGATGATGTGGCTTTATTCGGTGGCACTCGCGAAGCCTTGATCGAAAATCTGGCATTGACTAATGTAAATATTAAAGGTCGAATCTTTACTGGTAGTTTAGTTGGTTATACAGGTAGAGGCACTGAAATTAAAAAATGTCTTACTACAGGTGAAATCGAATCTACAGGTAGTGGTGTTGGCGGTTTAGTCGGTGGCGCAGAAAATAGTGCAGCTATTAGTGATTCGTATAGTGAAGCTAACGTTACTGGTGTCGGCTTTGTCGGTGGCGCAGCTGGTTACTTATTTTCTGATAGTCGTCTAAATAGGGTTTATGCTACTGGTACTATAAATGCTAGTGTAAACTTCGGTGGTGTAGTTGGTGGCGCGCAAGCGGCGCAGATCAGAAACTGCTACTGGGACACAGAGACATCAGGTTTGCAGACATCGGCTTACGGTACAGGTTTAAGCACAGCTAACATGCAAAAACGTAATAGTTTTAATACTTGGGACTTTAGAAACGTCTGGTCTATTAACCAAAACCAGGATTACCCGAAGCTTAGAGCGATGACGTTTACGCCGCCAGCTGAAAATAACGCTCCTACAGATATTACTTTGGCTCCAGCTAATATCCCTGAAAATAATAGTCTAGGTGCTTTAGTTGGTACCTTGACTACTACAGATAGTGATGAAGGTGATGAGCACGTTTATAGAATTTTAGCTGTTGACGGCAACCCTAATAATGGTTTATTTACTATAAATGGTGATGAAGTGTTAGCAGCTGGTAGAGTCGACTATGAAACCGCTACTTCACATACTATAACTGTAAGTTCGACTGATTTCTTTGGTGCAAGTCTAGAAAAAGATATTACTATTCAGGTTGAAAATGTAATTGAAGATGCAGAAAGAGACGATGATATTTTACTTACTAGTGTGACAGTTGCTGAAAATAGTAATCCAGGCACAGTAATCGCTAGAATCGATAATATACATGAGAGTTTAGGTAAGACTTATCGCTATGAACTGCAAAGCACCCAAAGACGTTTTGTAGGTAAGTTTTTAGATCCAGCTACTAAATATTTTAGAATACGTGGTAATAGGCTGATCGTTAAAAGCCCACCTAATTACGAGATGTATAAAAATGTGACTATTAGAATCAAGAGTATTGATCAGGATGGTAATAGCTTAATTAAAGACTTTAGAATCAGTATTCTAAACGCTGCTGATCAGATCGCGATTACAAACTGTCAAGGTCTTCAAAACATGATGGACAATCTTGAAGGTGATTACTACCTTGCAAATGATATAGATTGCGAGGAGACTGAAGACTGGAATGATGACGCTGGCTTCCTGCCAATTGGTGGTGCGCGCACGGTGCTAGATGATGAAGGTAATGAGCAGATTGACAGCTTTTCACTATTTAAAGGTACTTTAGATGGACGTTTCTATAATATTAAAAACCTTTATATAAGAGATGAAGATGGTACTAGTAGTGGTTTGTTTGGTTACATTTATGGTGGTGCAGTTCGCAATCTAGCTTTAGAAGATGTACGTATTTCAGGTACTAATCTAGTTGGTGCGATCGCTGGTCTAACTTCTATAGACTCTAAAATTGAAAATGTACATGTTTTAAATGGTGGTGTCAGTGGGCGCAACTATGTAGGTGGCTTAGTCGGTTTATTTAACTATTCAACTATGTCAGAATCTTCAGTGCGTAACCTAAATGTGACTTCACAAAAACGTGCCGGTGGTTTAGTAGGCGCTTCGCAGATCTATTCAAGTATTAGCGATTCTTACTCTACAGGTAGAGTAAGAGCGACAAGCTTTGCTGGTGGTATTACAGGTCGAAATACCTTATTTACCGAAATTAAGAACTGCTATTCGGCAGCTGTAGTGGAAGCTTCAGCAGACTTCGGTGGCGTAGTCGGTTTTGATGAAGAAACTGGTGATGTGTTTGAAACTGTGTCGCTGGCGACTAACTTTAGTGATATAGAAAGAAACCCGCGAGTTATTAACTCTTACTGGGACACACAAAGTTCTGGAGTAAGTGTAAGTGAAGGTGGTAATGGCATGACGACAAGTCAGCTGCAAAGCCAGGCTACTTATACTGGTTGGGATTTCAATGATATCTGGTCGATAGCAGATAACTCTTACCCGAACTTTAAATTAGATCCTGTGACCTACACTTTACCTTCTGATGGTAGTGACCCAAATCCACCAGACCAAGACGAAGATGGTGTGCCTGACGATCAAGATGATGACCAGGATGGTGATGGCGTGCCTGACGAGGAAGATAACGACCAAGACGGCGATGGTATCCCAAATGAAGAAGATGATGATCAGGACGGGGACGGTATCCCGAATGAAGAGGATAACGACCAAGACGGCGATGGTATCCCAAATGAACAAGACGATGATCAAGATGGTGATGGCGTGCCAGATAATCAGGATGATGATCAGGACGGCGATGGTATCCCGAATGAAGAGGATGATGATCAGGACGGCGACGGTATCCCGAATGAAGAGGATGATGATCAAGATGGTGACGGTATCCCGAATGAAGATGACTTAAATCCTGATAACGACCCTGATGATTTAGACGGTGACGGCATACCGAATGACGAGGATGACGATCAAGATGGTGACGGTATCCCGAATAACGAGGATGATGACCAAGACGGTGACGGCGTTCCTAATGACGAAGAAGACGCTGGTAATATGCCAGGTGATGATCAGGATAATGATGGCGGTCAGGATGAAGACGATAATAATGATGATGGTAATGACGGCGGCGCTAATCCAGGTGATGATCAGGATGAAGAAGATGATAATTCAGAAGAACCTGGTGATGGAAACGATAATAACGGTGGTGACGGCGATGAACCTAATGATGATGAGGGCACAGAACCATCACGCGATGAGCATAATCCAGTCGATAATGGTGAAGGCGTGTTCTTGGTAGGAAACTGTTTCGAGCTACAAAATATCAGAGTAAAACTGGCTGAAAGCTATGAGCTATTAAATGATATTGATTGTACTGGTACTTTAAGCTGGGATAGTGCTAAAGGTTTCGAGCCGATTGGTAATTCTGAAGAGCCGTTTACTGGAACAGTTGATGGTAAAGGTTATACGGTTGCTGGTTTATATCTAAATCGTAATGCTAATAACCAGGCTATGTTCGGTAACTTAAAAGATGCAACTATTAGAAATATAAACTTTGATAGTCCTAAAGTGACTGGTCGTAATAACGTAGCTGTAGTAGCAGCTTATGGTAAGGGTGCGACGCTTGAAAATATAGGTATTGTCAATGCAAATATAGAATCTGATAAGAAGTTTGCTGCTGGTTTAGTGGGTGAAGCTGAAAATACTACAGTAATTTCAGCCAAAGTCGATCTTGAAATCAATGGTAATCGTAACATTGGTGGTATCGCTGGTAAATTTACAACTGGTACAGTTGATAAGAGTTATAGCTACGGTATTATCACTGGTAACAGGTTTGTCGGTGGCTTACTAGGACATAACACTTCATCTACGATAAGTAATTCATATAGTGAAGGTATTTTGATTGCGACTGAACACTTAGGTGGTTTAATTGGTTTCCAGAAAAATCCTGTGCAGATAAGTGATTCTTATGCGGCTAGTACTATAAATGGCGGCGGCGCTGGTGGCTTGTTTGGCTCAAGTAATAACGCAGCTGATAGTGCAATAACTAATTCATACTGGGATAAAGATGTATCTGGTGTAATCGGTTCAGCTTACGGCGGTGAAGGTAAGACTACAGATGAGATGTCAGAGCAAGCTCAATTTGAAGGCTGGGACTTTAATTCTACTTGGAATATTGATGAAGGTTTAGACTATCCTCGTCTAAGAAATGAAGCTGCTAAAGAGATAGCATTTTTAGAGGAAGATGATAGTGTAGAGCCTACGCCAGACGGTAACTTCTTTAATATTAATAATTGCGTGCAATTGCAGGCTATTAAAAATAACCTAAGAGCTAACTATCGTTTGACGCGTAATATCAATTGCTCGCAGACTGAAGAGTGGAATGATGGTGCTGGATTTGAGCCTATCGGTACATTAGATCAGCCGTTTGTTGGCAGATTTGAAGGTGATTTCTTTACTATAAACGGTTTAACGATAAACAGACCTAACTCTAATAGTGTGGCGATGTTTGCAGCTGTAAATAGAGCTAACTTTAATAATTTTAGAGTGAGTGCGCCTAAAATAACAGGTAATTCAAGCGTAGCTTTAATTGCAAGTGAGGCTAAAAATAGTAGATTCTCACAAATCTCTGTTGCTGATAGTAAAATCACGGCATCTGGTAATACTGCTGGTGGTCTAGTCGCTAAAGCAAGTAATACTAAATTTATTAAAATTGCTTTAAGCGAAGATGTAACCGCAAGCTCGAATTTAGGTGGTATTGTTGGTGAAGCTGAGCAAGTGAAAATTGCTCGCTCATATGTAAATGCTCAAGCCTTTGCAAATGTAAGTAATGTTGGTGGTCTGATCGGTAGTAACTTCGGTTCTAGTAATATTAAAGACTCTTATGTACTAGGTAGAGTTGCAAGTGGTAATTCAGTTGCTGGTGGTCTAGTTGGTTTAAGTGATGGTAGTTTAAGATTATCTAATTCTTATACTAATGCGATTGTGAAAACTAATAATGATATCGGTGGCTTAGTCGCTAAAAGCTCTGACCCTGATGGTATTCAAGTGTTCTCTAGTTACTGGAATGAATTTGCAGCTAGTACTATAGATAGCGTCGGTGGTGGCGGTGCTCGCAGTGAAGCTCAGTTGCAGCAACAAAATAATTACAGAGGCTGGGACTTTGAGACTATCTGGGATCTTGGTTCTTCGACACCTGTTTTAAGATAGAGGATATTAATGCTTAATAATGACTTTAAAGTTTGATTTAAAGCTGTTATGTGATAACCCTATTTAGATAAAAGTTGTATTTATATAGTCAACTGATAAAATAGTTAATTATATAAATCATTTAAAACCTAGGATAGTATGTGCAAGTGAAGTTGCGCCCCGAATTTAAAACTCGGGGCGCACTTTTATTCGTAGGTTTAGATCTATAGGCACTATCGTTGAATAAAAATGTAGTAAACAACTCTATATTTGAGTCCTCATTAAAAACATTGCTAAATTAATATATTTTGCTGATGAAGCAAAGAAGCTGATTAAATTATGCTTTTATGGAGATATCACAAGCTTAGTCACTTTTCTGTGTACCTGCTGTATCAGCGCTTTATCCATGTTAAAATTAGCCACATATGACACTTGAAAAAACTTTCTTAGCAGTTAAACCACAGGCATTTATGCGTGGTGATGGTATGGCGATTATTAAAACGCTAGCAGAAAAATTATCTGCTAAATGCGTAGCTATTAAAGCTTACCAGCCTTCGACCGAACTAGCTGAATCTCATTATGCAGTGCATAAAGAAAGACCATTTTTTGCTGATCTAATTTCATCTTTCACTGAAGCTCCGATCATCGGCATGGTATGGGTTGGCGAAGATGTAATCTCTAAAGCTCGCGAAGTGATGGGTGCAACTAACCCAGAAGATGCTGCTGAAGGTACTATCAGAGCTAAGTTCGGTAAAAATATCGGTGATAACGCGATTCATGGTAGTGACGCTCCTGAAACAGCTTCATCAGAAGTAGAATTACATTTCCCTGGTCTTAATGTTAAAGATCTTGAAGCTTTAAAACAGGCTGAAGATGTAGCTCAATACTTCATTAAAACTCAAGCGGTATCTGCTTAAGTATTTTTTTAGATTTACTTAAGGTAATATAAGGTAAAATAAAAGACTATGCTAAAAATCAGGCTACAAAGATTTGGTAAAAAGAAAAAACCTATATACAGAATTGTTGCGATTGAGTCTTCTATCAAACGTGATGGTAAACCAGTTGAAAGATTAGGTTTTTATAATCCACATACTAAAGAATTGATGGTTAATAAAGCTAGAGTTGAATATTGGGTATCTAATGGTGCTCAGATGAGTGAAACTGTGGCTGGTATCATGAAACGTGGTATTACTCATGATTTGGCTGAAGGTCCTTATAAGTTTGAAACTAAATCTAGAGAATCTAAAGAAGAGCATAAAGTTAAACTTAAAGAAGCTAATTCTAAAATTGGTAAAGCTGAGAAGAAAAAACGCGAAGCTGAAGCTAAGAAAAAAGCTGATGAAGAGGCTGCTAAAGCCGAAGCTGAGGCGAAAGCTAAAGAAGAAGCTGCTGAGCCAGCGGCTTAGTAAACTTTTAAAGTTTAGGGATATTTTATTGACAGGGAGCTGGCGTTTAGTTGGCTCTCTGTTTCTTTTGTGTTTGAATGAGTTAAGTGTAGTAATTGATAGCCAGACTTTAAATTTTTCCTAGAAAAGCGCACTTAAAGCTTAGTGGTATTTCTGAAATTTATTTAACATAAGAGAATATTAATATTTATTGTTTTTAAATTATATTAGAATGAAGAGAGATACTAACAAAATTTTGTTGGTATTGGGCTTAATTAAAATATGATTAGATCACTAACAATTGAAAACTTCTATAGTTTTAGAGAAAAGGAAACTGTGCACTTTGATACTACCAAAGTGCAAGATGCCTCTACTCAAAAATTTGCTAAGGAATATATTAACTTAGTCAATTGTGTCGCTGGAGAGAATGCTTCTGGTAAAACGAGTTTATTAAAAGCATTAACTTTTATTTTAGATCTAATTAATAATTCTTATGATCATCAAAAGTTAAATTATCATGCATTTGGGTTTAGTAAGGAGCCAACTAATCTAACTTTAGAATTTTACGAAAAAGAAGTCTTATATAAACTTAAGCTAACATTACAGAAGAATGTTATTATTCACGAAAGTCTTAAGTTTAAAAATAATAACAATCGTTTTCAAAAAATTTATACACTTGACCGTAAGCTAAATGTAAAAAATATTAAAAAAGCTGATACTGCAGATATTGAAGTGAAAATTTCTATAGACGATAAAATACTTAATCCTAATGAAGCGGATATTGAAAGATTAATAAAGTTATCTAATACTTTACTGTTATCAGCCTTTATTAAGTTAAATTACTTTGATATAAAAGCTTTTGATAATATTTTTAGTAATGTAAGTTTTAGTGGTATGAAACAGCGAAACTTTCTAGATAATTTTGTTTATTCTGATCACCTAGCCTCTGACGAGACAACTTGTGAATTTGTAAAGCTGTTCTTGCAAGATATTGATCTTGGTATCCAGAATTTTAAATTTAAAGATGGTTTCTTAGAAGAAAGAGACAGTGGTAATAAAGATAAAATAAAAATGTTACATTGTGTTCATAAATACAAAGGTGGAAACTTTGAGCTGCCTATATTTATGGAATCGCACGGTACCAGATCAGTAATTTTTTATTTAAAAGATCTATTGCCTATCTTGCTAAACGGCGGCATGGCTATAATTGATGAAATTGAAGCAGGTATTCACCCTCGAGCTGCAAAAAAAATTATAGATTTATTTTCTGATCCCAACATAAATAAAGGTAAAGCACAATTGATCTTTACAACACATCAGCACCGTTTTTTAAACCAGAGGTACAAAAGCCAAATTATATTTTGCGAAAAATCTCTAGAAACTATGTCTACTGAAGTTTACAGATTAGATGAAATTGAAGGAGTTAGATCTGATGATAACTTTTATCACAAATATACAAGTGGTGCCTATGGTGCGATCCCTGAAATAGATTTTGCAGCGGAAAGCTTTGTAAAAGAATCTTTAGGTACTAGAAAATAATTTACTTGCGATGATGAAAAAGTTTAAATTCAAAACAGTTTATGCAGTTCTTGAAGGTGAAGTTGATGAAAATAGTCTGTTTATTAAAATCTTTGATCTGTTTAGACCATTTAATTCTAGTCGAAATATAAACTCTAAATTTGGCGGTCACCCTGATTCATTGTTAGATATTGCTATAAGAAATTGTTTCAAATATGATTTAGTAATTTTATGGATTGATGAAGATAAAGATTTATCTAAAGAACGTCGCGACAAATTAATTAATTTATGGCAAAGCAGGAATCCTGAAATTGATATAAACGAGTTTCACTTAACTAAACTGGCTAATTTGCAAGAGAGATTTAACCCAAACTTGCAAGCTCCAGTTTTAATTGTCTCAAATCCTGTATGTTTTGAAGGTCAGCTACTAAAATTATTTGGTTGTGATAAAAAACGTGGTTATGCATATAATTATACTGAGCTTGAATTTAAAAAGAAACTCCGTCAAACCCAGGTAGATAAATGTAAACAAGACTTTATAAGGTTCTATAAAGAACAGGGTTTTAACAATAGTAGCGACTTTATAAAAAGTACTTTTACTCAAGAGCTGATTCTGAATTACGCTGAGCAAAATGAGCAGATGAAAATCTTGATAGAAGCTATTAAAAAACTCAATATTGATTAAATAAAACGTCTTTTATAATAGTTTTGAGTGAGGCTTCAAAGCTAGAACTACTGTTGTCAAATCACTTTAAATAAAACTTATAACAAACTTAGCTTCAATGTCATAATATATATAAAACATGTCAAACACCATCTTAGAATCCTGGAAAAATAAACTAATCGACTTTAGTCGTCGTAATAAACTTTTACACTTTAAACCAGGTTATGGAGCGGTAATCGAGATTGAAGCTACCGCGCATGAGATTATCGATAAACTAGTCACTCAAGCGGCATCTTTAAATCTAAGACCTAGTCTGAAAGTTGAAAGTATCGACGCTTTTAGCGCCAGCGCCGATGAGATTGCAGACCCTGAAGAAGAGTTTTTTGATTTTGGTGATGCAGTCAGTGAGCTGGATGATACTTCTATGCTGGCGACTGCAAGTCAGGACTATGATTTAAGTACTAGCCTGCAAAGCAACCTAGTTGATAGTGAACTTGATAAAATTTTGGGTCGTCTGCGCTCTAGGGCTAAAGTAAGCTTGAATGAGCAGGGCGTAAATACTTTATACTTAGCGACTCACTTTTTGAGATGGCAGGAAAAAGCGAATAGTGATGAATTTTACTCACCTTTAATTTTAATTCCACTTAGTATCAGTCAGAAAGGTCTTAGTGGTAGCTATGAGATTCAGCTGATGCAAGATGAATTTAGTTTTAACCCGACTTTACTTTATAAGTTTAAGCAGGATTTCGGCTTAGATCTGGAGCCCGCTTTAGATGATTTGGATGATGCGATTGAAGAGAATCAGCTTGAAAAAATAACAAGCGCGCTAACTGAAGCTTTTAAAGCTCATAAAAAATTAACTAGTAAGTGGGAAATTGAAGATAAATCTTTTATCAGCTTATTTAGCTTTGCTAAACTTTCGATGTATCAGGATCTTGAACAGAACTCTAAGGAAATCTTAGCGCACCCACTTATTCAGCAGATCCAGGGACAGCTAGAGACTAATTCTAATACTGAAACTGAAGCACTTGAGCCAAGCGATGTAGATAAATTTACTGAAAGCATGCAGGTCTTAGATGCTGATTCTAGCCAGCAAGCAGCGATTTTTAATGCTAAATTAGGTCATAGTTTTGTTTTGCAGGGACCTCCTGGTACGGGTAAATCTCAAACCATCGCTAATATTATCGCCGAAGCTTTAGCTGATGATAAAAAAGTGCTTTTCGTAAGTGAAAAGAAAGCCGCTCTAGATGTGGTATATGAGCGCCTGAAGGTGGCTAATTTAGAGAAGTTTTGTTTAGATTTACATAGTAATAAAAAGTCTAAAGCCGCGATTATCCAAAAGCTTGCTAGTTCAGTTGAAGCCGCTGAGCAGTTAGCTTTAAAAGATGACCCAGCTTTTTATGTAAAACCACTACCAGAATTAAAAGATAAGCTAAATCATAATATCAGTGTCTTGCACGAAATTTATCAGCCGATTAATTTATCTCTATATGATCTTTATACCAGGCAAGCTGAACTTAAGTTCAAACTTAAAGATCTGCCACGCTTCGATTTTATGATCCCTAATATCGAAAATCTTAGTGAAGAAAATTTCTTTGAGTATGATTTTTTCTTTAAGGAGCTTAACTCGAAAAACTTTATTATCGCTAACCAGCATAAGTTTATCTGGCGTAATATCAAAATTCAGCAGCTAAATTATGAAATCGAAAGTGAGATTAAAAGTCGTTTGATTACATTCCAGGAGCATGTAAGTGAGCTACTCGAGCTGGCAAATCCGATCGCTGCTAAATATTTCAACCGTAATTTAAGTAACCTAAAAGAACTTAGATGGCTCGCTGAAGCTATTAAGCTAACTCTAGAGTCACCGTTCCCTGAAGAGGAGTGGCTAAATTCTGATAATATTTCTGAAGTTGAAAACCTAACTTTAAACGCTAAAGTTAAACACGATCAGCTGAAATTGATGGAAACTAACATTCTTAGTAAATATTCGAGTGACTTTTTGCAGCTTGATCATCAGGAAATTTTACTTAGATTTAAAAGTGCTTATAATAATAACTCTTTTAGATTCTTTAATTTAAATTACTGGAAAGATTTGTATAAAATTAAAAAAATGACCTTGAATAAACAGGTCACTGGTTTATCTTCGCTGATGCATGATCTTGAAAAAGCTGCTGAATATGATCAAAAACAAAGTGAACTTAGCGAGCAGCAGACTAAACTTGAGTATAACCTGGGTGATTTTTATAAGAAGTTTGATACTAATTGGGAAGAGACTTTAACTGCTGTAAAGTGGGTTAAAAAGGTTTTAAGCAAGCTTGATATAGAAAAATTACCAAGTTCACTGGAGCAAGTCGTAGCTGATGAAAAAGATCATCAGGAGTTTGCTAAACTAAGTGCTAAATTTGAGCAGGCTTTTGAAGTTTTGAGTGAAGATATGGCTTATTACCGTAGTTTGTTTACGGTTGATGATATTAATATCGAGCATTTGAGTTTTGCTGAGCTTAGGGACCATCTCCAAAATTTAGTCGGTAAATTACATGAAATTGAAGACTGGTTTGAATATAAAGATCTAAAAGCTAAAGCGCGCGCGCTTGGTATCGGTGAATTTTTAGAGCAGATAGTTGAAGCTCAGCTGCAAAACCAGTTTTCAAGTGAAGTCTTACACGAGTTATTTATGCTGCGTTTTTATGAATTATGGATAGATAAAATTGAGCTTGAAAACCCGCAGATACGTAAGTTTACTGGTGACGCGCATAATGTACTTGTCGAAAAGTTTAAAGAACTTGACGCGCAGTTGATTGAAAACGCGTGCCGCAAACTACCAGAAAAATTAGCAGCTAAATGGCATAGTTTTAGCCATAATAGCGCTAATTTAGGAGCCTTAAATACTTTAAATGTCGAGATTAATAAAAAGCGCAAGCATAAACCTATCAGGCTGCTGGTAAAAGAAATTCCAAAATTGCTTAAAAACCTTAAACCATGCTGGATGATGAGTCCACTTGCTGTAAGTAAGATTTTTGATGATAACCAAAGCTTCAAGTTCGATTTAGTGATCTTCGATGAAGCTTCGCAAATCTGCACTGAAGATGCAGTTTCGGCTATTTATCGTGGTCAGCAACTCATTTTAGCTGGAGATAGTAATCAGCTACCACCAACTAACTTTTTTAATAGTAACGCTGCGAGTTCAGATGAAGATGATGAAAATTATGAGATTAATGATTTCGAGAGTATTCTAGATGAATGTTCAGTGTTTATGCCTAGTAAGAAACTTAAATGGCATTACCGCTCGCGCCACGAGTCTTTAATTCAGTTTAGTAACCAAGAGATTTATGATGCTCAGCTAATTACTTTTCCGGCTACTATTAAAGAAAGTCCTGATCTTGGAGTGCACTTTAGACATGTCGAGAATGGTAAGTTTGAAAAAGGTTTGCGTATTAATCGCAAAGAAGCTGAGGCGGTAGCCAGCGCAGTTATAGAACATTATTCAAGTGCCAAAGCAGCTAAAACTTTAGGGATTATTGCTTTTTCTGAAGCTCAGCAGGGAGCGATTGAAAGGGAACTTCTAAAGCAGATCCGTAAGAATAAAGATTTTGATGAAAGTAAAATTCCTGATACTTTTTTTATTAAAAACTTAGAGAGCGTGCAGGGAGATGAGCGCGATTATATTTATTTTAGTATCGGTTATGCCCGCGATAAAAAAGGTAACCTATCTCATAACTTTGGCCCGCTTAATCGTGAAGGTGGTCATAGACGTTTGAATGTAGCAGTGACCCGCGCGAAAGAAAAAATCATGCTCTTTAGTTCGATAGTCGCAAGTGATATCGAGCTGGCGCGTACTAGTGCGCGCGGTGCGGCTCTATTAAAAGCTTACCTAGCTTATGCTAAAGATCAAACGGCTTACTTTAATAAGTCTAAAGCTAGTTTAAGGCTGCAAAGCAAACAGCAACTGCATAATATGATCGCTAGTTTTCTTGATACTGAGGGATATCATAGTGAAATTTATTATGGAAGCTCTGAGTATAAAGTGGATATCGCGGTTAGCAGTAAAGAAGATACTAGTAAGTTTTTACTAGCGATCGAGCTTGATGGTGAGATGTATCGTAGCGCTGCTAGTACTCGAGATCGCGAGCGTCTGAGGCACTCGGTTATGCAGGCTGGTGGCTGGCAGATTCATCGTATTAGCTCAAGGAGCTTTGCGCGCAATCCAGAAGCTGAGCTAAAGATCTTACTCGATAAATTAAGTGCTTTAAAACAGCAGCATTCAGTACTGATGACTAAAGCTGAGCCACCAGCAAGCCAAGATGTGATTGAAGCTAAAGCAAAAACCGTGGCTGCTAAGGTTTAGCGAGTTAGACTAAGATATTAGAAGTGTAATATCAAATTTAGACTTTTTATTACACTTCTAATAGATTTTATAATAAGTGTAAAAAACTCACACTAAATTTTAATTTGTTTTAGTGAATTTTAAGTAATTGAGATGTGATTTTGTATATTTGCGCGTATTCTTTATGTTTAAGATGAATTCTTGTGGGTTTCAAGTCGATTCTTGCGCGTTGCAAGTGAATTCTTTCACGTACTAAGTCAATTCTTGTACGTTTTAGGTGGATTCTTGTGCGTTTTGAGTCGGTTCTTGTGGGTTTTAAGTCAATTCTTGTGCGTTTTGAGTCGGTTCTTGTGGGTTTTAAGTCAATTCTTGTACGTTTTAGGTGGATTCTTGTGCGTTTTGAGTTGATTCTTGTGTGTCCTGAATGAGTTTTTATGTGTCAGAAGTGAATATTAATGTATTTTGGGCAATTGTGGCGCTATACGGGGGTGTTTTGTTGCTATCTGGGGTAATTGTGTCACTATCCAGCGCAATTAATCCTACAAAAGAATTTAGATTGTATGAGCTACTGATAAATAATCTAAAGATCTAACTTCGCAAAAGCATAAATAGCAAATGTTATAAAGTTGTAAGTAATATTAATTAAAGGTATCTATCTTAATCCTAGGAACTATCTCACAACTTCAATTGCATTATTTTTATATAAGCTCAAAAGCTATTTTAGGTTTTTACCTATACTAAAGTTTAAAAAACTTATTAATTTAGGCTGTCTATCCTAAGGGGATCGCTCCCAAAATAACCTACACCAATGAAGATTTTCTAAGTGAATTAAAAAAATTCTTCAACATTAAAGCTCCATGCTGAGTAGCGAAGGACTCTGGGTGGAACTGCACGCCGTAGATAGGATGCTCGCGATGCTCCAGTGACATTAGTTCAAGCTCGCTTGAACCCGAAATTAAGCTTTCAGCCGGGCTTTCTTTGTAGGGAGATGCATTATTTAAATCACTATTTGAATTAATACTGTCAGGAACCTGAGTGTCATCTGTGTCAGCGTTTTCATGTGTAGGTGCAATGAACTCTTGATTAAAATTACCAGCACCGAACTCTCTTTCTGTATCACTAACAATGGCAGTCGCTTTAAGACAATCAGGTAAATTCACTAATTTACCAGTGGTGGAAAACTTACAGTCAGCCATAATAGAGTGATAACGCATCACTGGACTTAAATGTGGAACTTGGTTTAAGATTAACCCCGGCTCTAAAATTTTAAGTTTACTGATTTTACCGTGAACTGGACTGCTTGCTAGTTTAAGCTTGCCACCAAATAAATGATATATTCCCTGAAAACCTAAACAGACACCTAAGGTAGGAAGACCTTGAGTCGCAAAATCTAAAACAATATTACGGTTCAAAGCGAAGTACTCAGTATCTTCTGGTGAGCCAGGCCCTGGACCGATGATCACGGCATCGTATAAATTATTTTCTAGCTCTTTAAGATCGATCTGATCATTACGTTTAACAGTTAAATCGACTGAAGCTGTAGTTAAGATTAGATGCTTTAAGTTAAAGGTAAACGAATCATAATTATCTACTAATAAAATCTTTAATTTATTACTTTTATTAAGCTCGGCATTCATGATTCTTTGCTCCTAAGGCACTTAAGGTTTGTTGCATAGCTGCTAACTTTCTTAGCACTTCATCGTATTCTTTTTCTGGCACTGAGTCGTAAACTATGCCAGCTGAGGTTTGCACGTAACATTTATCACCCTTACAGAAGATACTACGTATAGGCAAACAAAAATCACAGTTGCCACTAAAACTAAATCTACCGATGGCACCACCATAACAACCACGTGCACTATTTTCATTCTCTGCGATAATTTTTAAAGTTTCGATCTTCGGTGCGCCTGCTACTACGCCACCTGGTAAAATAGCTGCTAGCACATCAAAGGCATCAGCATCAGCGCTCAGTTCACCGACTACGTTAGAGACTATATGCTGCACATGACTAAATTTAATAATATACATTAAATCAGAAACTTTAACTGTGCCTGGCTCACTAACTATCGCAACGTCATTGCGATGCAGGTCAACTAGCATATTATGCTCTGCGATTTCTTTAGGGTCATTTAGTAGCGTGCGCGCTAGTAACATGTCTTCGCGCTCACTAGCGCCGCGTTTTATAGTACCAGCTGTCGGGGTGGTTAAAATTTTACCTTGGTTGCAGGTGATTAAAATCTCTGGACTAGCCCCGCAAAGCTCTTCATCAGCGAACTTCATAAAGTACATATATGGACCAGGATTAATTTCTCTAAGTTTATTATAAATAGCTAATTTATCACCCTGGATTTCGTAGTTAGACTTAAAGCCCACTTCAGCCTGAAATGAATAACCCTCTTTAATCTTGTTAATAGTGCGTTTAGTAGCTTCTATAAACTCAGCTTTAGTTTCGCTATGTCCTTTAAAGTCTATATTCTCAAGCTCATTGGGGATAGTAAAATCGCGGCTATTTTCAAGTAGTTCTTTTACTAGCTCACTGCGATCTTCAGCAAAAGTATAATAGCTGATACTGGCTGTCACGCTATCGTAGATTAAGCCATCGGTAAAAAGCCCAAGCTTAAATGGCGGAAAATCTTCATGCTCAGCTAGGTTAATGGACTCTTCAAAATAATTTACGGCTTCATAGCAAAAATAACCGATTAAACCACCCTGATGATTCTTGCTAAAAAAATTGAAGTTAACAGCGCTTTGCAAGCTTTTGTAAGGATTCGTAAGTTTAAAGTTTAGAGTTTTTAGGTCTTCTGAGTTAGTTGCTGTTGAGGTAGAAGCGTTTTTGTCTGTTGAAGTGACGCTGCTATTAGTTATGGTGCTATTAGAACTATCATTTGCTTTGTTAGTATTATTACTTTGGTTTAATAACTGACTACTCGTTAAATTGTCATCTGGCTGCAAGCTAATACTACCCATATTGCCAGCACTTAAGTGTTGGTTATCAGTTATAGCTTCACCGTGTGGGTTATCACTGTTTGACTCTTTAGCGCGAGCAGTTTCTTGATGTGAGTGCAAATTACTATTATCTACCTCATCCTTAAAGGCAGCACTCGTATTTTTGCTACTTGGACCATCAGGAAAACATAGGTTCATATAGGCGCGCGCACCTGACACTTTTAACTTGTCAGCGCGCGCGCTCATGATAAGTGCTGGGTCAAAACCCAGCGCGTAATACCTGTCTTGATGTCTTGGTAAAGCTAGAGATTCAAATAAATAACAGGTATCATACTTACTTTTAATGTAAGCAAAAGCTTTAAAAAAGTCATAATCATAACCCAGATCTACTTCCAGGCAGCTGGTTTTAAGCCAGGATAGGTTAATCTTAAAGTCAGAGTTATTTATGTTAGTTTGAGAAGCTACCATCGCCAGCTATTAATTATACTGGTTTAGAATATAGGTTTTATTATATAGGTAAAAAACACTGAAATTTGAGAAGAAGGCATTAGTAGCAGTAAAATACCACTTATTAGCGTTCATTAGCTCGAACATACGCGCGTAGCTGTTATTAGGCTCAATCGCATCATCATGAAGTACGATAGCTACGCCTTTTTTAGCTAAATTAAATAGTCTACGCACAAAAGATTTGGCATAATTGGTTCTTTCATCATCGGTCAACCCTTCTACCACGGCAAAAGTGCCGATCGCAGTAACAAAGTCGTATTTTTCAGCGAGCTTTTCGTTTAGAGTTTCAGCTGACATTAAATCGCCGTGGATGAAGTTCGCTTCAGAGTTATTTTCTTTAGCCTGCTTAGCAGCCAGCTCGGTAATTTCAAGCCCAGTATAGCTCATACTATTTAAATAGCCTTTATCTCTAAGATGACGATAGTAAAAGCCATTGCCTGAACCGACATCAAGCAAAGTGAAATGCTCGTCTTTATTTTCATTTTTAATTTCATCCAAGAAAACTTTATCAGCTAAACCATAGTACATGGAGCTCATTTTCTCAGAAGTCCAGCCATCAGCTTGACGTGAAAAACCGAAATCTTCTACTCTTTTACGATAAAATTCGGTTTGGATCTCTTTATACTTATCATTATCCCAAGACATATTTAAATTCTACACCCTTTTTATGCTAAAGAGATTATACATATATGGCTTTCAGTCTTAGCAGGATATCGAAGCCAGCCTATTAGTTCGTTTGCTAAAAGTGCTAGTTTTACTTTAGTGATGGACGAAGGTTTTCTAGCTGCTATTTAATCATGGTCTGAAATATAACTAAGTTTCTAAGAAATTAGACAAACACTCACTTTAATTAAGCAAATAAATTAATCGCCACTCTAATACCAGTATCTAGTAACTTAGTTAGCCTGATAATTCTATCTTGGCGTCTCAAAATTCCACTTAGATCAGTAAGCTCAGATTTTATTTTATCTTTACTTTCATTTAAAGATTTTAATAATTCACTTATTTTAGCTGCGTTTAAATTGATAGGTTCATTGATAGCTATACGTAATTGATCGTTTAATGATCTTTCGAGGCTCAGTAGTTGATTTTTAAATACTAATAAATCCTTGTCTTTAGTGACGATTAGGCTAGGGCTATTTAAAATAGCTTGAATCAGCTCTAGCATGGTTAAAATACATTCAT
Source organism: uncultured Gammaproteobacteria bacterium (assembly GCA_964438425.1). GTDB lineage: Bacteria > Cyanobacteriota > Vampirovibrionia > LMEP-6097 > LMEP-6097 > CAYTKM01. Next base: position 397,349 of record CAYTKM010000002.1, read on the forward strand.
TATCAAGCTTGTCAGCTAGAATAATCTTTTCACTCAAGCAACTGGTGAAGTCGTAATACAGATCTTCGTGCTCGCCGACTATATTTTTTAGTTTTAAAGTTTCCATGCTCATTTATTTGTATATATCTTTAAACATTTTATGTGTTTCTTTCGCTACTCTACTGTATTTTTGAAGGTTTTGCCATAAATCCGCAGGTGCATCTTCTTTTTCATTATTTAGAGCTAGTTCTAGCTCACTTAGGCTTTGTTGTTGAAGTTTCAAGCTTTGCTGAATATTAGTAAAAAGTTGATTAATCTTAGTATATTTAGCTAGTACTTGATCTAGTTTCTCATAATTTTCAGGTTTAGTTTCTTGCTGCAACAGTCTTTGTCTTAATTCAATTTCTCTAAGTAAATTTAGTAAATATGCTTTAGCAAAACTACCATCTGTACATTTAGTTACTACTGAGCGTTTATTAAGATTAATTTCGGTCAAATCACAGGGTTTAAATGCTTCAGTGAGAATATTTGTCGAAACTTTTAATGTTGGAATAACAGCTTCTACTACTTTAAAGACAGCAGCATCATGCTTGCGACGATACCAGGCATCGCTAAGTTGCTTGTAACTAAAGCTCACTAATTCAAGCTGATCTGGAGCATCTCGAAAACGTTTGATACTGTTTTTTATTAGTTGGTGGTTATCACTGAAATTATAAATATTAGCTTGGCTAGGCGCAGAAACTAGACTCTGTAGACTTTCTGTGTAAGTGCTTAAATTACTGGTTAAATCTTGGTAAGCCTGATAATTTAGATTGAAATTTGGGTCAGCTAAGCGTTTACATGTATCTTTAATAAGTTTTTCTTTTAAAGCAGGTTGATATTTAAAATCACCGAAGGCATCAGGACAATTTAATCTTAGGTCAGGTGATAATCTTAGTTGAATTTCATAAAGTAGTTCAGCTTGCTTCTCGGTAGCATTTAGATATTGCTCGTGTATTTGGCTAACTTCTAAAACTTGCAGCTGTTTATCTTGCTGGGCTATTTCATTAAAAATAGTTTTACTGACACTGGTGATATCATAATAGCTATTTAAATAATTAACTACTAATGGTTTTAAATTTTGTTGCTGACAGGCATTAAGCAGGAAAGTCAACACAAAAGAAATTAGCGTAATTCTAAATAAACGCATCATAAAATTCTAGCAAAACTTTATCTGGAAAGTAAGCACTATTACCTAAATTTTATTTTAAAATCAGTACAAAAGATATAGTCTACTTTACTTAATTTTAACTATATGATGATACCTTTTAAGCAGACTCCATTTGGAACACGAGATATTTTAAACTTTCGAATTATAAATATCAAATGATTTCCATAAAAAGCGATACTGCTGCATTTGTGAGATCGAATTAACATACACTTACAACACACATACCCTAGGTCTTGCATTTGTAGCAGTATATTTATTAATCAGCGCAGGCTGAAATGAGTCAGGTGGAGTTTGCTTGCTGTCATTCTATAGCTCTACATTAAGCAGGCAAACCCCCTTCATTATGCAATTGTAATTAAGCAAAAGTCACTTTAAAAGTTTATACTTGAGGTAATGTTTGATAGCATCCAAATCCATTGGTACCCAGGACACATTGCCAAGGCTGAAAAAGAATTATTTGCCAAAGTTAAGTTGATTGATTTCATACTTGAGCTTAGAGATGCGCGCATACCACTAACCAGTTCTCACGATAAAATTATTAGTCAGATAGATAAACCGAAAATCTGTATTTTAAGTAAAATTGATTTAGCTGATCCCGCGAAAACTAAACAGTTTAAACAGGACATCATCCAGACTAATAATTATCACTATGTAAGTGCTTTAAATAGTAAGCAAAATTTACCTAATGATTTTAAAAATGCTTTAGATCAGTTAGCAGATCAGGTGCTAACCAAATTTAAAGCGAAAGGTATTCGCAATCGCCCAGCTCGAGTAATGATACTGGGTTACCCTAATATTGGTAAGTCAACTTTTATTAATAGACTGGCTGCAAGTAAAAAAGCTAAGGTCGAAAATAAACCAGGCGTAACCAGGCAGCAGCAATGGATAAGTGTTAAGTCTAAACATCAAGTAAGATTACTTGATACCCCAGGTATTATTCTAAGTGAATTAATGTCAAACCAGCAAGGTATCAAGCTTGCCATGTGTAACTGCGTTTCACCTAATACCTACGATATACCTGAAATTGCTAAGTATGGTTTATGCTTGCTGGAAAAAGCTAAGCCAGGTCTAATTCAGGATTACTATAACCTAGATTTTAATCTAAGTGAATATTATGCTGAGCAGTTAGGTGAGCTGGAAAGTGAGGGGAGGACTTCTGCTGCTACTAAGTCTAATAAACTACTTATAAGCGATCCATTTTTAGAAGTCTTAACTAAGATTGCGATCAGCCGAAATTGGTTAAGGAAATCCAGTGGTGGTAACCAAACCTTAGATACAGACCGGGCTGCACACAAATTTTTAAACGATTTTAGAGCTGGCAATCTGGGACGTATTTCCTTGGATTAGTTACTTTTAGTAAACTTAATTCTGATCAGCTCTTCATCTGCGGTGATGCTTAAGCAATAAGATCTATTCGATTGAAATACTCAAGCTACAAGCCCCAACCACCAGCCAGGCTAATATTTTCGCCAGTCAGGTAGTCGTTATCTAAAATAAAGTGCACGCATTTGCAAGCTTCAGCTAAAGTACCGAAACGCTCTAAAGGCATGTCAGGCATAAATTCATCGATTACAGTATTTTCTAAATAACCAGGTGAGAGCATATTGACAAGAACTCTATTTTCAACTTCAGCCTTAGCTAACCCTTTAGTTAAAACTAATAAAGCTGTTTTAGCAGCTTGATAAGCTACTGTATTAACACTAGGGCTAAACTTTTCTATGCCAGCATAACCTATATTAATAATTCTGCCATTAATAGGTTTGTCATTAGTTTTAGTATTACCTTCTTCATGGTTTAAGCTACTGCTATTACTATCTTTCACCTGTCTAAGATAAGGTAAAGCTGCCTGCGCTAAATAGAAGCTGGCATCTACATTAGAAGCGAACATCTCACGCCAGGCATTATGTGGGTAAGAACTGATATGCTGATTTACATAGTTGCCAACATTATTTATTAGTAGATCAAGTCTGCCGTATTTATCTATCGTATCTTTAATTAATCTATCTGCTGCTGAAGCCTGCTTTAGATCATAATCTTTAGATCTAATCACCTGAGGCTGCTCGTAGCCGAGCTTAGTTAGGCTATCACTTAAAGCTTTACCTAAACCCTGAAAATTTCCAGTTACCAGTGCGATTTTTTTAGCGTACATGATAACTTACATTCTGCCAGGTTCTAGTGCGGCGATTATAATAAAGCAATTTAGTTTTTTCTTCTTCGAAGGCTACTTTTTTTAAAGCTGGGTAGTAAATTTTTTGCCACTTACCATTGCTTTGAAAGCTAATTGGGTAACGCCCACCATTAAATAGTTCTAAATACTGCTCGCTAAAGTCTTCTAGATGAATCAGCTTGTCGCGATTAAGGATAGCTAGTTTAGTTTTTCCGCTAGCATTAGTTACAATAACAGCGTAATCACTTAGACCATCAAGATCAAAATTATACTTAATGCTTTTTAAGGTATTACTTTTACTAATATTTTTTAGGTCTGCGCGCACATAATCATAGTAATCGATCAGTTTAAGCTGGAAAGCTTTAGGATATTCTTTTTCAGCAGCGCTAAGTTCTACTGGGAAAATATCGTAAATAGTGGTACGCTCGTAGCCTGGTAAAAACTTATTAATTAACTTTTGAATTTCTTCATCACGAGTGCTTTTATTACCTTGACTGACATCCACCAGTTTAATAGTATCTGCACCATGCACTACTGGAATATCAGAAAAAGTGTCTAAGTCGACATAATCTACCGCAGCAGCGAAATCTTTAGCTTCCAGTTTATTTTGCTCGGCTAGCTTGCGTTTATGGGCATCTACACTAATAGTTGGTATCTTGCGTATATTATCCTGTTTTTTTTCTACTTTAAGTTTAACTGGCTCTGACTTTTCAGTGGTCGTGCTATCGGGTGTAGATTTCTGTTCGTAGTTTAAACGCTTTTTATGGCGTTTTAAAAATCTTCTTTTAAAGAAACCCTCGTGGCGCCTTTTGTAGATTTTTTTAGTTCTGCTGCTGCGTGATTTTGATTTAGAGATCTCATTAGAGGGTGAGAGGTTTGCAGCTGAGCTCGCTTTAGATTTAGTTAAAGTGTTTTCAGTGTTTTTTGTATCTAAAGAAGCTTGAGTATCATTTATATTAATAGAATTAACTTGGCTAGTGTTAATGATTTCAGTTTTAGGTTCATCGTTTTTATGGTTAGCTAAAGCTGCTTCGTTTTTATTAGCCGCTTTAGCAGAATTATAATTACCTAAACTTTGTTTTAATTCCTGTTCCTGCTCGTACTCTAATCTAGACTTTTCTTTAATAGAGCTAAAGTTTTTATTATGATGCACTTTGCTGCTGTCAGACTTATAGCTATTAGTTTTAGTCTGGTACGCTGAGTTGCTGTTATTCTTTTGCAATTGACTAGGTTTTTTTTCACTAATGTTTTTTTTGCTACTTTCATTATCATTAGTCGGGTTGTTTATTACAGCAGGCTCTCTTACTTCAGTGCTGTCACTTTGATTAATGATAAAAACGTCTTGAGAGCTGCTTACATCCAGTACTTTCAAACCTTCATGTGAAGACTCGCGCCTGGATTTTTTAAACCATTTAGCTTGCACAGATAGTGGCTGCATATATAAGTTGATAGTACTAGCTGATAGTAAAATTAAACTTAAAAGCCTCATTTTATCTGCACCCTGCGCTTAGCTTAAACCTTAACTTTCTCGACAAACGCGCCTAGCTTATAAAATTTATCGGCGCGATTCTTTTTAACATCTTTAGCAGATAGCTTATTAAGCTCTTTTAGGTGCTTAATAAGTGCTTGCTCTAGAGTAGCTGCGACTTTATACCAGTCTTTATGAGCGCCACCTAAAGGTTCAGCTAGCACTTCATCCACTACACCTAGTTTATACAGGTTATCAGAAGTAATTTTTAAGGCTTCAGCAGCTTCGGGAGCTTTATCACGGGTTTTCCATAAGATCGCCGCGCAACCTTCCGGGCTGATGACCGAATAAATCGAATTTTCAAGCATTAATACACGATTAGCAACACCGATAGCAAGCGCCCCGCCAGAACCACCTTCACCAGTCACGATAGCGATAACTGGTACACTAAGCTCAGCTAAAGTTTTTAAATTCTCAGCGATAGCGATTGATTGACCATTAGCTTCGGCGTTTAAACCAGGGTAGGCTCCTGGAGTATCGATAAAAGTAACTATAGGTAATGAAAATTTATCAGCTAGTTCCATGATGCGCTTTGCCTTACGGTAACCTTCTGGCTGTGGCATGCCGAAATTACGTGCCTGATTTTCTTTAATACTACGACCTTTACGCATGCCGATCGCAATAAACTTATAGCCTTTTAAATTAACTAAAGCTGTTAAGATTGCTTCATCATCAGTGCCAGATCGGTCTCCATGAAGTTCTAGCCAGTCACCTTTATTGCAAGCAATATTTAAGTAATCTTCAATATTAGGGCGATTGGGGTGTCTGGCGATTTTAGTAATATCGATCGAGCTTAGCTGACTATATATAGCAGTTGCTACATCTTGATACTGATCTTTCAGGCGATTAAGCAGCTGCTGATCCTCATTACTTGAAATTTTTTGTTCTAAATTTTTAATTTCGTTTTGAATGGCAAGTAATGGCTTTTCAAATTCTAAAGCCACCTCTTTTAGGTTAGGTAACTTAGCTTTAGAGTCTTTACTGCTACAATCCACCTCAAAATCATGAATTTGTAGAATCTTGCATACATTATCTCGCATATCATGACGCGAGCTGATGAAATCTAGCTGACCGTGAGCCAATAAATATTCAGCTGATTGAAAATCATCAGGTAACTTTTCTTTAACAGTCTCTTCAATCACTCGGCGTCCCGCAAAGCCGATACGGGCGCCAGGCTCAGCCACTAAATAGTCGCCTAAGCTAGCAAAACTAGCAGAAACGCCACCGTAAGTCGGATCAGTCATTACTGAAATAAAAGGTAAAGCGGCTTTAGATAGTTCGGCTAAAGCAGTAGAGGTTTTTGCCATTTGCATTAAGCTGAAAATACCTTCATGCATGCGCGCACCGCCAGAACTAGCAAAAGAAATCACTGCAATTTTATTTTTAATCGCATGTTTAATTAGGCGAGTGAATTTTTCACCGACTACACTTCCCATACTGCCACCTAAAAATGAAAAGTTCATTACGGCAATCGCTACTTGGGCGCCAGCTATTTTAGCTACACCGCAAGTAATAGCATCTTTTAAACCAGTTTTATCCTGAGCTTGCTTCAAACTAACTGGGTAGTCTTTACGTCCATCATTAAATTTAAGTGGGTCGCCTGAACTGATATTATTAAAAAGTTCTTTAAAAGAGTTAGGGTCGACTAAACTTTTAATTCTAGCTTCTGAGCTAATACGATGATGATGACCACATTCTGTGCAAACATTTAGGTTATTTTCGAAGTCTTGTTTATAAATGCGAGTACCGCAGTTTTGACAAGCAATCCAATTTTGGGCTATTTTTTCGTCACTTATATTTAGTTTGGCGGCAGGTGCTTTGTTCCCAAACTTCTCTATTCTTTTGGCTTTGAAAAAATCTCTTAATCCCATTGAAGTAATTATATCTTACTAGCCAATTTTTTTATAATTGTTACTAATTTTTAAACGGAAAAGTTCAGGATCCTCAACGATTCTTTCTAACCTGTCGACTTGAGTTTCTTTAAAGAACTCTTTTAAAGTGCTAAGTTTAAGTTGTTTTTTGATTAAAGCTGAGATTAATAGTAAGATACGTGGATTCTCTATATTCTTAGCAGTTGTTTCAATATTAAAGGTGTCATACAGTTCACTTACCATTTGCTCTACTCTTTTAACGGAGATATTGTAAATCTTAGCTATACATTTTGATGATAAGCCACAGCAGATAATTAATAGTAGTTCCTGATTTTTATCATTTAAAGGATCTAAATTACTGTAATCATTAGCTGTTTTAAAAGCAACATAATCATTGCAAACTAAATTTGTAATAACTCTGAGGCGGCTAGTATATAGACTAGATCTGGCTTGCAGGTTTTCACTAACTTCTGTCATGGCTTTTTCAATAGCCTTAACCGATAAGCCCAAATCCTGAGCTATATATTTATTACTGTATGAATAAGCAAGTATCTGTACGATTTTAAGCTTTGCTGGGCTTAAAATCTGGTTTATTTTAGGATTAAATTCAACATCGAAGTAAAAATTAGCCATTTGCCTTGATTTCTTTCAAGTCGTTAATAACATCATCTACATGAGTCTTAGGTTTAACTTTCACATAATGCTTGAGCACTTTTCCGTCAGGGGCGATTAAAAACGAATCACGCTGAATACCCATGTATTTTTTACCATACATATTTTTTTCAACCCAAACTCCATAGTCCTGAACCATGGTTTGCTCAGTATCAGCAAGCAATTCAAAATTTAAATCATGCTTGGCAATGAACTTTTGATGTTTAGCTGCATCATCGCAGCTAACACCGACTACAGTTAAGCCAAGTTCTTTAAGTTCAGCTTTATAGTCTCTAAAATTACAGGCTTCAGTGGTGCAACCTGGAGTCAAATCACGAGGGTAGAAATATAGTAGAAGATAATTCCCTTGATAGTCAGCTAAAGATTTCTGTTCATTGTTTTGATTAATAACTGAGAAATCTGGAGCAGGCTGATCTATAGTTACACTATTTGGTACACCTTGCATACCTTTATCATATCAATCTTGAGGCTGAGAAAGGTAAGTTCTTAAAATAAAATTCCTAAAGATTTTTAGAATTTTAAATATGCCTTAATGTATGGTGGTAGAAGTTATTTAGAAGCTAGGTGCATTTGGGGAAATCATCTAGGTTATTAGCTAAATTAATAATAACTGATTTTTCATAATCTAAGTTGTTAAATTAAGCTTTAAATTTCATATAGGGGGAGATATGACAGGAATAAATGGTTTTAATCAAAGCGTAAGCAGTATGTTTGCAAGCAGATCTTTGCGAAAAAATACTAAGCGACTTAATTCATTAAATAATCAGTTATCAACTGGTAACAGATTAACTAGTGCAGCTATGGATGCTGCTGGTATTAGTATAGTAGGTGGTCTTGATTCTGATATTAGGGGGCTTGACCAGGCTACTCGAAACATCGGTGATGGTATTTCGATGCTCAATACAGCAGAATCAGCTATGTCTGCTGTAGGTAATAATTTACAAAGAGTTAGAGAGCTGACTGTGCAAGCTAACAATGGTACTTTAGGCGAAGATGAGCGTAATGCTATCCAAAACGAAATTAATCAGCTGACTGAAGGTATACAAGATACAGTCAATTCAGCTCAGTTCAATGATAAAAAATTATTAGATGGTTCATCTGGCACTGTGCCTATTCAAGCTGGACCTAATGATGGTGATCAAGTGGATCTAGATTTAAGCTTTAATGCCGATCCAGCCGCTACTGGTGCTGGCACGCTAGCTGATGGCAGTGGTTTTCCACTTAGTGATTTGAATGTCGGTGGCTCTGAAGTTAGTGTAAGTGGTAATGGTGTTCCTACTGCAAATTCACTTGATGGCGTAGATGCGATGTTAGATAATGTCAGTGAGGTTAGAAGTGATTTAGGGGCAACTAGCCAGACCTTGGAAAGTCGAGCTGAATCTAATCAAGTGCAAGCCGAGAATTTAGGTGCTGCGCGCTCAAGAATTAGAGATACGGACTATGCTAAAAGTTCATCTGAGCAGATTAGTAGTTCGATTAGAAGTAAAGTAAATGCTGCTATGTTAAGTCAGATAAATCTAACCAGTTCAAGTGTGCTTGATATGCTGCCGTAATTTAATTACTTTATTAAAAATTAGTTTTGAATTTTAGTAAGAATAATAGTCTAGTTTGCCTAGCTTAAAAACTCTAGAACTGTGCATAAAATTATTATGCCCGTTGATAGCCTTAATAAAGTCCAGCACGTACCTTATCTAGATTTCAAAAGAGAATATCAAAACTTAAAATCAGAATATGATAAAGCTTACTTTAAAGTTATGAGTAAAGGGCACTTTATTCTTGGAAATGAAGTGGAAATGTTTGAACAAAACTTTGCGAAGTTTTGCAATACCAGTCATGCTATTGGTGTTGCAAGTGGCATTGATGCCTTAATTTTAACTTTAAAAGCTTGGGGCATTGGATCCGGTGATGAGGTTATTGTACCTGCTAACACTTATATAGCTACAGCTTTTGCGGCAACACAAGTCGGTGCTAAACCAGTTTTTGTAGATGTAGAAGATAGATATTACAACCTTGATACTAGTCTTATTGAAAAATCGATAACTAAAAATACTAAAGTTATTGCTGTAACTCATTTATTTGGTCAAATGGCTGATATGCGTATTATCATGCAGCTCGCTGATAAATATAATTTAAAAGTTTTAGAAGATGCTGCTCAGGCGCATGGTGCTAAACAAGATGGTTTAGTTTGTGGGTCTCATGGGCATGCCATCGCCTTTAGCTTTTATCCGACTAAAAATTTAGGAGCCTTCGGTGATGCTGGTTGCATAGTTACTGACTGCTTTAAAACAGCTGATACACTAAGATATTTAAGAAACAATGGTTCTAAAACTAAGTTTCATTATGATCATATAGGCTATAACAGTAGACTAGATGAGTTGCAGGCTGCTTTTTTAAATATAAAACTTAAATATCTTAATAAGTGGAATTATTCAAGAAGAATTTTAGCTCACCTATATTTTAAGAATTTAGTCAGGCATCCCTATTTAGTGTTACCAGAGACTGCTTATTTAAATGAGCATGTGTGGCATGTATATAATGTTCAAGTTTTAGATGGCAGGCGTGATGAGCTGCAAAACTATCTTTTGAAAAATGGTATCCAAACAAATATTCATTATCCCGAAGTGCCGCATTTACAACCATGCTACCAGGACTTAGGTTATCAGCTTGGTGATATGCCTGTTGCTGAAAGGCTCGCTGAATCAATACTAAGTTTACCTTTATCACCTTTTCATAGAACTAGCGAAATTGAATATGTTTGTGAAGTTCTAAATTCTTGGTCTTAGACGTATTTGCAGCTAATTATAATTCAAAATAAAGTATTTAAAATAGAAAATCCATAACTTAATTTAAAGCACTTATGATAAATAGTATATTTATGCTTTTTGTTACAACTTTTAGGTCTAACTGCTAAATTGATATTAAATAGCAGTAATACTTCTAAGTAAAGATTATTTTTTAGACCTTTTTACAGAAACCTATCCGGGATCGCATACAGTAACAAATCTAAACCATCGCCGCCATATGATCTTAATAGGTATGAATAATTTTGTGAAAGCTGTTCTATCATCTCGAAACACTGCCAGAGATGATCTGGATGATGATAAACACTAATCGCTAAGATAGGTTCATGTGCTTTAATAGTTTGCGACATTCCTTTAATAGTCTCAGGCTCAGCGCCTTCGACATCAAGCTTGATGAAAATATCTTTAAAATCACTTTTAGCCAATATTGAGTCTAAAGTAATTGTCTTTACTTTAGTGTTACCAGTAGAGCTCATGAATGAGCCCATATTGGCATCTGCCTGGAAACTTAGTTCACATTCCTGATGCCAGCTAGCTTTCTGATGAAGTTCAAAGCTATTTTTTGCTAAGTTCTTCTGAGCATAATTTTTAAGTTTATCAAAGTTTGCACTATCAGGTTCAAATGCGATGATACGCTGATATTGATTACTAAAGACACCTAAAAAATCATTGATAGTATCACCGTCATACGCACCTACATCTACAAAACATAGCTCTCCAGATTTAATTTTAGGAAAACTTCTTAAGCAACTAAAAAACTGTTTTTCAGGCTCAATAGAGCTGTTTAAATTGTAGTTTAGTCTAATTTGAAAGTTTCGTTCAAGCTCAGCCTGAGATTGGTTGTCTAACAGCTTTTTTACTAAGTTAAAGTATTTAAAAGATTTTTGATAGCAATTGCCAGCATTTTCCAGGTATAAAAATGGTAAAACGCTACCTGGAATAGTTTTTTCAAGCTCTAAGTATGAATAAGCATCCAGATTGTATTGTTTTATTAACCTATTAGTTATATTCTTGCACAGATTTTTACCTGACATAACAGCTGTAATAACTGGAACTTCAGTATTTCTATAATATTCACTAGGATGTTTTACTTTTATTCCATTTAAAGTTTCACCTGATTTACTGGGTGTTTCATCTAAAAAGAAATTAACTTTTATGCCTAGCTTTAATAGTTTTTGTACGATATGTCTACCAAGTAAACCTGCACCAAATATAGTAACACCATGTTTCTGGATGCGTTTCGCTAAAGCTGAGCAGCCAGGCAGTGAACTATAACTAATGAAAGGTGAAATTGATAATTGCTTAGTTGTGGTTGACATAATTTTTTTTAAGTTGAATACGCTGATTGCGCCAGTCTTTTACTGAAGGTGCTGGCGACCAGCGCGCGCCCAAGTATCCTTTGGTAAACTCATCATCATTTTCAGTTATACAAGAACTTAAATCTAAATGTGGAGCTAAAATAGGTCTTGCCAGCATATGATTGAGACCACGACGCTCTTTAAAGCTAGAGTTTATACCGGTTTTATGATAAGTCATAGCATTCATAACTATAAATGTGCCACTTTTAACATGGGGAGTTATATTGTGCTCGCTTGTATACTCTACGCTAGGACATTCTTCAAATAAATGCGAACCTGGAATAATGCAAGTACCACCACTACTAATGTTAAAGTCATCTAGGCACAGCATGGCATTGATAGCTAAGCACTCCGAGCAAACCCAGTGTTGATGGTTAAGATCTCTGTGCCACTTTGCTGACTCTTTAATAGTTTCCTGAGCTGCTGGTGGATTATTAACGCCGTTTTGAAAGATTAAGCTGATGTTTTTACCTAGTACATGTTTAGCAAAACTAAGTAATTCATGGTTTAAAGCAATCTCTTTAAAAAATCCATCATAGCTGATAGGGCTACGTATAAGGTTATAATCACCTATTAAGTCTAAGTTTGCTTTTCCAGCTACTTCTTCAATCTGTATTTGATGAATAACAGCTAACTTTTTTTTAATTTTTTCAATTTCATAAGAGCTTAAACCACTTTCAATTAAGGTGTAGCCCTGTCTTTTAAACTCTTCTTGTTTTAAATCTAACAGATTTAAATTTATTTTACGCTTACTTACGCCCTGGGTATTTTCAGCTAATTCCATCACAAGCAGTATATTCACTTTAAATTAAAAATTTATATCCCTTAAAAGAATGATTTATATAAATAGAAATCAGTGTATATTAACTAAATATGACAGTTGTAAAAACTGATTTAGAACAGATCTTTGATGAAATTGACATATCAATCAAAGCTGAAATCTACAGTACTAGCATAAATCTACTACAAAAAATTTTTAAGGTTGAGCCTAATAACCTTAGAGCACTAATTAAAATGGGCTCTGTGTTGAATTGTCTGGGACGCTATCAGCTGGCACACAACTATTTTCTAGAAGCTAAAGATATTGCTCCTAAAGATGAATCAATATATCTAGAATTAGGTAACACCCAGTTAAACTTACAAAATAAAGATAAAGCACTAACTTACTATCTGCAAGCCCTTAATCTAAACCCTTTAAATATAAACTGTCACTTGAATTTAGGGTTTTTGTGCTTAAAATTTTACGAACGAGAAAATTATCAACAAGAGTGCATGAAATATTTTTATCAGGCTTATGATTTAGATCCTACTAATTCTCTAGCTAATTTCGGACTAGGTTATGCTGGTTATGTATTTAATAATTTAGAAAGTAGTTATATTTTAAAATATATGCCTAATGTTACTGGTTTGCCAAGCGCGCAGCAACTTAAAGCATATAATCTGTTAGCTAATGCTTATATATCTCAAAAAGAATACCATCAAGCACAATTAATGCTCGATAAGATTAAAGCTAATGGTTTAAGGTTTGATGCTGATGCTTACTTTAATTTGTCGATTATCAAACTTCAATTAAACAGTGTTTCAGAGGCTATTAAGTACGTAAAGAAAGCCATTAATATTAATAAAAAAGTTAAGCAGTACTACGTGAATTTAATCACTTACCTGCATTATGCACCTAATGTTGATCATCATGAAATGATTGAGGTTGCTCAAAAATTTTATGAAAACTGTGTAAAGAACATAGAGGAAAAGAAAACTACAGCTCAGCTCTTTAATTCAACTAGGCTTGACCCAGATAAACTAACCTTAAAAATAGGCTTTGTCTCGGCTGACTTTAAGCAGCATGCACTTTATTTCTTTGTGCATGGTTTATTTGAGAAACTTAAAAATATGGGCTTTCATGTTACAGCTTATATGAATAACCTTGAAGACAGCTTTAGTCATAATATTAAAAAGGAATTCAACGTCTGGAGAAATATTTATACTAATAGTGATCAGGAATTTATCAAAATTGTTAAAGAAGATGAAATAGATGTACTCTTTGATTTATCCGGGCATACGGCAGGAACTAAGCTGATGTGTTTTACTCAAAGATTAGCGCCATTGCAGATATCCTGGTTAGGGCAAGCTGGACCATTTGGTATACCCCAAGTTGATTATATTTTGACAGATAAAATAATGGTACCTGAAGCTGAGGCTAGTGACTACCTAGAAAAGCACTATTTTATGCCCAATCATTTTACTATTTATAACGCAAAAGCTTATAAAGGTATTAAGCGTAGCTCTGCTTATGAGAAAAACGGCTATGTGACTTTAGGAGTCGTGAACAATGCAATTAAAATTAATCAGTCGACTTTGGATACCTGGTTGCAAATCTTGAAACAATCACCTGCAAGTACTAAATTAATGATAAAGAATGCTTCGATGAAGTTTGATGAACAGAGATTTAAATTTTTGCAGTTTTTTCAGGATAATGGCATTAATTTAGAGCGTATAATTTTAGAGTCTGCTAGTACTAAAGATAAATTTCTAATAAATTTTAATGAAATTGATTTAGCTTTAGATACTTTTCCTCTAGGTGGTGGTACTACTACTCATGAAACTTTACTTATGGGGACACCTTTAATCACTTTAAAAGGTAAGATTTTCTCGCATCGTACTGGAGCTTCGATTTTACATTATATAGGTCATGATGAGCTAGTTGCAACTTCTCAAAATGATTATATAAATAAAGCTGTCGAGCTAATTAAAAATCCTGATAGGCTGGTTGAATACAAAAAGACTTTACATGAAGATTATTTAAACTCTAGTGTTGTCGATTTGGAACGCTTCACTGGTGATTTCGCTAGAGCTATTTTAGATATGTGGCGCCAAACCTGCGCTGCATCATGTGAGTAGTAGCTCTAAATCTAATCTGTAAGTCTCAAAAATCTCAGAGCGGGCACCAAAACCTTCTTTTTGGGTATGTAGACCTTCATTTAAAATCTTGCCAGCTTCTTCTGTGGAGATACCGAAATCTATATAAGCTACTTTGGAGTTATATTTAAGAATTACTTGATGTATACAAAAGTCTAAAGCACCTAAAATTCTACCTTGCTCGGAATTGCAGATGTACTGAAAGTGCAGGCATTGATTAGTATGATAAGTGATAATACCAGCAAGTAATTTACAATCTTGATGACTACTATATAGTTTGATTTGTTCTGGGAAAAATTGCTTTAAATAATTTAGTTCAGCTAAATTATGAACAGGCTTTTTATTATATCTAGTTTCTAGCATATGACTTAGCTCATTATAAAAAGCATCGATATTTAGCCAACTATCACAAAGTTCGAGCTGATTTTTTTGTGCTAGCTTAAGATTTCTTTTACGATTAGAGTCATAATTGATATTTTCTTTAGTAGAGATAACCGAAGATAAATCTTGCTTAATAAGCTGAGCGCCTGATTGATGTAAAAGGTATTTTATATAGTTTTGCTTAGTAGTATGATAAATTTCTGGTACTAGCTTTAAATAGAGAACTTTAAAATCTAAAGTTAAGTAATACTTAGCTATTGCAATAAAAATATCTTTAATAATTAGACTCTTTAGCGAAGCTTTGTGTAACAGTCCCCCATAACTCAAACCTTGGTGACTATATATCTCATGCTCTAAAGTCTGATTTGCGGCTAAAACTGCTATAAGCTGTTCTTTAGCATTAAAAATCATCAAAGAATGATCTTCAAACCTGTCAGCGTGATAATCCATATAAGAGCGCTGATGTAAAAACGTACTGTTATAGCACTCTTTAATAAATTTATCCCAGAGTGGTTTATCTAAGCTTTTATATCTGCTGATCTTAAAATTCATAGCTTTGCCCTTTGTCGTAACTCTTGTATTATATAGTTCTTAGTTATTAAGCGCTAGTTAGTTTAGATGTTTTATATTCATGTCAGGTAGTTATTTACCAGCTCGTTTGTATATTTATAGATATCTGTGATGTGCTGTTAATTGGATACGGCTAATATTTTTTATTTCAAGTTTTACATAATAATTTAAATAGATGAGAGCAAAAAGTGTTTTGCGGGCTTAGTATTACTATGCAAAGCTTGCAACGCAGCTCTCGTCAACACTTGATTAAACAGATTGAACTAAGTTTAAACAAGAATTTATACAAAGAAAGTATTACTAATATTCAGATTTTATTTCAGCAAAATGCTAAAGATACTGAAGCCATGTATTTAATGGCAAAAGTACTTTATGCGCTTGAAAAATTCCAGTTAGCTTCAGGTTATCTAAAAGATGCTTTGCAGCTTAAACCTGCTCATAAAGCAAAATTTTTACAACTTTTAAAGCTAGTGCAAGAGAAAATTATCACTGTAAATGATTTAGAAAGTTTTCATCTTAAAAAATTAGCTGATGAACCACAGAATCTAAAGTCTTTAATTGAACTTGGTAACTATTACCTAAATAAATCTACTTTACTAAAAGATAAGCAAAGCTCAGCTAAATATTTTAGGCAGGCGTATGAAATTGCTCCGACTGATAGTAATGTAAACTATGGTTTAGCTATGGCTGATTATGCTTTAACTAGAAGTCATGAAACTTTAATAAAATTCTTACCTAAAGTTAGTGGTCTAGCTAAAACTGAGCAATTGAAAGTTTACAATTTGCTGGCAAATGCCTATATTCAAAAGAAAAGATTCGATGATGCGCAGCAAATCTTAAACCAATTACTAAAGGAAAATTTAGAATTTGATGCTGACACTTATCTAAATATTTCTTACTTGCAGTACTTAAGAGGTGATATTAAGCTAGCTTTAGAAAATATTGAAATAGCTTTAAAGCTAAACCCTAATTCAGGTAAAATTAATTTAAATAAAATAGCTTACCTGCACTACTTACCTGATGTTGAGCATGATCAAATACTAAATGCTGCTAAAAATTACTATGAAAAGTGCTTGAAATATGACAGTGAAATGAAGCCTATTAATAAGATCTTTTCTACTAAGCAACTTTCATTAACTAAAACTGGTTTAAAAGTCGCTTTTGTTTCAGGTGATCTTAAGAATCATGCACTTTCATTTTTTGTAAACGGTTTATTTAATAGATTGCGCGATTTAGGTTTGCAGACTTATGCCTATATGACCTTAAGTGAAGATGATTATAGTGATAGGTTGAAGTCTGGTTTTGATAGTTGGTGTAATGTTGAAAATTTAGATGATTATGCTTTTATCAATTTAGTTAAAAAAGATAAAATAGATGTGCTGTTTGATTTATCTGGTCACACTATTGGTAGCCGTGTGCACTGCTTTACTAAAAAACTTGCACCAGTGCAAGTGACTTGGCTTGGTCAAGCTGGACCGCTAGGTATACCACAGATCGATTATATGATTTCAGATATGGAAATGGTTAAGCCTGATGAAATTAATCAATATATAGAAAAACCTTACTATTTGCCTAATCACTTAACAGCTTATAATGCTAAAGCTTTTCTAAATCTTGAACCGTGCTCTGCTTTCCAAAAAAATGGTTTTATCACTTTAGGTAGTTTCAATAACTCAATTAAAATTAACGAAGCTACGCTTGCTATTTGGGCTGAAATTTTAAATAAAAGTGATGTGAGCACTAAACTTTATTTTAAAAATGCTGCTTTAGATAAAGAAAGTGAGCGAAATAGAATCCTAAAGTTTTTTCTTGAGCGCGGTGTAAGCGAGCACAGAATTATTTTAGAAGGGCTAAGTGATAAGCATACTTATTTACAATGCTTTAATAAAGTTGATTTGGCTTTAGATCCATTTCCACTTGGTGGTGGTACTACTACGCACGATACACTTTTAATGAGTGTACCTGTAGTAACTTTATATGGTAAAACTTTTTCGCATCGTACTACGGCTTCAATTTTAAAGCAGTTAAATGAGCATGAATTAGTTGCAAGTAATAAACTCGAATATATTGAACTTGTTTTACAGTTAATCCAAAAACCTGAACGTCTGCTTGCTTATAAAAATAGTCTTAGAGATAAATATCTAAAATCAGCTTTGGTAGATATGGATTTGTTTGCAGCAGACTTTAGTAAAGCTATCAGAGATATGTGGCGCAAAACTTTAGCACAAAGTGGCGTAACCTAAACCACTATCACCTAGATTATTACCGCAGTAAAATAGATATACTTTATCTCTGTGCTGATATAGAGTAGGGTAACTCAGATTTTGATTATCCCAGGACTGGGGCCCAGGATTTAGGCCTCGCAAATTATCATGCCTGTGCCATGATTCGAAATCTTCAGTGCTAGCGTAACCTAGACTATAGCCTGAACTTTGTGTGCGAATAGAATAAAAGAGTAAATGCTTATTGTTATATTTAAAATAAAACGGTCTACCGAAACCAAATTCATCTTCGTTACTATGAGTGATTATTAATTTGCCACTATCTGACCAATATCTGAAATCTTTAGACTCCTGATAAAAAAGCTCGTAGCGTTGTAGTAACTTTCCAGAAGCTATTTTTTTAAAGCTGCTTGCACTTGAATAAACTATTTTAAATAATTTAGCTTGCTCATCATACCAAACGCAGGGAGCAGAGCGCATTAGCGGCTCAGTGTGAGTACGATCTAAAACTGGTGTTACAGTGAGGCGTTTAAAAGTTAAACCTTCATCTTCACTTACAGCTAAACCACTAAATGTTAAGTAAGGCACTTTAACAGTTAACTGAAAAGCAAAGTAAAACATATAGATTTTACCAGCGTGCCTGATAATAGAGCTGGGACACAGACCGTTATCATCAAACATGCCAGGCGCTCCTATATCTAATGCAGCCTGATCTTGGAAATCTAGTAACTTGCTGGGATCATTAATGTCTACGTCTATAAAGCTTGCTCGCATAACATTATCCTGATTTGCAAAACCGCAGTATAGCCTTAATCTACGATCATCTATTTTAAGTGGACAAGCCACCATGACTCTTTTTTGGGCGATATTAGTTTTTAGGTCAGGCCGAAATATTAAACCTTGTTTTTTAAACAGCATGCTTAAAAACTTCAACTGGATCTTTATCTGGCACTTTTCTGGCTGGATTACTCCTATAAATGAAGCCCTCTTCAGTATCTTTATAAATGCCAGCAGTCATCGCGATTAGATTATATGCAGCAATTTTAACGTTATTGGAGATAGTTGCATTTACTCCTATAAAGGTATTTTCACCAATTTCACAATTACCAGAAATAGTAACTTCTGAACTGATAAAAGTGTTTTTCTTAATTAGACTGTGGTGTCCGATATGATTGCCACTCCATAAAATAACATTATCTTCTAGCTTTACAAATGGTTGCACAGTATTATTTTCAAAAATAAAACAATTTTTACCAATCTCTACATTGCGCCAGACGAAAGCTTGCGAGCTAACATAACTGGGAGTATGGTAACCAAGTTTCTGAACTTGCTTTAGTAATCTAGCCCTGACTTGGTTTAGTTGAATATAGGTGATCGCAATAAAACAATCATAATTTTCAGGTGGGTAAAGCTCAGTTAAATTTTCAAGAGCTACAATAGGTAAACCAAATAGCTCAGTATCTCTTAAATATGCCTGTTCTACACTAAAAGCGACTACTTCATAGTCACTATCGTGCGAAAAATATTCATAAGCTATTTCAGCAAAAGCACTTGCTCCTACTATAACTAATTTTTTATTCATAAAACCTTCTTAGAAATATTATTGGGACTGAATTGTTCATGAATCTAGATAGAAGTTTTTTGAAGCTTAATCACTTCAGCCTGATTTAGCTTTAAGTCTCTATAGTTATCTAAAATATTTACATAACTTTCCTGCATTTTAAAGAGCTGATTAATGACCATTTTTTGCTTGCAAACATCACTGTATTCAAATACTACTGAAGAAACGAATCTACTGTCATAAATCTGACAGGAATTCATAAGTATGGTTTCTTGAAGTTCACTTTTATCGATTACCGAATTATCACCGATGGTCGTAAATGGACCTATAATAGAATCTCGAATTTCAACGTTTTTACCTATACAAACTGGTCCCATGATTTTAGAGTTCTCGATAATTGAGCCTTCACCAATAGCTACATTACCTAGTAAATATGAACCTCTAATGCGATTGCTTAAGTTATCAAATTTATGTGCGTGCAATAAAAATGTTTTATTAGCATCAAGCAAGCCTTCTCTAGTACCAGAATCAAACCAATAAGAATCAAGTACTGAGGTTTGGACTTTTTGTCCAAGAGCAATTTGCTTAGCGATAGCATCAGTAATTTCTAGTTCACCTCGCGATGATGGGTTTAAACCCTCGATCGCGCTAAAGATACTAGCTTTAAATATATATACACCGACAACCGCATAATCAGAAACGAAGGTTTTAGGCTTTTCTACTATATTTTTAACTTCACCCTGCTCATCAATTTCAGCAACACCGAAGTCATATGGTCTATCGACTTTTTTAAGTAAAATAAGACTATCAGCTTTAGTTTGGTGGAATTGTAAGATCATATCTCGCAGAGATATATCAAATAAATTATCGCCTAAAAGCACCATGAAATCATCATTCTGAATAAAGTCTTTAGTGCAATTGATAGCGTGCGCTAAACCCAAGGGTTCATTTTGGGTTATAAAGGTAATGTTTTCAGGATATGACTGTTTAATAACTGCTTTTTTAATCAAGCTGCCAGTTTCAGGGTTAATGATTATGCAAATATCTTTAATATTTACACGTCTTAGATACTCAATGCAATGGAAAATTATGGCTTTACCTAAGATGGGAAGTAGTTGCTTAGGATAATTATCAGTAATCGGAGACAAACGACTACCTCTACCTCCTGATAAAATTACACCTTTCATAAAATTTATATGCACATTTTATGTTAAATTCAATCTGGGTTAAATAGTCTATTTGTAGGTTGCTTAATTTAGGTATAAAGATTACATGAAAACTCTACTTGTAACTGGTGGCAACGGTTTTATAGCTACTAATTATATTCACTATATCCTAAATAATAGTCAAGACATTCGTATTGTCAATTTAGATAGTTTAGATTTTCAGCTTAGCTTAAATAATCATCAAAATTTTAATGATGATGAGCGCTATATTTTTTACCAAGGCTCAATTTTAAATAGTCAGTTGGTGAGCAAAATAATCAAAGAATATAAAGTGGAGCAGATAATAAACTTTGCAGCGAAGTCTCATGTGGATAATTCAATAAAATCCCCACTAGAATTTACTGAAAACAATACTTTAGGTACTCAGATTTTATTAGACGAAGCATTAAAGTATGAATTAGAGTTATTTTTGCAAATTAGTACAGATGAAGTATATGGTAGTTTAGACTTCGATGACGAAAAAGTGACTGAAATGGCAGCGCTGACACCGAATAATCCGTATTCTGCTAGTAAAGCTGCAGCTGATTGCTTAGTGCGTTCATATAATAAAACCTATGATTTAAATACAATAATTACACGTTCTGGTAATAACTTTGGGGAGTATCAATACCCTGAAAAATTTATCCCCGTCATCATTAATAAAATATTAGCCAACCAAAAAATACCTTTATATGGAAATGGCAAAAATTCACGTGACTGGATTTATGTTTTTGATAATGTCCGCGCGGTCGAAACCGCGCGGACCCGCGGCACGCCTGGGAAAGTTTATAATATTCCAGGCGTGCAGGAGCTGTCGAACTATCAGCTTATCAAAAATATTATCAGTATTATGAATGCTGATTTAGAGCTGATAGAATACGTTACAGATAGACCTGGACATGATCTGAGGTATGCGATGAATGGTGATGAACTATCTAAGCTTGGCTTTAGACATGAGTTTAGTTTTAAAACTGCTATTGAAAAAACTATAGCTTGGTACCAGAATCATAAGTCATGGAATTTGATTTTGAAGTAAGCTAGGTTTAATTAACATGAGTTCTAAGTTAATAAATGAACCTAAATTAAACTGCAATTTAATATTGATGCACTGCTAGTAAAAAAGCTAAACCTAGCTATTAGTTAACTTAAATATTTGTGCACTTTTACCCTAGGGGATACACCGATCTCAATTATGATCTGAGTTAAATGATATTCAAGAATACACTCATCTTAGCTTTAGACTAAGCTGGATAATGTTTAGAGATGCGCTTTACTTAATTTAAACCTGAGCTAACTAATATTTAGAGATATACTGATCTTAAACTAAGCTAACTAATATTTTGTCATAGTCCTTACCTCAGTCAACTGACACTAACTTTATGATATGCACTTGTTTAAATTACAACTTATATCAACTTACTAAAGTCACAGTTATCAAGATCTTCTATAAATGTGATACTGTTATCTGTATCTAAAGTTAACCAATGCTTGATTAAAGTATTATAGGCATTTGCATAAGCTTTTATATCTCGCTTACTATAACTGAAATTGTAGTACTTACTTTCAAATTTCGTTTTGAAGCATTCTGACCAGTCTTCATCACTAGGTTTTAAAATTATAAACCTAGCTTCAGGGCATAAGGTTTTAATTAAGCCCAAATTAAATATATTATCCTGACTATCATCAATTAGAAACTCTGAAGTGTTTTCATGATCTACAAAGTTAATATTCATGTAGCATTTGAAGATGTGTTCTAGATCTATCTCTGCTGCTTTAGATAGATGCTGAATGAACCCCTGGTAATCTTTACTATATTTAGAACCAGGGATTAGCTTATTGAAAGCATTATTATTACCAACATATTGACTTTGGTAATTGTCTAAGAGCTTATTTACTAAAACTAATTTGCTAGATGTTTCTAGAGCACAAACAAATACTGGCTTGTATTTGGAAACAAAATCCTGATTAATACATTTACTTTTTAGATTTGTTAAGAAACTTTCTGTATAGCTTTTAGCAATAGCTTTTAGCATTTTTAAATCTTTTTCTGGCTGATAATTTAAAGATTTACGAATGTATTTAGCCGAAAGTCTATAGTATGCCTGGCTTTTATCTTCTATACCTAGATCTTCATAAACTTTAGCAATTGCGTTAGTTATGCTACCTTTATCTTCACTTGAAAGTTTACGATGCTTAAAGATTTTAATCATAGTTTTGAAATACTTATCATTAATATCTTCAAATGTCACTATCTTACTTAATAGGAAATAAGCTTTAGCACTTTCTTCATCGTAAGTTAAAGCATTTTCTAGCTTGTTGAAACTTCGCTCAAAGTCACCCACTCTATATAAAAGTTGCGCCCATAAAAAATAAGCTTCAAATGATTTAGGGTCTATATCTAAAGCTGACTTTATGTATGATTCGGCGTTGTCGATGTCAGTGTTTTTTAAATAAAATTTTGCAAATAATAATCTAGCTGGTACGCTATCGGGCTTTCTTTCTAAAACTTGCTTGATTAAGCCAGTCGCAGCGTTTTCAGACTCATCATACTCGCCACTGGATTCTAATAAGGCGCTTGCTAGTTCTAGCATAATTTGTATGTTATTTGGTCTGACTTTATTAGCTTCAAATAAAAATTTGATTGATTGATCTAAATTTTTAGTCTGACTTGAAATGCGACTTAAACTGACTAGAATATCATCTCTTTCAGGGTTATTGGTAATGATATCTAAGGCTAATCTTTGTGCTTTATCAATATTGTTTTGTTGTAAGTGCCTGTAAACTAACTCTATATCATCAATTCCTTCTCTGGTTGCATAGTTGATCATATTATTAGTTTTGCCTGACATAAGTTTATTATTAGCAGATTATATTCTTTTTAAACTAGTCTAATTAGTCGATAAAAATAATTCAAACAAAGACTGTATGCAGTATTAAGCTCCATACGTTTAATGGCTTAATATGTTCATGAAAAAGCTTAAAAATTATGTAATTGAAGATTGGACAGATTATAATAAATCAAAAATTAATAGTATTACTGAAGAATATTATGCGAAAAAAGGTGTCGAGGCTTTCGATTCTAGTAATAAACAAGATATCATACCAAGTGCTATAACGAACTGTTATCCACATGCTTTGAGTGTCGCTAAGTTACTAAAAGCACAGCTAGATTCTATTAAGATTAAGCAGGATAAAATTTATATACTAGAGTGTGGTACTGGTTCAGGTATATTTGCTAGACATTTTTTAATGGCATGCCGAGAGCTGAAAATGCTTGATCGTATAGTTTATCTGATAAGTGATATTGCCTGTAAAACTTTACATCAAATTAAAGAAAGAAATATTCTTGCTGATTTTAGAGAAGATGTAAACTACAAACTTATTACTTTAAATTTAATGAACTGGGAGTCTGCTAAGGATATTAATGGTAATCTCTTTGAGATGCCAGCTTTGGGGATGACAATTTTAAATTATGTACTTGACGCTCTACCGGCTAACGTTTTAAAGCGAAATACAGAAAATAATGCTAAAACTGACTTTAAAAAAATTCAGCTGAGATTATCAGCTCCATCTAAATCTAAGGTCGACTTTATGGTTGATACTGACTACCTAAAGAGACTAAAAGTTGAAAAACGCTGGGTTAATTATGAGATTGATCAACAAAATGAGCTTGAGCAAAAATATTTTGATGAGTTTAAAATAGCTGTTGAAGATAGAGATAAAGATGAAATTTTACACTATAATTATGGTTCTATTAATGCTTTGAAGATACTAGAAGATAAAACAGTTGAATGTGGTTTAATTTACAGTCTTGATGTACCGTTTAGTAGAAATATGAAAGAATTTAAATATCAAACTTATGGTAATGCAATTGCACATGCAGTAGATTTAGATATAGTAAAAAGTACTTGCGATGCTGAAGTCTTTCAAAAATTGTTTGTTAAAGATCACTTGTTTCATAGACTGATTCTTAGTAAATCTTCTAATGATCAGAGTTTTAATGAAGCTCTGCTAGAAACTATTAAAGATATATTTGTAGAAAATAATGATACAAATGTATTTTTCGAACTTAAAAATGCACTTTCAGTGATCAAAAGTCCACAAGCGCATCGTATTTATAAAATGGTAGTAGATGAATTAGCTAAACTCGATGATAAGTCAGCTAGCTATCATTACTATAATGGTCGGTATTACGAAAGAACTAAGAATATAACAGAAGCTTTAGAACATTATAAAAAAGCTCAGCAACTTGATTTCATTAATGAATACCGCTTGCAAACCAAGATTCTTGATCTGGGTATGAAAGTATAAAGTGACTACCATAAGTAGCTTGCGAGAACTTATGCAAGCTACTGCTAGGAGTAACGTTTATAAAATTATGGGAGCAAATCTAAAGCTATCTGCGGAGCTGAATTAGCTTGTGAGAGCATAGCCGCTGAACTTTGTTGTAGGATCTGAGATTGAACCATTTTACCACTTTCTTTAGCGACATCAACATCTTTTATTCTGGATCTGGCGCCTCGCAGGTTTTCGGAATAATTATCTAAATATTCTAGATTAGATTCTAGTGAGTTTTGATAAGCACCAAGCTGTGACCTCATTCTAGACACATTGTTAATCATGGTATCTAAATCATCTAAGTCACCATTGGCAGCTGTGCTACCATTACCAGATTTTACTTGACCTGAACCACCTACGTGGAAACTATTCAAGTCTATAGCGTCTTCGGCTAAGCCACCAAGAGCCGTGCCGTCAACTTCAACCTTGACACCAGTCTGCGTGGTGCCTGAGGCTAGCTTTAGAGTTAGGGTTTCGCCGTTGTCTGCGCCGATTTGCAGATCTAGATCACCACCACCTTGTAGTAGATCACGACCGTTAAAGTTGGCTTGGTCACCCATGTCTTTAATAGCTGTGACTCGTTCATTAATTTCTCTTTGGATGGCATCAAGCTCATCGTCACTATTAGTACCGTTTTCGGCTTGAACTACTAGCTCTCTGATTCTTTGTAAATTTTCTTGGACTACACCGAGCGCGCCTTCTGCTGTTTGGATAAGACTTATACCATCACCGATATTTCTTTTAGCCTGATCCATACCTCGAATAGTACTTGTCATTTTTTGGGTTATAGATAGACCAGCAGCATCATCGCTTGCTCTATTGATTCTAAAACCTGTTGATAGCCTCTCAAGTGAGGTTTTCATTGAATTTGTGTTTCCCCTGAGCGCCCTTTGCGCAAAGAGAGATTGCGTATTTGTGTTTACGATTACTGTCATTTTTTACTCCTTACTAAGTCAATAACTTAGATAATTTATAATCACGGCAGTGGCGTATACTTTCTTTAATTTGTGAAATTTGACTGGATTTAAACCTTAATTTAGATTTAATAAAAATAGACTAAAAGGTTTAAGTTGCCTGAAATCCAGCTAGATCAAAGAATTATGTTATTTTGAGGTTTAATCTATAAATCTCTATTAGGCTATTTAGACTATCTGTTTTAAAATTAGCTACATAGTTTGAAGTGTGCTTTAAGTATTTAAAATCATCTTAAAAGGGTAGAAAATTTTTTACTAAACTACCCCTTTAAAACAATATTGTAGCTAAGGTAGAGTTTATAGATTAAGGTAGAAGATTAAGTGCAGCCTGCGGCACAGAATTAGCTTGTGATAGCATAGCTGTTGCAGTCTGTTGTAAGATTTGAGATTTAACAAACTTACCACTTTCACTGGCGACGTCTACATCTTTTATTCTAGACCTCGCGCCTTCTAGATTTTCTGAATAATTGTCTAGGTAAGTTAGATTAGACTCTAAAGAGTTTTGGTAGGCACCTAGTTGTGATCTCATTCTTGATACATTGTTGATCATGGTATCTAAATCATCTAGATCGCCGTTGGCAGTTGAGCTACCATTACCAGATTTAACTTGTCCAGAACCACCTACATGAAAGCTGTCTAAGTTAATAGCATCTTCACCAAGTCCACCCAGGGTGGTGCCATCTACTTCTATTTTTACACCTTCCTGCGTGCCACCTGACTGCAATTCTAAAGTTAAAGTTTCACCGTCATTAGCACCGATCTGTAGATCGATATCAGCTCCACCTTTAAGTAAGCTAGTGCCATTAAATTCGGCATTTTCACCCATGTCCTTAATAGAAGTAACTCTTTCATTAATTTCTCTTTGGATAGCATCAAGCTCATCGTCACTGTTAGTACCGTTTTCAGCTTGAACAGCTAGTTCCCTAATTCTTTGTAAGTTATCTTGGACTACGCCAAGTGCGCCTTCTGCGGTCTGTAAGAGGCTTATACCATCACCAATGTTTCTTGTGGCTTGGTTAGTACCTCTAATTTGTGCGGTCATTTTTTCTGAAATGCTAAGACCAGCGGCATCATCACCAGCTCTATTAATTCTAAAGCCAGTTGAGAGTTTCTCAATCGAGCTTTTCATCATGTTGGTATTCCCCTTAAGGGCTCTTTGTGCGAAAAGTGATTGTGTGTTTGTATTTATTACGAGTGTCATATAAAGTCTCCTTCTTAAGTTTAGCTACACATATATTTATCGGCAGGCTGGACTAATACTTTAATCCAACTTAAGCTTTTTTTTGTAATATTTTATATGTAGCTTATTTATCCTAAGCTATTGACTTTAAGTCTATATGTTTAAAAAGAGTACGCCCGCTAAAGCGTACTCTTGATTCCCCCCAGGGTTAAGGCAGCAAATTGAGTGCAGTCTGTGGTACTGAGTTAGCTTGAGATAGCATGGCTGTTGCAGTCTGCTGTAAGATCTGTGATTTGACAAACTTACCACTTTCTTCTGCTACATCTACATCTTTAATCCTAGATCTGGCACCCTGTAAATTTTCAGAATAGTTATCTAGGTAGTTTAGATTAGAGTCCAGAGAGTTTTGGTAGGCACCAAGCTGTGATCTCATCCTAGATACGTTATCAATCATAGTGTCGATATCATCTAGACTACCATTCGCTGCAGACTCGCCTCCACCAGACTCAACCGAACCAGAGCCACCTACATGAAATTCATCTAAATTAACAGTAGAATCTTCACCCAAGCCTCCAGCAGCAGTTCCATCGACTTCTATTTTTACACCTTCTTGCGTTGTGCCAGACTGTAATTCTAAAGTTAGAGTTTCACCATCGTTGGCACCGATTTGTAGATCGATATCCGCTCCACCATCAAGCAAAGTGGTACCGTTAAATTCAGCGTTGGTACCCATATCTTTAATAGCAGTGACTCTTTCATTGATCTCTCTTTGGATGGCATCAAGCTCATCATCGCTGTTAGTACCGTTTTCAGCCTGAACTGCGAGTTCCCTGATTCTTTGTAGGTTATCCTGGACTACACCAAGCGCTCCTTCTGCTGTTTGTAATAGGCTGATACCATCACCGATGTTTCTTTTAGCCTGATCTGTACCTCTAATTTGTGCGGTCATTTTTTCTGAAATGCTGAGACCTGCAGCATCATCACCTGCTCTGTTAATTCTAAAGCCTGTCGAGAGTTTCTCGATTGAGCTTTTCATCATATTAGTATTCCCTCTAAGGGCTCTTTGTGCAAATAGTGACTGTGTATTTGTATTAATTACTACTGACATTATTTCTCCTTCCTTTTCCTTTTCAACTTTATAGTCGTATTTATACTTATCGGTTATTTAGTCTAGATCTTTAGTGCTATTTTTATATTTTTAAACTAGGTCGTATGGGTTATTGGGTTAGTTTGAATAAGTTGATGTTTGTTTGAAGTACAATGCTGGCTAGGTTTTGAAGTCTTTGAATTGGCTTTTGGAGTGGTAAGTATAAAACAAAAAGCGCACATTTTATAGTACGCTTCCTGTTTTATTTATTGTTTAGATTTCCCCCCAGGGTTAAGGCAGCAAATTGAGTGCAGTCTGTGGTACTGAGTTAGCTTGAGATAGCATGGCTGTTGCAGTCTGCTGTAAGATCTGTGATTTGACAAACTTACCACTTTCTTCTGCTACATCTACATCTTTAATCCTAGATCTGGCACCCTGCAAGTTTTCAGAATAGTTATCTAGGTAGTTTAGATTAGAGTCTAGAGAGTTTTGGTAGGCACCAAGCTGTGATCTCATTCTAGATACGTTATTTATCATGGTATCTAGATCATCCAGATCGCCGTTAGCAGTTGAGCTACCATTACCAGACTTGACTTGCCCAGAACCACCTACATGAAAGCTATTTAATTCAATAGCATCTTCACCCAGACCACCGAGCGTAGTTCCATCAACTTCAATATGAACGCCTTCTTGCGTGCCACCAGACTGTAATTCTAAAGTTAGAGTTTCACCATCATTGGCACCGATTTGTAGATCGATATCCGCTCCACCATCAAGCAAAGTGGTGCCGTTAAATTCAGCATTATTTCCCATATCTTCTATTGCAGTGACTCTTTCATTGATCTCTCTTTGAATGGCGTCAAGCTCATCGTTACTGTTAGTACCGTTTTCAGCCTGAACAGTTAGTTCTCTGATTCTTTGCAAGTTGTCTTGCACTACACCAAGCGCTCCTTCTGCTGTTTGTAATAGGCTGATACCATCACCGATGTTTCTTTTAGCCTGATCTGTACCTCTAATTTGTGCGGTCATTTTTTCTGAAATGCTGAGACCTGCAGCATCATCACCTGCTCTGTTAATTCTAAAGCCTGTCGAGAGTTTCTCGATTGAGCTTTTCATCATATTAGTATTCCCTCTAAGGGCTCTTTGTGCAAATAGTGACTGTGTATTTGTATTAATTACTACTGACATTATTTCTCCTTCCTTTTCAACTTTATAGTCGTATTTATACTTATCGGTTGTTTAGTTTAGATCTTTAGTGCTATTTTTAAGTTTTTTATACTAGGGTGTTTGGTCTATCAATGTGTGTGCTTTTGGATTGATTTAGGCACAGTTACAGTCCAACCAAACTTTATTAAAAATTTCAAAGTCTCTTTTCGTTGAAGTTTGGTTTGCGGTTTAGAATTGGGGTGAAAAATTTTTGTAATTTACACTTATAGTTTGTATATTACCTAAAATACCTTTACAGAACAATTTTTAATACTGTTAAGTTCTGTAAAGGTTTATGTATGAAGGGCTAATATATTTAAGTAGTGAACAGTTGATTTTTATTTATTCACTACTTTAAAATAGAATGACTGCTTTATCTAGGGTAATAGATTGAGTGCAGCCTGTGGTACTGAATTAGCTTGTGAAAGCATGGCTGTAGCGGTCTGTTGTAAGATCTGCGATTTAACAAACTTACCACTTTCAGCAGCGACATCTACATCTTTAATTCTAGATCTGGCACCTTCAAGGTTCTCAGAGTAATTATCAAGATACTCTAAGCTTGAATCTAAGGAGTTTTGGTGAGCACCAAGCTGTGACCTCATTCTAGAGACATTATTGATCATAGTATCTAGGTCATCTAAATCTCCATTAGCAGTTGAGCTACCATTATTAGATTTTACTTGCCCAGAACCACCTACGTGGAAACTATCTAACTCTATAGCATCTTCACCTAATCCACCTAGGGCTGTACCATCAACTTCAATTTTTACACCATCTTGAGTGCCACCAGATTGTAACTCTAAAGTAGTGGTCTCACCTTCATTAGCACCAGATTGTAATACAATATCAGCTGCACCAGTAAGTAAGCTAGTACCATTAAACTCAGCGTTAGCTCCCATATCTTTAATCGCGGTAACTCTTTCGTTGATTTCTCTTTGGATGGCATCAAGTTCATCGTTACTATTAGTACCGTTTTCAGCTTGAACAGCTAGTTCTCTTATTCTTTGTAAGTTGTCTTGAACTACTCCTAAAGCGCCTTCTGCGGTTTGAAGTAAACTTATACCATCACCGATGTTTCTTTTCGCTTGATTAGTACCTCTAATTTGTGCGGTCATTTTTTCAGAAATGCTAAGACCAGCAGCGTCATCACCTGCTCTATTAATTCTAAAACCAGTTGAGAGTTTTTCTATCGAACTCTTCATCATGTTAGTGTTGCCTTTTAAGGCTCTCTGGGCGAAAAGTGATTGTGTATTTGTATTTATAACTACGGACATATATGTCCTCCTTCTAATTTATCAGCTATGCTTATCTATATCGGCAAGTTAGGCTAATACTTTAGGATAATTCTAGTCTTTCTGGTTTAGTCCTTGTGTTTTGGTGCTGAGATGTGTGTCGTAAAAGTCTTTCCCTGAGCGTGATCTGTGGCTTTTGGGTGTTGCTTTTATTTTTCTAGATAATTTCTTTCTCACACTATAAAGTCTATATCTTAGTATTAAGATTAAGGGCAAATTTCTTAATGTCACATATAAAAATTACCTTTAAAGTATTTGTATTTTAGATTTTATAAAGATAGAAATTTTAATTCAAAGTAATAAGCATCTCTAACATGAAGTTAAGTATTTACTTTCAATGAAGTATCTTCCTGTATATCTTGTGAATTATAAATTAAAATAAAAAAACTCCCCTACCTGCAAATGCAAGTAGGGGAGTGGAGCAACAATTTATATAAATTTTAAGGAAGTAGATCCAAAGCAATCTGTGGAGCAGAGTTAGCTTGTGATAGCATGGCAGCTGAAGTCTGCTGTAGAATTTGTGATTGAACCATCTTGCCACTTTCTTCAGCTACATCTACGTCCTTGATTCGTGAGCGCGCGCCTCTCAGGTTTTCAGCATAAGAGTCTAGATATTCTAAATTAGACTCTAGAGAGTTTTGATAAGCACCTAACTGAGATCTCATTCTAGATACATTACTGATCATAGTATCGAGATCATCCAGGTCACCATTCGCTGCTGAACTACCATTACCAGACTTAACTTGCCCTGAGCCTCCAACATGGAAGCTATCAAGATTTATAGCATCTTCTCCCAGACCACCAAGTGTAGTACCATCTACTTCAATTTTTACTCCCTGTTGAGTACTGCCTGAAGCCATGTCTAAAGTTAAGGTCTCGCCATCACCAGCACCTACTTGTAATTTAATATCAGTAGCACCTGTTAAAAGTTCGATACCGTTAAAGTTGGCTTGAGCGCTCATATCTTTAATACCAGTAACTCTTTCATTGATTTCTCTTTGGATAGCATCGAGCTCATCATCACTATTTGTTCCATTAGCTGCTTGCACTGCAAGCTCTCTAATTCTTTGTAAGTTTTCCTGAACTACACCTAGTGCACCTTCAGCTGTCTGAATGAGGCTGATACCATCTCCTATATTTCTTTGAGCTTGATCCATACCTCTAATGGTACTGGTCATTTTCTGTGTGATTGATAAACCTGCGGCATCATCACTTGCTCTGTTGATTCGAAAACCAGTTGATAATCTCTCTATCGAGGTTTTCATCATATTTGTGTTTCCTCTAAGTGCTCTTTGAGCAAATAAAGATTGTGTGTTTGTGTTTACTATTACTGTCATGGTTGTTACTCCTTATAAATTCAGCTTAAAAGCACTATATGTTTTAAACTAAATTAATTTTCATGTTGACTTTTAGTTAATTTATCTATGCTTATATATAACGGTAAGCTGAGGCAATACTTTAATTTTATTCTGGCTTGTAATCCTGTCTGAGAGCGCTTCTTTGGGTCTTTTGAACTAGTGGTTTAGGTTTGCATGCCCCATTTTCTAGACCAGAAATATGACCTGAAGTACATTAAGTTCGATAATTCTAAGTTGCTGACATGATACTCTAGGTCAAAATTTAAATCTCTAGCATTAAATGTATAGTTTATTACTGTAACTCTATCTTGTTATATTATATTTACAAGCATGTCAGATAAATATTTAGAAACTTTAACCACTAGTGTAGCTGCGATTAACGCTTTTGTAGATGTCGTGGCTGGTACCTTAGGTCCTAAAGGGCTTGATGTCATGATCGTAGATAAATACGGAGAGCTTATTACTACTAGTGATGGGGCTACTATTGTAGAGCACCTGCAAGTTAAGCATCCTGTAGTAAAGTATTTAGTTAGTGCAGCTAAAGCTCAAGAAAGAAATTTTGGTGATGGAACTACAAGTGTTTTAGTGATTTTAAACAAGCTACTTAGTTTAAGTTTGATGAGTCTAAAAACTACTACTCAGCCTAATCAGTTTGTAGCTGGTATACAAGCTGCTATTAAGCAGACCAAAAATTTACTTAATGATATGACTTCTTTGAAAATTAGTGATTTGAAGGACGAGGCTTTAGTCGAACTGGTTACTGTATCTGCTAGAGGTAATAAAAAATATGCACTTGATTTACTTAAGCTAGCTCATAGTTTAAATCTGAGTTATGGCAAGGACTATATAGAGAATAATTATGACTTTAATGACTATATCTTTAAAAGCTATCAATATGAAGGTTTGACTGAGGCGTTAATCATTAATAAGCGACCACACTACAAGTTTTATGATAACTATGACAAGCATAAATGTTTAGTTTTAGATGGTCCTTTAGATGTGGCGCTACTTGGAGGAGATGCTTTAAAGACAGAAATTGGCGCCGAGCAGACTTTAAAAGCTGAGCAGGAGCTTATGCTAGTGATAGATAAATTAAAGCAGGCTGAAGTGAGATCTATTTTTCTCTCTGGTAGTTTATCTAGCAAACTTGAAGAAAGATTGATTGAAGCTGAAATATTTTGTTTAAGTAACTTGACTAGTAGAACTGTAGCCGACTTGAGACTTGTTAGCGGGGCTAAGTCATTAAGTCGGAACCAAATATTTAAAACTGATAAGTTGCTTGAATTTACTGGCGAAGTGCTAGCACTTAAAGTTGATTATGATGAAGCTAAAACTTATATAAAAGGAGTTAAGCCTTTTTACAGCTACTTGATTAAAATAGCTGATCAGGCACTCTTTGAAGAGCAAGTGCGTATCTTAATGGATGCTTTTTTATGTCTGAAAAACACCTTTAACGGTTCAGTAGTTTTGGGGGCAGGGGTGGCTGAACTTAACATTATAGAAAGCCTGCAAACTATAAAGCCTGCTAAGGAGCAAAGCGAAGCTTTTCAAGCTGGCTATCAAACTTTTAGTTTAAGCTTAGATGCCATTTTCGAGCAAATTATAAATAATGCTGGGCTGGATAAAGCAGCAGCTTTAGCTAAACTTTCTGTAGGCGTAGCTAACGAGCTGGGAATAGATTTAAATACTGGCGAAGTAATTAACCTAAAAAAAGCTGGCATCTATGACTCACTTGAAATGAAAATTAGTCAGCTGGAGATCATCGATAAAGTGGCTAGTCAAGTACTTAAAATAGGGCGTATTTTAAATAGCGCAAGAGAGTTTTAGGTGACTCTCACTAGCGAATCTGCGCGAAAGCTTGCTCTAAATCATGCATTATATCTTTAATATTTTCGATGCCGACTGAAAAGCGCACGAAGCTATCTTTAATTCCTAGCTCTAATCTTCTTTCTGGCGCTACTGCTGCGTGGGTCATGCTAGCTGGCTGGCAAACTAAACTCTCGACTCCACCTAAAGACTCTGCTAATTGGAAGATTTTCAAACTAGAAACCAGCTTTTTAACATCTTCATAGCTTGCATCAACTTCGATCGAGATCATGCCATTGTACATAGACATTTGTTTTTTATAAAGCTCATACTGATCATTACTTTCAAGTGCTGGGCAATACACGCGGCTTACTTTTTTATTATTTTCAAACCATTTGGCTACTTCGATAGCATTCTTATGATGCTCTTTCATGCGCACAGCAAGTGTTTTCATACCTTTCATTAGCATCCAGCAATCAAAAGGACCAGCTAGATTACCAGTAGCGTTTTGCTGCCAGGTGAACTTTTCAGCGAGGCTAGTCTCTTTAACCACCACCGCGCCAATTAATACATCAGAGTGACCACCCAGATATTTAGTACCACTATGCATAACAATGTCGGCACCTAGATTAAGTGGTTTTTGGAGGTAAGGTGAAGCGAAAGTATTGTCGACGACCACTAAAATGTCACGATTTTCACTTTTGTTAATCTCAGCTACTTTTGAGCAGATTTCTTCGATATCACATAGAAACATACATGGATTACTTGGGCTTTCCAGCCAGAGCATTTTAGTCTCTGAAGTGATTTTTGAGATAATTTCTTCGGTGCTATGGTTACTCGCAAAAGAAAAAGAATAGTTAAATTCAGGTAGCACCTGACCGAACATACGCTGCGCGCCACCATAAAGATCATTTACAGTAACTACATGCGCGCCAGGCCTTAAAACAGTAAGCATGATTGAGTGAATGGCTGCCATGCCTGATGGATATAGGTATGCATTAGTGCCATCTTCCAGATCCGCAAGGCAAGTAGCGCAAGCAGTTCTAGTCGGATTGCCAGTTCGAGAGTAGATATAGCCCTTGTTTTCACCTAAAGCTGCTTGGGTATAAGTAGAGGTTTGATATATTGGAACTATGGTTGAACCTGTAGCTGGATCAGGGCTTTGACCTGAAAGAATCGCTTTAGTTTCAAAAGACCAGTTTTGTTTTTCAATATTCATATAAATTTCATTTTAACAATGATAATATAAAAATATGTTGCGATTTTTATCCTTTATTGCTGGTGCGGTTTTAGGTTTTGCGATGGCGATTGCTTATTTGCCAATCCCAGGTAAAACTTTTTATAATAAGATGTCGCGCCTACCTGAAGGTATTCAAAATATCATTGACGATAGTATAGATATCGGCACTTCGTTTGGGAAAATCTTTATGAGCTTTACTGAAGAGCTTAGATTCAGGTTTGTAGAGTCGACTAAAGTCGCGAAGCGTGCGATGGTCGCAGCTAATAATGATGGCACTAGCTCAACTGAGCTTAAGGGAGTTTCTTAAATGTCAGAGCATAGTATCCTTGATCAGGCTTTAGTAGTAGCTTTATCTATTTCAGCTTTAGTTAGCTTGGTTTTTCTAGTTTTTGTAATTCCGATTTTAGTGCAGTTAGCGCGTACCTTCGAACTTACGAACTCTCTACTTACTTTAACTAAAAACTCAGCAAGTGAAGTGGCATTAAAAGTTAATAATGCGACCAGAAGTGCTGAAAAATTTAGTAGCGATCTTTCAAGCAAAATTATCGGTATTAAAGCCGGCTTTGAAAATTTCTTTAAAAAGAAACCAGCAGCAGCTAAAAAAATCTACGATAATAACCAGATCTAATATCAACTACTTAGTCTATTTCAATTAAAACTATTTGTGGCATGAATAATTTTCCAGTTGGGTGTATAATTTAAATATGTTAAGAGAAAATGAAAGTAAATTAGTAATTAAACAGGAGTCTGGTATTTCTAAGTTTATAGTTGGCGCTTTACTTGGTGCTGCCGCTGGTTATCTGTCTGGTTTAATGTGCGCAGATAAATCGGGTCAGGAATTAAGAGGCGATCTTCGTGCTAATTCTGATGAAATTATCCATACTTTAAAAGATAAATATGATAAACTGAAGGTCAAGACTTCAGATAAGCTTAAAGAGTTCAAAGGATTTACGGATGAAAACTTTAAGATGTCTGCGATCAATATCCAAGATCAGATTAATTCGATTGCTAAACAGCTTGAAGAATTAAGTTCAAGATCTAAACTAGCAAAAGAAAATGAAGCAGCGAAAAATAGTTAAAACCATCAGGTTCGGACAAAACTTTAGTCGCAAGCATGGCGTAAAAACCGTCATGCTTGCCCCTGTTTTACTTGCCGTAATCTTTTTTACTTATAGTACAGTCTCAGCATTTTTTACAATTAATAGTTCTAAAATGCCTGATAACTTCGAGACCATTAAGTTTGAAGTTAATGACTATAATGTACAGCACATTGACCCGTTATCTAATAAATTAACCTGGGATTTAATGGCTCATCACGCGAGTTTAGATAAATCTCGCACGAAAGCTAAGATCGTGGATCCTTTTATTAATTACTATGATAAGTTAAAAGATAAGGTTGAGTTTGTTTTAAGTTCTAAGCACGCTGATATTGATAAAGAGCACCAAAGCTTCGTACTTTATGATCAAGTTGAACTGGCTTTTACTAATAAAGATTATTACTTAGAGTCAGGTATGCTCACTTTCAGTGAAGATTCTGATAGCTTTGAAGTGGATAAAAATTGGTCACTTAAAAGTAAGCTTGGTTATAAAATTAAGGGCAGTAAAGGTCAAGTCAGTAAAAACTTCGATAAGATCTATAGTGAAGGTCTAGCAGAGCTAACTAGCGAAGATATTACTCTTAAAGCTGATCAGATCGAGGTTAAAGTTGAAAATACTAAGCCACAAGTTCAGGCTAGTGGTCATTCTGTCTTAAATTTAGCTAAAAACGATAGTACTTTAACTGCACAGAAAATCGCTATTATTAACGAAGGCGAAGTGCAAGCGACTGGTGAAGTGAAAGTTTTAGCAGATAATATCGAATGTCATTCAAGTAACATGCTAATTTCTTATAACGCTAGAAACGAGCGTGTAGCACAGTTTACGGGCGCGCCATATATAATTCGTGATGGTAATACCATCTACGCTGATAAAATAGATTATAATTTTAAAAACCAACAGGTTACCGTTAGTGGTAACGTTCACTCTGGTTAAATATGTATTATCGTTTATGTCTTACTTTATTACTGAGCTTCGTTGCTTTAACTGCTGCTGTAAATAAAGTTAAGGCGTTTACTAATTCAGCTAGTAACATTAAAATCTTACAAGCTGATATCCTAAAATACAAAAACAAACGTGCCATTTTAGATGGTAACGTTAAAATATCTTTAGACAATTTTTTAATTTCAAGTGATCATGCTGAGTATATCACTGGTAAGTACGCTAAATTTACGGGCACTGTGATAGTGAGCTCACCTGAGATGATTATTGAAGCCACTGAGCTGTATTATGATTTAAAGCTGGAAGATATTAAGCTTTATAATGCAAAAACAGTGTTAGAAAGTGCTGAGCAAACTTATTTAATTACAGCTGAAGAGCAAAGACTAGATTTTAAAAATCATAAAGTTTATGCGACTAACCCTATTTCTAAAGAAAAAATTACGGTTATCGAGGTTAATAAAAAAGATCTGACTATTGAAGCTTATGAACTGATCGCTGATTTAGATGCGAAGAACTCTAAAGTAGAAATGATTACCTTCTTAGATGATGTCGAACTTTTAAAAGATGGGCTAGATCTAACTGCCCAGAAAATATTTTACTATCCAGCTTTAAAGCAGGCTAAAGCATATGAGCAAGTAGTCGCTAAGATACTTAAAAATGATAAAGACTATTTACTTAAAGCTGATTTCTTAATGTATGAAAATGATGAAGTGATCACTGCTATGTCTAATTCTAAAGACAGGCAGATTTATAATCAGTCGCTGGATTTGAAGTATTTCGGTACTGCTAATTTACTTAGATCATGGTTAAAAGACGGTCAAGTAATCCTCACGGTGTACTCTGGTAATGTCGATTTGCAGCTAAATGATAAAAAGATGGTAGGCGATGAACTAATTTTAGAGCCTTTAACTAAAAATGTGCGCTCAGTACTGGGTAGACCGAAAGCGATCTGGCTTAAAGGACCTGAGGCTAAAGAACTTAAGCAAGGGAAAGGTTAAGTTAGTCAGGGGTGCGATAAGATAAAAATAGTCTTATCGCACCCAAGTGTGTTGTGTTAGTCTAAAAGCCATAGCTTTCTGCTGTTTTCTATTATTTAGATACTTTGTGATCTTATCGATACCTAGTATTTTCGGAGTTCAACTCCGAAAATACTAGGTTTAATTTATTTTTAAACTTGGTATGGTTAAATAGCCATATACTAGTATGGTAAAATAATATTTTGTTAAATGAAGTTTGAGTGGGACGAAAATAAAAATGAAATTAATAAATCAAAGCATGATATTTCTTTTTATAAAGCACAAAGAGCTTTTTTTGATAGTAAGCGTATAATTTCTGAAGATTTAGACCATAGCTCTGAGCTGTAAAAAAGGTACTTTTGTTTTGGTAAAATAGAAGAAAAAATTGTAACCGTGAGATTTACTATACGTGAATATGGGATTCGTATTTTTGGAGCAGGGTACTGAAGAAAAGGAAAAAAATCTATGAACGGGAAAACAAAAAAAATTAAATATACTGATGAACCGATAAATGCAAAAATTATTGATGATTTCTTACCAAACCCTGAAGACTTAGTTTTGAAGGAAGATAATATAAAAATTACTTTATCGCTAAGTAAAAAAAGTGTAGACTTCTTTAAGCAGCAATCTAAAATATATGATACTCCGTACCAAAAAATGATCAGAGCATTATTAGATTCATATGCTGATAAATTTGCTTAATATACTATACTTCCTGAAAATGAAAAAGGTATAGAATAGTATAGCTGAAGCTACATGATTTAAACTTAGATATTTAATTAAAAACTGATAAAAAATCACCGCCATTAAAACTATTATTAACTCAATTTAATATGCAAGCCTTGATGTATATACTTATTTTGGGTTATTATTAATCTTGTCTTAACTTATTAAACTTGTAAGTACTTTTAAAATCTCACTATGAATAATAAACTCGTCAAAATTTAAATCAAAGGTAAAGCAGTTGATTCAACTGGTAGATTAAACATGATGCGCGAGCAAACAAGTAAAAGTAAGTTTAGCTTTGGAAACTCATAAATAATGGTAACCAACCCTACAAATATCTACCGAACTTCACAAGTGGCTGCGACAGCTCCGCAGATGGAGCAGCCTAAAAACCCTGATACGCAGTCGCAGGAAAAAAGCACTCAAACTACTAAAGCAGCTACTAGCCAAGAGCTTGCTAGCTCAAATATACCCAGTTACCCAACAAACACCATGATTTTTATCTTTGTGCCGCAAGATAAAAAAGACGACCCTGAGACTAAAAAGCTTAAAGATCAGGTTAGAAACACTTTAAAAAACGATAAACTTGGCTTCACTTTAACTGATAAAAATATTTTAGAAGTGAATTTTGATCCAGCTCAGGAGAAGAATCAGAAATTTGTCAGCGCGGAAGATAATCTAAAAGTAGGTATAAGTGTCCAAGACGAGGATATAGTTAAAGCTACTAGCGAAGCCCAGCTATTAAATTCAGCTGAATTTAAAGAGTTATTTAAAAGTGCTAAACCTGAGCTAAAAGCTGAGGCGTTTAAGGCTAAAGTTATTAGTCAAGTAAATAAACTATCTCAGGCAAGGCAGCAGGCTGAAGCTGAAAATAAAAAAAGTGAGAAACCTGCTAAAGAAAAGAAAGGTATTATCGGTAAGCTGCTTGGCTTCGGTGCCGCCGCGGCTATGCTACCCATAAAAGCTATTAGAGCTCCGTTTAATAAGTTATTTAATAAAGGTGATAAGAAGGCTGAAGCTGATGATAATACAGTGAAGCAGGAAAATGTACAGGAAGTTAAAGTGCCAGTTACTGAGAAGAAAGTGGAAACACCGAAGCCGAAAAAACCTGAAGTCGCTAGGAAGGTTCAGGGTGGTGATAAGGAATCGAGGTCGTTTGATGATGATTATGGTTCAGATGGTGGTTCTAAAGCTGTTACGGGTAGATCTTCTGGTACTAGTAATAGAGAGAGTAGAAGCGATCAGGATAAAATAAATCCAAAAATTTTATTGAACCTAGTACAAAAAAATCCATATATAGCTGTATTAGAGAGAGGTACTAATGCGACAGATCAATTAACTAAACTTTATGAAAAACTTGAAAAAGAACCTTCAAGTCCTAATAACGTAACTGAAACAAATAGGCCCGAATCAATAGCATCAACAGAAATTACAGCTAATAATGAACCTAAATCTGAATCACCAGTAACTAATAGCGAATCAGAAGCAGAGCGTGATGATGAGCAAGCTAATAAAGAAGCTAACTCTTAGTTAGTTATAAAATAGAAGCTTTTTAATGCCTTGGTGATCTTTTTCAAACTTAGTTTTTAGGTGTCTCTGTAAAGATTACTATTTTGCAGCTTTCGAATGATTTTCAACTAAATTAGCATGGTTATCAATAAATTAAAATTTGAGCAGTACTAGTAAGTATAAAATGTATCCCCAAACCCGAGTGATAAATCTTAAAACATCATGCTCAGCGGCACTCCTAAAATATTATCTTTTAAAAAGCGGACCTGCTCGCCGCGATATAAAACGATACCATAAGGTATATCTTATTTTGCACCTGCGGCTTTAAGAATTTTAACAACTTCATGATGACCTTTTTCAGCTGCGATAAGAACTGGAGTCCAACCATCGTTTTGAGCTTTGTTAATATCAGCGTTGCTTTGAATTAAGGTTTTAACAACTTTGTCATATCCTTCATGAGCTGCGGTGTGAAGAGGATTCCAGCCATCATTTTCAGCTTTATTAATATCAGCGTTGCTTTGTATTAGGGTTTTAACAACTTCGTTATGTCCATTTAGAGCTGCGAAATGTAGAGGGGATGCACCAGAGTCTTTGTGGATAAAGTTAACATCAGCGCCAGATTTAATAAGCTCGACTACTTTATTTACATCACCACTGCAAGCAGCCAAAGTTAGATCTGTCATGCCATTACTATCAACTTTATCTATATCATTATACTTTTCTAAAATAAGCTTAGTAACATCTTCGGCATTGTTTTTTCTAGCTAAGCCAAGTAGAGTCCAGCCATCTTTATTAGGCTTATTAATATCAGCGTTACTTTGAATTAAAGTTTTAACAACTTCGTTATGTCCATATTGAGCTGCGATATGAAGAGGAGTCCAACCATTGATTTCAGCTTTATTAATATCAGCGTTGCTTTGTATTAGGGTTTTAACAACTTCGTTATGTCCATTTAGAGCTGCGAAAAGAAGTGGAGTTACACCATCATTTTCAGCTTTATTAATATCAGCGTTGCTTTGTATTAGGGTTTTAACAACTTCGTTATGTCCATATTGAGCTGCGATATGAAGAGGAGTCCAACCATTGATTTCAGCTTTATTAATATCAGCGTTACTTTGAATTAAGGTTTTAACAACTTCGTTATGTCCATTTAGAGCTGCAGTATTAAGTGGAGTCCAGCCATTAATATTAGCTTGGTTAATATCAGCATTGCTTTGAATTAAGGTTTTAACAACTTCGTTGTGTCCATTCTCGGCTGCG
Source organism: uncultured Gammaproteobacteria bacterium (assembly GCA_964438425.1). Taxonomy (GTDB): domain Bacteria; phylum Cyanobacteriota; class Vampirovibrionia; order LMEP-6097; family LMEP-6097; genus CAYTKM01. The sequence continues at coordinate 438,819 of CAYTKM010000002.1, forward strand.
ATATGAAGAGGAGTCCAGCCATTGATTTCAGCTTTATTAATATCAGCCTTGCTTTGTATTAGGGTTTTAACAACTTCGTTATGTCCATTTGGAACTGCGATATGTAGAGGAGTTGCACCAGAGTCTTTGTGGATAAAGTTAACATCAGCACCAGATTTAATAAGTTCGACTACTTTATTTATATCACCACTGTAAGAAGCTAAAGTTAGATCTGTTATGCCATTACTATCAACTTTATCTATATCATTATACTTTTCTAAAATAAGCTTAATAACATCTTTGGCATTGTTTTTTCTAGCTAAGCCAAGAGGAGTCCAGCCATCGTCGTTTTTAATATTAAAGTCAATTAAATCACTAGTAATTAAATAATTAACTATTGCTACTTTATTTTCGCTAACAACGTTCTCGATAATCTTCTTAATATCTAAATCTATCTCATTACTAGAATGTTCAGCTAAAATCGCATTAATCTTTAAAACATTCTCAAAACTTCTACTATCATCATTATTAAACGCCTCCGTTAAAACTTTGTCTAAAGTGCTATGTACTAGTTCGCTTCCCTTAAGCGCACTTATCACTTTCACTATGTCAGCAGCACCATTCTCTATAGCTATATCTAAAGAGTTCTTACCTTCATTATTAGTTATCATAGGGTCTGCTGCCTTCATTGAAAGCTTGGTGAACATCGAACTATTACCAGAAGCTGCGGCTTTCATTAGTGCATTTTCGCCTTTAGCATCTTTTTCATTAATATTTACTCTCTTGCTATCCATCAAAAAACTCAAGGCATTATTTCTTTTTAGATTTATAGCTAGCATAGCTGGAGTTCGTCCATCTGGATCTTTTAAATTAACATCCGCGCCAGCTTTAATTAAAGTATCTAGCTCTTCAAAGCGATCACCTTCAATTGCGTGGTGCAAGGCGGTTTTTCCATCACTATCTTTTAGGTCTAAATTGGCTTTAAGCTTAACTAAAGTTTTAAACGGAATTAGTTTGTTTTCTTTATAGGCGGTTATCAAAGAGGGTTCCTGTTTGTCATTAAGTGCATTTAAATCTACACCTTGCTGGTCTAAACGCACTAGCATTTCTGGTTTATCTAAATTCACTGCAGCGTGAACTAAAGTGTCTCCTTGAGAGTTTTTACTGGTAAAATCTATTTCAAGATTCCTAGCTGCCTCTAAACCTAAAGCAGAATTATTTTTAATAGCTTGAAATGCAATATTATCTTCATGCTCTGCTACTGGTCTAAATAGCTGGATAAGATATTCGGCTCGGTCATCATCAGCTGCCCTAGCTCTTTTAAGTGCTGCATCATCTAAGCCACCGTAATAATTAGGGCTATTAGTGTTAATTACTAAATTATGATACTCAGCTTTAGTGGGCGGCTTAAGTATATCTTGTGCTGCGACTTTAGTAGTATTACCTAGTTCGTTAAGCTCGGGTACCGTTCTAATAATTTCATTTGCTCTAGCTGGTTTGAAGTTGTCACGCAAACCTTCGATAATAGAATCTTTAAACTCATCAAAACTTACTTCACCATTTGTAAGTAATCCATATCTATATTCTAAGGATTTTTTGAAGCTTTCGGCTATATCTTTGTTTTCTATTTCATTAAAGTTGAAGCTAGCAAATATTTTTTCCACTCTACTTTCTATATCATCTAAAGATTCTTCAAGTGACCCAGTAGCCTGACTAGATTTATATTCATCTTTAATTTTCTGTAGTTTAGCTGCTGACTTAGTTTTGAAAATATCTGGTATAAAATTTTTATAAAATTCTGTTTGTGTATTAGCCAGCTCATTTCGATTAAGAGGGCTTTTAGATAACAGGCTAGCTGTATCTCTAATTTTTTCAAGCTCGCGGTCACTAAGTGAGTTGTTAGTGTCTGGTTTAGAGCTAGCTTTATAGTTTTGAAGTGAATTAAATAATAAGCTGCTTAGGTCTCTATTAATTTGCATGAAAAAATTTTATCAAAGTGAGAGATTTACAAATGATAAGAAATGGTTAAGATTGTATCTTGGTTTTAATTACAGGTTCTGAAATTGATATCTTTAGTAAAAATGAAAAACACATTTTCACCGCTAAAAAACTTTTTACAACAACACTACACTGGAATTCAGGCTAAGCCATCACTTGCTAATAGCTCTAAGAGTGATAACAAAGCAAGTAAAGATATTTCACAGACTGAGAAACCAACTGATGAGTTAAGTATATTATCTAAGGCGCCAGGCACTATTGAAAATGATTCAACACTAAAACATCTTAAAAATATAAACTCTATAGATATTGCGATGGAAACTAAAACTAGTGTACCTGAGATAGCAGGTAGAATTGCTAAAGCAAACTTCTTGCAGGAAAAATATAATTTAAAGCCTGTGCAAGTGTTCTACATGGAAACGCTCTATGAAATTACTTTAATGCAGTTAAATAAAGCAACTAAGCCTAAGCATATTAAAAACCTAACTGAACTTTTAAATAATATTAAAGCCAGAGCTAAAGGAGACACTAGTGCTAAAGTCCCTTTATTAAATCAGTTCGAATTTATTCTATCTAAAATGGTACCAGATTTTAATTCTAAGATTCCATTTATGGCTCAAGCTAATATTGCTCGAAGAGCCTGGGATATGGCTAAATCTGCAGCAAAGGCGCTTGGGAATGCTGTTGTTAGCGCAGTTAGAGATACTGGAGTGGGAGCAGTCAGATCGCTTTTAAGTGGTGCAGTTGATACTGTCGTTAATAGTTTTAGTGGTAGACGTTCGTTACCAGGCGATGATAGTGATAGTTATTCATCTTCTAGTTCTAGCAGCTCTGGTAATTTTTGGCAGAAAACAGCAAATACTATTAAAAGAGTAGTGAGTGATCATGAGTTTAGTTTTAGTAGTAAAAGTTTAAACGAACTTGCTTATAGGTTAGGTGCTGAGGTTACTGATGAGATTATTGATACTGGCAAGCAAGTAGGTCGTAATATCGCAAGTAAAGTGATCGGTCGTATGTTTAGTAATAACTCAGCAGATAAAAGCAAAGCTTTACCTGAAGCTAATTACACTTCTTATGAAGATGCCGAAGAAATCACTATAGATATGTCTCGTAGGTCTAAAGTGAAAGAAAGAGATATAGATAGCTGGTCAGCGTACGATAGTGAACTGGATCGTGCAGCAGACGAGCTATCAAGTAAAATTAGTAGTAGTGATAAAGAAGACATGGCTAAATATTTTAAATCTTTAAGTGAGGAGGTTTTAAAAGCTAAAAGTCTAGATGAACTAAATATTAGTGCAGAAAACTTGATAACGATTATTGAAATGAATCGTAAAGATAGTGAGAAACTGACTAAAATAACTAAACTAATTGAAGATAGTATAAAAAAGAATAATAAAAATGCTTTCTTAAAAGAACTTCTTGTTAAAGGATTGCCGCTTAATCTAAAGTATGGAGAAGGTAATAACCTATTACACTTAGCTTTAAAACATAACCCAGATCTTTTAAAAAGTTTAATGAAACTTAATAGCCTGACCGTATTTAATTCTTTAAACGAAAACAGGCTCAGTCCAGCACATATATTAGTAACTAACTCGGCTGCTAAATCCTTAATTCCAGAGGCTGCTGCTAAAGGACTAAATTTCAATATTAGAGGTAAAAATCAGGTGACACCTTTACATCTACTTAGCTGCACAGAAAATGAAGCTGAAATGGAAGCTTTATTAAAAGTTCCTGGTATTGATTTCGATGCTAGAGATAAGGAGGGGAATACTGGTATTATAACTAGTTTAAAATTTAGTGAAAAACTGGTAGATAATTCACAAGTGCTAGCAGCTTTAACGAAAGTTGGAGCTGACCCTAATTTAACTAATCAAAAGAAGTTGGCTGCTATTCATATATTGCCTTATTATAATGATGGCAAGCTAAATAATGCACTTTTTGCTAGTAATATTTTAAATAAAGAATTGCAGTTCGATAGTTTAACACCACTATATATTGCAGCTCTTAGTCAATTTGACAGTGAAAAACTAACTGAAGCTCTACTGAACTCGAATGTTGAAACTAAATTAGATATTTATAGTAGTCCACTTATTTTATCTACTATAGAAAATTCTGTAAAAGTAACTGAGCTTTTGCTTGAAAAAGGGTTTAGACTAAGCGCTAAAGAATTAGAAGATCTAAAAGAATTCCAAAATAGTATTGGTGAAGATAATCCTTTAATCGCTAAAGTTATTAAAGCTCATGGCGAAAAAATTCCTAAAACTGAGTCCGCCGCTAGTAGTAATACCAGTGCTATTACTAAACTTGAAAGTGCTGGTAAATTAACACGCTCAGAAGCTCAGCGTTGGCAAAATGTAGTTAAGATCGTAGACTCAGGTAACAGCAATTTACTTCAATACTATTCTGTATCTAATAGCTTGCTCGATTTAAAAGGTGAGAAAGGTTTAAATGGTTATGAGATGGCAGTGGAAGCTGCAAACCCGAACTTAGTCAGAGCTTTGGCTAAACAAGGCTTAAGTGGTAAATTATTAAATAAAGTCAATAAAGATGGTTTAACACCTTTAATGCAGGCGGCAACCAAAGGTGATTTAGATTGCATGTTGGCTTTAATTGAAGTAGGAGCAGATCTTAATTTTAGAGATTCAAATGGCAATAGCGCTTTGGAAATATTCTTTAATAAACATGAGCTAGATTTAGTAGCTTATAACAAACTAAAGCAGCTTGCTAAAAACGATAATAAATCCAATTCTTTTAAAGACTCGACGTTAATCGAAACTACACTAAGACATGGTGATTTAGGAGTGCTCATACAATTGGCTTCAGAAAAAGAGTTTGATAACGAAGCTTTTTTTAAGATCGCTGGTAATGAAAAAGCTGGGCTAGCTATCATAAAACACTTAAAGGAAATTAATCAACTAGATTTAAGTGACTTTAGAAACTCTAATGGTGAAAACCTTTTACATGCAGCCTTAAAGTCAGCTGACCCAGAATTAACTAAGTATTTAATACGTGAAGGAGTTGGTACAGATCTAATTACTAACGCTGCGGATTCACTTGTTTTAGCAGCTTTAGGTAATATTAGAGGAAAGGCATTAAAGCAATTAGAAGTCTTAAAAGAGTCTGGAGTAAGTTTAAATAATTTAAGAGATAATCAAGGTCGAACACCACTTATGCTAGCGGCTAAATCAGGAGATCTTCAAACTGTAAAATACGTTTTAGATAATAGATTAGCTAATGTAAGTGACATTGATAACTCAGGTATGAACGCTTATCTTTATGCTGCATCTAACTTAAAAGATAACCCTGAAATCGCTAAAGCTTTAGAGCTTAAAGGTATAAATAAAATCCTAACTAATAGTGTTGGTGCAGATGCTCTAACACTCGCAATCAATGCTGGTAACTTTAGAACTGTTGCACACTTAATAGATAGTGCAGCTTTAAACTCTGATCAGCTAATGACTAAAATTCAAATGGTAGATCCTAAAAAGCCAGAGGCTAGTAAAATGCTTGAAGCTATGACTAACAAGTTACTTAATAAATACGATACTAAGGTAGATTTAGTAAAAGATATATTGCAAAGTAACAAATTAGATATTTTAGAAGTGCTTTTAGCGACTAAAAAAATTAATGCTTATCTAGCTGATGATAATGGTGATACATTAGCTCACCATGCTGTAAAGTTAAATAATTCAAAAGCATTGAAGATGTTACTTTATTATAAGGTGGTCGATTTAAAGCAGAAAAATTATGAAGGTGAAACTAGCTTTGATATAGCGAAGAAATTAAACTCACCTGATATTTTAGAAGAATTTAGTTATAGAGGATATAACTAGGTTATTCAAAATTGAACTTTACCATGTAAAACCAGAATCTGATTCCGATATTACATGGTAAGTTAAACTCTATAACAGCACAGATAACCCTTTATTTTCTACTACACTTAAAAGCTTTAAAGCTGCACCACTGGGTTTTCTGACTCCGCGCTCCCATTCTGAAAGTAGACCCGCTGAAATATTTAAATAATTAGCAAAAACATTTTGAGATACAGATTGACTGGTTCGTATGTCTTTAATATGTTCTGGGCTCATTTCTTTAATCTTTTGTAAACAACTGCTATCAAATTCTTTCATTGTAATTTGATCTATAGCACCTACTTTAAATAGTGCTTCTGCTGCTTCATGTGCTACAGCCAAAGCTGCGGATTTGTAGGATTTAGACTCTTTTTTAGTTAATTTACTCATTATGTAACCTCCGATAGCTCTTTTTGTTTAAGTAATTTAGCGATTAGTGGATCTGTTAAGTTTTTTTATGCATCAGATATTTTTTTATAGTTTATTTAACTTGTTTAAGAATCTACCTCGCCTGTAAATTTTATAAAAAAATACATATTAACCTCGGGTTAATATGTCATAATGTGATATCCTTAGTAATTGTAAAAATATTACAATAAGAACTAATAAAAAGCTCATTAAATGAACGTTATCGCACCAGTTAAAGAACCAGCACCAGCTACGTCAATACTCGATAAAGAAAGTGCTTTAAAGCTTTATAAGCAGCGTCTGACAGGTAAAACTGTTAATGATTTAAAACATGATCGTGAGCTTGCTACCTTTGTTGCTAATTTAAAAAAAACCTATGGTTTTCATCTTCATATTAAAAAGGATGGTAAAACTTTAGATCCTTGTGATGGGGCTCATGGGCATGCCCATAAACCTGCTGAAAAAAGTGCTAAAAAAGTTGATCACTCGCATGATGTGCGCAGCTTGCATAATGAACCTACTAAAAATTTAAACCCTGAACCTTCTACTAAAGCTAGTCATACTCTTTCAGCTAATACAGATGAGAATACAGCAAGCACTTCTGAGACTAAATCGCATAGTTCCAGACATCAGCATGAACACAATCATTATATATTAGAGCATCAGCACAGCGCTCATGACCCTGATAAAGATGTTAAACAGCTCCATAGTCATGATAAGCACCAGCACCATCATAATCATGATGAAACTCATAGTGATGACTCGCAGCATCATGCTCATAGCGGGCACGAACATCACCCTAAAACTAAAAGTGGTCTTTTAGGCAAAGTCATAGACGCACTTTCAAAAAACGATAATATTCCTAAATCATTAAAACCACTGCTAGTTAGAGCTACGATCAACCTTAGTAATATCTTTCTGGCTCAGGGTGTCAGTGCACCTTTGCATGGCGCGCATGCTCCTCAAGAACTGATAAGCTCAGCTGCGGTAGGTGCTATGCATGGCTTGAATCACGGCGCTGGCAAGTGGCAGGATTTAGCGCGTAATATGCTAACAGTAGTGCCCTTCGTTGCTTTGCACAGAGTGGTGAAAGTACCTAATTATGTGATGCGCTCTGTTTTAGGTTTGGCAGTTAGTTTAAGCGAGCAATTAGGTGGTGGTTCTGCCGCTGATAAACCGCTGCTCGAAAAAATTAAAGATACATTCACTAAAGACGCGGCTAAATTTGCTAAAAAAGTTTTACAGATGGAAACTATGTTAAACACAGCGATTCCACTTGGTAAAGGCGTAGCTAAAAGTGTGAAAAATAAACCACTGGCTTTCATCCTCCAAAACACAGTCATGGCAGGTGCGTTTACAGTAATACCGCAAGCTTTAAAATCTATTGAAGGCTTGATAGATCCTAATAAGAAAACTGATAAAGATGATACTGATACGACAGCTTTAACAGCTGAATTGTTAGAGTGCCCAGTTTGCGGTGAAGCACATGGCGCAGATGTGCATTTGGCTGAAATTTCAGAAGGTGTGAGCGCAGCGGGTGCGGCTAACGCTAGTAGTCACCATAATTTGCATCATATCTTGCACCCACATCATGATCATGGAGTGGCTGTCTAAACCATGATTCAAGGTCTGCTATCTAGAATACCCGTAGTGAAGAATTTACTGCCGAGAAAGGCTAGAGTGAATCCACCTGCTCTGGATGCTAGCTCAGTAAATGATATAGAGCGCGACTATAATTATAGTTCGTCACCTGAAACTTTAAACCCTGCTTTAGCTAAGCGCGAGCAAGCAGAAGCACTTTCAAAAGATACGATAGCAGAAGATAATATTTACAAGATAAAAACCAAGTATAATAAAAACTACTCTGATCGAGATAATAACGTGGTGGTCGAATCTAGTACTACTAATACTGCTAAACTGACTGATGATCAGGCTGCTGAAGGTGTTAAGCCTCTAGTGATAGTTGTTTTACCTGAAAGTGAAGATTACAGTGGACTTAAAGCTAGGCTAAATGAAAAGTACAGCCCGCGCGATCTTAAATTCCAAACCTCAGCTAAATTAACAGAACCACGTTTATATTTAATGAAACCAACTGCTCTTGAAAAGCGTAATCTAGATTTAGAGTTTAACCGAGAGTTTTTGAAAGAAAATTACCAGGTACTTAAACTTAATCCTAAAGTAGATGTACTTAAAGTTATCGATGATAAGTTTACTAAAGTGTATAGCTCTTCAGTGAGAGCTAATAATATAAGTGAAGCTAAAATTTCAGCTGAAAAAGAACTAAAAGCTAAAGCTAGTAAAAACCCATTTAAGTTTTTAGATAAATTGTTCGGTAAGGGCGAAGATAGTAGCACTGCTAGCGCGCCACCTTCAAATGATGTTGAAAGCTTAATCTGCGGTGAAAATTGCGGGCACGATCATAGTGGTGACTCAAAAGAAGAACCCCTTAGTCAACCAGATGAAAAAACTTTTGCAGAACAAACAGTAAGTTTTATAGATACAAACCGTCATAAATCTGATGTGCTTAAACGCAACTTAACAAAATTACTTAATTATTATGAAGGTTTAGCGCAAGAAAAAAATAATGTAGAAGGTTGCTTGCATGATCAGGTTTTAGATCTTAAAGAGCAATTTATACTTTCAAGAATCGATCAAAGTAAACCTAGGGTGCCAAATAATATTAAAGTTACCAGCGCTTACAAAAAAGGTGATAAGTATGAAATTAGTGAATTGCCATTAAATGAATATTTAATAGGTAAAAGTTTTAAATTTGAAAAAGTTCTAGACAAAAGTGCTATGCATGAACTGCACCATACCTCAAATATTAATCCTGCAAGTTCAATAAGTAGTTTAAATAAGATTAAAGGTGAGATTGAAACGAGTAATGCAGATGTATCTTCTCTTTCTGACATAGATTTGGTATCTAAGGATGAAATTAAATCTGTTAAAGATAATTTAGCAGGTGTTTTAAATGATTTAACAAAATGCCTAGAAGCTAAAGCTACCTTAACAGACCGCAATTCTATACTTCATAATTCAAGAAAAATAACTAACCTTGAGGCTAAGTATGGAAAAATCGAAAGTGGTTCTGGAGATGTATTTGAGCAAGCCATAAATGAATTAAAGCAAGAAAAATTATATGAAGCTGCTCTTTTAAGAGCAGAGAAAAGCTCAAGTAGTAAAAAAGCTGCGCTTGAAGCTTTTAATCAAAATATAGGTAGTAAACTTAGTTTAAGTCAGGGTGCATTTGCTTTTAGTAATCATGGTTTTCCTCGTAATGTAAATATAAATGGCGAGAGGGAAGAGAAAAAACAAGGTGCTTTAAAAAATCAGGCTACTATAATTGATAATAAAGATAGAAAACTAGATCAGATACCTATAAACCCTTTAAATTCTTCAATTACATCACAAGTCCTTAATACTGAAGATGATAAAGTTTCAACATCTCAAAGATCAGCAGAAGATTCAGGTAACATGACTGCTTCTGCCTCAAAAGATGATGGAAGTGAACACGAAATAGTGGATAAAATTACTGATGAGCTTGATACAGCTGTACTAAGGGAATTTCAACCTAAAGCAGACTCTTTAACAGTAGAAGAGAATAATGAAAAAAGAGAAATATTAGTCGACGAAACTAATACTAAAGATGAGCCTGAAGTTAATAATACTAAAGTTGAAACTGCTCAACCTGAAGAAGAAGTTATAGAAGATAAGCCTAAAGATGATTTGGTAGCTTGATTTTAGTAGTTTATAATACTCCTCACCCTACCTATCAACAATAACCTTAGACTTAGCATAATCTTTATATAGATCAGGCTGCTTGCTTTCATGACCTTGCACGAAATCATCTAGATTATGCACCACATCATCGGCACTTTTAAATAATTCTGTTAGTTGGCTGCGTGCAGCAGACTTTGAAGCTTCATCAGCTGAAGTATTACCTATCATCTCCGTAAATTTACTAGTAAGTTGCTCTACTTCAGTTATCTGCTCTGCTGAAATGCCGAATGCTTCCAGTTCGCCTACTTTATTTTTTAAGAGCTTAGTAATTTCCTGAGCTTTAGTTGAGAGTTCGGCATCTCTTAGTCTTTCATAGTCTGACTTAGACAAGTCTAAAGTTTGAGTTAGCTGCTGATCTTTTTTTCTTCTAGCATAAATGCTCATAAGTGAAGTAACCTCCATTAAACTTTGGATTAATTCAGATTCTAGCTGATTTTTGTCTTTAGCTAAACCTATAGCCTGATATTCTTGGTCTTTATTTTCAATATCCTGAATAATACTTGATAGTTGCTTATAATCTTCATTAAATATCTGATTGCTGGCAACGACACCTTGATAATTCTTCAAAGTCTCTATTAAAGAGCGGTACATTCGAAGCTTGTTTTCTTCACGTTTAATCATAATAATTTATTTATACCAAAAGTTTTTATAAGTAGAATAAATTTCAACTTATTGATTGATTTTCGAGATAAAAGTGACTATGTAAAAGCTTTAAAATATTTGCTTTCACTTAATCTTCTAAATTGGTTTTGAGAAATTGGCTTTAGCATAGATACACACAAAGATTTATAGTCGAGCCACTTGAGGCACTGCCCAGTTACATCATAGTAATTTTTAATACGGTGATAGTAGTTAAATCCATCTATATAGAAGTTTACTTTTTTTAATGACATATTCTAATAAAAAAAAAGCCCTGTACCAAATTTGGCCAGGGGTGCTTACCATACAACAAAAAGTGATGGCAAGGATGTATGTAAAGATTATATGCCAAATCAGTCTTAAAACGAAGTTAAAGTTTAATATGTTAAGTTTATTTAATGTTATAAAGTCTTGGTTCAAACTAAGATTTTTTTTTATAAACATAATTTATGAAATTTAAATCACTTCTGAAGGTATGATAGTAATTATTTACATACTGAAAACTATCATTGAAGCCCTGTAAGCTATTATTGATAAGCTAGCAGTGCACTTTGAATAAATGTAAATCGACATTGAATTATATAAAATCCATATCTTTATACTGAAAAGTCTAATTGTTATTGTGTTAGAGCTTGATGATAAAGTGCAAATGTATCTTGAAACCATGTGAAATGTCTTTGTTTAGTAGTAAATTCTTATTGTTGCACTTAAAATTATATTATTAAGGCTGATAGCTCTTACTGATGGCTTTAAAATACTCAATGTAATTTTGCTAGAAGCCATTGTAACGCTGAAAGTGCTCATTGTTGAGCTGCAAGTTGGCTTTGATAGACTGTAAATTTTCATCGTTAAGCTGTATGCCTAAGTTGTTTTAATGTTAACTAATAATGCTTTAATGTAAAAATGCTTTGATGAAGTGTTTACTATCATTGTAAGCTAGTTTTGTTCTATTGAAAAAGTGTTTACTCAAGCTGAGTCATTTGCAACTTACTTGCAAAAGTAAAGAATAGCTAAGATTATAATGTAGCTCTAACTGAAATTTCTACAAAACCTGCCAGTAACCCTCTTTAGTAGAGCCTACCCGTTTAATTAAGTCAGCTTTTTTTAATTTATTGATATGGTAGCGGATACCATTGGTGCTGACACCCAGCTTTTCTGCGAGCTGAGCGACAGTATAGTCAGGCTTTTCTTTGATGAGTTCCAAGATTTCGGACTGTTTTTTAGTAGTAGTTTTAATGGTAGTTTTGAAGCTTACCACCACAAAATCTAGGTCAGACTATTCACTCTCATTATTAAATTCAGTATCTCTATTACTACCGAAAAGCTGTATGGATTCACAAGATCTTTCTTTTCGTTCTGCATATTACCTATTTAAGCTAAAAAGATATATTAATATGGATAAATTGTAAGTGCAACTGACAATTTATCCGGTTTTTGCTATGCTAAAGCCATGACGGCTAAGCGAATAATAAAAAGAGATATTGAAAAATCTTTAGCTTACTTATCTTCAGTTTATCCGGTTATTACTATCTATGCTAGAGAGCTGCATGGATTGAGTTGAATTCTTTTGAGCTAAGCAATAACAGTGATGAAATTGCTTATTGTATATCTATTATTAACCAAACAAAAAAGCTCTGACGCCATTGTCAGAGCTTTTAAAGTTTTACGTATTTTTTTATGATAGTGACCGTTAATAGCTATTAGTAATAAAAACAACAAACATATTTTATAGCAAGTTGATTATTTGATAGTTTCTAGTAAAGTATCAATGAAAATTACTATTATTTATTAAGGTCAAGCTGACACCTACTAAATGAAAGCAATATCAGTTTACGAAAAGTAATCCATACGCGCTACATGCACAGGTGATAAAAACATTACACCAGCATCATGTTCTAAAGTATTTTTTATACCTTTAGCCACGTCACGGATAGTTTTTTCAGGTGCAACTGCGATCACCATGATCAGAGCTGACATATCATTAAAGATAGTATTACCTTCTAAAAAACCGTGATGACCATGACCGCATACATTACGGATCAGGGTGTAACCCACAATACCGCCACTTTTCAAGATATCAGTTACCTTAGCCTCATCATCGCCTGGTACAACGATCTCCATTTTCATCATTTGGTGAAGCTGAAAGCCCGAATCCTCAAATTTGTCTACATTTAATTCCATAGTTCCCATAAATTTTCCTTTTAATTTAATTATAATCTAATCCAGTTGTTTTGACCCTCAAGTTTATATAAGCACTTATCTGTTGGATCTAGAATGATAAGTTTAAGCCACTCGTTGAAAAACAGTCGCTGCAAGACATCAGCCTTGGCAATTAAACCCTCAACCATAGTTCTAGGTGCGTGGATCATAACTTGAAGACGCTTAGCATCATGATAATTTTCAGTATCAGTAGAGCGCACAGACTGCAAACTTAAACCAGTCATCAGATCACTAGCGTTACCTTGCATCACACCAATCTTACCGACAATGTTCTGAGTAATCTTATTACCACTACCGAATTTGTTGTTATCAACTGTTGAGAAGTAATACTGAGCATTAATCATCTGCGTTACTACCATCGGTGCGGTCATGATCGTAAATAGTAAATCACCGTTAGGGTCCTGCGCGTAATCATAAGAGTGCAGGAACGATTTTGCTTCTAGGTTCATCTCCTCAGTTAAGGTACGCGGCGCGATTATAAAACATGAGTTTTTAGCTAGACCCCATTCTGGTCTCGCTTCTGACCAGTTCTGACTGCGCAATTCAGGATCCATGCTTTGATCGCCCATCGTACCTAAACGATAGTGAGCATTAACTTCTTTAGCTGCTTTAAGATCTTTATCAATCTTAGCGACTCTAGCTTTAGCTTCAGAACTTAAATCATGCTCTTCACTATAAATCTTGAAGTCATCCGTAGTGGTGTCATGCTGAGCTGCTAAAAAGACTGTATCTTTAGGAATCTCAATGCCTTTTTCTTTAAGTAGATCACGCACATCGTGATTATTAAAGATATGAGCCATGACTCTTGCATTTGGCCCGCCGTGGTTACCAGCACAAGCACCGCAATCTAAGGCTGATGCGTATGGGTTGTTTTCAGTAGTACTACCGTGACCACATAAAAGAACTACAGGCGCGAAATATTTAAAGCCCATTAGTTTAATGGAAGCTGCTGCATATTCAGCTTGCTCTTTAACCGGGATACCTAAGCCACGTTTTTGGTAGCCAGGATCTGCTACGTAGACTGTATCATCTGGTAAGAACATCTTTTTAAGCTGATTTTGAGCTTTTAAAGTCATTCTAGGTAGAAACGTCTTAGCGAGCATACCTAAACCGAAGAAAGGCCCACTAGCTTCAGCAAACATAAATGATGGCGCTGAGTTAGTCTTTAAAGAGTAGTAGATCTTGTTTAGTTGCTTAAAGAAATTGTAACCATTTTCATGTTTGTGATCGTGATCTTTACATTCATGCTTCACAGTCTCTTTAATTAGATATTTAGGTCTAAGTAGTACTGGGCAAGAATCAGTAGCATCATGATCATGCACGCCCTGATACTTGATCGGCAGCGCAAAGAAACCAGCGAAACCTAAAGTATCATAATTACCCTGAGCTTCAATCGCGCGGCGAATCGCTTCTGATCTGACATCGATACAGAAAATCATCTGCGCGTCAGCTTTTTTAGATTCAGCGATTTTATTATAATCAACTGAATTAACCTTAGAAACTAGCTCACGCTGATAAGCGTACTCTTCTGCTTCAAGCCAGACCTTAGGTTCATTACTTAGGTAGTACTGGTAAGCACTTAATAAACCCAGCTGCTCTTGAGGTAAGATCGACTGTCTGGTGATATTGAACTTGGCATTATACTTAGCTAAGATTAAGTTGATATCTACTAGATCTTTTTTATCTTCAGCTTTACGCTGCTCTAGATATAGTTTTTCGCGCTCGACTCTAAGCTGCTGCTCCAAACCTTCGAAGAAAATCTGCTTTTCGTTATAGGCTTTTTTGTAATCAATTAGATAGAAAAGCTCAGCGACCAGCCTGACTGCCACGAATTCGGTAAGTGAAGCCGGCGCAAGGGTATTGTATCGGTAATCAGGTTTGTTAATACGCCATTTTATGTATCCGCTCCAGCCAGGTAGGGTCGCTAAAGTTGCTTTGATATAATCCTGCCAGTCATGCTCTTCGATGCCCATTAAGATCAGGCAATACACGATAGCTTCTTCAGGAGTATCAGGTAATTGTTTAAAGTTGTTCTTTAGTACAGAGTCATTTATAGGAAATGTACTGTCATGTGCAGTTAAAGCTTTCCAGGCTTTATAAAATCCTTTTTTACGCTGTGGCATTTTCCAGCAAGCTAGACCTTCATCGAAAAACGCCATACAAAACTTGATCATTTGGTCATTGATCTTAGCTTCAATCTCGCCGTTAGCAACTTCATTAGATACTGGAAAGAAATTAGAGCTGGCACATTCAAATTCAGAGCTGGCATAGCGCTCATCGACTATTTTTTCAAGTGTTTCGATATCTTTAGCAGATAAAGTGCTCTTTAGATCTTCGAGTTTAGCTTTATCAAAGTGTATTAAAAACCAGTATAAGTCACCTAATTCTAACTTTTGGTTGGCGATCTGCAATTCCTTATCTGCTTTTTCGCTTAAATGCTTAGTAGAAGCGTCAGCTAGATCAGCATCTTTAATTAAACCTGACTTATGCTTAGCAAAGCTTTCTGACCATTCTGGGTAAACATTTGCTTTAAAAAGTTGTTTAGCCTTAGCCAGTGCTGTGTGAAAATTAAGTTTATCAAGCGCTCTAAGTGGGTTATCGGCAACGAAGTTATTCAGGTTATAGCTGATCGGTACTACATCAGTAGCATCCTGCACTAAACTGTGAATCATTGGTGCGCTGTAGTTATTGCTAGCGACAAAGTTATTAAAGGCTTTTAAAGCATCATTAGAAACTGGAGCCGAATTTTTATTAGTATTAGTAGTATCGTTATTCATAATAAATCCTTTTATTTATTGATGTTTAAAGTAGTTTTAGAAAGTTAAGCTCTGAAAACTAGTTTATTTATAAATCCTTTTTGAAGTAGTGTTAGTGTTTCTAGCTGAGTGGCTTGCATTAAGTAATTTCATGTATATGCTACTTACTAGGCTTAAATCTAACTTAAATAGTGAACTTAAGTTCATACCTAACCATAAGCTAAAGAAGATCGCAAGCGCGCCGTAGTGTAAAATGCCAGGCGTGTAAAGTACATTGAAAGTAGAACTATGAAGTAGACTGTCAAACAAGTGAATAAAACCACCATACGCAAGTCCAGTTAATGGCACTGCAAGAGCACTTGCTATCACTCTAAGTTTGGTAATAACTGGAGTCATCACACTGATAGCGAGTTGAGTTAAAGCCATAAACACGAAACCTAGTAAAATAAACGAGCTAGTAGCTACATTAAATGAATAACCAGCAGCCCAAGCGAAGATAGCAGTACTTACTAAACCGATTAAAGCAGATAGAGCTAGCTTAGCAGCTAAAGTTAGTTTCGAACCTGTGCCAGAATCTAAGTTGATTTCTTTATCTGAATTAAGCTCCAGGGTGTAACCCGCAGCCAGGAAGTGGAAAGCTTTATAAAAACCGTGCATGCATAAGTGACTGATAGCTGCTGGAAATAAGCCTAAACCGATTTGCATGGTCATAAAACCCATCTGTGAAATAGTCGAGCAAACCAGATTACCTTTAACAGAGTTACGTACAAACATCCACAGCGCGCCAAGTAAAGCAGTTACGGCACCGAAAGTAAAGATTACATTCATAAAAACTGGGTGATGAGTTACGACAGGTTGAAATTTAACTAGCAAGATACCACCACCGTTAACTACACCAGCGTGCATTAAAGCTGAAACTGGGGTTGGTGCATTCATCGAGCTTAGCAGCCATTTATGGAATGGAAATTGCGCTGATTGAACTAGAGCAGCGCCTAAGATACCTACCATAACTAAGATCTGACTAGTTGAACCTAACTGATCGAAGTTATTAATAAGGGTTCTAAAATTATAAGTACCAAGCTCGCTTACCATAATTACTGCTGCCACTGTCATTAAGATACCAGCGAAAATAAAGTGCCCAGCGGCTAGCGCACCAGCGTTTTTCGCAGACTGCCAAGACTGCTGGTGAGTCATTAAAGCGATCAGTACACCGTTGGTGGCAAGCCAGGCAATTACAAATAGTACGATATTAGTAGTACAGACCATAGCTATTACAGCCAAGCTGATTAAAAACAATTCTAGGTAAAAGATTTTCTTACCTTTATTACCATCTAGGTAACGTCTGCTGTAACCAGCTACGATAATAGTCACAAGTGCTATTAAAGAACTGAGTACTATATTTAAATTGTTGAATTCAAAGAGTTCGTTCATATTCATAATATTTATTATAATAATTAATAACATCTTATAAGTAAAATTAAATATTTGAATTGTAACTATAAGTTTTACTTATGGAAGTTTTTTATTTTAAAGTTTTTGTTATAATCATCTCTGGTAAAGTGATTAGTGTTGCAAACTGTTTGTATGTTAATGAAAAAGTGTCGTATTATTTTAATTAAGCGGTAAAGCGATTGTTGTTTTAAAATCTGATAGTTTTTGTTTTTATGTTCAAGTGCTCGCGTGTTTTGAATGAATAGCTTGTGTATATTTCTTCCTATCTTACATATATTATCGAATACTTAGTAATGTTTCGAATTAAAAACTTAGTAGTTTGTAGGATTCTCACTTGTATATTAGAATTATATTAATGTTTTTATGCTAATCTGATAACCTATTTAGCATGTGTGTTTAATATAATGCACGCAGGTTAGTGTGATAAATTAGATCAAAAACTCTGGTTTGATAGAGTATTAAAGATTGTTTGCTAAATAATACAAAATAAAATAACATGTCATTAGATATTTCTACCTTAACTAGCTTTTATGTGCTTGCCGAAACTGGCAATTTTACCAGTGCAGCAGAAAAAGTGCATATTAGCCAATCGGCAGTCAGTCAGCAGATCGCTAAACTTGAAAAGCAGCTTGGTACTCAGCTAATAGTTAGAGGTAAAAAAGTAAAATTAACCGAAGCTGGCGAAAAACTATTAAGCTACGCGCGCCAAATCATTAGTTTGCAGCAGGAAGCTATCGACTACTTTAAAACACCAGAATTAAAAGGTGAAGTTAAGTTCGGTTTACCAGAGGACTTTGCTACAGTGTTTTTAGCTGAAGTGCTGGCGGAATATACTTTGCAGCATCCACTAATTACTATTAACGTTGAGTGTGATTTGACTTTAAATTTAATGAGTAGGTTTAAAAAAAATGAATTTGATTTAGTGCTGGTTAAAATGGCAAACCAGGAAGATTTTCCACATGGGCACGAGATCTGGCAAGAAAAACTAGTCTGGGTTGCTAATAAAAGTTATAAAAGAAGTAATTTAAAAGATCAGCATCTACCTTTAGTCCTAGCGCCTAAACCATGTGTGTATCGCGCGCGCGCCACCGGCGCTCTTGATGAAGCGCGCGTCCCTTGGCAGATTCGCTATGTCAGCCCCAGCCATATCGGTTGTCTGGCGGCAGTAAAAGCTGGACTGGGAATTACAGTCTTGCCACAAAACATGGTCCCCAATGACCTAAGTGTGATAAAAAGTAGTGCCTTGCCTGATTTAGAAAATACACATATCTCTTTATTGATGAAAAAAGATGTAAAAAGTGCAGTGGCGTCTTTTGCAGATTACGTGATTGAGCATTTAAGTGCTAGGTTTTAATCCTAAAGTTTTATTTGTGAAGCTTAAGAGTTTAAAAAGTACAGATTACGTCATCAAGCATTTAAGTGCTAAGTTTTAGATCCTTTGTTTGAAATTTAAGAATATAAAATAATTATATTTATGCTATGGTAGCTTTCAAGCCAGCGATAATAAATTATATAGCTTGACTCACAGGTTTAATGGTTTTTAGAGATATGTTTTGCTAGTAGTTATTTATTTAGATGCCAAACTCTAACCTGAAGTTTATATTTTTTTGAAATTTGAGTTTCAGGAAATATATACGAAAATATTATAGCTTAGCGTCAAAAAGCATAAGCAGCCAGTGCAAACTTGCAGACTCGAGTATGTTTATACCTTCAAAGTATACTTGACAGCATCTTGCTTTAATTTAAGTTCTTGACCAGACTGAGCGTCAGTTACAGTAACTTTAATTTTCTTAAATAAACCCTCTTTTTTAAAATTTAAATTTAGCACTTTTCCTCGGTAATGGATTTGTTTTACAGTCACTTCATCCATCTCTTTAGGTAAAGCTGGTTTATCAATAACTAACTCTTTAGACTTGAGATCAGCTTTAACCCCCAGGCTGCTCATCATTAGATCAAACGGTGCACCCGCTGACCAGGCTTGGGTCATGCAAGCTTCAGGATAAATATCTATTTTTTTATCTCCAGACTGGCGATCGAAGCCTCCAAAGAGCTCAGGTAACCTGCCACCGAAGGTATCAGCAGCGTTTAGAAGATTAGACCAGACTTTAGCAGCTTGTTTGGTGGGCATATTACGAGCGACATTTGCGGTGTTGTAAGCCCAGACAGAACCGCGCTGGTAGTCAAGTGGATTATAAGCTTGATTATCTTTAGTTAAAGTCCTAAAACCCCAGCCTGTATCTAACTTTTCGAAAGTGAGCTTTAAAATATTTTTATGATGCTTATTATCTACGATGCCAGTAGCTAGTGCCTCAGCGCCATTAGTACTAATATCTGGTACCTGCTTGCCATCAGCTCCGATCGCTGTCGCAACAAACCCTTCTTTAGTAATGAACTTTTTATTAAAGTTAGCTTTAAGCTTAGCAGCTTCGCTACGCAGTTTTTTAGCTTCCTGCGTGCGACCCATTTCATCATAGATATCTGCGATTTGAGTTTTAGCTTGATAGACATAACCCTGAATTTCAGCTAAGGCTAAAGGATACTTCGGGTTTTTAATTTTATTAGTGTTTTTGTCTATCAAAAATTTCATCGACTCGCCAGAATCTTTCCAGCCCTGATTTTTAAGAGTGTCACCAGATTTGCCAGTTAAAAACCCTTCAGAGTTACTATTATTATCGATCCATTCAAGCGCGCCCTTAATATTTTTATCCAAGCTTTGGACAGTGTTTTGATCACCAGACCAAGCATAATACTTACTAATCAGGTTTAAAAACTGTGGAGTGGCATCGATAGTACCATAATATGGGCTATAAGGTAGCTTGTTTTGCTGCGTGGCTACGCCTGTGCTCATTTCATGTAAGATTTTACCGTGCTCTTCTTCGCGTTTAGTATAGAGTTCTTGGGTTAAGTTAGGTTCAGCCTTTTTAGCTTCAGCAAAACTTTTACCTTGGTAATTAGCAAGTGTCAGCACCACGTCACGGGTAAGTTGTGGTAATAGAGGCGAAGTTTGCGAGCAAATCTGCAATTGATCGCGCCCAAAAATATGCGCAAAGCGCGGTAAGCCTGCTGAAATTACTTGATGAGGTTTACCATTAACGCTTTGGTAACTGACAAGTGTATTAACATCAGTTAAGTTACTTGAGATAATCTGCCCTGCGTTTTTAAGCGCGCCGCTGGCTTTAATTTCTACTTGATTACGTGGAATAGGTTCTAGTGCCTTTAATGAGGCATCAAAATTAATGTAATTCGGTTTAATAGGTTGCAACTGATCTTTAACTAGTGCCTGACCATTAATCATAGGTCTAAGTTCAAACTCTAAACTCCCCTTACCAGAGCGCCCTAGATCAGCAACTAACTCTAAACCATTTTTAGCTGGATCTTGAGTGATCTTAAGTTTTTTAGCTTGCTCAGGTGGCATTCTTAACATTAAAGAGTAGGTATCAGCGCCAACCTTAGTACTTAAACGAAACTGATTATCCGAAATTTTTTCGATGCTAGTTTGCTTGGCACCGATTAGATTTTCATTACGTCTAAGACCGAAGACATCTTTAAAAATACTACTTACATTTAACTTTAATTCTTTTTTCGCGAAGCCTGAACTTTCGTAATTTATCTGTTCGCGAAAGCCACCACGATTAATTAGCTGGTGTCTTTTTAACTTTAAACCTTTAGCTTGGAGTTCATAACGAGCTTGGTTATGATCTTCTTTAGCTGAAACTGACTTTAGTTCAAGGTCATTTTTACCACTTTTAGCACTTAACATATAATTATCTAGGTAACTACCATCGCCCACTGCTGTAAGTAGTCCGAGCGCGCGCGTTTCACCTGTGTGGCTTTGGTTCATGCGCGCATCTACGTTCCCTTGATCTGTACTATTAAAAAATAAATTACCATTTTTTATTATGTAACTTTCTTCAGGTTTTTTACTGATACGTTTGATGGCATCCACTTTATCTTGAGTGTGGTAAACAGGATTTTTTATCACACTTTCAAGCCACTTACCATCTTTAACAGCCAGCGCGTATTCCAAGTTTTCATCATCATTACCAGACATCTGACTGGTTAGTTGTTTGATTAAATTTATATGTTCAGGTTTACTAAGATTAGTTTTTTTGATAATTTTTTGGGCTAGCGGCGAAGGTGCTTGCTGGCTTAGACTTGCGGCTTGTGCTCGCCCTGTAACTGCTTGCTGAGCTAAAACCCCACTAGCTGCTGGTGTTGTTCTATTATATTTAGCTATGTTATTTGCACCAGCTTGCGTGCTAGCTGACTTAGGGCTGGAATTTAAGTTAGATTGGTACACCTTTGTACCAGGCTTTTTTAAAAGATTTTGTAACATTTACCATTTACCTGAATGTTGCCTGATGAGTAATAGCTGCATCATAAGCTAATTCGGTCTTATAAATTTACTAGTTATTAGTAAATACAAAAAACCTTATATATATATTAACATTTAAGTATATTATGTTACATTAATATTTTTTTAATCTTGAGGCTGCTTTAAGGCTTGACAGGTGACTTTCTAGCCCATGAATTAGAAAATTAAGTCTTAAAACGCTAGTATATAGTTTAAAATTTTTGATTTTTAATTTATATAATTTAAGATCAGCTATAGAAAGCTTAATCTTAAGATTAGAGTAAATCTCTTATGTAAATGATTAGAAATATAGCTGAATTTATAAAATGATTTAGTAAAATTAAATATATCTTTCTATTAGCTGAGCCGTATCACAGTTTGCTTTTATGTGTAAAAACATTTAGTGATAATCTAAGTTAGCTGGCTAGCCTGAGATATTTTAATTTCTTAAGTTTTAGTAAATTTACTTTTAATAAATCTAAAAGCTTAAGCTGAAAATCTATTATTTTTCTGTAGTTTATGTTGTTAAAAACTGAATTTGTCCTACGGACTCGATAATCAAATTAGCGCGCTCTTCTTCTGTCATCTCTTCTAGATGAATCCAGTTATTAATAACCCACTCGCGCTTGTCATCACTGATATACTCTTCGTTATCATGCAAAAACTCTTCTAGAGTTGCATATTCACGATAATAATAAATCATAGCGATACTATCAGCTAAATAAGCTACGCATAAACTGTCATTAGGATAGCGATCGATTAGATCATGGCAGTCCTTTAAAAACTTTTCTAATAAACCACTTGCGTTTAACTTATTTTCAACAATAAAATTGTTATATCCCACTTATAAATCCCCCCGAATTTTAATTAGTCTTGCCAGTTTATCTAGGTTTATTAAAACTTCAAATCTCCCCAGTGAAGTTTTATAGATTAACTTGGTCTTCCTCGTAGGTTTCTTATGGGCAAGCTTAGTTAAGTAAGTATTAATATAAAGTTTTTTTTTGAAAAAATTCACTTAAATTTATGTAAAAGATTTAAAGTTTTATACTTATTAAGAATTTAAATAGCTGAACTGTAAATTAAGTTAAAACCTAATCTATAAACGTTCTTGTTCGAATTTATCTTCGGTTGAAAATTTTGAATGTAATAATTTCAGTTGAAAAAATCCTAAAGATCCTAGAAAGCTGATTATGTTAAATGGGCGAGCACCAAGTCCATAAAGTTGTTATTAAGTTAGCACGCAAGTACCTTCACTTGCATTATGAGTGTAAAATTTATGCTTAAAGCTGCTTCTGGACAGTAAGTTTTTAATACTTTTGACACTTTGGTAAAGTTTGCTTTGCTGGCAGATAATTAAATTTTGTCCGCCTAAGCCTGCGCCCATTAAACTAGCTGCGTGTATATCCTTAACTAAATGCGCTGCATAAAAAATTAAATCATTGGAGATGGTACTTGCTGCGTATCTACCGCTATAAAAGCTAAAATCTAGTTTACTTTTTAAATCTGCTTCCTGACTAATATTTTGAAAATCTTCAATAAAGCGTGTCATATCGGCTACTTCAGATAGGCGCATCACTGTTTTTAGCTGCTCAGCTGATGGAGTTAAGACATCTTTAGAAAAATGCAGCAGTGAAGCTATGCTTTCATAAGAATTGACTAGTTCAGCTTGGTGTGAGCGCGTTAAATGTCGAGTTAACTCAGCTAAAGTGATACCTGAACTCAGCTTATAAGTGCTGGCAGCCTCACTGAGTCCATATAAAACTAGCTGAGCTAATTGAAGATCTTGTTTGCTAAGTAATAATAATTTTTGAGCTATTTCATGGTGTGAAACAACTTTTAAGCAGTCAGCTAAATAGCCAACTTGAAAATTTTCTGCGGCAAACTGGTTAACCTGCGCGTAGCGCTCAAAGAATTTAGCACTTTTTTGAAATTTATGACTAGTTTTAGCGGCTTTAATGCCACTGGAAACTGTAAATAGTCCTATTTCATCGTTTAGGTCTAAGTGCCTGAAGCTCAAAACTGGATAAGTTTGCCCGATAAAAACGACTTGGTTCTTTTTAGCTAGCAGCTGAGCTAACTGATCTCCTAAACCACTTTTAAAACCTTTGTGATGTTCGATGCTTTGTGCTGAGTTTATTAAATCCTGAATAATATTTAAATTAGTTAGTTTTCTCGCTTTAAAAACTTCAAGCCAGTCTGCAAACTTAAAAAGCTTAGCGAGCGCAGCCAGCATGCTTAAAATCAAAGCGTGCGAGGAACTTAAGCCGCTAGCTTCAGGTAAATCACTGTTAATAAAGATTTTCAACTCTGATAGTTTGTTTATATGATTAGTTTGTTTTTGAGCTTTAAGCAAGCTTAGATTAATAGCCGCTAGCACATAAAAAGTCCAATCCAGACTAAAATGCTTTTTTAAATAAGTAATATCTAATAGATTATCTAAATTAAAGCTACCTGAGAAGTCTTGGTAAGCTTTTTTAGAATTAATAATACTGATTTGAATGTTGCGCTGATGCTTGTTAGTTTTGCTATGCTCAGGGTAATTTTTATTATTTTCAGTATAATGCGCGCTAACTAAAGCTAAAGTTTCATACTGACTAGCTGTGTATAACAAGCTTGCATTTATATAATCAGCATGTTTGCTAAAACTAAGGCGTGCTGGCGCGCGCGCCAGCACCACCTGATCGTCATCATTAAACAGCTCAGTACCTGAGCTAAGTTTTTGGTATAAAATAGTTTTTGCCTTAACTAGATTTTCATTTATAGGATAGCAGCTGAAAATTTTACTAAAAAGCTGGCTATCAGTGCTAGCTAACTGGCTTTTTAATTCAGCGTAGCTTAGACCCATATTTTTGATTGAAGCACAGTTTAGTCTTGCTGGCAATTAAAGTCTAATTATAATTATTAAAAATGTCTGGCAGGATCTTGATTTAAACTGACCTAGGCTTAATTTAACTAATATAAGCTACAATTCACTAACTAAATTGGCTAATATGTACTTAACACTGAGATTTATGAACTGATTCATTATGGAAAACTTACAAATATCAGCTCTTAAACACATAAACCAGCCTACTATAAGTTAAAAATTATAAGCGAATTTAATATAAACCTAAGATTGAAAACTGTTCAATCTGTTAAATAAGCTCACTTAAATTAAAACTTACAGAAGCCAGAGATAAAATTTAGCCCGCGCGCACGTTTTACACTTTATTTATAAGATAGAATTTAATAAACCCCTGTTTTATATGTCTATTAACTTACCTAGCATAATTACCATCGGCTCTAGAGATAGCGAGCTGGCTTTACTGCAATCCAACATGGTCAAAAGTGCTTTAGAGAGTCTTCATCAGGGCTTAGAAGTAAGAATTTTAAAAATAAAAACTAAAGGTGATTTAATTTTAGATCAGGCACTTAGTAAAATTGGTGATAAAGGTCTTTTTGTTAAAGAACTTGAATATAAATTATTAGATAATACTATTGACCTAGCTGTACATAGCTTAAAAGATATGATGACCACTTTACCTAGTGGTCTAGAAATCGCAGCTGTTAGTAAGCGCGCCAATGTAAAAGATGTAGTCTGTTTATCTAAGCACGCTAAAGAGCGCGGCATTAGCTCACTTACGGAAGCTGAAGTGATCGCGAGTTCGAGTTTAAGACGAGTGGCTCAGCTTAAACATCGTTTTAAAGATGCTAATAAAACCTTTGTCGATATTCGCGGTAACTTAAATACACGTCTAAAGAAGTTAGATGATCCTGCGAGTAAAATGGATGCGGTTATCTTAGCTGCTGCTGGAATAGAGCGCTTAATGACGGTAAATCCAGTGTTTGAAGGGCGTATTAGCGAATACTTAGATCCTGAATTAATGCTACCAGCAGTTTCGCAAGGAGCGCTGGGGATTGAAATTAACAGTGCACGCACAGATATTAAGGATTTATTGAAGCCTTATAACGATCTTGAAACATTTAAGATAACTCAAGTTGAAAGAGCTTTTTTAAGAACTTTAGAGGGTGGTTGCCACGCGCCAATTGGTATTTATAGCCAAAAATTAGCAGATAAATATCGGTTTAATGCCTGTATTTGTGATTTAGCAGGGCAGCTGAAACTAGAAGATTATGTAGAGAGTGATATTTTAAGTGAGAGCG
Source organism: uncultured Gammaproteobacteria bacterium (assembly GCA_964438425.1). Classification (GTDB taxonomy): domain Bacteria; phylum Cyanobacteriota; class Vampirovibrionia; order LMEP-6097; family LMEP-6097; genus CAYTKM01. The sequence continues at coordinate 464,399 of CAYTKM010000002.1, forward strand.
TGGGTATAAGACTAGCAGATAAACTTTTAGAGTCAGGTGCTAGTAAGCTTTTAGCTCGCCAGTAAAACTAAAATAATAAGTCTAGTTTGAATTTATTTGCTAGCTAAATGTTTTGACGCCTGAAAATTTACAGGGGGTAGTAAGTTCCACATAAATAGTTTCTATTTTTGGGGAGTTTAATTTAAGGGATATTTTGTTTAAGGTAGGTAACTAACTATACAGAACTTACTAGAGTTTTTTATAATTTAAATTTATAAATAATGATATGAAGACATCATTAGACGGGGGAGATTAAATTTAAATATAAAATGAAGGTTGGACAAACCTAAAAATTCGAGAAATCAATAGGGATCTTCATAGTTTGGTAGGTATCAAAAAATGAATATTTTTTTAGGTTTGTCCAAAATTGTCGTTATCGCAAAAGTATTAAACTGAAGACAGTGCTTCGTTAAAAACCTCTTTAGATAACAAGATTTTGTTTAGGGCAACTACTGAATCACGGATTTCATTCGGGCTATTCATTTCACCTATATTAGGCTCAACAAGCACTCGATCATAAAGTCCTACACTTTCATGATCAAAATCGTAATTATAAGCATCTTCATGATCATGACTATATTCATAGTCTTCATCATTAAGCACACCTGCAACTTTAACCGCTTCAGCTTCTTTTCCTGGTTGAACAGGGCTCTTAGTTTTAAGATCCTGAACAGAATTACCACCAAAGCCATCGAATCTTTGTAAATCACGATTACTTTGTTTGTATTTCTTACGTAACTGCTTCAGTACGAAATTATTTTCGACTTTATCAGTACTTTTACCAGTTGAAGTTACGATGGTCGCATCTTCAGCTTCAGTAGGTTTAGCTACTAGTTCAACTTTTCCTGCTTTTCGTACGATATTATCAGCACGTTTGCGCGCGCTGTCAATCTTACGATCGGCAATCTGATCTAACTGATCATTGACTAGATTGGCTTTCTTTTCTGCGGGTGGCGGCTTAAGTTGACCTAGCAATTGAGCGACTTTTAGGTTGTCTTCCTCAAGTTTTGCTATATCTTTTTTACCTTTAACACCATTAGTATACATGGTAATATCGACCTCCTCTACTTAAACAAATACTTCAATATTGAATACTTGGTAACATCAAGCTAGCATTTGATTATTAAGAATAGTCTAAGAGGAAATACTTAGAAATATTAAAACAAGATAATATTCGACAGCGAAATGCATTATTTAAGTACTTAATGTTTTGTAACATAATTGAACCTGTAGTTAAGAAGTAGTTATAAATATTTTGTTGAAAATATAACGTTTATGAAAAGTTTTAAAAATTAAATTTGTCATATCTGAAATTTGGTTAAGATTCTCTTATGAAATTTAGTTAGTTAAATTTAACTGACTAAAATTTAGACTATAGAGAATTATTAACATGACTATCAACTTAAAAACAGTACTTGGCATAATTTATAAAAATTTATAACTAAATAAGTAAAGTTATATTTTTTAATTAGTTTTCAAATTAGTATTTTTGTTTAAAATTAATAGTGCTGGTTATTTAAAGTAGCTAACGCTAAATAAAATAAAATACCTTCTATTCGTAATCTGGAAATTAAAAATAGGGCTTTACTAAGTTTGGGTACAGCAGTAAGTGTATTTGGAGCTACACTGGTACCTCAAGCAACTTTAGCAGCAGATATTTTTAAAGATGAAGCCTTATTCAACCAACCAGATGAACGTAATGAACAGATTTTAGCTTTGTCCCAAGTAGATTTAAGTAAACAGGGTAAACAGTTTTATAAAAATCTTATTAGTGGGTTAGGTGAGTTATTTAATGTAAGCAAAGCACCTTTAAATAAGAATTGTAAGAAAAGTATAGATGCCGAATTTAACGAAATAATATTTTCAGTTGCAAAGGCTGATAAAGCTAGAGCTTGGCAACAAGTCCCAAGCGAATCTCTTATAAATTTATTTAATAGAACATTTAGGGGACATAAAAATATACCTATGTATCATGGTAGTGTTTGTGGTGTTAAAGAAAAAATTTTTCTACTGGATAAAAATACTAGAAGTGGATTTTTACATGTGAATATAGCTACAGAAAGTGGTGCTAAACTAACTATTCAACAAAACAGAAAAGATAAATTTTATATTCGTTTCAAGCCTTCATTTTCTAATTATGCAAGATCAGGGAATTTTACTAGGGCAGAATTAAAAAAGCTGCGCTTTTAAACTTTTATAGATCTTAAAACTAATTACAAAACTAACCTTATTAAATTGATTTAAAAGTGAGATTTAACGCTGATAAGCATTTTTAACGTAATTATCATAATTACGCTTAGTCTCAGCCATACTATCACCAGCAAATTTCTCCAGAAAAGCTTCTGCAATACTATAAGCTAGCATAGCTTCCATCACTACACCTGCCGCTGGTACAACGCAAACATCCGATCTCTCGAAGTGAGATTTAGAATTGTCTTTAGTCGCCAGATCTACAGAGTCTAAAGTCGAAACTAAAGTGGGAATCGGTTTAACACCGACTTGGCAGATAATCGGCTCACCATTAGACATGCCACCTTCGATGCCACCTAAGTTATTAGTACGTCTCAAATAACGCATTTTAGTGTTTTCTTTAGTATTAGCGTTATCTGGATCTGAAGAATCTTGTTTAGTCGCTTGATCTACATAAAATTCATCTTGAACTTTAGAGCCTGGATGCATGGAAACTTGTTGACCCATACCCACTTCTACAGATTTAACTGTATGTACGCTCATCAGAGATTGAGCGATGCGTCCATCCAATCTACGATCCCATTGTACGTGGCTACCTAAACCTACAGGTACGTTATAGGCTGTCACTTCAAGTAAACCACCGACAGTATCACCTTGTTTGCGAATACGATTAATATATTCTTTCATTTGCTCTTCAGTGTCGGTGTTATCAAAGATTCTAAGTTCAGAATTTTCTACCTGAGCTTTAAAATCTTCAAAGCTAGTATTTAAAAGTTCAGTGCGTGATTGCTCTGAAACACTAAGCTCGCCAACTCGAAGTACTTGAGAAAAAATTTCGATACCAAACTGCTTTAAAAACTTTTTACAAACAGCCCCTACAGCTACTCTAGAAGTTGTTTCACGCGCTGAAGATCTTTCTAAAATATCTCTTACATCTTTAGCGTCATATTTAATAGCCCCTGCATAATCTGCATGTCCTGGTCTAACTTTAGAAATAAATTTAGCTTCAAGTTCTTTAGCCACTTCGGGATCACTTTTATCTACTGGAGCTGGATTCATCGAGTTTAACCATTTTTGATGATCACGATTAACTAGTTTTAAACCTACTGGCGCGCCACCAAAGGTACGACCATGTCTGACACCAGCGGTAAAGATTACACGATCTTTTTCGATCTTCATGCGTCCACCACGACCATAGCCACCCTGACGGCGACGTAAATCCGTATCAATATCTTCAGCTAGCAGCTCAAGATCTGCTGGCATACCTTCGACTATAATATTTAATTCTGGTCCATGGGACTCACCTGCAGTAAGAAATCTTAGCTTCATTAACTTTTCACCCAACGTTGAATTTGCAACCAGCCATTTAGCATCGTTACTCGACGTTCAAGTGAATCTTCAAGATCTAAACGTTCACTGCTGCTGATTTTAGCGCGTTTAATTCTATTTTTTAAGTAGTTGATACGTTTAGTATCATTCGCGATTTGACGCTGAATATATCTAAAACTAAAAGCCTTACGTCTAATTTTACGTGGTGCTATCGAGTCTTTTAATTCAGTTTCAGAATCTTCAATTTCAGGCTCATCGTCTAGATCAAAATCTTCATCAGCATCAAGATCTACATCATCAATTTTTAATTTAGAGTCTAGCTCTTCATTAATAAAACCATCAATAGTGGCTTGTTCTTTACGCTTTATGTTTTTTGCGTGGCGAGACTCTTTAGTTTCAAGTACTATCGGCTCTTTAACTTCATCTTCGCTATCTTCACTATCATCAATAGCTTCAACTTTTACCTGTTTAGTAGCTTTAGCACCCTTCTTAGATTTGTTTCTAGTTTTATCTTTGTCTTTATCTTGGTCGCTGTCAGAGCTATCAGTCTTTTTAGAAGATTGATTTTGGCTTTCATTACCACTATCAGCAAGCTTTAAGTCACGTGTAGCGATAAAATATTCAAGAAAAAGTGGGGTGGTTAAAATTTGGTCTGGTTTAGTTGCTGGTACTAAATTACCATTATCTAACTTTTTACAAAGTTGGTCGGCGTCAGTTAATTCAGAAAAACCTTTAAAATTATGTTCTTCGATATAATCACTGATTTTATTTGTATCTAAAATATGATCAATTGAATTGATCTTAAGTATCTTTTTAATAATATAAAGATATTTTTTTGTATCACCCTTAATTAACTTCTGTAAATCTTCGCTACCTGAAGCAAATTCATTTTTAAATCTGGTTTTATTAATACCACGAGTCAATCTATCACTAAAAAACTGGAAAATAGGTTTACTTTCTAGCGTCTTTTTCGCTGCGGCTATTAAATCTTTATCAGATTTACTGGGCTTATGCTCAGTTTTAGGTTTACTAGTGTTAGCATCTGAGTCTTGTTTGTTAGCTTCACTATGATCTGAATTAGTATCAGCTTCTTTGTTATTAGACTTATTATTGTTTTCTGCTTGAGTGTCTTTATTGGTATTTTCTTGCTCTGTAGAAGCCTCACTTAAGCTAGCTTTAGATACTTCAGTTTCATTAGAATTTACTGTCTTATTTTCAGTAGCAGTTGAAGAATTACTAGTCGTGTCTATAGTTTTATTAGCTTTTTCTTCTTTAAGATTATCGCTAAGATTCCCCTCAGCTAGTGTCTGATCAATTTCACTTACTGCTGCTGGCTTAGGATCTCTGATACCAGCAACTAAAGCTTTAGCTTCAAAATCTTCATTTAAAGTTTTATCGTCATCTTTTATGGTTACTGACTTAGTCTCGCTATCAGTTTTACTAACGACTTTACTCGAATCTTGCTTATCAGTAGCTGCTCTTTCTAAGTTATCAGTAGATTTTTCAATCTGCTCAGTGGTTTCAGTTTTAGATTGATCGCTATCATCAGTATTAGAACTCGTTTTAGCTTCTTTTTTCTTACGGTCATCAAAGATCTGCTTAATTTCTTTATTACGCTTGCCATCAGCTTTTAAAGCCAGCACTTCTTTAATGATTTCGATCGCTTTTTCATCAATATGAATACGCTTTTTGATCTTCTCATTCGGAATTTCAAAAAACTTAATATGTTTTTTTAATACCAAATCACTCGCGCCAATTTCTTGGGCGAGCTCTTTAACGGTAATTAATTTTTTTTCTTCAGCAGTCAAGTGTTAATTATTTATTCAATAGTCTTCTTGAGCTACGACCTTTTTTAATTTCAGCACTTGTTATACCAGCTTTTAAAGTTGGGAAAGTTTTCAAGGCTTTAGTTGAAACTCTAATCTTTTGTTTAACACCATCAATTACAGCGGTGATAGTTTGCAAGTTAGGTTGAAACTTACGCTTTGTAGTCGGGTTAAAGTGAGATCTTAGGAAAGAATATTTCCAGCCTTTACCAGCTTTTTTACCAGTAATTGCACATTTTCTACCCTTTACTTTACTAAATTTTTTTGACATTTATAGAACCTTTTATATGTATAGTTTAAATTTTACAACCGAGCTATAAAGCTGAAACTAGCTTGCGCTACTTTCTTTCTCGCGGTCACCACGATCGCGGTCGTTATTACGATTATTATCTCTAGAAAAACGTTTATTGTTTCTGTTATCAGGTCTTTCTCTTTTCTCGAAGAATCCTTCAACAGGAGTTACATATGGCATTAAACCAACAGCTCTTGCTCTTTTAATCGCTCTTTTAAGTTGACGACGTACTTTAGCATTAATACCACCACCCTTAGCGCTAGTTTGTTTGAAGCTAAGAATTCTGCCTGAGCTATCAACAAAATTTCTAAGGACTTCTGTGTTCCTAAAATCTATATCTTTAGGGTGAACAGAAGGTAATTTTTTAAAACTGAATTTCTTTTTGGAACCGGCCATATCAAACAGTTATTATATCATCATGCGAGGGCTTTATCCAAGCTATAGTGTAAGATAATCATGTCAAAGTTATATATTATTGCTACGCCTATTGGTAACCTAGAGGATTTGAGCGTTCGAGCACTGAGAATCTTAAAAGAAGTTAAAATAATTTTTTGTGAAGATACCAGGGTTAGCACTAAGCTTTTTAAGCACTTCGAGCTCGGTAATAAAAAGTTGATCAGCTGTCATAAAGATAATGAAAAGTCTAAAAGTGCAGAAGTTCTAAGATATTTAGATGCAGGAGAAGATCTAGCTTTAATCTCTGATGCGGGCACGCCACTTATTTCTGATCCTGGTTCTGAAGTTTTAAAAGCTATTTATGAGACTAATCACCATACTGTAGTGCCTATACCTGGTCCCTCTGCTTTAGCAGCTACACTATCGGTGTGTCCACTAGATACGACACGTTTTGTTTTTGAAGGGTTTTTGCCACATGGCAGCAAGCAAAAACGCCGAGTATTAAGAGAGCTTGCTAGTGAAAAACGCTCAATCGTGATCTTTGAGAGCCCTAGACGTATCGCAGGTACTATAAAAGATATTGAAAACATAATTTTTAATCAAAATGTAGAAGAGGTTGAAGATATTGACAATAGTAACCTAGCAGTAACTAAAGATTTAGATAAAGTGATAGATAGTAATCATTACCCTTCTAAGCTCAGCTTCGCTGAGCTTAGAAGGGTAAAACGCGCCCGCAAACATGAAAACGCGGGCGCAAATGAAAAGGCTGATCAGATTTTTATAGCTAAGGAAATCACTAAAATTCATGAAAACTTTTTTACTGGTAGCTGCAAGCAGGCACTGACATGGTTGGAAACTCAGACTAAAAACGGACAGATAGTAGGTGAGTTCGTGCTGGTTTTTTAAAATGAAATTATAAAAATAACTTAAATTTAGAATTAGATTATAAAAAAGACATAAATTTAGAATAATTTTCTAAAAAATGACTTGGTTTGGAAAAATTTTTATAAATGTACTAAGTGGATTTATGCACTAAAAAATATATGTTTATATATAGATTTAATAGATGGATATTAATAAACAAATTAATTATAATTTAGAAACCTACAGTATGTTTTTTATAGAGTTAGTAAAGCTGGTATTATAATGAGCACTTAAATATTTATAGTTTTTAATGAGTCTGTATTATTAGCCAACTAAACACTATAGGTCAAAAACTACTTTGCAGCAGAAAACTCAAAAATACTGCCTATTAAAATTACCGAGTATAAAATATTGTCATACTTTTTTGAAATACTAAATAGTATAAATAAAAATTTGCTAAGACTAACAAAAATCTTAGCTTCACTTTATACTTCTAAATCTAAATATGATAGATTAGATTCTAATATGCTTTTTGTAACTAATCATCCTAAGCTAGATGGCAGTGAATCTAAATTTGGTGAAAAGTATAAATTTGACTTGAAAAACCGTGAAATTGGTCAGTCGATGTACTTTTGTAAGACAGATGCAGATGGTGAAACATACACAGAAATCGGCTCTGAAAAACTACTTACTGAACTTAGGGATAGTAAAGAATACTCTGAAGTGCTAATTTATTTCCATGGTTTTAATGTTCAACCTAAAGCAGCTATTAGACATGCCTTGGTGATGCAGGATATTTTAGATAAAAAAGCTAGTGTCTCTAAGCAAACACGTAGATTTAAAGTAGTACCATTTATCTGGCCTTCACATGATAAAACAGGTATTTACCGTGATTATTTCGATGATAAAGATTCTGCTAATGCAAGTGGTATAGCCTTTGCTCGTGTTATGGCACGCTTTATGGAGTGGCAAGCTAAAAACCATGAACAAAGTATAGAGTGTCTAAAAAGAATCAATATTATGGCTCATTCTATGGGCGGGCGAGTTTTAAGAAACAGTATGTCTTACTGGTCACAAAACTTTGGTAATACTGTAAACGTTCCTTATTTATTTAGAAATGTCTTTATGGTTGCTGCTGATGTCGCTAACCATACACTTGAAGAAGGTAAAAAAGGTCATATCCTAACTAAAGCTGCTCGTAATATCGTTGTTTATTATGCTCATGATGATAATGCACTTAGAGGCTCTAAAGTGGCTAACGCTACGCGAGGTGTCCTTACCAGACGTATCGGTCATACTGGTCCAGAAGACTTTTTAAGAAATCGTAAGATTCCGACTAATGTGTTTGCTATAGACTGTAGTGATATTAATACTATTTATGATAACCCTCTAGGACACACTTACTTTATGACTAATTCAGTAGGTGAAGCGAATGAACTGTTTGAGCATATGTGCGCTAGTTTAAATACTGGTCGTGTGGAAGCTGACGAAGATCGCACCCATAGAATTCCGTATATACGATACGACGATGATATCACCATAGCTTAGAGTGCTAGCTGGCGCCAACTTCGGCGTTACTGCAAATTATAAAAATGCTCATGTATAAAAATACACTGCGCTTTTTATAATTTTTGCGCCTTGAATTTGTTTGCCAGCTAGCACTCTAAGTTCGGGGGGCTATTATACTCTAAACGCTAACTTAAGCGTTACTGCAAATTATAAAAATGCTCATGTATAAAAATACACTGCGCTTTTTATAATTTTTGCGCCTTGAATTTGTTTGCCAGCTAGCACTCTAAGTTCGGGGGGCTATTATACTCTAAACGCTAACTTCGGCGTTACTGCAAATTATAAAAATTCTTATGTATAAAAATACACTGCGTCAACGCAAATTAGAATAAATTTCTAAAATACTACCAAATTTATAAAAATATTAAAATTATGTGCCAAATTTATAAAAAAATTCTAATAAATAGCTTTTTTTAGAAAATATTTATAAATTTCTGAAAGTGCAATGAAATGTACCGCGCTTTTACATAATCCCTTTAGTCGTCCGAATTTCATCTGCTTGACGAGGATCAATACTCGTAGCGTAGTCGAAGGCTAAAGCGAAAGCTTTAAAGCTAGCTTCAATAATATGATGAGAGTTTACACCCGTAATTTTATGGAAATGCAGGCACATGCCAGCTCCAAAAGCCAGTGCACGCCAAAACTCTATGCATAGTTCAGTTTCAAAAGTTCCTACTCTTTCTTTATCTAGTGGCACATCGTAGACTAAATAGGGTCTAGTGCCTAAGTCTAAGTCGCAGCTGATTAAAGTTTCATCCATAGGCAAACGCATGCTGGCATATCTACGAATTCCTTTACGATCACCTAAAGCTTTTTTTATAGCTTGACCCAGCACGATGCCAGTGTCTTCTACAGCGTGGTGATCATCGATATGATAGTCACCTTTAGTTTTTATAGTTAAATCCGTTAGTGAATGCCTAGCTAGCTGCTCAAGCATATGATCAAAGAAGGGCACACCTGTATCGATATCCCTAACTCCGGTGCCATCCAAGTTGATTTTCACCTCAACTGAAGTTTCTTTAGATTCGCGCTTAAGTTCAGCAGTTCGCATATGTTTTTATTTTAACTTGAATTAAGTGCTGAGGTTAAAAAATACTTTGATATCAGCTTTTTACTGAATGTAAATGTTTATATGATCGCTTGAAATTTAATAAACCAAGGTAAAAATCAACAATGAAATAGAGACTATAAATTTTTAAATGGTAATTACTTTGTATATAGTTATATGAACGATTTTAATCCCTTAAAAAATAATATTGCGAATAGTATTAATCAGCAATTTAAAGTACAGCGTATCAGATCAGCTATAGTAAACAACCAAGCAGAAATTGCAGGTTCTAAAGTTAACCCTGAAACTGAAAAGCCAGACTCTTTTAACACTAATCCTGAAAATTTTAAATCTGCAGATACACCTATTCAAGAATGGGGAAAAATAGTGTTCCCGCAACCTGATGGTGAAAATACTGGAATCACACCAGTTATCGTGGTGGATGATAAACCTAATATGCCAGCAAGTTCAGAATTAGATTTAGGAAATGTCAAGCTGCCTGAAAGCCCATCAATTGATAGTAATGTCTTTGAGAACTTTTCTGGAAGTAATAAAGCAACTTTTGATAACACTAAACCAGTAGCATCAAATGGTCAAACTGTAGATGTAATGCCTAAAATATATGTAGATGATAAGGGTAATAGGATTTATGGGGATTAGGTTATATAGACTGCTCAACGTACTCTAATTCAGATTCTAAGTGACTGTTAAAGTTACTAATTAATTTGTTTAATTCAGGTTCGTCAGCTCTTTTAACTTGGATGTTTCTGGCTTGATTTAAAGCGGATTCAAGGTGTTCCTTAGCTTTAAAGTAGTTATTATTAGTTTTATCTAATAGAAACTCAGCACTTAAATAATTCCCAAAGGCATTATTTAAGGACATAATGTCTTCTAATAGTGGTTTTAGCTCAGGTTTAAGCTGAGCTTCACGCCTAAAATATGTTGTTACCTGCTGTAAGTTTATACTTGCTTCCTGTAAAGTATCTTCACTCATAGACTTTAAAGTTTTTTGTAGTACATTAATATATTCTTCTTTAGCACGCTTTTTAACTTTACTCTTGGTAAATTCTGTGCTGCCTTTTTCAAGTAGTTCTTCTTCTAAAGCGACTTTCTTTTCATGCAGGGCTGGCACAGCTGGTGTTAGCTTTTCTACAATGTTTTCCTGCTCTTCAAACTTAGGTTTAGGCTGTGCTATAGCTGATGTGCTTGGTGCACTTAAAATCTCTTGTGCCTGAACAGTGTTTCTAACATTTTCTGTAGGGTTGGCTTTTAAAGTGCTCTTACTTTCAGTCGTAACTGTTTGCATTTTAGTAGTTATATTCTTGTGAGCTTTTGTGCTTGGCGCTATTTGATGGGAATTTTGATTTGAGGCTGAAGTTTCTATATTACTAGTGGTCTCAACCTTAGTAATTTCTTTAGTGCTAGTGTTTTGCTTAGAATCACTTGAAACTGAGTTTCCCTGAAGCTCAATTTCCTGTTTAGTAGTTTTGATCTCTGCCTTTTTTATTACTTTATTACTAAGTGCATCAGTTGAAGCTATCGCTGAGTTTTTTAATTTATTAGTTTTAGCTAAAGTGCTAGCTTCTAAATCCTTTATTTTATCTTTGGTAGCCTTCATCTTAGCTTTAAGGTTGTTGATTTGTACTTGGTGTTTGCTTGCGTGCTCTAAATCTGGCTCACTTTCATCAACAGCAGCTAGTTTCAGTTCACTTGAATTAATAATGTTGTTTTTTAGCTTAGATATACCTTGAATTAACTTAGAATCAGATTTAAAGTTAGTCGCTCTAATGTCTGAGGCTAGTACTATATCCTTATCATCTAAAAGAGTTTGCGCTGAAAGTAAGCTGCAAGTAATAGTCTGGCTTAAAGCTAAGCTTAAGGTAAGTAGTTTAAAGGGCGTGAACTTCATAATGATTGGGTTTTGATGTAAGTAAAGACTTCTAGGTAAAAAGTCATAACTCTACTGAAGTATTTCCATAATTGAAAAATATTAAATAGAAAAACGAGCTATCTTTAAATAGTTTCTCTTAAAATGAAGCTTTAAGCAAATAAAACTTTATAAAAATTTTTTAAGAAAAGAAGCTTGTAAATACTTTTAATGACTGAGTTTTAAATTTAGCAAAGGTTACTTTATATTTTAGTTAAATCGTAAAATTATTCGAGAAGTCCAGCTCTTTAAAATTTAAAAACTTAACTCAGTTTATAATAAACACTAATGAATTCTTCTAACCTAAAAGATCGAATTAAAGATTTAGCCGCTTGACCCTAGCCAGAACTTCAACTTACTGGCAAATATGAGCTACTCGTCATTCGCGGAAAAATTAAAAGCCGACCCGCGAATTATTTTGCCGATTGGTAGTACTGAGCAGCATGGACCAGATGCGGTGCTGGGAGTAGATCATTTAACTGCGACAGGAATTGCTTACAGTCTGGCTGAAGCGACAGGTATTCCCTGCGCGCCGCCTTTAAATTATGGTATGGCGATTCATCACTTAGGGTTCCCTGGTTCCGTTGCGCTCAGACCGATTACTTATATTAATGTAATAATCGATATGCTTAGAAGTTTTAAGCTTCATGGTGTTAAAGAAGTAATCGTGATTAATGGTCATGGCGGCAATAAAGGACCATTTTTAAATGCTATGCAAGAGCGCTACGATGAATTTTCTGATATTAAAGTGCACTTTTTTAACTGGTGGGTGATGCCGAACTTAAAAAAAGAGATTATCGAAGCTGAGTTTGGTGAAAAAGAAGGTTACCATGCGACACCTACGGAAATTTCTCTAACAATGGCACTTGTGCCAGATAGTATGACTATGCCAGAGAGTTATACTTGCCCGCAAAAGACAGTCGCTACTGAAAATTGTAACTGGGTAAAACCAGCTAATTTTAAAGACTATTACCCTGATGGTGTGATGAAAGCAGATTATAGTGGCGCTAATGCTAAGCTCGGTAAAAAAATTTTAGAATATAGTTTGCTTGAGATTTGTGAAGCGCTTGAAAGATAATTTATTATAAAAAAGACTGCTAAGTAAGAGCTTGATTGCTTAATTGGCGGTTTAAAACTAACTTTGAACCCAAGAATAATCTTACTAATGAGATTATTTATATATAGCGGACCAACATTAATACTAACTAAACTAGGATGTCTAATTTTCTGAAAAATATTCTATTTTAGCCTTATGGAAGTTAAATTTCTTTTTCTGGGGGTTTGTTTTTTTCGTTAAATTGAATATTTCCTACAAACTTTTCGTTCATTCCTTTAAAATGAATTTCAACTTTAGGTGCCATAAAATTGACTTCACCTTGGTATTGTTTATCTTTATGAGAGATGGTGAAGTTTAAAAAGTGATTACCAGATAAACTCTGGTTAACAGTAAATTTATTTAAAAAGTGTTCAGGTTGTTCGCCAGTTTCATTACAAAATGGCTGACGTTTGCCAGAACGGTCTTTAAAGACAGTCAGAGCAGGTTTTAGTGGATTTTGGTTTTTATTAGGTATCCATCTGCCATCCTTGCCATCTTTACCATTGGTATCAATAGCAGCTTCAAGGATTTGCGAGGTAGCGGTAGCGGCGTCACATTTTTCGTTAGTTCCTTTTAGAGGAATATCTAATTTAATATTTTTTAGCTGAGGGTGATTTTCAAAATGCTTTTTAAGAGCTAGTAAATAAATATTTTTCTCTGGGACATTGGCATATTCTTTATCATGATAATCGATGGTAATGGTGGCATCTGGTAGTTTAACTTCTTTTCTGGTATCAGCTCTAGCTAGATTGATTTGAGCACTTCTGGTTTTATCGGTTTTAGATGCTTGGACTAATTGTGTATTTTGCTGACCTCTAATATCAGCTGGTTTAGATATTTGCTCTGAATTTGCGCAAGAAACATTACCAAAAGCCAAAGCTGCAGTCGTTGTCGTGGTTGCCAAGGTCTGTAATAGTTGTCTGGGTAAATGTTGTTTGATTTTATCAGGGCGTTTGCGGTTAGAACTAGCTTTTTTAGCTGTCACAGAAGAATGTGCTATTTCAGAAGGTATTCTAAGGTTATTAGTTTGAGTACTCATATCTGTAATACATATTAACATATTGTTAATATAGATAAGGTTAATTACATTTAAATTAAGAGAAGTTTAAGCTGACTATGATGACTTAGCTATTTTTCAGCTTTAACTATATTTATTTCGCTAGTAATTTCCTTACTGCCAGGTAAGGTGGCTTTAATTTGATACTTATTATTTAGTTTTTTCAGCTCTAAAGTTGCAGCAATGTCATCACTCTCAGTTTTAAAAAGCTGGATAGTTAGTGTTTGCGCTGAATTATTAGACTGCGAGCTGCCACTTGCACTTAAGTCGCTTTGTATTAAATTTAGATTGTAGGCAGGCTTACTACTAGCATTTTGGCAAAAAGATTTCTTATTTACATCTGTAAATAGTGTAGAACTTGAATCTTCACCTTGCTGAGTCACACTTACACCAGCTTGCAAAGTGCCATTTGCTGCGCTATCCATAAACGCAACTAAAGTGTCAGCAATGGCTGTGGCTGCATCACACTTTTGCTTAGTACCCTCGATATTTACAGGTAGTTTAGTATTTTTTAGTAAAGTATTATTAGACAGCTCTTCTTTTATGACTGCGTATGGTACTAGTTCTGGACTTAAATTCTTAAATTCAGGTGCGTTGTAATTAACCTTGATAGTTTTGGCATTTAGTTGAATTTTATCTTTTACAGAGCTATTAGAGAGTGCTCTTTGTAGTTTATCAAGTTTAGAATTACTTTTTGCTGCTGCGCCGGAGTCTGCTTGCCTAACTACAGTGCTTTTAGTTGGTATATTTTTAATTACAGGCGTGGTTGCTTCAGATATATTTAGATTGTTAGCTAAACTTAAAGGTGCAAGCACTCCTAATGCCAGCTGACGAAGTTTTTTTCTATTTAGCCTATTATTAGTAGCTTTAGCTTGGCTACTTTTGCCTTGGGTAGGTGAAGATACAGGATCAGTAGAGGTGGCAGAAATGCTAGTATTAGCTGGTGAAATTTTCATAACACCTTTCATCTTAGCACTTATTTCGATTCAGATAATCAGCGAGGCTCCGTTAGTTAATGATTCAACTTGAATTTGGCTTGGCATTTAGTTATCTTTAAGATAGATGAAAGTGATTGCGGATTTTTGTTTAGTACCTTTAGGTGTCGGTGTAAGTGTATCTAAATATGTGGCTGCCTGCGAGCAGGTTTTAAGTGATGCTGGTTTAAAAACACAATTGCATGCTTATGGAACTAATATTGAAGGTGAGTGGGATGATGTCTTTCAGGCGGTTAAAGCTTGCCATGAGAAGATCCATGAAATGGGAGCGCCGCGTATCACAACAACTTTAAAGTTTGGTACTAGAACTGATCGCAAGCAAAGTATGGCAGATAAAGTAAATTCAGTGAACGCTAAGTTAGCTTAAATCCATCTTGAAACTATACTAATTAAATATTAGCCTGCTGTAGCATGTCAGCTAAAAGTATAAGTGAATTTAAGTGCTTGATCGACTGAAATTTAAAAATTTATCTGAGGATATTTTTTGCTAAGATAATTAAGACTTGTCTAAGTGGCGGAATGGTAGACGCGCCATCTTGAGGGGGTGGTGACCTTTTGGTCGTATGGGTTCAAGTCCCATCTTAGACACCATTTATTATAAGTGATCATTACCGCATGCTTGCACAGTTTAGTTTTAAGCTGCTATTAATCTTTAATAAACCTACCTTTCACTTTTTATAGATTAATTTACATATTAAGCTATACTGGAAAAGCACTTTTTCACTTAATATTTTCTAGAGGTAAAATCACTTTCATAACTTTTAATCTCGGTTCCGAAAATTTTATCCCAAAACCTAAAAAACAATGCATAATTACCGTTAAAGTTAGTATGGTGCAAACTATGATAAGTAGAGGTGTTTACGTACTTTAGCACTGGAACCTTTAGTAGCCACTTCGGGTAGAATTCATAGCCTAGATGAGAAAGTATATTATTATAGGTGCCTATAATATGAGTGATAAATATAGCAGGCAAATATATCGGTATTAAAACAATCGCTGGTATAACCCATAGCCCTAGCAGAGTAGCTTCTATAATGTGAAATGAATAAGAAGTGAAAGGGTTAACCTCTATGCTTTTATGATGTATAAAGTGAATACGTTTGAAAAACCAGGGTTGATGAAGTAAACGATGAATAAAATAAAACCAGGCGTCGTTAAATACTATAAAAGCTAGTACCGTTACTATGATTCCTAAAAAATTTATCTGGGTGGGATCTGTATAAAGCTTAGTGTGCCCGCTTTGGTAGAGTGAGATAACTATTAATGAATTGATGCTACCTACAGCTAGCACCAGTAAGGTATTTTTAATTTCCTGTTTAATCTGTTTTAGGGGGACTGAGTTTAGCTGGCGTATTTTAGAGCCGCTAAAAATATTCCTGCCCCAGCGCCAAATTACCAAATATACAAGTGTGATGGTCAGTAAAAATAAAGCCCCTTGAACTAACCAGGTGTTTAGAAATAATTGTAAGAAACTCATACTTAAATCGATAATAATAGTTATTGTAACAAAAAGTTGCAATAGCGCGCGCGTGGATTTGTATAATAAAACTATGCCTGAAATAAAAAAAAGACGCGATGCCGGACGTCCGCGTGGTAAATTAGTCGAAAATATGGTTCGTGCGGCAGTTATTAGTGAACTTGCTGAGCTTGGGTTTGTTAATTTCAGTATTGAAAGTGTTGCTAAGCGCGCTGAAGTTAATAAAACTACCATTTATCGTAAATGGAAATCTAAAGATGGCTTAATTCACTTTACTTTAGAGCGTTTAGCTGATGATTTTGCTTTAAATATACCTGAAAGTTGTAATTTTCAGGACGGTCTCTTTCATCTAGGTAGTGAGATTGCTAAATTACTAGAAAGTAATACAGGCAGGATTTTATTTGAGGCGGCTTTCTCTTTAAAAGATTCACCTAAAGCAAGTGACGTTGCTCAAAGAAAAATTCTTAATAATGAAAGTTCTAAGGTAGAAGATTTCATTAAAAAGGCTATCCAGAATCAAGAACTTAGAGCGGATATTTCTCCGATTTACATTACTACTATGCTCGCTGGATCAATTATTCACCGTGTGATGATTGAAAAAGAAAAAGTAAGTGTTAGCTGGCTTAAAACATTAGCTGAGATACTAAGCCGTGGTTTTAAGGTTTAAATGTCACTAGAAGTTTGAATCTCACTTGAGATTTGATTTAACAAATTCAATCACTTCATCAGGGTAAGTGTACATATGTAAATAGTTTTTAAGCTGACCAGCTATTAACTGAGCTCTAGAATTAAAACTGGCGTGATGTTCAGGTTTTAAAATTAAGTTTTCAGGTGCGCGCGCGTCAGCGCCGGCAAACTCGAAAGCCAGGCTCACGCGCGCACTTGTCGAATGAGCCGCTGCGCGGCTCCCCCAATGCAAGAGAGCATGATTCCAGCACAATAAATCGCCAGGTTTAGCTGGCAGCGCGCGCACATCCTGAAAATTAAATTCCCATGACATATCGCGCGCGCTGCCGTAGCTTCGATCATATTTAGCGGGTACTACATAAATGCAGCTGTTTTCGGGAGTCGCTGCTGAGATTGGTAACCAGACTGTCAGGTATTTTGGTGAGCCGTCAGCGCGCAAGCTTGTATAATCGCGATCACGGTGGGGCTGCCAGCCCTGCTGATCTTGAGCTGAGCCAGCCGTTCCTTCGATGCGCCATAGCCAGAAAGCCTGCAAAGCCTGAAAGTTGCGCCCGAGAATGTTTTCAACCAAGGGCGCGATAGTTTGTGGCAGGCACCAAAGGTCTTTATAAATAAAGCTAAAGACTGTAGGTAAGTTTAAAGACCTAAGTTTCAGGCTCATTTCTTGCCAGAAATTAAAATCAAAGTCTATAACTTGCTTGAGCTTTAAATAACCTTCGTCCTTGATAAGAGAATTTAGCTGAGTGAACTCAAGTTCTTGAAATTCTTTAGTAAGGCTTGTCCGGGCTTTATGTTCTGAGCTAAACCTGGGTTCTTTTTGTATAAATTCGCTATCGCATTTAGTTAGATCTATGGGTTTAACTTCACGAGCTAAATTGAGACGATCAGTTTGCTGCTCATTATTATTTATTAGTTGGCTTTCAGTAGCTGAGTTACTCAGTTTAACTTTATGCTTATTTATGTCTAAGAGCTCGTTTTTCGCGACTAAATTTTGGCGATCAACTTTACATTTACTTAGCACTTCATGATAGAGCTCATGCCAAAACACTTCTTGGTTAAGTTTAGAGTTCAGGGACATGCTATAAATTATAGGTCATAAGTTTTAAAGCCTATGTAACTATAATTTATTCTAATAATGTAGTCCTGCCAAAGATAATCTGGCTGAAATCTGTTTAACCTAAAAAAAGTTTTAGCTCTCTTTGCAGTTCATTATAAAAAGCTTCAGCTCTCGTTAGGTTAATACTTTCTTGCGGTATTAAAAATGTGCCCGCCAAACAGCGTGCTGACAAAATCACTAACCCACTCCGCCGCTTCGCCGCGTTTATCCCAGGCTTCGCGGCTCGGACAATGTTCAACTATATCTAATGATGAAAGTTTGTCTTTGCGTCTTAGTTCCATATCTAAAAACCTGGCTGCCTGCAAAGCCTCGCGGTAACTTAACTGACCTAAAGAATAGTTACTAACTCCACTTAGATCAAAAACATTCAAATCGACGATTAGGTGTATCTCACGGCAATCTTTTAAGTCCTCTAAAGCTAGCTTTAAAATTTCCTGGATGCCTAGCTGATCAATATCTTCCATGCTGTAATAGTTATTGTCACAGTAGTCTTGCGCTGAACGGTGATTGATA
This sequence comes from uncultured Gammaproteobacteria bacterium, assembly GCA_964438425.1. Classification (GTDB taxonomy): domain Bacteria; phylum Cyanobacteriota; class Vampirovibrionia; order LMEP-6097; family LMEP-6097; genus CAYTKM01. The sequence continues at coordinate 482,821 of CAYTKM010000002.1, forward strand.
CCTATTCTGACGATATTTTCACTTTTACAAAGTGGTAACTTTTGACTACCGATTAGCTGTGAAAGATCGGCATGCTCAGTTTCAAGGCTGTTTTTAGTGAGTAGACTATAAACCATGCGGTTAGCATTCCAGCTTTTGGTAACTTCTGGGGAGCTATTTGCTAAATGATTATTAAACCATAAGACCCCGTAATTTTTAGCTGGATCTAGTTCATTGAGAGCTTGCACTGAAGCTACGCTTAAACTGGCATCACCACCTAAAGAAATAGGTATGTTGTTTTGGGTGAGACTCGCGCACACTTGAGACTTGAGCCAACGATTAACACTTGTGATAGCATCGATGTTACGTATTCTAAAAAAATCTTCTTGGATCTGGAAGGGACCTAGCTCAGTTAGAGTGATAGTGTTAACTTCGATCCCGAGCGCTTGCAGATTTTCACTAAGCTCGCCGCTAGCTAGCAGGCTATCTGGTCCTTCCTGCGCTAAATTATCTGTGCCCCCGAAGCCATATGGAAAAGGGATTAGGTTAAGTGCGGGACTAGGATAAGCATTAAGACGCTGGCGACTGTTTAAGTTAGATTTGCTCATAAATATCTTTGATCTATTATAGAATTTACTTGGTTATTAAATTTATAAAATTTATGCTTATGTTAAATTTTACAGTTTATGTAAAGACTTAAAGAGGCGTTAGTTAGTTTTAAGGACTAGTGATGTAGAGTTGAAAATCATCTAGATATAAATCTTGACCATATATTTCATTAACAGTAGCTATTAAATTATGCGTGCTTACTAACAAGTCAATATGAAAGTTATTTAAATAGTATTTAAAGGGTATTTTAATAACAGCAGCTTGAATTACTGCTAAAATTAAGATTATGGCGCTTGCTAAAGGTAATTTAGATACAGGTATAAAAACTGAAGATTTAGTTATAAATATGGGACCGCAGCACCCATCTACTCATGGTGTTTTGCGTTTGAAATTAATTACTCATGGTGAAATTTTAAAAGAGTGCGAGCCAGTGATTGGTTATTTGCACCGTGGTATGGAATGGCTTGCCCAAAACCGTAACTTCGTTCAGTACCAAGCTTTAGTAGATCGCGTTGATTATCTGGCTGGTATGAGTGATAGTCACGCTTATGTAGCTTCAGTAGAAGCTTTAGCTGAGCTTGAAATACCAGAGCGCGCTGAATACTTAAGAATTATTATGGCTGAGCTGAACCGTATTTGCTCTCACCAACTATCTTTAGGTATTTTTATGCTGGATTTAGGTGCGATGATGGGCTTTCCATTTTTCGCTTTTCGCGATCGTGAATCTATTTTAGAGCTGCTTGAAGAGGTATCTGGTCAACGTATGATGTTTAATTACATCCGTATCGGTGGCGTGCATAAAGATGTACCTAAGGGCTGGTACGATAAAGTTGTTAAATTAATCGATGAAAAATTACTTTCTTATACTGATGAATATGAAGATATCGTAACTAATAATCCTATTTTCGTTTCTAGAACTAAAGATATCGGTTTTATCGATCCTAAAATGGGTCGTGAATTCGGTCTGACTGGTCCTAATATCCGTGCATCGGGCGTAGACTATGATATTCGTAAACAAAAACCTTACTCTAGATATGAAGAAATGGATTTTAAAGCGATTGTACGTGATGAAGGCGATATCTGGGCGCGTTATAAGTGCCGCGTAGAAGAAATTCGCGAGTCTTGTAAGATTATTAAACAAGCTATTAAAAAAGTTAAAGCATTGCCTACTGGTGAGTATGCTGAAAAACCAGCAGAATTAGTCGCTAAAAAAATCATGCCAGGTTTTAAAGCACCAGCTGGTGAAAGTTATACTGTCGTTGAATCACCGCGCGGTGAGCTTGGTGTGCATTTGATCGCTGATGGTACTCAGGTTCCTTATAGATTGAAATGGCGCTCACCATCATGGTTTGCTACTAACTATCTAAAAGAAATGGTTATTAATAAGCCAATAGCTGATGTGGTAGCGATTTTCTCATCACTTGATGTAATTTTGCCTGACGTTGATAGATAGATTTTCGTAAGCCCTTAAATATTCGTGTACGATAGATATCAGTACGAATTATCTTTAAAATAATTTAATATTTGGTTAAGCTATTTAAGTGTTATTCTGTAAATAGACATTACATAATATATCTTTTTAGATCTCTATATTAAAGCTAACTTAGTTTTGATGTGGGGATTTAATTTAGTACTTTTAAAATTCGATTTGCAGTATAGTAAGTTGATTATTTAAAAGTTACTAGTATTTAGTTAAAGTCTAAAAACAAGCTGATCTAGGATGGTGCAGTACTTGAGGGAGTGAACTTCACCGTAGAGTTAGCTTTATAAAATTGAATTAATTCAGGAAGATATAACTTAGCTCACCTTATTTGAGATCGAGTAAACTAGATACTAATTTTATTTAGTCTAAAGTTTTCTATTAAGTGAAAAGGGCTCTGAGCTGATGTTCGTATTTAGAAAAAATTAATTCAATTAAAAATCATTAGAAAGAGGAATCAAAATGGGAAATTTAAATATCAATCATGAAAAAGCAAGTGCTAGCCGTAGTTTTAATCCACTAAAAAGTCAAAGATTTAAAGGTTTGGGAGCAGGGGTACTGGCTGGTACTTTAGCTTTAACAGGTGGTTTTAATAATGGTGTTCATGCCAGTGACTTAGGCGCAAACTCGAAACCAGTAAATAATGTAGAAGCTAGGCAGGTAGGCAGTGCGCTAGCCAGCCCAGCCTCTGATGTAAGTATCATGCAAGCTAATCAAAAGCAGGCTCGAGTAGATGCTAAAAATCTGTCAGAATTTCAAAATAGTGCTGGTGAAGTTACAGCACATAAAGTTGCTCTAGATACTAAGTGCGAAACTTACCGTGATATGTTACATCAATTCAATGACGCTTTAGATGAAGCTAGTTCAGTTCCAATACCAGGTGGTCAAGGGATAAAAATCGAGCGTTCTAGAATTCCAGTAGTCGAAACTACTAAGGCTAAAGTTGTGTTACCTTTTGTAAATCCAAGAACAGGTAAATTTGCATATTTTAATGATGCAGAGACTGGAGCTAGTTCTAAATATTATGAACTGGAAAGATATTCGGATAATCCACCTACTAAGGCGGAGGGAGTCTCAGATTATACTAAAAAAGGTGTAGATGATAGCTTTTGTGGTGCTGATGTGAAGATTAATCGCGCTGAAAATACCAGTATTTTTTTTCGGATAAATAATAATGCTCGCAGGGCTATGAAAACTGAAACTAGCCCAGAGGAAATAGTGAAAAACCCACAAAAATATCTTGAACCAGTGCGCGGGCAGGATGGTAAGCCAGCTTTTATCAGGTATGATTCTTACTTTGCAGTAGATAAAGACAGAAACGCTGCTGATCAATCTATGACAGTTTTAAATACGAATATTGATCCATATAGTGAAAAAAATCAAAAATTATACGGATTTTACTTACAGCCAGGTCCAGGTACTGAAATAATTTTAAATGATTTAACCGTCAACTACCATGGTGCTACAGCAAAGCGCTTTACTGCAGCTGAAGTTAATAAATATGGTATTCCAGGTGAGAGGCAAGTAGCTTTAGGTAAAGTAGGTGCCAAACCACCTGAAGAAAATCCTTTAACTGGTCCTAAAGGACAAACGATTCCTACGCAGTGCTATACGGTAAACGGTCTAGTTAATGCCGCGACTAAAAAAAGTAAGCGTAAGGAATTCGCGCTTAACCCTAATAGTGTAAATAATTTTAATAATAGATCTAGAGCGCTTTGTCCTGGACAGCGAGATAATAGATTAGATCAGAAATTAGGTACTGCTGATAGGATTTAATTAATTGCTGTAAGAAAAAGAATATGTGTTTGCGATGGTTAAACTGGGGAATAGACCTTATCATTCAGCTGATATAGCTAACCAGTTAGAAGGTAACTTACAACAATTAGAATCCTGCCGCGCGCAGATTATAAATAAAGGTATGATTTTTAACCTATCTCATGTAGAAATTGATTTTACTGTGCCGTTTTAAGAGGAATACTTCAAGCGTATAAATAAGACATTATGAAAGAGTGAATTAAGTATTAATGATTTTAAGGTATTCTTAAGCTTTTGGTGTGCTGTTTATTATGTTGAGCTAGGCTTTTGGTAGTTAGATTTATAAATGACAGTGATATCACTGATTTAATATTTAAATAAGCCTGTAACTTTAGGTGTTTTATTTTGAAAAGTTGCGTTATGACGAAAGTTGCTAAAATTTTGATTGATTTTTAGTTCATGAATTTAGGTTGTGTTATCTTGAAAGTAGGGTTTGGCTGTTAACTTTTAAAATTTTTTAAATTGTTATTATAAATATCAAGTTAATACGAAACTTTTATAAAACTAAATTAGGTAAAGGTTTAGCTGAGTTTTAAAGCTCAGTAGGGAGTTTCGCGTTAATTTTTATTAGTTAGAAATCAATAAGGATCGAAATAAAATGAATATGAATGTAAAACAAATGATAAGTAACGTGCTGCCTCAGCCTGTGAAAAATGGCGCGAAGACAGCAGCTAAAGTTGGTAGTGCTGTTGGTGCAACTTTGGCATTAAATGCTGGTGCAGTTAATATAGAAGCTATGGCAGCTCAGTCTAGAGATACTGGTGTGAATCTATCTGGCGCGCCGACTAATACTTTGGTTATGCCTGATGGGAAGAAGGAAGGTGTCGCTGAAGATATGAAGTTAGGTTTAGATAAACTTGAAGGAACCTTGTTGGCGCAAGCTGGTACTTGTAAGGATGATATTGAAATTATGAAGGGAGTGAGTCAAGCACATTCAAATATCTTAGGTGAACTTAAAACAAGCACACTTCCGTTTGCATCAGTTGTATCACCGAGTAATATACAAAGTAATCCTAATGCCGAATTTAGAGCCGAAGTCTGTGGACGTTCTGGGACTTTAAAACGAGTGAAAACTACAGGTTTTAAGGATAGTGGAAGTGATCAACTTAGTTTTGTTTCTGATGATAAGCAATTATCTGTATCAATAAATAACAATTGGGGTATTACTGCTAGCCCAAGATATCAGGGTGCTCCAGCTGTAGTTGTAATCAATGATAGAACATATAAATTAAATCAACGTTTTAAATTTTAATCATTATGGTTTTTGTTATAAGAAGATATAGTAAAAGCTAAAATCTCTATGACATCAAACTTAATAGTAGTATAAATTTGTTAAGTTTAAGGTTAAAAAGGGATGTGAGGTATGACACTAATCTAATTATTACTTTTAAAAAAACTAAGATGGAAGTACTAAAGTCTATGATGCTATTGTAGAAATCTATAGCACCATAGACTTTAGTATAAGGAGTAGAATTGTGAATATAAATACTAACAATGTGAAGTTACCTTTAATAAAACAAAGGTTAAACAATAAAGTTTTACTAGATCGTACGGAAAACCAACAAAGTAAAATATCTCAACGTAATTTAATGAGCTCTATGCTATCAGCTCCTGAAATTGAAGACTCGCGCTCAAAGTTTTTAGTCAAAAAGCCTGAAGTTAAATCAAAATCTTTAGATTTTTCATCTGCTTCTCAGTTGACTAAGAACATTAGAAGCAAAGTTGCTGCTGCTCTTTTAATACCAAGCTTAGCTTTAGGTGCTTGTGCTCCTGAAGCTAAAGAAGATTATATTCGAACTCCTGGATCAGACTCAGATGCGCCATCTATAGTTAATGATTCTTCTGAAGCTGATATTAAAGATAGTGGAAACGCTCCTACTATAGCAGAAGCTAATGAGTCTGAATACGTCACAGGAGAAAAAATGGATTTTACTGCTGGTCGTATTACTCTACCTACTTCTAGAGATAATGATATGAACTTCGGTTTAGATAAACTTAAAGAGATGGTTTCAGCTGAGGTTGGTTCTATGAATCTTGAAAATGGTTGCACAGCTGCTGAAAATATTAATAGCCTAATTCAAGGTTTAATAGATACTCATAATAATCAAAATAAAAATATGCAAAGTGCGACAAGGTCTACAGGTGACAACATTACAGTATGTGAAAACTCTGGAACTTTAAACATTTTAGAAAATCAAGGTGAAAAATCGCATAGCCAAGTATTAAGTCTTGGGGATGGTGATCAATCTGTTGAAATAATTTATAAACCTGAAATTAAAGGTGATATTTTAACTGGCACTACTATTACACTAAAAAGTAAACTAGCTGGTGATAATCAATTTAATTTTATCTTGCCTATTAAATATGATAAGCCGACTGATCTTACTCAAGCCTATGAGGAAGATAATCCGATTGGTGATACCGAAGTTGAAACCTCAAATGACTCTAACGAATCCCAGTCTTGCGATAATAAAGAATTAAGAGAAGGGTTCTTTGTACTTGTTGATCAAGTTGGTCAAAGCAATATTCCAGTTAATTATAGAGGGTCATCACCGAATGGAATTATGAGAATAGATCTTAATAGACCTGATGATGGAGCTGATGTAGAAATATGCGGAGAGAAAGGTAAGCTTTCCAGACAATTAATGTCAACATCTTTATCAAACTTTGTTGGAAATTTCTATTCAAATAATAATATAACTTTTAAGGGTGAAAATGGAACATTTATACGTTTAAATAGAATGAGTAGTTCTCAAGGTAATACTATTAGTCTAAAAATTAACGAAAGTCTTTATGAACCTGTAGGAAATAATACCTGGAAACAAGTTCAATAAAATTTGAATTGATTTATATTTAAATTAATTTTATTTTTTACAAATAGTATTTATAGTTAAAACTGTCCATCAAATTGAGGATATGGTTCATCAGGTGGCGGAGGCTGTGTATTTCCATGTGGATAACTTAAGTTTGACCTAAATAAATTCAATGGGTTCAAAGCACTTACAGTTTGCACTAGACCAGATTTGTATGTGTTGCCAGTACCAAAGACATCAAGAATACGCTTAGTAGAACTGTCAGTTTTATTTGATAAACTATCCGCACCTTGTAAGGCTAGTAATACCATAGCACTATTTCTTATTTGGGACATACTCTCATATTTATTGCTATTCCCCTTAGCAACCTTCAAAAGATCAACAGCAACTTTTAATAGATAAGCAGATTTAGCCATACCAAATAAATTTCCTTGTTTATCAGGAGATTTAAAATTATTTTGAATGCTTGAGATTAGCGCGCTGCCACCTACAGTTCCAGCTGTTATTGCTCCTGCAAGAGCAGTAAGCTGTTTTTTGCTATCGGTATTAGGGCTGCCTAAAACTCTACTTATGCCGTGCTTTAAAGATGCAAGGGCAAATTTAGTATTGTTTGTTACTTGATCAACAGTATCATTAGCCACACTGGAACTTATTGAGATAGCTCCATTTACTGGCGTTACCTGAGTAGCTTCTTCATTTATATCAACAGTCTCTTCAGAATTGCTAGAATCAATATCTTCCTTATATGGGACTATATTATTAGCATAACCACTATTAGTGTTTAATGGTTTATTTATCTGAATAGGGACTGTAACTATAGAGTTAACCATTCTTAACCATTCCCAATACTCTTAATAACTGTGTCAAAACTATTCTTCACATCACCAAAACCAGCAATCCTACCATAAGCTTCAATATCACCTCTAGTTATAACACCAACTAGTCTGTCAGCATCTTGATTGAACAACTTAGTATATGCACCTGCAAGAATAGGAGCTCCAGGTACCCTACTTGTGAAGTCGGTTTTTAAGAATTTGTGATCGCCTATACCTATATCTGAAATCGGACTAGTCCCAAGAGCGACTTCTTCCAGCCCATTAATAGTCTTAGATATAAGTGCTGGTGTAGCCATTAATGCAGGAGATAATTTAGAACCCAAGCTCATTAAACCCTGCATTTTATCTGCTTTAAATCTCTTATCCATCATGCCTAAAGCTCCTAGTCCAGCAGTTGTAAAGTCGCCAAGAGACTTAGTTAAATATAAAAAAGCCGATTTTCTATCAACTCCACCTACAAGTTGTTTAGCGTAATTATAAAAGTTTTGAGCTCCCGAAGTTAATCCATGAACAACCATACCAGCGCTAGTCATTTTTTTACCTAACCGCCCAGCAGATGTACTATGATCACCTTTAAGTGCAAACTTTAAACCAGTCTTAGCCATACCGGTAAATTCATCAACCCCTTGCTTGGTTGAATTTTTTATTTGATTACCTGCTGCATCGATATCGATAGAACTGTTAATACTATTGAATAAATTGTCCCAACCTGAACTGTTTGAAGGTATACTTAGTGCTGATGTCATTTATTAAACTCCCCACTTACTTAATTGGTGGCTAGCACCTCTAGCTAAATTTCCAACGGTGCCATCCCATATTTGATCAGCGCCAGTGCTATTGATTGCGTTCTTGATAGAATCACCTGCTCCTAGCTTATCTGCAACATAGGCTGTACCCAAAACTGCTGCACCTCCTACTAGTAATGCTGGCAGTGATGCACCTGCTGCCACTCCTGCAGCAGCAATAGCTCCTGCTTTAGCTAAGCCGATAGCTGCTGCTCCACCTTTTATTGCTAAAGGTATAGCACCAACTTTTATTGCTGCTGCTGATGTGCCTAAAATTGCAGCTCCTTGTCCATATTTATTATGTTTTTCAACTTTCAGGTCACTTTCAATAATTTTATTTTCGTTAACCTGCTTTGATAAGTTCTTCTTAAGCCTAGCTTTAGTCCTAGGGTTTTTCATTAAGCTTTGGAGTTTACTCATGAACTCTTCTTTACCTGCTGCACCTAAAGTTGTTTTAACGATCTTGCCATTTTCATCTTTAGTCTGATATTCAAAATTTTCTAAAGATCTAAATAAAACTTCAGCATAAGCATTTTTGCTACTTCCATTAGTTTGAAAGTATAACTTCGTAAAATCATCTTCGAAAGTGTTATTACTTAATGATTCTAAAATTCTGCTTTGAGCACTCCCTAATAATTTATAAGTGCTATGTTGTAGCTGTGAACCTTTTTCGTGATTGCCATCTGGATCAAATACTCTTTTACCTTGCTTCATCTGACTTATTAATTCACTGCCATATGAATCAGAACTTTTGATATTAACTTTGTCGGAACCTTGGTTTTGGTTTGTACGAGCTTCATTATCTGGTAGCGCCATACTCTTGATGATTCTATCAGCTAACTTTTTGCCTCTAATAGTCGCGCTGGTCATGCTTGGTGGATTACTACCAACTGAGTTGTTGTATAGATTGTATAAATTTGCGCTTGTCATATAAATTCCTTTAATAATATAATGTAAATACTTTTTATTTTTTGATACTAATTTTTAGTTTCTTTTAAAGATGCTTCTCTTTTAAATGCGTCTAAGACTTTAAGTTTTATCTGGTCTGGTCTAGCTTGAGTATTGAACATATTTAAGTGTTTGCGTGGCTGCCAGTTCTTTACTGTATACTTAATATTTTTTTGCTCAGTTGCGCTTAGTGACTTTTTACCGTAGATTAATTTAGTAAACCTAGATAGCATTTCAAGTTCAGTTTCATTCGCTTCTAGATTTTCCATACTTAGTCGTTTATAGTTAGTCATTTCGTTTTTGCCATCAAAGTTTTCTTTAGCTATCGGGTTACCGTTGTCGTCAAACTTAAGATTGCCTTGATCATCTACTTGAAATACATGCTTAATATGAGGTTCTAGGGATTTTCTTAGGTTTTCTGTTAATCTAGATGGTTTTTCCTTCGATTTAGTCTCTTCAGAAGCTTCTGTTGTATTTTCTGCTTTTTGCCAATTATTAACATTTAAAATTCTGGCGAGTGAATCGTTATTAACGTTATCAACATCGTACTCTATCTGTTTTAGAAGTTTCTGTTGAACTTTATTATCGTTAATATATTTATCAATTTGATTATTTGCAACAATCTCTTTAAATGTAATTTGTTCGTATGTATTAGAGGTATTTCCATTTTTACTCTCAGCTTTAATTAAATTACCCTCAGCATCTCTTTTGTTAATAGTTTCGTCTGGGTTTTTTAATAGCAGTCTTTGAATAACAGGGGTTAATAAGTCTTGACCATATTGTTTTGAAATGGCTTGCTGAGTTGCGATAAACCTTTCTCTAGTAGTACTATTAGTCAAGCTTTCTAAAGCATTTTTATTTTTCTCGTAAGCTTCTAATACGCCTTCATCTTCTTCACTTTCGCTGTCAGTGCCTATCTTATCTTTCATAAATTTAGACTGAGGATCTTCTGGTTTTAAAATAATATCCCTTAAAATATTGTCTTGAATCGTAGATATTGAACTCGCTAGCTGAGCTGATTGACCTTGCTTTTGACCTTCAGCTTGACCGCTTAAAACTAAATTTATGGAATTAATATTAAATGGTAAGGCTTTATCTTTAATGGTGAGTGCTTCATTTATCGTATTTTGAACAGGCTGATCTTCAAAAGGGTTAACTAAGTCGGTTACCAAAGTGCCAGCGTTATCGACATTTTGTTTGAATGGAACATAGGTTTGGGTATCTTGAAAATGTGCTGGCTTTGTAGAGATGCTACTGTTTGAATTGTTTATACCAGATTTCTCCATAAGTGTGTTTACTAGAGCATTAGCTCTTTCATTAATAAAGTCTTGTGACATTTCTAAATTTTGATTTGGTGCAGGTGTATAATTTTGATCTGAATTGACACTTGGGGTTGAGTAGTTTGAAGAAGGTACACCACTGGCAACTCCTCCAGGTAAATTACTCAGTACTTTATTTGCTTGTGAGTTTATGTAATCAGTATAACTAGCTGAGCTTTGGTTATTACTGAAACTCTCTTGATTGATCGGGGGGGGCGCAAGTTGACCATAATTGCTAAAAGTTTGCGATCTGGCTGGTACTTGATTTGGGATTGGGGATGTATTTATAGTTGGTTGAATGTTTAAATTTCTCATACCATAGTAAATTCGATTGTCTATTAATTGATTAGCTTTATACTGTATATAATTTTGCGGATTATAGGCTCCTATGTTTACCCATTCTGAGCTTTGCCTTGGCGGAGCTGGTTGTATAATTGATTCTTTATTGATATACTTGTCTGGCGAATTTTCCACCTTTGATAAATTAGAACTTGAAGTCTTTCTGTCAGGCGATTGTGCATTATTTTTTGATGGAGGTATAACTATAATATTGCTATCATTATTACTAATAGTTAATTTTCTTGTTGAATCTACCATATTTATATAAAGACTCTTAAGTAGCTTTTTTGACACTTTAAAAATTTTTATTTAATTTAAAAAAATATGTCAATAAATATTTATTACAGACTATATATGTTCATGGAAAATACAAATCAAATAAAAAAAAGGAGTTTGTTATGTCAATAGGAAGTTTACTTGGTAATTCATACGCGCAGTCTAATAGGCATGACATGATGGACGCTGCTGTCTCTAACGCAGCTATTGCTCAGCTGCGTGTAAAAGCTACAAATGCAAGCAGCGAAGAAGAGAAAAAGACGATTAAGACCCAGATTCAAGGTCTGGAAGCTTCGATGACTAGTGATGCTTTAAGACCATTAAGACGATTTGCCGCTCTTTTTGGTAACTTAAATAAGCTCACCTTAGAGTATATAGGATTGCTGCAACAAGCATAAAATAGAAATAAGAAAGGTAATTCATGAGTTATTTAGAACGTTTGAATCATATTAGTGATCGGCAATATATTCTTAATAAGCCACAAGCATACTCGCTTGCCGACCAGAACTTATTAACTATTGATAAAACCAGAGAAGAACAAAATTATTTAGTTGAAACTTCTGTTGAGATGGCTAATTTAAGGGTTGAGCAAAAGCAGTTTGCAAATGATCTGAGATTTAATAATTCTCTTAATAAGCTTATGGGTGTTGGTTAATTAACTTAAATATAATATGAATTATATATTCTATAAGTAAGAATTAAAGGTGGAATAGCTTTATGGTTGAAAATTTTAATGTTAGTAATAATGTTCGTGTTAATGGTTTTGTGCCCAATACGAATAATTTAAATAATGGTGCTAGCCAGCAACCATTAGTTGCAAATAATACTATTCCTGCACAAAATACTTTAGGTAACGATAGATTTAGTCCCTATCAAGCACCAGGACCCGATGCGAATTCTAATCCTATGTTAAATTTGCAACAAATTGAATATGATATTGTGGCTTCGCAAAGTAAGGTAAGAGCTTTAGGTGAAGATATTTTTATAGCTTCTACTGCAGAGAAAATATTAGAAAAAGTTAATACCAGTAGAGGACAACGAAACTTACCTTCTTTAGAATCTTTTTCGCAAATTGATAACCCATATGATATGCAATACGTTGAAAAAGAATTAGCCAAGCTAAATACACCTAAAAGGACTGAAAGAAGAGGTTATACTGTAAAGTTAGCTGATCTTGACCGCTTGAAAGGACAGGAGTTTGAATTGAAATTAGAGCAAAACAGAGAATTGCAGCTGATGGCTTGGTCAAACTCTCGCAGAGAGTCCGAAAAACTCAATGCTCAAATGAATTTGCAATTCTTGCAAGACTCTAACAGCTTAGCAAAAAGCTCAGACGGGTAGTGGCTTTATATAAATCAAATTTTTTACAGCGTAAATTCTAGATGAGTTTACGCTGTACCGTTGTTTTAATTATTTACATCTTAATAACTTAAATAAGAAAGTAAAAAAACTAATAAATTTATATAAAAAATTGTCAACATTAACTGTAAAACTACTTTGTATATACGTATTTAATCTTAAAATATTTTTTTAAGATCGGACAGTAAAAAATCATGGTAACTTCACTCCCACTAAATTTAATGAGAAACTTTGCACCGCAACTGAATGCGTTCGCAAATACTAATAACGCAGCTAAAGTAGGCGGCACAGTTGAGCGTTTTAGCAAAGGTGATTGGTTGGGTCTCGGTATGAATCTTTTCGGTTCTGTAGCTGGTAGTCCAGGTGATGAAATGGATCTAGGAAAGCAAGCTAAAGACTTTTTAACCTCACTTTTATTTAAAGAAACTTTCGGGCAAGCTAATACTATTGGCGCTTCAGCTGGCGCAGCTTTAGCTAACTTTATCCCTGGTCTCGATACTATTACAGATGCAACTTCTGCCATAGGCTCGCTAATGAGAGGAAATTATTTAGATGCCGGAGCATATGCAATGTCTGCAATCCCAGGTATAGGTAACATGATTCCTGCCAGTGCTATTAAAGCATTCGGCCAAAAGGGCATGAAATTACTTAATGGCGCATCAGAGATGAATAGCTTAAACTCAGGTATTAAAAACTCTATCGGCAACTTACTTAAAGGTACAGGTAAAAATGCTGATGAACTTATTAAGAATGCAGGTACTATTAAAAGTACTAATTTAGCCGAAGTAACCGAAGATCTGACTAAGCTTGCCACACAAAAAGGTATCAAGTCAGATGATCTTGTTAATTTAAAAGTTAAACCAGAAAGTACTAGTGTAGGACAGGCTATTGCGTCTGAGACTCAATCTGTATCTAAGGCTACTGATGATGCTTTAGAAAATTTCTTAGCTAGTGATGCTAATAAAGTTGGTGAAAACAAGCTATTTAAATCTGATACAGCTCAAGGTGTTAGAAAAGAAATAACCAAAGAAACTAATATAATCTCAAAGCAACAAGAAGCGCTAAATTTGCAAACTGAGCAATTTAAGACTGTTGAAAAACAATACAGTGAATCAATTTCAGGCCTAAGAAAAGAAAAAGCTGAAAATGTTAATCTTCTTAGTGGTAAGCAAAGGCAGAAATCACAAGAATTGCAAAAAGAAATTCAAAAAAAGCAAGAAAAGCTAAAAGAATTATCTAAGCTGCATGATAAGAAAATGCAAAAAATTAAAGAATCTATCAAAAAAAGAGAGCAGAAAATTAAAACTGTCTATGATACTAAAATAGAATTTCCAGAAGTTAATTTACCTGAAGCTATCGTGCAGAGAAATAAAGCTGCTTATAGTCTCCTTAAAACAGGTAAAGAAGCTCAGCAAGATCTTAAAAAGATGTCAACTGAGTTAGCTAAAAAAAGTTTTACTACTGCAGGTAAAGGTTATGAGCAAGTTAAAGTCTGGTTTAATGAAGGACGCGATGTTATGCAAAAGCAACAAGCTATCCGTCAAGGTACTAGACTTGCAGTTGTATAAGTGTAAATTCTGCCATTAGAGCGAAATAAACCTCAGCACAAACTCTGTACATTTAATAAGATATACATTTAACCTAAACTCAAACCTAAATGAGTATATAATAACTAAAGTTAATGAAAATTTTAGTTGCTAACGATGATAGTATTTTTGCTGAAGGTATCAGAACCTTGGCGGCAGTTTTAGGAAGAGAGCACGAAGTGTTTATCTGCGCGCCTGATAGAGAGCGCAGCGCTACTGGTCACTCGATGAGCCTAAATAAGCCACTCATGGTAGATCCACTGACTAAGCGTATTCCCTGGATTGAAAATATCGCTGATGGTTGCGTGACCTCTGGCACTCCGGCTGATTGCGTGAAAATCGCTTTAAATCAGGTTTGGGAAGGTGTTAAATTTGATTTAACTATTTCTGGTATTAATCATGGACCTAATTTAGGTATCGATGTGCTTTACTCGGGTACAGTATCTGCTGCCATGGAATCGATGTTAATCGGCGTGCCTGCAATCGCTACCAGTCTATATAGTTATAGTTCTAAAGAATTTTTACCAGCTGCTAACTGGATTTTAGATTTTATACGTGAAAAAGATTTTTATAAAATTTTACCTGAGCGTACTTTTTTAAATATTAATTTTCCAGCTGGTGCCCGCGAAAACTATGAAGGCGAAGAAGTGACTACTTTAGGTAAACGCACTTATAGTGAAAGGTTTGAAGAGCGCATTGATCCGCGTGGACGCAAATATTTTTGGCTGGCTGGTGATCCTATAAACGAACATGAAGAGCCTGGTATGGATGGTTATGCTTTGATGCATAATAAAGTATCTATTACTCCAGTGCGCTTTGATATGACTAATCACGAATTTATTTCTAAATTACAATCTCTTATCTAGTTAATAATATTTTTATAAAGTTTCACTGATCAGTAATGCTATAATAATCATCTGCTATGTACGCAATTGTTGAAATTTCTGGTAAACAATATAAAATCGAGGAAGGTCGATATTATGATGTTGATTTGCAAAACGCTAATGAAGGTGATAAGCTCACGTTCGATAAGGTTTTAATGGTGTCTGATAACAGTTCTATGAACCTTGGTCAGCCTTTAGTTGAAGGTGCTAGCGTAGATGCGACTGTTAAGTTCGATTTTAAAGATAAAAAAGTTCTTGTGTATAAACAAAGACCTAAAAAAGGTTATAGACTTAAGCAAGGTCACAGGCAACAGTACACACGTGTGATGATCGATAAGATTAACGCCACTGTCGCTGCTTAGTCAGAGGGGTTTATTATTTCACTTTGTAATAAACGAGTGAAGTGATTAGTTTTAAATAAATTATATAATTAGGAGTTAAATTATGGCATCGAAAAAAGGTGTAGGTAGTACTAAAAACGGAAGAGATTCGAAGTCTAAAAGACTTGGTGTGAAAAAATACGCAGGTCAAGTAGTAATTAAAGGTAACATTTTAGTTCGCCAACGTGGCACTAAGATTCATCCAGGTGCTAATGTAATGCGTGGTGGCGATGATACATTATTTGCTGTGGAAAATGGTGTAATAGAATTTACTACTCGTCGTGGTCGTAGCTTTATCTCAGTTAACAACAAAGTTGCTGCTTAGAAAAATATTCTAAAAAAGACCTGAATTTAGAAAAATATTTTAAAATATTGTATTTTTTAGAAAATAATTCTAATTTTGGCTGAAATTTAGAGGAAAATTCTAAATTAATATATAAGCTTAAAAGATCTTGAGACTATTTTTAGTTTTAAGATCTTTTGTTTTAACGACCACTTAATCATTTGATGACAAAATATTTTTATGCAAATTAATATGTTTTGTAAGTATTATAATAAAAAATCTGCTAGAATAACTGCTGTTATGAAAAAAACGATTTTATGTTTAACATTTTGCTCACTATTTAGTGCCGCGCAAGCTAAAGGTTTAAGTGAAGTCTTTGGTAATGAGCCTGCTAGTACAGAAATCGATGCTAACGATCCTCAAATTAATAGTGACTTATATAATAATCTCTTTGATTATGAAGAAGAAAACTATAACGTAAATGATGAAGTCTATGATTTTAGTCAGCTTTCTGAGACTTTAGCTCAAGATACTGAATAATAATTAGTACTAATTTACACTTCTCTTTAACCTATTACTTAGAAGCATTAGAGCTTTTTAGTAATAGGTTATGCAGGCATACTTATGCTGCTTATTTAATAGTTAATAAACTAGAAAATTAAAAAAACTATCAAAAGCTGCTACCTAATAACTTTATATACCTAAGGGTGAACATATGAACTTAGGTACTACTGCACAGGTCACAAATACTTTTAATCGAGTCATAAATCAGCTAAATAGCAGTAGCTCTGCTAAGTTAAACCTAATTAATGCTAACCAGCTAGATACTGATGGTAATAATCAAGTATCTAAAGCTGAATATGATGCTTTTGCGACAAACATTTTCAGGAGTTTGACCACTCAGCCACAAGCTTTGCAGCAGTGGAGTATGATTCTTAATCAGGTTTCATCAGATTTGAAATCTAATAACATGGTACCTAATACAGCTAGAGCTGGTAATACTAATCAAGTTGGAGCTAATTCTACTAATACAGCACAACCTGCTGGCTCAAGTGCAAAAAAATCTGACTATGAAAATTATATAGATAGTATCCGTCAAACAGTTATTAAAAGCAACCAGCCGATGATCCTGACTGAAAGCTCTTTTACTGACGAAGCTAAAAAACACTTTGAGTTAGCTAAAAAAGATACTGACCCACAGAAAAAAGCTCAAAATGAAGCTATCGCTCATACTTTTACTGAATATAGTAAAAATTTAAAAGATAAGGCTTCTTTAGTTTTAACTAATGGTGCCATGATTAACGCTAAAGGAAAACTTGGTTTAGTGGAATTAGGTAATAAGAGCACTGCTAATGAAAAAGTGCCTTATTATAATAATCAAACGCAAGCTCAATTGCTAAACAATTTTAAAGCAGCTTATAAAAAAGCTAGTGGTAAAGAACTTAATCTCGATGATAATACTAGAATTGTCATGAATGAAGATAAAAATAAAAAGATTTATTATCAAGTGGTCAGAAGTGATGGAAAAGGTGTAAATCGAAGCACTCAAATTTCTAATAGATTCTCTTTACCAGATTTAATGGCAGGTAAACCGCTTAATAATGGAGCAATTAAAATAAATAGTCATGGAGCTAAAAAGGGAACAGGTACTATTGGCTTAGATACTGGCAATATAGCTATTCATCATACTCAACCTAAACCAGCTGCACCTACTCAGGTAGCTACGCAACCTGCTCCGCAGCAAAATGTACCTGTTAATCCAGCTCAGGTTCCACAGCAGTCAGTTGCTGGTGGTGTATCTCAAGTACCTAATCAGAGGTCTGCAATGACTCAGCCAGGACAATACCCTTTAGGTACAGCTGTCTATAACGATGTTTCGGATATATATCATCTTTCTTTAGGTTCACAATTAGATTTAAGAGATAATCAATTGGTTCACCAATACGTATTCACTAATAATAACGCGCATATAACCATGAATGTATTAAATAGTGAAGGTTATACAGCTGATGCTAACAGCATAGCTAATAGTTTGAAAGAATTACAATATATGAATTATAACCGTAATGCTATGCCTTCAGCTCGTATAACATTTAAGAGCAAAGTTGTATCACCTGATAAGATGAGGCAATTGATTAATAAACATCGCGCTGCTTATATGAGCAGTTCCACTTAATCTAGACTTGTAATTAGTGAAAACATTTACCAACTTATCTAAATTGTACAAATTTGATTAAACGATCAGCTAGTCTTGTAGAAATTTTCTACACATAATTTAGAGTATTAATTTATTTAAAATAATTGTTTTGATAATGCTGTAAAATTCCTGATAACTCTTACTTTATATATGCATAGATGTCAACAGGAAATACTAGCCAAATACTTGCTAATATAAACAAGCATATAGGGCATGTTAATGCTAGTTCACATAATGCTAAGCTTTCATCTGCAAATCCTACTGAAATCGATGTTAATAATGATGGTCATGTTTCAGAAAAGGAATACGATAATTTTTTTGTTTCAAAATTTAAAAATGAGTCTAATCCAAAAGTAATGCAAATGTGGAGTATGGCATTATCTGGTGCTGCAAAGGAAAGCAAAAACCAAACCTTGGTAAGCACCTCTAATAGTCCTAAGTATCCTTCTGATGCATATGTAAGTCAACAGCAAGCCATGCAATCAGCGTCAAGGTACAATCAAATAACTCCTGCAAAAGTACACCCATGGTTGCAACAAACTTCAGTAAACTTACCAGTTGCTAACCAATATTTGGCTCCTCTACCACAAGTTTCTCAAGCTTTATCTCCTGCTTATAATAATCCAATCGGAAACATGGCTTATGTCAGCACAAACTTTTCATCTGGTTTATCACCTACTAATTTGGGTAATTATATGCACTTGGGCACTACTTTAGACTCTAGAGATAATAGCTTTACTCATAACTATAATGTAGGTCTAAAAACTGCTACAGCATTCGTTCAAATTATGAAAAAAGAAGGCTTTCATAATGATGCAAATATGATTTTAAATAGTATTAAAGAATTGCAGGTTGCAAACTCAACTATAAATGCAATGCCTAAAGCAAATATAATTTTTAAGACTAAAACTTTTGATTTACCAAAACTTAATGCTCTCGTTTCACGTAATAAAAACATGTTCATGAATACTGTTGGTCAATCTACAGTTGGTATTTTCAGTCCTAACACTCAAGCTTTACCTAGTACGATTTCTAGACCTGTAAATACTGTACCTGTTAATCAAAAACCAGCTACTCCAGCTGTGAGTTCGGCTGCTACTGGTCAATTAGGAAACGTAGGTTTATCTGGCTTTATTAGATCTGAAAGAGTATCAGGTCAACATAATGATATAAAAGATGTTCTTTTAAATGGTGTTGAAGGCATGAAAAGAAGTGCTAATGGTAAAGCGATTACTCCTAAGCATAGAGGTCTTACAACTTTTGTATCGAGTCAATTTGGTCCTAGAGGTAGGGGTTTTCATAGAGGTATAGATATTGCTTTGCATCATAATGGCAAGTTTGGTGGTGCTCATAAAGCTCTAGCTGGTGATAGGCATTATTCTCCTTTTAATGGAAAGGTTACTCGGGTTCATTACCAAAAAGGTGGAGCAGGCTGGTATCTTAGGTATAAAACTCCAGGTGGATATGATGTTTTCACTATGCACTTACAACAAAAACCTATAAATCCTAAAACTGGTAAACACTATAAAGTTGGAGATAAAATTGAAATAGGTCAAGACATTGGACCGATTGGTAGTACTGGTGGTAGTACAGGCGCACATATTCACTTCGAAATCAGAGATCCTAGAGGGCGAGCTATTGATCCTGAAAGATTCGATTGGAAAGCTTACTCGAAAGCTGCTCTAGCTACTGAAAAAACTCCTCAAAGATCGATTGTTCAAAGTAATAATATTGTCCCTATAAAAAGAGCTGGTACAGTATCAACTGGAACTGTAAATTACAACAACTTTCAATTTACACCAGATTTTATATCTCAGGTGAAGATTGCTGAAGCTAGTGAAGAAGGTAAAGGTGGTTTACCTGCTTATAACGACTATGGTCAAATATCAATAGGTTATGGTACTCGCACTAAGCCTGGTGAAAGGATTGGTACGAAGATTAGTGAAGCGGAAGCAGATAAACGACTGCGCGCTGAGCTAAGAGCGACTCTACCATTTATTAAATCTTTAAATGATCAGCGTGTAAGAAATGGTCACAGACCTCTTACTTATAATGCAGTTCAAGCTTTAACAAGCTTCTTCTTTAACTTAGGTGCTAGTCGTAAAGGTAAAGAAACTATCACAGCTAACATCATGAATGGTAATGATACAGCTGTTGTTAAGAATTTCGCTATGTATAATAAAGCTAGCGGTAAACCGCTTGCTGGCTTAACTAAACGCCGCGCTGCTGAAGCTGCTAGATATGCTAGAGCTATGGGTGTAGTTTCTGCTGGTATTAGGTAAACTTGTTTAATATCTAAGACTAGAAATATAGATATCAAAAATAATATAAATTAAACTATATATATTTAATAATGGTATTTTTAGCAGCTCAATTTGATCCAAATGTGATAGCACAAAGAGCACAAAGAGTTGTTGATAATTTAACGTCTAATATTTTGCCAAGTTCAAGTACTGTTAAAAATACACCAATTACTAAAAATAAAAATATTAATCAATCTTACGACGATTATGTTTCTTCAAGGGCAAATGCATTAGTTAATAATATTTTAGGAAAATTAGGAATCTCTACTAACTCTTCGTCCGCCACCTCTAAAACCCAATCAACCACAAATACCACCACTTCCACCCGCACCTCTTCAACTTCAGGTGGCGCCAGCATCTCAAAACACTTTAAATCAAGCAAAACTAACCAAAACAACTCACTGTATGACCTGATCTTTAATGGTAAAGATGCTTTCTCAAGAGTCAGAGCAGGTAGACCTAAAAAAGGTCTGGCGCGTATCACTAGTGGTCATGCTTGGCGTACTCATCCTATTACTGATGACCGCAGGTTTCATGGAGCCTTAGATCTGGCTGGCGGCTCGCGCGGTCACAAAGGCTCTAAAATGTACTCTATCGTTTCAGGTAAAGTAATTCATAAGAGATTTCAGGCTGGCGGTGCTGGTCATTATGTCACTATTCTTACTGATGATGGTTATGAATTGCAGATGATGCATTTAGATAAAGCTTCACCTCTAAAAGAAGGTCAAAGAATTGAAATGGGTGACTATGTTGGTAAATTAGGTACTACAGGTGGTAGTACTGGACCTCACTTAGATATTCGTCTTAGAAAAGCAGGCGCACCTAGGCACCGTGAAGATACCTGGATTAAACTTGAAAATATCGACTGGAAAGGTTATGTAGCTGAAGCTACTAAAACTAATAGTCCTTACGAAGCTGTAACTAATAATCTCAGTGATACTAAAAATCGGGTAGGTGGTGCTGTAAGCGACTTTGTGGAAGGCGCTATCGATAAATTCTCTGGCGTAAGTAAAAGAGGCTTTAATATGATTAAAAGTTTTGAAGCTCCAGCGAACCTGATCGGTAAAGGTGGCATCGCCTATGACTATGATTATGGTAATCATTCAGGTGGTTATGGTACCCAGTTGAAACCACATGAACGCAAAAAAGGCTTTAGACTGTCAGAACATGAAGCTAATAAACGTCTAAAACATTCAGTCGCTCAGAAAATGATTCATGTAAATTTATTAGATACTAGACGTAGACTGGCTGGTAAGCCTAAATTAAATCAAAACCAAAGAGATGCGCTAGCAAGCTTCTATTTTAACTTAGGTACAGGCCAATCTGCAGCTTTAGATAAATTAATCGCTTCTGGTCAAGATGCCGCGGCGGCTAAACAAATGCTTAAATATAATAAGGCTGGTGGTAAAGTGCTGGCAGGCTTAGCTAAACGCCGTAAGGCTGAAGCAGCTTTATATTCTAAGTAAACCTAAATTCTGTAAAACAAGCGATGCACTTTTAAAATAAAAGTCTTTAACTATTTAAATTTAGTTAGTAATGAGTAATATATTACTATTTTCTACCTATAAATAATTTTAAAAACGATTTCAAGTAAACTATTAAACATGCCTAAAACCCAAACTTTCGTTAATAGATTAAAACTCACTTCAGCTATGGATCTATTTAGCGAGATTTTAAAATTTATCAAAGTTAAAATCGCTGATCATCAGGTTATCAGTCTTAATGAAATAAGCCCATATGAAGTTTTAGAAAAACTATTTAATATATATTTAGATAATGAATCACAAGACCAGGGTTGGGTCACCCAGCACATGGACGATAAAATAATCATCTACCAAAGCGCTAACCAAGAGCTTTACAGTAGAGAATATCTAATTTGTAAGATAGAGTTCGGCGAACATCAGGAGCACTACGAAATTAATGCGAGATGTATAGAAAACGAGGATTTTAATATAATTTTATCTGTATTAAATTTTGAAGCTGATGAGATGGAATTAGTCTTTAGACCGACACTCTTGCATGATACCTATAAATTTAAATTAATCCTTGAATATGAAGATGGTGAAGATGATAACGAAAATCAGACTTTCTTTGATGATTTTGATGTAATTGATGTTTAAAATGTCTTTATTGGATATTGGAGGCTATGCCATCTAAATTGAACATTTTTAATGGCTTTTTAAACTTATTAGGCTTTTTCGCTTACAATAGAGCATGAACACCTTTTAGCTGGTTCAACAATAAAATGATATGAATTCTGAAGAACAACAAAAATATTATGTGTTTATTATAAATCTTAAAGACGAGATTCACGTAAATGAATCTAATATTCAGCGTCAATTACAAGATGAAATGGATAAAGTTGCAAGTGAATTAGTTGTTCCTATGGTTAAAATCAACCCGAGTTTGCTTTATAAACAAATAAGTAAAGCCAATAAATTTAACAATCAAAGTAATTTATGGAAAATAGTCAAGCAAAATAAAGATTCTATATTATATAAGTCTGATGAGATAGACATTAATAACAAAAAATATAATTTTAAAAAAAGAGAGTATAGCAATTTTCTAACGACTAAATTTACAATAGCTGATAGAAACAAAAAAATTAATTTAACTTTTCAGTTTCATGACGAACTTTATCAAGAATTATTAATAGAAGCTCCACAAGACCATAAGTATCGCTTTAAAATTTTGACTGAACATTAATCCTAGTTTTACAACGAAGTTAAATGTATCAATATTACTTTAAGTATGGAATTTCATATTGAATACTTAAACCATTCTATCTACCTACAAAAAACAGGCAGGCACCTGATAGACTTTTTCGCTTAATTGACCTGCGTGCTGACTTTGGTTAACTAAAATTCCGTATGGACAATCATATTCTTTATCTGATTTATCCATTAGTTCTTCATAAGAGTAGTTCGCTTTGCTGCTATTCTCGCCTTCTAACAAGGCATCTTTTAACACTTGAGCTTTTATTTCTGTATAAGTACTACGTATAGAAAGAATGATCACTTCTTTAGTCGTTTCATCAATGAAATAAAAAATTTTATTACTTTTAAATGTAAAGCTTAGACATCCTTTGAAAATGTCATCGTAAGACCTGTATATAAATGGATTTTCAACTAATCGATAAATACGCTCCTGTAAATCGCCTAGCGTGCTTTAAACCCCAGGTCTTTTTAGAGTAAAGTATAATTTTTTGTAATTCAGTCTTTGCTTTATCTGAAAATACTATTTTATACATCTGAAATTTCTGTATTTATCTCTTTAAAGGTGTCTTCAATACTGGTTGTTTTAGCTTTGCCACTTTGTATATCTTCTAAACGTTGCTTAACATCTGAGCGCAACCAGCTAATTTCTTCATCGGAAAAGTAATTACGTGCAGAAAAAAAATCTCTTAAGGCTTCTCTTACAACTTCACTGGCACTATTATACATTCCAGAACTTACTTCAGAGTGCACCATAGCTTCTAGCTTATCAGGTAAAGATATATGTATTGTTATAAAATTAATTTTCCTAACTATGCAAATTATTGTCAATATTTCGCATAAATTAATCATAATTAAGTTTATTTATCTTACTATTAAGAAAATCAATATAGCCTCCATCAATACCAATTGCTTTCACGTAGCAGCAATGCCATAATGAATAGTTATAAATGGATCTCAATCTTGAGCACGGTATTGAATTATTTAACAATGGTGAGTATTTTGAAGCTCACGAAGCTTTTGAATTGTTTTGGAAGAAATATAAAGGTAAAGATAGACCTTATTACCAGGCTTTAATCCAGATGACAGCTGCGATGCATCTTATTTATCAGGAAAGATATCAGGGCGCTAAGAAGACTCTTGAGCGCGCCGGCGTTAGAATTAAAGGCGCGCGTAATAAAATCATGGGTGTTGATCTACATAGCCTATATTTCGAAGTGCGTAACTACCTTGAACACCGCGAAGCTGGCGACTCGCTAGCTACCTACAGGCAACCTATCATCCGCGCTAACACTGAAACCGATACTTTTTAATTCGCGTATTATCCACTATCAATAAATACCTAAACCCCACTTTATATAAATATAGAAACTTAACATAAAAGGCTAAGCAACGAATTAATTTTCTTCAACTCAAGTAAATGATCTATAAAAATTTTATAAATTTGCTTGTTTTTTAGAAAAAAATTATAAAAAAGTGACTTTTTTAGAAAAATTTTATAAAATTTGAGGGTGAGAAATTTATTCTAAACTAAGTGACTGATTTATATGATTTAAAGCTGAAAAGATAATAAAATAGTAATTATAAGAGAAAAACAGCTCTTGTAATTAAAAAAAACATTAGTTTTATCTTAAATAAAGTGAACTTAAGTTTCAATATCCAGGCAGATCAAAACTAAAAAGAGAGAGACATGACAGGCAACCTAAACCAAACCAAAACCAATCAAAACCAACCTGAAACCACTATTAACGAGCATATTAATATTCAAAGCTCACTAAAAAAATATGACTATGTAAGTCAACCTCATCCAAGCCCACTAAGTAGCCGCGCTCATAAAAACCTGGCTGATAGTCAGGCGCACTCTACTGATAAAAAGAATCCTTTAAATACGGACCACTTTAAATCTAAAACACAGGTCGTCAAAAAACTTCTTATCCACCGCGATCTCGAATTCAAAAACCCAGTGGCAATCGAAATGAAAAATATATTTTTGAGCAAGAGTATCGAACATAATTCCTAATTTCATTAGACCATGCATTAGCTTAAGATTAAATTAAGCCTCCTGTGAATCGTCTATTAAGCCTAATAGTTCGGACTGCGATCATTTAAGACTTAAATCTTCCTGGTAGAATTAATATCTAAGCTATTATTAAAATATCGTATCCCCTACTAAGCTAATTAAAAGACTCTTTATAAGACATATAATTGCTATCACTTGATTATCTATTATCATTGTAATTAGCTATCTTTAGTAGTATTAAAATCTAATCAACTAATAATCCTTTAGCTTAATCTATATCATTAAATATTTTTAAATCGAGTTTTGGCAGCCTAAAACATTTAAATAGCTAGTTTTATGAACTTTTATCTACCAACTTACCTAGAGTATAAGTTAAGCAACTTACTTCTTACTAACAATTACAGATACCACTACTTTAGCTAGTCAGAGCGTGTTATAATGCCATATGTAATTTGTTACAAAAATTTAAGGACATATAAGTAATGGCAAGAAAAATTAAACGCGAAGATTTTCGTAATATTGGTATCGCAGCCCACATCGATGCTGGTAAAACAACAACAACAGAAAGAATTTTATTTTATAGTGGTATGGTTCACAAGATCGGTGAAGTTCACGAAGGTACTTCAGTAACTGACTGGATGGCACAGGAAAAAGAACGTGGTATCACGATTACCGCAGCAGCTATCTCAACTAAATGGCAAGATAAGTATATTAACTTGATCGACACTCCAGGGCACGTTGACTTCACGATTGAAGTTGAGCGTTCGATGCGTGTATTAGACTCAGTTATCATTACTTTGTGTTCAGTTGGTGGCGTGCAGCCGCAAACTAAAACTGTTTGGAGACAGGCAGATCGTTATAAAGTACCTAGAATCGTATTCGTTAATAAAATGGATAGATCTGGTGCTGACTTCTTTAGAGTAAAAGATCAGCTTAAAGCTGGTATGAGAGTTAATGCGATCGCAGCTCAGTGTCCGATCGGTGCTGAAGATAACTTCCAGGGTGTGGTTGACTTAGTAGAGAAGAAAACATATATCTATAAAGACGATGTTGGTAAAGATATTGAAGTGACAGATGGCTACCCAGCTGACTTAGAAGAAAAATGTACTGAACTTCGTACTGAATTAGTTGAAGCGGTTGCTGAACTTGATGATGCGATGATGGACAGATATCTTGAAGAAGGTGAAGAGGCATTTACTGCTGAAGAAATTACTGCTGGTTTGCGTAAAGGTACTTTAGATTTAAGTATCATCCCTATGTTCTGTGGTTCTGCTTTTAAAAACAAAGGTATTCAGAAGTTATTGGATGCAGTTGTAGATCTATTACCTAGCCCGATTGATGTTGAGCAGATCAAAGGTCAAGATATGGATGGTAATGAAGTTGAGCGTCCATGTGATGATGATAAGCCGATGGCTGGTTTAGCATTTAAAGTTATGACTGACCCATTTGTAGGTCGTTTAACATTTGTGCGTATGTACTCAGGTGTAATCACTTCAGGTAGTTATGTATATAACTCATCTACTGGTAAAAAAGAGCGTATCTCACGCATTATTAAGATGCAATCTGATGATCGTGAAGAAATTCCAGAACTTAGAGCTGGTGACATCGGTGCGGTAGTTGGTTTTAAAGAAACTACGACTGGTGATACTTTCTGTGATGATAAAGAAAAAGTAATTTTAGAATCTTTATTCATCCCAGAACCAGTAATTTCAGTTGCTGTAGAGCCTAAGACTAAAGCTGACCAAGAAAAATTATCTACAGCTTTACATAAATTAGCTGAAGAAGATCCTACTTTCCAGGTTAAAGTTGATCACGAAACAGGTCAAACTTTAATTTCAGGTATGGGTGAACTTCACTTAGAGATTCTAGTTGATCGTTTGAAGCGTGAATTTAAAGTTGAAGCTGATGTAGGTCAACCGCAGGTTGCTTACCGTGAAACTATCCGTGCTAAAGCTACTCAGGACACTAAGTATGCTAAGCAATCTGGTGGTCGCGGTCAGTATGGTCACGTTGTAGTTGACTTTGAACCATTACCTATCGGTAAGGACGAAGAAGGCGAAGATTTACCTAATTACGAGTTTGTAAATAAAATTGTTGGTGGTGCGATTCCTAAAGAATACATTCCTTCAGTTGAAAAAGGTATTAAAGAATCTATGCTTGGTGGTGTTATCGCTGGTTATGAATTAATCGGTCTTAAAGCTACTCTAGTTCATGGTTCTTTCCACGATGTTGACTCTTCTGAGATGGCATTTGGTATTGCTGGTTCGATGGCGCTTAAAGAAGGTGCTAAGAAGTGTCAGCCTGTACTTTTAGAGCCTGTGATGAAAGTTGAAGTTGAAGTTCCTGAAGAATTTATGGGTGACGTTATCGGTGATATTTCATCAAGACGTGGTCGCGTAGAGAAGATGGATACTGAAAACGGTGTTTCTAAGGTTTCTACTATCGTTCCTTTAGCTAATATGTTCGGTTATGCAACTGATATCCGTAACAAAACTAAAGGTCAAGGTACTTTCACTATGGAATTTAATGCATACGAAGAAGTTCCACCTAACGTAGCTCAAGAAATTGCAGCCGGCAAACAAAAAGCTACTGCTTAGTTACGCTATTAAAAGCTAATTAATTTAGTTTTAGATAAGTATTTAGTGCTTATTTAGAAATACTTATACTAGCTTTATAACTAAAATTTAAGAGCCTTCCTCAGATTGATGATTTGAGGAAGGTTTTTTATATTAAGTTGATTTTAAATAAATAATGCCTGCATTATCTAAATTTTAGATAGTTAATGTATGATTCCCTTAACTAAATCTAAATTAAAATATGTTTAAGTGGTAGGGTTCTTAAATGACTTTTGTTAATTTATAAGAACTTAGCTTTTAGCTAATTTATAAATATTCTAAACACTTTCCAGTGCTTGAATTATCTTAATAGCCTCTGCCGATTCTCTGCTTGAAGTTTTATGTTTGAGATGCTTCTATGGTCGCTGTAGTAGCGTTGCTTCTGTTTTTTAAAACTATGTGTAATTTAAATATCTGGTATTAATTTAACTTGCTTTTGCTTATGTTGACACATTTATCTGTTATAATTGTGTAATGTGAATATAGAGTTTTCAGCATCTGGTGATTATGATAAATCTAAGCCAAAATATAAATTAACTCAATCTAACAAACCTGAATTGAAGAATGATTCAAATATTGAAAATTTAGATAATTTAAGTAAGCAAAAAGCTATAAGTGACGATATTTCAAATAGAAATTTGATAAAAACTATGTCACAAGTAGCTAATCAGTATCTTGAATTAAATAATGAGAACGAAGAAAGTACTAGTAGTAATTCCCCAAAAAACGATGACTTAAAACCACGTGATTTTCAAAGTATCTTGAAAAGTATACGCTATTCAAATATGAAAGATATGTCTAATTTTTTAAATAATTTACTAAAAGAAAAGCAATCTACCATGCTTAAGCATCCTAACCGAAACCTGAAAGAGTATTTATCTAAAAGAGAAGATGCTAAATATTTATATGAAAGAGATAATAAGATCAAATCATCACAATTTGACTTAAATAAGCTTTCACTAGAGGAAAAAATAGGCTATGAATTGTATTTACTTGAAAAATTAGCTGCCAAAGCTAATCAGGATATAGAACAAATAAAACATCCTGTTAAAAAATCAATTCGTTTTTTAAAACGTAACTTAGCAAAACCTATTGATAAAGAAAGATTACATGAACTTGGTCAAACATTTATCACAGGTACAGTGGCTGGTAGTCTGCTGGCTATGGGAACTAGTAATATGCTAAATCCGCCAGTATCAGATATAGTGCAAGAAGAAACTAAACCTATTCCAGCAGAAAGTCAGCTGGCAAGTAAGCCTTCTTTAACTAAAGAATATAGTTCTATTACTATGCTTAGTGATAACGAAAAACAAGTTAGTGAAAAACTATTAGACATAGCGAAGAAAGCTTCTAAAAGTTCTAATGAGGCTAAAGTAAGTATTTTAGATTCTGTAAATAGACAGCAAACTAATGCAAATGTTCCATTCAAGCCACTTGGTAGGGTAAATTTGGCTTTAGCAGATGGTGGCGAAAAACAACTTTACCAGCTGGTTGAAGTAACTCACTTGGCTAAGCCTGAAGATGACTATAGAGTAGGTAGAAGTGTTTATTTTATAGAGCAGGATAAATTTCAAGATATTCCTAAAGGACGCACTCCAGGTATGTCTTTTACTAATATTATGGAAAACTTAGCTACTGCCAGTGTATCTAATACTATTAATTTAGATGAAACTAATACGCCTGATCAAAAGAATAATATTACTATTAAATATTCAGATGAAGGTAGTGCACAAATTTTAAAATTTGATAGAAATCTGGCAAATGAACTAATAAAATAGAGCATAATAACCTAAAATATAATTTAGGAGCCTAAGTTAATTCAACTGTCAGATAAACCTAGCTTAAAAAGATACCACGAACTTCAACTGAAATTGAAGCATTGGAGTCATTTATATTACCTGAAAAACGAAACTGAAGTCAGTGATGAAGTTTATGACGCGCATTTAAATGAACTGTTAGAGTTTGAAAAAAATAATCCTGAGCAGGTCCTAAGTGATACGATCAGCCGTCAGATTGGCGCTGAGGGTGTCTACCAAAGTGCGTTTACTAAGTTGCACCATTTAGAGCCGATGATGAGTTTGGCTAATGCTTTTAATAATGAAGACATCCAAGATTGGGAAAAACGCGTTGAAAAAGTGTTTGGGACTGATCAGTTAGTTGAATATATGTTTGAAGCTAAGATCGATGGTCTAAGCATCGCTATCGATTACCGTGAAGGTCAGTTATACCGCGCTGCTACTCGAGGTAATGGTAAAGTCGGCGAAGATGTGACTTTAAACATTATGACGATTAAAAGTTTACCTAAAAAAGTAAACACTAAAGCTAGCTTTACTATTAGAGGTGAAGTTTTTATCTCTAAAGCCGAGTTTAAACGTATTAATGAACTGCGCGCCTCAGCAGCTGAAGAGCTATACGCTAATCCGCGAAATACTGCTGCCGGCGCGCTCAGGCAGCTTGATCCCAAGGTTACGGCAAGCCGTAACCTTGATGCGATTTTTTACTCATTTGTTCCTTATAACACTTTATATACGGCAGCTGAGCTTAATAACCTCAACCTTAGTTCTGATAAGCTTAAAGCGCAAGCTTTTGAGAATATTGGTTGTTTGCGCGCAGAGCTACCCGAGCTTTTTAAGTCAGTAGTAAATTCAGAATTAAAAGAAAAGCTCGAGTCTGCAGGTGCTGATTCATTGCAAGGTACTAAGCTAATAAACACTGCTAATACTAACAACCCTGATGAGGAAAATAGAGTTTATGAAAAA
Source organism: uncultured Gammaproteobacteria bacterium (assembly GCA_964438425.1). Classification (GTDB taxonomy): domain Bacteria; phylum Cyanobacteriota; class Vampirovibrionia; order LMEP-6097; family LMEP-6097; genus CAYTKM01. The sequence goes on from CAYTKM010000002.1 coordinate 513,120, forward strand.
ATGATACTTCCCCCTAATGCTCAAAATAAACTTAACACAATATCTAATAAAAGTACGTTAGATGAAACTATCGAAAAAGTTTCAATAGCTTGTCTTCCAAATAAACAAACTAACTTTAACAGCCAGCAGCAAACCTTAGATTTGCTAAATAAACTAGGTTTTCACACTAACACTGAGCATAATAAACTTTGCCGAAATTTAACTGAGCTTTTAAGTGCTTATGAGCACTTAGCTGAAATAAAGAGCACTTTAGATTATGAAATTGATGGCGCGGTGGCTAAGGTAAATTCTATTAGTCAGCAAGTTAATCTAGGCGCGACTTCTAAATATCCGCGCTGGGCGCTAGCCTTAAAATTTACCGCTGAAGTCGCTGAAACTCAGGTTGTTTCAGTAGATTTTGAGGTCGGGCGTACTGGGGCGATTAGTCCTGTAGCTAATTTACTACCTGTGATCCTGGCTGGCACGACTGTTAAGCGGGCAGCAGTGCATAACTTTGATCAAGTTGAAAGACTAGGTTTAAAAGTCGGCGATTACGTAAGAGTACATAAAGCTGGTGAAATCATTCCTGAGATTATTGAGGTAATCACAGAGCGCAGACCCGCTAATGCTAGTGATCTTATCGCGCCTAGTGCCTGCCCTTGCTGCGCGTCTGCTGTGGAATATGACGGTGTAGTTTTAAGATGTATAAATATAGCTTCATGTCCAGCTCAAGTCCAAAAACGCCTTGAATACTGGTGCTCTAAAGGAGCCATGGATATAAGTGGTGTCGGTCCTGCCTTAGTCGAGCAGCTACTAGCTAAAAAATTAATCATAAGTCCACTTGATTTATATGATTTAACCTTTGAAGAGCTAAGTGAGCTTGAGCGTATGGGCGCTAAATCTGCCCAAAACGCCATAGATTCGATTAAAAATAGCTTAGAAAGACCTTTTTATCGAATTTTAACGGCTCTCGGGATTAAGCATGTAGGTTTGAATGTAGCTGAGCTGATTGCTAGCCGCTTTATAGATTTTAATGACTTGGAAATCGAGTTACTTGAAAACCAAGGCGCTAAGTTGCTTGAGATAGATGGTTTAGGTGAACGTATCGTAGATTCACTTATTAGCTATGTTAAGTCTAACTTTTACCGTAATTTCATTACTAAATTTAAAGCTTTAGATTTTAAATTAGTAGCTCATAAAACTAGCGAGTATTCAGATAAGCTAGCCGGTCAAACCTTCGTTATTACAGGAACTCTCAGTGAGAGTCGCTCTTACTATACTAAAATTTTAAAGGAAAATGGAGCTAAAGTTAGTTCAAGCGTTTCTAAAAAGACTTCATACTTGCTTGCTGGTGAAAGTGCAGGCTCTAAACTTGCTAAAGCCCAGGAACTTGGTGTAAATGTTATTGATGAAGCCGGTTTTAAAACACTGGTTGGTCTTTAGTGCTTAAATCTACTTCAAACCCATAGCTTTAGAGAACATGGCACTTTCTTCGCGGCGGCGATTAATTAAACCAGTTAATTTTTGACCACCATTAAAAAATAAAGCTGATCAATTTGGCTTCTCATCTTCCAACGAAATAGTTCGAGTGTTGATTCAAAACTTTGTCAACGGAAATATTGACTTACAATTTGTTAAAAGTAACAGCATTAAAGCGCCTATTAGGTCTGTTAAAAAACTTGCGCTATAGTTTATACCCAAAAAATAGATATCACGCAATCAATAAAACCACATGATATCAATAAAACTTCAAATAAACTATTAAACTAATAGCTTTAAGCTAAAAGCTTATCTACCACCGGATTGCATATTCTTGCGGTGAGCTTTTTTATCTAAGATTTTCTTACGCAGACGGATGTTTTCAGGAGTAACTTCTACTAATTCTTCTTCGTTTATATACACTAACGCATCTTCTAAAAGCACTTTTCTAGGCACTTTTAACTGTACTAGTACATCAGCGCCAGCAGAGCGCATATTAGTTAAAGCTTTTTCTTTAGTTAAATTTAGTTCGATATCCTGCGGGCGGTTAGCTTCACCAACAATCATACCTTTGTAAACTTTAGTTGTAGGTTTTACAAAGAAAATACCACGATCACTAAACTGCTCAAGCGCGTAACTAGTAGCTGCGCCATCTTCAAGGTTAATTAATACGCCAGATCTAATCTTGTCAATATCACCAGCATATGGACGGTACTCAGCAAAAGAGTGACTCATAATACCAGTACCCTTAGTCATGCGAATAAAGTCTGAACCGAAACCAATTAAACCACGAGTCGGGATCATAAACTTAACGATAGTACGACCGAGACTAGAGTTCATGTAAGTCATCTCCGCGCGGCGACGTCCTAAAGCTTCGATGCAAGTACCACTAAACTCATCTTCTACATCTAAAATAAGCTCCTCGAACGGCTCATGGCGAGTGCCATCAATTTCTTTTTGAATTACACGCGGCTTAGCGACTTGAAATTCAAAACCTTCACGACGCATAGTTTCCATTAAGATACCTAAATGCAATTCACCTCTACCAGCTACTTTAAACTGGTCAGTACTTTCAGTCTCTTCAACTTTAAGTGCTACATTGGTTTCTAGCTCTTTTTCTAATCTAGCTTTAATTTGTCTAGAGGTAACGAACTTACCTTCTAAACCAGCAAATGGACTGGTATTAACACCGAAAATCATTTCAAGTGTCGGTTCATCAACTTTAATAGATGGCAATCTTTCTGTGCGATCAGTAGTACATACAGTATCACCGATATTACCTTCAACCATACCTGCTAGCTGTACGATCATACCAGCAGAAGCGCTAGGGATTTCAATCTTCTCCAAGCCTTGGAAACCGAAAATTTTAGCGACTTTACACTTACTAACTTTAGTTTTGCCGTCTTCATCTTCTTTAAGTAAATTAACTTGATCATTCACTTTAACTTCACCGTTTAAGATACGACCAACTAGCATTCTACCTAAATATTCATTAGCATCTAGGCTGACTGTTTGGAATAAAAACTTCTCTTCAGAGTTACCTTCTGGAGGTGGCACTTCACTGATGATTTTATCTAAGATTACACCCATGCCTTCTTCAGCGCCATCTAGCTCTTTTTTAGCAAAGCCATTAACACCTGAAGCGAAAATGACTGGAAATTCGATCTGATCATCATCAGCACCTAAATCGATAAATAATTCAATAACTTCATCAATTACACGCATCGGGTCTGAATTAGGTTTGTCGATTTTATTTACAACTAAAATAGGCTTTAAACCTTTTTCGAAAGCTTTTTTAAGTACGAATCTAGTCTGTGGCATTGGACCTTCAAAGGCGTCTACTAAAAGCAAGCAGCCTTGTACCATACCAAGTACACGCTCAACTTCACCACCAAAGTCCGAGTGACCAGGAGTGTCCACAATATTTACGATATGATCATTGTATTTAATACTGGTATTTTTACTGAAAATTGTAATACCACGCTCTTTTTCAAGTTCGTTAGAATCCATCACACAGCTTTCAGTTTCTTTATGCTCAGCCAGACAATTAGTCTGATCTAGAATCGCATCAAGCAAGGTAGTTTTACCGTGGTCAACGTGGGCGATAATTGCAATATTTCTAATTTTTTCTATCTGTGCAGGCATATCATATGTAAGTTTACTATTTTTATGGGATTAAAAGTTGTTTTTATATTAAAACTTTATGTGTAAGGTGTTTTAGCTGCTTTTCTTAACTTTAGTCTAGATGGTTACTAAGGTGATTTATTAAAATGGTTTTAAAGAAATAACTTTACTTTTAGTTATTACACTTCATGGCTGTTAACTATTATTCAAATCTGCAATTCTTACCATCAAATAAATGCTTGTGAAATTGTAAATAGTTATTAAGTTCCTAATTTTTAAAGATAGCCTAAGTGCTTGTAAGACTTTAATGATTGCTATGTTGCTAATTTCGAAAGATCATCTAAAGTGCCTTAAGGTTTTGAACAGTTGCTAAGTTTCTTGCCGTTTTTAATAAATCTTTAAATGCCACCCCGTGCAGGCACTTAAAAATTTGCAAATTTAAAAAAATTAGATTATAAGTGAATATATGATACGTAATTTTATAAGTGGGGTTTTACTGGTATTTTTAGTTTGCTCGTGCACTAGTCAACCTAAATTACAAAAAATCGAAGGCGAAACTAGCGCGCAGGGTGTGTCTCGCACAAAATACGATACTAGTGATCTGGCACGCACTTATATAAAATATGATGTGCCGACTAGCTGGCAAGAAGAAGAAGTTAGCCAGCAGATGCGCATTGCTCAGTTTAAAGTCGCTGATAACACTACTTTCGCTGTTTATTATTTCCCGGCGATGCCAGGCTCTATCGAATCTAACCTGCTACGTTGGCGCAAACAGTTTGTCGATAACGACAAACGCAGACAACTAAAACTAAAGCAGTTTAACCAAGACGGGCTAGCCATCACTGTCTTTTATATGATCGGTGACTACCAAAAATCACTTAATCCATTTAAACCTGATGCCGAAAAAGTTACTCAAGAAGATTATGCAGTCTATGTAATTACTGTAGAAACTGCTGATGCCAAGTGGTTCTTTAAAACTATTGGACCTGAAGCTGAAGTGGCAGAAGCTGCTGCTGATTTAACGAAATTTACTAAATCTATTAGACAGTATATAGATTAAAATAAGCTTCTATTTAATGTTTTTTTCATCTATACTGACTTTATAATTTATATTGCAAAACAAAATTTAGAAATAAATTCTAAAAAATGCCAATAATTAGAAAAATATTCTAAAAAAGTCATTAATTTATAAAATTGAAGCTTTTTTATAAAAATTTTATATCTTTTTGATGAGCTTAACTTCTAATAGTTTGTCGATGGTTTGCTGCTATTTGCGATCTTTATCAAGTCCATACATTTCTTCACTTGTTTATTTTAATGAGCCCAACTGGCACCTCACTTGGCAGTGTATGACGAATCATCCAAATCGTTAACCTTCACCCATCTTATATTAAAGAGTGTTCACTTGGCAGTAATTTACCTACAGTGCTGACATAAACTTTCAATGCCAGCTAGCATAGTGAGTTTACCAGTTTTAATCTTATGCTCGAGCTCTAGTAAAGTTGTTTGTAATAAATTTAAATGCTGGTAATCATACTCTTTAACTTCTTTGCGTTTGTAGTATAGACCTTTAGGATTGCGCATTTTTAGCTGCGCGGCGATATCTTCATCTTTTAGATTCGATTGCAATAATAAAATTAACTTTCTTTGTTTTTGCAGGTAGCTATGCAGGTAGCTTAAGCAAGCTAAGTTATTAGTCTGTGATTTGTCGCTTTTTAAATATTTAAATTCTGTGTAAGCTTTCTTTAGGTCTTTTTTAGCTAAAGCTTCAGCTAAATTGGCTAGATTGTACCTACTGAAGCACTCTTTTTCGACAAGCTCAGCGGTTATATGCTTTTCAGTCAGACTTAAACGATTAAGTTCTTGGAAGATTTGCGCTAGATTATCTGCGCCAAGCTTATCTACTAACAATTCAAGTGCACTAAGCTCGAATCTATGTTTAGGTAGCAAACGTCTACTTTGTCTATCTAGAAAATCTATAGCTTTATCTTGCTGCCAGCTGGTAAAAGTGTTGATTTCTTCAAATTGTATATTCTTAAGTTTTTTTAGATCTTTAACGTGTTTTAAAGTCTTTTTAAGCTCTATGATCACCAGGCGATCACTAAAATCTTGACTAAAAAGCTCTAAGAAATGTTTTTGTTCCTGCTCTGATAAGCTTTTATTAAACAAATCACATTCTTTTATATAAACATCACTAATTTGAGTTTTAAATAAGCTCAGGGATGTCAGCTCGCGACCTAGATCTTGCAAGCTAGCCTGACTTATTTTCACGGGCTCTTTACCATCAGCTAGTTCTTGCGCCCTGATTTCTTTGCGGAATTGGTCATTGCCAGATAAAATATACAGCATCTATAGCTTAAATTTAGCATTTTATATTATTACTGCTGGTCTGCTCATAACTTAGGTACTTATTAATTTATTATTGAACGCTTTATAAATCAGGTATATTTGAATTCTACTAATCGTAGTTGATTAACTATCATGCGAATCTCTTACTGGAACTAACTCTAAAGCTTTATTTTAGAAATTATAGTTAAATAATAGTATTATATGGTTGCTATTAAGCTGCTTTTGTATTTATTTCTATTTTCTAAAATTATAGTTAATTAAGCTTCATAAGTTATAACTATCTAGTGAATTTAAGTGTACTAAAGTATTAGCTTAAATCTTAGTGGATTTATAAAGCTTAGGTGAACTAAATCTAAATTAAAGTGAACTGACTTAATATACAGGCTGATTAATCTAAATATAACCCTGCACATCACTTAATAACCTCTCAAACATATATTTAAAGCTATATCTAAATTACTAATATAACCTCGCACAGCATTTAATAACTTCTAAAACAACAAAAAAACTCCACCTGAAATTGATGGAGCTTTTTAATAAAATATGTTTTAGTTGTAAGGTATTAGCCAACCATACGAGAAATTGATGTAGGTCTGCTTAGTTGCACAGATTTTACAAATTTACCAGGACCTTCAGGTCTTTTACGAGTTACGCTTGCACTAACAGCAGCTTTTTTAGCTCTATTCGGTGAACGATTCATTTTAGTAAACTGTGGAATGCCCGATTGTCTTTCATTATCTATATTATCGATAGCTTTCTTTAAAAGATTAGGCTGCCTAAGAGTTTCATCTTCTTTTAAACGCTTAGCGATGATTTCACGCACACGATTAGATTTTTTAAGTTTTTTCGGATTAATAAAGCCAAAATTTTGATTCAAGTTTTTCAACCTCCTGATTAATATAGTTATAAAATTAAATAATTAAAAATTAGTTAAAATAGAGTTTTTATAAATACATATTTTTAAAGTCGATTTTAAAAAGTGCTTAATTGATGACTTAGCCTAACTAATATAAAAGAAAATAAAATGGATTATATAGATTAACTAAATCAAGTCCTTTATGATATTTTAAGATTTTTTTCTTTTTATTCAACATAAAAAAAGAATTAGTTTGCTAAGATAGTAACCCGTTGCAAATTTTATCAATAAATTTGTAATTTTGTAGATACACATCAAGGTAAATTATGGCCCTTCAAAAGAAAAACCCTAGAACTCCCGGCTCCCGTGGAATGATCGTTTTAAAAAGAGACGATTTGACTAAGTCAAAGCCCGAAAAAAGCTTAACGAAAAAGTTAAATAAGTCAACTGGTCGTAATAACCAGGGTAAGATAACTACTCGTCACAAAGGTGGCGCTGTTAAAAAGAAATATAGAGTTATTGATTTCAAGCGTAACAAGATTGGCGTTCCTGCTACCGTTAAAGCTATTGAATATGATCCTAACCGTAACGTGCATATCGCACTTCTTTATTATGTAGATGGTGAGAAAAGATACATCTTGTGTCCACGTAACTTGAAAGTAGGCGCTAAGATCGAATCTGGTCCTGAATCTGAGATCGCTATCGGTAACGCACTGCCTTTAAGAGATATTCCTCAGGGTACTATTATTCATAATATTGAGCTTACTCCTGGTAAAGGTGCTCAAATGGTAAGGACTGCTGGTTCAAGTGCTCAGCTTTCTGCAAAAGATGGTAAATTCGCTGTCATTAAATTGCCTTCAGGTGAACTAAGAAGAGTTAATATCGATGGCATGGCTACTATCGGTGTACTTGGTAATTCAGATCAGAAAAACACTGTTACAGGTAAAGCTGGTATTAACCGTCGTCGTGGTAAGCGCCCGACTGTTCGTGGTTCAGCCATGAACCCTGTTGATCACCCGCATGGTGGTGGTGAAGGTCGCGCACCAATTGGTGGTATCCCGAAAACTTATACTGGTAAGCGTGTTGGTCTTAAAACACGTAAGAATCGTAAGAATTCTTCTAAGTATATAATTACAAATCGTAAAGGAGTTAAAGTCTCAGCTGCATAAGTGGAGCTTTGATTAGGAAATATATATGTCACGTTCAGCAAAAAAAGGTCCATACATTCATCACTCTTTATATAAAAAAGTGAAAGAGTTGAATGAAAAAGGTGCTAAAAAAGTAATTAAAACATGGAAAAGGTCTTCAATGATCATTCCTGAAATGGTAGGTCATACGATCGCTGTTTATAACGGTATGAAATTCGTACCTGTTTATTGTTCAGATTCTACTGTTGGTCATAAGTTAGGTGAATTCGCTTTAACTAGAACTTACAGAGGTCACGCTGGTGGTAAAAAGGCTAAAGTAGGTAGATAATTATGTCAGAAGTTAAATTAATTAAAGCTAGATTAGGCTTTGTTCGTCAAACTGCAAGAAAAGTTCGTCGTACTGTAAATCTTATTAGAGATAAAAAAGTTGGTGAGGCTATGGATTACTTAGAATTTATGCCATATGCAGCAGCAGAACCTGTTTTAAAACTTTTAAAAAGTGCTGTAGCTAATGCAAGTCATAATCACGGAGTTGAAAATCCACAGGATTTATATATTTCTCAATTCTTAGTTGATGATAAATCTATGCTTAAGCGTTTTAGAGCTGCTAGTAGAGGTAGAGCTGTTCCTATTTTAAAGAGAACTTCTCAACTTAATCTAGTTCTTAGTGAAATGAAACCAGCTGAATATGCTAAGCATGTTTGGGATGTTTCTCCACGTAACAAAAAGAACCAAAAAAAGAAGGAAGTTAAAGAGGTAAAATAATGGGACAAAAAGTACCACCTAGAGCTAATAGACTTGGTATCATTGATTCGGCTGACTCAACTACATTTGCTGAATTTAGAGCTGGTCAATTCGCTTATACACTACAACAAGATACTTTAATTAGAAAGTATTTAAAAAAGAAATTAAAGAATGCTGGTTTAAGTAAAGTACTTATTCAACGTAAACCAGGTCAACTTCAAGTTAATCTAGTTACTGCAAGACCAGGTTTAGTATTTGGTAAAGCTAACGAAGGTTTAGATAGTTTAAAAGCTGAGCTTAATGCTCTAATTAATAACTCTGATGTTGTTCTTCAGTTAAATGTATTTGAAGTTAACAAAATCGATATCGATGCTCAGTTAATTGCTGAAAGTATCGCTCAACAACTTGAAAGAAGAATCGCATTTAGAAGAGCTATGAAGCAAGCAATGCAAAGAGCTATGCGAGCTAACGCTCAGGGTATTAAAATTTCATGTTCTGGTAGATTATCAGGTATTGAAATTGCAAGAACAGAAGTTTCTCAAGAAGGTAGTGTTCCTTGTCACACTTTCAGAGCAAATATAGATTATGGGTTTGCTGAAGCTTTAACTACTTATGGAATCATTGGTATTAAAGTTTGGGTTAACCAAGGTATTTTAAAGCCAGGTGAAAAAGCTAAGCCTAACATTAAGGCTGCTGCTGGTAACAGTATCAGAGGAGGTGCTAACCATGCTAATGCCTAAGAGAACTAAGCACAGAAAACAAATGCGTGGTCGCATGAATGGTAAAGAAACTAGAGGCGCTGATGTGCATTTCGGTGAAATCGGTCTTCAAGCTATGGAACCAAAATGGATCACTTCAAGACAAATCGAAGCTGCTCGTCGAGCTATGACACGTCATATCAAGAGGGGTGGTAGAATTTGGATTAGAATTTTCCCTGATAAGCCTGTTACTATGAGACCGGCTGAAACTCGTATGGGTGCTGGTAAGGGTAATCCAGAATTTTGGGTTGCTGTTGTCAAGCCTGGTCGTGTGATTTTTGAAATTGCAGGTGTTGATTTGAAAGTAGCTAAACGTGCTTTAGAATTAGCTGCAGCGAAATTCCCATGTAAATGTAAAGTAATTACTAGGGAGGGAGTCTAGAATGTTATTAAAAGCTAAAGATCTTAGAGAAAAAGACCTTAAGGACTTGAAAACTGAGCTTGATGATTTATATAATGAGCTATTCGAGGCTAAAATGTCTTTCCATGCTAGGAAGTTAGAAAATGTTTCTTCTCTTAAGGAAACTAAAAAATCAATTGCTCGTATTTTGACTGTAATAGCTGAAAAAGAGCAAACAAAGGATGAAAATTAGGTAATAGTATAATGCCAAAAAGAAGATTAGTTGGATTAGTAAAAAATAATAAAGCTGATAAAACAGCATCAGTGATTATTACAAACAGAAAAAAGCATAAGCGTTACCCTAAGGTAGTTAGCTATTCTAAGTCTTACGCTGTACACGACCCAGAGAATAAAGCTGGGATTGGTGACAAAGTATTAATTGAAGAGGCTGTACCTGTTTCAAAAACTAAAAAGTGGAAGTTGCTCGAAGTTATCGAAAAAGCAGCGTAATTATTAAGGATTAAGTCATGTTACAACAAGAAAGTGAATTAGATGTAGCTGATAACACTGGCGCCAAGCGTGTCAGAGTAATTAGAGTTTTAAAATCAAATAGTAAATTTGCAGAAATTGGTGATGTATTTGTCGCGACTGTTAAAGATGCTTTACCGAATATGTCGGTTAAGAAATCTGCTATCGTTCGTGGTGTAGTTGCTAGAATGCGTAAACGTAAAAGACGTAAAGATGGTAGCTGGATTCAATTCGATGACAATGCTTGCGTACTAATTGATAAAGATGGTAACCCTATTGGATCACGTGTATTTGGTCCGATTGCACGTGAATTAAGAGATCATGGTTTCATGAAGATCGTCTCTTTAGCACAGGAGGTGGTATAAATGAATAATAAATTAAGTAAACCTAAGAAGACATATACTAAAAAGCCTCTTAGAGCTCATGTTAAAAAGAACTCTAAGTTAATTATGTCAAAAGCTTTAAGTAAAGTAGGTGCTACTAACCCTCGTATTAAATCAAATGTTAAGCGTGGTGATGAAGTAGTCGTTATTTCTGGTGATCAAAAAGGTAAAGTTTCTAAAGTATTAGAAGTTTATCAAAACGGTAAAATTTTAGTTGAAGGCGTAAATGTTAAAACTAAGCATAAAAAAGCACAAGGTCCTGGAGCTGAAGGTGAAATCATCAAGATTGAAACACCTATTTACTCTTGTAAAGTAATGTTGTGGGATGAATCATCAAAGAAAGCCACTAGAGTTGGTAAAAAAATTCTTGAAGATGGTCGCAAAGTTAGAATTGCTAAAACTAGTAATGAGGAGTTAGGCTAATGGCAGTATCACTCAAAGAAAAATTTGAAAAAGAAGTAAAAAGCGAACTTAAAGAAAATCTTTCTTTAAAAAACGTTCATGAAATTCCGTGTGTTCAAAAAGTTACAATTAATTTGGGCTTAGGTGCAGCTGCAGCTAATGCTAAAACTTTAGAAAACGCTATTCGTGACCTTACTTTAATCGCTGGTCAAAAACCAGTTATTACTAGAGCTAAAAAATCGATCGCAGGTTTTAAATTAAGAGAAAATATGCCTATCGGTTTAAAAGTAACCTTAAGAAGTGAAAAAATGTATAACTTCTTATCTAAGCTAATCAACATCGCAATGCCAAGGATTAGAGATTTTCAAGGTATTTCAAGAAAAGCTTTTGATGGTAGAGGTAACTATACTCTAGGTTTAAAAGAACAAATTATCTTCCCTGAAATTAAATATGATCAGGTTGACGCGATTAGAGGTATGGACGTTACTGTTTGTACATCTGCTAAAGATAATGAATCTGCACTTGTTCTACTTGAGATGTTAGGTTTTCCTTTTAAAAAGGATCCTAAAAAGAAGGAAGCGGTAGCAGTCTAGAAAGGTAAAAATTATGGCAAAAAAATCAGCTGTTGAAAAATCAAAGAAAAAGAAAATGTTAATTCAAAAGTATGCTCAAAAGCGTAAAGAGTTAACAGAAAAGTTAAGAGACTTTGAGTTAGATCTTGAAGAAAGAATATCTATTCAAGAAAAACTAGAGAATCTACCTGCTAATTCATCTTATGTCAGACATAAAAATAGATGTTGGTTGACTGGTAGACCACGTGGTTATCATAGAGATCTAGGCTTATGTCGTAATTCATTAAGAGAAATGGCACATAAAGGTTTAATACCTGGTCTAACAAAGGCAAGCTGGTAAGAAAAGGATAAATTATAATGGCTGACGCAACTAAAAATAAAGTAACAAATGATCCTATTTCTGATTATTTAACACGTATTAGAAATGCTCTTTTAATTAACAAAAAAACTGTCTTAGTACCTTTTAGTAAAATTAAACTTGCTCTAAGTGAATTACTTCAGAAAGAAGGTTATATTAAATCTTACAGTATCGTTAATAATGATGATGTTTCAACTAAATCGATTGAGATTGTTTTGAAATACGTTAATAAAAAACCTGCTATCACTGGTTTAAAGAGATACTCTAAACCAGGTTTAAGACAATATACTAAGTCTAAATATGCACCACGTGTATTTAATGGTTTAGGTATTTGTGTATTAAGTACAAATAAAGGATTACTTACTGATCGTAAAGCAAGAGCTGAAAAAGCTGGTGGCGAATTGCTTTGTACAGTTTGGTAATTAAGGTGAAATAACATGTCCAGAATTGGTAAAAAAGAAATTATAGTTCCTGAGAACGTAGAAGTTAAAATCGAAAAGCAAGAAAATGGTACTTTAGTTGTTGTTAAAGGTCCTAAAGGGGAGCTCTCTAAAGTTATAGTTCCTGAAATTGCAGTTGATATGGATGGTAACACCATCAAACTAACAGTTGCTAAACAAACTAAGCGTTCAAGTGCTTTATATGGTTTATCTAGAACTTTAGTTAATAATATGATTGTAGGTACTACAATCGGCTATTCTAAGCGTCTTGAAATTAAGGGTGTTGGTTACAGAGCTGCACTTCAAGGTAGTAATATTAACTTTCAGTTGGGTAAATCACACCCTGAAGTTATGGAGCCGCCTGAAGGTATTACCTTTAAGGTTGAAGCTAATGGCTTAGAAATTTTAGTTGAAGGACCTAACAAAGAAATCGTAGGTCAAGTAGCTGCTAAGATTAGATCTTTACGTACTGTTGAAGTATATAAAGGTAAAGGTATCAGATATCAAGGCGAAGTTGTTCGCAAGAAAGCTGGTAAATCTGGTGGTAAATAAATTTAAAGGAAACTTATTATGGCTTTAATAGCAAAAAAAGTAAGAACAAAAAAAAGACATTTCAGAGCAAGAAAGAAGATTGCTGGTACTGAACAAAGACCTAGATTGGTTGTTTACAAATCTAATAAACATTTAGCTGCACAAATCGTAGTTGATGCTGATCAATTAGTTGCTAACGATTCTTCAAAAACTTTATGTGCTGTTTCTACTTCATCACCTAACCTTAAAACTAAAGGTGCTACTGGTTCTAACATAGCTTCTGCTAAGATTTTAGGTGAAGAAATTGCTTCTATCGCTAAAGATAAAGGTATTGAAAAAGTAGTTTTTGATAGAGGTGGTAATATTTATCACGGTAAAATCAAAGCACTTGCTGACTCTGCTAGAGAAGCTGGATTAGAATTTTAATTTTTGGAGAATTTAAACTATGTCAGAAGACAAAAAAACTAACGAAACTAAAGCAAACAATGCTGAAGCAAAAACTGAAGCGGTAGCTGCTGAAAATAAAGATAAAAAAACTGAAGTACCTGCTACAGATGCTGCTAAAGTAGAAAAAGTTGATGGTAAACAAACTCCAACAGTAGAAGGTAAAGCTCCTGCTGAAGAATTTAAAGCTAACCGTAAGCCGAATGAAGGTAAATTTAATTCTGCTGCTGGTGGTGCTAAACGTAAGTTTGGTGGTGGACCAGGTGGTAAGAAGAAAGATAACCGTCGCCAAAAAAGAAGCGATCAAGCTGAGCCTTCAGAGTATACAGAAAAAGTTGTTCAAGTACGTAGAGTTACTAAGGTTGTTAAAGGTGGTAAAAAGCTATCTTTTAGAGTTGTAGTAATTATTGGTAACGAGAAAAACAAAGTTGGTGTTGGTGTTGGTAAAGCTTCTGAAGTTTTAGGTGCTATCCGTAAAGCAGTTTCTGATGCTAAGAAAAACGTTATTGAGGTTCCTTTAGTAGGTACTACTATTTCTCATAAAATATTTGGTGAAGCTGGTGGTGCTAAGATTATGTTAAAACCTGCTGCTGATGGTACTGGTATTATTGCTGGTGGTACACCTAGGATAGTTCTTGAATTAGCTGGTGTTGGTGATATTTTAGCTAAATCTCAAGGTTCAAACTCACCACTTAACGCAGCTAGAGCTACTATACAAGCTATTGAATCTTTACGTAGTTTCGAAGAAGTAGCTAAAGTTCGAGGTCTAACAGTTCAAGAAATGCTACACGCTAAGTAATTAACTGATTTATTTTAATTTAAGGATTTAAAAATGTCAAAAACAACAAACAGAGAATTAAAGAAAATAACAATCAAGCTGACTAGAGGTCGCGCTGCTGCTTCTAAAAAACAAGCTAAGATTCTAGATTCTTTAGGTTTAAGAAGAACTAATTCAAGTGTAGAGCACTTTGATTCAAATACTATTTTAGGTATGTTGAATAAAGTAAATCACTTAGTTACTGTAAGTTAATAGAAAAGAAACGTAAAGGTATAAATATCATGTCTGATACATTAAAAAATTTAAAAGCATCTGCTGGAGCGACTAGCAAAAAAAAACGTAGAGGAAGAGGTATTCCATCTGGTTTAGGTAAAACTAGTGGTCGCGGTATGCGTGGTCAAAAATGTAGATCTGGTTGGTCTAAAAAGCCTTATCGTGAAGGTGGTCAAACTCCTTTATACAGAAGATTACCTAAACATCAAGTTAATACTCGTATGAATCGTAAGATTTACAGTATTATTAACCTTGATGTTCTACAGGACTTAGCTGATCAAGGCATAACTGAAATTGATTTGCTTGCTTTAGAAACTAATGGTATTATCAAATCAGCTGAATCTTACGGCTTAAAAATACTTGCTGATGGTGAGTTGAAAGCTGCAGTAACTGTTTCAGCAAATAAATTTAGTTCTTTAGCTAAAGAAGCAATTGAAAAAGCTGGTGGAAAAGTAATTGAAATCCAATAAATTTCAAAGTTTAGATTTTACAGATATTACAAAATCTTCTGGACTTGTCCAGAAGATTTTGTTTACTATCGGAATGATTGCGGTTTATCGACTGGGTGTTCACATACCACTTTATGGTGTTGACCAAGAAGCACTTAAGTCAAGCTCGGTTTTATCCTCGGGATTATTAGGCTTGGTTGATATGTTTGCTGGTGGTGCATTAAGTGCATTATCTATCTTTGCCTTAGGTATCGGTCCTTACATTACCTCAAGCATTATTATGCAGCTTTTAGTTGAAATTGTACCTTACCTAAAGGATCTCCAGAGAAATCAAGGTGAAGAAGGTCGTAAGCAGTTTCAACGTATTACGAGATATGCGACTATAATTTTAGCTGTTTTGCAGAGCTTTGCTTTGGCTAGGTTCTTAGATGTTGCACAAATCGCTGTTGATCCTAATATGGTCTTTTACTTAAGAACAGTAGCTGTTTTAAGTATTTCAGCATTATTTGTTATGTGGCTAGGTGAAGTTATCACTGAGCGTGGTGTTGGTAACGGTGCCAGTTTACTTATTTTTGTTGGTATAGCTTCTAAGATGCCTATAATGATTCAGGATACTGCTAATGCATTGCGTGTTGGTTCTACTCCTCAGTGGGGAGTAATTACCTTAGTTGCTATTTTTTTGGCTTTAACTGTACTTATTATTTATATTCAAGAAGGTTCGCGTGATCTGATGATTTATGGTGCTAAACGCAACGCCATAGTAAGCAAAGATCATACCTTACCTTTAAAGATTAATCCAGCTGGTGTTCTTCCGATTATCTTTGCTAGTGCTTTACTTTTTATGCCAGTTCAATTACTAACTTTTGCTGGTATGCAAGATAAATCTATTTCGATTGTTTTAAGAGACTTGTTTGCTAAGATTCCAGGTATTGCACAAACATCAGGTACTTTTATTGCTGAAACTGGCAATTGGTTTGCTCAAAGAATTGAGTTTATTTTCCAGTACGCTAAGGTTGAGCATTCAATAGTTTATTTCTTATTAATCGTTGCTTTTACTTTCTTCTATTCATCTATAGTTTTAAATCCACGTGATATGGCTGATAACTTGAAGAAATCTGGTAATTCACTTGAAGGTGTTAAGCCAGGTAAACCAACTTGTGATTTTTTAGAGAAGACTATTTCAAGAATTGTATTTATCGGTGCTATTTCAATTGGTTTAATTGCTGTGTTACCTATTCACGCTGAGCAGTGGTGCCAAGTTAATACTCTTGGTGGTCTTGGTTCTACAAGTTTAATTATTATGGTTGGTGTAGCTGTTGATACACGCAATCAGCTATTAGCTTATATACAATCACATAGATATCAGACTAAATCTTTACTAGATTAAAGCTATAAAGTTAGATAGTAAGCTCTAACTTTATATCTAGTTGTTCATCTGCATAATAGTAATCAAAATCAAGAAGTTTATAGTCAGTTGCTATTAATTGTTCATTATTATAGCGATCAATGATCTTTAGAATCTTCGCTAAGGTTATCTGTCTTAATTCTTCTAAACTTAATTCAGTCTTGTAATATTTTGATAAATTTTTTAAAGTGCTCGCTTTAAAAATAAAGTTATTAACGATTTGTTCAGATAAATATCTATTTTCCAAGGTATCTTCTAACGCTTTAAATAGATAGCTTTTAAAGCTTGGTTCTGAAACCTCTTCATCTAAAACTTCATAATGTGTAATCTTATTTGCATAACCTGCTTTAAGTAAATTATTACTTAAAGCCTTACCGCTTTCTATATAAATACTGTTAAAGTCTTTTAAGCTATTAAAGTAAGATTTTAAATCTCTAAATTGAAGAATTTTAATTACTGAATCGTTTATTTTTATAGATTTATTTTGTTTTACTTGATCACCTATAGATATATTTTTGTTAATTTGAACTAAGTTAGTCTGATTTAACTTAAAAACTTCAAGATTTTTTAGTTGTTTTTCGTTATTAAGATCGTTTGTATATAAAATATGAACTGGAGCTGTCTTATTTTCAGCTAAAAATAGCTCATTTGCACTTTTTCTAACATTTAAACGAGAATTGTCTAAAATTACGCTTTTTAAACCAGAGATAATGAGGTCTGAGCATGCGCGCTCGCGTTGAACTTGTAAACGCGAGCGTGTATTAGTGATCCAGCGTTCGGTGCTTATAGTGGAGCCATCACTTTTGCAAGCAATCTTTATGCTTATTTGTTTTTCAGAAAGTTGGTAGTTGCTAGCGCATGCTGACTTTTGTTCTGCATCTTCAGCTTCTACTACTTGCTGTTGTTCGTTTTGATCTATTAAGCTGACTGTAGTTATATTGCTTTTACTGTCTGGCTGTTCATTTTTAAGATTGCTTGTGTTGCTTTGACTAGCTCTCGCAGTAATGTTACCAGGTAAGTTTGACTTATTGCTTTGATCATAATTTATTATGCTCTTACTATTCATGTCTGAATTAGTTTGATTATCAGCTGAGACTTTTTCACTATTAAGCTGCCTAAATTTTTCTAAAAAACGATAATTAATAACGTACTGTAAGTCACTAAATTGCTCACTTAGTGCAGTTATATGTTTTACATTTTTATAGCGGTAAGCTTTTACTAAAGGATTAGGATCGCGCGTCGCGTAAGTTAGTGAGTAAAACTTTAATTTGTCTATGACGGGTGCGCAGGCAGGTGTTTTACCTTTATGAGTGCAAGGTTCTAAGCTAACGTAAAAATCTAAACATGGATAGATATCATTTATATTTTCAAAACGCTCACAAATATTTTCAAATTCAGATTTAGTAACATATCTAAGGTTATCTCTACTAGGTTCTCGGTAATTCTGAGCAATTTGTTTTTCAAGCACTTTAATGTAATTTTGTAGGTTTTCGTCTTCTTCAGGCTGACTTAAACTTAGATTATTAAAGTGAAAACGTGCTAATTCAATAGAGCGCTCCAAACTGAGTGAATCTAAGTTACTAAGCACTAAATTTTGTTCATTAATGGTACTAAAGACACTTGGTATATTATTTATTAAAGTAAAGTTTTCAGGGGCTGCTAGATTTCTTTTTAATTGCTTAATAGCCTGAATCTCAGCATGCTCGCTACCAGCCTTTAAATGCGAGCCATTAGCTATAATCAGGTTTTGAAAGCAGATCAAGGCACCCACGTTTGGGTTCGGGTAGCTAAACGCCTGACCATATAAAGCCAGGTCTAGGCAGTGTAGTAAAGCAGTACTAGCTAACTTTTGATTGGGCATTTATTTGTTCATGTTTGGCTTGTTGCCAGAATTCTTCAAGCTCGTTTAAAGTATAATCCTTCATACTTTTCGCTGGATTTTTAGCTTTAATAATGGCTTGCATTATATCAAAGCGCTCGGTAAACTTATTATTAGTTTTTCTTAAGGCGTCTTCAGGATCAATTGCATGCCAGCGAGCGACATTCACAACTGTAAATAGAATATCACCTAATTCTAGTTCTGCCTCAGCCTTTTCACTAGCACTCAAGCTTTTTTTGTTATCAACTACCTCTTTAAATTCATTAATTTCACTGTCTAGCTGCTGCCATAATTTATGCTCTTCATCCCACTCGAAGCTTTCACGAACAGCTTTTTTAGATATTTTCCAAGCGCGAGCTAGACTAGGCAATTCTTTAGGTATACCTTCAAAAATAGATTTACGTTCAGCTTTTTCTTGTTTTTTGATTTTTTCCCAGTGGGTATCAACATCTGAGGTTTTAGAGACGCTGACATCAGCAAAGACATGTGGATGCCTACGAATCATTTTTTCATTAATCTGATCAATAACGGCAGCTAGATCGAAAGCATTTTTTTCAGCGGCAATCTCACTATGCAAAGCAACTTGAAGTAGTACATCACCTAACTCTTCTTTAAGTTCATGCCAGTTGCGCTCACTTGTGGGATCAATTTCAACATGATCAATCGCCTCTAAGCACTCATACAATTCTTCATATAAATAACGTTTAAGTGAGCTATTAGTTTGCTCGCGATTCCAAGGACAACCAGTCTCAGGATCTCTGAGAGCTTTAATGGTTTTAGAAAAATTTTCGATACTGCTAGCAAGTGACATCTAGAGATATTTTATACCAGATCAACCTGGATTTGCATTGAAAAAAACAATATTACTAAAATTATAAGTATTACTAGGCAAGCTTCTTTTTTGTTATGAAAGGCGATATTGAACATCGCTTTAAATTTATAAAGCATTTTTTTTGCTGGACTTAAGTTTTCTGTATTTATTCCAGGGTTAGCATGAAAATCAAACTCTTCATCACTGGTTTGTTCAAGTTTTAAATGTGCTTTACTTAAATCCAGTAGAATTTCATCTATAGCAGGGATGGTATCTAAAATGACATCCGTATCTTTTAAAGCTAATTCGTAAGCGCACTTTTTTTCATGGGTTGGTCCAACCCTGACCACTGGCTTAGTTCCATATTGAGTGATGTTAGATTGTTGTTGATTGTAAAGATCAACTAATTCGTGACGGCAGTTACTTATTTGGTCTTGGTTTTTAACAATTTTAGACATGCTATCGCTTTTAGATGATACTAAAAGTGATTTATAGTTTTTTAATAGGTGCTTAAGAGCTTTTAGTTCATTTAAGCATGCTGTTTTGTCCATAGTTTCTATATATATTTAAAATAAAGTGCTTTAAAAATTGTTACCTAACTCACTATCTATAAGAGCTCAACATTCTTTAATGGCAATAAACTTAATAAATTATAATAAGCTGTATTTATTGAGTTCTCTTTATATATATGCCACAAGCTTTAACTTATATGCTTAGGTGTAATGTATTAATTGATATTAAATTATAGAACTGAAATTCTGGAGATTGTTTTCATATTTAATGAAGGTATTTTGCCCTCACTGAAGTAAAGTATTTTCTTTAAGCTAATCTAAGATAAAACAAATATTATTTAAAAATCTAATTTCTATCAAGCAAGCTAAATATATTTGATTCTTGAAATCGGTATTACTTAGATAGATTACTTAGCTTACCTAAAATTTCATACCCTTTAAAAGTTTTATCTAAATAAAACACTTCTAAAGCACTTTTATCATTAGTATTAAACAGTTCAGTGTTTTTATCGATAGCTTTAACCTGTTTTTTAACGGTATTTTTATTAAGCAAACCAGTAATTAAAAAGTTTTTAAGGGTATCAGTAGTATTAAGGTTGAGTTGCTTTAAAGTTTTAAGTTCACCAGCTTTACTGGTTAGATCAAGCTTTGTGATCATTTCCTGATAATATTTGAGTTCTTTAGCACCAAGCAAGCTAAGTGCATACCCTTCTTTACCTGCTCTAGCCGTGCGACCCACACGGTGCAAAAAGTCATCTTGATTATTAGGCAGGTAATAATTAACAACTGCATCTAATTCTGGTATGTCAATACCACGCGCAGCCAAATCGGTAGCGATTAGAATCTGAAACTTGTCATCACGAAAATCCTGCATAATAGTATCGCGTTTCTTTTGTTTTAAATCACCATAAAGGCTGTTTATATTGAAGCCTAGCTCTTTAAAGTGCTTAAAGATTTGTTTGACTTGCACTTGAGTGTTAGCGAAGATGATTACTTTTTGGAGATCATAGCTAGCCAGTAATCGTTTCAAGGCTTCTAGCTTTTGTTCAACAGCTACTACGAAGTGAAGGTTGGTTAATTTAGGTTTACTAAGATTTTTTTTAGATAAATTAAGATATTTAGCTTTATTTTGGTAGTCTTGAGCTAGTTTTTTAATATCATCATTCATAGTAGCTGAAAATAACGAAAAGTTTGTATAATTTAGCACTTGATCCATAATACTTTTAATATCTTCTTTAAAACCGAATTCTAAAATACGATCCGCTTCATCTAAAATAATAGTTTTAAGGTGTTTTACAGCTAAAGATCCCTGCTTTATGTGATCTAAGACTCGTCCAGGGGTACCTACTATAATCTTAGGTGCTTTATTTTTTAAAAAATTAAGCTGTGTTTCGATTTTTTGACCGCCATATAGCGCAGCTACTTCAAGCTCTTCAAAAGTGCTAGCCAGTGCTTTTGCATGCTCGCTTACCTGAAGACAAAGTTCACGTGTCGGGCATAAGATTAGCGCCTGCGGCGCTCTTAAACCTTCATTTAACTTCTCGATTATCGGTATAACGAAGGTCGCAGTCTTGCCCGTACCAGTCTTGGCTTGCATTACAAGATCTTTATCAGCCAGCAAAAGTGGTATGCCATGCTCCTGAGCTGGTGTCAGCTCTTTAAAATTTAGATTTTTTATCGCTTGTTTTAGCTGAGGCTTTAAAGTAAGGGTTGAATACTTGACAGTCATCAAGCTGAATTATAGCTTAAATAAAAGGTTTTAAATAAAATAAAGAATATATTGCTAGCCATAGAAACATTTACTTTAGCTGCATGTGAGTCGAGTATGTTTAAGTTACAGTTTGACTACAAAAGATAATGACAGAATTTTTTATCAAGATAATAGGCTGAGTTTCTTTATATTCTTGTAAGTTATGTTAAAAAGAGGGCAAATTAATGACAGTTACAAACAATATTCAATCTAAAGTTCAGGTTTTAATCAGCAAAAATAATAGCTTGGTAAACAATAACTAAAGTTCAAGATAGAAAAGACTCTAACTCTACTGAGCAGCCTCAAGGAGCCAAATTATTCTAAAACCTGATTTTGATCGAAGCTAAATTTAACTTTTTTAATATCCATCGCCTCAAATTCTGTAAGGTCGTAAGCTCTAATTTGCTTGCGTAGACGATAGATTAAGTGACTAAATTTACGTGGTTTTGTTTTAACTTTTAGTGCATAAACTTTGCCACGTCTTTGGTTAATTTTAAAACTCACTTTGCAAGATTCGATTTGACTAAGATCATTCTTTCTTTTTAAGTCTTGGAAGAGTTTTTGGATTAAAAATTCTTCGGTACCATAAAGTTTTTTAGAATTACTTGCACTGTTTTGGCTGTTTGCCATGATTTCATCGACTGAAGGTAAACTATTAGTACTTGAAGCGCGCGTATTAACTTTAGTGACATCTACTAAGCTTGCTGATTTTATTTCAGGCTCACCGACATTAGAAGAAGAAGTTTTTTCACCGCGAGCAGCCTTAGCCTCGGCTAAAATCGCAGCTAATTCTGGATCTACTTCGCGCTTTTTAGTTTTAGGAGATTTATAGTTAAAAGTATATTTGAATTTTAGTGTGCTGTTTTGTGGTGGTTTGCCCCACTCAGCTTCAGCTAATGCTAGACGGCAAACTGCATCATAGCCTGGATCAATGCTAGGTTTAATAGTTTTTACATTTTGCAGCTCACCCTGTGGATCAATCTCGAAATACACTTTGTAATGCCTTTCAACTAAATCACCTGGGATTACTAAAGCGTTTTGGATGGCTTTAACTACTTCATCACGATAAGCACTAAATTCATCTTGGCTAGCCTCACTTTCGATGATATTATCGCGCGCCTGCGCTGTAGGTGCACTAATTATCGTAATAGTCATTACCAGAAGTAATAAGATCAGCTGTTTTTTAATTAAAGTTGCTATTTTTAGCATAATAAATAAATTAGATAATAAGTTTGCCAAATTTAAGCAAGGTGCTTAAATAGATGCATATATTGATTCTAACTCCAAGTAAGAGTTCTGTCTTAAAGAATTTGATAAGTTATTACTCGATATAGTCTTGATGCCATCTATAGGTGCGTTTTTCACACTAGTAGGTCTATTGCTATGGAAATGAAGCTTACAATTCTAGTGAATTATTAAAGATTATAATAGGGCTTATTAAATGATCTTATTTTATTTAACTTGAGGGCATAAATTTGCTTAGTCTCTTAAGGATTAGCTAAATTTAATGGTCAAATATACATAATAAGCACCTTAATTAAGTTATTATTATTAGTGATACAGATCTGACTAATAATTTAATTAGATTAGGTTATCTGTACAATCAAGAAAGTGAAATTAAGTGCTACTGCCGCAAATAAATTTTCACCTGAGCTGATTAAACTCGCTCGGCAAATAAACGTACAAAGTGGCTCATCAGCTATACCTACTGATAACCCACAAATAAAAAAGCTTTCACAAGAAGAGCTTGCAACTTTAAATGAAATTTTAGTAGCTTTGCATGCTAATCCTGATGATGAAACCATTGCCAGTATTTCTAATTCTAATCTCAGTGAGCCTGCTAATGAAAAATCAGGTAAATTAAATAAATCTTCTTTAGATACATCAGTACCTGATAATACTGCGAATTCTCAAGCTGAGTTTAAACCAGAGGTCAGTGCTGCTGATAAATATAATAAAAAAGAAGTTTTAAATGGTATTGGAAACTCTAAAGCAAGCTTAATCCAAGTAGCTGTCAATAATAACACTTCTTCTGATCAAGCAAAGTCTAAAGTTATTAAAACAGGTACAGATTATGTGGTCGAAGTTTTAGATAAAGCGTCACCTAAATTAGCTAAGGCTTTTAATAGTTTTAGCGATCCTAAAAACAAGTATTTGAAGATGAGTGGCACTTGGTTAAATATTTTAACTGCTGGTACTAATCTAGCTGTGCAAGGTTTTGAAAGTGTTTCTAAAGATGATGTGACTAAAGATAAGCTCCATAAACTAAGCTCTGGAATTTATCGCGGCTTTTTATTTCAAAATAGTAATCTAGGTTGGGTGATGGCAGCAAAGCAAAACAAATTTTTATCTACCTTCGGTAATTTACTAGATGTGCCGTTTGCATTTTTACCTGAAAAATGGATTTATGCGGCGCGCCGGCTATACGCCGGCGCAGCTGTAACCGATGCTGCGATCGATAAATCTTCAAAATCTTCGCAGCATCCACGCAATACTAAAGAGAAGGCTTATGAAAGCTTCGGGGTATCAGCTAAAGTCGCGCTTGAAAGGATTGTAGAGTTCCCGCAAGAAATGTTTAAAGACTTTAAACGTATTTTAAGTGAAAAAGACACTGATGTAAAAACTAAACTCAAAAAACTATGGCATGAAAGCCTATATAGTGACTCTAAAGCGACTATGGGTATGATCGGTGGTTTAAGTTCGTTTGCATCTGTAGGCGCGCATTTAGTAGGAAAAGAAAAATTAGGAAAAGTGCTAGGCGACTTTATGGGGGTCGGAGCTTTTTGTATGGACAGGCTTCATCCTGATAATTTAAAGAAAGGTCGCTTGTATTACTGGCTTTCTGGTCTGTTTTTCGCTATGGGCGGAGCTTCAGATATTACTGGTAATACTAAAATGCAGATGGCAACTGATGCGCTAGCTAAGATGGCAACCCAAGAGTACAAACGTACTCGAGAGTTGCAAAGCGAATCCGAAAGTATAGCTATGCCATGGCAAAACCCAGCTAAATTTATATCTCAAGTTAGTACTAGACTTAAAGATAGCTTCAGCCCTGAAGCTAGCCCAGCTCCAGCTTAGATTCTTTAATGAGGGTGAAGTTTTAATCGGATTTTATAGTTGGTAGCTTTTAAAACTGTTTTCTCTTAGTTTGATAATAGTTTTTTAAATAAAAACAATATAAGCTAAAGAGGACTTATTAAGTAGCTTAATTTAGAGATACTTTCAATCTCTATAGTGAGCTGAAGTATGATTTAAAGTTTTCTAATAAATATACTAAACTAAAGCTTAATTTAAAGCGCAAGTATACAACCACTTACCAGCGACTTTTTTAAACTCACTTTTTTCGTGAATAAAGCTTTTTTTACCTCTTTGACTAAAGTGGGCTTTAAATTCTACGATGCCAGTGTTATCAAACACTTCACCAGCATTTTTACTTATAATTTCTAAACTCAACCACTTGGTTTTAGAGTCTAATGTTAGGTCTTTAGGTCTATGGTTTGGGTGCCAAGTTTTGATTAGATAAGCTGTTTTTTGAAGAGCAAAAGCGCTGTAGCGGCTTTGCATTAATCTAAGAGCTGAAGCTGCCTGAATCTGGTCATTATGCAGTGGCTGGCAGCACTCGGCATAAGTCTTAGTCGGCGTGCAGGGGCATGGCAAAGAAGCTACTTTCATCTCAAATTTATCTTAGCTTGTTTTGAATTAATTCACTATTAGATTTAAAAATCTAGCCAGCTGGTTTAGGCTAATAACTTTTATGGAATCTAAACTACTTTAAACTCAGGGCTACTATAAAAGTTTAATTTTCATTTCTAGCTTAACTCGAACGATAAAACTTCTATATCTAGGTTATACAGGTTTATTAAAGACCTTTCTAAGCTTAAACTATATATCTTTGTTTAAAGTCTGCGTACGCGGGTATATATTAAAAGTTAGGATATAAGCTAGCATTTATATATTCATGATGAACTGAATTTCTCTTTAAGCTGTAAAATTCATAAAAAATGCTGAGATTAAATAGATATAATTCTTCGTCTAGATGTTAGCGACTATAATCTTTAGAAGATTTTAAAAATTATAACTTTATAAAAAGTCTAGACTAATGATTAATTTAACAGAAAAAACTATTAATGAAACAAACAGCGTAAAAATGAAGCTTACTTCAAGACGCTGGCGCAAACTAGAGCATTTCTTTATAAGTCAAGGCTTAGATAGGCAAGTTTTCGAGAATATAAAAGACCAGCTGCTTGCTAATGGTGCTTTAATGGAAGCTGATAACTTTGCTAATAACATTGAAAATTACTTAGGTATGATAAACATGCCTGTAGGTTTAGTTGGACCGTTAAAGATTCATGGAGACTATGCTAGCGGTAACTATCATGTACCATTTGCGACGATTGAAGGTACACTGATAGCCTCTTATAGTCGAGGAGCTAATATAATTAGTGCTAGTGGTGGAGCTAAAACATATTTTAGTAAGAATTCATTAAGCCGAGTGCCTGCTTTTAAGCTTGAAAATTTACCAGACCTGGTTATGTTAAAAAACTGGCTAGAAACTAAAGTTTCTGAAGGTTGTTTTAATGAGATTGTAAAAAGAAGCTCTAATTACTGTAAATTACAGTCAGCTGAGATTAGTGAGATTGGTAACATTTTATATTTAAAGTTAAGCTACGACACTGCAAACGCTGCTGGACAAAATATGGTAACTGTAGCTTCGCAGCATATTCATGATTATGTGATTGCACATGCGCCAGTTAATATTGTTAGGTCTTTAGTCGAAGCTAACTTTTCTTCAGATAAAAAAGCTAGCTTTATGAGTTTGGATGGAGTTCGCGGCGCGCGAGTTAGTGCTGAAGTTTTAATACCTGAAGAGCTTGTTAAACAAAAGCTACACTGTACTATAGATGATATAGTTGAAATCTGGCAAATGTCTAGTTATGCTGCCTTAAGTGCAGGATATATAGGTAATCAGGCTCACTATGCTAACGGTTTAACTGCTATGTATTTAGCTTGCGGCCAAGACGCTGCTTGCACGGCTGAATCAGCTATTGGTATAACTCGTTTTGAAAAGCAGTCTAAAAATGGTGCCGAAAACTTATATGTCAGTGTCACTATGCCAAATATCGTAGTTGGTACAGTTGGAGGTGGTGCTAAGCTTCCTAGCTCTAAAGCCTGCCTCGATTTACTTGGACTTGAAGCTGGAAACCCTAATTCAAGTAAAGAGTTTGCTGAAATTATTGCTGCCGCTTGCCTGGGCGGTGAGATCTCGATAGTGGCTGCCATGACGGCTAATCAATTTACTCAGGCGCATATTAATCACGCACGTAGGTAAACTAACTAGTTTTTTATTTCGCTGCTAGTTCTACGTCTTGGTTATCTATGCTGTAACTGGCTCTTCTGTCGCAAAGACTCCATCTTCAGTAAAGATTAGATCGTGCCAAGGTGTAAATTCATCTTTAAAAGTCTTTTTCCATTCATCTACGCCTAAGGCTAATTCATCATCAGTAAGTAAAGCTTGATCGAAACCTTCAGTTATATAGTCTTTATCCATATCGATACCGATAATAACTATCTCCTGTCTGCGATCTCCAAATGGTTCTTGCCAAAGTTCCATAATGTTATCGATACTTTCTTGCTCTTGAGGCCAGTGAGACTTAGGTGCTGCATCCCACCAGTAACCAAGCATTCTAACCTGACAGACAGCGCCTGACTGAGACCAAAAACCAATTTTAGACATTCTGGTAGCTAGCCAAAAGTAACCTTTAGAACGGATAACACCTTGCCAGCTGTTAGCAAACCACTCTGAAAGTCTTTCTGGGTGGAAAGGTCTTCTGGCGGTATAAGTAAAATTTGACACGCCGTATTCTTCTGCTTCTGACCTTTCTTCTTCGTTTAAAGATTCAAGCCAATCCTGATGTTCTTCGGCGATCTTAGGATCGTACATGCCAGTATTAATAATAGAGTTTAGTGGCACTTTAGCATTAACAGCTTCGATGATCTTGGCTTTAGGGTTCAAGGCAGTAATCATTTTTCTTACCTCCAGTTTTTCTTCATCGTTTACTAAATCGGCTTTATTTAAGATGACCACGTTAGCAAATTCCACTTGAGAAATTAAAAGATCTACGATAGTACGGCTATCTTCATCATCTCTTTCCATGGTTCTATCATTTAAAAAGTCTTGCGAACCATAATCTTTTAGGAAGTTAAAAGCGTCTACAACAGTCACCATAGTATCTAAAGTTGAAAAATTATCTAATTTAAAGCCATTTTCATCTTCGAAACTAAAAGTTTCAGCGACAGGCATCGGCTCAGAAATACCTGTAGATTCGATTACTAAATAATCAAAGCTACCTTGGTCAGCTAGTTTCTTAATTTCGATTAATAAGTCTTCTCTCAAGGTACAGCAAATACAACCATTAGACATTTCCACTAACTTTTCATCAGTGCGGCTAAGATTAGACTCTTGATTAACCAAACCTGCATCTATATTTACTTCGCTCATGTCATTTACGATGACAGCTACTTTCAAACCTTCGCGATTAGAGAGGATATGATTTAATAAAGTTGTTTTACCTGCTCCTAAAAAACCTGATAAAACAGTTACTGGTAATTTTTTTGTATTTTCTTGAGTCATCATTGTATTTCCTTACTTGATTTAGATAATTCAAATGTTAGTAAAATTCACTTTAACTTTCTAAATCTATTTTTATTTTATAGTTATTTTAATTGTAACATTGTTGCAATTGAGCTGCGGGCTTATATTTTGATTTAGTTTGATAGCTGAAAGAGCATAAAAAAATGACTTTTAAGTGTTTTTTTAATTGAATATTTATAACTTTAAAATTTCTAAAGTAATATTAAGAGTAATTAAGTTAACTTATGGTATCAGCAGGTTTCTCTTCGTCTCTATCAATCTCTGGGGCGTCAGTAGTGTCAGGTTCAGAAGAGCCTATGGACTCACTGCTGGAGGATGTATTGTCTGTAGCGTCAGTCTCTATGCTAGTTTTAAGTGTCACTGTTGACTCAGTGCTGCTGATAGCAGGAGTTGTAGTTACAGTCTTTTTACTATCAGCTGGATTATCTTCCTTAGTGTTCTTATCATCTGCCTCTTCTACTAATTCACCTCTTAACTTTAGCTCTTCTTTTACATCTTCTGAAGCGTTTTCAGCAATTAATTGAGCTGTAGCGGCTTTAGTGAGCTCTACTGGAATTTTTTCATTAATTTCCTTATAGACTCCAGACTGAATCAACTCGTCTTTTTTATCTAAATTTGAATAAGCTCCAGTTAAAGCAAAGCCACCTACATTGTTAATAGCTATGGCTTGCCTGCGTCTTCCACTAGCATCTGATTCTTTATATTTTTTATACTCCTCACCAAGTTCCCGCTGTAATTTCTCAGGATGTTTAACATATTTATTTTGTGCAGCTGGTAGTTGACCTAAATCGCGAATGAATTTTTGTGATTTAGAATCACTTTGAGCAAGTTTACCAGCAGTTTCATCGTCTAACTGAATATCTGTGTTGTTAAGAAGTGTACTTGAGTTTAGGCTTAAAGTGACTTTTTCATTTTGGTAAGCTTCTAATAAATTGTGACTAACATCTTTATATTTTCCGCGCCTAAACTGCTGGGTTGTGTATTGGTAGCAGTCATCAACACTATTTAAAATATACTGTTTTGCCTGATTTTTGAAATTAGTTGATTTAGTACTTAATTTTCTTATTAATTTAGCTTGAGGCTTCTGACTTAGTTCAGTTTCAACGTATTCCTTGCCCTGCAACTTAGCGTTTCCCCTTTCTTTCTGTTCTTTGTTTTCTAACGTTTGTAACATGCCTACAAAAGATGTTTTGAAATCTTGATCATCAGCAATATCATTGAATTTCTTCAACTTTTCATCAAAGAAAGATTCAAAATTAAACTTAATTTCAACACCAGTTCCAGCCTTAAGTTGTTTGTCTATGATACTTAGAATTTTAAATGCATCTTCTCTGCTAACTTCATTGTGAAACTTACTATGCATTTCATCGGCTCTTAGAGTTTCATTTTTGAGAGTACGATCTTTGATTCCATTTGAATAATCCTCTAAAGTATAATATTGAACTTTAAAGTCATTATTACTTTCTTTTCTGGCAACTAATATTAAATAATCACTTTTAATTTTAGAATCTTGGTTTTGAAGAATTATAAAAATATTTTTATGATCCTTCAGAATTTTGTCATGGGTGCTGCACTCCTCTGGTAAATTCTTAACAGAAGAATAATAGTCCAGCGCTTCTGTTAATCTGTTATCTATGGATTTATTTTCGGCATTATATGAGGTGCTATTTATCAAACCATCTATTAAATCTTCACGCTCTGATTGATCAAGTTTAATGCTGCCACCACCTCCATGGATTGGGCAACCGCAATTAGGACCATGATCGTTAATTAAAGCCGCTATTTCTTTATCAGAAACAGTTGTAGGCGCTGCGCTTATAAGATTTATTTGATCCCTTTTATGATCGTTAGATGTTTGTTCAAATTGACTCTGTGCTTCAAAAATTTTCTTTACTAATATTTCAATGAGCTTACTCGATTTATCAAATTGAAAAGTTTGATAATTATCTTTTCTAAAGTTTTCATCTAAAGAGCCTGTACTATTTATTAAATTTAAATCCTTAATAATACAAAGTCTAACTTTTCCTGAAGGTAAACTAGGGTCACTCTGTATGAGATAGTCTTCTTTGTTTAATTTACTACTTAATGCTGATTCCAGTGAACTTTGGTCTTCACCCTTAGGTACAACTACAATAAATTTAGGTTTAGTTGTAGGCTGAGGTGCTAAAACCTCTAATTTACTAACTGGTTTAGGTTTATTAGTGAAAATACTATTAACTAGTGGTATTTTTTGAAGTAAACTTTGCATGATCTATATATATTTTTTCTGACAAAACTTGAAAGAATTTATTTTCAATAGCTTCAATAAGTTCTTTGCCTAACTCATCACTAGAGTTATTTCTAGAGTGGATCTCACCTAGGAGACTTAAAGGTTGTAACATTGGGTTTCCTGAGATTATTTTAGGATTTTGTTGAGTTAAAAATTCAGCTAGAGAATATTTTTTAGAGTTAAACGAAATTTTTGAATCATTTGGAGAAATAATGGATATATGAGTTTTATTTTTATCTAGAACGTATATAGGTTTGCCTTCATTTAATAGTTTTAAATGAGCACAATCGTTCATAGATGAGCCCTTATGTAAGGTTGTCATCAATTCAAAATGATTAGACAGTGAATCTAATTTATTTTCATCTATCTTGTTACCAGCATTAATTTGTTTAGTAATTTGATCAAATAAATTTGCTGGCTCAGTAGCTTTAGCAATAGATTCTCCATTATTTCTAGGAGTATTTATAGAATTATTATGCTTTTTAGCTTCAAGATCATCTGTTTCTACTGGCATAGTGCTTCTAATTCTTTCTGGATGATT
This sequence comes from uncultured Gammaproteobacteria bacterium, assembly GCA_964438425.1. Classification (GTDB taxonomy): domain Bacteria; phylum Cyanobacteriota; class Vampirovibrionia; order LMEP-6097; family LMEP-6097; genus CAYTKM01. The sequence continues at coordinate 543,874 of CAYTKM010000002.1, forward strand.
ATATGGGTTAATAGTATTCATTTATTAGATTCCTAAATCTTTTGATTTCTCGTAATGTTATATTATTACAATAAAATATATCATTACAGAACTTTAATTGGTAATAAATCATATAGACTTAATTATTTCTTAAGTAAAATAATTGTACTTTAAGTTATGATAATTTCAAAAAATAGTTTTACCTTTTATAGCTAGTGGATTTTCTCATATTTTTCACTAGCTTAAAATAAAAATAGAACTGTACAAGTTTTAATAAGTTCTATTTTAATTTTAAAGATGGCGGAGAAGAGAGGTTTAGGGGTGGTGCTCGCTGAATTAAGATTAAGCTCGCTAGTAATCCCCCGAAGGAACGCGTAATAAAAGACATGGGCATGTCTTTTATAGCTAGTGGATTTTCTCATATTTTTCACTAGCTTAAAATAAAAATAGAACTGTACAAGTTTTAATAAGTTCTATTTTAATTTTAAAGATGGCGGAGAAGAGAGGATTCGAACCTCCGGTACCCTTTTGGGATACACTGTCGTTCCAGGACAGCACCTTCGACCGCTCGGACACTTCTCCAAAGTATTAATAATATATCATTACATTTAATATTCCTTATGTAAATGAGAATACAAACTTTCGTCTATAACAGTGTTTATACTGCTTAGTCTCAATATATTCATAGTCTGGTAATATATTTACTTTAATAATTAAGCTTTTAAGATAATTTTCCGGAGTCTAAGGTTTTAAAAATTTCTAGCAGCTAATTATTAATTAGCTGCTAGTTGAGAATAGGCTTATAATATAGATGATAAATAAACATGACCTTACTTTCTGTCAGTATAATCTGTAAAAATGAAGAACAAAAGATCTTGAATTGCCTTCAAGCAGCTGATCAGGTCGCCGATGAAATCATTTTAGTAGATTCTGGTAGTACAGATCGAACACTTGAAATTGCACGGCAGTTTAAAAGAATAAAGATTTACCAGCAGGACTGGTTGGGTTACGGCAAACAAAAGAACTTTGCCATGGAGAAATGTTTAGGTGTTTGGGTACTAAGTCTTGATGCTGATGAGGTCTTAAGTACTGAGTTAATTAAAGAAATTTTAGAATTAAAAGCGCATGAACTGCAAACTTCAAATAGCCCCCGAAAAGCAGGCTATCGTATTGCTAGAAAACTGTTTATCGCGGATAAGGCAATCCTAAATGGCGGTTATTACCCAGATTATCAGCTAAGGCTAGTGAATAAATCATTAGCGAGATTCAGCTCATGTGAAGTCCATGAAAGTATCGAATTAAAGGACGAGCTCTCTGGTGAGTATACTAAAAACTTTAAAGCTCAGGTTCGGGATTTAAAAAATCCACTTTTACACTATTCTTATAATAATTATGCTGAAATGGAACAAGCTTACCTAAAATTTGCTAAGTTAAGTCCTGCTAAACCTGCACCAAAATGGCTAAGGTCTTTAAAAGTTTTTCATACTTTCTTTTATAAATACTTTGTACGTCTTGGGTTCTTAGATGGCTCGCTGGGCTTTAGGCTAGCGCTTCTTAATGCTAGATATACCCATTTAAAATACGGCAAGCGTTTTAAATAAGTTTATTTTATAGCATTATATCTTTAAGCTAAATTTTTCTATAAATTATAAAAAGTAACTAGTTAAAGTGCAGTACTACAATGGATCTGCTAAAAACTAGTAAATCTGTTTTATAAAATAATTCTAAGAAAGCCTGAAAATTATGAAATTATTCTAAAACGAGACATTTTTTAGAATAATTTTATAAAAAGTAGGGAAAATTATAATAAATTTCTAATTTAAAGTTGTGTTGAACAGCAGCATTTAGGGTAGATTAAGACCGTGAAACTTGCTCTAATTTAGCGTGCATATCGATAATTAAACTAGCTACTTCTTCTATATTTAAGTTATCTGTATTGATTTCTACAGCATCATTAGCTTTTCTTAGCGGCGATTCCTCGCGATTCATGTCTAAATAATCACGCTGTTCTATTTGTTGACTCAGTTCAGTTAAAGATACCTGCTCGCCGCGCATTGCTAGATCCTGCTTGCGTCTTTGGGCTCTAATCTCGACTGAAGCTATCATATAGATTTTAAGTTCGGCTTGAGGAAATACGACAGTACCGATATCTCGACCATCCATAACCACTTTGCCATTGCTACCGAAATCACGCTGTAACTTAGATAAATGATCGCGCACACATTTGATGGTTGCCACGTAGCTTGCATTCTGAGCAACTTCATTAGTACGAATTAAATTCGTAACATCGTGCCCGTTGATATAGATTTTTTGAGCGCTATCAGCATCAGGTTTAAACTGAATCTCTAAATTATCTACTATTAATGAAAGCGCGTCTTGCTGGTCTTTAGAGTTGATCAGCATTTTAATCTTAGAAAGCACTTTGTTTTCGAATAAACCTGCAAGTTCAGGTATTAAATCCTGACAAAACAACCAAGCAACTGTAACAGCACGGTACATTGCTCCTGTATCTATATAAATATAGCCAAGCTTACTTGCTACTATCTTACTTACTGTACTTTTACCACTAGCAGCTGGACCATCAATCGCAATAATCATCAATAATAAATTAGCATGAACTCAGCTTTTTATCAGCCTTAAAGTTGGCTTGAAGATAATAAGCTAAAGTATTGTTCGTTAAAATATTTGGTGCTTAGAAGACTTCTGTAATAACATTTTCGGAAGGTAGTTTGTCTATAGTAAAAGTGAAAGGTCTTGATTATACTTTAGGTTTATGGTTTAAAGTGAAATAAATGAGTGAAACTTGCTTCAAGTCAAATCTTTAGAACAGTAATCGATCAAAATAATTTTATAGATTGTCGCTTTTTTAATCAAATGATAATTTGCATCTTGGTATAATCGTTTCCATGAATAAAAAAATCAGTACTATTTTATTAGTTTTATTAAGTTTCTTTGCTTTTAGCGGCGCTGAAGTTCTAGCGAAAAAAGCTAAAAATAAATACCCTAAGTCAGTCGTGCAGTTTAATAAGGCTAAATTAAGGTCTATGACCACTGTATCTTTAAATCAAACTAATAACTCACCAGACTTTTCAGTTATCTTAAAAAGAGGGCGTAATACTGGTAGTTTTATCATAAATTTCATTAATACAGGTGCTCTAGTTGAAGGTCAAACATACGATGTCACTTTAAGTGGTTCTAGCTCACAAAATAACGTAGCTAGTGTTACTGGTGCTTTCACTGCAATTAAAGGCTTTAAAGTTTTAAGTTACGGTTTTTCTGAGGACCTAGGGTCATCTATATCTGGTACAGCTAAAGTACAGAAAATTGATGGTGATGAGTTTGTAATTCTATTAAATGCTAAAATCTCTAACTCTAAAGTGACTATTACTAATGCTCGTAAGCCAGGTAATACTAAAACTAAAACTGCTAACCTTAGACTTAAAGGTAAAATTATCGGTCGTCTAGGTCATAGCATCGATTACGCTAATAAGCAGTTTGTTAAGACTCCTTCAGGCGAGGTAACTTCATTCAAAGAATATAATAAAAGCAAATAAATTAAAGTGCTTTTTACCTGAAAAAAAGTTTTGTAACTAAAATAATTTATTATCCCCCTGGCTTCTGAGCTAGGGGGATTTTTATATGGTTGATTTGTCTAAGATAGCAGCGCAAGATTTATGTTAACTTCAGTCGGATTTATCTTAGTTCTTTAAACCTAAAAAGTAAAAATTCACCTTAAATAATATGATATTGAAGAATAAAATAAATTGATTGAACAGTTTAAGCTAGTAAAGCACTATCAGGTCGCTAATATTTTAAATTATCTTATCAAATTGTATTGTATATGTACTATATATATTCACAGGAGCTTAAATCAGAATTATGACACAAGTTATTACAATTGCAGCAATAAGACCAGAACAAACTAGAAAAGTTGACTCAACTAAACCAGCAGCAGGTTCACCAGAGGTTAAGCCTAAAGCTGTTAAAAAAGAAAAATCTGATACTTTTGCTTTTGCTGATGTATCGCTTAAAGATAATAAATTTGCTAAGGCTGAGTCAAAAGCTAAATCGCCATCAGGTTCACTAACATTCGGTGAAAACAATCGCGAGTTATATGCAGCTTGGGATAGTATGACAGCTAAAGCAGACACTGCTAAAAAACCTGTAAAAAAAGCTGAAGCTGCTAAAGCACAAACCAAAACTAAAAAACCAGCTAAAAAAACAACTCAATTTCCTGATGCTCAAGTAGTCGCTAAAGCTAAAATAGAAAAAAAGGCTGATAGCGAAGCTCGCAAGCCAGCTGAAGCTAAGCCAGTAGCAGGTGAACAAAAAGTTGCTAAGGCTTCTAAAAAAGATATCCCACTTCCTGAATTTAAAAACAACTATGTAACTATTGGTCGCCGTGATAACGGAGCTATTTACTACAATATGTCACGTAAAGTAGCTACTGGTATTGCTAATAAACTAATAAGTACTGGCAACCAAAACCTAAAAACACAGGGTGAAGCTATGCTTAAAGCGATGAAAGATAGACCTGATATGCAACAATTCCAATTTGAAATGCCTGGTATTGGTTTTAATCAGATGGATATGTTGACTTCTAAATTAGGTGGTTCTGTGACAGAAACTCCTGCTAAGCCTGAAGCTGAAACTGCTAAAAAACCTGAAGCTAAATCAGCTGAAAAGCCTTCTGAATTAGGTATTGGTAAACGTGATGAAGATGGTAATATTACTATGACTATCGCTCAAGCTAAAAATTTAATCACTAACCTTAGAGAAATCGGTGAAAAAAGTGAAGCTAAAAAAGTACAAAACTTATTAGATAGATATAACAAAATGGGTGGTACAAAAGAAACTATTACTATAAGTAGAAAAGAAAGTGGTGTTTCAAATAAAGAATTTAGAAAAGCAACTAAAAGTTATAATCAATTTTTAGCAAAAGAAGAGATGAAGGATAGAATCGCTAGAGGTATTAAAGTTCCTACTCGCCAAGAAATAGCAGTACCAGCTAGAAAACCTAGACCAGCAGCTGCACCTCAACAAATGCTTGCCGATCGTAGAATTGCAGCTTAAATAAAATAGGTTCCTGCTAATTTTAATAAACTAAAAAGAGATGAGCTAATAACTTATCTCTTTTTTTATAAACTACTAACCATTAAAGCTAAATATAGCCAACTAACACAAATTTAAACTGATTTTTTGCAGGATTTCGATCACTAATACTTTTAGTTAAGCTTCCACCTTATCTTCACTTTCATTTGAAGTTTGTGGATTTAACTTACGATCACGTCTTTCACTAAAGTACTTATTTATAGCATTTAAATATGCTTGCGCTGAAGCGACCAGGATATCAGTTTTAGCAGCATGACCGGTGTAAAGCGCCCCGGTTTCATTATCGATAACTCTTATAGTTACTTCACCTAAAGAATCTATGCCTTCAGTTACAGATTTAATACTAAATTCTGTTAAAGTACAATTCGCTTTAGTTAGCTCACGTATACAGTTGCAAGCTGCGTCCACTGGACCAGTACCCAGCGAAGCGCCTTTAAGCACCCTGGTTTTATCACGCTGATCGCGCAGGCTGATACTGGCTGTTGGTAAGCCTGTAGAGCCGCAGGCTAATTGGACTTGAACCAGCGTAAAAGTTTCTGAGGTATTAACTAGTTTTAAAGATAAATCAGTCACTAAGCTAAGTAAGTCACGATCATCAACACGTTTTTTAATATCGGCTAGGCGCACGAATCTCTGATAAATTTCCTGCAATTTTTCACCATGAATATCAGTGCAACCTAGTTGCTCAAGTCTACTTTTTAAAGCATGCTTGCCAGATCTAGGGCCAAGTGGTAATTGAGTGGTCGCGAGTCCAATTTCACTTAAATCTATAATTTCATAGGTTTTTTTGTTTTTCAGCATGCCATCTTGATGTATACCAGATTCGTGGGCAAAAGCATTGGAGCCGACTATAGCTTTATTCGCTTGCACGAAAATACCTGTAATGCTTGATACTAGTTTGCTTGATCTAATGATTTGTTTAGTATTGATATCGGTATGGAAACCAAGGTCTTTTCTAGTCTTTAAGATCATCACAAGTTCTTCTAAGCTAGCATTGCCGGCACGCTCACCGATACCATTAATGGTACATTCCACTTGACCAGCACCGTTTTTAATTGCAGCGAGGCTGTTAGCGACTGCTAAACCTAGGTCATTATGACAGTGCACTGAGATAATAGCTTGCTCGATATTAGGTACGTTCGTTTTAATATCTGCAATACGCTGACCAAACTCTTCTGGAGTGGTATAACCTACTGTATCTGGAATATTTATAATAGAGGCGCCAGCTTCTATAACAGCTTCAATAATCTTATATAAAAAAGGCATTTCAGAGCGGCAGGCATCTTCAGCTGAAAACTCGACCTCATCAACCAGTGATTTAGCGAGGGTAACCATTTCTACAGCACGTTTTAAAACTTCATCTTCTGACATCTTAAGTTTATATTCCATATGTACTGGAGAGGTCGCGATAAAAGTGTGCAAGCGCTTTTTAGCTGCTGGTTTGAGAGCGTCAGCAGCGGCTCTGATATCTTTTTCGGTGGCGCGAGCGAGCGCGCAGATCGTAGGTCCTTGGATTTCAGTTGCTATCTGCTCAACTGAATCGAAGTCACCTTGACTAGATACTGGAAAGCCAGCTTCGATAACGTCCACGTTGAGCGCAGCCAGTTGGCGCGCGAGTTCCAGTTTCTCTTGGGCATTCATAGATGCTCCAGGGGATTGCTCACCATCACGCAGGGTGGTATCAAAGATAAGGATTTGTTTGCTTTCTGTCATACTCAATACTAATAATGATACAATCTTTTTGCTAGGATTTATCTTTTAGATCGCATTTTAATGTTCAGGAATAGTATCAAACATTTCATAATTTTATTGAATATAAGTCTACTAATCCTGGCCTTTACCAGCATTGCTTATAAACCAGCTGCGCGCGCTGTTTCACTGTTAAATATTATTGAAGGTCTCGATGAAAATGATGTCAATTTCGAGCCACTTAGTATTCCTAACACTAACCCGGCTGATCCTGAAAATAACGATCAAGAATCGGTGCCAGTTGAAAATTATCTAAAAGAATTTAGTGAGCGTCAAGCCAAAAAACGCCCTGATGCTAGAGAAAATCCACTTAAAGAAGATATATTTAAAAAAGAAGCCTTTTTAAAATCATCCGGGCAGCCAGCTGAGGAGCCAGAAAAAGTACTTGAAGTTCATATCGAAGGAAATCGTCTAATCGACGATGACAGCTTAGAGAAACTGACTCAAATCCACCCTGGAGATAATTTTAGCCAGCAGGCTGTTGTAAAAGATTTATCTAACCTTTATAGTACTGGTTATTTTGAAAAATCTTCTTTAGAAGCTCAGCCAGTTTTAACTGATGAAGGTGTCGTCTTAAATTACATGGTTCATGAAAACCCCATCATTGTGGATGTTTTGATTTTCGGTAATCGTAACCACCAAGATGTAAACGCGTATAGCTTTTTTCAAGACATGATCGGTCGCCCGCAAAACTCTAAAGTTTTTAATGCTAAGATTCGAGCGCTTGAAGCAGCTTACTCTGAGAAAGGATATTTATTGGCTAAGGTTAAAAAGGCTTTGTGGGATAAAGATATCGGTGTCTTCAAGATTTATATAGATGAAGGTTACCTATCTGAAATTCAGTATGAAGGTAATTTTAAAACTAAAAAACACTTCTTAGATCGTAAGCTTGCACACACTAGTAGTAAGCACGCCTATAACGAAAAAGAATTTTATAAGGACTACCAAAGCCTAAATAAAACTGGTTATTTTAAAAAGATTGAACGTGAAATTATACCTAATGAAGATGGTCATGGTTATGTGCTGAAACTTAATTTAGAAGAAAAACGTAGTATTAAAGTCGGCGTCGGTGGTGGTGTTAACTCGGGTACAGGTTTATTTGGTAATTCAACTTTAAAAGTGTCGAATATCAGAGGTGAAGGGCAAGATTTTCAGCTATCTGGTACTTTTGGTAGTGGTATCGGTGCTAACTCGGCTTTCAATGATTCACAGTTTTTCAGGCAGGCGACTTTAACTACTATTGGGGCTACTTATAACATCCCTTATGTTTTTGGTTCGGATAAAAACTTGGGTTTATACGCTAATTACACTCAGGGCGCAAACTTTCAAGTTGACTTTAGTGAGCAGCTGTCTTTAGCGACTGGTATTAGTGTGTCTAGAGTCTTTGGTGAAGATGATAATCACTTTTTAAAGAATTCGTTTGGCTTAAATTATATTGATTTAGATGAGGTTAATCGTTTTGAAGAGAGACGTTACGTCCGTGATATCGCCCGCAACTACACTGAATTTTTTGATGTAGGTCAAAACTATGTACCAGGTGTTGGTGATCCTGCTGTCTCACCATTTGCTCTAAGAGCTGCCCGCGAGCTTAGAGAAGATCAGTTAATTCAGGGACAGTTTATAAACTTTAAATCAGCGTATAGTTTTACTAAGCTTGATGACCTGCAAAACCCACATGAAGGCTGGAAATCGCAGCTGTCTTTAGAGCCTGTGCTTGGCTTTAGTGAGGTAGATAGTTTTACTAAATTTAGTGGTAGCGTTTCGCGTTATGTAGGTTTACCTAAAAATAGTAGCTTTTTAGTTAATGGTCGTTGGGGCTATGATGTGCTTGGTTCTATTCCACAGTTCGCTCAGTACAGACTGGGTGGTAACTCTGGTGTTAGGGGATATAGACAATTCTCGCAGTTAGGTTTAGGTACCACGCAAGCGATTAGCACAGTAGAGCTTAGAACGCCGATCTATAATGTGATTCCACAATTAAAGCGTAATAAATATCTTAAAAACTTAGATTTAGCAGCGTTTACTGATATTGGTGTAGTAGGTGGTAGTACTGATTTTAACCGTCTAACTGATAGATTAAGTCAGGCTTGGTCTGCAGGTGTGGGTGTCAGAGTGGCGGTGCCATTTTTTGGGCGTATCCGTGTAGATTTAGGTTTCCCGATTATCGATGCTTTGTATAACAAGGACTTCTTTAGAATTAACTTTGGTCCAGCAGATAACTTTTAAACTTGCTTAACTGAGAGTTATAAAATTTATTTCGCCAGCATTACCAGGTTTATTTTATAAGTAATAGTTAATTAGGTTTATTAAATACCAAGCTCACTTTAAACAAGTAGTATTAAAGATAATTGCTAATAATTTTTAAGAAATTCTTTAAACTGAATGTTGCTTAAGCCTATGCTAAATTAGATATGGTAATATCATATAAAATGTCTGAAATAACTAATAACGAAGAAGTAATGGCTCCAGCTACCGAAGATGAGGTAGTAGCAATCGAACTTAATGATGAAGCTAGAGTGGCTTTTGCTTTGTATTTAGAAGTTATGCAAGGTGGTAAAGTATCTAAGAAAGGTACTAAAATTCCTCTACTTAGCACTCAGAAGATTTCTAAAAAAGCTGAAGTTAGCCCTAAACAAGTATCAAAAAGTTTTGATCGCTTGCGTAATAAAGGCTTTATCATTAACGATGAAAATGGTGACCTTTACATTCCAGATATTCTTGTTTTTGAAGACTGGTTAAAATCTGAAGGCGCAGTAATCGACTAATTTAGTTAGTGCTGGCTGCTTCTAGTTACAAGTTTTAATCTAAAAATATCAATCTCGCCTTTTATAAATTTTTTGCTAATCGTCATAAACTTTTGTGTTATTTAGCACTTTGCTTTATATCGTAAATAATCTAAAAGTAGTATATAGCTGCTCATTTTTAAATTTAGAAAATAATTCTAAATTTAAAGCTTTTTTATAAAAATTTTCTAGATTTAGGCGTTTTTTGTAATTTTATTCTAAATTATATAAATTTTTAGAAAATAAGTCTAAAAATTTATACGCTTTTCTCATTATCATTTTTGTGTCTTAAGATAGATTCGTTGAGCACTTTTAATAAACTTTATAACTTATTTTATCTTGTAAATCTCAAACCTCAGATCCTGATATAATATTGGGCAAACTAATTTTTAGTTAAAAAATTTATGAAAGAACTTAAGCATAATTACGGTGATCAGGTACATATTATCGATGACCTATATCTAACTACTAGACTGGCGGATTTATCGCGTCCAGAAACTAAACAACCATACGTAACTGAAATTGTTAAAGATCTTTACACGCATTTAATTCGTTATGTAATCTCGAAAGAATTTCCTAAGTTAGAGACTAATGTTACCACGCGCATGTTTGCGATCAGTAAATATGGCGTTTGGCGTGGTGAGGTTGTCGACAAGAACGCGCGCGCTATTTCTGTGAACCTAGCGCGCGCTGGTACTGTACCGAGTCAGATCTGTTATGAGACCTTAAATAATATTATCGATCCTGATCGTGTCAGGCAAGATCATATCTTTGTTTCACGTAAAGTTGATGATCAAGAAAAAGTAGTCGGTACTGACTTTCATGGCTCTAAGATCGGTGGTGGCAAGCAAGATGCGATTGTACTTTTCCCAGATCCGATGGGTGCAACTGGTGGCTCACTGGTTGAGGTTTATAAACATTATCAAGAGCAAGTTAAAGGTCAGGCATTTAAGTTTATCTGCATGAATATGATTGTTACTTCTGAATTTATTCAGAAGATAAAAGCTGAGGCTCCTGAAATGATTATTTATACTTTGAGATTAGATCGCGGGGCTTCAAGCGAAGAAGTGCGCTCATCTGTACCTGGAACCCAGCTAGCTGAGGAAAAAGGTTTAACTGATATCCAATATATAGTACCTGGCGCTGGTGGTGTCGGTGAAATTATGAATAATTCATATTGTTAGGTAGTACTTCCATGCTATTTAAGTGGTCCTTCCAGACTACTAAATATACTTTAAATTAGTTTACTTTTTATTTGAAGAGTGGTGAGTATACTTTAAGAGCATTTCTTAATTTAGTAAAATGCTTGGTTTTCGATGTTATTTATAAGCACTCTATAATAAAGTAAAGCCTTTAAAATAAACGTCCCCTGATGATTTGAATTGATATAATGCGTGGTAAAATTATATAAGCCAAGCTAATAGTTAATATTAAAAATTCTAAAAAATAAAATTTACTCTTAAACATTTTTTAATAAGTATTCAATATACCTAAATTAGGAATCAAAGCAAGGAGATTTTTATTTATGGCAACTTTTCAATCAGTACCTTTAGTTAACGCAGCGGAGCGTATGTCAGATGCTAACTCATTAGTAACTCAGACACAATCAGATAACGCATTTGCAGAGCAACTTGTTCAACAGGCTATCCTAGGTAATGGTGATATGCAGGCAGCAAGAAATTTACTTTCAACTGTAAGGCAGTTAGCTGGTCAGGCTAGACTAAATCAACAATTCTGGCAAGAAATCGCTAAAGGCGATAAAGATGCATACAAAAAAGACATGGAACTAATTAAGAAGTCATAATTCTTTATTAATGTCACTTGTCAACAATTATCTTACTAAGAAGATAACTTAAAAGGTTTATACATGAGCGCAACTTACGATCACCCCAATTTTATTAACTGGCGCATACAGCACATGTTTCAGAGTAATACTCAGAAATATATTATGTCAGCTAATTTTCAAGACATTTACCAGCTAACTAAGCGTACTGGTGAAGTTAGAACTAAAATGGATCAAATTCGTTTTAGAGCTCAAGGTATTGGTGGTATGCTTGGTATCGCTGGCGGTGCTATGGGTGGTCCACTTGGTAGTGTAATTGGTTTTGGTATTGGTAGAACGGTCGGTTCATTTGTCGGTAATATGTATGCTAATAAGACGTATGGCGAAGAACAAAAAGCGATTAATGAAAACCTAGTTTTAGCTAATCATCGTAACTCTCAGCTAAATTATCAGTATGCTGTTCATAATGCACTTGGTGAAATGCTTGATACTATCGTACAAAACGAAATTAAAGACGAACAAAAAATCTTGCAAGAAGTTCTTGTTCTTTAACTTTATCGTAGCTTAAATCTTTTAAACACTTTACTGTAATTTTAGACACCTGCTGGTTTACTAGCAGGTGTTTTTGTTTATATGTAATTATTTTTCAGAAATAATTCTTTTACTTTTAATATCTAAATAACCTCTAAAAGTTAAAAAAATTTTGAATTTTAGTTGAAGCTCTATACCTTATTGTAATGAAACTTAAGCACTAATTAGATCAAAAGTCTAGCCCGAATGCCTTATGTACTTTCAAAGTATGGGTATAACAAAACTGTAACTAAAAATCAATTTTTAAAAATTAGATTTAAATATTAATGAACTCTATACATGAAAAACTTGCAGATAAGTATAATTCTTTTACTAATAATAATTTTTAACCTTGTGAATTCTAAGCCATTAGTAAAGGCTAGCGAGTTGAAATTATTGTCATGTTCACTAAGTGAGTGTAATAACCTTGAAACATATATATCAGCAGATAATCTTGAGATAAATTTTGCTGATGAAAGAAGCTTTAAATTAGTTTTTTACCATAATTTTAGCGATACGGAACAGGAAAATCAGGATTATAGAATAGAGCTGTGGGACTCAAGTTTAGAGCAACCTAAATTAGTTTCAGTAAGCTTTCTTGATACTGACTTAAAAAATAAATCACCTAATCTTAAAAGTTCGGCTGAAATTATTGCGTTTAATGGTACTAAAAATTTCATACTAAAGGTGTATGATCAAAATTTAACTAATATTGCTAGCTATGATCTACAAATCACAGGTACAGCTTCGAATAATGATTTAGTCTTAGGTGATTACGACTGTTCAGAGGATGCTTTTGATAAGTGTGATTTTGCTAATTATCTTTTTAATAATCTAAGAATTAAAGGTAACCATAGCGTTAAGCGTGAAATAAGTGTATCAAAACAAAAAGACGGTTTAATACAGCTTGATATTCCTACTCCTGCTACCAATATAAACAACGATTTTAGTATATTAGAGCAGGAAGTTGTCGAAGCTAATAATTTTGAAGATATTCTTAGCTATACCAGCGATGGCAGACTGGCACTTGGCGAGCAGGAGCCTCGAGCTTTAGTGGACATTAGGTCGACTAACGGTGATAGAGCAGCTATAGTTTTTGAAAAAAGTAAACTTACAGAAAAGCCTGTAAATGGTGCTCTAGAGTATGATGGTAATTCACTTTATTTTACAAGTAATAATAAAAGAAAAAAACTGGAATTTGATTTGTCTGATGATAGGGTGGGTGAATATGAATCTAGAAATATAGTTGATCAATCTATTATGATTAACGATCTTAATCCCGAGATAGCATCTTACATGTCAAACCTTGCTTTAGAGTTTTCAGCGATAATAGGTAATGGTTCTATTACTCCATTAAAATTTGCCGGAGTTAATACTCCAGTCGGTGAAAATAAATATTATGGAACTAATAATGCTGGAGAAGTAGGTTTTCATGATGTAGGCAGCGTTATTTTTAAGCAAAATATTGATGATAATACTGTTATAGATTTTTCTAAATTAACTGCTATTTATGACGCTGAATATACTGGCGCTCAGACATTAAGTTTTAATAATGTAAATGTTGGACATAAAGTAATTTTAAATATTACTAGCTACGATGATCTGAATTTGCCAGCCAGCACGCAGGTAGGTCAGGATTATCTCTACGACAAATTCAGGCAGCACCACGTACTTGTTTTTGATGTTTTTGATGATACAAATTCTAAAGAAATTGTAGATACTAAAATTTTTAACTGGGGTGACATTAAAGAAGATATATATTATGAATTTTCAGATATTGTAGCAGTTTATTCATTAACTAAAACACGCTCTGATTATAATGGTTCAGCTGTTGAAGTAGAGAGAAGTAATGGTGGCACTATAGATATCGGTTTCGATGCTAACGGAGAGCTTGATCTTAACACTTTAAATTTATTTTGTGCTGGAGCTATCACCTGTTCTGTGCGCACTTGGTATGACCAAAGTACTAATGGTAACAATGCCGTGCAGACTGATGTTACTAAGCAACCTTTAATTAGTGTAAATGGGACTGTCTTCACCTCCAGTACTGGAAAGCCTACTATAGTCTCTAATAATGATGATGGTGCTAATTCGTTTGGTGGTGGTACTGAAATGTTTTTGCAGTTTAATATTCAAGCCTTTAATAACTCTGAGTATAGCGTTTTTATGGCAACTGAAAGAAGGGATGCTGGTGGTAATCAATATCCTATCAGTAATACTGGCGATTTGCAGAATGATGAGATTTTCTATTTAGGCTGGGTTACTAATACTGGTCTTCAAGCTGGACAAATTAATAATGAGATTGATTTAGCTGTACCTGCTTATGTATCACCCCAAATGCAGCTTATAAGCACTTTTTCTTTAAATGCTAATGCTGGTAGAAGCTTATATTTAGATTCTGTGCTTGCTGGAACTACAGCAAATGCTACTAAACTTACGATTCACCCTGGTGACTTTGGGCAAATATTTACTAGTATAGATAGCTCAGGAGTATATGAATACCGAGGAGCTATTTCTGAAGTTGTTATATACTCAGCTGATCATGCTAACTATAGAAAAGTTATTGAAGAGCAAATAAAAAGAAACGTAGGGTTATAAGTTATTTATGAGAATTAATGTATCTAAAATTAAGGTAATATCATTTTTTGTATTATTAGCATGTGGAATTAATAATTTATATGCGCGTACTAAGTTATTGAATTGTATAGATGGTAACTGTAGCAATGTAATTTTAAGGGTTGAAGCAGATAATCGGGTTATAGATTTTGGTGCTAAACCTTATACAAGCCTAAAGTTATTTTTTAGTTTTAAAAAAGCTCAAAAATTTAATGGCAATCTTAAACTTGAATTGATACAGGGTAATGATTTGGTATCTATTAGTCATTTAAAAGTGAACTATAGGCAAGCTATTGCTAAATTTAGAAGTTTTCTAACTGTTAAAGCCTTTAATGGTACTAAAGAGTTTATTATTAATTTAAAAGATGATCAAAGCACTGTTATCGCCAGCTATAGACTAAACTTTACAGGTAAAACTGATAAGTTAACTTTAGATAGCTTAGATAACTCTTGCACTGAAGAAAGTTTTGATCAATGTAATTTTGATCGTTACTTTTTAGAGTTTACAGAGCTGGCAGCTGGGCATTTCATAAATCGTGAGATTAATTTAACTAAAAAGAATAATGGTCAAACTTTGATTAATATACCAACAGCTATGAATGGTAAAAATAGTAATAGTTTTGATCGTATGAGTACTCGAAAAGAAGTATCAATAGCTGCTCAAACCATTGAAAAAACTATAGAGCAAACTTTAAACTTAGGTGATAAAGATTTAAATGGTGTAATTAATCTAGGAAGTACTGATGGTGCTTATCCAGCTATATTATTAGAAGAGTCTAGTCTAACTAATACTCCAATCAATGGTGCTTTTGAATATGATGGTAGAGACTTATATTTTACGGCAAGTGACTCTAGGCTTGTATTTAGTAAAACTGCTGATAGCAGTGTACCAAGTTCAATTGATTCAGCGGATATTATTGATCAATCAATTCTTCTACGTGACCTTAACCCAGAAATTTTAGCTTATATGAATGGTTTGGCTACAACTTTTTCAGTGGTAATTAAAGACAATTCTTTGACTCCTGAAAAATTATTAAATGGTAGCTCTAATCCTAGTCCCGGACGTTATTATGGTACTGATGGCAACTCAGTAGTTGGGTTTGTACCAGTAGACTTTACTATACCTGAAGAAACAATAAACGATCTAACGGTTGAATTTACTGAACCTAAAAAAGTTTTTAAGTTTACATTAAGTGGTAACTCTAACTTGAACTTTACAGATATAAATCAAGCTCATACCGCGATTCTTATGATAAATGGCGCTCACCCACTAACATTACCAGACTCAGTATCTATTAAGCGAGGTTCATATGATGAAACTAGAGCCTTCCATAATATCGTTTTAAATGTTATTGAAGATCAAACTGGGCGAGAAATTATTGAAGGTATCTTTAACAACTATAACTAATGAAGGTGTATATGCAATCTAATATAAACAGAGGAAAGCTTATAAACTTTAAGTAGATTAAAAGATTACATATTATAAAAATGGGAAACAAAATTTTATCAGTCTAATTATGTACAATGAAAAAACTAATTTGAAAATTAAACAACTTTACTTTGTTAAGGCTTTCACATTAATACTACTTTTCCTTGCATTTTTATTAGTCTCCCCAGCTAATGTTTTAGCGAAGCAAGGCTTGAGTGAACTAACGTGTATAGGCGGGGATTGTGAATTTGCAATATTAAGTACTAGGCGCCGAGATTTGAATATAAATTTTCGTAAAAGAAGCACCTATGCAATGCGTTTTTTTATAAAGCTTAATAATACTAAATCCATAAGTGAAACAAATGGATTTAGTATCATTTTGAAAGAAGCGAGCACGGGAGATTTAATATCCCAAAGTTTTATCCGCGAGCCCATAAACTCTTTTAACAGCTTTCGAGCTACTTTAAAGATACCGCGGTTTTTAAACAGTAAAAATTATGAACTAATATTGCAGGCTGGTGATCAAAGTATAATTTCAAGATATTCTTTAAGTTTAAATTCATTGAGTGAAACTTTATTAACAGATGAAGCTATATTCGATTGTCAGGATGATACTAACCAGCAAGAATGTGCTTTTGATGAATTTGTGTTTAGTAACTTGCGTTTTGAGACAGGTAACCAACTAAGCCGTGAGGTGAGTATCTCTCGTTTACCAAATTCTATCTATAAAATAGATTTACCAACACCACTTGCTAAAGATGATAATAATTTTAAAAGTGGAGAAAGGATAGTTCGCCGCCAAGTGGTTTATAAAGATGCAGTGCAGTTAACATCAGCTAAGAGATTAGGTATCGGCAAGATAGAGACTCCTAAAGCTAGATTAGATATAAAAGCTAACACTCGCGATTACGCTCCATTATTACTAAATGCATCAGTTTTAACTAATAATTTAATAGACGGTGCTCTAGAGTTTGATGGCGGTCAGCTATATTTTACGAGTAACGGTTTAAGAAAACCACTACTCCTAGAAGAGTTTAGTACAGAGAGCAGCGCTAGTACCATTTCATCAGCAGATATAACGGATGGTTCTATCTTACTTAAAGACTTGAATTTCGATGTGAAAATGTATTTAGCTAATATAGCTCAAAGTGTGCAGGGGTTTTTTAGAGATGGTTCTGTAACTCCAGTCAAGCTTGCTGGTGGTTTAGACAATCCTGCCGCTAATTTATACTATGGAACCGATGAAAGCGGTGATTTAGGTTTTCATAGTTTAAATTTAAGTGTAGAAAGCGAAAATATCTCAGGAAATACTATAGATTTTAGTGAAGTTAAAAAAGCTTATAAATTAAATCTAAGTCAAAATACGACTCTAAACTTTACTAATTTAAATCAAGGACATAGCGCTGTTTTAGAGGTGGATAATAATGGTTACGATCTTAGCTTGCCGGCATATACAGAGCTTGTGGAGGGTGATTTTGAAAATGATTTCAATAAACACTATATATTAATAGATGTTTATAATGTAGTAACAGGTAATGAGATAGTAGAAGCGCGTATATTCAATACACAAGCGCGTAGCTATGAAAATTTTGATGATATAGAAGCTTTATATTCACTTGTAAGAGCTGCACCTACATACACTGGTGATCTAATCAAGATTAGACGTAGCTCAGGCGGAACCTTGGATGTCGGCTTTGATAGTGAAGGTGAATTAGATATTGATGCTGTTGAAACTTTTTGTGCGGGTGTAGGGGTGACATGTTTTGTGGAGACTTGGTATGACCAGAGTGGAAATGGTAATGATGCTATTCAAGCAAACACTGCTAATCAGCCAATGATAGCTGATGACGGTGTCATTTTTACCTCTAGCACTGGCAAGCCTGGTATTAAAGCTAATAATACAGAGATGTCTTTAATATTTGAAATAAATTCAATAAGTAATAGTGACTATAGTATTTTTATAGCAACCGAAAGGCATAGTGATCGCAGTGCGATGTACCCTATTACTCAAAATGGTAACTATGGAGATGGTAATTTAATTTTTATGGGGTGGTCGACAGAAACAAATTTCGGATTCTACCAGACAAATAATAATATATCCTTTACAGATAATAATTTTACAGTGCCAGATTTGCAAGTTTATAGTGCTATGCATTTAGCTAATAATGAAGGTCTTGCCTTGTATGTTGACTCAAATCTACAAGCAGAAAATAACAATTCGGCTAAATTAGATATTCAACCTGGTGAAAAAGGTTACTTATTTACGTCCTATGATGAAGATGGCTTTTATTTGTTTGAAGGAATTATATCTGAATTTGTAATGTATAGTTCAGATAGAAGTGAGAATCGCGATGCGATCGAATATCAGATGAAAATTAATACTGGACTTTTACCTAAAAATGCTACTTTTTAGTCAGATCGTAGGCTAGTAATTCATCTAGGTTAATAGTTCCCATATTGTAACTTAGCTTAGCTTTAGAGTTATTTAAGTTAGCTATACTTTTAATATAAGCGACACTGGCATCAGTAAACTCTTTTTCTTGTTCGATAAGTTCAGTAAAAAGACCTAGACCGTTATCATAACGAAGTTTACTCAGTCTTAAAGCTTCTTTAGAGCTTTCAAGCTCAGCTTTATATGAAGTTAGCGCAGAGCTTGCTTGCTGGTATTCTACAAATGCCTTTCTTAAGCTTTCTTCTATAGTTTGTAGTTGCTGAGAGTACTGAAGCTTAGCTTTGTCTATCATGTTTTTAGAAGCCATTAAATCTGAAATATGTCCAAGTCCCATATTGCGCCCGACTTCAAGGCTGGCGTCTACTCCTAGAGTATCTATATTATTTAAATTAGAAAACTCAGTACCGTTATAGCCTTTACGATAATAAATATCTACTTTAGGTAAAAAATTCCCAACTTTAGCTATACCTTGATGCAAAGCATTTTTTCTAAGTGCTAGCTGACTTTGAATAGCAGGATTATTACTAAAAGCCGTATCTAAAAATTCATTCAATTCAATTTTTTTAAGTGAGGCTGTTAGCTCATTAGGGTTTAGTTCATTAACTTCAAAAGCTGTATTTAAAGGTAAGTAGAGATGTTTCGCTAATTCAATCTCGCTATTTCTAAACTGAGCTTCAGCTTGCGTTAAAGCAGTTTGAGCGTTTTCAACGCTAGCTTTAGCAAGCAAAGTGTCTAGTTTGGTCCCTGTACCTAACTTAAATAACTTTAAGCTGCGCTCGTAATTGGTCTGGTTACTCTTAAGTAGTTTCAGCTGAGCTATAATACTGAGTTTACTTGAAAGTAAATTGTTGTAGAGGGTGACAGAATTTAATAAAGTCTGGTTGTATGAGCTTTGTTCATCGAACTTAACTGCTTTTTTATAATAGTTTTCAGCAATCGTCATAAATAGTGTGGTACCACCATTAAAAATCCGATGCCTAAACTCTAAATTAGTCTGGGCTATATTTTGATCGATGGGTCCTTGAAGCTGCGGGTTGATAAAAAAGGTACCTTCCTGATTGAATTTGCTGACATTCATTGTAAAGCTTGGTAGGTTTTCAGAAAATTGTTCCCAAAAACGCCATTTGGCTATTTTAGAATCAAATTTAGCTATGTTTAAATTTAAGTTATTAGCTACAGCTTGTTCCAAAACATCAGCTAAAGTAATTAAAATAGGCTCTTTATGCACTGAATCTAAAGTTAAAGGTTGATAATTACTTTTTTCAATATGAGCTTTATAGAAAAAGTCTTGTATTTTAATAGGTTCAAGTTTTAACTCTTCATTTAAGCTAACTTTGTTTAACTTTTCTGCATGTACAGGTAAAAAACTATTACTAGCCAGAATACACAGACTTAATAATAGACTTTTGGCTGAATTACAGATGCTCACAAGTATTAATTTTAACCAACTTAGCCTAAAACAAATCTATAAAGTCTTAAAGTTATAATTATTAATTATGAAGATAGTGTTTTTTGGTACTCCTGAGTTTGCTGTGCCCATTTTAAAGACTTTGATTGAAGATAAAAATATAGAAGTGTTAGCTTTAATAACTCAGCCAGATAAACCTGTTGGTCGTAAAAAGATTATGACTGCTCCGCCATGCAAGCAGCTTGCTCTTAACTATAGTATCGAAGTGATGCAGCCTGTTAAATTAAGTGCAGCTGAAGATGTTTTTAAAAGGTTAACTGAGCTTGAACCAGATTTTATTATTACCGCTGCTTACGGGCAGATTATCAAACAAAATATTATAGATTTGCCTAAAAAAGCCATCATAAATCTTCATGGTAGTTTGCTACCTGCTTATCGAGGTCCAGCTCCTATTAATTGGATGATAATCAATGGTGAGCATGAGCTTGGTTTTTGTACGATGATAAGTGATGCGGGAGTAGATACTGGCGCTGTTTTAGAGAAGAAAACTTTAAAAATTAATCAAGATGAAACAGCAGCTGAGCTTTCTGAGCGTATGTCTAAAGCAGCTGCGACTTTGATGAAAAGTACTTTAAAAAATTTTGATGATATAACACCACAAGTCCAAAGCACTTATGAAAAGTTAGCTTTAAAACAAAAATTGGCCCCTTTTATGAACCGTGAGCTAGGAACAGTCAGGCTAATAGATGAAAAAATCCACTATAGCTCAGCTAACCCTAAACAAACTTGGTATAGTCATAAGGCTTTTGCTTCTGCTGAAAATTTATATAACCTTTATAGGGGTACTTTTCCTTGGCCTGGTTTTCATATTATGGCTCAAGGGGTAAAAATTACTATAGTTTCGATGAAATTAAGCGACACTGAAGTGAACTATGAGCAAGCAGGTCGGATTTTAAAACTAAATAAAGAAAGTGAAAGTATTATTATTACTTGCTATCAAGGTGCTTTAGAAATCTTTAGATTGAAACCAGCTGGCAAGTCTGAGATGAGTGCTTATGCATATGTTAATGGTCTAAGACTAAAAATAGGTGATAAGTTTGCTTAATTATAAAGCTCTATAATAATTTTCGCTAACTAATTAGATGTATTATTTGTATCTAAATCTAATATTTAGTAGCGGTTATTAATAACTGATATAACTAGTCTTGTTGATTACTCACTTATAAAATTAACTTTAATTTTTACCAAAAATTCTTAAAATTAAATACGTACCGAAGTATAAAACTAGCAGAGCGCTAGCTAGAATGCTCATGGTAAGTGGATCTGGAGTAGGTGTGATTACTGCTGAAAGTAAAAATGCTCCTAAAACTACATAGCGCCAAATCTTAATTAGATAACTTGGCTTAATGATCTTAAACCAGTTCAGACTAAACAGTACTATAGGTAATTGAAAGGTTATACCAGTTACGATTAATAGTGAGATACATAAATCTAAAAAATACTGTATGCCATACCTGGCTTCAATTACATCTTGATTAAAACCTAGTAAAAATTCAAGTAAAGGCGGTAATACTAGAAAATAAGCAAACACCAAACCTACAAAGAAAAGCGCTGGAGCTGCTAGCATGATGGGTTTAAGTATCTTAGATTCTCGCTTGGTAAGTCCAGGTTCTAAAAAATAATAAATGTGATGTGAAATCACAGGTAGGCTAAAGCTAACACCTACGAAAATAGCTACTTTAAAGCTACTAAAAAACATTTCCCCAGGTTTTAACTGGAAGAAACTAGAGCCAGTTGGCGCGCACTTTTGTAGTATTTTCACGAAGAATTCCGAGTAATTAAAAGCTATTAAAGTAATAGCAAGTAAGCTAATAATTACGATAATGGCACGATTGCGGATCTCAGTTAGATGTTCTGTTAATTCTTTTGAGCTAGGATCGATGACCTGACTTTCGCTATCGGTATTTGCTAATTTAGTCGCATTATCTTTATCTTGCTGCGCTTTAGCTTTATCAGTCTTAAGTCCATCAGTATCACTAGCTGAATTTGTTTTGTTTTCCTTATCTGTTAAAGTGTGGTTGTTTTCCTTAGACGCGTCAGTTGAGCTTTCATGTAATTCTAGGTCACTGGACATTTGGCGTGAGTATCTTTCGGCTAGGTAATCTTCGCGATTCTTTTTTGGTTCTGGCATATTTATCAGTTTTGCTCTATTGTAAAATTTTAGCTTAGCTTTTAGATGTTTACTACTGGTAGTTTAAGAGCTGGCCAATAATTATATGTATCAAACTTCCGACGATAAATTTAAAGCTGCCCAAAAACAAGTTGATGGTTGGTGGGCAACACTTTTTGCTGGTCCTAGTGCTAATTTATTATTGCGCTCAGTGCATGATAAAGCTTTTATTACTCCTAACCGAGTAACAGTGTTTTCTTTTCTTTTGGGAATTCTTGCCAGTGTGTGTTTTGTAATTCATACTGCACCATTTTTGATATTAGGTGCTTTATTGGTGCAATTTTCTTTTGTAGTTGATTGTTTAGACGGTCAATTAGCGCGCTACCGGCAACAATTTAGTAAATTTGGCGCTTGGTTAGACCGAGTTTCAGATCGTTTTAAAGATTTCTTTTATATCTTTAGCTTGGCTTTGGGATTTTATTTACATCATATGAACGCTTACATCATTTTTTTTACTTTAAAAATACCTACTTGGACAGTTTGGCCGATAGCTATGCTTGCTTCATTTTCAATTTTTTTAATAGACTATTACGTAAATCAGGATATGAAATTAGAGCTGGAAGATAGCTCTAATAGTAAGCCAACAAATTTAAAGGTTGAAGCTGATTTATCAGAAGTGCCAACTGAGCAAAGTGCTCGTCATAGATTTAGTTCAGGTTTAATAGAAAGAAAAATATCTGCTCGCAATAACTCCAATGCGACTCAAACTCAAGTTAAGTCTAAATTTAGAAGTGCATTTTTAAACTCGAGAGTTAACGCTGCTAGGGAAGAGCCTGCTAATATAGCTAAAACTAAGTCAGCAAAGGGGGAAACTAGCTCATCTTTAGCTAACCCCTTTTTTAAATTAGCTAAATTTGTTTACCAGTCAGTGCCGATTTTGAGATTTAATATCGGCGAGCAGGCTTTATTGATTAGCTTATTTACTATATTCGGTCAAAGTTACTTACTGCTAGCTTTTTTTGCTGCTTTAGGTAGCTTTTATGCCTTGGTCTGGCCTGTTTTAAAGCTTAAAAATGTAGACTATAAGTAGATTTTAAAGCTTGCATTTATCAGTCAAGCTTTAACTGACTTTTTTGACTCTGTAATTTAATATCGATTTTTCACCTGATTTTAAGTCATTTGAGCTATTTAAGCTTAGCTTTAGATGAGCTGGTAGCTGCTGAAGTTCCCTACCCCAGACCCTTTACTCGGATAATGGAACGGTTATTTATAAAATGTTTGAATTTGTCAAATGAGTAATACTAAAATTCTTAAGATAAGCAGGTGATTTTTAGCTATGAGCTAAAGATGTGGATAGCTAGCAGTGTTTGCAGCTGCTCTTAATAGTAACCAGTCCCCTTTAGCTGGTTACTTCAATTCACCTATTCAAGCTAAGAGAGATATCATCTAATAAATTTACTTACATTGATGACAGTTTTCATGTCTGATAACAGTTGTCGCTAATTAAATTATCTTTCACTAGTTTTTATAGTTATGTTTTTTGGCCTAAATACAGAAAAAGTCTGAAATTAACCAGAAAATGCATCGGCCAATGTCAAATTTTATAGATTTTAGGTAGTTAATCCCAAAAAATGAGTAAAACGGCCTAAGTTTTAACTTCGGCCAAGTGTTTTCAGGTCGATAAATATGTCTATATTCTTAAGTAAAGATAAAGCAAAGTGTACTGAAACCATTTTGGGCTACTTCGAAGTTAACTTGAAAGCCAATCTGGAAGCTTGTTTTGTGCGTGTCTATTATCTTAAAAAGTGAAGAAAAGTTTAAGATAGCTGATATCTGCCAGAAAACCCACGCAAGTCCTTTTTTTCTTTGCTATTATTAAAGACCTCGGCAAGGGACGGAGACGACCCACCGGGAAGCAAACTGAAAACTGAATAATACGAAGATTTAAACAACTCGTTAATTCTAATAAAAATTGAGTAGATCAGGATAATATGATCCGATAGATAATTAAAAAATTCTATTTGTCATGGAGAGTTTGATCCTGGCTCAGGACTAACGCTGACGGTATGCCTTACACATGCAAGTTGAACGGAAAGGCCTCTTCGGAGGTACTCGAGTAGCGGACGGGTGAGTAACGCGTAGGAATCTACCCTCAAGAGGGGGACAACCGAGGGAAACTTCGGCTAATACCCCATACGGCGCAAGCTGAAATGTTTTTCGCTTGAGGAGGAGCCTGCGTTTGATTAGCTAGTTGGTGAGGTAATAGCTCACCAAGGCGACGATCAATAGCTGGTCTGAGAGGATG
>CAYTKM010000003.1:0-12603 GCA_964438425.1 uncultured Gammaproteobacteria bacterium
GGTTTTATGCTCAACTTACCTCTAATTCTTCTATCAATAAATCAGTTAGGATGATTAACACATATAAAGCGGCTTTACTAAGTCGCTTTTTCTTTTTTATACTTATATAAACATAACAATAAAGCTTTACCTTTTTTATTATGTTTATATACAGTGTTTTCAGTAAAAGTTCGTACATAATTTATTAGTTAGAACGATTTAAACAAATAAAACATATTTTTAATATTAAAACTAATTTAATTTATTAATAAAACAAGCTATCTTCAACTTACATTAAGCAAAAACTTTAATATCGCTCACAGATCAAAGTAATTCCAAAGGCTACTTAAATAGAATATAAAACAAACACCTAAAATATAGATTTAGAATATTTTTCTAAAAACAGCACAAAATTAGAAATATTTTCTAAAAAAAACGCCTAATTTAGAATTTTCTTCTAAATTATATTATGAAAAAACTAGGGTTTTAGGTTTAAGCTGATTTCCTTGCTATCATTAGATACTCACCGATGTCATTGAATTATATATTAGTCGGCTTTGTTTTATCCTTAGCTTTAACTTTTATTGTAGGACTTTTCGCGTCTTTACAAAAGCAAGATAATGCAGAAGATTACTTGCTAGCTGGTAGAAGTATTTCTGCCATACCTATTGGTTTGTCTTTATTTTCGTCCACATTTAGTGGTTTTATGTTTATTGGTTATATAGGTTTTGCAGCAACCTTCGGAATTTCGACTTTCTGGTATGCGATCACTTGGGTTTTAGGTGACCTAATCGCCTGGAAATTTATTCATAAAAAAATGCGCGTGCAAACGGTAGAAGAAGATAAGCTAACCTTCGCTTCATTTGTAATTCAGGAAGATGATCATAAAAATAGTAAAGTAGCATTAAAAATAGCTTCAATTTTAATTTTAGTTTTCCTCGCTATCTATGCAGCAGCTCAGCTTAAAGTAGGTGCTAAATCTTTAGAAGCAGTTTTCGGCTGGCAAAGTTACATCGGGCTATTACTGGGTGCTGGTAGTACCATGCTTTATTGTTATGCTGGTGGTCTTAGAGCTTCAATCTGGACTGATGTTTTTCAAACTATTATTATGGTTGTTTCCATGACTTTACTTACGGTAATAGCCATTAATGAATGTCATGGTTTTTCTGGTCTTTACCAAAGTCTATATAATATTGACCCTAAACTTTTAAATCCTTTTGATAGTAATTTAAAATACGGTTTTATTATTTTCTTTTTATCCTTATTAGTAAATGGTATCGGTGTTATAGGTCAACCTCACGTAATGCTAAGAGCGATGGCTATCAAATCTGTAAAATCGATGAATTTAGCTAGAAACATCTATTTAAGTGGCTATCTTATTTTTTCACTGACAGCTGGCATTCTAGGTTTAGCTTCAAGAGTTTTAATGCAAAATCAAGAAATCATCGATATGGAAATGACTTTACCGATATTATCTATGAACTTACTACCTGATATTTTGATCGGCTTAATGATTGCAGGTATCTTTGCTTCTACTTTATCTACTATAGATTCGCAGATTTTAGTTTGCTCAGCTACTTTAACTGACGATTTACTTTCAGTTAACGCTAATAAAACATATTTAGTTTCCAAAATAGCTACCATATTTTTAATAACTTTGACCTTTTTTATTGCTCTATTCTCTAGTGAAAGTGTTTTTCAGCTAACAGTCATCGCCTGGTCAGCACTGGCAGCTGTCTTCGGACCACTGGTAATTTTAAAGTGCATGAAGAAAGTCATTTTACCTAATTTAACTATTTTGATGATGGGAAGTGCTTTTATTACTGTTATTTTCTGGCGTTTTTATTCTGGGTTAGCTAAAAGTGTACATGAAGCTTTACCCGGCTTTTTAGTACCATTTATGTTTTACTTTTTATTACGCAAACAACAATTTAATAAAAGTTAATTTAGTCGAAGACATAATTAAAAAGCCAAAAGTGTGATTAAGAAAAATTAAAGCTGAAATTCTTTCAGTTGGTACTATAGTTGATATAATCATAAATTCATGAATAGCATTGGCTTTGGTTTTGGCTTATCAATTTTACTCACTTTCATCGTAGGTTACCTAGCTTCTAGGAAAAAAGAAAATAACTCAGAAGACTACTTGCTTGCTGGTCGTAGCGTAAGTGCTATCCCGATAGCTTTTTCATTATTTTCAACTACTTTAAGTGGTTTTATGTTTTTAGGTTATATAGGCTATGTTTCTCAGGTAGGCTTGACTGCGATTTGGTTTCCAATCTGCTGGATGATTGGTAATTATGTCACATGGGCGTATATGCATCATAAGGTTAGAGCATTATCTATTGAATCTAATGCTTTAACTTACACTAAACTTGCGATACCCGAGTCTAAATCTAGATTTAACTTAGTCTTAAAATTAGCTGCACTTATTATTATAGGTTTTTTAGTCATCTATGCAGCTAGTCAATTACAAATAGGCGCTAAATCCTTAAATACTTTATTCGGCTTAACATTAAATCAAGGTTTAATCTTAGGAGCGATTATAACTTTAGGTTATTGCTATGCTGGTGGACTTAGAGCTTCTATCTGGACTGATGTATTGCAGACCATCATTATGATTACTGCTATGATCAGCCTGTGCCTTGCTTGCGTCAACCATCTAGGTGGTTTAACTAATCTATTTAATGCACTTAATCTTAGTCATCCAGAACTGTTAAATCCTTTCACACATTCTTTTAAGTTTGGTTTAGCTTTGTTTGCTTTATCAGTGTTTGTAAATGCTATAGGAATACTTGGACAACCACATATCATGCAAAGAGCACTAGCAGCAGCTTCAGATAAAGACCTACACCAAGCTCGAAATATTTACTTAGTTTGTTATTTTGTCTTTACCTGCGCAGCTATTTTAGTAGGCTTATCAGCAAAAGTGATTCTAGCAGGGAAGCTAGTAGATACTGAAATGGCAGTACCGATGCTAGCAGAATTACTACTCCCTAAGATTTTAGTGGGTTTCTTACTAGCTGGCATCTTTTCAGCTACTTTATCTACTATGGACTCGCAAGTAATTAGTTGCTCAGCCTGCGTTAGTGAAGATTTATTAGATTTAAAAAACCCTAAATCTAAGTATAAAATCTCTAAAATAGCTACTGTAGTCACCATAATATTTACTTTACTTGTAGCTATGCAATCTAACAAAGGCATCTTTGAAACCACTTTAATCGCCTGGTCAGCGCTAGCTGCTATCTTTACCCCACTTATAGTTCTTAAATGCTTTAATTATAAGGTGCATAGTTTAACAGCCTTGCTAATGCTAGTTTCATCATTAGCGACTGTGATTTATTGGCGTTTCTTTACGGACTATTCTAGTAGTGTATATGAAGCTCTACCTGGCATGCTGGTAGCTTTTACGGTATGTATTTTAGATTCGCTGATACGCAGAAGTGCTATTTTCTCTAAAGTGGCAGTTAAACTTAGGTAAGTATAAGGTTTATTAGCTGAAAAGTTTTCTGGTATTTATTTAAAAGTATTTGATTATGTCTTTAATACTTAAAATAAAACTTTAGTCTTTAATTAAGAAGACTATTTTTGCAGTTGTCCATACTGGCTAATATTGCGCTCATTGCAGGCAAATTCCATTAAATCATAATCGATGCTATTAGGATCCACTAACTTAGTTTCAGGTTTAGTTACCCAATGGCTATCAATAAGTTTTTTATTAGAATCATAAATTTGGTAAGCCAGCACTCTTGAGTTTTGCAGCTGACAATCATACTGAATGTTCGTATCTATTCTTTTTGCTGTCGTAGTATTTATATTTTTTAAACTTGAAAACTCTAGCTTAGTCCAGATAGTTACTTTATCATCTTTAAAATAAACTTGATTTAAATCCACATAGGCTTTAGCACTATTGTCACTAAGTGAGCTAACAAACTTCCAATTATTTTCAGGGTGCTTAAAATGATTTTTACAAGAACACAAGCTAACTGGGCTAATAAGTATTAACAAAAGTGACAAAAGTGGTTTAAATTTAGGTTTAGATTTCATAATAAATAAGAAACTAGCTGTTTAATTATATTAAGCCCAGAATTTAGGTTTTAGTGGCTAGGTTTTTGTTATGAGAGTTTGTTAGTTGTTTAAGTTTTTAACTTATAGCTTATTAGATTTATATAGTTATCAGAATTACTTAAAATATTAGACGGGTAGTTTTGTAAATAAATATTTTCATCAAGTATCAAAACTGAATTTTCAAACTGAGACTTAACTAGTATAAACATTATTTAGAAAAATACCTAGACTAAAACCTACCCAGGATCAGCCACAGTAATTAAAGACTGTGCGTTAATAGTCGGTGGCACTTCATTATAACTAAGCACATGAATTTGTGGTAAAGTTCTCTCTAAGATATTACGTAGTGGCATACGAATCTTTGTATTACACAGCAGCACCGGTGGTAAACCCTGCATGCTCATTTGCTCGTAGGATTCTTGCAGCTGATCAATTACAAAACGCGCGCGCGTAGGATCTAAAGCGAGCTTATCCATATGCAAAGATTTCACCATTTCTTCTTCCATAGATGGATGAAAAGTCATGCAATTTAAAATGTCATCCACTAGGTAAGTTGTTACGATCTGTCTACCTATCGCCTCACGCACTCTTTCAGCTAGGAAATTAGGATCTTTATTTAATTTGGCATGGTTAGCGATAGCTTCAAGTATACTTGACAGATCGCGCACCGATACTTGCTCGGCAAGTAAAATCTTAAGTACGCTTAGTACTTCACCTTTACTTAAATGCTCTTCAACTTCATTTACGATACTTTCATTAAACTCTTTTACTTCATCGTACATAGAAACCAGACTAGTTCTAGACAGTATCTCACCAGCATAGCTTTTTAGCACTTCAGTTAAATGAGTCGCAACTACAGATGATGGCGTAGCGATGGTATAGCCCTGGGTTTCAGCAGCTTCTTTATCCTCGTCTTTAATCCAATAAGCCTGCAAACCATAACTAGGTTCGGTAGTCTCGATGCCAGTTAACGGTTCAGCCATCGGATCAACTAAGCCAGTGTTAACAGCAAGGTATTGATCGATTTCCACTGAACCTTTTGAAATTACCGCGCCCTTTAATTTAACCTGATACTCATTAGGTTGCAGGTCAGCTAAATTATCATGAACTCTAATCGGGGGTACAGGTAAACCTAGCTCAACCATCAATTGGCGGCGTATTTGTCCGATACGTGACATCAGATCGCCGCCACGTGTTTTATCGATTAAAGGTACTAGTTTATAACCTATCTCAACTTCAATCTGATCAATCTTAAGTAATTTCAGAACTGCTTCAGGGCTATTATCTTTTTCTTTTTGTTTTAGTTTTTCTGTACTTTGTTCATCTAGAGTCTGCTCTTCAGCGTCAGCCTTATCTTGAAGTTCAGTTACTTTTTTAGTTTCTTCGGCTTTAAATTTACGGTATGTCCAATAACCTAAGGCAAAAGCTACTATCATGAAAGGTAAAAAAGCTCCTCTAATACCAGCACCTAAAATAAACATAGTAATCGCCGCAACACCGATAACTTCCTTACGTCTAAAAAGCTGCAAATTTAAGTCACTTGCAAACTCAACCTCTGGGTTCGAGCGAGTTACTAGAATACCTGTCGCTACTGAAATTATTAAAGCTGGAATCTGCGAAGCCAGACCTTCACCAATCGTAAGTAAAGTATAAAGCGAAGCAGCTTCACCAGCAGCTAAATTAAGCTGCACCATACCGATTACAAAACCAGCAATAATATTAACCAGTGCAATAATAATCGAAGCGATAGCATCGCCCTTAACAAACTTAGAACCACCATCCATAGTTGAATAAAAATCAGCCTCTTGTGAAATGGCTTTACGCCTATCTTTAGCCTTGGCTTCGTCTATTAAACCAGCATTTAAATCGGCATCTACAGCTAACTGTTTACCTGGCATACTATCTAAAGCAAATCTAGCTGCTACTTCAGAGACTCTACCAGCACCCTGGGTAACAACTATAAAGTTAACAACAAACAAAATTAAAAAGATAATAATTCCGACAACAAAATTACCACCGACAACAAAATCACCGACAGCATGGATTACGTTACCAGCGCGGGCCTCCAGTAAGATAGATCGAGTGGCGCTAATCTCTAAAGCGAGCCTGGCTAAAGTGACGATTAACAGTAAAGTAGGGAAAGTGCTAAATTCAAGTGGATCGTTTACATATAAGGTGACTAATAAAATAGAAATAGCTACTGAAAATTGGATTACAAAAGCTAAATCTAAGATAAAACCTGGTAGTGGCACCAGCAACATGCCGATTATCATGATGATAAAAACAGCAAGTATATTAGACTGATTAGCTAATAAAGATTTAAAAATATCTAAGATAGGTTTTGTGCCGCTAGCCGGTACCGCCATTAAGTATTTTCCTGCATTTAAATGAAGTGAAAGACTAAACTATATAATTTTAAGAAAGTCATATTTATTTAGTCTAAGATCGCGTTTAAAACCATAATTTGATATCAGTTTAAAAAAATTTACAGCAAATTATTAGTCTTATAAATCATGTACCCTAGCTTGAGCTCAGCTAGATAGGGCATTTAGTTTATATTCTTTAAATAGTTAAGATAGAAATCTCTTAGGTTAAAAACTTGAGCTGCACCTAAGCTAATAAGATATACCATCTACTACAATTAGATTTTATAAAATTAATAAAAAAGTGTTACTTCATAGCTTTAAAATCTATATCTAAAACTTAAACGACTTTTATCAAAGTTTTTAGGATAACTGGTTACTCGGTAAGGTAATTCAGTTTGGCTAAGCTGCGCTTCAGTAAAGTTATGACTTTCACCAAATCTAGCTTGCACCACGCTTGCGCCTTCAAAGTTAGCGCCTTCAACATCAGCATCAC
Source organism: uncultured Gammaproteobacteria bacterium (assembly GCA_964438425.1). GTDB lineage: Bacteria > Cyanobacteriota > Vampirovibrionia > LMEP-6097 > LMEP-6097 > CAYTKM01. Next base: position 6,904 of record CAYTKM010000003.1, read on the forward strand.
TAAAATTAACTCCATCTAAATTTGCACCTTTAAAATTAGCGTTTTTCAGGTTAGCACCTCTAAAATTTACTAAAGCTAGATCACAGTTTTTAAAATTAGCGCCACGCAAATCAGCACTTTGGAAATCAGAAGCTTCAAGTGACGCATTTTCAAAATTCGTATTAAAAGCTATCACTTTTTTAAAGTTAGAGGTTTTAAGCTCAGCTTCCTTAAAATTAGCCTGAATTAAGCTGGCTGAACTAAAGTCATTTTCACCACCCTTAGCTGCATATAAGTTTGCTGAAATCAAGGTACTTCCTTTAAAATCAGCTTGCTCTATCTGCGCTCTTATAAAACTAGTAGCAGTTAAATTAGCTTCATTAAGCTTAGCTTGCTTTAAATAAGCTCCTCTAAACACCGCTTCAGGATTATCTACTTTTGTTAAATTTGCTCTATAGAGATTACTCTGTACGAAGGCTTTAAATTTACTGAAATCTACATCCCTTAAATCTAGTCCAGATAGATTCATCTGATCAGGGAAGCGCGCACCATAACGACTAACAGGACCGATATCCATATCTTGTAAAATTAACACTAAATCATCTATATTTAAACGCTGCGGGTAATAGTCACCCATAAATTTTTGCTCAGCGAACTTATTTTTCTTTACATGATGCTTTTGCTTTTCAATCTCATGATAACGCTCTAATAATTCTTCAATTTCAGCACTTACTTCACCAACATAGTTTTTAGGTAACTCATGATTTAACATTACATAACCTTTAAGTGCTTTATATTTTTCAAGCTCTTCTAACGTGAAACTAAAGTAAATGGCACCAGCAAAACCTACAAAAGCAAGTCCAGTTAGAATTTGCAGAAAACGACTTTTTTGGAGTTCTTCCCAGTCACTTATTTCTCTTAAATGTCTATGAGGGTTTAGCCTGGAATATGGGTTGCGAGCATGAATGCGCTCTAAAAATTCTTTATCGCTAAGATCTAAATCGTCTATTAAAACTAGGTCACGCTCGAAATACTCGAAGACAGGTTTAGGTGCACTATCAGTTTCACCTGCTGAGTTTTCAGCTCCAGCTGGATTCGCTTCTGAATTTTCTTCATCTTCAGAAGTTTTTGTGTCAGTATCACTTGCTGTTATATTTTCTAAATTACTTTCAGGGGTATTTTTTAAATTCTCTTCAGGGTCATTAGCACTATCTACTAAAGCTTCTGGATCACTACTTTCACTTTCAGTATCATTTTCTACATTTATTAGATCTTCACCACTAGCTGCGGTATCTTTTTCTAACGTATCTTCTTGTTCTAGCGTAGCTTCTGGCTTAAGCTCTGCATTTTTATCATCAGCTTCAGCGCTGACTTGCTCAGTTTCATGATTTTCATCAGCTTCAATTTCCTCTTCAGCTTTAGCACTTTTGCCAGCTTTTAACTCATTTTCAGCTATATTTTTAAAGTCTGCTAATCTTTCAGACTCGTTTTCTTCAGTAAAATCATCATTCTGTGGCTCTCTTTCAGCTGCACTTTGCTCTTCTAAAGATTCCACAACCTCACTTTCAGCGGCAACATCAGCCGCCAGCTCAGCGTTTTTAGGCTCTGCAAAGGTAGTATCGGATTCAGGCATCTACAGTTATACATTAACCAAGTGCCCAGCCTAAATTAAGAATCGCTTAAATAATCATCAGGCTCAAAGGTACCAGCTACGATCTCAGCTCTGATCTTTTTAGTTAAGTTTATTAAATAATGTAAGTTATGAATACTTAAAAGCGTACCTACTACCGATTCATTAGCTCGCCATAAATGCTGCAAATAAGCTTTAGAATGATTCTGACAGGTGTAACAAGTACAGTTCGGGTCAAGTGGCGTAAAATCTTCTTTAAATTTAGCGGTTTTAATCTGCTCGCGCTTACCATCAGCATTAAAAAAGGCTCCATGACGGGCTATTCGAGTCGGCATTACACAATCAAACATATCTATGCCAGCTGCTATCGCTTTAACAATATCTTCTTTAGTACCAATCCCCATCAAATAACGTGGCTTATGTTCAGGTAACAAGGGAGTCGTGTACTCTACGATACGATCTATATCTTCGCGGCTCTCACCGACTGATACGCCACCAATTGCATAGCCAGGTACATCTAAATTAGTAATAAATTCAGCGCTCTGGGCTCTTAAATCTTCAAAAACACCACCCTGAACTATTAAAAACAAAGCCTGATCATCACGAGCATGCGCGTCCATACTTCTTTTAGCCCACTTATGTGTGCGCTCCATGGCGATTTTAGTTTGCTCGTAGTCAGCTTGCCCCTGAGGGCAATGATCAAAAGCCATGATGATATCTGCACCTAGTTTATTCTGGATATCAATCGACTTTTCAGGATCTATAAAATGATAAGCACCCGTAATATGGTCTTTAAACTTAGCACCAGCATCAGTAATTTTACATTTATTAATACGGCTCTGAGAAAATATCTGAAAACCACCAGAATCTGTTAAAAAAGGCTTTTTATAAGATGTCCATTCATGCAAACCGCCAGCTTTAGCGACTAAATCAGGTCCGGGTCTCAAATACATATGATAGGTATTAGCTAAAATAATTTCAGAACCACAGCTTCGTAGCTGATCAAAAGTTAGCGCTTTTACTGTAGATTGCGTGCCAACAGGCATAAAAATAGGCGTTTCAAAGCTACCATGCGGTGTATTTACCACACCAGCACGGGCTTTATGGTGGGTGGTTTTAAGTTCATAAGTTACTGGGTATGATGTATTCATATAGTTATACTTTCATTAAATGATTATATAGTTAGTAAGACCTATTTAATTAAAGCTTAAGTTCAATTTAATATACTCCGGTATTATCTGTAAATTATCTTTAGGCACTATAATAGACAAAGGAGCAATAAATTGTCAGAAGATCGTGAAAAACAAATTCCTTGTATTGTAGGCTTAGGTCTAGTTACCGCTAAACGTGACATGATAAGAGTCCTGCGTGGATACGACCATGTAAAATATGAAGATATTATAGATAACCAGACTGTGGGCAGCGGCGAAGCCTATGTTGTGGAGGTTTTTATTTCAGATACTGAGGGCACTCTAGTTTTTAACCGTCGTATTCATTTAAATGTTAATAATTTTGATTATTTAAAGATTATTAATAGTCAGCCTGGCAAGATTGAACTAGTCGATGGCTATCGTATTTTAAAATTAACTGCACAAAGTGATCCATTTGATAACAAAGAACAGTTGATGAACGAAGTAATGGAAAATCGTAATAATTTTGATGGTTATTATGAAGAAGAAGATATTATTTTCGATGATGATTTTTAGGTTTTAAATCGAGAAACTTAAGATTAAACATAGTATAAAGCTAAGCGATACTTACTTATCCAGCTTTAGTTCTAGCTATTACTTTAAAATTCATACTAACTAAGATAAGTAGTTCTTATAATTTACTTTATTAACTTAACGTACCAACTCAACTGGTTTTAACTTATAGGACTCTAAAAGTTCATTTACAGATTCAGAGTCGTAGTCAAAAGCAACTTCACGTAAAAGTATTTCAGCTTGCGCTAATCTGCTAATTAGTTCAACATCATTATTGCGGCGGCAAGCAAACTGACGCACAAATTCATCTAACTTAGCAAGCGGGAAATAATTACAAGCAGCTTTAGTACTAGCAAAAGTGCAAGATGGATATGAATTAAAATCGAAGATGCTTAAATTAGCGTAATTTTCAATCTGCATTACAGGCTCTTTAGTATCGATTCCAAAAACCAAAAGATCCGTGTCATGGCAGCGCTCAATAACTTTTGCAGCTTTATAACCATGTTTCTTAGAGCGCATAAATCTCATACCTGCAAGTTCTGGATAAGCTTGAAAGCGTTGGATTTGGATGGATGATGAACTAATACGATGGATTAGTAAAATATTTTCACTTCTAAAACCGTTTTTAACTAAAGACAGGCAGGATTGCAGTGCTGTACTACCCGAACCCAGCACTACTACATCTCTAACTGGCATAAAAATTTGTAAGGACATCAACGCTTTAGCAATCGCCACATCACAATAAGAAACGGTATCTTTATAAATAATTTTAGTAAATAATTCACGGAAGGCTACTGCTTCATTTAAAAGTGCCTGGCAACCAGCAGCTGAATATTTTAGTAAAGCTGATTGTTTAAAAGCAGATTTAAACTGAGAGCAGATCTCTTCTTCACCGATCAATCCACTATTTAAACCACAAAACGTTCTGAGAATCTGCAAGCGCGCCTGATTACCGACTAAAGTACCAAATTCAAGCTCAGTTTTAAGAAAACCCTGCATAATTTTCATGATTTCTTGGATTAAAAAGTTAGCACCTTTAAAATTAAGCTCATTTTCACTTAGAAAACCGATAACTTCAAAGCGATTACAGGTAGAAACCACACAGACTTCTTCAATAACTTTAAGATCAGATAATACGTTTAAAAAATCACAATACTCGTCATGTCCAATCTTAGTTTCGGCAAGTTCAACAGCTGAGCAAAACTTTAAACTATCAGCAAATGGATTAGGTCGCTGGTTAGCTCTTGAAATACCGATGTAAAATAGATTTTCCATAGAATTAGTTTATGTTTTAATTATACCCTAATTTAAACTATAAGCTAAAAATAACAACAACTATCCCCAAATGGTTTTAGTTAAAAGTATTATTCTACACCGATAAACTTATGTGTTTGCAAGCCAAAACGTAATTTAGCTGGTTTTTCTAAGCACAATTTTAAAACTTCATGTTTTAAGGCTTCGAATTGATGCCAGTCAGGAGCTAGGTAGACAGCGCAAGAGTTAGCAGCTAGCTTAAGCTCAGTTAAAATTTTATCTCTAAGGTATACTTTAGCTTCTTGGTTAGCGATAACAAACTTTACTTCACTAGCTAGCTGCCAGATGCGCTTATCGGCGGGAATACCATTTTTACTATAAGGTTCTTTAGGACTAAATGTCAGCCAGGTATCAAGCTCAGCCTGAGCGTCTAACAGGCTACTAAGATGCTCACCAGTAGCGGCGGTCTCAACAGCTAGCAAGTAGCCAGCCTGTTTTAGGATTTTAAAGGCTGGTACTAGGTCTAGCTCAGTTGGCTCGCCGCCTGTAATCACGACACGTTTTAAATCAGAGTTTAGAGTTTTAAGTCTGTCTATCAGCTCTTCCATTTCCATATCTTGGTAAAGATCAGTTTTTTCATGCTGCCAGGTCGGTTTTTCATCACAAAAAAAACATCTGACCTTGCAGCCATGCAGCCTGACAAAAAAACTAGGTACTCCGGTAAAAACACCTTCGCCTTGGATAGTTTCAAATATTTCAAGCTCACCTGATGGTCGTTTGTGAATAGGAAGGGTAGTTTTCATAAAGCTTTAAGGTGAGCATTGAACAAATCTAGTTATTAATTTTAAGTTCGTGCTTTTATGAATATTATACTTAGTTTTTTCTATACCTTTTTATATTTCTTATAGTTGAATCTTCATAAAAACTAGGGTAATTCCTTATTAACTTGATTAATCTAGCAAAAATCACTCAAAATAGCTCGCATTAAAGAAAAATCTGCATTAAAAAGGTTAACATTCTACCTTCAAGCCATAAAATTCGACATACTAGCGCAGAAAATTCATAAACTAGTGCTAAAACTTACAAAATCACCTCCGCAACTTCATAAACCAGCGCTCCCATTTCACAAACTAG
>CAYTKM010000003.1:12703-234989 GCA_964438425.1 uncultured Gammaproteobacteria bacterium
TGCTCCCACTTCATAAACCAGCGCTCCCATTTCACAAACTAGTGCTCCCACTTCATAAACCAGCGCTCCCATTTCACAAACTAGTGCTCCCACTTCACAAACTAGCGCTCCCATTTCATAAACTATAATTATTAAGCGACTTAAAATCAGTAATCGCACTTAAAGATGACTAGCACTATCTAAGACTAAACATCATAATTACTAAAACCAGCGCTTAGATTCATCCACCCTAAGAAGCAGATTTTTAATTTTCAGATACTGAAAATATAATAAAGTGGCAGCATATACACCAACAAGCACGGCTTAGTGATATTCATTTAAAAGTTATGTTATAGCTAATTTAGCTTTTAAATCAAATTTAACTAAAGGATCAGCAAGCTTACTTCCCCTAAAACCATTAGCTCTTAAATGACAAGCGTGGCACTTTCCACATGGTGGATAAACACCGCTATAACAAGTATGCGAGCCAGCAAGAGCCAGATAAGCTTCAAGCATTAAGTTGTTTTCATAGGACTTAGTTTCTAAAGCTATGTTAGCTTCAAAGTCAGTTAAATTTTTAACTTGCTCGAATTCGTCTTGGTTGTTAGCTAAGTTTTCAAGTAAATCTACACTTTCACTTTTATTTAGGTTCATTAATGGTGTTAAAATTTTAAAACCTTCATCTTTACCGAAGCAAGCTTGATTAATAGCTTTTTCCTGAGCGCGAACGAACTCTTCGCGGCAATCATAATAACCCGCAAAATCAGTCTCACAGACACCTGTAATAATATATTTAGCCTGCTTGCTATAGGCGATATTAGCAGCGATACTTAAAAAAAGCAGATTGCGTCCAGGCACGAAGGTAGCTGGTAGCGAACTTTTAAAATTTTCGACTTTATCTTCTTTAACAAGTGCCTTAGAAGTGTCAGTTAAACTGCTAGCTGCTCTAAGCAAGCCTTCGATGTTGATTTCATCATAATTTAAACCAGCAAATTTACTAATTAATTTAGCTGATTCAAGCTCAATAGCATGGCGCTGACCATAATTAAAAGTGATCGGGAATATATGATCTTGGCGCTGAGCGCGCGCTTTAAGCCCTAAAAAGTTTAAAGCCCAGTAAAGACAAGTAGTACTATCTTGCCCTCCTGAAAAAACTAATACGGCTTTCTCTTGCAAATCTGACATTTACTAAATAATTTTATAGCTTTTTCCAAGCTGCAAGTCACCTAAAAAAGCACGTGGTTTAATCGCGATACCACCACGCGGCATAAAGTCACCTTCTACGCAGATAAACTTAGGATTTAGCACAGCATTTAGTTCATTGGCGATTTTATTAATCACGAATTCATGAAAAATACCAGTATTTCTAAAAGAAAATAAATAAAGTTTTAAAGCCTTACTTTCAATTAGCTCGCGGTTAGGAATATAGTAAATCTTAATACGCGCGAAGTCTGGTTGACTAGTCTTCGGACATAAACAGGTAAATTCATGACAGTCCAATTCAACTACATAATCGTGATCTAGCCACATATTAGGTATTACTTCAAGTATGGCTTCTTCTGGTTTAGCCGGGTATTGGGTCTCGTTAGACCCAAGTAAACTTAAATTTTCTGAACCTGTTTTCTTATCTTCCATAACTTATTTTAGATTTTAGCGTATTTAGCTTAGCTAGTTAATATTATACCCAGATGCTAGCTTAAAGTCGAAAGGAGAGTCACAGTGATTAATTTAAAAACTAAATTCATAAATGCTAGCTTAAAGTCGAAAAGAGAGTCACAGTGATTAACTTAAAATTTTTAGTTCATAAAAGAAATTTAACGATTAGATTTTATTACAAGCATAGCTATCAGATATTTAAAATAAATTGTACCCCACTAAAGCAATATATTTTTAAAGGCTAAAACTAAATAATACTTTTAAAATCTTAGTTACTTTTAAAAAGTTTATACCTTTATATATAGTTTAGTACTAGTTTTATTGCTAAAATCTACGTTTAAAGATGTCAAGTGAAGAGTTTGTTATTGGTGTATTATCCGGGTCTATAGCCACAGCTGGCATTTTATATTACGCCTGGCAGCATAGAAATAGAGATAAGTTTTTAACTCTAGAGAAGTCTAACATTGAACTTAGAAGTGAATTGAAGTACCTTAGAGAACAAAAACAAAGCCTAGCTGAAAGTTTAAATCAAAGTTTAGACCTTAAAGATAACCTAAAACATGAATTAGAAAATGAACTCGCTAGACTCAGCCAAAACGCTCTAGAAAAAAACAGTAAAATGTTTTTAAATTTGGCTGAAGCTAAATTCGATCAACATGAAGTGCATCAAAGCAAGCTTAGTAACATGTTCGAGCCGATCAGCCAGATGTTAGCTTCCTATCAAGAGCAAATCAACAAGCTAAATCAAAATAACCAACATAAATTTAGTGACATTAGTCATATTTTAAATGCTTTTAAAGAGAATCATGCAAACTTACTGGGAGAAACGAGTAAACTAACCCAAATTTTAGGTCATAATAAACTGCGCGGTGACTGGGGAGAGCAAAGTCTATTACGTATTTTAGAAGAAAGTGGTCTAAAGTCTGGTATCGATTTTAATCTAAAAGAAAAGCAGGCTGATGGTTCGCTACCTGATTGTGTAGTTAAGCTACCTAATAACAAACAAGTGATAATTGATGCTAAATTTAATGCCGAAAATTATATTAAAGCACTTAATACCGAAGATCAAAAAACTAAGCAAAGCTTTTTAAATAAACACTATGCTAATCTAAAAATGACTATCAATCAGCTAGCGGCTAAAAAATATAGTGAGCAGAGCACTCAGTCACTCGCTTTTACCATAATGTTTATACCGACTGAAGGTATTTTACATAGCGCGCTGGAGCATGATCCAGCTATCTTAAATTACGCTATGAAGAAAAATGTAATTTTAGCTAGCCCTTATAGTTTGTTTGCGTTATTAAAAACTATCGCCACTGGCTGGCAAGAATTTAAATTAGCTGATAATATAAGTGAACTTAGAAAACTTAGTATAGAGCTGATTAAACGCCTGCATACTTTAAATGAACATTTCGGCAGCCTAGGACAAAGCCTAAACACCAGTGTAGAAAACTATAATAAATTAGTTTCGTCTTATGAAAATCGCTTCGTAAAACAGCTAGATAAATTTAAAGATATAGAGCTTATTTCTACCGATAAAAGTGATGATCTAAGTAAAGGTTTGCAAGTAGTCGAAGTCGAATGCAAAACGACTAAACCATTTTTAAAGTCATAGAAAATAAGTTTATATATAAATATAGAATTTTTTATATTAATACTATAATTTAAAAATTTTAGAGATGGTAAAAATAAACTCTGAGAATATGATCCTAAATAAATGCTGGTTTAACCATAAATAAACCTATTTTTAAATCAAGAACTTAAAGATCTTATACAAGAAACCACCATTACGCTCTTCATCCAGCTTACCTTCGCCCATAACCTGAATCTGCGCGTTTGCTAGTTTATAGCTCGGTACTTCATTATTAGCATCTAAGTCTTTAGGGTGCATAATACCTCTAACATACAAACTTTTAGTTTGACCTTCCACCACTATCTGGCGATTACCTTCCACCACCATATTTCCGCTCGCTTCATCAATCTCAGTTATTAAAGCTGAGATCACAGTAGTAAAAGTTTCATTATTATCAACATTAATTACGTTGTTAGCCGTGCGCTTGTAAGCTCCAGGAAAAGAAAAGCTGTTTGACATAGTAGTAACTGTGTTACCTTCAGGTGCTGCCGAATCGGTAGTAGCAGCATTTATATTAGCGTTAAAATTAGCATTAAGATTATTATCTCTAACTAAACGCACATCCTTGCGTTTTAAAACATCGATAGCTTCTATAATTCTTACATTAACTACATCACCTACATTGCGGGCTGAATATGATTCATAAAAACCAGTAGGTGATCTTAGTAAATTCGTTTTATTTAAACCACCGTTATCAAGTAAACTAACTGAACCCACCTTTAGAAAAAGCCAGCAGGTTATGAAAAGTAGTAAGCTTAATTGTCTCAAGTGCTATTGTTCTTTTAAAAACTGATAAGCCCCCATTAAAGTTGCATTAGTTAATTTAGCTTTAGACATCGAAATTTTATAGGTTTGATGCTTGTGTAAATAAGTTAAAGCCAGCTTGATTGAAGGTTCAATAACATCATGCCACCTTTCTGGTGTAACCTTACCTCCTCCAAATGCTATATGTTGGGGCGAAAGTATCATACTTAAGTTGATTAAAGTGCTGGCAAGCACGGCTATATTACCCTCTTTAGATGTAGTCAAAGGTTTTTTATCTAAAAATTGGTTAGCCTGCACTAAAAAATCTAATCTTACAGTCGGTGAATAATCAGTACTAAAGATCTTGCCACTTTCGTAGTAAGCTCCACTAAAGCCAGTACCCATATTTATATATAAAAGATTAGAAAATTTTTTTTGCTCACCTATAACAGCTTCACCGTAGGCTGCTAGCTCCACGTCTGTTTTTAAATAAAGTGGAATTTTTAAGTTTTTAGATAAATTAGTCCATAAGGGATAATCAATATATGCTGGCAAGTTAAGGCTTTGTTTTAAAATACAAGCTTTATCCCAATAACCAGCAGCACCGACAGCAATAGATTTTAAATTTATCGAAGAGAATCTACTAATTTCATCATGTAAAATTTGCTCGCATTCAGCTGGCTGTGCTGGTGTAGGAACATCTATATATTTTACAATTTCACCAGCAGCAAAAAAACCTAAACGTATGTGAGTTGCCCCAAAATCTATAGCTAAATATTCTGCCGAGCTCATTTATAATTCCAAAACCTGTTATCGTAAAGCATAATACTACCTTCATTTAAAATAAAGTTTGCTTTACCTTTGGCTAATTCGATATTATACAATGGTTTTTTACTAGCTGTCAGTCCAAAAATAAACTGGGGTTTAATTTTATCTAATAGCTGATCTAATTTAAGATCGTTTTTGCGTAAATGAGGCAAAATAAGCACATTTACCTGCTTAAGCTCTTTAAATAAGCCTGCAAGTTTAGTAAAAGAATTTAGATCATTAATGACTAAAGCCTGCAAGCCAGCTAGATCACCGTAGGCATAAGTCTCATGCTGATGTTTAGAGATAAATTCAGCAATTAACCCCTGGGCTTTACCGTACTTTAGACATAGAGCAGTAGTTTTATATAAAGGCGCGATATTAGCAATTAATAAAACCGACAATATATAAATTAAACTACGGCGCCAGAAACAATTTTTAATAAAGCTAATGCATAGTTCGTAGTAAGTTTTAGCATGATGACTAAAAGGGTTATCAAACTTAAGTTTATCTTTACATAACTCAAAAGCTATTAGATTTGTCAGTAAAATGAAAACTATAAAAGTAAAAAAATCTATCTCGAGATTAAGTGTCTGGTAGGGTAATGAACTTAGTTTTAATAAAAGAAATTTAGCTAAGTACAATAATGGCGGCAAGATGAAGGTTAAGCCACAAAAAGCAAGCGTAATAGTTAAAGCTAGTAGCGGGCTTAAAATTAAGTTAGCAAGTAACGACCAGACAGGCATCACCTGGAAATAATATAAAATTAAGGGCGCTAAGAAAATCTGCACCGCAAGAGAGACTGCAATAATTTCTAAGCTATATTTACTCATACTAGTAAATGTTTTAATTATTAAGTTAGGCTTTTTAAGATTTTGAGTGCAGGCACTTTCATTATTATTTATTATTTTAGGTTTTGCGGATTCGTTTTCAATATCACAGCTTACTGTTATTAAATTATTACTTTGACTAGAACTATTTTCTGTAGCAGATTGTACTTTGCTTAATTCATAATTTTCTGCTTGAGTGACTGCGACTTCTTTTATATCAGTAGCACTGTTTTCGTTAAAGAAGATCTTAAGTAGACTTTCTTGCACAGGGCTAGCCCACAGCATTAAAGCAAAGGTAGCCAAATAACTAAACTGAAAACCTAAATCGAAAATACTATATGGATCTAATAAAAGTATTAGCCCAGCAGAGATAATTAAAATTTTCAAACTATGACTTTTACGGCCGACTAGCTCAAAACCTAAAATAGCTGTGATACCGATTAAAGCTCTAATAATTGATGGGCTAAAACCCGCAAGCGCGCTATAGACAAACGAGATGAATATCAATATTAGGTTAGTAAAAGTCTTTCTCTGTCTCAGATATTTAAAAATCAGGGCCAAAAATCCTACTAATACAGTCAGGTGAAAACCCGAAGCAGCAAAAAAATGATTAAGGCCAAGTTTCTTCACAGCCAGTTTTAAATCCTGAGGTAATTTAGCGACTCTTGAGCCAAGTACTAAACTCTTTACAATACTAGAATGTTCAGCTGTTAGCTGCCCATCGTAATAATTAATTACCTTATTTCTAAGCTCCTGACTTAAAATACGCCTATGATTTATAAAATCCACTTGTTTATTTTGCAATGTAATATAAGTTTTATAATTTTTACGAGCTTTAGCTAAAGGTTTAAAAGACCACTTATTTTCACTTTTTAATTCATCGCCTACTGTAATACCAGCTAGGCTACTTACTTGCAGGCTCGCTCTTAAGGGTAAAAATAGCTGCTGCCAAAAACTACGACCGGCCTTAAATTCAACTATTAGTTTATCTTGAAAATAATAGTTGCTTTGGATTTTAAATTTAACTATAGCTTTAGCTTCAGGGTGCTGATTAAAGTAATGCTGCCAGTTAAAATACTCTAAACTCTCAGCTCTAAGATTATAGTTAAAGAAGACTATTAATAGAAAAGTTAGCAGACTTAAGATTTGCTGGCGATAATTACTAAGTGTAGTATAAGCGACTGAAGATACTATAAAGCAAATGATCGCTGTCAGTAAAACTCTAAAGTCACCTAAAACAAAAATTATAGAGCCGATTAAAGTGCCAATGGCTGCAAAAAGTATCGATGGCATTACTTAATTCTAAGTCTGATCTATGATTTAGGCAAAATATAATTCATTTTAAATATTACGTAAGGTTATTTTACATTTAAGAGGTTTAAAACTACTCTACCTTATAAATATAGATGTTATTAAAAGCTAATATTAATTTAGTCTGGTTTATGAATCTAATAAAACTAATAACTTAGTTTCATATATTTAAATTCTACACCTAGCTAATTTTTAATAAACATCGCGGCAATATCTAAGCTCAGCCTTCATATCTTTTAAATACTGATCAGCATCTTTACCGCGCTCATTTAAAATATCTTTTAAAGTATTTTCAACGTCTTTTGCCATACGCCTAGCATCACCGCAAACATAAAAATAAGCGCCGTTTTCAAGCATGTTAAAAATTTCATCTGCATGCTCAGCGATCCGGTTTTGGACATAAATTTTATGATCCTGGTCACGTGAAAAAGCTAGACTAATTTTCACGTCTTCGTTTTTAGCGTACTCTTCTAATTCTTCGCCGTATAAGTAATCATATTTACTGGTTTGGTCACCAAAAAACAACCAATACTGGCCAGTTTCAATGCCTTTTTTAAGCATGGCTGATCTTTCTTCGATAAAGGCTCTAAAAGGAGCGATGCCAGTGCCTGGACCTACCATAATGACATCTTTAGTCGGGTCTTCAGGTAATCTAAATTTATTATTTACGTGAACGTAAATAGGCACATCACCTTGCTCACCCACGCGCGCGCAGATATAGTTAGAACATAAACCAAAAACCTTTTGACCGTTGATTTCTTCTTCGACTCTAGAAATACATAGCTCGACCGTATTAGGGTGAATACTTTGCGATGAAGCAATTGAATATGCTCTTGGTTGAATTTTAGCCAGTGAATCTACGACTTCATCGCTACTAAGTTTAAAATTTTTAGTCTGGTTTAAATCTTTAATAATATTGGGTACAGCATAGCCTTGATACTTTTCTTGCAGTTCTTTAGCATCTAATTCAAGCTTTTCAGCAATAAGTTTAAAAAACTTACTGCTTTGGCGCGTGATAGTCACTTCACGTGAAAATCTTTTAAATTCAGTCTCGCGGTCATGATCTAAATCTAAGAGCTCAAGCAGCTCACTAACTTGATTAGTATCATTTTCAGGAAATATATATAACGAGTCGCCAGGTAAATATTTAATACCACTATCACCCAGATCGATAATGATATTTTTAACGTCTTTATTAGAGCCAGGTTTATTTAGTTGTTGATTTTCTGCTAATTTAGCAATATATGGGTTGGTTTTAGTGTAAATATTGGTTTCGGTCGATGCGCTCATACTAATTAAAATTATCCTCGTAATTTTAATCTTATATCATTCAAGTGCAATTTCAAACTATTTGCCTTAGATAATTTAGAGTTTAACTGAGACTTTATAGTCTTAATAGAGTAGATTATCGAGCTATGTTTGCGTCCGCTAAAAAAATCACCTATTCTTTGGTAACTTAATTCAAGCATTTCATGACTTAAAAAGACAGCTAAATGTCTAGCTTGACATAAATTATGCTTGCGTGAACGTCCTATTAAGGCTTCAGGATCCAAATTAAAGTGCTCAGCGACCACGCTATTTATTTGGCTAACACTTAAACCAAGCTGCCTTTCGTCCATATGCACCGCACCGAACATATTAGAAATAGTATCTTCATCAAGATCTAGTTTAGAAATTTTACTAGCTGCATTTAGTTTTAAAATCGCACCATCTAGCTCTCGAATACTGTCGTACTTTTGACTAGCTATCCTCTTAGCTAGGCGCGCTTCAAGATTTAATTTATTAAATTTTAGCTTAGCGAACAGCAATTCGCACATTTGTGCCGGGTTTGGCATTTTGATATCAGCCACTAGTGAGCCAGCCAAACGTGAATAAAAAGCTTGTTCAAGTTTTTTAAGTTCATTAATCGGTTTAGAACTAGTAAATAAAATTTTACGGTCTTTAGATACTAAATAATCAAATAAAGCTGTCAATTCGGCTTGGGTAGCCTTTTTATTTTCAAAATTCTCTATATTATCGATCAATAAAAAATCTAAGCGCTTATATTTCGATTGAAAACTAGCTGTTTCTTTTTTCTTAATAGCCAAAATAAATTCATTTACAAAATCTAATGCCTGTACATATCGAACTTTCAAGTCTGGTTTAGATTGCTTGGCATAATTACCGATAGCATGCATAAAGTGCGTTTTACCCAGACCAGAACCAGCTTGCACAAAAAGTGAGTTATAGCTAATACCGTAATCATTTTGCAAAAGTGCTTTAGCAAAAGCTAGAGCTGCTGAATTACCAGCATATTCATGAAAGTTATCTAAAGCATATTTAGAGTTTAAATTATCTTTATTTGAGACCTGATTATAAGAAACTCTTTGAGTTAGTTGAGTATTTACCTCTGCAAAACTTGCCTGTTTAATTTTAAGTTCTGGGGTAATATCTTGCGCACGATATTCGTTATTATCTGAATAGTTTTTATCTACGATAATGCGCAGACAAGGTGCAGCCGCTAATACCTCTTTTGCGGTCTGGTAAATTTTTTCACCATAATTTTGATTTACTAATTTTCTTGAAAACTCGTTCTTGACAGCGATTACCACACTTTTCTCATTAAACTCTACAGGCTTTAATGGCTGTATCCAGCTAGCAAAGCTGATTTTATTAATTTTAGTTGATAATTCATTTAAAAAAAGCTTCCAATTTTCTTTACAATCTTCAACTTGTCTTGTGGTAGATACAGCTGGTGAAAACTGCTCGTATTGGGGTATTGCGATGTCTTTAAGTAATTCCATTAGTTGGTTTAAATTTAGGTTTTTGCTTGCGTTTAAATAAATATATCACCATGAGTTTTGGAGATTTCTTAGAAAATTTTAACTTGCATTCAAAAGTGAAAATTCTTAAAACTTTACTAAGTTTAAATCGAACAACTTCTATAAAAATGATTTGAACTCAAAGAAGAAATTACAATGTTATAACTAGGTTTTTTTACATTTGTAAGCCCCGAATATATACAGACCAAATAGACCTTACAACATAATATCCTGTTAAATTTTCACATTTCTTTTAACTTTCTTTAGCTATTATCTAAAGCATTTTAATCAGAAATATTTAAATTTAAGACAAAAATTAAATATTTTAAAAAAGAATTTGGCTTGTCTAAAATTTTTTTTAAGATTAAACACTTAAGTTATATGAAACACTGATTGACATTCAGTTTCACACAAAAAAGCTTAGCTTTTTTCATGAATATTTAAGATTTTATATGATTGACTAATTCATAATTTAGGTATAAAAATTTAATTTCTAAATTTAAGTAAACTGTTATAGGAAATTTTTCAGATTTTTATAGTTTCAACAATTTAATTTTAAAAAACCATATCATGATAATTAGTTCATCTTTCCTAAGATGATTTTAATTTAAATATATATTAGCTTAATGGCACAGGTTAATAAAAAGCAGTCTTTAACTAAAGAATAGTTATAAGATATTAAATTAGCTTCATAAGTTTAATAATTTAGTAAATACTTGATCACTTGTTAACTTAACCTTAAAAGTGCTAACATATATATATAATATGGGTATCAATGTAAATAACATTAATAGAGATTATATTGCTAGTACTCAGGGTGCTAAGAAAGTCGAAAGAGCTGATAACAAAAATGTTATTGATGCTCAGATCGTTAACAGTGATAGTTTTAAAGGTTCTGATACAGTTCGCAAGGAACGACATCAAAACAATATAAGATTTAATAATAATAAAAATCCTCAAATGGGTACTGGAGATAATAATTTATCTCAAAGCATCGCCGATCGTATTGCTAGCATGCGTGAATTTGTTCAAGGTAACCTAAAAGCAAATTTTAATGATTCTTTAAAAAATACCAAACCACTTAATAATGGTTTATTTAAAAATAACCCTAAAGCGGTTTACATAGGTCAAGAAAAAGCTTTAAATGGTATTGATTCAGAAGGTTTAGACGAGGCAACTCAGCGTTTTGCTAATATTTTAGGTGATGAAGGCATTCAGGCAGCTCAAGCTCGCGAAGATCAGGCTGAGCCTTTTATAGTTAAAGATGTTACTGCTAATCGAGATAATTCAAGTTATTTAGACGATAATAATCGTTATGGTAATGCAGCTTATAATTCGATGGGCGAAAGTTCTTCTAGAAGATCTAAAGCTGCTATGAATTTTTTAGCTGTAGCCTAAGTTAAATTCTATTTTTATTTATTTAATCCTTGATAATTTTAGTTTAAGTACACCAGAGTTTAGCTTACATTATTCGCTACTGGCTGTAGTATTAGTCACTATTATTTCTTCATCTATAAATAATTAGCTTTATAAAAAAATTCTAAATTACAAGCTTTTTTAGAATTTTTCTATAAATTAAGGCATATTTTAGAAAAATTTTCTAAATTTAAGCTATTTTTATAAATTACTTCTAATTTCCTCAATAGCTTCTAAAACACTTTCCAAGCTATCTAACTGTGCTAGTTTAGCGCGCATCTTCGAAGCGCCATTCATGCCATGTACATAATTCACTATATGTTTGCGCATTTCACATGCTCCTTGTTTTTCGCCTTTATATTTAACCAGTAACCGAGCATGCTCAGCTGCGAGTTCAAGTTTAGCTATTAAGTCAGGTTCAGGCAGACGCTCACCTGTTTTAAAATAATGATTAATTTGTTTACTAAACCAGGGTTTACCCATGGTACCTCTAGCAATCGCGACTCCAGTCGCGCCACTTATTTCTATAGCTTGGATGGCATCATCGATCTCACGTATATCACCATTAGCAAAAACAGGTATCTTAAGTCCTTTAATCTGCCTGCCAATTTCCTGCCAGTCGGCTTCACCCATATATTTTTGGGCGCGCGTTCGTCCGTGCAGGGTTAAAGCTTTAATCCCTGCCTGCTCAAAGTCGCGCGCTAGGTTATTTGCATTTAAACTTTCTGAGCACCAACCTAATCTCGTTTTTACAGTGACCGGTAAATGCGTAGCTTTTAAAACAGCTTTAACGATCTTTAAAGCCAGTTCAGGTTCACGCATCAGCGCTGCCCCGTCCATGCCTTTTACAATTTTAGCAACGGGGCAGCCCATGTTAATATCTATAAATTTAGCGCCAGCAGCAGTAGCTATTTCAGCTGCTTCAGCCATCACTTCAGGTTCATGCCCGAAAAGTTGAATCCCAGTTAGTTCTTCGCCTTCAGGTATATCCATTTTCTTAGGTTCATAACTAGTTTTAAATTTATCTTTATAAATAAGTGCTTTCGAGCTGAGCATCTCTGTCGATAAAAGCACATCAGGATCAAATTTACGACATAAAATTCTGTATGGTACATCTGTAAAACCCGCCATCGGTGGTATGTACACGAAACCATTAAGTTCCAGTTCGCCGATTTTAATAGTAGAGGTTTCTTGGGTTTGCATGAAGTCTGCTTATTTGTTTTTTAAAGTAAAGTGTATTATTATAATTTTAACTTTAAAGCTGCTAAATAATTGTCTTTAACGATATAAACTTTAAGTTTAAAGCTAATACACATTTATCTTTAGTAATATAAATTATAACCTAGATTGTTGGTGATTAAAAATGCAAAAAAGTTAGCGTGAATTACTTTCAAAATACTAAGACGGGAAAAATCTAATATTGTTTATCTATAGCTACTATTCACTGACTTACTATGCTTATTTAATGCAAGATCAAAGAAGTTTTTTTATTTAAATATAATAAATTTACAGAGCACTTCTATTTATTAAAAATAATATTAAATCAAGCCATCAGTAAATTATCTTAAAAGTATTACTTTATATATAGTGTAAATGCAAATTAACCTCAAACAAATACTTAGCTCGGTTAACAATAGTATCAATCTCAGGAAATTAAAAGGAGACTCAAATAGGAATCTTGCTAAAGATCTTAGAGAGTTCGATAAAGATTGCCAAGAAAAGTTTAATAGTGAACCTAAACTTACTAAAGAAGCTTATATTGCTCAAACTAAACTTGCTGAGCTTTCTGACAGTTTAAACAGTCACTCTAAATCAGCAAATAACTTAGAAAAACTGGAATCAAAATTTAATGATTTTTACAATTATATCTATGAGAGTTTACCAGAGAGCACTCTAAAAGATACACTAAACTCTAGAATGTTTGACTGTCAAGATAAAGTTGATAGTAACTATGAATTTTTAAAGATTTTGGACAGCTATGTCGAAGGTTCGGAAAAAAATATCAAAGATATTACATACGATTTCAGCGTTGTAAAAGATTATTTTGATCTAAATCAGGAGTTAATTTATAAAGATCCCCAGGAAGTGTTTATTAAAATGCTAAGCATTCATTTTAATAAGAATCTCGATCAAATAACCAATGAATACCAGATAAAATATGATTTTAGTAAAACCACAAAAAAACTTGATGAGTTATTTGAAGCTTATGGTAGTCAGCAAGACAAAGAAACTGAAGAATTTAAAATTCAATGCCTCAGAAATATTATTAAACCTACAACAAATATACTAACCGGCACAAAACATGAGAACAAATTAAAGCTTACTAATGAGCATATAAGTGAACCTAAGTTTAGATTTATACTCAACCCACAAAGCTTTATTAAAAATATTCATAGAACATTTTTAGAAGAAAATAATAACTTAGAAAAAAGTCTAAAGTTTGAAAGAGAAAACTTTATGAAAACTAATGTTATATCAGCATTAGCTCAGCTAAACAGTGCATTAGCTCAGCTAAACAGTGCACTAGATACAGATAAACAGTATATTAAAACTCTTGACGCGCAGCTAAGAAGCAATGTCTCTAAAAAATTCTCACATACTCACCCTAAAACTAAAGAAAAAATCTTTGAGTTGGTATCTTTAATGAAAAAATTTCAACACAGCAAACATATTAAAGATATTCAGTATTTAATAAATGATACTGATGAAAAAAATTTGTTTATCTATAACGAAAAAATTAATCAGCTATTAAAAAATCTAGTGGATGGTAAGCTTCTAGACAAAAAATCTGCTACCCATTTTATAGATATACTACAAAGTAAAAATTTAAAAATTAATTTAGATTCCTTATCAAAAACAGAGCATAAAGATGAAAAAGCACTTACTGAAAATATCATAAAAATTTTAAGTAAATATAACTTGAAACAAGTTGATAATATGAATTTTATAAATTTAATAGATCAAAGTAAAGAATATTTAAGAATCTCTGCAGGAAATCAAAATAATGCAACTTCCAACGATAAACATTCTATAGAAGTTGTTGAATTAGAACTTACAGATCCTTTAACCGTGCCAACAAAAAATAGTACTTTTAGAAAGAAAATTAATAAATCAACTGAAAGCCAACTTAACTTAAACATAGAAACAAATCACTCCAATAATAATAACGTAGACGAAATTCAACAAAGTAAAGTTTTATATGAAACCTTCAGCCCTCAAATAGGCTCTACCAAAAAGACGGACTTAACTATTAGTATTCTAGAAGATGCGCTACTACCAAACTCAAATTTAAAACAAAACATTAAACCAGATGACGAAGTTATTACTGAAAATGACATTATTAAACAAATCCAAAAGCTCGAACCTGAACTCATTAATGATATCTCTTTAGAAAAAAACTTTTTTCAATCAGTCATTAAAGATATAGCTATTAAAGCTGAAATAGAAACTTTTCAACAAAATCAGCAAGATTTTGAGAGTAGCCTAAAAGATACAGATAATAAACTTGATCAAAGTGTAAACATTAATAAAGAGGCTCATATAGATTCTGACTTAGAAAATTTTTATGTGTCAACTTCACACCCAGACTCGAACTATAAAACTTTACATGAAATTAGTAATTTGAATGCTAAAACACTTGAAGCTGATTTAATTATTTTAAATGAGAGCCCAGAATCTGGTTTGGATAAGCAAAAACCAAATCTAGAGTTTTTAGAAGCTATTGCAGGTACTGATACCAGAGATTTATCTGAGACACTCGAAAATAGTTCATCATCTACGCTAGCTCCAACCCCAGCAAAATCGAACTTTGAGACCTTACATCAACTAGCACAGCAAAACTCTCAAATCCATAATAAAGAGCAGCCTAAAGAATCTCATGAAGATAAAACTAGTACTACTAAAGATACACCAGCACCTGCGCCAAGTAATAGATTTAGCCGTTTAGCTCAGATAGCTAAAGAGCAGGAGAAGGAAAATCCTAATTTAAATTCAGGTTTATAAACTTTAGTAATTCATATTTCAACTTAATTACTCCAAGTGCTCTTAGAAATAAGATAATCAATCTGACATCTTAAGTAAATAAAAACACTAAAAGCAAATAGCATTTACATTATTTTAGTTAGACTTAGTGAAAAACCTAATAAATTTCTTTTCAAATACTTTAATCTGCAAGTCTTATAACTCATGCTAGGCTAGGTTATATAGATGACTACTGCTTTAAAAAACGATTTAATTCTAAAAGCCGCTAAACATGAAAAAATAGCTCGCTACCCAGTCTGGATGATGCGTCAAGCTGGCAGATATTTACCAGAATATCAAGCAATTCGCTCTAAAATGTCTTTTTTAGAACTTTGTAAAAACCCCGATAAAGCAGCTGAAGTTAGTATTCAACCACTTGAAATCATGGGAGTTGATGCGATCATAATGTTTTCAGACATTTTAGTCCCACTTGAGCCAATGGGAGCTGATTTAAGCTTCGACACAGGTAAACCCGAGTTTAGAACCCCTATTAGAACAGCCGAGCAGATCGATAACCTGATCGTGCCAGATCTTGAAACCAGCTGTTCATATGTCTATGAAACACTTACTACCATTCAAGACCGCATCAAAGGTGAAGTACCAGTACTAGGTTTTGCTGGCGCGCCATGGACTTTAGCTAGCTACTTAATCGAAGGCGGCGGCTCGCGTAATTTTGATCAAATTAAGAAATTAATGTTTCAGCAACCTGAAGCAATGCATCGTCTTTTAGATAAGCTAGCTCAAACCATCAGTAAATATCTAATTTTAAAACTTAAAAACGGTGCTAGCATGTTACAACTTTTTGATACTTGGGCGTCAGTACTTTCTAGAGAAGATTATAAAGAGTTTGCTCTTCCATACCAGCAAAAAATCTTTGCTGAACTTAAAGCTTATGATCCTAATTGTTTGCTCACTATCTACGTAAATGGTGTAAGCCATGTTTTCGATCAAATGCTAGAAACAAGCGCTGATGTAATTAGTGTAGATTGGCGCGCTGACCTAGCCGAGCTTAGAAATTATATTAAATCAGCTAATTTAAAAAAAGCACTTCAGGGCAACTTCGATCCCTGCGCTTTGCAAGGAAGCAAACAGAGCATCGCTGATAAAACTAAATACATGCTTGAAAAGCTTAACGGTGAAAGTGGTTATATTGCTAACTTAGGTCATGGTATTTTACCGATGATTGAACCTGAAAAAGCTAAAGTGTTTATAGATACTGTGAAAAGCTTTAATTTAAAATAAAACAATGAAAACCCTAAAGCTTACTTTAAGTAGATCTTAGATAAATCAACCATATAACTCATTCCCATGGACTAATTTTAATGATATATTAAAGCAAGATGTCAGACTTAGGTAATATTAAAGCAATAATTTTAGATAAAGATGGAGTTTTCGTAGATTTTTACCAACTTTGGTTAAGGATTATCGGTGCGCGCGCTCAAATTCTTGCTGAATATACTACTGAGACCTGGGAAAACTTTAATTATGTGCGCTCGATGTGTATTAGGTCAATGGGAGTTGATGAGGACGACGAATCTATCGACCCTAACTCACCAGTTGCAATGCCTTTTCATATGGTAAAACTAGCTGTGACTACAGGCTTGTTCCTTTCAGTTAATCATTTAAAACCAGAATACACCTGGCAAGACGCTATGAATGATGTTGAAAGAAGTAATCAAGATCTGCAAAATCAGTTAAATATCAAAGATTTAGTTCAAGAGGTGCCTGGCTCTATAGATAAGATTAAAGAACTAGCTAAAGACTATAAGCTAGCTGTTTATAGCTCAGATAGTGAAGCTAACGTTAAAAGTGCTTTAGAAAAATTTGAGATAGTTGATTTAATAAGCCATATTAAAGCAGGCACTTATAAATCTGCAGCTGAGTATCAGTCTATTTGCGAGAAAATGGGTTTAAAAGCCGAAGAAACTTTATTTATTACAGACTCTCCAGTAGACGTTAATGTAGGTAAAGCCGCTGGCGCTAAAGTAGCTATCGTTATGACTGGTGTTTTAAAAGAAAACTATAAAAAGCTTGATGAGATTCAGGCACAAGCGGATTTAGTATTCGATGCTTTAGCTTCTTTTGAGATTAACCAAGTTATAGCTAGTTAAGAGCTTTTTTAGATTGCAAACAAATTTCATTTATTATCAGATAAAGTTTCGATACGACGATTAACTTTGTTTTTAAAATTTATTTTAGTAATCTTTTGATTTACTTTTCTTTGATTCTTTCTTTGCCCGATACTCACTTTAAAGTAATTCTTATAATAATCCCAATCTCTTTTAGTTAACCTTCTGTCACCATTAATGTCAAACATTAAGCTAGATTTATTGATAAATTGAGAACTATGCTGCTGTTTCATCATTTTTTGGAAACGATTAATAAATTTGCGGTACTTTTTAAAATTTAGACGCCCTCTACTGTTAATATTTAGTAGATTAAGATCTTTTTTTATTTGCGCAAAATTATCTAACAGTGGCTCGCAAGTTAATAAATTTTTATATTGACTAGACTGTGTATTATTCTTGTCTTGAGCATGTAAGTAAAAGTTAATTAAGTTGTCGAAAGTTAATTCTTCATTTACACTTAAACCCAAAAACTCTTTAATCTGGTTTAGACATAAAAGTGCCTGATCATCTTTTTCATCGTCTATTAGGATTTGACCAATATCAGAATCAAATGGTTTACTTAGAACTTTAAGCTTAAACGTGTTTTCAATAGTTTCAAAAGAAGAATTAATAGCTTTTATAGTTACCTTAAAGCTTTCATTAGGTTTAAAGATCTTTTTTGTATAAAGTTTGTTATTACTAATATAAAAATTTTCATTTTCGTTTAATAAAATCAAATTAAAGTTGGGATCAGCTAAATTTGAAATTATTCTAATATGTGAGACTAAGGTATCTTTACTTTTATATGGGTATAAATCTCTAAACTTAAGCAATAACTTATTATTTAAATCCGTTCTATCTATTTCAACTGATGATAATACAGGATAGCTTATTCCATTAAACCAAATATTTTGATCAAAACCGACAAAGTTATCTAAATTTTTGAAAGCATTACTATTAAGACCTATAGCTCCATAATTATTACCAGTGCCTAGGTTATTATCAGAGTTAAAGTATACGCTGTTAACTGAACTATTAGCTTCTTTAAAAAATAAAAATTCATCAACATTATCTCCAATAAGTGTACTGGAACAATATGAACTATCAACTGTGCCACCAGTTACTTGATCATATAACGAATGAATAAAACAACCTAGTTCAGCATTATTGCCTCCTCTAATAGTAGAATTTGCTACATAGCAATTGTTTACGCTAGCATCTTCGCGCATATTAACTATAAAACCTGCGGCATGGCTTACTACACTTAAATCATAATCAAGATTTTCTACATAACATTTATTAAAAATAGTACCTCTGACATCACTTACGAAACCTGCAATATCACCAGTAGAATTACCTCTAATTGTCACATCATCTATAAAGCAGTCTTCAATAGTTAATAGGGTAAAGGATTGTGCAGCAAAACCAGCGGAATTATCTCCATTAAAAGTTAAATTAGCTGCTTTTACATATGAATTAGTAATTAAAGCCTCACTTGCTACACTTACATAGCCAGCACTAAACTCATTACCAGTTAAAGTTAAATTTTCGACAGAAGTTTGATCGATACGTATACCATCGATTAAGTAATTAGCAAAGCCAGCGATATAATTACCGCTACCTATAATCTCGGCATCATCCACGCTACAGTTAGTTAAATCACCAATTACAGTCCCCGCAAAACCTGCTATATATTCAGTACCTTCAAGTCTTATATCTGTAACATGACAATTAATGAGTTGGATATCATCTACAAATGAACCATATACAGTACCAACAAAACCACCAATATTATCTGAATCAACGGTTCCTGAAGTTGTATCCATTCTAATATTAATAGCATTTACATTAGTAATTCTAGATGCGCCCCAAGCTTCTCCAATCACACCACCTATAGTATTTAAATCAGTACTAAAACCTGAATCGACTACTATATCTCTAGCATCAACGTCTAAAATATTACTATCGTTTACTCTACCCCACAAGCCACCTGCATCCTCTGTCACCGCAAACACAGAGGTCTCATTTGAGGTAATATTTGTAAAATCACTATTTTCACTGTTACCAGCAAGCGCACCGGTTCGAGTTGCACCTATTACATTAATACTATTAATATCACAGTTGCTTACTGTGGTATTTGTCAGCTCACCACCTATAGCACCAACATTATTAGTAGCAATGATAGCCGTCTGATTAACCGCATCATCTAAAATATCAATATTAGTCATACTACAATTGTTAGCTGATGCAGTTAAAAATCCTGAATAGTCACGGTTACTAATAGAAGTATTACCTAATGAACTTTGAAAAGTTACATTATTAAAGGTTACATTACTTGCATGAGCTACTAAAATTGCCGCATAGTCTCTAGCTGATGCAGCTACTTGACAAGCATCTAGTGTCAAATTATTCATATTAGCGCCAGTAGCATAAGCAAAAATAGCTTGATGGTCTGAAGTTCTATTTATGCTTAACTGATTTATTTTAAAATTATTACCATTTAAAGTCCCAGTAAATGGACTGCCTACTGTACCAAGCGGTAAAAACCCTTCGTTACCATTCCAGGTAGCAGATCCTGAGCAGTCAATATCATTTAACAGATTATAAGTTTCACTAAGATCAAGTTGTATATTTTGCAAATCTATACAACTTGATATGTCTATATCAGCTTCAACTGATGTAATAGTTAAAAACAAAAGACTGATAAATAATACACCTATAAACCTACTTTTACAACAATTCATCAAGAAATATAAGTGCTTAGATATTTATGATTTAGTTAATAAAAATAATTAATATCCATAAGTAGCATTTACTAAACATAATTCAAAATTTTCTAGTAAAATAAAGCCTAAATGGGACAGTTTAAATTATTTTCTGATGGAGCTTCACGCGGCAATCCGGGACCCGCCGCAGTAGGAGTATCTATCTTAGATGATAAGAGTGAAGTTGCTACTATTTCTGAAGTTATCGGCGTGCAAACTAACAACTTCGCTGAGTACACAGCCTTAATTAGAGGTTTAGAGCAAGCTAAAGCAGCTGGTTATTCAGATTTAGAATGCTTCGCTGATAGCGAGCTGATGATCAAACAATTAAATGGTATCTATAAAGTAAAAAATCCACAAATAAAAGTACTTTATGATCAAATTATTAAACTAAAGAGTGCTTTTCAAAGTATTAAATTTATCCATGTGCGTAGACATTTAAATAAACGTGCTGATGAGCTAGCTAATCTGGCACTTGATAGTTAAAATATATTAGTTAATACTTATACTTCACTTAAGCGTTTCGGTGAATAGTAGTATAGATCTTATTAAGTGTGAGTTTTGAAGATCACAGTGTTTCAATCTCGAAATTAATATTTTTCTTAAAGTTAATTTTTTTAATTCTTTTCTCTATTTGACTAGTATTTCTTCTATGCCTTAAGCTAGCTTCAAAGTATTTTACATAGTAGTCAAAATCCTCTTTAGTTAATCTACCGTCATCGTTAGCATCAAATTTATGCCAGTTTTTAGATTTTAATGTGTACTGTTGTTTAAATTTACATTATCAGCCTGAGCTATTAAAATTGCTGCATTGATAGCATCTGTAGTATCTACGATACAGCTATCTAAAGTTAAATTATTTATATTTGCGCCGGTTGCATAAGCAAAGATAGCTTGATCACCACTGTTACGATCGATATTTATCTGACTGATAGTAAAGCCATGACCATTTACAGTTCCAGTAAAAGGACTTCCGCCACTACCAATAGGCATAAAACCTGTGCTTGCGTTCCAGTTAACGGTGTCAGCACAATCGATATCATTAATTAAATCATAAGTAGCAGCTAAATTACCTTGTATGTTTTGTAATTCTGTGCAGGTTGAAACATTTATAGCTTGAACACTTTTAACTGTAAGCAATAATAGTAAAAAGTAAAATAAAAGTTTTAACTTACTACCTAAAATCGCCATAGGCAGTTTAAGCACCTAAACCATTATAATTAGGTTAAAATTTACATGCTTATTTTAGTAATCTAAAGCGAAGATAGCTTGATCATCACTATTAAAATACATATATTTCGATCTTCTATAATAAGCTTAATAAAAGATTTATGGGTGCGCCTGACCATAATGCTGATAGTAATTAGCATCACGGTAGAATTGATCACCAACTTGCTGATCAAAAGCTTGTGGCATCTGATCTATTCTAAACATATTTGGATCACGTGAAATCGGGTTCGATGGGTCGGTCGAGTTATAATACTGCACCGGATAATCTACGAATTCATTTCGAGCAGCTATACTATTATTATACTGAGCATTATCATCTTTACCTTTACGCAGTGAAGCTACAAAAGAACCAATATGAGGTATAACACCTAAACCATAGGCGGCTGCTATACTACTTCCACCATAGGTACCAGCATAATTAAAGGGTGAAACTGTATCGAGCGGTGCTACGCGAGCTAAATCCATTACTTTAGAGCCAAAGCCACGTTTCTTGTTAGGTACAGTAGCGTAACCCCAACCGGGATTTAAATATTTACCATCACTGACTTTATCTCTTCTTGGCTTGTAAGGATCAACTACACCACCTGTTTCATAGCCTGTATCTTCCCAGTTTTTCCGTGCCTGATGCTGGATAGGCTCAGGAACTGGATCTTGAGTATAATACTGAGGAATGTCATTATCTTTAAGTTTTATTTCACGAATAAATTCACCGCGACCAGAGTAAAGACCTGTGTAGCCACTTGGGTGTTTAACTATAACCTGAGCGGCTCTAGTTTCAGAAACGATGTCTTCCCAGCCATCAGTTTTAGTAACTTCAACTAGCTTTTTACCATTAAAGATTTCCATCTCATGATCAGCTAAATCCCAAGATTTAATATCCACTAAAACTATTACCGGCATATCACCGTAAAAATTATCTTCTGCTAAAACTGGCGTTATAAATACCATCAGCATCAAGAAAATAGTTAACATATGTTTCTTTATTGACAAATCATTTCCCCTAACTTAGATTTAATAGGCTATATCTTAATAACAAGCCTTTATTTAAGATATACAGGTGGAGTATTAAGATAGTATTAATGGTTGTTTTCGTTTCTATTTTCAAAGGGGAAGTGGCTAAAATTGGTGTAAGTTTGACGAACTAAGTATATTTATTGGTTAATTCCTTTTGAACGCAAATAAATACTATCTAGCCATGCTTTTGGCGCATACACTGTAATAATCTTATTTATATTTTTCTGCTTTATTAAAATTGAAAAATTCTTATATTCGGCAAGATTAATCCAGATGCATTGACTTAGATAGCATATATTTGCTAAGTCTTAGAATAAACATGTATATCTTCAATACAATTTCTTAGATTCATTCGTTAAACCTCTATCTTTCATTAATACAATTGCACTACTATTAAATTCTTCAAAATATCCAGGTTCGTCCATTTTATTAAGATCAACTTTTACTAAAACACCGATTAGGTTGTCTGAATATTTTCTATCATATGTATCGATATCAACAGTAGCAGCATATTTAGAATATATTTTTGTAATTAAACCAGTCTTAGGAGGTAATCGATAAGGATTTGTCTTTAATTTAAATAAGTCTTTTTTTATATCATGATTAGTTAAAAAGCTTTTTTTACCACTATTTTTAACTTTACATTGAATAGCAACTTTAGTCTTAGGACTATAAATATCTATTCCATGTTGCTGTTGGCCAGAACAACCATACCTAAAAATCTGATCATCATTTAAATTTCTTTTAAATAAATCTTTACAAAAGTCTTCAAATTGATCAGAGTCTATAAATTTCTTCCTTTAGTATCTATATGTCATATCTCTATTGTCCTATTAAATAGTCAAAGTGTTATTAATTGATTTTACAATTAATTTAAGATTCAGTACAACATACTAATCGGCACACCCAAAATATTCTCTCTTAAAAAAGAAATTTTATCTGAACGATGCAACACTATCCCGAAAGGCACTTTATCTCTTTCCGCTTCAATAAAACTTTCCATACTTCTTAATTCATATGCCTTAATAGAGACGCTTGCTTTTACTTCTATAGGATATAGAGTTTGACCATATTCAATAATAAAATCAATCTCAGCGCCATTATTAGTACGCCAAAAAAATAGTGAAGCTGGCACCATCATATTTTTAATTTCTTTATTCAGTTCAGCTAGTACATGAGTTTCTAATATATTCCCCCAAGCACCGCGATTAAGCATGCTATCTTCATCTAAATTCTTCAAGTGATAGTTAACTAAACCTGTATCTTGATAAAAAATCTTAGGACTTTTTATTAGTTGTTTTCTTTGCCTAGAATGAAAAGGCGCTAAAACTTTACACTGATAAGAAGTTTCTAGCACAGATAAATAATGAGCAATAGTTTTTTGATCAATACCAGTATCACTTGAAATATTGCTTTTATTTAAAAGTTGACCAGTCTGGTAAGCAAGCAGTTTATACAACCTTTGAAAAGCTTCTAAATTTGCTATTTGAGATAAATCTCTTAAATCTTTTTCTATATAAGTAGTTATATATTGCGGAAACCAACACCATTTTAGATCTGCTGAAATTTCATGAATTTTGGGGAAACCTCCAAACAGTACAAATTTTAAAAATTCATTTTCGGTAATCTGCTGATCGTTAAGTTGACTGACAGCATTATAAAATGAATCTATGTCTTTACTAGTAACTATCTTTTTTACTAGTTCATTGCTTTTAAGTTCATAAGCTTCTGCGATTGAAAATGGCTGCAATTCTAGTAATCCAACTCTACCAGCCAAGGATTCAGTGATATTTTTCATTAGTAAAAAATTAGCTGAACCAGATAAAATAATTTTATAAGGTAAGTTATTATCAACAACTTCTTTAATAGAGTGAAATAGCTCAGGTGCCTTTTGCGCTTCATCAATAGCTATATTAGATTTAATAGATCTAACAAAAAGTGTTGGATCTTCAGTAATTCTTTGTAAAGTTTCTTTATTATCTAAGGTTATGTAAACCCAGTCATTCTTATCTTCCTGGGTGTAATGTTTTATTAAAGTTGATTTACCGCACTGCCTAGGACCAGTAATAGATACTATTGGAAATATTTCAAATAGTTTATGTATTTCTGGTTCAATTTTACGCTTTTTATATTCCAATATATTTAACATTATACGCAAATTTAAACACTAATATGAAAAAGTACCATACAAATCAAGGAGGGGTCTCCGCAATTTGTATGGTACTTTTTAAAAATAAATATAATTTGTCTAAATCACTACTTATAAATAAATTCTAAAAAAGTAGATAAACTAGAATATATTTCTAAAAAATACATAAATTTATAATTATTTTATAGAAATCACCTAAAATTAGAAAATAATTATAAATTTTAAAGACATACTGATTAAATTTTTAGCATAACGTTTAGAACTTAATTTACTACAGTAAAAATTATTGACTTAAATTGACTTAAAAAGAAATTTCTATGTTCTATATATTAAGATACAAGTTGTAAATATCTTAGCTAAACTACTTCAAGAGTTTTAAAATTAAAATCTGAAAACTTAAAACAGCCGCGAAGGACTTGAAAACAAATTAATTAAAGCGCTCATGAAAAGTGGTAAAACTAACATGAAAACGATAATACCGATACTTGGCTTAATAGTAAATGAGATCTGAAAAGCGTTAATCTGCGGTGAGGCTCTCGAAATTAAACCTAAAATCAGGTCATTTAATAAAATGGTTAGCACTACTGGACTAACTAAAATAAAGCCCATACGAATAATATCGGCTGTTAAAGCAATAATTTTATCCACATTATAGTCAAGGTTCATTTCATAAAGTGGAAAAGTGGTGAAACTATTATACAAACCTTCAATCAGGTTTTCAGGCCCATGTACGAAAAAAAAGATCACTATACATAGCATCGACATAAATCTACCCATAATAGTAGTCTGCGCGCCCGAAGCAGGATCAAAGATCTGCGCTGAAGAGAAACCCATCGAAGAGTCCATCATCTCACCGCCGGCTACTACGATAGCAAACAGTAACCTGGATAAATAACCCATCATAAAACCGATCGCTATGTTAATTAAGAGCACAAATGGTATAAAAACCTCGCGATCAGGTGGCTTTATTTCAGGATGCACATCAAATAAAATTAAAGTTAACAATAGAGATAAACCTACTCTTACCATCGAAGTAACAGCTTTGTTACTAAAAATAGGAGCCATATGAATGAAAGAAACTACCCTTGCAAACATGACCATCGCGGTTATAACCCAAGTGCCTAAACCTGTTAGCACTTCGTTACCGAAATAGATGTCGCTAAGTTCTTTAAACACTTATAACTAATGATCCTTTAATTTTTTGTTCTACTTACTATTAATTTTGTTCTGCTCGTTCTCTGATTCTATCGATAATATTAGAGAATCGGCTTTCACCAGCATCAGGTGCGGCGGCTTCAGGTCTGATAACCTCAATTGGCGCAGCTTCAGGTGGCGGCGGTGGCGGTGCTGGTCTAGCAGCTCTTTGTTGCTCACGTGGCTGCCTTTCGATTGGCTCAGTTTCGATCGCTGGCGGTGCTGGTCTAACCTGGTTATCTGGTCTTCTCAAGTTTTCATTTGGTCTAGTAGTCACGCCAGTTTGATCAGGTGAATTTAAACCATCATCGATACTTAATTTAGATGGATCTTGTGGACTAGCCTTTTTCAATGGCTGATCAACTATGTTTTGTGGTTGCCCGCTAACTTTTCGCTTACTACTATCTGGACTACCGAAGTAATTACTTCGCGGCAGCGGATGACTTTCAAGCTGCGGCACCAATTGAAAGGCTCGCGAAATACTTTTATAAGCAAATTTTTGTAAATATTGGAAGATAAAAAAACCAGAAATGATTAAAGCTACAAACAAACCAATAATTTTAACGGCTGAACCTAAAGTTTGCTCCTGAACCTGGGTTGCAGCTTGTAAAATACCGACAATCAGACCAAGTGAAGCTGCTAGCACAACTAGCGGTCCTGAAATCATGAGTACGGTAAGTATCCCCTCTCTAATAGTCTGTGGTATCCAATCCATATTTAATTAAAACTGTTAGCAAGTCCTTTTACAATTAACTCCCAACCATCAATCGCGATAAAGATCATAATTTTAAATGGTAAAGAAACGATAGTCGGCGATAACATGATCATACCAAGAGCTAGAAGAATGTTTGCTACGATCAAATCAATGACTAAAAAAGGTATAAAAATCAAGAAGCCTATTTGAAAAGCTTTCCTTAATTCACCGATTAAATAACCAATTACCAGCTCACGCATTTCGATATTTTCAACACTTTTAGGTAAAGGTTTACGCGCTAGATTATAGAAAAATTTAATATCTTTAGAGTCCACATTACGTAACATATGATTTCTCAAGGGCACATAAGCTCTTTCCAAAGCTTGCGGTAGTTTTATTTCGTTATTAGCAAGTGGCACAAGTGCCTGCTGATTAATCTGAGTTATCTCAGGTCCTAAAATATAACCAGTCAAAAATAAACCTAAACCAACTATAACCATGGCGGGCGGTGAATTTTGAGTACCTAAAGCCTGCTTCATGAGTGAAATAACTAAAATAATACGCAGAAACGGAGTCATGGTTAAGACCATGATCGGAATGAAACTAAGTATAAATAATAAACCTACAATCTGAAGACTAGGTTCAAGGTCGGGTAATATATTAGACAAAGTAGCCAGGCTACTTTGAGTAGATACTATATCATTTGCTAAACTCTCAACCATCTATACTTTCCAACTATATATATATTGTTCCCTTAATAGATCACTACTCAACTACAATCTAATCGTTCGTGTTAAAATCATTACTGTATGGACTTAAGTAACTTCACTCAGAACGCGCAAAATTCGATTTTAAACTGCCGAGCTTTACTTAAAAAACTTGATCACGCAGTTATCGAACCAGCACATATTTTACACTCAATTTTAACTTTAGACAATTATCCTGAGACCCTACTTGCAAAAATCTTATCAAAATTAAAGGTAAAACAGGAAAATTTAACCGAAGCTTTACTAAAAGATCTTGAAAAAAAACCTAAAGCCAGTGCTGTCACCATGTCAAATGAACAAATCGCGGTGTCAATAAGTGCTCAGGACATGTTAAATGAGGCTTTAAACCAAGCAAAAAACCTAAAAGACTCATATGTATCTGTAGAACATTTGTTTTTAGCCGGTTTTAAAGATAAGAATTACTTAAATAAGTTTTATAAGGATCATAAAATCAGCGAAGATAAGTTTCTTAAAACTTTAAATGAATTACGTAAAGGCCAAAAGGTCACTTCAGACAATCCTGAAGGTTCTGGTAACGCTCTTGAAAAGTTCGGTAAAGACTTAACAGAAATGGCTATGCAAGGTAAACTTGATCCAGTTATCGGTCGCGAAGAGGAAATCCGTAGAGTAATTCAGGTTTTATCTCGTCGTCGTAAAAATAATCCAGTATTAGTCGGCTCGCCTGGTGTCGGTAAAACAGCGATTGCAGAAGGGCTAGCGATCAGAATTATCAAAAAAGATGTACCAGAGGGTTTAAAAAATAAGAAAGTAATTGAACTTGATATGGGCGCGCTAATCGCTGGCGCTAAGTTTAGAGGTGAATTTGAAGAGCGCCTGAAAGGCGTACTTAAAGAAGTGCAGCATAGTGACGGCCAAACCATTTTATTTATAGATGAACTGCATACTGTTGTCGGTGCTGGTGGTAATGATGGCTCTATGGACGCTTCTAACTTACTAAAACCAGCTTTAGCTAGAGGCGAGTTGCATTGTATCGGTGCGACTACCTATAACGAATATCGCCAGCATATCGAAAAAGATGCTGCTTTAGAGCGTAGATTTCAACAAGTAACTGTAAACGAGCCTTCAGTTACTGAAACTATTTCAATTTTACGTGGTTTAAAAGAAAAGTATGAAGTCCACCATGGTGTGCGAATTAAAGATAACGCACTGGTTGGTGCTGCCGAGCTTAGTCATCGCTATATAGCTGATCGTTTTATGCCAGATAAAGCGATTGATCTAGTAGACGAAGCGGCAGCTAAAGTTCGTATGGAAATCGATTCAGCTCCTAAGGAACTTGATAATCTGGAACATAAAATTATGCAGCTACGTATCGAGTACGAAGCACTGAAACAAGACGAAGAAGAAAATAAAGACAGATTAGCTAAAATTAGTACTGATCTTAAAGAATCTGAAGCTCGGGCTATGGTTTTGCGTGAACAATGGCAATCAGAAAAAGCGAGTATAGTTGATCTTAGAAAACTTAAAGAAAAAATCGAGCATACTAAAGCTCAGATCGAAGAAGCTGAGCGTACCGCCGATCTACAAAAAGCAGCTGAACTTAAATATGGTGTGCTACTAGAACTTGAGAAAAAAGTTAGCGAAATCGAAAAAACTCAGGATGGTAGCAATAAACAAGACCAGCTTCTAAAAGAAGAAATTGACGAACAAGATATAGCTGAGATAGTCAGTAGTTGGACTGGCATTCCTGTAGCCAAACTAGTAGCAGAAGAAGCTGAAAAACTTTTACACCTAGAAGAAGAGCTACATAAACGTGTTGTTGGTCAAGAACATGCCGTAAAAGTGATCGCTGAAGCTGTTAAACGCTCGCGAGCAGGTTTATCTAATCCCAATCGCCCTATCGGCTCATTTATGTTTATGGGACCTACTGGCGTCGGTAAGACAGAGCTAGCTAAGGCACTTGCTGAATATATGTTTGATGATGAAAGCGCTATTGTCAGGCTTGATATGTCTGAATACCAAGAAGAGCATACCGTTGCTAGACTAATCGGGGCGCCTCCAGGTTATGTTGGCTACGATGAAGGTGGTCAGCTAACTGAAGCTGTGCGCCGCAAGCCTTATTCTGTAGTTTTAATGGATGAATTTGAAAAAGCGCACCCTGATATATCTAATATTCTGTTACAAATTTTAGATGATGGTCACCTGACAGATTCTAAAGGTAAAAAAGTCGACTTTAAAAATACTATTATTATTCTGACTAGTAACTTTGGTAGTCAGATTATCTTAGAAAAACATTTAAATGGTGGTTTCCCTCAATTTAGCGAAAATGAAACAAACGAAGACTTACCTATAGTTTCGACTGATCTTGATCCCGAAGCTCAGCGCGCCGAACATGAAATAAATTATAAACGCAGTTTAGAAGCGCGCAATGAACAAATTAAAGAAGAGATTATGGTGGCTATGAAAGAGTACTTTAGACCAGAATTTATTAATCGCATCGATGATATCGTATTCTTCACTCCGCTTCAGCTTAATCAAATGAAAGAAATTATTCATATTCAGCTTAGAGGTCTCATTCAAAGACTCGCTGATAAAAAAATTGAGATCGAGTTTGATGATTACGCGCTTGAACAACTAGGAATTATGGGCTATGATCCTAATTTTGGTGCTAGACCTGTTAAAAGAGTTATTCAACAGCGTATCGAAAATAAACTAGCAAACATGATCTTAAGTAAAGAGTTACCTAGTAACTCTAAAGTCATAGTAGACTATGATGATGATTTTACTTTTAAAGTTGAAGTCAAGGAAAGTATTAAAGCATAAATTTTTAAAGCTTTAATATACGCTAACTTTTATTGAGTTAAGCTTCGCTCAAAATTTTTTTATTAAAAATCTAAAGGCTTTCTAGTCTTATCATCATAGATTTTTACTGTGGATGGATCTTTCGTACCTGTCATAAGTTTCACAAACTCATCTCTTTTTAGGTAACCTGTACGCTTAGCACCTATTACATTATTATATAGATTTTGAAAAGCAATTGATTCTGGTGGTCCAATAACTTGGCGAGCTTTATTATCACTACTAATATCAAATTTTAAAATATCTACAGCTTTAAAAAATTGATCGCCTTTATCTAATTTTCCATTATTATTAGTGTCAGTTAAAACAGCATCACCAAAGTCTTGTTCACCTTTATTGATTTGGCTAGCAGTTATGATTAATTTAGCTTGTTCACCAGGCTTAGGTTTTTCATCTTTTTTTAAAATTCTGATCAAATTACCTTTCGCGTCAAATATACCTTTTTTATCACGAACAACATATGATTTTCTGTTTGAATTATTGATAAATAGCGCTTCTAACTCACCTTTATTGCGCTTTGATCTTTCTAGCATAACAATTATTTCATACAAAATAATTATTTAGGATTAATTAAGCACCGAATCTGCTAGTTTTAGTAACTGAGGGTTTAAAAGTGCCTGTTCAATTAGGATAAACTTGATGTTCTTGCTAATCCGTAAACTTTTCATATAAAATTAATGTTAAAGTTGTTTCGACCTATTAAGTTAAAATTTAACTTCTTTTTTAGATTCCAAATCGTAAATTTTAGCTTGATCATCTGCGCCACCAAACATTTTATTCATAAAGCGCTTACGGCTTAAGAAACCAGTTTGATTATCACCTGTAACAGTATCAAAAGCATCTTGAAAAGCGAGTAACCCCGCCCAGGTTCGTATCGCTTGGCGACCTTCATTTTTTATATCAACAATATCATAACTAACATAATCTACTGAATTAAAAAAAGCATCTTTATTTAAGGCATCTTTAGAGTCAACTTTACCGTTCCCGTTACTATCAAAAATAACAGCATCACCATAACCCACTTCATTTTTAGCGACTGTTTCAGAAACGATAACCATTTTCACATCTTCACCAGCTTTAGGTTTCTCGTCAGCGCCTAAATATCTAATGATCTTACCGTTTTTTATAACTGCACGCCGATCATTTAATACATAGATAGGTTTATCTGAGTAATTATTAAAGCGAGCCTCATCTGTACCCTTATAACCTTTTAATCTAGCATCCATACAGTTAATCTTATCTTCATACGATTAAACCTGAATTAAATATTATAAAATATAAATGATAAGACCTTAAGAGAAAAACTTTTCTTAAGGGGGTTTTATGCACTTGATAGCTGATATAAAAGCCACTATCCATTTAGTTCTAATATCTTAAAAAATCTATTACATGAAATCTAATAATTATAATAATTTTATAAATTATTGCTATTTTTAGAATTAAATTACAAATTCTCCGGTTTTTTAGAATTTTATTATAATTTTGTCGCATATTTAGAATTTTTTTCTAAATATATTTTTATCAAAGATTTTTTATTATGGAAGGTAAGTAACTTTAGATTTTGCCATCCCAGTAGCCACCACGTCTATCATAAAGCGCATCGTAAGCAGACCAAATCCTAAATGGTGGAAAAAAGCCTATAACAGCGTGAGTTACTATTTTTTCACTATCCTCGTCATTAATAGCTTGACCAATACCAGGCCAGACTAGTAAAGACAATAGCGAACCAGCGACAGTCGCTTTACTAATTTCACCTCTTACAGGCGGTTCATCGGTTTCAGCGCGCGCAGTCTGAACATTAAAAAAATTAAAACTAATTAGACAAGCAATTACTAACAACAATTTTTTCATTACCTTCTATCATACTTTATTTTTCATTAAAAAAGGCTAACTGGCAATCCAGCTAGCCTTTAAGATTTTAAGTTTAATTGAGACTTAGCTTAGCTAAACTTAAATTTTACCGTCCCAGTAACCGCCTTGACGATCCACTAAACCGTCGTAACCAGACCAGATTCTAAATGGTGGTATCAAACCGATAATAGCGTGGGTTAGTACTTTTTTACCGTCATTATTGTTGATCGCTTGACCAATACCAGGCCAAATTAACAACGATAATAAACCACTACCGACTGTTTTCAATGTAATATCACCGGTACGAGGTGGATTTGTATTAGCTAAAGCAGGGTTTACATTTGCTACACTTAAAAAAGCTAGCACTAATGTAAAAAGTGTAAATTGTCTAATCATAAAATAATCTCCTTTCAAGACAAATGATTTGCATATATAACTATATTCTATTTAATATTCATTTGGCAAGACCTGAGCCTAATAAAAACTTAATTTTAAAATAAAGTTTTTATTATTAGTTTATCTATTATAAAAATCTCTAAAAAATTACTGAGGATCCTTGATGTCTACTTAATCTAGCTTACTTTTATATCTACTGTTGTAAACCGTTATACTTTTTCTAAAGCTCTATACACTACTTGCTGGTTATCTTTTATATTCACTAACCTAGATCATTATAAATTTCCTCAAAAGTAAAAAAAAGGTTTAACCTCAGTTAAACCTTTTTAAATTTAGTATTAAGCTTTAGAGTCTTAGTTAACTGTTAAATAGTCTCTTAACTTAGTTGCACGTTCTGGGTGACGTAACTTTTTAAGAGCTCTAAATTCTAGCTGTCTTACACGCTCACGTGTAATACCTAATAATCTACCAACTTCTTCAAGAGTTCTTTCTTGACCAGAATCAATACCGAATCTCAACTGGACTACAGCTTTTTCTTTAGCAGTTAAGGTATCTAATACTTTTAAGATATCACTTGATAGTAATTGATCTGTAGCATTTAATTCAGGGTGCACATTATCAGACGCATCAGCGATAAAGTCTTCAAGTTTACCATCTTCTTCGTTGTTAATCGGCGCTTCTAAAGAAACAGGCGTACGCATAGCAGCTACAATCTCTTTAATTTTTTGAGTTGAGACTTCCATAACATCAGCTAATTCTTCTTCAGTAGGTCTTCGATCAAACAACTGACCTAAACGACGTGCCACTTTTTTGAATTTATTAATAGTCTCTACCATGTGAACTGGTACACGAATCGTTCTAGATTTGTCTGAAAGCGATCTAGTAATACCTTGACGTACCCACCAAGTAGCGTATGTACTAAACTTATAACCTCTTTCAGGGTCAAATTTCTCTGCTGCTCTGATTAAACCTAAATTACCTTCCTGAATCAAATCTAAGAATGGTAAACCACGGTTAATGTATTTTTTCGCAATCGAAACAACTAATCTTAAGTTATGACGAACCAGCTTTCTTTTAGCCTTAATATCACCTTCTTTAATACTTCTTGCAAGTTCAATTTCTTGCTTAGCATTTAATAAAGGTACACGACCAATTTCTCTTAAATACATTTTGACTGAGTCATCTGATAAAGGTGAAATATTATCAACGTTATCATCAGCACCATCGTTTTCACTATCTCTTTTACTACGTGAAGCCGCTGAACTGATTAAAGCATCTTCACTCATGTTTTCTGTAGAAACATCAGTCAAGCCTACTTCATCGTAATTGTCAGAATCAATGATATTATCATCATCGTACATCTCGCCATTTTCAATGCTGCTTTCTTTCTTTTTTCTTGGCATATTTATTTATCTCCTAGGTTGTTTGTTTAATGTTTGTTATATATACAAACTTGTTTCACTAGAAAAGTTGATAAAAATAAAAGTATTTTAATTCAACTATCTAATCTATTAGTTTTGATATCTAATAACTAAGGTTATCATTTAATTAAGATATCACACTTCAAGTAAATACATTTTAAATAATATTTAATATTACGGTAAGTAGTTTGAAAATTATTTAATTTAAAGATCTGAGCCAGATCAAAGCTATGGTTATACCAACAAAACCGTTATAGCAAATTTTCAACACAAATGATCAGAATTGAAGCAAATTTAATATTTTCTTTATATTTTGCAGTTTTCTTTGATAAAACACACTTACACAGCAAGAAACATTCAACATAAAGCGAACCCAGAATATATAACAACAGTAAAGTGCTGTTTATAAATATTAATTTTGAAATAAAGTCTTAATATATTAAATTAAAATTCTATAACTTATTATATACATTATGATAAAACTTTAATTTAACAATATTATTACGTAGTGAGACATTTACAAATTTAAGAGTTTTATATAAACATGATCTTATAAATAATATTAAACTATTCTTAAACATTAATAACTTATTTAAGGAATAAATTAATCTAATTTTGTCAGTATATAAATACTATTAAGATTGCAGCCGCCTGCAAGTTACCCTGCTAAGATATTGTGTTATGGATAAACGATCAGTAGCGCGCGAAATGGCTTTTTTAGCTAGCTTTCAGATGTCTTTAAAACCTGAAAAACTGGCTAGAACTGAATTTCATGATTTATGTTTAGCTAGTCTAAGAACCTTGGTAGATAACTGCAAAGACAACCTAAAATCCGCTGAATCTTTTCTGGTTCAGACTGAAAGAAAATTATTAGAATTTGAGACTGATCATCCAGATAATGCTAGTCAAGTAGAAGCTAAACCTGTAGATATGCCTAAAACTAGTGAGTTTAATGCTGAAATAGATAAGTGTTATCAGACTATCGATTTAATTGAGGAAGCTCTTAACGTTCCTGAACTATTATTTCATTATAAGACTGATTTAACTGTACAGAACTTTTGCCTGGATTTACTTATGAATTTCCAGCAGAATAAAAGTAAAGCCCAAGACATAGTATCTCGAGCTTCAAAAAAATGGGATTATAATCGCATTCGTAAGGTTGATAAGAAAATTATGCTACTTACAGTTTCAGAATTGATCTCAAGCACACTTGACAAACAAATTATCATTTCTGAAGCTTTAAAGATTGCTTCTAAATACTCATCTAAAGAATCAGCTAAGTTTATCAATGGTATCTTAGCTGAAGTTGAAATTTAAGCTAAATTATCTTAGATCTTAAAAATCAGTTAGCTGATAGAAATTAATTAACTTATTAAAACTAACAACCTTTAAAGATTAATAAATTATACACCTAGTGCTAAACCATCAAGGTATTGACCAAAGATACTTTGCAAGTGATCTAACATATCATCTGGACCTGAAGATTTAATAGAACCGTCTTTTTGTAACCAAATAGTTGCTTCTTCACCCTCGAAATCAGCTTTAAAAACAATGCCCTCACGTTGTCTTTGCTCTTGAGTTACGATCTGAGTGCCGCATGCTGAAAACCAATGAGTAACTTTATTACCGCTTGCTAAATTTTCAACTAACTTTTCTAATTTGAACTTTGAATTAAATAAGTAAATAGTTTCACTGCCATCTTGAGCAAATTCATGCATCGCAGGTAAACCCTTGCTATCTTGCTCCATGTGATACACTTTACTACCATCAGCAAAATATTCAATTAAAACAGTTACTTTGTTTGAATCTTGAGTAACTACTACTTTGTTGCCTCTTGAGCTAGTTCCAAAACCAAGTCTTTGGTTTTCTGAATCTGAAATATAAGCGAGTTCGCTTACTTCATTTAAAAATAAAAATTTTGCTTCGTGGCTTTCTTTTGACTTGTTTAACATTTGTTTGTCCTCTCTTGCATATATAAGAGAATTCATAGACAAAAATTGACAAAATTATTTAAGATTTTTCAAATAATTTTTAATAAATGCTTTCTCGGAAATCGTAGAATCTGCCAAACGAGCTATCCATCCTAAATACGTACGATGCTCCTGAGATCCGTTTATAGACTGCGATTTGTATTTACCCATTGTGAATTTATAATTTCCTTGCTCATCTAAGTCAAACCACTTGCCTAAAATTTTAGCGGTACCAATAGTCACTTTTTGGACATGATTTAAACCTTTATTAAATAGCTCAGGATAAGCTGCTATTTGCCGGTTTAAAACTTCTTTAGTAGCTTTGATATCAGCTAGCGCATTATGCGCGTTATCAAGCGTCTCACCAGTGTAATGTTTGTAAGCATTACTTAAATTATGAGGAAACTGCTTGCGAAAGATCTTATAAGGGTCGATAAAAGTATATTTTTGTTCACTTAAAACGTATTTGCACTCTTTAAAAAGCTCTTGTTGTAAAAACTGGAAATCAAAAACATAGTTATAAGCCACAAAAACCTCAGCTTTTTCTAGTTCAGCGATCAAAATAGGCGCGTATTCTTTAAAAGTAGGTGCATCTATCACCATTTCATCAACTATCTTGTGAAAAACTGTAGATTC
The DNA here is from genome assembly GCA_964438425.1 of uncultured Gammaproteobacteria bacterium. Classification (GTDB taxonomy): domain Bacteria; phylum Cyanobacteriota; class Vampirovibrionia; order LMEP-6097; family LMEP-6097; genus CAYTKM01. The sequence continues at coordinate 48,913 of CAYTKM010000003.1, forward strand.
AGACGAAATTGGCATTTGAGGATTAATTAAAGTATCAATTTCATGACCGTCAGCAGTAATAGCACCGATCTGGACTATGCGATCTTTATTAAAATCTGTGCCTGTAGTTTCTAGATCAACATATATAACTTTTTCATCAAAATGCATGCTTGGATTATTATGACATCGCTAAGCTGTTTAAATCTAGTAGAGTTAAGTGCACAATTTTATAGTTTTATACATATATGCTTTCTTTAGCTAAGTATTTAAGCCGATCATTAGTTCTATAATCTTAGAATTTCTTTAGCTAAGTATTTAAATTAGTTACTAGTTATTTAGTCTAAAATTACCTATTTTTATTTCAACCAAATATAAGTTTCCAAGTATAAAGACTAATTAGTACGTCGCCCAGCGTTTAAAAAGATTATATTCTAAGCCGAAAGCATCTAGGGTTTTACCTACAATAAAGTTATTATGATCTTCAATAGTTTTAGGCATATAGTAAAAAGCTGGTATAGCAGGTACGATAACTGCGCCAGCTTCACTTAAACTAAGTGCATTTTTTAAATGTAAGGTACTAAGTGGAGTCTCTCTTAAAAGTAAAATTAGTTTTTGTCTTTCTTTTAAAGTTACGTCAGCTGATCTTGATACTAAATTATGGCTGGTACCATGAGCTATATTTGCTAAAGTAGCTGTACTACACGGGGCAATGATCATCCCCTGAGTTCTATAAGAGCCACTTGCACAGCTAGCTGCTATATTATCTTCAGACCAGATTCTAAGCTGTTTAGTTTCAAAATCTATCCCCTGCTCTTTTAAATAAAAATTCACTTTAGCTTTAAGCTCAGCTAGATTTTTAGCTTCCAAGTCTACATCATGCTCTAGTTTAGCTACTGTTAAAGCATGCTTCGAGATAATTAAATCAACACTCTTTTTATTAAATAAAAGTGTTTCTAAGATTTTTAATCCATAAATAAATCCACTAGCACCAGTAATAGCAAGAACAATAGGTTTATCAGCTTGAAGCATATATATTAATTATGCCACTCTAAGCTAATCAAGATGAAATTCTTTTAATTTTATTCTAATCTTTTGAGACATCATCTGATCAATAGGATAATCACGCATTAAATCTTAATCTATACCGCCAAACATGTAAACTTACTAAACAAATATAGCTCGCTTCTAAAGTCAGACTACCTACCTTAAATTTTTTAATTTTCAGTAAATATACATTTTACGCTTACTGACAATTTGAACACCAATAGTCACTTAAACATATAATAACTAACCTAATATTTCCAGTTAACAAGATAACCTTTGAAATAGATTCAGATTAGTCAAGTTTAATATACACTAAGGAATATAAAAAAACTTTAAAGCTTTCAAAGCAAACTTCCATCAAGGTGCCATGAAATCCCTTCCTAGAAAGATTAGTTACCCAACAGTAATAATATTAAACACTTCATCTAAAATAAAATAACAGATTCTACATAATTTTCAAATAAAAATGTTATTATAAAATTCGTAATTATTTTCAAGATAACATATTAGAAAAATTGAACTTTAGTTTAGATTTATGAAGATAATTAAAAGGATAATTTATGAAAGATGTACTTATATATGCAACACTCGCAGCGATTTTAATTAGCGCTTCAATAGGTTTAATAACTTCGATGTCTGAAACTTTTACGACCCAAGGCAATGCTTTAAATCAGGAATTAGAAAGTAAAACTCAAGCCCTAATTAATTCAATTAATAATGGTAGTAACTCTAGTACTAATAGTAATTAACCCCAAACTAATAAAAGGTAATTAAATGTCATATCAAAACTCTAAATTTATATTTAAACATAAGAAAACGATCACTATAATTTTGATTATCTTAGTATTAGTATTAAGTGCATTACTATTTTTAAGGTTCGTTGAACTTAAATCCAGACTAAATCACTTACAAAAATATAAATATCATCAAGTATTTATAAGTAATAAGTCACTTAAAAAAGGTGAGCAGATTTTAGCACAAGACCTTAAGTTGATACCAGTTACTGAGCAACATCTAAGTTTATTTAAAGATGATCATCAAGCTTTTAATATTAAAAGTCAAAATGACTTAGTCGGTAAATATCTATTAAAAAATATTGCCTCAGGTCAAATCCTCAGCTCAGATTTATTATCAAATGTCAAACAAAGTGTTAACAAACTTGATGACTTAATTAACAAACCAGGGTTTAGTTTATTTGACTTTACAGTTGTAGCACAGGGTTTCAATCTATTACTTAATGAAGGTGATTTTGTTGATCTCTATACCACTAATGATGGTTACGAGATTTATAAAAAGTTGAGAATTTTAGGCATCCAGCCGCAAGGTGAAGATCAACTTCTATTAATGCTTGAGGTACCTACTAGAAAATTTGCAAGTTTAATCAGACATAAAAGCTCACTTGCTTTAAGCTACAGCAAAAAAGTTAGCTATACAGCTAGCAGTAATAATCACGCACATAAAAACTTTTTTCACCCAGTTTTAATCATCAATCAGGATCAAGCACAAACCTTATTTAAATAATATGAAAAAATTTTTACTAATTAATAATCGTAATCTTGATAGTGCTTTAGAGTTGTGCCTAGCCGAACTAAAAAACAAACAATTTACTATCACAGAAATAGCTAGTTTCAGTGAATACGAAAATATAGCCAATAGGAACTTTGATGTTATTTTAATCAATTCTATTAATGAAAAATTAAGTACCTTAGATTTCATTGCTGATTTTAAAAATATTAATGATACTAACCTATATGTTTATTTACCTAAAGTAAGTGGTCCCGAAGCTTCTAAATTCGGTTTGAATGGTGCTGCTGTTGAAGACCAGCACTCGATCAGTAGCTTTGTTGAAAGAGCAGGTAGTCAAAGCCCAAAAAACCAAAAATCTAAAACTTTTAATACCTGTTTTTTAAATCTAAATGGTCAGGCTGGTACTAGTAGTAGTGCAATTTTACTGAGTATCTTTTTAAAAACTATCTCCTTAAATTCAGTGATAGTAGATCTAGCTGATAATAAAGGTCTAAGTCATTTACTTGACCTCGGTGATAATAGCGCTCTACTAGAGCATGAGGCTAATAATCAAGATGAAAGCTGGCTTAATACTTTTATGTGCCAGTCTAAAAACTCACTATTAATTTTAAATGCCTTTAACCAACTACATTCTAAACATTTGTATAAAGAAAAGCACTCTCAATGGTCAAATGAAGCTAGCAAACATTTAGATTTCCTAATTAACAACTACAGTTATGACCATCAAATCAAAATCGAAGATCTAGAATATATCCAAAATTACTTAAATGCCTCTAGAAACTTTATCAATATGTCTGATGTAAACTTTACACTTGAATTAAACCAATTATTAAGTAAGTACTGTAAAAATCTTATTTTTGATTTAGGCGCTGATATTCATAGTCATCTCAACCAAGAAGTACTAAATAAAGCAGATAAGATTTATGTCTGCGCTCGCGAAGAGCAAGGTCTTAATGAGAGTTACAGTCGCTTAAAAGACTTTTTATTAAGAGAGTTTGATAAACCTTGTTCATTAATTTTAAATCTAAAAAATAGCAATCCTAAACTAATTAAGCAAAGCGAAAATACTTGGCTTAGTTACTTTAATGAAGTGCCATTTCTTATGCCATATGAAGAAAAATTACCATTTCTTATTAAAGGAGAAGTTGCTTACGACTCTTCTAATAAGATTAATAGTTATTTAAATCATATCTTAGCTGATCTTAATGCTGGTTCAGTTAATAACCAAACCAAGACTAAAAAATATTTTAATGCTTTAAGGAGTATATTTTAATGTTGAAGTTTTTAAACTACCAAAGTTTTGAAACTGTTGTAAAGCTTAGAGTTAAGCTTTATGAATATATTAATTACTTGCTAAATCCCCAAAATACATCTCTTGAAGCTATAAACTTACAAGAGAGCTTTGTAATTATTGAGAAAAAATTTAGTGGCAGTACAAGAAACTATTTTAATGTTTTTAAAATAAAAGCTGCTAAAGCTAAAGCACTTACAAAATGTCTTGATTATATTTTTGATAATTTTAGAAATTATGATTTTCTAAGTAAAGTTCCAATAAATAGCTTCGATCGTCGTTGGCTCAAGTCTTTACTTAGCTTTGATCTTCTATATTATGGTCCGATCACTGTGGTTATTTGTAAAAGAGTATTTAATGAACTTAAAATAGATTTAAATGATGATCCATGTTACCAAAATTTTCAAAATCTATACCTAAATGAAACTATTAATGAAATTTATATAAATAGTTATCAGGAAATTTTTATTGAGTGCAAAAATAAAATTACTGAGTGGAATATTTCCTTTATCTCCAATGAACACCTAATAGAAGTGATTAAAAGGATGATCTGCGAGAGCAATCTTTTAAGTAATAATTCTATTTTAATCAATGAAGCTAAGCCAATTTGTGATTTTGGTCATATTTTACCTTATATTCGTGGTGCTGCTATTTTACCGCCAGCCAGTAAAGAACCTATACTTAGCCTCAGAATACACCCTGAGCAAAACTTCAACTTAGATCACTTATTAGATTTTGAAATGTTCAATAGTGAAGTTAAAGACTTTTTAATCGCTTGCCAGCAAGCTGGTTTAAGTGTAGCTATTGCAGGTACTATGGGCACTGGTAAAACTACCTTGCTTAGTGCATTAGCTGAGCACTGGCCAGATCATGGTAGAAAAGCTTTTTTAGAAGATACTCCTGAGATCAATCCAAAAGTTAACAATAAAATCTCTTTAAAAATAGATGAAAATGATCTTACAGTAGATAAACTCACTAAAGCTTGCAAGCGACATAGTATAAAATATATAGCTTTATCTGAAGCCAGAGATGGCAGCGCCTGGGAGATAATTCAGCTCGCACAAAATATACTTGGCTGTTTAATAACTTTCCACTATACTTTTCAAAATCATGTAAATTCTATCGATAATGCTTTACTAAGCTTAGTTGGCTTATGCAAACAAAACAAAAATATCGATAGTGAACTTGAAATTAAAAATAGCTTAGCTAGTATCTTAGATATCTTAATTTTAATCGAACAAGATAACATAGACAAAAAAAGAAGAATTAAAAGTATAGCTTACTTAAAAAGCTATAACACTTTAAACAACTTTAGATTTGATTATCAAGAAATCTTTTCACATATAAATGGTTTAAAATATCAGAAATTCAATATTCCTGAATACCTAAAGCAAACTTTTGTCTCTAAGGGAGTATCATATCGTGCAGCTTAATATTGGATTATTAATTTTAATAATTTGTGCGATATCAATTTGCACACTAATTTTAGTTAGTAGTAGCTATAATAGCTCTATTTTTACAGTCAGCAAAGCTAGTAACTTTGAAAATAGCCTAAAGAAAATTTTTCATAGATTTTTAGTAAACAAAATTCATTTCAGGCACTTTCGTATACTTATTATCGTATTTTTCGCGATTTTAAGTGCACTAAGCTTGCTTATCATTCCAAGGTATACCAGTATAAATAACGCCTGGCTAATAGCAGTCCTAATTAGTTTTTGTTATGGCTATAGATTATATAGTTTTTTAAAAAATGAATTTAGACAAAAAGTCTGCGTGCAACTACAGAAGTTTTTACTTGATATTAATAATAAACTAAACATGGGACAAAGCCTTGATCAAGCTTTACATAAATCAATTAAAGAGTTTAATGAAGAACCACTTGCTTCTCAGCTAAAAAGCTTTGAGCAAACTAACAACCTAAATTTAGTAAGTGAGTTTAAAAACTGGCTTTTTAAGCTTGAAAAAATTTATGATTTTGAAGAACTAGGTAAAGCTGCTAATCTAGTAAAACTTTATCTAAACTACAGTTCAAACTATAAGCAGGTTTTCAAAGACACTACTTCTCATTTAGAGGCTAATTTGCAATACAATAGTGAACTTAAAAATTCTAAAAATCTATCATTTTTAACTATGGATCTAATGGCTTTTATGTATTTTGGAGTATTAATTTTTCTCTTACCTCAACTAAAAAGCTATGATAAGAGCTTTTGGTTGAATAGCAGTGAATATCATCAAATCATTCTGATAACTAGTTACTGCTTCTGGTTTTTATACCTATTAGTGCTCTGGATACAAGGGAGGCAAGAAATATAATGTTATTCTATTTAGCTTGCTTTGTATTAATCAGCCTAGGGATAGTTTTTAGCTTTCAAGTACTGACTTTGAATTACTATCCTCATAGTAATTTCAATAATAGCTTGGAGCAGACAAACCGAAAGCTTTTACCTAATAAATATAGTGCACTATTAGATCAATACTATCAACTATGTTTAAATATAATTCCTATTAGTTTTTTAAATCATATAAAAATCAATTCTAATGACCAAAGTCATAGTCTTTATAAAATAAGAATCATATTAATAGTTATCTTACTAAGCTTAACTTTTATATCTTTAATTTTAAATCAATATTTAATTTGCTCAGTTTTAACTTTAATCAACTTACTAATCATTTATGCGTTGAAATATTTTTTAAAGTACAAACACAACCATGAAATTAAAAGTAATCTAATCTATATTATTAAGTGCTTTCAAATTTTAGCAATCGAAAATACTTTATCTGTAGAACAGAGTCTACAAATTCTTGAACAGAGCTTACCTAAAAAATACTTTTGGTTAAAATTAGAATTTAAAAATCTAAACCTAGCTATCAAATCTCAAAATCTAAATCGCGCTCTAACTGGCTGGCAAACTGATATCACTTATTTCAGACAATTTTTGGATCTATGTCAGCATACTCACACTAGTTTTGATAAACAATACATTAATTTGCAAGCTTTAGACTTAATAGAGAGTCTAAATATAGAAAACCAAAATTTTATTAAAGATAGACTAGATAAAGTTCAGCTTTATTATTTAGTTCCCACTATTTTGATGATGCTAATCAGTGTCGTTCCACTTATCTTTTTTATTAAGAAACTTTTAAAAGGACAAATATTATGAATAAAACTTTACAAAATTTAGTTATATTAATTTTTTCACTTGTAATTACTCAACAAAATGCAAGCAGCAAAGATCCTAGTGTCTTAGCTCTTAATAATGATGAGAAAATAACTTATGAGCTAAAAGTAGGTGACACTAGAGCCTTTAATGTTGGTAAAAATATTTCTGTAATTAGCAATCCTGGCAACTACAATAATAAAAAAGTTATCAAGTTTAATTTATTGAAAGCTAAACCAAGTGGCTACCAAAAATTTATGGTTACTGCTCTTGAGCCAGGTCAAAGCAAAATTAATTTAAAGATAGGTGACCATGCAGTTAGTTATAAATTTATAGTAACTGAAGATTACAGTGATTTAGAGCTTAAATTAAATGAGCTTTTCGGCTTAAACAATGAAGTAGCTCAAGACAAGATTAAAGTTATTGCAAGTAGCGCACTTACCAATAATTCAGAAAGTAACACTCACAGCATTTTTTTAAAAGGTAAAGTTGCTAGCTCCCAGCAGGCTTTACTTGCTTTAACCTTCGCAGCTAAGGCTCTTAACGATAATGGTATAAAAGTTTATTCAAGCCCTGGTGGCAATTTAAAAAGTGCTAGCACTGCACTCAATGCTACCAATGCAGCTAGCAATAATTCTGTACCAACAAGCAACAACAATAATTTTTTAGATTTAAGTCAAACTGATATGATTTATAACACTAGAAATATTAATAGAAATATTATTCTGTCTTCTAAAAATGAGCGTGTTATATCTTTTATTACAGTCAAAGAACCTAAAAGATATGCTATTAAGGTACGCTTTTTACAATTAGATTCTAGATATGTAGATCAATATTTAAACAGTTTGGTTTTGACTGTTGCGGGTCAGGATATCAGGGGTGGTTTAGGCTCTCCTGCCTTAAATTATCCGACTGTAAGCCCCGCTTCCAACTTTATTACAGCTCAAGGTGGTGCAGTATTTGATGCATCTGGATTAATTAATTTAGCATCGCAAATTGCTGGTGGTAATTTTGTTAGTGGCGCAATCAAACTTTTTGATAGTACAGTTCTAAATATGGCGATTAACAATCTAATAGAAGAGGGCGCAGTTAGATTAATAAATGAATTTTCTCTAGTCACTCAGGCAGGTGAAAAGGTAGAACTTGGTAAAGGTACACGTTTTCCGATTCCACAAATTAATAATTTTTTAGGTGGTAGCAACATCGGTGTAGAGTATATCCCGATCGGTTTTCAAGGTGAATTAGTGGTTAATTCACTTGAAGATAATTTAATTGATGTTCAGCTAGTAAGTCGTTTAACTACAGCTCAGCAAAGTGATAGCAGCTTGCAAGGGTTTAATATTCCAGTTTTCACAGAACAATATGTAAATAGTGGTTCAGTGTTAAAGAGTAACCAAGAAGTAGTCTTGAATAGCTTTTTAACGGAAAACGAAGCTCTAGTAAGAGCTAGATCACCTTTAGGCAGATTAATACCATTTCTAGGTACAGCTAAGCGCAAACAAAATGTAAAAAATATTTTATTTGTAGCTTTGCAAGCTAAAGAAATGCTGCCGATTAATCAAATCGACATAGAACATAAGCTAATACTACCTGAATTAGACCCTGATAACATTAAAGCTTTACCTGAACAATTTGATCCAGATAGGGTTATCAAAGAAAATAACCGAAGCTTAGTTGAAAGTTTAACGAAAAACTTTAATCAAGAAGGTTAAAAGTTATGCTGATTAATATTCTTGTAGTAGCTTTCACTATTATCTGTATTTTCTTTTTCTATCTTAATGAAACAGATATTTATTTTAAACAAAGAAACGGCTGCTACACTGTGATTAACTATCATGTTAAAGAGGCTAATAAGCAGATTTTTCAGTCACCTAATTTAAAAGATTTTTCAACAGTAGAATAATCTTTATAAAGTAAATGTAAGTTAACTTATTTTCTAATAGTTAATAGCTTTTAAAAATATATCTAGGTCTAGTTTCAATAAAAAGAAAAAGTGAGTCAGTAAAAACTAAATTAATCAAATATTCAGGTAAATATTAAATAGAGAAGTGGAGAATAAGTAAATGTATCAAGTAATTAGTTTAGCTGGGTTGATTATACTATCAACTATACTTTATACTAATTTTAATTTAACGGGTATCAGCTATAATTTCAAGTCTCAAAAACAGGATTATCTGGAAGCCGAGGTTAAAAAAGTTGCCCATAATTATCATGAGAGTTTGCAAGATTTAAAAAGTGATCTTAGACATCTACAAAGTTTAGATATCAGTATTCATGACATAAAACAGCAGCCAGATAATTATTTAAGGGATATCACGGTACTTTATCAACTCGACGATTTTGATACTGCTAAGAATATAAGAGTAATTATAAACGAGGATAATAGGATTTAAAAATGATTAATGCGATAGTAGTAGAAGATCAAGTAGTGGTATGGGATTATATTAAATCGTGTCTTGAAAATTATGCTGATATAAAACAGTTTTGTACTAGTTCTAAAGAAGCTGAAGAGGCTTTTATTAAATATAAACCTGATTTAGTGTGGCTTGATTGTTACCTGGGTGAAATCTCGGAGCAAAATCAAGGTCTCAAAAATAGTGGTTTAGAGCTAGCTGCCTGGATTAAAGCTATCAACCCAGCTTGCAAAGTGATAATGTTTACAGCATCTAATGAATTACTGATAAAAAAGCGAGCTGAAGAACTAAATATAGATGCTTTAATGCTCGGTGGCAAATTTATTCAGGATAAAAGTATAGTTGATAACGCCTTAAGTACCATAATTTCAGGGAATACTTGGTCAGATCCAGACTTAAGCACTTGTGAAAATCAAGATCTACAAAACCTAACTATTCAAGAATACGCAGTAATAACATCATTTTTAATTGGTAAGAGCACAGCTACTATCGCAAATGAACTAGATACGACTCGTAAAATGATTAATAACTGTTTTTACCGTGTTAGAAATAAACTTAAGATAGATGAAGATTATAGTCGCGAGGAAGCTTTAGAAGAAATTAAATTTAAGCTATTTAGTAACCATAGTCCAAGTTCAGCTAAAAATATTTGTGAATTATCTTCAATCGAAAATATTAGTCAAAATTTATTAGAACCTTTATTTGAAAAGCTTAAAACTAAGGAACTAAGTAAAGTTAAATTTAAAAATTTATAACTACTTGATACTTAGTTAGGGTTATTATAAAATTTCATACTGTTAATTCGCTGCTCCAAAGGAACCTTTTTACCTTTTTTAAATCTAAGCATGGATCCTGAATTTTCTTTGCCATTAAAATCTGATATATTTATAGATTTTAAATTAGCATTAGCTCGCGCGTTTTTTACTGATACATAAGCTCTATCTACCGGACATTTTTTACCCTTATCAAAATCATTTAGTAACATTAAAGTATAAAAATCTAAATCTTCTTTATCGAAAGTATTTCTCTGTAATAAAACTCTAAACTTAAGACCACCTACTTCCAGAGGTCCCTTAGATAGAAATTTTACTGTTCCACCTTCTTCTTTTATGCCATCGTTATAGTTCTTAGGGTCCATGACCTCCTTTAACATTTTTTTAGCTGTAGTTTCATTTTTAAAGTTTCCTGCCGCGCAGTATGCGATTCCAGGATAAGGCTCTCGTTCTGATTTTTTATTTTCTTTAACTTTATCTAATGCCTTAGTTTGAGTTGGTGGTTTTATAGCATAACTATTAAGACTATTTACAGCTTTAGTTTGAACGTCTATAAAATTCTCTTTAAGTGCCTTAGTATTTTTATTTCTTAAATTTTTTAAATATTCTTCTGACCAAATAGGGTCTTTAGTGGTAAAAAATTCAGTTTTGAAATTAGAGCAATCTCTATAAATTACTTTATTTGCCTTCATGCCAGAGTTGTAATCAACTTCAATACTAATAACTGGGTGTTTTGGGTTAGGACATTTTAGTCTATTAGTAGCATTAGTTTCTACCATAACGTATTTAACATTAAGGGAATCATAATTATTTGAGACAAATTCATATACTCTAAATTTTGATAGACTACCATTTTTTTTAAAACTTATATTACCGACTTTAACTGAATTTTTGTAAGCAGCAAAATTATTAGTTTGAAAAATATCATCAAACATTGATTTTATTTGTCTAGTGGGACTTATATTTCTTAAGCCGCCGCTCTGATTTGTTATGGGTTGTATTACGTTTTTAATAATATCTTTAGCTGTTAAAAGTACATGCTTATTTTCAGATTTATTCTCTTTAACTGAATGAAGGCTCAAAACATTATCGTTATTTCTTGCTAAATTTTTATCGACAGATAACGCTGTTTTCTCAGGTATATCTATGATTTTATTTTTATTAGTTAATAATTCACTTGCACTTGCTTCGTTTATAGGAGCTAAAGTTGAAACTAAGCCAAAACTTAAAGGCGCTAGATTTTGTATTAAAGTTTTCATAATTTCCCAAAACTTTAGTTAACTGAAGACTAAAGTTTTAGAAATTATAGTATTTAGTTCACTTATCAATCTTTAATATTTAATTAAGATAAATAGCCGTGATCCAAAACAAAATCAGCTTATTACAACAACTTTAAAGTAGTTATAAAGTTTAAAATTACAAACTTTCTTCTATAAATATCTTATTACTCGCTATCTTAGCTTCAACTTTAATAATCTTTGCATCAATTGAATTATCAATAGCTAATAGTTCAGAAATTTTTTCTTTTTTATTTTCTAGTAAATCCTCTTTTCTATTAGGACTTATATTATGAGCTTTATAAAGATTATATTCTTTCTTTGTTTGCTTTAATAGATCTTCGACATTCTGATCCATTTCCTTAAGGTAATTAAGATTTTTTTTATTAGCTTTTAACTCACCTAATTTATCTTGCACCTTACTTTTAGCTTGATACTCTTTAATATGTGGCTCTACCTGAAGAGTTTGCGCTCGAACTGGTGAAAATAAAGTTGTAAGTAGAATTATAGTAAAAAAATATTTTAAAGCCATATTAATATCATAGCATTTAATTTGAACACAAACCATATTTACTGAAATCTTTTTTATTAATTTTATTTTATTATTTTAAATTTATCATACTAAAGATAAATTTATTTTCTTAAATCATATTTTTTTATATTACTTAGACATTGAATATCTTCATTAAAAACTCAAGTTATGATTAATGTGAGCAAGACAGATAGCAATCTTTAGTAAACAACTAAAATAAAACTTTTAACATGCTAATCACACCATGGATTAGATTTTTTACCGCCATCATATGGAATAGCATAGTCTTTAGAAACAAGATCTTCAGCTACACTAATACCATCTAGATATACGTCAGCCAAAATTCTACCGCCGTATTTACCATAGCCTTTAATATTCAAGCTCACATCATCAGACATTAGCACTTTATTTTTTAGATATTCTTTAACTTTTAAAGCCAAAGTCTTTTCTGCCTGGCACTTAGCTCGGTAAGTAGACTCAGGTGTATCAATACCGAGTATTCTAATACTAATTTTTTGTAATTGTACAGGTAGCTCTGGCACTTTGATTTTAATAGTATCACCATCAACAACTTTAAGAATCTCAAAACTATCAAATTGTCTTTTTTCAGTTAAAGCATTTTTTTCAACTAAGCTATCATTTACTGAGGTAGCGGGCTTAGTATGAGTAATATTCACTGAAGCAGTATCAGCAGTTTGCATACTTTTAAAATATATAATTAACAAGACTATGGTAATTATTAGTATAAAGATGGTTAATTTATAATATTTTTTTGACATTTGACCAAATATTATTTTACATTATTGTTTGTTTCTTTAATATTTTTCATTAAGTTACTTAAGTTTTACTATTTTCATAAAGAAATTGCATTTAAAAACATTTGATCACAAAGTACTTAATGTATTATTAATAACGAAGGTTTAACTTTATATATGAGGAGACAGGATAAATGAAAATTAAAACTTTAATATCGCTTTTATTAGCTTTTATATTACTACCATCGCAAGCAGCGATACTTACTAAATCTTTAGATTCAAGAGTTGCCCGCGAATATAGCAATTTGTTTGGTGTTAGCATGGCAACTGCTAGTCAGCAAGATCAGGCAAATATCAGACAATTAATCAGACAAAAACATGTTGCTACTACTTTCCAAGTTTATATGGAAGAAAATGCTATGGAGGTATTAACTAAACCTAAATTTAACTGCGCTGGCATGCGAGAAATTTGGTTACGCGAAATTCCGACTAATACATACTTCTATCTAAAGCCTAATGGTGACTTTTATGAAGCTTTAGAAGGTGCTAATTGTAGAAAAGCTCAGAATGCGCAAAAGATAGTGACCTTAAGTTATTCTAATAGCTTACTTTATCAAGATTATTTAGCAATCTATAATAGTCGTCAAAGTAAATCAAAAAAGCATGCTGAGTACATACTGGCTGCTAATAAGTTTAGATTTAGAATATTTGATCGCTTGAAAGGTAGAAATGTACAAATTTACCGTGATAGTCGTAAAAGCTATTAAATTTAGCTCTCGTACTTAAGCTCGATCAGAAGCTTAAATTCATATCATAGACATAAACTGAACTAGAGAGTTCTCTATTAATATCAAGGATCACTAAAGTAACAATTAGTGATCCTTATCTTTTTTCACATAATAGTATTTAAATAACATTTTAAGCAATATTATTAGTGCTCAAATCATTTTATGTTATTATAATAAATATTAAAAAATGGAGACAAATTCAAATGAAGAATAAACTATTAAATATTACTCTATGTACTTTATGTTTAACTACTATTTCAGTAAACGCTAAGGTTATCAAAAAAGTTGTTGAAGAAACTTACACTAACACTAGCTTTGATTCTGAAGAAGGTATGAAGAAACATATGTCAAAAATGGATATGGAAAACAACATGAATCATACTACTAAGAAAAAAGTTATGATTCTTGGTGAAAACGATCCAGAGATGATGGAAATAGAGCAAAAAAGACAAATGAGATCTACTAAAGAAGATCTAGCTAACTATGAGAAGTCTAGTAAAACTTACCAAACTTCTTACCAGCCAAGTGACAGAATGATTAGAAAAGCTTTAGATGCAGCTATTGATAGTCATGATGAATTAGATGATGATGTAAGCTTCGATGTAAGCAGAGGTATGGTAACCCTAAAAGGTACTGTAGACAACTTCTCTGAGAAAACAGCAGCTAACCAAATCGCTAAAAATATCAAAGGCGTAAACAAAGTCTTTGATCAACTAAGAGTTGAAGACTAATTTATAGTTTAGTTTAATACAAATTAAAAGAGACCTGAAGTAAATACTTTAGGTCTCTTTTTTATCCCTATTTAAATTTTTAAATCAACGGTTCTAGAAGTTCAAACCACCATTACCCCTAAGCAATCTATTAGGGTTGAAGTTTATATTAAAAGGACCGTACCTAAAATTAGTAGAACGTCCCACCCCAAAACCTAAATTTCTATTACGGTTTCGGTTCCAGTTCCAATTAGTAACACGAGCATTATTAAAATTAAAGCCATTATTATAAAGTGAATTACGGTTTATAAAGCCGTTATTAAAATTCCTACTACGATTAAAAGCTCGGCGGCGACAACGAGCTTCCACAGCATCAGTAAATGCCCCTATCGTCAAAAAACTTATTAGTAAAAACAATATTTTCTTCATGTTATTAGTACGTACCCTTTCTTAAAATTTAGTTAACCTATTATCTAAAAACTTATAATTAAATCTAGACTATCATCCTTAACTTAAAAATTCATATAAGACTAATTAACTTCGTTTAAAGCATTATTTAAGCTAACTATCTATTACTCACCTTTAATACGGTGATGACGATGAAAACGTGTACGCATAAATTTCAAATCTTTAGCAAACTTGAGTCTTTCTTCGTAAGTCATACTTTTTGCTTTAGAGCATAAATAGTCTGTAAAAGTTTCAATACGCTGAGCTTGAATATAATGCAACTGGTCAAGAGTTTTTTGAAACACTTTAGCATCGAAGTTTTTAGCTTTTAAACTTTCAATCACTGAATGCCAGGCTTCGATATTCAAATCTCTATATTTAGCTTTAGTTGCTGCAAAATGCGCTCTTAAATCATGGCTAAGCTGATGATCAGCCCGGTAATCATAATATTTATTACCTAAAATATAGCCTAGAAAGCAAAAATTTAAAATCAATGATATTAATAATATATTCTTCAACTTCATTTAGATTAAGGCTCCTTCTATATAATTACCATAGATATATGGACCAAAACTTAAAACATGCTCTTGAGAAACAGCAAGCAGCCCAGCACATATAAATACAGCCAAGCAGGCAACTGCATATTTAATTATAGAAACTTTAGCAACACTAAATTCAGACTTAGGTTCTGTATTCAAAGCTTTCAGTATAATACTATCTGCCAGGTTAGCAGGCACTTCAACAGCAACTCTATTAGCCAAGATATTCTTAATTTCGTTGTTATCAATCATGTTTTATAAATTCCTTATCGTATTTTACTTTTAGATTCTTTTTAGCTCTTTGCAAAAGTGATTCTACGCCCTTTACTGATGTCTCTAAGATAGTTGCTATCTCTTTTTGAGAAAATTCGTCATGAAAGTAAAGAGTAAGTGCGGCTTTTTGGCGATCTGGCAGGCTATCAATTAAAGCTTCAACCTGATTGCGCACCTTAGCTTGATCTAATTTGTGATCAGTATTATCGTGATCACCACGCATATAATCCTGAAATTCAGAATAAATAGTTTTATATTTTCGTTTATGATCTAGGCACATATTAACTATCACTCTATAAAACCAGGTAGTAAATTTACTAGCTTTTTTAGGATTCCAAGTATCACTACTAACCCACAATTTAGTAAAGGCATTTTGCACAAGATCCTCAGCATCATTCACAGAACTGAGCATTCTGAATGCTAAAGCATAATATTTAGAACTATGTCTCTGTACAATAATAGAAAAGGCTTTGCTATCTTTATTTTGTATTTTGAGCATCAATTCTTCATCACTTGCATCTGAAATATTCACTCTGTACTTAATAATACGATATTTTGTTAACTACCCTGCGCATCTTTAATCATTTTTTCTACTCTTAGGGGAGCTTCTCTAATTAGCTGAGGTATTAAACGTGCTTCAGGTAATGTATGCCAGAATCTAACTGGCATTTCTTTTTTCATAGCCTTTATTTTAAGTCTGGCTGGATTAAAGATAGAACTGTAAAAAGTAAGCCAGAGCTGATCAGTTTCATCTATCAAACCTGGATCTTTGGCTAAACCTGGTCCATAAGTCGCTTGCTGACCATCCCAATATAAAGATTTATCAGGCGTATAGATAATCCAGCGCATCGCTCTAAATCTATTAGTAAAAAAGTTAGCCACCAGTTCTAAGGTAAAATGATCTGGCTGGTACCAAGCAATATAAATAGTTTCTGAATCTGATTTTATAGCAGGAGCTTGCGCAGTAGGTTCATCTAAAGAAACGTTATTTATTATAGAAGTGTTTTGATCAGCCATAGCGGTATTTTCTAAGTCATCTAGCTCAATCTCTTGAAACTTAAGGTCTTTAAAAGCTTTAAATCTAACAAAAGCTTTCATTTTATGTGAGTCTCGGCTAATATCTTTATTCATCAGACTTAATTTAGCGATTAAATCATTATGGTGATAATTTAAAACTTGCGCTCCTTCATGTTTAATACGCCATAGTAAGGTATAAAGGTAGTGCCACTTTTGAGTGTCTCGATGATAAGAAACTTTAGTTGCTAATTTTATAAAAGATTTAGGTACATTAAAAGTGATAGCGTTAGTAACTTCGCTATTTAAATTAGTATTAAGCGTAAGTTCTTGTTTAAAAAAGTGTTCAAGTTTTAATTGCTGGTCATTAACTTCACCCCAAATTATTCTTTTAGGTTCTATGTTTTGTTCAAGTAATCTTCGTGCTTGCACGCGCCACTCATTAAAAGAATCAACCTGCAATTTATAATATGTTTCAAAGCTAGAGTTCATTTTTAGTTTATTTGGTAATTTTCACTTTTATACTTACTAATTTTCAACTTTAATATCTTTACTACAATTATTATGTGACTTGGTTAAAGAACTTTCACTTCACCGAACTTTACTAAATTAAGTTAACTCGCAATCTAATAACAAAAACAATTTATAACCTTTTAAGTTAAATTAAAAACTCAGTCTATTTAGTAAAAATCACATACTCAATTCAGTGTAAGTAAACAAATTTAGTTGCTTAACACCAATCGCCAGATGCTCGCGCAAGTTCCCCAAATCAAGCAATTTACTAGGATGATAATCACTAACCGCTATAAAAGGCTTTATTTTTTTCAATGAAACACGTAACTTAGCTAAATCCTCATACTTAATTCGATGATGCCTTCTGATTTTAAGAATTTTATCTACACTTTGAGTACCTAAACCTGGAATTCTAAGCAATGCTTGGCGCGAAGCTTTATTAATATCTACAGGAAAAAATTCTCTATTTTTAAGTGCCCAGCTAGTTTTCGGATCAACTTCTAAATCAAGATTTTCGTCATCCTTAGCTAAAATTTCATCTGCCTTAAAACCATAAAACCTCAGCAGCCAGTCTGCCTGATAAAGTCGATGCTCACGAATTAATGGAGGGCTTAAACTAGGTAAAATATTATGCGAATCTGGAATCGGGCTAAAAGCAGAGTAATATACTCTACGTAGCTTATAGTTATCATAAAGCTTAGATGCTCTATTTATAATGGTTTTATCACTGCTATCAGTTGCGCCAACTATCATCTGTGTGCTTTGACCACCAGGGATGAAATTAGGTGCATGCTTAAACAGTTTTTTATTAGCAGTCATTTCAGTTTTCTTAGTAGCAAGTGAACCCATCGCCGTAGTGATAGTTTTTAAATTCTTTTCAGGAGCTAACTCAGTTAAATCTTCATCGGTAGGAAGCTCGACGTTAATACTTAATCTATCAGCATATTTAGCGGCTTCATCAATCAAGCTTTGATCAGCTTCAGGAATAGTTTTTAAATGGATATAACCACCAAAACCGTGCTCAAGCCTGAGTTTTTTAGCAACTAACATCAATTGCTCCATAGTATAGTTAGAACTTTGAATAATGCCAGAACTTAAAAACAGACCTTCGATATAGTTACGCTTATAAAATTCTAAAGTGAGATTTACAATTTCATCGACCGTGAATCTAGCTCTTTTAGTATTAGAAGAAATACGATTAATACAATACTTACAGTCATAAATACAGTAGTTAGTCAATAAAATCTTTAAAAGTGAAATACATCTACCATCAGGCGCGTAACTGTGACATATTCCCATACCGGTCGTGCTACCAATTTTAGCGTCTTCGTTAGATCTTTTAGAGCCACTACTAGCACAAGAAGCATCATACTTAGCTGCATCGGCTAAAATTTCAATTTTATTCTGAATATTTAGCTTCATAAAAATATTATACCCTTATTTATGTAAGGTAGTCAAGGGTAATTAACATTTTTAAATTAAGAGCTTTTGCCTAATTTTTTAATTTGTCTAGCGTAACTTTTTAAAAATAATACTAAATCATAATGATGCAAATTTTTAAAACCATATTTATGCATTTCAGCTATTGCTTCATTAGCTGTCCAGCCTTGTTTCGCGATTCGATAGCAGGCTACCAGTGTACCAGTACGCTCGCGTCCATGATAGCAATGTATTAAAATAGGGTGCTTAGTTTTATCATCAATAATAGTAAAAAACTCGTTAATGATCTTTTTATAGTAGCCAGGTTTTAGTGAATCTTTAAAATAAGCTGACCATGGCAGATCTATATACTCGATACCTAGCTCTGTAGCTGTCTGAGCTTCATCAGTTCTGTTAGTCATGCAGAAATCAATTACAGTTTTGATACCATAATTTTTCTGAATATATGCTAAGTCACCATCAGCCGGTAAAGCTGATCTATAAAAGAAATCATCGACTTGATCAAAGTTTTTAGTTTTCACTTGGTTATCTAACATATTTATTTATTATAAAGCACTTATTAAATTTATAAATTTTTTCTAAATTCAGCTCTATTTTATAAATAAATTCTAAATTCAATCAATATTTATAATAATTTTCTAATTTTTTAGCATTTTTAGAATTTTCTTATAATTAGATAAATTGATATAAGAAGCTAGCAGTTAATTTGATATCATTAATTACACTTGCGTACCCAGTTTTAAACTATTTAATTTTTAAGTAAAACTCTATAGCATGATTAATATTACTTTACTTAAGCATATTAAAAACTATAGTTAAGAATGGGTGTTTTAAAAAACTATGATTAGAGCTAAATAAAACTAATGTATACTATAGCTAGCTTTCTAAAGAAAGTTTAGATTTTCAGGGAAGTGTCTAATAATAAAAATCCACGAAACTATAATAGCGAAGCTTGACCCTAAGAAAACTGAGGCAGCAGCATAATCTTTAGCTTTTTTTATTAAAGGATGATATTCGTTATTAGAACTATAATCAATATCGTTTTCAAGAGCAGTATTATTTACTTCTAAGATTAAAACATTTATCCACAAAAATGCCCCAAAAGTCCACTCCCAGTTACTAAATGTTAACTTATAAGCTAAAATATGAAAAATAATATTAGTAGCAGTTATATATTGAATACTACCTTCAGTTCTTAGTAGATTATATAAACCTTCTAAAGCTACCGCAACACTTTCTATAATATTAGAATTTCCCTTTTTCTTTTTATTAGTAATCATTTATACACACTTTATCAGCTAACTTATACCTTTCAGGCTAGTTTAAATCAATATTATAGTTTTTTATTTAGTAAAATTCTAATTATAGAGTCATAAACTAAAATATAGATAACTTGAAACCTATATATACTATACCCTAGTTTAGATCATTGCATTAAGTATTAAATAAGTTATTTATGCGGTATTTTAAATAGAATATTATTAAGAAGTTCCATTTTTATGTAATTAGCAGCCAAAAACTTTGTTAAGAAATTGTTGCAGTTGAAATTTCTACTTGTGCTTGACCGACCGGTCAACTAAAATATTTAATTATGCCGCAGACTAAAAAAAATATTATTGAAGTGGCCAAGATACTATTCTGGAAATACAGCATTAATTTAGTTAGTGTAGATCAAATCTGTAAAGAAGCTTCAATACAAAAAGGTAGTTTTTATTATCATTTCTCATCTAAATTAGAGCTTTGCTTGAACTGTATTGAAAGCCATTTTGCTGAGCATGAATCGACTCTTAAAGAAATTTTTTCAGCTGATCATGATCCCATAAAACGTATTGAACTTTACGCCCAAACTATTTATGAAAAACAAGTCGAACTTAAAGCAGAGCATAAGTTTTGCTTAGGCTGCCCTTATAATTATTTAAATGCTGAATTAGAGCAAGATAACCTGACTATACAGGCTAAAATTGTTGAAACTTACGAAACATATATCAACTATTTTAAACAAACACTAGATGACGCTATAGCTTTAAAGGTAATTAAGACTTCATATGATTCTAGTAAGCTCGCTAGACAAATGTTTTCATATTCTATGGGGGTTTTAAATTACGCTAGAACTAAAAACGAAGTAGAAATTATTAAAGAAGACCTCGAACCAGGCTTAAAAGCTTTAATGTGCATTTGTTAAATAACTCACTTGCTTTTAAAAACTATAAAAACTAGGAAACATATGAATTTTTCAATATTTAAATTTAAAACACTAAATAATAGAAGAAATATTTTAAACATAATAAAAAGTATTTTCGTTATTTTAGCTATCATAAGCATGAATTCTGCTTGCCAGAAAGAGCCTCGAGCTCAGGCTCCTCAAGCGTTACCAGTTACAGTAACTAGCCCTAACTATGAGGAGATTCAGCTGACTAAAACTTTTCCAGGTAGGTTTAAAGCTACTGATAAAGTTCAACTTAGATCTAGAGTTAATGGTTACTTAGATAGCATTCACTTTAACGATGGTGACTATGTAAAAAAAGGTCAGCTACTTTACATTATCGACCAAAGACCATTTTTAATCGCTTTAAATAACGCTAAAGCTCGCTTGACAGAAATTCAAGCCACTCAAAATTTGGAAAATAGTAATTTAGATAGAGCAGCTAAATTATATAAAGCAGGTGCGATCTCTAAACAGAATTATGAGACACGCCAACAACAGTCTAATTCAAGTAACGCTACGGTCAGTGCTGTGTTAGCCGATATCGAAGCTGCCAAATTACAACTTAGTTTCACTAAAATCAGAGCACCTATCGCTGGTAGAATTTCACGCGCTGAAGTTACAACAGGCAACCTAATTGAAGAAAATAAAACAATTTTAACTACAATTGTAAGTGAAGACCCGATCCATTTTTATTTTGAAGTGGGTGAAAATGATTTACTTACCTTAAAGCGAAATAATATCTTAGCTGGTAAAGCTGAAGCTAAGCTAAAACTTAGTGATGAAAAATTTTTTAAACACAGTAGTTTCATAAATTTTATTGATAACAATTTAGATACTTCTTCAGGCACTACTAGACTGAGAGCCACTTATAATAATCCTGATTCTTTATTTAAGGATGGTATGTTTGCCGAGATTCAAATTCCCATCTCTAAGCTCGATTATAAGTTTATTATCCCAAGTAAACTAATATCTTTTGATCAAAACCGTGAGTTTTTAAATGTGATTGACGAAGAGTCTAAAGTCAAGCGAGTTTATATCGACACTTATGCTAACTATCAAAACGAGTATAGAGTAGTAGATGGTGAATTGCCACAAGACTTGCAAATAATTACTAGTAAACTTGCCATGTTGCAGCCTGGCATGCCAGTTCAAATAGGTAAATAACATGAATATTGCTAAGTTTTTTATTGATCGTCCGATCTTTGCTACTGTTTTATCTTTATTAATCGTCATTTTCGGTAGCCTCGCTTACTCATCGCTTCCTGTAGCTCAGTACCCAGAAGTAGCACCACCGACTATTCAAGTAGTTGCTAGTTATCCAGGTGCCAGTGCCGCAACTATAGCTGATACAGTAGCTACTCCTATCGAGCAGCAGGTAAATGGTGTTGAAAACATGCTCTACATGTCTTCGCAGTCTAATAATGATGGACAAATGATCTTAACTATCACCTTCAAGTTAGGTACAGATCTAGATCAGGCTCAAGTTTTAGTCCAAAACAGAGTTGCGATCGCCGAGCCGCGTCTGCCTGAGATAGTTAAGCGTATCGGTGTTACTACTAAGAAAAATTCTCCAGATCTGTTACTAGTAGTAAATATGTTTTCACCCAAGAAAACCTATGATCAGCTTTATATCGCTAACTATGCAACTATAAACATTATAGATGTGCTGGCTAGGATTCCTGGTGTTGGTGACGCCAGAATCTTCGGTGGCGCGCAGTATTCGATGCGTATCTGGTTGGATCCGCAAAAGATCGCTACTTACAATCTAACAGTTGGTGAAGTGGTGGAAGAATTGCGCAGGCAAAACTTACAGGTAGCCAGTGGTAAGTTAAATCAATTGCCAGCCCCGACTCAGTCTGCATTTGAATTAAGCGTGCAAACTAGAGGACGTTTACTTACTAAAGACGATTTTGAAAACCTAGTTATTAAAAGTAGTCAAAATGACAATCTAGTTTATCTAAAAGACATAGCTGAAGTTAAGCTAGGCGCGGAAAACTACTCTACTATGGGGTATTTAAAAGGTGAGCCTGCTATCGCTTTGCCTGTCTACCAAAGACCAGGTACCAACGCACTTGAAGCTTCAAAGCAGATCCACGAAGCCATGGCAGTATTAGCTAAGGATTTTCCACCAGATCTTAATTACGATATAGTCTATAACCCGACAGATTTTATTCAAGAGTCTATCGATGGTGTTAAACATACTATTTTTGAAGCTGTAATTTTAGTAGTTTTAGTAATTTTACTTTTCTTGCAGGATTGGCGGGCTACTGTCATTCCAATCATAGCCATTCCAATCTCTTTAATCGGTACCTTTGCGGTTATGAAAGGTTTAGACTTTTCCTTAAATAACCTCTCACTGTTTGGATTAGTACTCGCGATCGGTATTGTAGTCGATGATGCGATTGTCGTAGTTGAAAATATGGAGCGTGAGCTCACTAATGGTAAGTCACCTCGGCAGGCTGCTATCGATACCATGAATGAAGTTGGTGGAGCGCTAGTCGCGATGGGACTAGTACTGGTTGCAGTGTTTTTACCAACAGCCTTTATCACTGGTATTTCTGGCGAGTTTTATAAACAGTTCGGTATAACTATCGCTGTAGCAACTATGATCTCAGTATTTGTTTCTTTAAGTCTAAGTCCAGCTTTAGCTAAAATACTACTAAGACCTAAAGACGAAAATAATCACAGCGCAAACAAAGCAGATACCACTGAGCAGCTTTACAACAATAACAAGCTAAATGAACAAATAGCCACTGGCAACACTTTAGCTTTAGAAAATGTCAGCTACCGCAAACATAAAACATCGAGTAAGTTTAATGTTCTAGGTAAGTTTTTTAACTGGTTTAATGAAAACTTAGAAAAATTATCTATCTGGTACGCTGATGTTCTATGCAAAGTAGTTAAGAGATCGACTATCGCAGGTATTTTCTATGTAGGTTTAATCATATTTACTTTTTTTGTTTTTAAAATGGTTCCAGGTGGCTTTATTCCGATGCAGGATCAAGGTTATTTTATAGTTGCTGCGCAGCTACCACCTGGCTCTTCACTAACCAGAACCGATGCTGTGGTTAAAGAGCTAAATCAAAAATTACTAGCACTTGATGGCATTCGCAATGCAGTAGGTTTCACAGGCTTTTCTGGAGCTAGCTTTAGTAATGCAAGTAACTATGGTACAATTTTCCCGACTTTAGTGAGTCATGAAAAAAGAAAAGAGCTTGGTTTAAATTACGATCAGATATTTGATCAGGTAAATCAGGTAGCCGCTTCTATAAAAGATGCTTTTGTAGTGGTTATTAAGCCGCCGCCAGTTAGAGGTATCGGTAATGCAGGTGGCTTTAAAGTTATGCTTGAAGATCGCGGCAATGCTGGCTACGCTAAGTTAGAGCAAACTGCCTGGATGCTGGCTATGTCAGCTAATGCAGAGCCAACAGTCGCTAATACTTTTACTTTATTTGAAAATAAAACTCCACAAGTATTTTTAGATGTAGATTATGTAAAAGCTAGAAAGCTTAAGGTTAATCCTAGTGATATCAACCAAGCTTTAGAAGTCTATTTAGGTTCAGCCTTTATTAATGATTTTAATTATTTAGGTAGGACTTATAGAGTTACGGCTCAAGCTCAAGCGAGTGATAGACTTAACCGCGAAGACATAGACAATATTAAAGTACGTAACACCGATGGTGGTATGGTTCCTGTAGGTAGCTTTGCAAACAGTGAGTATAAAACTAGTCCAGCTCGTGTAGTTAGATATAACTTATATAAAGCTGCTGATATTTTAGGTGGCGCTGCACCTGGTAAGAGTTCTAGTGAAGCTTTAAATACTATTGATAACTTAAGTAAGAAAATCTTACCTGTTGGTTTTAAAACCGAATGGACTGAGCTTGCCTTTCAACAAAAACAGGCTGGTAATACCGGTGCTTTAGCTTTTGGTTTTGCGGTAGTCTTTGTATTTTTACTACTAGCAGCTCAATATGAAAGCTGGATCTTACCTTTAGCTGTAGTGCTAATCGTACCAATGTGTTTACTTTCAGCAATGACTGGCGTAGCGCTACTAGGTATGGAAAACAACATTTTAACTCAGATAGGTTTAGTGGTGTTAGTTGGTTTAGCTTCTAAAAATGCTATCTTGATTGTTGAATTTGCCAAGCAAAAAGAAGAAGAGGGGCTGGAGTTAGTTAGCGCAGCTATTACAGCCGCTAAACTTAGGTTAAGACCAATCTTAATGACTGCCTTTTCATTTATTCTAGGTGTTTTGCCGCTGGTTTTCGCTTCTGGTGCGGGCGCGGAAATGCGCAAAGCTCTAGGTATCGCTGTCTTTAGTGGTATGACTGGCGTAACCCTGCTTGGTTTAATTTACACACCTGTATTTTATATTTTATGCCGTAGATTCGGTCTCTGGCTAACAAGGAAAACTTATCGTGAAAAAGCATAACTTTAAATTTAATAAGAATCACTTCTCAAAGAAATTTACTTTGATTTTGGCTTGCTCTATGATAGCAGGTCAAAGTTCTTTAGCTTCGAATCTTGGCGGTAATCGGAGCTATAAGCAGTACGATAGTAGTAGCTCAGGTTTAAAGCACGGCTTAATAAACTCTAACCCATTTAAAAACAGCACATCAACCTTAAAAAGTAATAGCTTAAATTCTAGCCAGTTGGGTGATAATAAATCGACTATAGTAAGTAATGGTCTTGATTCTGGTCGCAGTTCAAGCAAATTTAATCTAGGTGGTAATAATAACAGCTACGGCAACAGTAATATAAAGTCTACTCGAGATGGACTTGGTAATTTTAGACCTAGTAATAGTGATCGTTCAGATGCTTTACCCAATAATAACTCTTATAATACTGAGATAGAAAGTATTAGGTCTTTAAAAGATACTAATAGCTCTTCTTATTTAACTGATTTTGCAAACAGTGGCAGTAATTCAGAAAATATAAAGCCAGCTTTAAATAAAGATCAACTTAAAGATTTAAAAAACAATGCTGGCAAGCCTGAAAGCTATAAGCTAAAGCAAACTTCAGCCTCAAATAAATTAAATAATATAGAAAATACTAGTAATTTAAATCTAGATGATAGCGCTTTTAGTAAAAATGGTCAGCTCTTAGAAAGCTCTATGGAAAAAATAAAGTTCGATTATAGTAATAAGCAGCTGAAAGATGTCTTTTTAGATGAAAATGACCAAAATGTAATTAAACTAGAAATAAGTAAATTTGATCCACAGGAAATGAAGCTGGAAGATTTTATTTATGAAGCTATCAAGTCAAATTTAGATTTAAAGATTAGTGAAAAAGCTAGCGAGCAAGCGGGCTGGAATTTCTGGAGGCAGCTAGCTGAAACCATGCCTGAACTTAGTTTAAATGCTGGTATCAGAAATTTAGATGGTACATTCTTCTTTAATAGAAACCTGCAAGGTCCGATTAATGAGAAACAATCCTATGCAAGTTTGTTTTTAAACTGGCGTGCTTTTAATGGTGGTAAAAATATTTTACTAGCTCTAGCGCAAAATCATCTAAGTAAAGCTAAAGATGCTAGTGCTTTAAATCAGTATAATCTAACTATTTTAAATGCAGTTAACTTATATAACCAGCTGTTACTGGCACAAAGTACTTTAGATACAGTCGATAAAGCCTTTTTAGAAACTGAAACTAACTTAAATCTAACTAAGACTAATTATGAAATCGGTACAGGCACTTATTATGACTTTTTGCAGGCTAAAGCTCGCAACTATGCAGCTAAGCAAATCCTTTTAACCGAGCAAAGTAACTTCCGTAAAGCCCAGATCGCGATTGCTGAATTTTTGAATCTGGATTATGAAAATCAGTTTTATATCGAAGCAAAAGAAATGCCATTACTTAATATTTATGATGCTAATCATAAATACGAAGATATCATTACAGACAGTCATTTAAATAACCCTCAGTTAGCTGAAGCAGTCATGATGGAAAAAGCTTCACGCAGACAATTACTTGCAAGCTACGGTGAGTTTTTACCGAAATTAGATTTCTATCTCAATATGGAAGGTCTCGGAGCAGATTTCGGTGATTTAAATAATGTAACTACGGTTGGCGGTCAGTTAAGTCTAGAGCTAGGTAAAGGTATAGGTTTCGGTCACTTTACTAATTTAAAGATCAATAAAAACGCACTTGAAATAGCTAAACTAACCAATCAAAAAACTAAATTAGCTGTAGAAAAATCTGTAAGAAGTGCTTACTTAAATTTAGAGACAGCTAGGTCTAATATCGAGCAAGCTAAGCAAAGACTGCTTAGTACTAAAGAAGCTCTAAGAATCTCTAAACTCAGGTTTAAAAACGGCATCGAAATTATTAACGATCTAGTCCAAAACGAAACTGTTTATAGTGAAGCTAGACAAAATATGCTCTCGAGTGTTACTCAGTTTAATAACGCTCAAATTCGTTTAGCTTATTTATCTGGTAGCATCGATCTAGAAAAAATGTTAACTAGAGATGAGCCAGCTGAAGCTGAGTTAGATGTTCTATCTTTAGTAGATTAGTGACTTTGGTGCCTCTACTTGGTATCTCTATTAAACAATGATTTTATAAGGTATCTATATCAACTAATTCTTTTTTAAACTAGTGTCTTAATGAGCTAAGATTTTTTAGATTAGTATATTTTCTATAGGTTAATAACTATATAATTTAAGTATAAAGCAAGAATTTAGTTGAAGAGGCATTTTAAATATTTATAAGCGCTATATATTTAATTATTCCCTACTTAGAAAATAAAATATATTTATGATGAAATATAGATTTTAATCTATAGTAGACCTTCTATATTTAAATTTATAGATAAAATCAATACACCCTTATATTTTGAATTTATAATAAAATTCTAAATAATGCACTTTTTTAGAAATATTTTCTAAATTTGGGCTTATTTTATAAAAAATTTCTAAATTTCAACCTCTACTTATCAAGACGCTTATCTTACTAAAACCTACCAATCATCTAACTTTACATAAGTTTAACAAGCTATTAAGTTTTCAAGATAATTTAATTTGACAATACAGATTAAAGATTGGTAAAATATCTACTATATAGTGCCAGCTCCAGTTTCTACTCCGAATATGCCCGCAAATATGCAAGCTTTAATCAAGCAGGCTGGTATTTCACAAAAAGAATTAGATAAAGTTTTCGATCCTAAAACTAAAAAAGTAGATGAAGAAGGATTAAAAAAATTACTTGAAGCTAAGCGAGCTCAAGGTGCAGAAATATCAAAAGCTCCAGCTGATTTAGGTAATACTGAAGTTATAGATTCGGCGCCACCTACTGGTGAAGCTGACCCAGCTAATATTTTTCTTAATGGAGCTTCAACAATTGCTAAAAAGCAATTGAAACCTGTTGTATATGCTAAGTTGCATATAACATTTAATAAAGTTGCCTTTAAATCACCAGCTGCCATGTTACTTAGTAATTTATTTGCATTTTACAATATACCTTTAATAGGACCTACAGTGTTTGGTTCAGCAGCCAATATGTTAGATAAAGCAGTGGGTAACAGTAACAACTTACTAGAAAATAAATTTTTAAAGGCACTACCTGGTGTAAAAAATATTATTGATAAACTTAAAGCCTCTGGACTTGATCAAACTATAGATGCTAAATCTTTTGCTATAAAATCTAAAGAATTTGCTAATGACAATGGTGACTTTGCTCTGTTTTCTAAAACTCTAAAAACAGGACATAAAGATTTACCAGAATTTTTAGCTGAAGGTTTTAGTAATTTTATCACTGAAACTTTTGATATTTCATCAATAACTAAACTCACTTCAATGAAGCTAGGTGCAAATATTAATACTAAAGGCATGGCAGATGGCGCTATGAACGGTATCACGAGCCTGTTTAATAAAATCCCTAATCCCCTTGCCGGGAAAAAAGCGGTTAGTATTTAATATAAAGCTAATTAACCTTTTAAACTCTTACTGATTAAGCTTGTTTTTTAAGAATTCTCGCTACTTCTTCTACTTTTTGGAAGAATTTTTTAGTTTTGTAGTTTTCATCATTAATTATTTGAAGATACAATTCTTAAATTATGATATTTATCAGTAACGTTCTGATAATTTTCTCTTAATTTGTTCAAATATATCTTTAAAGCTTTTTCACAATACTTTAAATTAAATTAGTAGTGAATTTAGATCAGCATTACAATCAGTTAAACAAAAAACAATGGTTTAGTATTAATTAAAATACCAAACCATTAAGAAGTATCAAGTTCTAAGAGATCGTTATTAAAACTATTACTTCGAATAATTACGTAAAATAGGCTCAAAAGTAGAAATATCTACTGGCTCATAACTAATTTCAGGTTCGCCATCTTTATAAGTTGCGATAGTAGTTTTTAACCATTCATCATCATTACGCTCTGGACAGTCTGGCTTATAATGAGCGCCACGAGATTCTTTACGCATGTAAGCACCTTTAGTAATGATCTTAGCTAAATCAAACATATGATATAACTCTCTCATGTAAAATAAACTTTGGTTAGCCCACTTACCAGCATCAGGAATAGATACTTTTTTAAATCTATCTTGCAATTCAGTAATTTTATCGTAAGTTTCTTGCAGCTGCTTATCATAACGTACTACAGTTACGTTCTTAGTCATGACATTACCCATTTCAATGTGCAACAAACGAGCATTTTCAGCGCCGCTTTGGTTGGTCATGCTAGAAACTAAGTCATTTTGTTCAGTTACATACTTGTCAAAGACTGAATCACTTAAATCAGTGTGTGATTTTTCTAAGTTTTTCACATAATTAGCTACCGCTTCACCAGTTTCTAAACCACCAAAAGTACAACTCAGTAAACTGTTTGCGCCTAAACGATTAGCACCATGATACTGATACTCACACTCACCAGACGCAAATAAACCTTTAATATTAGTCATCGGTACTTCGTTTTCGATCCATAGACCACCCATACTATAGTGAACAGAAGGGAAAACTTCCATCGGTACTTCACGAGGGTCTACACCTTTGAATTTTTCATAAATTTCTAAGATACCACCAAGTTTACGGTTAAGTTCATCACGTGATTTATGAGTTAAATCCAAATAAACACATGGACGACCTTCAACACCTAGCCCTTGGTTATGTACTACATCAAAAATTTCACGAGTCGCGATATCACGTGGCACTAAGTTACCATATTTAGGATACTTTTCTTCTAAGAAATACCACTTTTGACCATTTTTATAAGTCCAGACACGACCACCTTCTCCGCGCGCTGACTCAGACATTAATCTATCTTTATCTGTACCTGGAATAGCTGTCGGGTGCACTTGGATAAACTCACCATTAGCGTATTTAACACCTTGTTTATAACAAACTGAAGCTGCAATACCATTATTAATCGTACTATTGGTAGACCTACCAAAGACGTTACCTGGACCACCAGTCGCGATCACAACTGCATCAGCTCTAAAAGCTCTCATTTCTAAGGTTTTTAAGTTCTGAGCGACTACACCACGGCAAACTTGGTCATCATCAATAATATTTGAAAGCATTTCCCAGCCTTCGTACTTATTCACTTTACCTTGCGCTTCAAAGCGTCTAACCTGTTCATCTAAAGCATAAAGTAGCTGCTGACCGGTGGTCGCGCCAGCAAATGCTGTCCTGTGATACAAAGTACCACCAAATCTTCTAAAATCTAAGTTCCCTTCGGGGGTTCTATTAAATTGAACACCAAATCTATCAAAAAGATCTAAAATTTTCGGTGCCTGGTTGCACATACGGATGATCGGTGACTGGTTAGCCAGAAAATCACCACCATAAATAGTGTCGTAAGCATGTTTTTCAGGTGAATCACCCTCACCTTTAATATTTTTAGCAGCGTTTATACCACCTTGCGCGCATACTGAATGCGAGCGTTTGACAGGTACTATCGAGATTAAATCTACTGTGCAACCCATCTGTACGGCGTTAAGCACAGTTCCTAAACCTGCTAGTCCACCACCAATAACAACAACTCTGTTTTCTGACATATAGTTATATCTATATTTTACCAAGTTTTGCGTATTATATAGCAATAAACCAGATTATTATCCAAATGATTTAATAGATTTTTTGGTGTATTTACTCTTAGGCTGGCTCTAGGCAAATTAAAAGCTTGGAGTTATGATAAGAGTATGAAACTTTTAGATGGTAAATTAGCTGTAGTAACTGGCGCGGCGCGTGGTATCGGTAAAGCCACCGCTAAACTCTACGCTGAGCATGGCGCAAATCTAGTACTAGTCGATATTGACGAGCAGCCATTAAATGAAACAGCAGAAGAACTAAGAGCTTATGGCACTCAGATCGTCACCCAGAAAGCCGACATCACTAATTTAGATAATTGCAAACAAGTGTTTGTTAAATCTAAAGAACTGTGTCAGGGTAAAGGGGTAGATATTTTAGCCAATATCGCAGGTATTACTAGAGACGCGGTAATCCATAAAATGAGCGAAAGTGACTGGGATTTCGTTATCGACATCAATCTAAAAGGTACTTATAATATGATTCAAGCTAGTGAAGAAGCTATGCGCGCGCTAGCTAAGGCTGAAAGTCCAGCCCGAGCGCGCTCGATCATTAATATTTCATCGACTTCAGGTTGCAAAGGTAACGCCGGACAGATAAATTATGCAGCTGCTAAAGCTGGTATTAACGGTTTAACGCGTACAGTCGCTAAAGAATGGGCGCGCTTTAATATAAGATGTAATTCGATTGCACCGGGTTTTATTGAAACCAGACTCACCAGCAAACAATCTGATGATCCGCGCTTAGGTATTCCAGACCAGCAGATGCAGATGATCGAAATGCTTTATAGCCAGACTGGTCTTCAGCGCGCAGAAGGTATGGGCAAGCCTGAAGATATCGCTAATATCGCGCTGTTTTTTGCAAGTGATTTATCATCATACGTTAGCGGGCAGGTACTAATCGCTGCTGGCGCGATGATTGATACTTACTAGAATCAAACGACCTCAAACAAACTCCACCAATCTGTAGTATAACTAGGAGTCATCGCTGATTGAACTGGTCTCCAGCTAGTCTCATCGCGAGTTTTAAGACTAATTTTAGACTTAGGTTTACCTGCTTTAGCAAAAAATAAGCTGGCTTTACCATGTTTTCGGTTAATATCATCGATTTTATTAATTAAAGAATCCTTTTTAGAGCTAGCATGCTGATTAACAAATAAAGATAACTGATGCTCGCTAGCTGGTACTAGCTCGCTCAAGATCACTCCTAATTTATGGTATTCATAATGTTCTTTATAAATTTTAGCGAGCGCGCACGCCGCCGCCGCGCTTAGATCAGCAGTGTAATTACTAACCTGAGTTAATTTTACGCAGGCTGAGTCTCTTAAATAATTACCATAAACAGTCTGCGGGCGATCAAAACAGTCAATAAACTTAGCAAATACCGTTACATACTGACATTTAGAGCCCT
Source organism: uncultured Gammaproteobacteria bacterium (assembly GCA_964438425.1). Lineage (GTDB taxonomy): Bacteria > Cyanobacteriota > Vampirovibrionia > LMEP-6097 > LMEP-6097 > CAYTKM01. Next base: position 81,032 of record CAYTKM010000003.1, read on the forward strand.
GGTCACGTAATTTTTTAGCAGCTATAGTTACAAAACTAGCCAGCGCCTGTTCTAACTGATTTAAATCTCGAGTTTTATTACCAAAACTACGTGAAGTCAAAATATTTTTACGTGGCTTAGCCTTCATGTTATCTTTCAGGTGAAAGCACTTTTCTCCCCCTAATTCTAAAGCTGTTTTAACACCAGGAGTTTTTAACTGCTTGCGTAGCCAATGCAAATTAGTATTTTTAAGATCAGCCACACTTTTAATATTATATTTATGTAAAAATTTAGCGTGAGCCTGCCCGATTCCCCAGACCTCTGCTACATCAATTTTATGTAACAGTGTTTCTAAGTACGGATAATTAACAAAGTCACACAAACCAGTATCATCGATCAATTTCTTTTTAGCTGTAAAATTAGCCAATTTAGCCAGAGTCTTAGTTTTAGCGATACCTATGGAAACTGGAATACCGACCCAGTCTTTTATCTGTTTTTTTAAAGCGAGTAGCTCGCGCTCTAGCCCTTCGTAATAATCTAATTCTAAAAAAGCTTCATCCACTGAATAAATTTCACAATGCTCGCCATAACTAGTACGCAAAATATGCCAGATACGCTGCGAAAGATCGCCATACAGACTAAAATTAGATGAAAAAATCTTGACTTGATGCTGAATAAGCAAAGGCTCGCACTTAAAAAATGGCTCGCCCATCTTCAAACCTAGAGCTTTAGCTTCATCAGAGCGTGAAATGATACAACCATCATTATTAGATAACACAACTACAGGCTTATTTTCTAAACCAGCTTGAAACACACGCTCGCAAGATACATAAAAGTTGTTGCAATCTATTAGAATAAAAACTTTTTGATTCATAGTTAAAATAAAATTAGTGGCTTGAGTTGATTAGAATATTAACTAATGACTGATGCACAAGTCTAATTTCTTTGTTTTGGCTTTCTAGTGCCTTATAAATCAGGCATTTATAACTTCAAGCACTCACTTTTGCAAAGTTGAGCGAATAATATAAGCCACTACCCCCCATAATTCGTAATTTATTTGCTGATCTCTGCTTCCATTAAACCTACGCAAACTAAATTCACGCTCACCTTTAGCAACGAAAATCTGATTTACAGCAGGTTTTAAAGCTCTATCTATAATCAAGACGTCTTTATCATTAATTCCCAAATGTTGATTACGCTCACCGATGACCCTAACAAAGAATGTAGCTGCGGGGTGGCTGATTAAATACTGATTTAAATCAATCGGCGCTTCTAGAAAATCATCGGCCGGTGAAGGAAAACCCGAAGAACCTATTTTATGAAACATAATTTCAATTATACCCATACTTTTGTAAGACACCGGTTAAGATCAAAAGATTTTAATGAAATTTTATTCGAATTATTTTTATTTGCCTCAGGTTTTATTAAGTTACATAACTGCTCTAGAAGATAAAGATTCGTTAAAGCAATTTTGCTATACTAAAACCAGCATGAATAGCTATTTTATTGGTTTGAAATTAGGGATGGAGCTTGATCAAGTTCTACATCCTATTAAAACTAAACATGCTGACCAAAACATTATTTGGCAAGTACCAGAAGATTTACATATAACTTTAGTTGCCCCCTGGCAGGAGAATAACGAAGTTTCAATAATACAAAAGCTTACCCCTATCGTAGCTAGGCATCAAGCCTTAACCTTAGAGCTTAGTAAACTAAAAGTCGTTCCTAATCTAATGAAACCTAGAATGCTGTGGTTATTAGTTAAAAAAGATCTAAAGTTAGATAGCTTGCAACACGATTTAATGCAAACTCTAGGCTTCGAGAATAAAAAATCTTTTTTACCGCATGTAACACTTAGCAAAAGTCAGGATTTTTTAACTGCTCAGCTTGAACAAGACTTAAATTATTTATTTTATATCGATGAAGTATATCTATTCCAAACAACTAAAGATATCACTAACCAGTATAAAGTTAAACATGTTTTCGAGCTATCTGTTTAATCAATATTATCGCTTCCAAACACTAAGCCTACATTGAAGCATTAATTCACGTCTTAATCTATTAAAATATCAACTGTAACTGGATTATGATCTGAAAGCGATTTTTCCACAAGAAATTTTTCATTAAGCTCCTGTAAAGTTCGTCCTAGTGCCGGATGATAAGCAACACTTTTAGCTTTATGAACTGGTTTTACAAATAGCCAGTCAATTTTATACTTAGCGAGTAACAGATCTGAAATAGTAAATGTTTCTTTAAAACCTTTTAACCCACGTTGATTAGAATTAGACCATTTACCGTCACGAGAATTATAGCTAAATTCGTCACTACCAGAATCATCAAAGCCTAAACCATCATCGAACTTGAATTTTTCTACTACTTTAAATTGTTGGTGCGCGCGGTTAGGAAAAAATACAGGAATATGACTTAAAGTAGGGTTTAAATAGTTACGAGTTTTAGAAAGCGTAAAATAAGCTGTGTTTACGATTAAAGCATAAGGTACCAGAACTGCAATCAGTACTTTAGTAATAAAACTAGGATCAGTAATTCGATTAGTGACTAAAGCTCTAGCTGTGACTGGACCACCACTACGATCGAAAGTATTAAAGTCACCACCTAAAACTAACGGGTATGGGCTATCTTTTAAAGCCTCTAGCATAGTATTGATTTGGTTTGCCCGGCAGGCTGGCTTACATCTATTTTCAAGATGCGTACTTACTGTACGGTAAATCTGCTGATTAGGTAATCTAACATCAGCTACTAGTGCCACTCGCGAACCTCGGCGCAATTCTCGTGGGAAATTTTCTTTTAAAATTACACTTGCAGCAGCTCGTTTACTTTTTTCTACTGGACTTAGCTCTGCTTGCTCATCATGAAACCAGTCATAGCAGTTCGGTAAGCGTACAGCAAAGCTACTAATGATCGGGTATTTAGAAATAATCGCGTTAGCATGAATACCTTCTAACAGATGCTGGTCTATATGCGGGTCATTTATCGTCCAGTCATCCACCTCAAAAAATTCTGGCACCCAAGTGTAATTAGCTGACATAGCATCAGCGATAACCTCAACTGTATTTAGATAATTAGTTCTCGGCAAACCAATATCTGCTTCATTAAGAAGTAAAATGTCTACTTTTTTAAAGTGTTTAAGCTCAGCTAGTAACTTTTCTTCGTTTTTAAAGCTAGCTTCATACTTAGTCATATCTTTAGTGAAGATCTGTGCTATTTCAGGCACCTGATAACCGCGCCCTATGTTCCAGGCAGCCACTCTAAAGTATGGTTTATTAATTTTATGATTAAATTTAAAGTTGTTATTCGAAGTTTTTACTAATGGTGGCGCTTCTACATACTGCTTTTTAACTAACTTAGTTTCAGAGTCTATAAAAGAAAGTGACTTAGAGTTATCAGCTAAGCTTCGATTAAATACCACGGGGTGGTTAAAAAAATGTGCCAGTTTCTTTAAATCTCTTTCAAGTGGTCGATCATACTCACTTAAGCGCTTAAGCTCAGAGTAGCTAAAATACTTTGCCCAAGCTTGCGTGAAGCCAGTTTGTACAATTAACAGCACTATACATAACAAACGCAACATTAATTTTATAATTAGCTCAAGTAAACTAAACTCTAATCACCATAGCACTTGTACTAGTCGATTTACAAACCATAATAAGCCAGTACCCTTAAAAATGATATATTTATTTGATAATCAATCAAAAGACTAGGTTAATTCTTTAGCTAAAAAAGTTTTTATATGATTGTGTCAAGGGGTAAGTATATTGAGCTTAATAGATAAAGTTAGTAAAAAAAAACTATTAAAGAAGATTTCTTTAATAGTTCTATTAATGTTAACCATAGCTGGAAGTGGTGACGCTAAAAAAGTCAAAATTAAATATACTGGGAAAAATACCACTAGCTCGACGCAGAACGCTGGAACTGACGTTTTAGAGCTGATTAATCAGACTAAAGAAACAACGCAAGCTACAAAATCTAGTAAGAACCTTACATCTATAAAGCATGATTTAAAATCAAGTCAAAGCGAATTAAAAGTCATAAAACACTTACCAGAAAAAATGATTAAGCCTACAAAAGATAGCTCAAAATCAATCAATGACACTTTAAAATCTCAAAGAAATAGTAAACCAACACCTCATATGCAAGTAATCACTTACGAAGATTTAGACTCTACAGAACAAGCCTTACTAGATCAAGCTAGCCAGGCTATGGACACTTCATATAGCCCGTACTCGCATTTTGAAGTTGGCGCCGCTATACTGACTGATGATCAGCAGATTATTAACGGTAGCAATGTTGAAAATGCAGCTTATGGTTCTACCATCTGCGCTGAAAGATCCGCAATTATGCGAGCAAATGCCATGCAAAAAGCTAAAAACTTACGTGCAGTAGCTATTATCGGTAGACCACATAAGCATAAAACCGATGATATAGTTAGTCCCTGCGGCGCATGCAGGCAGGTAATCTATGAACTTTCAGGCAAACATAATACTAAAATCATCATGTCTAATACTGATAAAAGTAAAATTATGGTTAGTACTATAAAAGAACTATTACCACTAGCTTTCGGTCCTAATAACCTAGATTAAGCCACATCTTTTAAATCTACTAGTACCTTATGACTTTTAGTATTCATCTCTGGATGATACAAATAGCCTTTCACTTCTCCAGCTGATTTGGCTTGAAGCTGCTCTTTACCATCCTTAGTATACTGATTTAAATTACCATCATTAGAAAAGATAGTAGCGATTTTAGCATTAAGCATGATATTTGCCTTACCAGCCTTGCGCTGGGCTTCCAGGAATTTACGATTAACATTATTTATACGTCTGCTAGTAGGTAAAATAAAGCTATCTTTAGCATTAACCTTTTCATCAGCGTAAGTTTGCATGCGCACACCATTTGGAGTTAAATAAGTGTTTTCTAAATCTTTACCATCAGAAGACTTGCTAGATAAGGTCAAAAAACCTCGATCTAGCTTTAAAGTATCTCCCGTAGTATCATCTTTAATAAATACTTTTTCAGTACTACCTGCTACTGGCGTAGCGCCATTTATGTTAGTCTTAACACCACTCGGCATTTGCAATGAACGTACAACGCCATCAGCTTCATCAGGATAAAAATTAAAGATTCTACCATCAGGTAAACTTACCTGCTGGCGAGTAAAGTTTTTATGCAGATCTTTATCAGCTAAATTAAAATTAACTTGCTCAAGTAAGTTAAATAAGTCAGGATATTTTTCTTGCAGTTGTTTATCAGACTGAAATTCAAGTAAGCCACTTTGTTGTTGTAGTTTTTCAAGCTCAGAGATAGTATATTTACCATAAATATTGTTTAAAGTACTTTCAGGATCTAAAAGATTTTTATTAAACCTATCAAAAGCTTCATTTAGACTATAAGAGATTATTTTAATTCTGTCACTAACTCTATTTAATTCACGCTCACGCAAAACTGATGGTTCTAAATCAGGTTGATTAGGCCTTTTTAAATTTAATAAGCTTAAATCCATATCTAGCTTATGATCGCTAGCAAATTTAATAAGCTGGTCTTCATATTTTTGACTGAGATCCATTAGTCTATCAAACTCGATCTGCTGATTAATTTCATCAAGCTCAGACTGGTTTAAATTAGCACGCGCCTCATCCAATGATTTTAAGATATCTTTTGATTCATTTAAATAATCTTTGAAACTCTTATTCACCTCATTATGCTCAATTTTAGCTTCAGCGATACGCTGATTTAGTTTAGTGTAGTCTATATCACTATTCAGATCTGCTCTGTCTATGTTTTGTGCTTTTAAGGTCTGAGCTATTTTAAACTTTTGCGCTGTATTATCAGGGTAAAACCAGTTTACTTTAACAGTACCAAGATTACCTAGTTTAAAGCTATCTTCAGTGATTCTACTTTGTCCATCATATTTACGTCTGAAATTTTTTCCTTGAACCTGCTCTAGTCTAACTACACTATCAGTGTCGGTATATTTTTTTTGCTTGAAAGCTAGCCGATAACTTTCACTTTTATCTTTATTGGCTGGTATTTTTAAAGTCAATGTCTGAGATTTATTATTAGCCTGATTTAAGCTTTTAAAAAGTTCAAGCTCATTTGTGAAACTTGGCTGCGATAGATCATGGTCTTTAATTTTCTTTTCTATATTTAGACTATGAATACTAGGAGCTAATTTAGTAGTATCAGCCAACGCCTTTGTAGAAGATTTATTTTTAGCCAATTTTTGACTACCTGAAACCCTCAAGCTAGTTATATTTTTTGAGCTTTTACCGGGTAACAGAGATCTTCTTAAGTTATTTTTAGGTTGACCAAGGCTTTGAAGAGAATTTTTCTTTAACTTAAATGTACGAGATGAATTGTTTATTTGCATAATCTACAAATTAGCAAATAAATTTTTAAACAGAAATACCCTTAGGCTAGATTTGTAAAGAGATATATTTTATCTCTACAGCCTGTAAAATCTTAAAATAAGATTAACAAATGGTTAAAATGAAGTTTATCTAGATTAGACCAGCCAAAGTTAATTTACTATTCACCTCAGCTACTGAGACTAAAGTCTTATTTTCTAACAGAGCATCAAGGGCATAAATAGACATATTATGTGCAGTAATTCTATCTTTAGCTGATGGTGTACCACCTCTTTGGATGTGACCTAGAATACAAATTCTGAAATCTATACGGCACTCTTCAGTTTGGCAAGCCTCTAATCTTTCGGCCAGCTTAATTGCTCCACCAGTTTCATCACCTTCGGCGATAACAATAATGTCATGCCCTTTAGTACGTAAAGTACCATAGATTTCATCTACATTAGTAATTGTTTCAGGTATAGCTATATGCGTTGCGCCAGTAGCGATACCGACCTGATTAGCTAGCTCACCTGAATGTCTACCCATAACTTCAACTATAAAGTGCATATGGTGCGAGTCGCCAGTGTCTCTTAAATTATCTATCGCAGTAACTGCAGTATTAATCGCAGTATCAAAGCCAATAGTATAATCGGTATATTTTACATCATTATCAATAGTTCCAGGTACACCAATAACCTGTTTTTGCCATTCACCAGTTTCAGGATTAGCAAAATCATACAAACCAGCATAACTACCGTTACCACCACAACAGATTAAAGCATCAATACCTAAATCATTTAAATGTTTAGCAGCCTGCTCTCGACCTTCTCTAGTTCGAAATTCTTTAGACCTAGAAGTTTTTAGAATAGTGCCACCATATTTACCAATATTACATACAGAATCGTAAGTCATTTGTTTTAAATCACCAGAAATTAAGCCACTATAACCATTCATAATTCCGTAAGGAACTATCCCCTTACTTAAGGCATATCTGACGGTAGAACGAACAAATGGATTCATTCCTGGTGCATCACCACCACTAGTCATTAAAGCGATTTTTTTAACCATACACTTCAAGTATATTGTAATTTCAGTACAAAAGTTAATTACTGAAAGTTAATTTAATAATTAGAGACTTAGAAATTTACAACTGAAATTAATAGCTAAGCTTTAAGTTTACAGTACACAATATTCAGCAATATAAATCACTTCAAGTGATAGTTGACGAGAAGCTCTAAATTAACCGTACATAAAATTTCGCTATCATAAACATCAGCCTATCTTTTATCTTTAAAAATATATTGAAGTTTTTAAGTTAAACAAAGTTTTTTATTAAATTGATGCCTTCAATTGTAATTTTTAATACTTTACAAAATTATAAAGTATTAAAAATATTAAGATTTTAATAAATTATGTTTATAGCCCAGCACATCTAAACCCAAGTATCAATTTTAATTGTAGCTAGATGTAAACTTCAAACTTAAAATTATTAGTTTGAAATAAATCGACTAAATTCAATTTAAGATCAGCTAAAAAATAATACTATTTAGAATAAAAAGTAGATAAAGTATTAAGTTTATTAAATATACACATTAACCTAAAACTTGACTAACTAGTTCAGGACGATAATTGTACAAGCCTTCAATAATACCGGCTGCGTAGTTACCATTTAAATCTTTAAAACCACCGCGTGCTAAATAATTACTAGGTGCAGCCTGCGCTTTAGCGAGTACATCTTTATGGGCATTTTTTACTAAAGTAGTTTGAATGTCAGCATCCAACACTACATCAAGATCATTACCACTATCACCAGCAAAAAATACTTCGGTTAATGATAAATTTAAACTACCTGCGATAAATTTTAAAGCTCCAAGTTTACTAGCTGAATGTGGAATTAGATCAACTAAAGCTCTAGCTTTTAAAGGATCTTCACTATAAATATACTTATAGCTTAAGTTTAACTCTTGAAAACACTTAGCAATTTCAGCTTCAATTTGTGTGCTGGCAATGTCTAAACTAGCATAGTAACTTAATTTACAAATGTTTAGCTTATAAGCTTCTTGCATCTCCAAATAATCTAAAGATCTCAAATAATTTGCAAGTTCACTTGCTGGTCGATTAGACCACTCAGTAGCAATATGTTTTTGGTAGTCTAGGTTTAAAGACCAAGAGCCAGCTTGATGTTTATCAGCCACCTGATTAGTTAAAGTATATATTTCAGTACCGACATTAGCAACTATATAATCAGGTATAGGTAAATTATATTCTGGAATAGCTTCAAGTACTCTATCCAAGTTTCTACCAGTTGCATAGACCGTAGTTAAATCTGGTTGGTCAGTAATTTTAGTGAACAGCTCTCTTACTCCCTGATCTTCAGGTTCATAACCATTCGGAATTAAAGTTCTATCTAAGTCTGTTGCCAGAATAAAAGTCATAATATTAGTTTAGATTTCTTGCAGGCTTTTTTGCTGCTCAAATAATTTTAGATACTCATCGCAGTGATGCTGCCAGCTATAAAATTCTTTAATCGCCTTAACTCCGTTTTCAGAGTAGCTTTCCCATAGCTCTTCATCACTAACAATCTTTTCAATCGCCTCTGCCATTTCTCTAATATTTAAGGTATCAATTAAAATACCATTTTTACAGTTTTTAACAATATCATTAGGTCCACCATTTTTAGTAGCGACAATCGGCAAACGACAAGAAGCAGCCTCCAGTAGAGTAAGACCGAAAGGTTCAGTTAGAGCGGGATTAACAAAAACACCTTTAGTACTAGCTGCATATTTATAAATATTAGGTATATCTTCAGCCTGATGCTGTTTAGGGTAAGCTACTTTACCGTATAAATTAAACTTATCTATTAACAGTAGTACATTAGTCAGCACTTTATTCGGTCCAGGTGGCATAGTTTTAATATCCTGCCTACTACCAAGGACTAGAACTAAGTTAGCTTTTTCTTGCAAAGCTGGTGAGCGACCATAAGCGATAATCAATGATGAAATATTTTTGCGCTCATCTGGTCGACAAATACTAAGTATGATCGGTTTTTCAGGTTGATCTAAGAAGCGATTAATTTCATTAAAATAGCTTGCATTTAATTCGTTAGTATTAAAGATTTCCGTATCTACACCTGGAGGAATTAACTTAAACTTACTTTTTTGGTAAGCATCGTACATACCATACTGTTCATCTATTTCGTTGTTAGAGCTAGCTACAATAAATTCAGCTTGCTCCAAAATAGCTTCTTCAACCATAATACGTTTAGAAATATTATATTTTTCTTCAATACTATCTCTATCTAAACCTTTTTCAAGTAATTTTAGTAGTTTAATACGTCCTAAAGAGTGTCCTGTGTGCACTAATCTAGCTTCAGGGTAATGTTTCGCTAAATTCATACCAACTTCAGCAGCATCAGCATAATGACTATGAATAACATCTGGTTTTTCAGTTGATTTATTTAGGTATGCTAAAGCGTTTTCACTGAAAGTATCAAGTCTAGACCATAGTTTTTCTTTAGTTAAATATCTATTAGTACCATATTCAAAACGTACGATTTGGGCTTTATCACTTAACTTTTCAAATGGTTCTTTATAGTCAAGATCTACTTCATCATCCTTAACTAAGATAGTAAACAGATCAACTTTAGCGATATCTTCTCTACTTGCAAGCGCTTTAGCCAGTTCGATCACATATTTAGTCTGCCCGCCTGTATCACGGTCACGCCCCAACTCTAAGTTCTGACCACGAATTAAACCGTGAACACTTATTAGGACTATATACTTGCCAGACATTTCACTTATCATATTAGCAGTAAATCTTAAATTATATGTAAAGATTGATAAGTTAGTTTAGCTATTAAATCATTAACTCTTGTACTAAATAATATTTATGAGTGCTTTTAAATGAATATAAGTATTTGCATTAGATAAATAGAGATTTAGTTTTTCAGAGTAAGCAAACAATTTCAAAATTAGGACTAGTCAATTTATAAACTTTATAAGTGTGTTTAATTTAAAGTTTTTATGTAAAATTTTAAAGAGATAAAATCAAAAAACTTTTTAAAGATAAACATTAATCATGTTAATTTAGTAGACAATATAAACTTACTATTTCGTCTAATTGCTCTATTAAATATTAACTAAACTAAGAATTATAAAAAAATAAGAAATATTAAATTTCATTTTTTTCCAACTTTTCACCTATACTTTCAAATACAAGCTTTGATAATATATATGTAAGAAGCCAATACCAACCATGCCAAGAAAAGTAACAAAAAAAGATCAAATATTAAAAACTGCTGCCGACTTGTTGTCGACTTTCGGTTATAAATCGATTGGAATCGATACTATAGTTGAAAAGTCTAAAGTAGCTAAGATGACTTTATATAGTCACTATAAATCAAAAGAAAAATTAATCGAAGCGATTTTAGATTATAAGTTTATCGAGATTACAGAAAAGTTTAAAGAATTATTTGAAAAACATAGTAAAAAACAGGAAAACAAAAAAGTAGCTATTATTAATACTGCTAAAGAATTAATAAATAGCGATGACTTTAAAGGTTTCACTTTTTTAAATTTTGCTATTGAATGTCCAGATTTAAATAGTGAAGTTTACCAGCAATGTCAAGAATATTTAAAACAATTCCAAGATATGCTACATAAGATGATGAAGTCAAATGACACTGAAGCTAAGTTTATAGTACAGACTATTTTCAATGCATCTTTAATGAAAACTATCGAACAAAAATTTAGTTCTTTAGATTACTTAAAAAAGAATCTTAAGTAGCATTCAGTAAATGTAACTTGCTAAATATAAGTAATAAAGATAAAGTATCTTGCTTGCAATAAACTTTCAAATCCTGAAAAATTTGTGCATTGTACTTTTCTTTATTTTTTTCAGAAATTAAATATTGAAAATTATACATGGCAAGCATACCATTATTAATATCTAGATCAGCATAATCGAAGTTCAATAAAGCTTTAGAAATTTGTTTTAAAGAGTTCAAACCATGAAATTCAGGATGATAAATCCAGTTTTGTTCAAATGGTGTCATCAAATCTACAAAGCGAGGCAAATATTTAATTAACCTAGGCTCAAATCTACTTAAAAGCTTGATTACGTGTTTTTCAAAACCAACATTAAAAGCAAAAATCGTACCAGTTTTAGGTAGATCTTCGTATAGCTTGCTCGCCAGTTTAGTTAAATTATCGAGATTACTATCTTCAGTTAAAAATTCATAATGTTTAGTTTTAGGGCTAGGTGCCTTAGCATTTTTCAAAATATTTTTAGAATCACTCGCTCTAAGTAGATTCTGCTCAAAGTCAGCTTTGGACATTTTAGAGCTAACATGCAAAGAGTATAAAAACGGTACATGTTCAAGTGGTTTAAAACCTGAAACAAAGGGTTTAAGACAGTTATAAGATTCAAAATCTAAGAATGAAACTGGGTACTTGATTTTTTTCAAGTATTTTTTCAGTTCAGGTTGATCAACATGTATTTGATTAGTCTTACAAGCATTTAACTGAATTTTTTGTTTAATATTAAAATTATGATTTATTTCCTTAGGGTCTATATCTGTTAAGTCAGTGTATTTATGCTTATAAAAAAGCTTCATACCTAGTTTAGGGTTTTCTTTAAGTGTATAGATCGGGTAGTCCACATCTTTAAAAGTTTTAGCCCAGCATTTATCATAAAACTGGCATAGCTTAGGTTTTAGGCAGGCTTTTTTTAGGGACTTGTTTGGTCTGCGTTGACCTGCTAAAATCTGCTTTAATTTATCAAGATCTTCAGCTATCTTTTCACTTTGATTTAGAACCTTAGCAGTTAAATCCTTCACTTTAACCAATTTTTTATAAGAAACTCTAGCTTGCAGTTCATAATCACTATTTACATAAATAATATGAAATTTAGAAACAGGTATATTTTTCAAATCGCAGATTATTTTTTGGTAGGCTAAATCTTCTACATCCTTACGATCAGTTCTAAATTTAACTTTAATTAAAAACACTTGCCAGCTGCGAGCATATTTCTCACGATATAAAAGATCTATATTAGTAGATAAGCCACTTGCAATTAGTTTTAAATTAAAAATAGTATTATTATTTAGCTTGGCTAACTGTGCTTTATTCTCTAAATTAGCCAACTGATAATCTAAGCCATTATTATAAATTTTTTGGACATAGCTAATCAGCTCAAGTTTTTGAGCTAATTGGTAAGCTAAGTCTGGGTTGTAATAATGTTTCTCACTTTCTTTAGCTTTAATAAGATAGTAAGCTTTTAAGGGACAAACTTTAAATTGATTATAAATGGTTTTAGTGATTTTAGAGCTGATAGCACTTAATTTTAAATCATATATTCAATTGAGGCTACATTTTTATTTTCTTCAGCAGCTTCAATAAGTTTCTGGATGGTGATTTTAGCTATATGACCAGCATTATATTCAATATGATACTGAGTTAATAAAAACATTGTCGGGTGGCTTGGCATTTCTGCGGCTTCAACGACACCATCTGGCGCGAAAGCAACTGCTTGCAATTCGGGACTTAGATCCTCTTTAAAACAGCCCTGATGATGAATACTAAGTTCCTCAACCGAAGCTAAATCTATATTTTTATCATGAGTCTGATATAACTTCGCGAGCTGTGAATGAGGGCAAACTGACATCGGGTGCGTCGCTGCAAAAATCTTAGGGTTTTTACCTTCCTTAAACTGTTCAATAAAGTTTTCTTTTAATTCTTCTTGGGTAGCTTCTGGTTTTTGCTGAAAACATGGATCTATATGATCAATACCGTATTCTCGGTTACGCTCATCATCAGCCAAATGCTGAGTTAAACGCCCTTTTAAATAAGTATTAAAAATATGCATACCTCCACAAATTCCTAAAAAAGGTAATTTTCTTTCCATAACTACTTTAGCCATTTGCAGCTCAGCCTCTAAACGGAAACTATAAGGATCATCACAAATATTAGTTTTTTCATGCACTTCTTTTTCTTGGTACCACTCTGGGGGCACATCATACTTATTACCAGGAATAATTACCGCATCAACACTTTCAAGTGTACTTTCGATACGTTTCAATTCTTCTTGTTTAAAGGCATCAATCTTACTTTCACTATCTAAAGTATCGACTATACTGCCATCTATACAAACTGGTATCAAAACAGCTTCAGCACCTAAAAGATGAATCAGCTTAATAAGTAGCTTGCAACCTAAACGATTTAGATCACAGGTAATAGCAATTCTGATTTTAGTGTTTTTTGTAGTCAAGATAAATAACTTCTATTTAGTATGGTACTTTATTCTAGCATTTAAATTTGGGTTAAATGCTCGATACGCTGGGCAAGCTGAGTAGTTTTAGTCAGGGAGCGCCCAACTACTATGAAATCAGCCTGGTTAGCAAAAGCTTTTTCAGGTGTCATAATGCGTTTTTGATCTTGGGTAGCATCATCAGCAAAGCGAATCCCAGGACAAACTGTAATTAGATCCTGATGAATATTCTTAATTAAATGTGCTTCTTGCGCGGAGCACACTAAACCATCTAGGTGTGCCAGCTGAGCGTTTTTAGCGAGTTTAATAACCATTTCTTTTACATCTGCCTGAATATTTAATTCACTAGTTAAGGTAGTATCATCTAAGCTAGTTAACACACTAACAGCGATCAGCTTCGCGCTTGGGTTAATACTTTTAAAACTTTCTGCACCAGCTTTCATCATTTCTATGCCACCGAAAGCATGCACATTTAGCATGTCTACATCTAGCTTAGCCAAACTCTTAAGCGCGCTTGAGACTGTATTAGGAATATCATGTAGCTTTAGATCTAAAAATATTTGGTAGCCTTTATCTTTAAGCACTTTTAAAAAATCATTACCAGCTGCATAGTAAAGCTCCATACCGACTTTGAGCCAACGTGGTTTATAAGTAAGCGTTGCTAGCTTAGCTAAATAGTTTAAACAGGTTTCCTGATCAGGAAAATCAAGTGCGATAATGGTTTGGTCAAGTTTAGTCATCTTTTTAAATTTAGCAGAAATTCGTTTAAGTATCTCCTAATAGATCAGAGCGATCTAACATAAAGGCTGACATCGGTACATTCATAACTGTAGGATGGTAGATACCATGTCCCCAGAAACCATCTTCACCGAAGGCTTCACCATGATCAGCAGTTAAAATCACCAAAGTGTTTTCTGGCAAATTTTTAAATAGCTCAGGTAATAAACTATCGCAATACTCAGCAGCTTCAACCTGCGCCTGATGCAACTTAGCACCTCTAACCTTTCTTTCTTCAGGATTTTCTACTGGCGGGAAGCTCATCTCACCGCGAGCTTTAATACCATACTCTTCTCTATCAGCGCCATAGTGCATATAAGGTGAGTGCGTTTCAATCAAATTCATAAAAGCGAAAAATGGTTTATCTTGGGCTTTATCTCTTAAATTAGTAGTAATAAAGTTTTGTTGTTCGGTGAATGCCTGCGCGCGCTTAAACTGAAAATCCTGGAAATTACCAGTTAGCACTTCTTTAGCAAACCAACTAGCTGCACCAGAACCAACAGTATAGTAACCTAATTCATTAAAACCAGCAATAATATCTTTATTATTAGCAGGTAACATTAAAGTTCTTTCGTCTATCGCACTTTTGCGCGCCTCACCAGCCTTGCGCATGGTGATTAGCTGTTTATGAAAACGGTTTAAATATGGCACTGGTTCATATACTAACGGCAGAATTCCAGCGAAAAAAGAACAATGTGCTGGCAAAGTATAGGTAGCTGGCGTCCAGGCACTGTAGATTTTAGCGTAGCTATCTAGCACTGGAGTGCGGGCTTTAACTAAAGTATCATAGCGACATGAATCATAAACTATCCACAGATAATTAAGCTGCTTAGAGCTTTGGTTTACTTCCACTGATTTAAACTTTTGTTGACCAGTTTGATAAGTACTAGCATCACCGCCAAAACGTACAGCCTTTTTAAGTTTAGTAATGATCTGATTTAACATTGAACTTAAATTTTATCATTTAGATTTAGCTATAGATTTTAATGTGTAGACTTATTTAATTTTTAACAGCGAAATATCGGTTTTTCATAAGTAAGCTTAATTAAATCGCCGGTCTAGCTAGTGTTGGTTTGTTTAAGCTAAAAGCCAGCTATATCTATTTCAGGCTCTCAATCACTTCCGAATTTACCTTAAATTTAGAAATAAATTCTAAAAACAGCTTAAACTTAGAAAATATTTCTAAAAACAGTCAAAATTTAGAAAATTACTCTAAAAAATATATTAATTTAGAAAATTTTTATAAAATTAAAGTTACGTAGAATTAAGCTTAAAATTAAATGATATTAGTTTTGAAGTTAAGTATAGCTAGCTTTAAGTTTTGAAGTTAAGTATAGCTAGCTTTAAGCTTTAAAGTTAAACGCAGCTAAATTTAAATCTATTAAAGAACTATGCTTAAATCTAGGCAAAATTATATTTAAAGTTAAACGCAGCTAAGTTTAAAATTACATGAAACTATATTAAAAATACCTAAAATCGAGTATGAGCCTACACAAAACTAAACCTAAAGTTAAGCGAAACTAGGCACAGTTTTATCAAAAATACGTTTAATAGCATTTTTTGAATACACAACTGGATTATCAAAGAAAGTAATCATATTTTCATCATTAGGTTGATTTTGAGCTTCTAAAGCTAAACCACGACCAGCGATACTAAAAATAGAGCGGGCTGCCAGTAACAGGCTGGATTTTTTAGCAAAGAAAAATCGATTAATATTATCAAAAGCATTTTCTAAAGTAAAAGCAAATGTAGAATAATTCCGATCTGGATTCTTTGAAGCCGCTTTATCTAAATCTGAAACCGCACACTGCGCGAAGCGAGCTCCACTAGCGGTTTTTTCATCACCATTTTTAACAGCTTCAGCTGACACACCACCAGCTATCATATTTAATAGCGCAAGTGTACCACTTTGTCTAAGCCAATCTAAAGACTTTAACTTAGCTGGATTTTTTAATACTTCACCTGGAATTTTTAATAAGCGACTAAACATATCTACTGGCGCTTCAACTACATTTTTAAATGCCTCACCATTTCTAGCTTCTTGCTGCCACTCAGCTGCATTAGTACCAGCGACCACTAAATTTCTTTCTAAATAAAAATCAGCTACGCTTTTAGTAATGGAATTATAAATGTCTTGGGTAGCTAATAACATTCTAGTCGAATCATTTTGCTTAGCGGATTTAATTAGCTTTTCAGCTGCCTTAGTCACGATATCAGCTCGATTAGTAAAGTTAAATACCTGCTCGTAAAATGGGATAACTTTTTTTAACGGGGCAAGTAAATATACTAATAAAAAAGTACTATTAAGGTTTTTATTAAGTCTTTGATGCTCATTATTAGCGACTTTGTGAACAAAGCTAACCACTTTATTCTTTTCAGGTAATTTATTTAAAACTTGATCTAAAATATTAGCGGAGTTTAGCTGCTGAGTATTTTTAGCAGCTTCACCAGTATGGCTATCTAGCGCAGCAGCGCCAGCACTAGTATTAGTTTGTGCTACAGAAGTTTTAACTCGCTGACTGTTAGCAACACTAGCACTTACTTTTAAAGTATTATCACCAGCACTTAAGTTTTTATGCTGACTAGTTTTTATGTCAGTAGCTGGATCATTAGCAGCAGCTTCAGCAGACGCTTCTTCAATTAACTGATTCAAAACTGCAAGTTCAGCCGGAGCCAAATGCAGTGCTTTAAGTTTTTCGGTGCTAGCAGCTTCATTTAGACCTTCAGAGCAACCTAAAGATTTAAGCTGAGCGTCGGTTAAACCATTTAAATTACTTCTTTTATTAGTAAATTTCGCACTTTTAGTATAAT
Organism: uncultured Gammaproteobacteria bacterium; assembly: GCA_964438425.1. Classification (GTDB taxonomy): domain Bacteria; phylum Cyanobacteriota; class Vampirovibrionia; order LMEP-6097; family LMEP-6097; genus CAYTKM01. Next base: position 98,224 of record CAYTKM010000003.1, read on the forward strand.
CTTTTGAATTACCTGCGGTTTGACTATTAAATTTTGCTGTTCTAGTCAGCATCATTCACCTTCAGTAAGCTTATTTATCTATATTGTATAGATTAAGTTTCTGCTACTAATTCATTACGAAACTTATTTAAGTCTTACTATTATTATTGTAACAACTTTATGTCTTACGAGTTATACTTTGGTTAAAAATCATTTCTATTGAAAGCAAAGTGTTTTTTAGTCATTTAAAATGCTTACTTAATGGTTTAAGCGCTTTTTTATGTATAGTAGAGCTGTTTTATGGTTAAAAGCAAATTTCGCTAGAAAAGTAAAACTCTATGCTATTAACAAAATTGATTTAATTGCTTAAAAAGTGTCCACAGATATTCTTGCCAACATAAGTAGATAGTATATTAATCATAGCTATAATTTCTTAAATTTAATCAGATCTCGATGATTAGTGAAAAGTACTTGCCATGAAAACTTTTCAGCTAAATATCCAAACGTGGTTTGATTATAAAAACTTACATGAGTTGTATCATCTTTATAACGCCAGCTTTTAAAATCAGCCAGCTTAGCTGGTCTAAATTTAGTCATTAAAGCCAGCTCAGTTCCTTTTTTCATAAGTGAATCTAACCTACTAAAGCTTAGTTTAGGGTCATTAAAGTGCTCTACTACTTCAATTGCACTTATAAAATCATAGTACTTAGCCCTCAAGTTTTTATCATCGAAGTACGGATCATAAGTTTCTACATCTAATTTATACAACTCTTTTAAAAGTGCCGCTAAGGTTTTAACCGGCCCGCAGCCGAAATCAAGTATCTTAAGCTTTCGAAGCTGGTTTATCCTATGACTCTGACTTATAAAAATAGAATCTTCGGCAGCAGATTTAACATGAAAGCCCTCTATATTGTGCACGCTAGCGAAATTACTATTAAATAAACAGCTGTTAATGAAATAAATTAAAGAGTCGCGGTAAGCATGATTAGTAAGCGAGTTTTCATGCCGTAAGTAACGCTCGTGCTCGCAGCTATTATCTAAAAGCTCAGCTGGATGGCTAAAAATCAGCTCACAATGCTGGCAACTAAAATAAGTGCTTTTTTTTAATTTAATTTCAAGCGAGTCTTCAGTTCCGCAAAGTATACATTTCACAGCTAACTAATCTTTTAAGATTTCTAAAATCTGCTTTATTTTAGCTAAATCCTTAAAACCACTTTTATCTTCAACCCCTGAAGCTAAATCATAAAAACTAGCCTGAGTCTGCGCGCGCGCTGTAGCTATATTTTCGGGTTTTAAACCACCTGCTAGCACTAATTTTTCAGCTGCTAGCTTGGCTTTAGCCTCATTAAATAAATTCCAGTTAAAAGTACGCCCACTACCACCCATCTCAGCAGAATCTAACACAAAATAATCAGCAGAATCAGCTGCTGGGTTATCACTAGTCAGTTTCTTGATATCTAAAGGTCTAAAAATCTGAATTTTATCTCTATAAAGCTGAAAGTTGATATCCTGAGCGCTTGCTACATAAGCTTGCAGAGATTTAAATCCTAAATTTCTAGCTACCTCATAAGCTTCTGAAACTGATTCTTTTTTAGTAAGTAAAACTAAGTTAGCTAAGTAAGTAGGTGCTTTTTGAGCGACTCCTTCAACTATGGCAGCAATAGCAGACTGATCAAGATATCTTTTAGAGCTAGCGATATTATTTAAGCCAATATAATCTACGCCTAATGCTAAGATATCCAGGGTCTGTCCCAGTGTTTTAACTCCACAAACTTTAAGTAAAGCTGACATATAACTTAGATACTAGCAAGATTAATACCAATCTTACTTAAGCTAATCATTATAAAGATGTTATTTAGCTAATCCTTTGTGTTCAAACTTTGATCTAATAATAAAAACTTAACTTATTATGTGATTAAAAATTTTAATGAATAAAGTAAGTATTAAAAATTTATATTTAACACTTACTATCTTAGTATTAGGTTTAGTCTATCTACCTATTAATGCTAAATCTAACCTAGTATTAGATAGATATCCCAATGCTAAAGCTGCTTATAGCTTGAGGAAACTTAGAGCAGATTATAATGGTGCCGCGATTAAAGTCAGACGCTCCTGTGATAATCAAACTTCAGACATAGGTTTTAATGAAACAGATAGTCTAGATAAAGATAGCTTAATTAGCTTTTTAGCTGCTTGCCCGCAAGCAAATAGTGCTTTACCTTTAGATGTTGCTAGTTCTGCTAGCGCAGCCTACAGTTTAAGAAAACTAAGAAACGCATATACAGGCGCAGCTATCGAAGTGCGCCGAGCGGATAATGATCTAAAAACTGATATAGGCTTTAGTGAGAATGGTGATTTAGATCATGAAAGTTTACAGGCGCATTGTACTAGTCCAGAAACTGACTGTTTTGTTAGTACCTGGTACGATCAAAGTGCTAATGCTAATCATGCTACAGCAACAAATAGCCAGCAAGCTCAAATTTACATAGCAGATGAAGGTATTATACATGACTATCACGGCAATATAGTCTTGAAAACAGATGGTCTTGATGATATTTATAGTACACCAGTGGCTTTCAATGATGAGCATAGTGTTTTTATATATAGTACCAAGCTAATACAATCAGATAAAGGTTGGTTAGGCGGAGCGGCAGAAAGCTCTTTTAGACCTATTATTGGTAATGATCGTGGCGATGACCCTGGTTATATAGCTTACGGACCGCTAGCTCATAATAGTGATTATGATAAACTAATAGTTAGATTTAATAATACTTCTTCTTTAGATAATGATAGTAGTATTTTTGATGCAGAAAAGTTACTGCTCACTGTAATTTCAGCTGGAGTAAATGATAATATTAGCGTCTATAAAAACAATAGCCTATTAGATAGTGCAACTGCTGGTAATGCCTTTGATTATGGTTATCTCAGACTCTTTGGACAAAGTGCGCGCGCTGAAAGGCATTATGCAGGTTACACTAATGAGATTATTTACTATACTAATGATCAAAGTACTAATCGAAATTTAATCGAACAAAACATACATGATTACTATGAAAAAAATAGTTCTTTATATCTAGATACCTGGTACGACCAATCAGGTAATAACCTAGATGCTACCCAAAGTAACCATAATCATCAGGCTCGCATTTATCTTGATAGTAATAATCAAATAAAAATTTTTACTGACGGAAAGGATGATATTTATCCTTTAAATTTTCAAATGAATACTAAACATTCTATATTCACCTCACTCACTCGTGGCGTGCAGACTAAGAGTACATCATCAGCTATTAGACCTTTTATATCTAGTGATGAAGATACAGCTGATGGAGGAAAGTTTTTCGGTTATTCAACCAGTCTTAATAACAATAATTCTAGCCAAGATTTTGTCTACCACGTACATTTAACCTCTAGGCATGATGACTCTAGTGACCTTAGCTGGAAGATTAAAGAACATAAAGTGTTTAGTATCATTTCTAATGAAAGTGATTTAAATGTCTTTAATGCTGATACTTTACTATTAACTGACACTCAAAACTTAGATAAAAACTTGGGTGATATTTACCTTTTCGGCTCTCCAGCTAATGGCGTTAGAAGATTCATGGGTTTTAGTGATGAGATGCTAATTTATACTGATGATCTAACTAACGAGCGCGAGCATTTAAGCTATGATTTGGGTCATTTTTATAATAATTTTAATACTAATACACTGAATTTAGATCTAAGTTTAGCTAATTTACAAGTAGAAGAAGGCTCGCCAAGTGGAACTTTAGTCACAAATATCAGTGCTAGCCCTAATACTGAGTTAAGCTTAATCCATGACTCTACAGACTCATTTTACATTTCAGATAATAAGCTATATACTAACAAAACCTTTAATCATAATACAAAGAGTAGTTTTCAAATCACGATTAGAGCGACTGATCTAAATAGTGCTAATTTTATTGAAAAATCGTTTAATATTGAAGTACTTTATCTCGATGATTTCGCATATAAGTTTACAGAAGCTAAACTTGAATTTACAAGCTTAAATAATTTATCTCCTAAAAACACTTTAGTTAGTCGTTTTACGGCTAAAAATCCTTATATAAATCAAAATAATCTGTCTTTTACAATTCTTAAGCCCAATAAATACTTTTATTTAAAAGATCAAGCAATTTATACTAAAAAATTTATCGGACTGACACCTAATATAAAGGAATTAACATTAACATTAGAAATTACTGATAATGACACACACAAAACTATCACGCAAGATATATTAATATCAATAATTCACGGTCTTATTAATAGACCTATAGATAATGAAGAAAACGATCAAAATTCTACTGATGATGAGCAAGGTCAAAGTCAAGAAGATAATATAGATGATAATAATCAGGTAGTCGATACTGAAGAAATACTGAGTTTGCTTGATAATAATAGGGATAATAAGCTTAGCTTCGAGGAAATAACCATAGCTTTAGTCAATATCAATAGAATCAAATTTAACACTAATTTTAATAGCTTTATTAAACTCAATAACCACTTACACTATAATAGAGCACTAAAAAATTATGACTTAAATCAAGACGATGTAATAGATCAAACTGATCTTACAATAATCGATCAATTTTTAAGAACATATCCAGATTATAAATTCATTCAAAGTCTGTTAAGAAATCTGGGAACTAATAAAAAAGGGCAGGTAACTTTTAGAAGAGCTAAAAAGTTACTTAGAGTTTACAAACGTACTTTAAACAGCTTAAAATCATTACCAGAAAATGTTGAGCCAATTGATAAATTAGCTTTACGAGTCGAGTTATTCGATTATAACCGAAACCAGACTTTAGATAATGAAGATCGCAAACAAATAGACATATTATTATCTATTGCTTTAGAAAAACTTACTAATAATTCTTCATCCAAACGTGCACGCAGAATTGATAGGTTATTTAGAAATTTTTAAACATAAACGAATATCTTAATTTTAGTAATATCTATATACTTTTTAAGATAAGCTAACTTTTTTCTGGTAATCAACTCACCATCTAAGACTAAAGCTCTTCCAGGTGGACAAGGAGCTAGCAACTGAGCTGAAATCATGTTTAGTGCTTCAGAAATATACATTTCTTTTAAATCACGCTGTCTTTTAGTTATATTTATCTTAGCTGTCGACTTTTCGTTAATTTTATTTATCTGAAGATTAGAAGTTTTTTGCCTAGGATTACTTTGTTTGCTAGTAAAATTTAAAAATAGGTTTTCAACCTGAACTTTATTATTACTCTCTCGGGTTGCATTATTTTTGAAAAAAAATTCTGCTGGTATTTCATATTTAAAGATGGCTGAAGCTAACTTCTGAGTCACTTGATAGATTTTTGTAAGCTCATATTCGGTATGCATAAAACTTAGTAACGCTAAAGCATAAGTAGAATCTGTTAATTCCAGAACTATTTTATGCTTTTTAAAATATTTATAGATAAACTCACCATCTAAATATTTATGATTTTGACTATATAAAAGAATTAACTTAAAAGGGTCAAACTCTAGTTTCAGGTCTAAGTTCCCAGTTCGCTTAATAAGCTGAGTTCTACTATTTAAGCTTGCAACATAAGTATCTTCTAACTCTAATATGCAGTTTAACTTTTCTTTAATAGTTGTTTCTAGCACACCACTTCTAATCGATTCACTGATATCAGCTATATTCGAGAGCAGAAGATAACTAGGGCTAGTACTATGAAGCATGCCATAGGCTTTTAAAAGTGTTTCTTCGTTAAAATATTTATCAGACTTTAAGCAAATTAAAGCGCTTTGGGTTAAACCACATAAGCTCTTATGTAAGGAATAAATTTTAAGATCAGCAGCTGAGTTGGAGAAGTTTTTAAAATTAATTATCTCTAAATGCGCTCCATGCGCGGCATCCTGAATAACAGGCAAGTCAAGTTCAGGTATTGTTTGGAACAAACCTTCATAAGTAGGGTTTGTACAGACTAAAGCTAAAAAGTTTTTGTCTTGCAAGCGTTGCTTTAATTTAGTCAGCTTTAAACCTAAACTTAGACCTAATTTTTTTTCAGTTTGAATAAATTCGTACTCTAAATCTAACACTTCGCAAAAGTTAATTACCGAACGGTGCACATTATCAGCAAGTAGAACTGGTAAGTCATTTCCGTAAGTCAGTTTCAGGGTCAACAGAGCGATTTGCAATGCCTGACTAGCTCCCGCTGTAACGATTAAAGCCCTTTTAGCCTTAAACTGATCTGCAAGCTGTTCTTGCAGATCTTTTAAGACAGCTTTTGGTTGATCTAAACTATCCAATTCATCTAGTTCAGTTAAATCAGCTGGCATAAGCTTACCTGAATGGTTAGGTGTATGACATGAAATATAGTTTTCAGCCAGATAATTACTGATAATTTTAGTAAGCTTGCCTGGTTTAAGAAATTTTTTGCTGGATAATGGATCTTTCTTCATAAATTATTTCAATACGTGGTAAATTTTTATATATGGATTATAAAGATGTTAAACGCGAAACTAAAGCTGACATTAGAGCAGTTTGTGACACCCACGGGATTATAAACCCTTTTGATCTTCATGGTCAGTCTTATAGTAGCATTTCAAACTATGTGCCAAGTGTTATTGAAAATACTCCACGTGGCGAAAGAAGTTTTGATTTATTTTCAAGACTACTTAGAGAAAGAATTGTATTTTTACATTCTGAAGTTAATGATGTAGTCGCTAGTATTTTTGTTGGTCAACTTTTATTATTAGATTCAGAAGATTCTGGTAAAGATATTTATATGTATATTAATAGCCCTGGTGGTTCAGTTACTGCTGGCTTAGCTATGTACGATACTATGCAGCATGTAGGTCCTGATGTAGCGACTTTCTGCATGGGTCAGTGTGCTAGTATGGGAGCCTTCTTATTAAGTTCTGGTACTAAAGGTAAGCGTATGGCATTACCTAACTCTAGAATTTTAATTCACCAACCTTTAGGTGGCGCTCAGGGTCAAGCTTCTGATATCGAAATTCAGGCTAAAGAGATTTTAAGACTGAAAGGTATGCTAAACAAAATCTTAGCTGATAACTGTAGCCAACCTCTAGATAAAATCGAGAAAGACACTGATCGTGATTACATTATGAACGCAGAAGAAGGTAAGGAATACGGTATTGTTGATCGTGTGGTAACAAAGAAACCTTCAAGTGTTGATACTGAAAGCTAAATTAGACTAAAATAGTAAGTAGTGAAGTCTCAAAGCGGATTATTAAAATGTTCCTTTTGCGGGAAAAGCCAAGATCAGGTTAAAAAACTAATCGCTGGACCTGGCATTTATATTTGTAACGAATGTATTAGTTTGTGCAACGATATTTTAAAAGATGAAGGTATCGCAGCTGCTACTAACACCAGTGCCAATGATAAATCTAAAGTTAAAAGCTTTGAATTTGATTTAAACGACATTCCTAAGCCTAAAGAGATTAAAGCTCATTTAGATGAGTACGTTATCGGTAATGAAGTGGCAAAAAAAAGCCTATCAGTTGCTGTTTATAATCACTACAAACGTTTAAGTAATAATAGTCAGTTAAGTAGCGAAAATCCTAAAGCCGATGATAAAGCTAGTGATCTAGTTGAAATTAACAAATCTAATATTTTACTGATTGGTCCCACTGGCTCTGGTAAAACACATATAGTCGAAACTTTAGCTAAGTATTTAAACGTACCATTTGCAATGGCTGATGCTACTACTATTACAGAATCTGGTTATGTAGGTGATGATGCTGAAAATATGTTACATCGACTTTACCAGAATGCTGGTAGTGATATTGAAAAAACCCAGACAGGTATAATTTATATCGATGAAATCGATAAAATCTCACGAAAGTCTGAAAACCCTAGTATCACTCGTGATGTAAGTGGTGAAGGCGTGCAGCAGGCATTATTAAAGTTAATTGAAGGTACTAAAGCTAGTATCCCAGCTCAAAGCAGTTCACGCAAGCATCCGCATGCTGAAATGATTGAAGTTAACACCCAGAATATCTTATTTATAGTAGGTGGTGCTTTTGTCGGTTTAGAAAATATTATTAATAAACGTAAAGAAAAGTCTAACGTTAGTGTAGGTTTCGGTGCTAAAAGTTTAAGTGAAGATGAGAGAAACAAAGTTCTATCTGAAGCATTTCAATTTGCTGAGCCCGAAGATTTAGTGCAGTTCGGTATTATACCTGAATTTGTGGGGCGTTTACCCGTTATCACTAGTCTTGAAGCACCTTCTACTGAAAGCTTGAAGCTAATTTTAACTAAACCTAAAAACTCATTAGTTAAGCAATACCGTAAGCTGCTAGAAATTGATGGTATCGAGCTTGAATTTACTGATGATGCTTTAATGAAAATAGCTGAAAAAGCTCAAAAACGTAAAATGGGTGCTCGAGCTTTAAGAAGTATTATCGAGGATATCATGAAGGATATTATGTTTGAAGCGCCATCAGATGATGAAACTAATAGTATTACTATCACTGCTGATATGATCGATAACACTGAAGAGATCGCTGAAGTGATTCCATTTTTAAAGTCGGCTTAGTTAGCTTTTAATTTTTAAAATGTTTATTATACTTAATTTTGAAGGGTAATTTTTTTAAAGAATTTTTACACATTTATTAACATTAGTTTAGACTTCTATATTATATTCAATAGATTAATTTTACTTCTTTTTTAAGCAAATCTACTGCCAATCAATGAGCTGGAACGCTAATTTATCAAATTTTTTTAAATTAATTTATCGACTTCTATATTAATTTAAATTAGCTCTATTAAGATTAAATTTTAGGTGGTATATTAAATTATTTTTTAAACTAATATCTATATACCAAAATACAAATTTAGAATTTTTTTATAAAAAACCATAAAATTTAGAATTTTAGTCTAACTTGGCCATTTTTTTATAATTATTTTATAAATTTCAAGTATATTTAGAAATATTTTATAACTTAAAAATTTACATTTATAGCAATATTAGTTTTAGCAACTTTTAAAAAAGTAGTTTAAATTGAGCCTACCTAAGCAAAATAAAATTAATATTATATAAGAAGTTTGAATATTCAATTAGAGCATAGTAACCTTATAGTATAGTATGTCTCAACAGATGGAAGATAAAATAAAACAAAGTCAACGCGAAAACGAGTATAAATTACTTGATGAAAAATTCTGTATCTTTCCAGCGATAGATATTATCGATGGTCAAGCAGTCAGATTAGTTAAAGGAGACTTTGCTGAGACTACAGTATATAATAATGATCCTGTCTTTGTAGCGCGCAAACTCCAGGCTGATGGTGCTAAATTTTTACATATAGTTGATTTGGATGGCGCGCGTATCGGTGAACCTAAGAATCTGGTTTTAATTAAGAAAATTATCGATACAGTAAATATCTTTGTTCAAGTAGGTGGTGGTATTCGCGATATCGCTAATATTAAAGTCTTATTAGATGCCGGCGTTTCTAGAGTAATTTTAGGTAGCGCGGTAGTTAAAAACCCGCAAATGGTTAAAGATGCTCTTAAAGAATTTGGTGGCGATAAAATAGTTTGTGGTTTTGATTGCCGTAATGGTGAGCTAGCTGTAGATGGTTGGGTTGAAAATTCAGGTATTTCAGCTGTAGAAGTAGTCAAAGAATTTAAAGAAGCTGGCTTAAAGCATGTAATTTATACTGATATTAATCGTGATGGTACTCTTCAAGGTCCCAATATAAGTGAAATGGCTGAATTTATTCAAAATTCAGGTCTAAAAACCATTGCCAGTGGTGGTATTGGTGACATTAATGATGTCATCAAGCTTAATATTAAACATAAAGAAGAATCTAACTTTGCTGGTGTGATAGTAGGCAAAGCAATCTATACTCGTAAAATCAAAACATCTGAACTATTTTCTATGCAAAAATAATTTTAAGTCTAAATTTCATTTTAATTATTAAACATCCATGAACTTAAAAATGTAAATTAATTAGTTTTACTTTACATTACGTATCGTCTATTTAGATAAGTAGCAAACTGATAAACATTTCACTTAAATTTCTGTCTGCTACTAATGACAGTTATTAAGTTATCTGGCTAATACTTATTTTGTTTTAGATCAACAGGTTACTTTTAAAAAGTTATGTTTTTTAAAGGTATCATAGTCTAAAGTGAGATTTATCTTTTACGAAAAAAGTAGTATCAAGCCATAAACCTGATACTACTTTTTATAATCAACTTTTATATTTAATTAAAAGCTAACAGCTAAGATTAACCATTATTTTTCATTTCTGAAACTAATTTCTTAGTCTCTTCAGCGGCGATATCTTTGCAGCCTAAGCCAAATGCTAGAGCTACTGCTACCGCAATCGCACCAAATAGTAAACCAAAAGCTAAGTTGATGATTTCATCAGCTAAACCCATCTGATTTAAGCCCATAGCAAACGTTAGAATGATAATAGCAGCTTTAGCGATTACTGCAAGCATTCTAGAGTTAGTACTGCTCATAGCAGCGATAGCATTGCCAGCAGCGTTTGCAAGCATCATACCAATAGCGATGATTACTAAGCCCATTAAGATCTGACCACCGATGAAGATAATCTGATTTAACAGTAAACTGATATTTTCTAAGCCAATTGCATTAAAAGCTTCGATTGAAGCAAACAATATTACAATGATAAATACTAGATTGCCAACTAGAGCTGATGGCATGCTAGCTTCTGGCACTTCTCTATTACCAAAGCCAATAGCACTTAAAATTTTGTCAAAGCCTACTGATCTAAGTAAGTTAGTAACCAAGCCTTTAGTAAACTTAGCGATGAAAATAGCGATAGCTAAGATCACCAAAGCACCAAAGATTAGTGGGATCATATGCAAGATTTGATTTAACATCGCTGTAGCTGGAACAGCAATAGAATCAAGTTTTAGAGCATCTAAAGCAGACACTAACACTGGAATTAAAATTAGTACATAAACAACGTAACCTAAGATGTCAGAGAGCTTTTTAGGAGCTAAGGCCTGTTCCATATTCATTTTAGCAGCTAAGGTATTAATACCAGCGCTTGCAAGCAAGTTACTAACGATCTTATAGATAAGCTTAGCGATAAACCAACCTACTATTAAAATAACCGCTGCACTAAAGATATTAGGTATATAAGTTAGTAGTTGTGAGAACATTAAGTTCACTGGACCTAAAATACTAGTTAAAGCTAAGGTGTTAAGAACTATTGGTAATGAGAAAAATAAAATTAACCAATAAGCAGTTTCTGAAATTGACTTAGATACTGCCATTTTTTCTGAAGTAGTATCAACCTTAGATGATAGTTTTTGGTCTACATTAGTAGAAACTAAGACACTCATTAGAATTTTACGCACTACTTTAGCAATTAACCAGAATATTAAAAAGACACCTGCGGCAGCTAACAGTCTAGGTAAAAACTCTAGAATCTGGCTCAGCATAGCATTTAAAGGATTAGTAATTAGGGTTAAGCCTAAAGTTTGGAAAAATGCGATTAACACAAAAAGCATTATTAAATAGAAAACAATGGTTTTGGCATTGCTAGAAACAACTGAGCCATGGTCTACTGTATCCATAGAATCAGCTATTTTCTGATCTAAACTTGTTTTTTTTAGTACGGCTTCTACAACCTTAGAAATTCCTAAAGCAACCAACCAGCCAATTAGTAATACTAAAATTGCGCCTATAATATTTGGTACATAAGCACTTATCATATTTGAAATACTATCGAAGCTATTTACTCCGTTGTCGTATTGTGGATTCATAAAATTATTTCAACCTCCGAATAATCATTTGTTTGCAAACTATTATAAGTAGAACTCTCTAAAATTTCCGTTATTTTTTTAAAAAACTAAACTCGTCTATATAAATGATTCTCGAATATGCTTACTGACAAGCAGTTTCAATTAATTAAAAAAAAATCGTATAAATTATTAAAAAAATTTAAGCTCAATATAACTACAACACTTTTAAGGGACCTACAGGAACTATGCCAGTTGGATTAATAGATCTTTGACTAGCATAATAATGTGTTTTAATATGATCAAAGTTTACGGTATTCTTTATTTTAGGAATTTCATAAATATCTTTTAAGTACCTATATAAGTTTTTATAGTCTGCTATTTGTTGTTGATTACATTTAAAATGACTGTAATAAACCAGATCAAATCTTATTAAAGTGGTAAAAAGTCTAATATCAGTTTCGACTAAGTTTTCACCAAAAAGATACTTATCATTCTCTAGTCTATGATCCAGATGTTCTAAAGCAGCAAATAATTCTCTAAAGTGGTGTTCATATACATCTTGTTTAGTTGCAAAGCCTGTTTTATAGACTCCGTTATTTACCTTATCGTAAATATAAGCGTTTAATTTATCGATCTCCTGAGATAAAGCTTCAGGGTATAGGTTATATTTGCTAGGCACTTCGACCTGATCTACAAAAGCAGTATTTAGCATTCTTAAAATATCAGCTGATTCATTATTTACAATAGTCTTAAAATTTTTATCCCATAATACTGGCACTGTAACCTTACCCGAGATGTTGTCTTTAGCCTCGGTATAAATTTCATGTAAGTAGTCTTTACTGTAGAGTTTATCACCAGTACAACCTGGCAGATCCTGATCAAAAGTCCAGCCATCTTCAAGCATATAAGGACTTACTACAGATACACTAATCAAATCCTCAAGGTTTTTAAGTGCTCTAGCTATTAAAGTTCGGTGAGCCCAAGGACAAGCATAAGAAATATATAAATGGTAACGGTTAGCCTCTGCTGTATATTTAGCACTTTTACAGGCAAGTATCTGATCTCTAAACTTAGATTCTTGTCTAATATATTTACCATTTTTATTACTGGCATTAACTGCTTCGTCATGCCATTTTCCGTTCATTAATTTTCCCATAATTTAATATTATAAAACAAATCATTTGTGCTCAAGGTAACATAATAAAGTTAACGTATTAAATATTTTTTATGGAAAAATTACAAATTTAAGATACAACAGTGCTATAATAATTTGAGTAGAAATGATTCTACTAAATAAACATTAGTTTATTTCAAGGAGGTAAAAATGAAATTAAACAAAAAATTATTGGTTTTAACATTAGCCACAACTATTACAGGTAACGCGGCATTTGCAGCATGTGACACATGCGGTTCTAAAGCTATGAATCCAGGTGATTCTAGTATTTATGATAAATTAGACGCGAAGATTGACTCAATGCCAATGCTTGATGATGATGTATCATTTAGTGTTGATAATTGCGTGATCACTTTAACTGGTGTAGTTGACAACTATGAAGAAAGACAGTCAGCTTTAAAAACTGCGATGAGCATCCCTGGTGTAAGAGCTGTAAAAAATATGCTACAGGTTGATAGAGATACTGAGACTACTAGTTTTAGATCAGGTCGCAGATACGAAGATTTAGATGATAAAATCTCAAGAAATTTAGATAAAATGATCGATCGTAATAACGATTTAGATGATGATATCGGTTTTGATGTAACTAACGGCGTAATCAGTCTAAATGGTACTGTAGATAATCCAAGTGAAAAACAAAGAGCTTTAGAAATTGCTATGAATATTCCTGGTGCTAAAGCTGTAAGAAATTCGATTAAAGTAGAAGATTCTTATAATTACCAAGCTAATAACGAAAGTTCATTTGAGATGGATAACCAAATCCTAAGTGATTTAGATCAAATGATTGATAATGCTGATGAGTTAGATGATGATATCGGTTTCGATGCTAATGATGGTATTTTAACTTTAAATGGTACTGTAGATAACGCAAACGAGAAAAACAAAGCTATGAAATTAGCTATGAAAGTACCAAACGTACGCGCAATCAAAAACAATATCAAAGTAGAAAGTGAAAAAGATTTCGAAACTGTAGAAGATAAAATGGCTTCATTACCTAGAAACACCATGGATACTAGAGAAATGCAGTCGTCTAACATGCAGTCATCAGATTCAGATAGCGAGATGTATTTATCTAAAAATGATCAAAAGTTAACAGATAGTATTAATTTCAAATACTTCTGGAGCACTTCAATTGATGCTGATGAAGTTAAAGTTGAAGCTAATGATGGTGTAGTAACTCTAAGTGGTTGGGTAGAGACACCTAAAGCTAAGCAGTTAGCTACTAGAAAAGCTATCGAAGCTGGTGCGGTTAAAGTAAACAACAACCTATCAATTTCAGCTCTATAATTTATTAAATTAAAATAGATTATTACTTAAAAGACTCGCTAATTACTAAATTAGTGAGTCTTTTTTTTATAAGAATATATTGGTGTCATTTTTTAAATGAAAGCCTAAATGTTTAATTTTACTGCTGTACATTTTTCATTTGCAGTCATTGCTTTGATTGGTCTTTAGTATAGTTTAGTCTTAATAAAACCTAATTCACAAAGCTATTGACTAAATATTTGGTTAGCTAAGATTTTATTATTTGCTATATTTATTTACTATATTTTTAGTTATCGAGAACCTAGTTATAAATGCCATACCGATATGTAACAGCGTACTTAAATTACTAGCTTTATCATAAGTTTTTAAAGCCTCATTTTTAAGCTTAGGATCTGAAGTACTTAGTTCATGAGTGAGTCTATGCTTAGGTTTAAACTCAGGGAAGAAGCTATTTACCTTAGCTATAAGGTTATCATTATCATTATGAGATTCTACTTTAGTTAAGAGTTTAGCTGGAGCCTGATGGTTCTTAGCTAAATGTTTTTCAGAACTCTTAATAGCCATAAAATCAGTCACACGCTCACCCATCATGGCAACTGGTAAGAAATAGCGAATTAAATCTAAACTTTCATTTCTTTCAGCGGCATCACGAGCGTTAAACAAACGGCTCATTTCGTAAGGTAACATCTGGATAAAAGCTAGCATACCTTTTTTAGGAAAAACTCCATGACTAAAGTCTTGGCTATATCTAATACGTTTAGCTAAATTACCATCACTTTTTTCTTTAAGTACATTAAAGCCTGCATTAAAAACACCACCTGAAACAGTAGCAAAGCCAATACCTAGTTTCTGCATTAGACTTAAACCAGGTTTCTCATTTTCAGCGCCAGCTATGCCAGCAAAACCTTTTTGTTTAAGTACATGCACAGAGAATAAGCGGTTTAGAGTAGGTATGCTAGACCATAAGGCACCTTTTAAAGTTCCTTCGGTAACTAGGAGTTTGTTTTTAAGCTCTTTTAGCTGCTTAAGTTCATGATTACTCACACTAAACTCATTAGCAAATCGCTCTAATTCTAGCGCCTTATCAAAAAGCTTCTGTTTTTTATCAATATCACTAGTAGAATTAGCCTGATTACGAATTTCTACTACTTCTTCATTTTTTAAGTATGCTAAACCTTCTTGAAGTGCTTGTTGATTTTCTAAGTGTATATATTTAAATAGCAGTATTTTATCTAAATCTTTTAAAAAAGTCTTAGGTAAAGCTGTTTTAGCTAGTTGGCTAGCTGCAAACTTAGTTATACTTTCTTCAGAAGCTTTAATACCAAGTTTACTAAAAGCTTTAAAACTTTCTTCAATTCCTTTAGGTAAATTAATATTGCCTTGACTAATAGTTGAAAACAAACCAGATACTATCGCTGGCACATCATCAGCTAAAAAATTTACTGCAGCTAAATAAAATGTTTCACGAGATTTAATTAGATCAATAAAGTTTTTTAATTTGGAAGCTGGTTTACTATCGATCGGTTCCTGATTACCTTCCAGAGTAACTTGCTGATCTAAATCTATAGCTGCCAGTGGAATTAATTGATCTTTCTTACTTTCAGACAAACTACGAATCAATTCTTCATTTTGGCTTTTAGTTTGAGAAGTTAACTCACTTAAAGCTGTAGAATCTTTTTCAATTCGAAGTGTATCAGATTGAGCGCCTTTTTCCTTCTTAATAGCAGGATATTCCTGCACACCTGAATTATTTTGATTAATCAATAATTCAGTCATAATATTTAATTATGTTCTCGCTCTAACATGTTAATACTTACTTTTAAATTGTATATCATATCATCTTAATGTATACTTTACAATTAAAATTATAACTCAATTTGATAATATCTTAATTTTATAATTCTTGTATCACGTATTACTTATTCTTATAGATTAATATTAAAGCTTGGATTTCTCAGCATAGAGCTTAAATTACGCTTATTATAATTTGATATATGTAAGTATGAAATTTTAACTAAAGTTAAGAATTTCTTGAGATTACTATATAAAGTTTTTAATAATCTATATGATACTAATTTACTTAGAATATTAGTTATAAAGCTGCTCTAGCGCTCGCATGCTAAAATACCTTTAGTGAAAACAAGTGTAGATAAGTTTGATAAGCAAAAAACCATCGATGAGCTTAAAGGTTTGATTGAAGAGCATGCCATCTTTAAAAAAGATTATATTATGCCTAATGGTAGTATCGCTGATACCTATTGTGATGTTCGCGAGATCCTGCTTTCAGCTGAAGGTTTATCACTAGCTGCAAGCGCGGTTTATAACTTACTTAAGCCTCAAGCTAAATATATTGGTGGTAGCTTACTTAGTTCGTATGCATTGCCTTCATGTATTTCACTTTTATCTAAACAAAATGAAAACGGCAGTCAGTTAGATAGTTTTTTTGTGCGTAAGAACGCTCGCCAAATAGGTCACTCTAGATGGATTGAAGGTCCTTTAAAAGTAAACTCTAAAGTAGCATTAGTAGTTGATATGCTTGAAAATCCGACAGATCTAATTGAAATAGTTCGCAGACTTGAAAGTGAAGCTAAAGCTGAAGTGGTGCAAGTGATAGCTATTTTAGATATTGATCGTAATAACTACAAACGTCTTAAAGAGCAAAACATTCATTATCAGACACTAATTTACCTTGATGAATTTGTAAAGGATGATAATAATGCTTAAGTTTGATTATCATAATCACCCACAAGCCCATCGTACAGATTTACCTTATAATGAAGAGAATTTAACACCCTGGGCTTTAAAAGCTCAAGAAATAGGTTTAACCGATTTCGCTTTAACTGACCATGACCGTTATAAAGCTGGTTTTAGCTTCGATGAGATTTATAAGCTAAGAGATAAGTTTCCAGATTTAAAAATTAGAGCTGGTATCGAACTGGATAATGATCCAGAAACTAGCGCCGATGGTAAAAAATGGGTTGAAGAAAATTACAATAAATTAGATTTTGTGCTTGGTTCAGTGCATTTTGTCAAAGACTTTCCATTTGATCATCCTCATTATATAAAAGAGTACGATAACTATGATATTGATGAACTCTATCTCGAGTACTATAAACTAATCCAAAAGACAGCTAAGTCTGGCTTAGTAGATAGCCTAGCTCACTTAGATTTAATCAAAATCTTTGAGTTTTTCCCTAACAATGACTTAAGTGATCTGTATCATGAAACTTTAGATATTATAAAAGCTGAAGATCTAAGTATGGAAATTAGTACTGCTGGCTATCGCAAACCTATCGGCGAGCAATATCCTAGTCATGACCTAATAAAAATGGCTAAAGCTAAAGGTATAAGTTTTACCATCGCTAGTGACGCGCATACTTCAGCAGATTTGGGTAAAAACTACGATAAACTCGAAAATATTTTAAGACAACATGACATTAAAGAAGTGGCAGTTTATGAAAACCACCAAAAAACTTTGCTATCACCTTTTAAATAAAGCAGCAATTTATATACTTCTATTTTTATCTATAATATCTAAAATTCTACTTTTTAATAATCTATTTAACACTTACATACACCTGCTTTTACAATCACACTTATACCTGCTAAATATAACTTCAAAACATTAATGTACTGTTATGACTAGAAATAAACTTTGTATATAAATAGGGTTTAACTACATATATGATATATTTCGTCTAAAGCGAGGCTAAAATAATTAATATTTTAAAAATACTGCTTTTTAAGTGCTGAACCTAAGCCAAGATTTACTTGTTTAGATTTAATCATGTCACGAGCAATAGCCTCATCAGAGAATTGATAAAACATTTCTTCTTGTTTTTTAGTATCAAACAGCCCACCCTCAGATTTAGGATGCATCTCCTTAAGCATGGATTGCATAAACATAACCTCAAACTCACGCGCGGATTCATCGGCGCGCGTGTTATTTTTAGATCCATCATGTAATCCTGTTTCATCTAGGTCTAAACTTTGGTTTACTTTAAAAGCCTGATTAGCATAATTATTCAAATTTAAGCTTGCAGTATAATTATTGATTTCCATTTAAATCGCAATCCTAAAATACTCTTCAGTATTAAAACTGTTAGTGAGCACTAACCATTGTGCTGCTTTGCTAAAGTGCTGAGTCGGTAAATCTAACTCAAGCTGCCTGCTTGAATGAGCTTGAACATAATGATCTTTAAAGAAATCATGATCTTGCAGTACTTTACTGGTATAACCTAAACTATCAATCACTTTTAAATTATTTAAGCTTAGTTTAGTGTTTAATTCACTAGCAATTTTAACAGTCAGTTTGCCATCATCCTGATCAAGGATTTCAGCTTGCACTAAGCTCGGTCTTTCACTCATAGCTTGAGCCTTAAGTGCATTATCTTCCATATGATACAAGCTTAAAGTCATATTTAAACCGGGTTGAATATTTAAAGCCTGACCTTTAGCTGTAATAAAGCTGATAAGTGCTGCGCTTGCTCCAACGCCAGCACCTATCATAAGAGGAGAACCATCAGAAGCGGCTCCCATCAAACCTCCTATTCGAAAACCAGCATAAGCTCCTAAAGCAGCGCCTTTGCCCACTTCAAGCACTAGCTTGCCAGCTTCTTTCCACATAAAATTTTTATCTTTAATTAAACTACCATCAGCCTGAATTTTAAGTTTAGATACGTTATCAGGCATAATAATTTCTGTAAACTTAATCTCAACTTTAGCCTGGCGGCGAAACATGCGAGCTCTTTCAAGGTTTACAACTGTACCTTTAACATGACTACTACGTGGTATTAAAATCTCACCATTAGTGCTAACTACATCTTCAATCACTCTAGCCGTAAAATGCTCTCCCACAGCGGTATTTTCAGTAACCGGCCATTCAGCCACTACTTTAATTGGCATAGTTTCGCTAATACCTAGTTTATAGACTGGTTTAGTTAATGATGCTTTATTAGTAAAATTACTAATGGGCGCGCAGCTAGCTGGCTGACTGATAAATGAAATAGCTAAAATTAAAGTTAAAATTAAGGTATCTAAAAATTTTGAATTAAAGTCATATAGATTTATAAATGTAGGTTTAGATTTAACACTTGATATATTATTTACTTCATTATTAAAAATATATTTTAAGTAAAATCTATTAATAAGACTTACTAAATTTTGATAAGCTCGGCTATAATAAAACTTATTTAATTTAACATAAGCTAGTCTAGCTAGCATGAAACTAAAACTTACTATAAAGTTATAAAATTTTAAATACTTAAAGAATTTAATCATACTAATTTCCTAGCAACTTTGAAAATTACTAAAGCTACTTTTAGATTATCTCCAATTTAGCTCTCAGTGCACCTGATGCTTTTAAAGCCTGCATGATTGCAATCATATCTGGTGCCTTAATACCGACTTTATTTAATTCTTCGACTAAGGCTGATAAATTAGTCGCCTCATTTAATTGAACATATTTACTATAGTCATGTGTGATATCTATATTCGAGTTAGCAAAACCAGCTGTCATAATACCGCCAGCACCACTAAAGCCTGGTCCATTTAAACCACCAGCACCATTGATACCAGTCAGACCAGAATTAATCGTACTACCACCAGTCGCTGTATTAACGCTAGCCAAAGTATTAACCATAGGTTGAGAGATATTATTAAAAGTACGAACCTGTATACTAATACCACCGTGAGTTAAAGCTACAGGTGATAACTTAACGTCTTCACCCACTACTATAGTGCCAGTACGTTCCATAATTACAACTTTAGCTTCGTTGGTTTCATCAATAGATAGCGAGCCTACATCAGCTAAAGCGAGCATCGGGTTATCAGCTGGACCGTTTAGTTTAACTTTCACAGTGCGCCCATCTACTATTTCAGCCAGACGGTTATTTTTATTAATAGCTTCATTAATTTTTTTAACCGTATCAAAGTTTACATCATCGATAGTTAAAATCAAACCATCATTATTTACTAGTTCAGTAGGTAAAGGAAATTCGATGATTCCACCATTAGGAATGCGAGCTGAGTTCGGTGAACCTTCTCGAGCCAGAGTACCATTAGCTTCAATCTCATAGCCAGTTGCTGTAAGTGGTCCCTGAGCTGTGGCATAAACTTTACCATCTGCACCTTTTAATAAGGATTGAAGTAGAATACCACCATGTAAGTTACGAGAATTACCAAAAGAAGATATATTAATATCGAATTTATCACCTTCTTTACTATAAGGTCCGATTTTAGCGGTAATGGTAACTGCTGCGATATTACCAAGCGCTCCACCATTGACCCGGCGCAGAGCAGATAAGGCAGCTTGACCAGGATTACGCATGTCTAAATTGTTAACATCAATCTGATTATTCAAGAGAAAATCTTTAATATCAATACCAAAACTTTGTAACATATTGATTTGCGCAAGATTTGTTGCAAGGTTATTACGATCACCACTATTAGATGGCAAACCTGCTACCAGACCATATCCTGTCAGATAGTAATCTCGCAATCCCTGAACCTTAGTGATATCTTTAATCTTCACACTAATGGCTGCTACATTTGGCGTCGCTAAAAATATAATAGTAAAAATGAAAATAAAGTGACGCAAGTGGTACATACCTATACTTTATACTTAGATCTAAGTAGATTTTAACCAATTACCTAGCTTAGTCTATTTTATATAGATAGTCTATCCAGCTTAAATTAGCAGTCGCATGCACAGTAAGCAACTACCAAGACTTAAAATTAGAAAAAAATTCTAAAAAAGTGCTAAATTTAGAATTTTTTTCTAAGAAACGTTCAAATTTATAAATTTTTTCTAAATTTAAGCTTATATAATTCTAATTATAGTTATATAAGCTTCATATGTAAATCAATAATCTAAGCTTAGCTAATTTACTAACTTAACAATAGTTAATAATTTTAAAAAGACTGCTCTATTCGTACATTTAGATAAAAGTTAAAGAAGTTAAACTTATTATCTTAATAGTGTTATCATAAGTATGTTAGGTAAAAACAAATATGAAGGACTTAAATCAAGTAATACAACTAGCTCGTGAGTTTTATCAATCTCCTATCGGCAGATCTCACCGTAAAGGAACTTTAGAAAATCCTATAACAGGGAAACCGCTACTTGCTAGCAGCCTTAATGTTGCAAGTGATTCTTCAGCTCAAACTAGCGCGCAAAAAAGACTACAAGCAAGCAAGCTAGCTAGCCCTGAAACTAAAATGACAAATAATGGAGACAGTAGCAGCGCTCAAATCAGTACTAAGAGCTCACCGCAATTAAGAAGTAAACCTACCTTCACGCCAGCATTATTACCTAAGCCTCAGCTAACAAACAACCCCCCGAGAGCTCAAGCAAAGTATTTATTAGGTATAAAAAATTCTACGCCCTTACAGAATTTAGATACTGATATATCTATTAATGCAAATAATCTATTTGAACATTTAGATACTAAAGAAGGTCTAAGTAAAGTATATAAATTTTTAAGGGCGCGACCACAAACTATCAATTCTCAAAACAGTCAAGGTCAAACTCCTATTATGGCAATTATAGATAATGGTTTTGCTAGTGATGCTGCGCGTTTTATTAGAACATTTGCTAGTGAAATAGATTTCACCTTAACGAACAACCAGAATCAGACTTTGTTAGATATAAGCATAGAGCGCAAACATAATCTTTTAAGAAACACAGTTTTATTGCAGGCACCTAGAAATGAAATCAAGGCTGAAAATCAGCTAAAAGACACACCTTTACTTGAAAACTTTAAACGCGGAGATTTTAAAGTTGCAGAAGAAATCTTAAACAAGATCATCGGCTTTAAAGACGATCATCCTAATTTAAACTCATATGTAAATCAGCAAGATAACGATGGTAATAGCATACTACATTTACTTGCTAATACTAGTGGTAAACATGTTATCAACCTAAGAATGGCTACAGCTATCTTGAACCACACTCCGATTGACTTAAATCAAAAAAATTCTGATGGTATGACTGCACTACAGTTAGCAGCGAAGCGCGGTGATGAAGAAATCGCTTTAGCTATTTTAGATAAACATGGTTTTGCAGACATTATTTTACAGGAAGATAGTAAAGGTAATAATTTATTACATAATGCTTTGCATAATAAAAAAGAAAAGCTAGCAGATAGAATTATAGAAATGGCTTTAGAAAGTGATTTTAACTTAAAAGAAAATGA
This sequence comes from uncultured Gammaproteobacteria bacterium, assembly GCA_964438425.1. Classification (GTDB taxonomy): domain Bacteria; phylum Cyanobacteriota; class Vampirovibrionia; order LMEP-6097; family LMEP-6097; genus CAYTKM01. The sequence goes on from CAYTKM010000003.1 coordinate 120,569, forward strand.
TAAGAATCCTACTAATAATGAAAACATAAGTTCAGTACAAAAGTTTTTAGATAAAGCTAATAAGAACGGTGATACACCATTTATAAAAGCCGCAGCTAAAGGCATGTTAAATAAAGTAAAAAAACTTTACCAAACTGGCTTAATAAATACTAATGCCACTGATAAGCAAGGTTTAGATTCATTAGACAGAGCTACCCAAGGTGAACATCAAGAAGTTATCAACTTTTTAAATCAAGTTGTTACTTAAGTTACTCAAATTTATTTAATTACTTCTAGAAAAAGATACCTTTATCTGCTTAATGCTATCTGAGCTAATCAAAATTAAACTTATCAGAGTAATCTTGTCCTTCAAAATATTCGAAGAACTTACGGGCTTCTTCAACAGCTTGATCAATACTAATATTAAATAAAAAGCAAGGAAAGTATTTGTCCTCACAATTTTTAGATAAAGAGATTTTGAGTATCTCAAGCATCTGTAAATAATGAGTTTTAATAATGAGTGTCATTTCATCATGTGCCTTAGGATCATAGTCTAATGCTGTTTTATGTAGCACCGCAAATACATACTGTATGCGCCAGACCATATTAAAAACATTTTCCTTCATAAAATACTCTAAAGCTTGGGTTAGGTGATCAATAGCACGCGGGTATGAAAGTTTTTTAGCCAGTCCAGGTCTAGTCAGTAAATAGCCTAAAGTGGCTTTAATTGCCGCCTGATCATGCTCGCGCCCCAGATCTTTATACAACTCTACAGCTTGATTTAAAGCCGTAACAGCACTTTTATAATCAAAGAAATCAATATAAATATTACCCATTAGCTCGCAGGCATGCGCCTCAGCTTCAAGATTACCGGCGCTAGCATAAATTTCTTTAGCCTGCTCATAATAGCTCACAGCATCTTGCAAACTAAGCTCTGCATGAGGGGTTTCACTTGAGTTATAAGCCCTAGATATCGTGTAAGCGAAGTCGAGATACTTATCTGCTTTGAGATCATCTGCTTTGATTTTATTAGCGATTTTCACGTAATGATTCACTTCTTCCTTTAAAAGTCTAAAGTTAGCTAAATCTTTTAAATCTAGTTCTTTAAGCAAGAACTGAAACTTGATGTTTAATGTTTGTAGCAGATGAAAGTATTGACCCAAATCTTCGAAATGATAAGCAGCTTCAGCTAGCATCTCTAAAATATCTTCATCATCAGTTTGCTGACTTTTGATTAGATGACCAGCATAAATTTGCTTAGCTTGCGCTTTAAAGAAGTGTGGAATCGATTCCTGGATCAGGTTTTCAGCTAAATTTCTAGTATTAACATCATCCTTAGCCAGCGAATAAACGGTTAGTTGCTGGATTTGCATAGTGTATAAATCGAAGATGCTACTATTACTTTGTTTACTTTTAGCTTTATTTAAATACATTTTAGCGTCTTCAAACTCACCCTTTACTAGTGAGTTAGTCGATAGTATAGTGTAGATTAAACCTAAAGCCAGTTTATTGTTGTTTTGCGAGAATAAATTGATAGCCTGATCAAAGTCTATATCATGGTTAAACCTAAATGCTTTCATTAGATAAACCTCAGCAAGCCCATTAAAATTTTTATCCGTGCCAAAAGCGATCGAAGCGTCTTCTAAAAACTCTTCATTATTAGTTAGCATGGCTTTTAATAAATAAAGTTTACCTTTAGTGCTCGCATTACTGTTTTGTTTAGCTAAATTAATTAAATTATCAATCTGCTGAGTAGCAGCGATAGTATAGAGATCGAGCGAAAGATTATCATGCTGCATATAGATTTCGATCATCTTAGACATTACTAATAAAGCATAGTCACGGTAAATCTCATCTATCTTAGTAATCTCCGTAAAACCTTCTAAGATTAGCTCATCAGGATCTTCAAAATCTTGCACATAACTAGCCCCCCAATAAACTCTAGCTATTGCTATCAAGTAAGCTTTATAGATTTTTGACCAAGGGTCATTTTTAAATTTATTTAAAAGGGTGATATCAATCTCACCAGAGATTAAAAAAGCAGTAAAAATATATAAGGCTGAATCTTTAGCATGCTCCGATAATAGATCGAAGGCTTGCTTGGTGTCGCCAAGTTTAATTAGCATGATCGCGACTAGCTCATGGTTCTGAATTAAGTCAGTACTGTTAGTCGGATAGGATGAAGCTAGAATATGAGCTATATTTAGACCTGCTTCAAATTGATCTAAATAAAAATGCTGCCAAAAGCTATTTAAAAGTTCAGTTTTATTTGTGGCTGAGTTTTGTGACATTTAGAAACTTCTTCCTTGAATTTTAATCTCAAAGTTTCTAAATTTAGTATATCGCTAAAAAAGTTAGAACTATCGTGAGAATTATTCAATTGTAATTTTAGAATATCACGATCTATACTAGCGAATTTTTTTAAGACACTTATTTTTTTAAAACCAAGTGTACTTTTTAACCTTAGTTCATCATTATGGCAAGCTGCTAATTTTTCATTAATGCTTACTAAGCTGCGGTATAAACCTTGATATTTGATTAAATTTGCTGTTTGAGTATTCATGTTTAGTTCCTGATATAAGCTCGCCTCGGTTGCTTAACCGTTTCTTAACTTATACTCCTTATTTTAACACAAGCCTTGTATATACATATTAAAATTCTTTAATCTTTTAAATTCATTATCACATCGATATTAAAAATAAATTGTACTTATCCTAGTACTTTTTAAAGAACTTTATGTTCTGTGAATACAAAATATGAAACTATAGACCTAATAAAAATTAATATAAAAAGGTCTAAAGAGACATACTTAGTTTGATGATAACAGAAAATATATTCTCATAGTAGAATAGTTAAAGTGATTAAACGTTATTCAAGAGAAATTCAAAACCAATTATGGTCAGAAGAGCAAATGTATAAATATTGGCTGGATGTTGAGCTAGCTACTCTAGAGGCTTATAAAGATGCTGGTACCATAAGTGAAGAAGATTATGAGACTATCTCAGCTAAAGCTAAAGTTGATTTAAATAGAATTCATGAACTAGAGGCGACTACTCATCACGATATTCTGGCTTTTTTAGCCCAAATCAATGAAAGCATCGATGATGAAGCTTCAAGATTCGTACATTTAGGTTTAACAAGCTCAGATGTTAAAGATACAGCTTTAAGCCTGTGCATGCGTGATTCAGGTCAAATCATCTTAAAGCAATTAGACAAATTGCAAGAAACCCTAAGCATACTTGCTAAAAAACATAAAAATTCTATTCAGATGGGACGCTCGCATGGCGTGCATGCTGAGCCCACCACCTTCGGTTTAAAAATGCTTAATTTTTATGATCAAATTAAGCGTAACAGTAAAGTTTTTGAAGATTGTTTAATGTCAGCTAGTGTAGGTATGTTAAGTGGCGCTGTAGGTACCTTTGCCAATATCGAGCCTAAAATCGAAGAGCAAGCTTGCCTAAATATGGGTCTGCATGTTTGCAAAATATCTAATCAAGTCATCTCAAGAGACAGGCACGCTAATTTAGTTAATGCTATGAGTACTATTGCTGGTGTAATTGAGGGCATAGCAACTGAAATTAGACATTTGCAAAGAACCGAAGTACTAGAAGTTGAAGAACCATTTTATAGCGGACAAAAAGGTTCAAGTGCTATGCCACATAAAAGAAACCCGTGGCGCTCAGAAAATTTATCCGGACTCGCGCGTATGATGCGCTCTTATGCAGCGGCTTGTCAGCAAAATATCTGTTTATGGCATGAAAGAGATATGTCACATAGTTCAGTTGAGAGACTGGCGCTAGCTGATAGCTTTATCCTCATCGATTTTATGATAGAAAGAATCGATAAAATTTTACTTGATCTGAAAGTTTATCCAGAAAACATGCGCGCTAACATGTTTAAATTCGGTGGTATTAGTTTTTCCCAACAAGTACTGTTAAAGCTGATAGATAAAGGGTTGAAACGTGAAGATGCTTATAATATCATCCAAGGTATAACTCTTTCAGTCTGGAATACGACTGATGGCGACTTTAAAGCTGAAGTAATGCAGCATGATGAAATAACTAAACACTTAAGCTCTGATGAATTAGAAGAGTGTTTTAAGCCTGAAGCTCATTTAAAACATGTTGAAGAGATTTTTAATAGAGTCCTCGTAGCTGTTAGTTAGATATTAGCTACTTTGTTTTATCACTAGCAGCAGCATTAGCTAAGTTTTCTTGATGTTCAAGATTAGCTAATTGAGATTTACGAGCTACATAAGATAGATCTTTAATCCAGTCAATAAACATATTTTCATCAAGTGTATTATCAGAAAAATATTCATTTGCAAAGTCAATAGCTTTCTGTAGTAAGTTAGCCTGCCCTAAACCACTATTCAATTCGATAACCGCTAAATCTACACCACAGTCGATCTCTATACCAGTGTTTTCCGCTGCCTGTATCTGCGCGTATTTACGCTCGATAGCCTTAAGCGCATCTGCCTGATTGTTAGCGCTAGCTAGCACTACCTTACGCCCGAAGTAGTTATAGAAAAAGTCTAAACCACCATAAATATTTTCTTCAGCGAAGACCTTAAATGATCTAATATCACCTGATTCTGGCACTTCAGCTTTAATATAATAGTAAGGAATATAATCAAACAAACCATTTAGCATGTAACAGTTACTAAAACCGCCTGGCAGATCGATCAATTTCAATTTATGACGCTTAGCAAAATCTAACGAATGCTCAGGTATGGCTTTCTTTAAAATACGATCACCATAATCTTCAAATAGCTTTTGGATGCGTGGCGCTAAAAACTTAGGCATGATAAATTTAGGATTACCATAAAACAGCTTCGCTCCTTGACCAGCGTTAACAGTTACACTAGCAGCACTTACGCTAAATAGCTGACCTTTGATACCTGATAAAGACTGAAAGCTTCTCATAGCAAAGTTTAAATTAGGATAAGGAGTTTCAGCTTTAATAGCCACCCCATCTTCAGCAAAACTATCAATAATTAGCTTATAAAAATCGTTTTGGATAAAGGCACGCGCGTTATTCGGAACAAATTCCTGCATCACGACATCATCTGTCTGTAACTTCAGATAGATAAAGTCTACTATTTTATCTATATCTTTATGCAAACTAAGCTTATCACTGATATTGCGACCACCAGAATCTCTAGAAGCCTTTAAGATCCAATATTCAATATGGTCAAACTTGCCGTTCTCTGTTTTGTCTTTAATTGCACTTAAAAGCTCATCTTTAGTCGTGTAATCAGTTTGAGCAAAGTTAATTTGTGCCAGTCCTTTAATCGCTGCACATCTTAAGATACGATTCAACTCGACTTTAGAGTACATCTGTCTCATACTAAGTTCAGACCAAACCTCAGGTACAGCAATTTTTTTAGTCAAACCAGCTTGGTACTGAGCATGCGTGTGCGCTGACATAGTTAAGTTTGGTTTAATTTGGGCTTTTTTCGATAATCTAGCGACTATATGCACAAAATCATAATCGTTTAGATCATACTTACTATCAGCGTATGGAGCTACATATTCAAGTGTCTCCAATACTTCAGGGTTAATCGAGGTGTATAGGTCAGACATGCAGCCATCTTCAGTCAAATACGGCGTAAAGGTTGCTATCGCCACAAATTGATTGCGCGACTGATCTATCAGCACTTCTTCTCTTAGAATCGGTGACTTAAAGACTAGTGGCAAGTCCCAAGAGTGCTTACCAGGGTTACTTAAACCTGCTATAAAGACTAAATCTACTGCTTCGTCTATCTCTTGACCGAACAGTTCATCGGTACTGGTTTCTTTAACGATGACTGGTAGTGGGTGCTTATCATGGTAATTACGTACAAAGTTTCTTAGCGCGCGCATGCAATCCCAGAAACGCTCTTCAGGACAAATAATCGCATGTTCATAGCAATAAGGTACTTTATTTTCGTTAAAATCACCAATTAGTAAATTTTTATATTCAAGTGAGCTTACAGCAAGTATGGTTTTTTCACTAACCAGATACTTTAAAGCACGATATAGATTTCTAGCAGAAGCGCTTGCATACTCGAACATAGCAATTCTAAGTTGCGGGTCAGTATAGTAATCATTAGAAAAACCATAACTATTACCTGCACATAGACGGTGGAAAGCATATGGCGGGAAGTCTTCTTCATGCACATTAATATAGGCATCAAAAAACTTAGCAAGGACATTAATATAAGCGTTAGGCTCATCTATATTTATAGTAAGCAAATGCAAGTAACTGATATAAACCATTTCAACTAAAATGCTCAGATCATCTAAGTTTTGTTCAGCAGATTTATAAGCTGAAGCTAAGCGCTCAAAACTACCATGGTTACTTTGGTGATCACCAAAGATTAATTTTAGGTGAGCATGAATATCTATTTCAGTTTTACAATTAATTAGCTTATGAATATCCTGATAAAACTCTAAACTATACTTTTTAAAATGCTCAGCGTAATTTTCTAATACCACTAATAACTTACCAAGTAAGTGAATTTGGTCGTTTTTCTCACTTTCTCTAGCGTTAAACTGCTCATCACAGACTTTTTGGTACATATTAAGCAAGTTTTCAACGTTTTCAGTATTAATCAGGTTAGTGATTTCTTTAGACCAGAACTCGATTGAAAGTTTACGTAAATTATAAGCTTGGCTTTCACTAGTCTGTTTTTCACGTAAATCAATTGATTCGCTAGCATCTGAAACCAGCAGATCAGCTTCTTTAGTGGAGCCGGACTGTTTAATGGCTCTTGAGATACTACTTAAACTAATATTTAGATTACCATTAGTAACAAAGGTTCTTAGCAGCTCTTTATCGTATTTACCAAACATTCTAAGTACATAGTCGATGTTAGCCTGCTTCTGTCCATTTAAAACCCAGCGTCCACCGAGTAGTAGCCAAGTATCGAAAGTTAAGTAATCTAGATCCAGGTTGCGCAGACTGGCATAATGCTTGATGAGCTTTTGATAGCGCATTAGATATTTATGACTCGCAAAAGTGTCTTTAGCTGAATTATACTTTTGTAAAATAATGTCTCTATGTAAGTTAGCATTTTTCTTAGCACTTTTTAGATACTCATTATAAAATTCCTGCTCATCGCGCTCAAGTTCTTGACTCACCATCATTTTAATTGCAAGTTTAGCCCAGTCTTTTTCGCGTCTCACCTGAGCTTCCCACTCCTGGTATTTTTTAGCTGCAATCATATGCGAGCATACAGTACCACCGAGTGCTAGCCACTCAAGCGTGCGCTCATAATCTAAAAATGGTTTTTTAGCCTGTTGTGGGTTATCTACCAATATTAATAGCGAATCAGGGTTGTTGATTTGCATCAGATTTTTCACTAAAGGTAAATTATCCATTAGTGAAATCAGCTCACTATGATCAGAATTTAGTTGCACGATATCTATACCTTGAAAAGCAAGTTTATAGTCTTTATAAAAACCTTTTTCGTATATTTCGAGATACTTTAAGTCAGCTTTAAGGTTTAAAAATTCAGCAGCTAATTTATCAGCTTCAATAATATTATCAAGTTCCTCTAACCTTTTATTTAATAAAGGCCAGTTTTCAAAATCAGAACCATAACTAATTAGTGAGGCTTTAATTTGATCGTCATTAAGCGGTCTCGCGAACTTTTGGCTTAGTAGCTTAATTTTATTCATGGTCTGCTCAGCTATACTTTTCAGTTCACCTGACATAAAAACATCTGGGTCCACAAATGGGTCATAAATTCTAAGTTCAAGTGGCAGATTATAGTTTTCCTGCTGTACTTCGAAGAATTTTTTAACCTCAGGCTCACCGACATTTTTAATAAATTTCTTTTTACCTAATAAAAAGGCGATGATGTATTGGTTAGCATTTTCGCGCTCATCAGACACATTACCTTTATAAGAAGCATTTAGCAGTATCTTTAATTTATCGTAATATTTTTCTGTATTATTACGTTTGTTTGCCTGCTTGATAGCATCGTTCATAATCTGCACGCGCTGAATAATACCAGTTTCATTTAACATACGTGCAAATTTGATTAACTGGGTAGCAAACGCTGAATACTCGTTAAAGACTGCACTATCCACATCAAACTTATCTTGGTTAATCTCCATCAGCTCTTTAAGTGCATGTAAAATAAACAAGGGCTCTTTAGTAATACAGTAACCAGTCGATGCCATGGTTCCGTGTTCCATTACATGTAAGCCAACTTTAGCATTATCTCTTGTGTTAATAGTATCTCTAACCAGCTCACCATCAATATCAAAACTTTGAAAGACACCTTGCATGGCAATAGCTTTAGAATACTGAATCGCCCTACAGGTATTTTCAATCACTTTAGCTGAACCAGCTTCAGAACTAGAGCTGAAGATAGAATCATCAGCTTGACTAACTAAATCTACATACGATTTAGCCTTAGCTAAAGATTCAAGGTCATCAGCACCATAAATTCTACCCATCAGGCTAGTGACTGAAGCAACCACATTATCACCAAAATCAATTCGACTTGGTGCTACTGAAAAATCAAAATATAAATCAGCGAACTCATCTTTATATGAAGTCACGCGCACAAAATCATTTTCATAATTATCAGTAATAATTTCTTTAATCGCAGTAGAGTGAGGGTAGCGAATATACTTCTCGATATACTCTTCAGCTATCTCATCATCAATTAAAGCAGCTAGCTTCTCGCTAATAATCTTAATTTTAGCTTTTTTAGCTAACTGATCATTAGCCTGAATTTCATTTACTTGTTGTTTAAAGTCTTCTAAAATAGTTGTTTCATAGTTACCTTTAGCGTATTTGTATTCACTTTGCTGGTCTCGCATTAAAAGTGCTGTGTACGCAGCCAAATCGTAACAAACATCACGCATAGACAGTGCCAGTTCTCTTACAGCCTCAACCTTAGTAATTTTTTCACGGCTAACTATTTCATTTAGTTCTTCTTGAATTAGATAAATCTCGAAAATAAAATCAGCTGCCTGAATAATGAGCTGCTCAACTTCTTCTAGATACTCATCGAGCTCACCAGCTTTAAATTTACTCACTGTGGCATAATTAGAGATTTCTGTTTCAAGTAAAAGTCTAAAGTCATCTATAAGCGAGCCAAACAAAGTAGTCTCAAGTTGATAATGAAAGTTAGTGCCATTTAAGTTAGCTTTTTCGATAGCTTTAAACAAACCTGGAGCTAAGTTAATAGCAAGATCACGAGCATTTTGCCATTTAATATCTGGCACGCCAGTTAAAGGATCAGTCACGATTGAGATCGAAGCATTCTCGAAGAAAGAATCAGCGTAAGCGGCTACTAAATTAAAGTCCTGTACCACGAAAGTATAAGGCAAAGCTAGTACACGATTACGCTTAGATTCATAGTCAGTCTCTACATACAGGTTTTCACCTAAAAGCACGCGCGCGATAATATGACCAGACCTAGATGAATTGCGCTGAACGTAAATTACTGATTTTTTATTAATCTGCACGTTACCTTTAATAATTTCATTTAGCTCAAATAAAGCTAGTGTAGTATTAGTTTCAAACTGATTAACACTATCAAGTACTTCGATAAAAGCTTCTCTATCGAGGCTTAATTTATCTAAATAGGTTTTTAGCTTATCAGTGAAATCTTTTACTAGCTTTTTAAACTGCAAAAACACTTTAGTTAACTTAGCTTTAGCAAACTCACGGTTAGTACTTAAATAAGCTAAGTCATCAAGAGCTATTTGTTGATCGATAAAAACTGCCTGAAATAGTTTTTCATACTGGCTAATATCAATATACTTGGTTAAAGCCTGTTTAATTTCTACTTTAGAGTTTTTAAAAGCTTCAAGCACCTCAACGCAGGTTTGCTGGTTTTTCGAAGTGTTACGAATTACACCTGAGTTTATTAATAAAGGTCCTTGTTCGTGGGCTACTCTTGAGCCTCTTTGGGCTACTATACCTAGACCTATTTTACGCAGTGACTGACATAAATGTTCATAGTAAACTTTAGCGTAATTAGAATCATAACTTTCTTTTAAGACATCGAAGAAATCCTGGCAAGCTTCTCCTGAAAATAGATCGTCTTGGTGTCTATGTTTAATACCTTCTAAGGCTTCAAGATCAAATGGCACTTTACCAGCAAGTGAGCGGTTTCTAAACAACTGAACTAAAGTATATTTTTCTTCTGAACTTAGCTCTAAGGTTTCAGCACGCACCGCCGACACTTTTTCCAGGAAACTTAATAAATGCCCGCCAGCATCATATTTACGAGTCACTCGATCATCCTGTCTCATGAAATTAATCAGCGCATCAAAGTCAGGTTGACTTAAATTTTCAAAGAAAGAAAATAAATTTAGATAAAGCTGGTCTTGTGATTTATACTTACGCAAAGCAGCATAATAAAAACCGAAAAAGTAGATTGGGAAAAATTCTTTCTGGATGTTAGCATCTAAATGTAAAACACCCGTCTCAAGCATATAAAACACACTATGATGCGCCCCTTGCATCAATTGAGCTTTAACGATATAAGCTTCATCACCAGTAAATAATTGACTGATCTGTGGATTAGCTTTATAAAACTCAGCTAAGTCTTTAACCAGCACAGGGTGCAATTCTTTAGATTTAAGTTTACCTGAAGTAATCTCTAAAGTGAAGTTTTTAACAGAGGTTTTAGTCGGCTCATCCCAACTCACTAAGTTAGAATTAGCTTTAGATTTTTTATTAAATATATGAAGTTCAAGCATGCTTTAAGATGTAAATAGAAACAGAAAAGTGATATTAGATAATATAAATTACGATACTTAAAATAAGCCTAAATTAGTATTAACATCAGTCTAGCAGTCTCTATCAACAATATATCATCTCTATAAAGAAAGATAAACATGGAAGTTAAGGTCAAGCTATATGATCTCATTTACATCATACAGTCTCGCTCAAGTTATCATACTATTACATGCTAAAAAAAATTAAATATAGCCACGTGCTTTAAGAATATCTGCATGTTCAAGGTTAAGTTCTGATAAATACTGAAAGTTAAAACTTCAAAAGTCACTTGAAAAAATCTGTATTAAAGCTAATGAAACAATTAAAATTTGTTAATACATATAGACTCGCAAGTTTCTAATCAGTCTATATCGAATTTAATTAAAGATACTTCTTTACTAAATAACATAAAAAACAATACTAAATCAGCTGAAGATACTAAAAGTCCCCATCCCATACAAATGTTTGATACATTTGAAGGTGGTAGTCGATGTGGCACCAGAGACTGTTAATTTTAGATTAAAAATAGGCTCTTACTTTCGTACTTCTAAAATAAAAGTATTATCATTAACCACTTTCAATTGCTCAAAGCTGTCTTGATACTTTTCTTGCCAGTCAGACTCAAGCTGCTGATCTACATAATCTTTTACACCGTCTAATTTAACTTTGAAACCTAAGCTTTGTAAAGCCTTTTTTGCTAAGCTATAATCTTCAATTTTAAAGCGAGCATGCACGCCACTCTTACCATACACATCATGCATCTTATAGATATCAGATTGATAAGCTACATCGCCAATTATAAATTTACCATCTGCTTTGAGTTGCTTTTCAAAAGCTTCCTTAACTGTGTTAATCAAACCACCTGGAAAAACCACCGACTTAAAATTTTTACCCTTAACACTATCAGCTATTAAATCTCCGAAAGGTTCTTTATTTATATCAACAGCTTGGTATGCTATTTCCAAATTAAGCAGATTCAAATCTTCTGGTCTCATAAGATTTAATTTATTGTCTTTTGATAGCTTTTTAACTTCTTTTATATTAGGATGATTGTCTGGCACAGCGAGGCGATAGATTTCTTTAAACCACTTATCATTAACTTTCTGGTAAATATGATCCTGCCTTTGCTTTATCGAATCAAAAGCATATGTAGCCAGCATAACGTCAACCTTTTCTTCTGGTGGTAATTTAGCTAAAGGTTGCAACAGATTTAGAGCTTCACTATTAAGTTTAAATTTTTTCGTATTACATTGAGTTAAATTACTCAGATCAACACCTTCAAAATCGGTAACTATATACTCAATAGCTTGATTTTTTAATTCTTTTTTCATAGCTTCATACCGATTAGGTCTGTTGCTACTAGCTAACTCTTTGATTCTATAAGAATCAGACATAGATAGATTTTTAAACCAGGCTGAAGCTAATTTCTTAGAAAGTTTAGGCAACTGTTTAGGGCTTGGTTTAATAGGTGAATCCTGAGGATATTCAATAGTGTTTTTATTAATTATAGATCTGGCTAAAGCTCTATTCATGGCTTCATTGTGCGTAAAAAAAGTAGCAAGACCACGGTGTTCCCTAAAGACTGAGGGATCCGAGTAGCTTATTTCATTCCACAAATTAAGCCAATCTTCATTCCAGTCAGTCAAAGTATTTTCATTAGGTTCTAAACTTAATTGTATGATTTCACGCCAGTTTAATTCTGAACCTTTGCTAGCTGTCTTTTCTTCTAACTTATTAATCAGGTTTTTACTTAAATTAAATTGAAAATTTGGAGTTGAACTATCAGTTACTGGGACTGTAAATAAAAGGTTGCCTGAACTAGTATTTCTCATATTGTTTGTAGTTTCAGCAACTCCTACTAAATTTCTTAAGGTCTTTTCGTAGGATTTATTTAATTGTTGGTAAAAATTTAATTTAGGTTTTTCTGGATTAAATTGATGATTAATATCAACAGGTAATTGTTCTGCTGCTTCACCAAGGGAATACTTTAGATTAAATTCAGGCTTTAGCTGGCTAATATCATAAGACAGACTTTTTCGAGAAAGTGTTTCTAGAGGTTTACGCGAAATAGCTTGATCAGTAAAGTCACTTTTAGGTTTATTAGCTAGAGATTTATTACTAAGATGTGCTTGAACACTTTCATTAGATGCTTCTGTAAATATTTCTTTAGACCTTGCACTTGTAGCAGCTTTAAATAAATAGTTTTCAGGTAGTATAGTTTTAAATTTCATAAAAGCATCAATAGATAATCAGCAATATCAGACCTTAAACCGAATTTCAAATAAAAAATTTAAGACAACGACATTTATGAGATTAACCAAATAAAATTTAGATCCCATAGATATTTTCTTATCTTAACTTCAATTCATATTAACATATTTACCTAGATTAGATACCAGAATATATTAATCACTTAAAATTATTTAATAAAGAGTTTTAAAACTAAGCATAACCTCGAGCTTAAAGAATCGCAAAGTCAATATCATTAAAGTTTTTTGTGTCTTTTAAAGTTGATCCAAATTAATAAATACCAAGTAAGTCAAACTTAGATTTTAAATAATCTAACAATCTTTTTAGGGTATAGTTTAAATCTGTTTTATTCATAGGCTTTTATAATACATTTATTAAAATCTACTTCAATGCGTCCAGCACATCATTAGCAAATCTTAAAATTTTACAGCTAGCTTAACTCAGGTAGGGCTCTGGTTAGATATAATGAATACGATATGTCATCAACTAAAATAGAAGAGCAAAGTTACCAAGCTAAAACAGTCGAAGAAAAATGGCAAGACACCTGGGCGAATAACGAGCTATATAAATTCAATGAAGACGATTTAAAAAATAAATATTATTCTTTGGTAATGTTTCCCTACCCAAGTGGCAATTTACATATGGGTCATATGCGTGTTTATACTATTTCTGATGTTATTTCCAGACATAAACGCATGCAGGGCTATAATGTCTTAAATCCGATGGGCTTTGATGCCTTCGGTTTGCCAGCTGAAAACGCTGCTATCGAACATAATATTCATCCTGGTAAATGGACAGAAAGTAATATTTCATATATGCGCGACGAGCAGCTAAAACGTATGGGTACTAGCTATGACTGGAGCCGTGAAGTGGTTTCATGTCGACCAGACTATTATCGTTGGACTCAATACATCTTTTTAAAGTTATATGAAAAGGGTCTAGCTTACCAAAAAGAAGCAACTGTGAACTGGTGCAATCAATGTAATACAGTTCTAGCGAATGAACAAGTTGAAGACGGGCGTTGCTGGCGTCACCCTGATGAGATAGTCGAAAAAAGATCTATGCGTCAATGGTTTTTAAAAATTACTGATTACGCTGATGAACTTTTAACTAGCCTGGATGATCTTAAAGACTGGCCAGAACACGTTAAAACCATGCAACGTAATTGGATCGGCAAGTCTACTGGCGCAACCTTAAGTTTTACATTAAAAAATAAACTTGATTTAGACACTCTAAGCACTAAAGAAAGTGAACAGCTGCTAAGTTTCTTTCAAAGTCAGTTGATGAAAGGAAATTTAAATACTGCTGGTCTAGAAAATGTTTCTAATAATTTAATTAATAATGATGGCGCTTCTAAAATAAATGATAATAAAGAACCAAACTACGAAATCAAAGACCTCTCAGCTCTAAAAGTGAGCCCGATTTTAAACAACATAGATGTTTACACCACACGCCCGGATACTGTCATGGGCGTGACTTACATCGTGCTGGCACCAGAGCATCCTTTAGTGCCAGCACTGACCACCGCCGAGCGCAGCGAGGCGGTAAAAACCTATCAAGAGGAAAGTGCGCGTAAGACCGAAATCGAGCGCACGGCAGAAGGTAAAACTAAAACTGGCTGCTTTACAGGTTCGTATGCTATCAATCCTTTTACTGGTGATGAAATTCCAGTCTGGATAGCTGATTATGCTTTAGTAGATTATGGTACGGGCGCGGTGATGGCAGTGCCAGCACACGATACACGTGATTATGCCTTTGCTAAAACAAACGATCTACCTATTAAACAGGTTATTTCAGATAGTGCAGTTGCTAAAACTGAGCTTATCGAAACTGAAGCCTACACCGAAGCTGGCATTTTAGTAAATAGCGATAGCGAAGTGACTGGAGCTAAATTTAATGGTTTAAGCACGCAAGAAGCTAAAGAAAAAATCGTAAAATGGGGCGAGCAACAAGGTTGCGCTAAAGCTAAGGTTAACTTCAGGCTTAGAGACTGGTTAATTAGCCGCCAAAGATACTGGGGCACACCGATTCCAATGATTCATTGCGATGATTGTGGTATCGTACCTGAAGCGCAGGAAAATCTACCGGTAAAATTACCAGAAGACGTTGAAATGGGACCTAATATTCTACCTAGTCACCCGACTTGGAAACATGTTAAATGCCCTAAATGTGGTAAACCTGCCACTCGCGAGACTGATACTATGGATACCTTTATGTGTAGTAGCTGGTATTTTTTAAGATACTGTGATCCGCATAATACCGAGCTACCATTTGCTAAGGATAAAACTTTCGCTGTCGATCAGTATGTAGGTGGCGTTGAACATGCGATTTTACATTTATTATATGCGCGCTTCTTTACTAAAGCTTTGCGTGACTGCGATATGCTAGATTTTAATGAACCATTTTCGCGCTTGCTTTCTCAGGGTATGGTTGTTAAGTACTCAGATAAAGAAAAGAAAATAGTTAAAATGTCGAAGTCTAAAGGTAACGTCATCGGTACCACCGACTTTTTCGATAAATACGGCGCTGACGCTGCTAGACTATTTATTTTGTTTGCTGCGCCAGTTGAAGCTGAAGTCGAGTGGAGTGAAGATGGCGCTCAGGGGCAATATAAATTCATTAATCGAATTTTTAGACTTTATAAACAACTGCAAACTCACTTAAAAACTGAGTACTTTAAAGAAACTTTAGACTTAAAAGCAGACCAGTTAAACGAAGCTAACTTAACTATAGTTCAGAGTTTCCATAAAGCACTTAAAGCTATTACCAGTGATTTAGATTCTTACGGTTTAAACACTCCAGTAGCGAGGATGTCAGAGTTTATTAATAGTATGTATAAATATATTTTAAATAAAGCTGATTATAATCCTGAGGACACTCAAGTAGTATCTAATCTCTTATATAACTTTACTAAAGTGATCGCTCCATTTGCTCCGCATCTAGCTGAAGAGTTGTGGCATGAGGTTTTAGCTCAAAGCAATTCGGTGCACGCTGAAAAGTGGCTAGCAGCTGACGAGCAGTTTTTAAAAGAAAGTAATATAAATCTGGTTGTTCAATTAAAAGGTAAAAAAATTACTATTATTAAAACTGCTATTGATCAAAGTAAACAAGATTTAGAAAAGCTAGCTTTAGCTGATGAAAAGGTGCAAGCTAAAATCGGCGAGCAGCAAATCAGAAAAGTGATCGTGGTTCCTAATAAGTTAGTTAATATCGTAGTTTAAATTCACATAATAGTTAATTTAAGCTTTAAGACTGTTTAAAGTTAGATTTTTAGATTCTAGTAACATAAATCTTATAAACTTTTAGTTTATTTTAGATAAATATACACCTAAGTGCAATCATTAAATCAAAATAAAAGACTTAAGTAATTCACGTTAAGTTTGTTAAGTTAATTAATAAGAGCTTAATCCATGAATCTTCAATTACCTAAACTTAATTTACCTGCTAAACTACTTGGCATTAGTGCTGCAGCAGCTAGCTTAACTGGCAACCCTGCTGAAGCGGCTATAGCGGATAAAGCACTTTCTACTTTAGAAACTAATTCTAATAAACAAGCAAGAGTTATCCAGCCAAAGCAAAGCTCTCCAACTACCCATGAGCAGGGCGCACGCAGTAATACAGATTTAATGAAACTATTTAATGCTCAGCCGATGGCTTTTAGCTTCGAGCCTAAAGCAGCAGCATCTGAGCAAGCAGAAGGTATTAATTTAAATACTGGCGGTGAGTTAATAGCTAGAGGTAAACGTTTAGCTACAGTAGAAACTCCTGTAACTAGTCAATCTATGGTAGATAGTATACTAGCTAGAGTAAGTAGAGAAAACGGTGTTTATACTTCAGGCGAAGTTAAAGGTAGTAAAGTTAAAGTTTACGAAGATCCAGCAGTAGGTTTTAATAAATTTAATAGATTAGTAAACCAGGCTACTGAAAATACTATAAGAAGTATGGGTGTTGATATGATTAATGTCCCAGATGGCTTAGTAGCTAAAGTCAGACCAGACTCTATTGTATCTTTGGCAAATAAGCTTGAAAGAACTTTAATAGATACTGATACTAGAGAAGCTAAAATTCTTGTTAATTTATTAGGTCTTAGATTTGATAAACTTGCAGATGGTATGTCACGTGTTGAAGTTCAAGAATTAAAGGAATCAGGACGATACACTCAAGAGGAAGCTGATATGCTTCTTAGTGATAAAGTAGCAGCGCAAGAATCGCTTTTAAAACTTGGTTTTGATCATAAAATTGTAAATGCGACTAAAAATTTAGATAATAAAGCTAATAAAAAAATAGTAGATCAGAAAATTATAGAGTTAATCAATAATATAATAAATCAAAAAGCGTTTATTCAAGCTGGTTCTCAAAATGCTTTTGATAATATATACGATCGTTTAAACAATAGATAACTGCTTAAAATTCAAAGTAAAGTATTAACCAAATTAAGGTTAATTAACAATTAAAATATTTAGTTAATATAAACTTTAAAGCTAACATTAGCTAAATGCAATTCAAAAGTAAACTTATAAGTCTTGGTACTGGATTTTTAACACCACTAATAATAAATAGCAGCTCAGTTGACGCTAATAAGCAGCAACCACTTCAGATAAAGGACCCTGTTAAGGCAACTGTGAGCAAAAAGGTAGACCGAAAAAATCAAGATCAAACTTTAAATATGCCCCTATAAAGTTAGCTTTAGATGGTCCGCGTAATCCTCGTACTGGTAAACCAGTCAGAACCGCTAGTACTAGCTGTCCAACACTCACCTTGAGAGGAAGATTACGTCCATTAATAATGGATGCTCATCTTAGATCTATGGGTACAGTTAGCAGGGGACCTAGGATAAAAGAGGCTGAGTGATATAAGGTTTATAGAACTATAGCCGAAAAACCAGCTACCTATTATGATGAGTTTAACAAACCTAACCCACAAGATAAAAAACTATACCAGTTTGACATTACTAGGAAAGTTTCTCTGGCAAGAAATTATAGAGAAAGTAATGTAGAAGAAGATAAGCTAGGCAAACCAAAAATAGAGATGTATATAATTAAGAGTGTAGGTGAAAATCAACCTAAATGTAAAGGCACTTATGTTGTAAATAATTATTATGTCAGTGAAGGTTATGCTAATCCCAACAAATCTCACTATAGACAAAAAATTGTAGGAGTTATACATGGTCCTGGAGGAAGAGAGGATTATAGAGAAACCACTACAAACCCAGTATTCCCGAGTAGACCCGAAGATTATCCAACAGGAACATATGATGACTAGATAGTCATACCTAAAAACTATATTAATTAAAGTAAATTAAATACTAGCTAGCCTTTAGTTGTAGGTAAAATTTTTAAGCCCGTCTTCAATGTTTTAAATAATTCATAATATTTCAAGCTATAACTTTAAGCTAAAAATATCTTGCATGCAAGTTAATGGTAAGTTAAAATCATTCAGTTTATGAACATTAAACAAAACTTAGTATCTCGTGGCATCAGTCTGGCGCTGACACCATTAACTTTAAATTTAAATCCAGCTGATATTACTACTAATCGCAAGTTAGAAAATACTCAGGTTACTCGACCTAAACTTAACGCTTTACATAAAAACAATTTTAAATTATCCCAGCAAGCAGGTCGCTGCGATGAGATTGATAACCTATTTGTAGAACCTGAAAAAATCGCTAATTTAGTGAACAATGCTAAATTCATCGCACAAGGTAGATACAGTAATACTAAGACCTTTCGAACACGTGAAAACCAACCAGGTGTAATAAAATTTATGGTGAAACCCGATGAAGAGTTTGATATTCAGAAGTCCGTATCCACTAAGTCGATTTCTAAAACTAGATTTATACCTAAAACTATCAGCTATTCAATAGCTTCAATTAGTAAACCAGATTGTAAAATAAAAGTTTTCGTGACTAATGGTTTAAAATTTCCTAAACGTCCCTTAGGCAGTTCAACAGCTTATAAAAATCCACTACTAAAACAGAAAGTAAGTATTTTCTTTGATCCTAAAAGTCGGCGCTTAGAAGATTTCACTGAATATTATGGTAAAGAAGTCTTTAAGCATAGAACCTCCAATATAATTAAGTAATACTACTAGCTAGCGACAAAGTACCATTAAAGAAACTGATACGTCAGAAGCAAAAATACTAGTTAATTTAATAGATTTAAACTTCGATAATGTCTATAGTAAATTAATAATTAATTAACCTTAAACTAATCACTCCAAACCATAATCTAAAGTTAAGATATGCTTTGTGAATAATTCAGTAAAAAGCTTTAGTACTATACTCGCTGCTAGCTTAAGTTCGCTTAGCTTAAACTCTAAAGCTAGTGTTAGTGCGATTGAAGAGCATCCACATAAAGTTTATAACACAGCACCTATAAGTAGAAGTGTGGCTAAAAAGCAAAATGCTGCTAAAAATTCAAGCACACTTGATGAAATAAAAAGAAGTAAAGCAGATGAAAACAAACTTTTAAAACAGCTTCACCAAACTAATCATTTTAATCATGATCAAACTAAGGATTCTAATGCCAGCTTAGCAAATAAAAAATCTACTACTAAAAACTCTAAACCTAATATCTCGAAAATCTGTAAAAAAGAGCTTGAACTAATAGACTTACCGCTGTCACTAGCAACTTTAGTTAATAAAGCTAGATATATAAATGCAGGTAAAGTAAATAATTATGAGACTTATCGTACGAGCAAAAAAAACCCAGCTGTATCTATGTTAGATATAGATGAAGAAAAGTATGATGTACAAAAAAAAGTTGCGCCAGCTAAAAACTATATTGTACGCACTACGGAAGGAGCTCAGAAATTGAAGTTACCTCAAGAATTGAAATTCGATATTAAAGCCACACGTAATCCTTTGTGCCGCATACAAATTACAGCTACTCAGATAAACGGTGAGACTCAAATTATAGAGATTACTGACCCGCTTGGAAAAACTAACACTAGAAATGCAGGTATTTTATATAAAGATAGAGGAAATCTAAGTCCTGTTCACTAAAGTATTTTAATACTAAACCTTAAATACACTATCTAGTTTGAATATATGAATCATTTTACTGATGGGTACGTCATTGTTGGATTTTTAATAGTTTTAGTTACCTATTATTTCTGCCTTAGTTAGAAAATGTAATTTAAAAATAAATCTTACAACTAATTACTTCTTTAATAATTTATAACCCATACCTATTTTAAAATTTAGAGTAGCAAAAATTAATATATGGTTAAACAATCCTCAAATATTAGAATCTAAAGCTAAGATAATACTCTACTATGATAAACTATAGATTTCAACTATTAACTTCACTTACCGCTTTAGGTCTGCAGACTGCTAGTCCTGACCCTACTTTGCTTGCCGCAGATAAAGCTAAAGAATTAAATATGCAGGATCATACCAGCAGAGTTTTCGAAGCCAACTTACAAAATGAAAAACAAGCTAATAAGCTAGCAATTCAAGCAGAAAGTAATACACAAACTAGTAGTAAAAAAGAAACTATACAAAACGACCTAATGGCAATCTCTAAAGCACCTTTAAAAGTTGCCCGTATCACCGACTGTCCTGAAATTCAAAGTATAAGTCGTCAGGCTTTAATGGAAATGGCTATTAATGCTGATTATGGAGATGAAACTAAATTAAGTGAACCTCTTCAACTAAACGGAAGGAATTTTAATATGCCTAAATTAGTAGCAAGAACTTCAGCAGCTAAAGATGAAAATGGCAAAGGTGGACCAGCAACTTTAAATTTTAATGGCAAGGATTTTGAGTTTGATATTACCAGAACCTATATAAACAATCCTCTTGCTAGAAAAGTCTCTTATGGTATTAGTAGTCGAGATATAGCTGGTTGCAGAGCATTAATTCAAATTGGTAATAAAGATAACGAAGGCGAAGTAAAGACTCAGCATTTTGACGGTAGTAAGATAGTGGATACTAGAGATCAAGTTTATAGATTACGTGAGATTTATAAGAATTGATAGCAAACGCTTATAACCTTAATGCTCTATCTGTATTTTTGTTATCGTCTTGAATAGGCTTGGTAAATGGTAACAATTATTAAAAGACTGTACTTAGTTACTATTCATCGTACTTTAGAGATCTTAACTTTTAGTATGAAAGCGTCATTATATGTACGCTTATTATAATTAAATTAATAAGAGACCCGCGATAATTACCAATAATGATAAATTCTATATCAGCGCAAGCAACTTTTAATTAAACTTCAGTATTTTTCTTCTTACGGCGTCCTAGTTCGTATTCAAAAACTTCATCAATGTTTTCGGTGCCGTCATAAATACGGAGAATAGTACATTTGATGAGTTTAGATTTGCTACTTTTATAGATTTTAATAAGAAAGCTCAAAACGTATACGCTCAGAATCTTCTTCAGCTTCCTTATGTGCTTTTCGAAATATCTCTAAAAGATCATACTCACGTTCTTTAAACTCTGTGCAGTCATATTCTCCGCTATGAAAAGATTTAATTAAACTCTTAATAGATTCAAATTTACTTTCATGGTAACAAGTGATAAGAGCTTTTTTAACAAAGTCAAAATCCAAAAAATGATATAACATTTTCACATAGTATTCTTGCGATGAGATAGATTTATATTTATTCATCAATTTAATATTATTGCGGGCAAAGTCTTCACGTCTGAGCCTTTCTGATTCTTCATCCAAGTTCTTTTTACTCTTTAGAAAGATGTGCATTAATGTTTCTGAATTATTAGCCATATTTGTGTCCCTTTTTAAATTTTAAACTACACGCCTTAGTTAGTTAAGCTGTTTGATTAGTCATGATGTCTTCTAAGCCACCACCTAAAAATTTAATAATATTTAGTATATTCAACACCAAATTTTCTTTAAAAAACTGTTTTATACCACTATTATTAAAACTAACATTATGATCTGACAAGCTGTCTATATTTCTGTTAGCCATAGCTTTCATGTCTTCTACCATTCTTACCTTATGATCTTGATTTAAAGATAGGTTTTCAGTCAGGTCAACAGCCTGACTAGTAAAAGCTGCTCTAAACTTTTTAGCACTAAGTTCTAGGTTTATCGAATACTGGTTTTCAAATTCAGCTGTTTCAGTCGGATCATCAGCTCCATTAGGAACTAAGAACGCTGGATCTAAATCTAAATCAGCATAAGTATTATTTAAGGCTTCTTTATGAATAGCTTGTAAAAGCTTATTGTCACTATGCCTAATATCTTGATCACTTAAATTAGATAAATCTGAAAAAACATCCATATAAGAATTTTTATTTGAGTTAGAAATCTTGAGCATACGCTCAACTATAATATTAGCGAAACCACTTTCACCGCTTTCTTGAGTGCTAGAAAACTTTTTGAGAGACTCATTTAATTTTATAAGGTCACGATTAAATACTTTATGAAAGTCTTTTTCTGCATTTTTAAGATTGTGAAGTTTAATATGAGCTTTCTCTAAAGACGCTTTATTTTTATTAAACTCCTTGATAGGCTCCTGAGCTTGGTTAACTTCTTCAGCTAAAGCATTCAAAGCTTCGATCTTTTTATTTCTTTCTTCGTATTTCGTCTGAATTTCAGCTGGTGATAACATAAGACTGCCAGTATCTGGATCTGTCTCATTAATTTCAGCATTAAAACTTTCTTCATACTCATTGAACTTTTCACGTTCTTCAGAGTAAATTTTGTTTTTTAGATGAAGGTTTGCTTTTAGAGGTTCAAGCTGACCTTGACCTTGATCTACCACTGCTTTAAGTTTAGTTATATTTTTACTAGTTTCGATGATTTCAGTTTGAATACCGACATTTTCTAAAATTTTATCCTGAAAATAATTTTCAACCTTATCTTCAGCCTTTTCAAGCTCAACAGTTAGATCATCAGCTAAAGCTACGCCCTTTACAAGCTCTTGCAGCTTACTGCTAACTCCTGAATCCTGCATTTCAGATTCAATAGTTTTAAACAAAGAATTTCTTACAGCTTGCGAAGCTGCTTTACTTGTCGGTGAAAGATCTAAATTATTAGTGTCATCAACTATTTCTCTTTGCAAATCAAAGGTTTGTCTAAGTTCTTTTAAAGCTGCTCCTTGCTCGAACTGCTGAATTAAAGCTATGCCAACATTGCCACCTAAACCATTATTTAGTTTATCGTAAAAGTTAGCTAACTTAGGTGAGAGACCGTCTTTACGTACATCATCATCTAAGCCTTCGATAAACTTAGCCACAGCAGCAAACTTATCATCTTTATCTTCCTGCCTAGCTATATCTAAAAAATTGTCTAAGTTTTGGTAATCTTTATCATTAAAAAATTCACTTTTAAAATCTTTTTCAATTAAAGAATCTAAAATCTTAACGCCCTGCTCGCGGACATCACTATCAAATGCAATATTCTGCTCATTATTACCATCAGTTAACTCTAATAAAAATACTAAATTGTTTTGAAAGCTGCGATCTGATTTTAACTGTAAAACTACGTTAGGATCCTTAAGATCATAAGTAGCTAACTGATCAATAGAATCGCTTAGCTTAGCCATATAATTAGGATCATTAACCAAGCCTTTTCTTAGGTTACCTATACTATCTATACGACCAATGGTTTCTTCATAATTATTACCAGTAGTCATCTGCTTAGTTCTAAGCTGATGAACTGCACCTTTCGCGTAATCTTTACGTCTAGCTTCTCTTCTAGTACTTAAGTGCTCTTTGATATTAGCTATGATTTGAACCAAGTAATTATTTCCTATCTGTCTTTAATCTATATATATAAAGAGTTTTTTAACAGAGTTTTGATATTAATTTTTTCTTAAACCTAATAAACCGATTTGATTTACCACATTAGATTCTAAATTAGCACTGTTTTCCTGTTGAATTTCTGCTCTAATACGCGCATACATCTCTTCAGACTCTTGGAGACGTTGCTTTTGTTCTTGTAATCTTGAGTCATCAAGCTCACCAGCTAAAAACTCTTTAATTCTAAGTTGCATAGTTTCGCTAACTGTTTCACTTAATTCAGTTAATTGCTTTCTTACAAAAGCTAGATTACGGTATTCATATAACAGCTCTAAAGTGTTAGTTTTAAGCCAGTCAGAAGCATTAGAGTTTAAAGTCTTAAAAAGCATTTTAATCATCGACTGATGGTGCTGCTTAGCTTTTTCTTTTTCTTGAGATTTAGCTTGTTTAAGTAAAAAACTAAGTTGTGGTGTGAAGTTTGACATAGATGTTCCTTTTATTAAGTGGCTTCAGCCTTAGGTGGTTGTTTTGTTTTAGCAGCTTCAGAGTCAGGTTCTGGAGTAAAAAACTTATTAATAAAGACCTTAAGAGCAGTTTGCACGAAATGGCTTATTAATTCTAGATATTTACTACTCTTATCAGTGCCTTTACTGGTTAGTTTATTTAGATTTTGTTCTAAGACATTAAAAAGCTGCTCCTGAGCTTTTTCAGGATCCACTAATTTAGTATTAGTTAGCTGCTCGATAACTATTTCAGCATTGCGGGCTGGGATATTACGCAGCTGCTCGTCTTTATTACTTTCTAGTTGATTAATAATCTGATCGCGATCTAGACTTTCACCAGCTAGCTTTAAATTAGCAACTGTAGTGGAATCATTTTTATAGAACTGTAAATATTCATTTTCAGTGGCTAATAAGCTAGGAAAGTTAGCAGAAAGTTTAATGGCTTTACCATCTGAAGGATCTGTAGCTTCAACAGTTTCAGTACTAACAGCTTCAACTAATAAAAGTTTCTCTTGATCCACACTTTCTATATCTTTAGTCACCAAAGTTCTTAATTTAGCCAGTTCAACTTTTTGATCAACAAGATTAGAATTATTAGTGGTTTTAAGTTCCTGTTTATGAAATTCGATCAAATTATTTACAAAATCAAGTGAACTTTGCTCGCGTTTCATGTCAGTAAGTGAATTAGAGCTGGTATTAGCCTGGTTATAACGGCTAACAATTCCTTCTAATTGATTATCATTAACTAAACTCTCTATTTCATGATGTCTTGCATTAGTATTTTCTAAAACTTCAAGCAACTGCATGCCAGCTACGTTATTTCGATCCAGAAAATGCTCCTTAACGCTAGTGCCAGACTGAGGTCCTGAATTTAACATACCTTGCAGGTTATCTATAACGTTATTACGTTCATCTATTCTATCTAAGCCAAGCTCAGCTATATTACGGTTTAAGACTTTATCTACTTTTTGGTAAGCTGTGCTAGAAGTGATCGCACTTATTTCAGTATCTATTTTATCTTTTTCAGCACTTAAAGCTTCAAAATCACCTTGCAGTTTATCTAGCACTTTTACTTCTAATGAATCTTCGGCTAGCAAAGGATCAGCAGGAGAGAGTTGAGCCATTAATTGATTGCGATAATCAGGATATTTATCACCGACTTGCTCGCGCACAGACGCATTAATAAAACCTTCATCTACCATAAATAGCTTTTCAACTAAGGTGTCTTGCACATCACTTAAATTAGGATTAGAGTGCTCTAATAATTCAAACTGAACCATTTCTTGCAAACCTTTATTACCAGTAAGCTTTTCAGTGTTATCAAAAAACTTTTGCATGTTTTTAGCTTCAGCCTGATGACGATTTTTCACTTTAATTAAAGTGTCTTTAGCTTCAGTTAACTGCTCTAAATTACTAGCATTATTAGCAGCGTAATCATCAGCTCCTATATCGTGAGCTTCTTTAGAATCTAGTAAAGATTGTTGTTCCTTTTGCAAGTGCGTGATCTTCTGCTCTAACTGGTACACTTCATTAGCGTTATCTTTTAAATGATTAAGCAATGTGTCTTTCGCTTGTGAGTGCTCTTTAGTATTAGGAGCAGCTTTGACCATGTCATGTACTTTATTTACTAGTACTGTGCCTGGTTTATCTGCACCAAAAAAACCTTTAGGTTGAGCTTTTTCTACGATAGTAGCGTAGCCTGCACGCATACTAGTTACGATTCTAGGTAATTTTTCATCTCTTAAAGTAGCAAATTCATCCTGGTGAAAAAATGCTTTAGGATCAGAAAAAAGTGATTGAAGTTCATTTACGGCATTACCCTTTAAAGCTTTTACTAAAGCTCGGTTTTCTCTGAAAAGAGGAATAATATTTTCTGAAATTTCGTTGTTAACGGTTTTAGCAATATTTTTTTCTAAGTGATTATCACCGCGGTTAAAGTTAGTTATATCTTGAAAAAAGTTAGTGTTAAAAGCTAGTTTATTAATTA
This sequence comes from uncultured Gammaproteobacteria bacterium, assembly GCA_964438425.1. Classification (GTDB taxonomy): domain Bacteria; phylum Cyanobacteriota; class Vampirovibrionia; order LMEP-6097; family LMEP-6097; genus CAYTKM01. The sequence continues at coordinate 146,733 of CAYTKM010000003.1, forward strand.
ATTCATCTAAAGCTTCAAACTTTTCTACGCCAGTTCTAGCAGCGACTTCAACTAAGGTTCTACCAGTATCATTAGAACTAGTGCCAGTAGTTTTAGCTGCGTTATCTGTAATGGCTGTAATAGTGTTTTTAGCAGCTTTAGCTAGCTCGCCATTATCTCGGTTATTAGCGATATCAAAAATAGCCTGAAAATCATCTTGAGATAAGCTGGGTTTAAATAATAAACCTGGATTTTTAGCAGCATTCTTAGCATCAGCAGTAATATCTTGAAGAAATTTAGCAACCTGATCTGCTGGCTCGCCTTCCCAGCTAGCTAAAGATAGAGCTGCTGACTTAGTTTCACCTCTACGAGTACGTTCAATAGGTATATTAGCGGCTTTATCGACTAATCTATTAACTTGATTTTGAACTGATGCGACTATCTTCATATCTGAGTTGTGTTTTTCGAAAATCTAAAGTGTTAGATTTATTACTACACCTGTATATATAAAGAAGTTACCTATAGGTTTTTGATAGTGGTTTTATAAGTTTTAGTTAAGAGGAGGTTGGTGCTTGCGCGACTAAACGTTTTTGATAAGCGATAATAGCCGTATCTTCTAAATGAGAATTATCGATACCAAGATTAAGGTCGTATTCCACTTTACCATTGTTTTCTTCTGCACTCATATCAAGAACTTCTTCATACATATCTGATGGTAATGTCTTTAAAATCATTTCAATTATATTAGTTAGCTTATCTTTAATTTTGTTTTCTAACCATGCACTATCATGTTTACTATCATTCTTGCCATCTAATAAGCTGATAAAATCTTCATCATGCAATAGTTCTAAAGCACCTTTATCACCATCAAGTAAAATACCAGCATCACTAATAACATCATAAGAAGAACCTTTAGGATTATCGTCTAAGTTCTTAAAGACTGAAAAAGCATTATGATGCATCATTTTTATGGTTTGATCAATCTTAACTTTATTTTCCTTATAAAGTTTGGCGTGCTCTCTATGTAATGGAGATACATTACTATCATCACTTAAATAAGTAGCTATCAGTTTAGCTTTCAAACTTTGTTTCACAAATGCATCACGAGGACCAGCAAAACTAATACCGTGCATCTCTACCATAACGTCTTGCTGCTTATTATGAGCTTCTAAATCATCTTTATAGGCTTGATAAGCAATCCTAACAGCACCCGAAACTCTGTCATCATCGATATCACTAAGTAATTTATCAAAAATCATATCACCTGAACCAATGACATCATTAGCAATAACTTTATCATGAGGCTCAGTAAACAAACTATCTATATGTTCGTTTATCTTGTTAATCTTAGAGCTTAAAATTGCAAGCTGTTGTAATGGTTTTTCATGACCAAAATTCTGAGCCAGTATGTCTTTAGTGTATTCTACTAAATCACTTTTAAATTCATAGTCATTAGCTACTTGATAAACTAATTTACCAGTACCTTCGCTACCATCATCAGCTCTAAAAGTTTGAGCAACTTTAGCTTTTAAGTGTGGACTTAATGTACTAGCTCTAAGAAACATTTCGTCCATTTTAGTAAAGGCTTTTACGGCATGAGAGATTTTTTTATTGTTGATTCGGACTTTATCATCCAAAATTTCTTTGTACTGTTTTAATGACTCACGTCCAGCTGGACTATCCAATGTTTTATCTAAAACAATATTAATTTTTTTAGCGTCTAGATCACCAAATTCAACTCCTGTCAGTTTTTCAAATAGCTCCTGGTTTTCCTCGAAGTCAGCTTTTCTTAAAACTATATCAACTGGTATTTTTTTCTTATCTGCTTTAAAAGCACTTAAAATACCAAGATTAGTTTCGGCAAACTCTTTTTCATTTCTGAAGTTCTCTACTATCTTTCTAGGTTCTATAGTATGAGCTTTAGCATATTTTTGTAAAGCTTGGTGGTCTTGACCTTGTCCAACTTTCAATTCAAAGATAGCGTTTAAAGATTCTTTTCGATCATGCAAAACATCAATTAATTTATTTGAAAGTTCTTGCAGCTCAGGATCTCGGTTTTTAATAGCAACACGAACTTCAGTATCTTTTACGTTGTTCATGTAGTGCTTATGAAATGTACTATTAATATCGTCTACAGCCTGACTAAAATCATCATTAACCGATGTATCTTCAAGCTCAAGAGCTATATTTTCTAAAACTTGAGTTTTATCATTTTCTTTAAAATCCTTAATACGTCCTACAATAGTTTCAGCTACGACTTTACCTATTTGACCACCACCAAATTTATTAGATATATTATCAAAAAATTCCCGACTATGTATCTCAAGCGTAGTATTTTCTTTTAAAACAGTGTTGATAGAGTTTAAAGTCTGTAGTGGGTCTTCTGCTTTTAAGATGTTTATTAAGTCTCTATTATTATCAATATCAGCATCGTTAAAGACCACTTCTCTAATAACTTCTTTAGCTTGAGCTTGCAAGCTTCCCAATCTTTCAGTAGCTTCATCAGAAGCAGCTTTACTACCTATTAGCTGGAACATGGCTTTTAGTTGTTGGGCTCCTGTAGGAGTTTTTATAAATGGTTTAGCATCCTTATGCATATCAAAATCTTGTTTCAATTCAGCCATTAAGTTCTGCTGAATTTTAAAAGTTTCTTCATCGATTTCATCTATAGTTTTAGTATCAGCAAACATATGCAGCTGATGTTCTGGCTGTGAATTATACGTAAAATCAGCGACACTAATCTGCGCATTCTGATTATTTTCTGCAAACTTTCTATTTCTCTGATGACTTAGTTTCTGTTCTCTACCTTGTTTAGATAGAGTAGTTGCACTATTGTGTAACTGAGTATTTGATTTTGCTTTAACAGCATAATAAGCTTGTCTTAATTCGGTAGTAGATGTTTGCATGTTTAGCTAAATATTCCTATTAATATAAAGAAGGTTTTATTAATAATTTGATAATAAAAAACCGCTTACTAATAAATCTAGTAAGCGGTCTAATAGTTTTAGATTAAATTTAAAGCTTAAGTTGCAGCTCTTTCTAAAGCTTCTTTAAATTTCTCTGATAGTTTATCAGCTCCTTTCTCAGTCACCATAAATTCATTAACTGGAGCTAAAGATTCGCTATTACCTAACATACGAAATAGATTTTTCAAAGAGCTCATTATGGTATTAGTTACGATATTTTGAGATGAATCAGAACCTGATTCTTCTTCTCTTTCAAGAACCTGATCTAGTCTATCAAGGTCTATCTTATCTAAACCACTACCTCGGTTATCTAAGTCGAATCTTTGTTTATCAAAAGCAGCAAATAGCTTATCTGCTGCTTTATCATAATCTTCAATCTTCTTAGAAGATAAGCTTTTAACATCAGTAGCATTAATTCCTTCTCTAATAGTTGAAAGTTGTCTATCATTCCTTAAAGTTGTTAATATTCGATTTATAATACTATTATATGTAATTTCTGCTTTCTTCTTATCAATAGGTGAATTACTGTTAAAACCTAAAAGAGCTCTTTTTTCTTTATCTGAATCAATTCGATAAGCTTGATTAGAAGGATTAGCTTCTGACAAAACTTTTGAAACCGCACTAAGAAATTCCATACGTATCTCATGTGGCGTCTCTGCGCTATTAAAATCCGTAGTAGAAAGTGAAAGTTGGTTAGCAATTAGTTTTAGTTTACTATCAGAATCTTCAATATTGAAATCTGTTTTAGTTTTATTAAAATTTTCAATTCCCTCTAATTGCTGTGAGTCTAAAGTCGCATTTTCAATATTTGTTTGAGATATTTCATTGTTATATAACTCCACCATATCTTTAGCTAAATTGTTACCGTCAGATATAACATCTAAAATAGCATCTCTATTTATAACACCACTTTCGTCATTGTTTGTAAAAACTCTTATCATATCTTCAACATTTTTCTTAGGTACTGAAAGATAACCATTACCGTTAGCTGCTTTAATAATTTCTTCGTTAATTTTATTAGAAAAAGCTAAATTATTTCTTTGTACATCTTTAAGAGCATTTTTTAATTTAGAAAAGTTGGATTTGAGATCAGCTTTAGCTTTACTATCACTATTATCAATTACTAAAGTAGCCTTTGGTCCAAATTTAGCTAAATTCTTATCTATATTAATAATTTGATCATTTTCAAAAAATTCTTTAATAACATCTTGAAGCGCTTCAAAATCTTCAAATTTTGCATCTGGTCTTTTAGTAAAATTGTTTAAACGATCAGCAGGAATACCAATATCAGTGAATATTTCACTTGTTTCGTTTTCTAAGTCTTGCATCTTATTTGCAAGATCTTGCCTTTCTAAATTTATCACACCTGATATTGCTGATTTAGTAAATTCTGTTAATTGTTCTATTTGTTTTTGATCCTTTGAAGTATCATTGGGATCTAATCTTAATTTAGCTATATTTTGTTCAATAAAAGGTTTGATTGTTACACTATTTAATGACTTTAAATCATTATCTTTTAATAAATTCATTAAATTAGTGAACTGATCTTTACCAATAGGTGCTGGCTCAGCTTGATTGATAACCGGTTTTAAACCTACACCATTAGCAGTTTCTACTTTTCTATCGTTGATAAAATCGACTATTTCAATAGCAGGAGTAGAAACAATACTATCACCTTCATTAGCAGATTCTAATTTAGCTAAACGCAATCCCATAGACTCGGCTTTTTTAGCGACTGACAATAAAATAGTTTTTAAAGCACCTTTTTTTTGTTCATCAGTCATCATACTAGTAGGAATGTTTTTTATAATAATTTCTTTATCACTAACTTTAGAATTGTTTATTTGTTTCAAAATAGTATCAACATTCTTAATATCTTTAGTCACCCGAGCATCTTCAAAACCTAGCTTAAAGAAATTTTTCATAAACTTCTTTTGTGCTGTATGATTAATGTCATCAGACTTTAAGAAAGACTCCTCTAAATCTTTTTTAATAGTATTAACTAATTCATTTCTATTTTCAAATTCACCGATTTCTATACCAGCATCTTTAAACTTTTCAATAGTTTTTTGAGCGATGTCTGCTTTGCTAGATAAGCCTTTTGAATTATTAAGTGAATCCATAGTAGAACTAATCATTTCCTGTCGAATATTAGTTAATAGCCTAATCGTCGATTCATCTAACTCTTTATCATTTTCATTACCAAGTGGAGCTGTAAATACAGGATCTAAGATATCTTTTAAAGCTTTAACTACGTTATTACCGAGCTCCTCATTATCTTTAGTAGTGAAAATATCTTTAACGTACTTAAAAACACCTTCAGCACTTTCTTTATGAAGACTAGAACCAATCTGTTTAATACCAATCTGGTTGATTAGGTTTGCAGCTCTTTTAATTTTACCTGTATTATTAGTATCATCATCTTTAGATGGTGTTAACAACATTTGAACTTCTTGTTTTAGTTCAGCAGCTGTTATATTATAACGTTTAGGAACATTTGGTAATTTCTTACTTTTATCACCTTCAGTATTAATTAAAGAACCTAGGGCATTCTTGATTTTCTTTTGTGCAGGCTTAAGCTCTTCGGCATCAGAGCGAACTTCTAATAACTTAACCATGTGATTAATACCATCGTTAGAAGTTTCAGCAATAATATCTTTAGAATCTTTATAGTGACCAGCCTTTGATAATAATGCTGTAAAATCTTTAATAACTTTTAAATCATCTTCAGTAAACTCAATATAAGCATCATTAGAGTTAAACGAAGTTAAAACATTTTCATCTTTAGCTGTTTTAAAATCTTTAGATTTTTCAGTTACCATCTCTACGACTTTAGATGATGCTTCACTTAGTTTACCTTTAAAATCATCTATTTGTTCAGGTGTAGCGTCTACTTTCTTCGATTTATCAGCTGTAACTGAACTGTAATCTACAGAGTCATGAATATTTTGTAGACTTTTTTCTTCATTAGAAGCTTCTTCACGTATTTTGGTACGTGCATTAAAAAGGTTTTGTACACTTGCTTGACTTCCGACTGTTGTTGACATAATTTTAAGGTTTCCTCTCTTGTAGTATTAACTATCTTTATAAAGATTTGACGATTCAGAATTTGATAATTAAATTATGAATTGTTTAAAACTCCGTTGTTTATTAACACCATGTTTACAAGTATATAAAGTAGCGTCATACAATGTCAATACAAAATTTAAAATTTAATTAAGAAGGTGGCTTATATTAAACAGATTTAAGGTTCGGTTAAAAGTCTATTATGCTTTTTTTGATTCTTACAGAGAGCTTTAAGTATTTCTATATATAAAGTAGCGAATTTTAGTATTTATGGAAAGTCAGATTATTTTTATTTAGCTTGACGGGATTATATTATTATAAATAGGCTGTTTCTTAATCTTTAATTTTCAGTCACTTCATATTAAAATAGGCTTCTGATTTTATAAAATTAAAACCAAAAGCCTATAACTAGTATCTAATATAAAGATATTTAGTTAACCATTCCAACCAAGTTCTCGTAACTTATTTTTAACAGAATCGTTACGTGTATTCAAAGGATTATCATTATCTATATCTTTCAAATCCATATTAGCTCCATAAAAAACTAAAGTTTCCATTATCTCACAAGCTTTTTCGAAGTCATTGACATCACTAGCATAATAAAGCGCACTTTTACCATATATATCTTGCAAGTCTAAATTCGCTCCTTTATTTGCAAGTAACTCTACACAGTCACTTTTTCCATTCTCAGCAGCATACATTAATGCACTTTTACCATATATATCTTGCAAATCTAAATTCGCTCCTTTACTGGTAAGTAACTCTACACAATCACTTTTTCCATTCCTAGCAGCATACATTAATGCACTACGATCAGAATTATCTTGCAGATCCAGGTTCGCTCCTTTACTGGTAAGTAAATCTACACAGTTACTGTGTTTATTTTCAGCAGCATACATTAATGCACTAAGATCATATTTATCTTGCAGATCCAGGTTCGCTCCTTTATTTGCAAGTAACTCTACACAGTCACTGTTTCCATTTGTAGCAGCTTCCATTAAAGGTGTTACACCATTAGTATTAATAATATCTATATCATGTTTTTTTAAGCCAAGCTCTAAACCATAAGTCGATCCAAAATTAGCGGCAAAATGCAAGAAGGTGTTACCATCTTTATCATTCTTCATTCTTTCAGCCATGATTTCCAAAGCTCTATTATCATTAGCTATAGTAGCCTTTTTAACGCCTTCTGCTGTTAAGCCATATTTATTAGCGACTTCTTTAAACTCACTTAAATTAGCTGGTCTGATTTCTGTATTAAATTTACTTAGCTTATCATAATCGTTAAAATAATCTGGTTCATTAGCTATTTTAGGCATAGATGCTATGATCTTTAGGACTTTAGCTTTGTCATAAACTTTAAAAGCTAAGTCTAGAAGCATACCTTTTATTTTTATTTCCTGTTTAGCTGTTTTAGCTGAAGAGAATTCATCACGTGGCAACTCATCAATTAATGGATTAATTATTTTCAAAGCATTAGTAACTATTTCGGCTTTTTTAGTATCATTTTGAAAGTAGTCAGGGTGAAGGCTTGATTCTGTCTGAGCTTTACGCCACATACGCTGAACTTTCTGTGCATCCATCCTCAATCCTTTCGGTGCAGCATTAATATCTATAATATTTTTATCACGATCTGCTTTTGATGATCCTTTAGCTTGATTTTTGTCGTTTGGTGCTTTGGCATTTTTAGTTTCAGTAACACTTCGTTTAACTTGCTTGTTTAACTCGATTACCGATTCTATATTCTCAGGATCAGGTTTAAAGTTTTTACCATAAACCTATGATCTAGGGTTATGAATATTTAAATTATTATTTGTTTGCATCTTGATTTCTCTCTTTTAACTTACTGTTCTGTACTTTTAATTCACTAAGTATGAACCTACAATTATTAATTAACTAAAGTACTATTCAGTATTAAATATCTAAAATAGCAAACAAATCTTCTTTTAAACAACAAAACACACTTTATTTAACCATTTCTTAAAGTCAAGTTAATTGTTTACATTAATTTACTAAGAGCAAGGTAATATTTCTGTATCTTAATTTAAATACTAAGAATTATGTAATTAAAAATTATGTTTAAAATAGTAGTTTATTTCTAAATGCTCTATTTCAAAAACACACCTTAATTAAAAGCTGACAGTAGTAAATCCTTAATCTATATAAAAAAAGAGTCACCGAGTTGTGCGTGCTTAAAAACAGAGGCCGTGAGTGACTACTAGTATCAATAATTTAGCATATGGAATGGGAAGTTTTATATACCATTCTAAGGAACTTATTTAAAACTTCTTCTCACCCTTTGATTCAGATAAAATTATGATATTAGATTAATAATCTTTTCTTTAATTTCTATTTTTACTTTTATAGGGTCATCTTAGAAATAACTCAGAAGTAAGCCAGCTTTAGCATGTGCAGTACGCCACATATGTTGAACCTTTTGGTGCGCTGCTCATTATTAGGTTTTGCACTATATATTTAGATGTTTTTACGAACTTTATTGATTCGGAACCCTTATAAGTACATTGCCCCGAAACAAAACTATCTTATCTGGCAGTTCTTTTTAATAGCTTTGCAAACATATCATTATGTTCTCTAACCGAGATTATACCAATTGTGTCATTATATTTTTTACACAATGCTTCAAATTCATTCATAGAATTATAAGATTCTTGTAAAGCTGTTTTACCTTTTTTGTTTTTAATATTCAAATCAGCTTTTTTACCCAACAATAACTCAGCGGTATCCTTGTTTCTTAGTTTTCTTGAAGCTAACATTAAAGCTGTATTGCCGTCATTATTTGTATCATTAATATCATTTTCAGATAGTAATAACCTTACTAAGGATTGATCAACTTTGTAGTTCTTAAATCTTTCACAGTCATTTAATTTTTTTCCTATAGCTTTAAAATTAGGCTCAACTTCATAACCTTGCACTGCTAGCATCAATGCATTGTTGCCATTATTATCTTTATCGCTTAAATTAATTTGTTTTGATAAAATACATTTTGCTATTTCATCTTGAACATTTATCAATGCATTGTTATCTTTGGCATTTAGATTAATTCTTCTAGATAAAATATTTTTGGCTATATCGTTTTGACCGTTCACTATTGCTAGCATTAAGGCATTTTGTCCCTTACTATTTTTAGCACCTAGATCAATATGTTTTTGTAGGATAGATTTTACTATTTCATCTTGACCATTTATAATCGCTTCCATTAGTGCATCATACCCCTTGTTATCTATAGCAGTGTCTATAAAAGATTGTGCTAATTTAAATTTTTTTTCTTTGATTGCAACCATTAATCCATTATCACCGTTATTATCTCTTATATTTAACGGCATTCCAGTGGGTAATTCAAATACAACTCCAGATCTAATTGAATCAAAATATTGTTTAGTTTGATAGTTATCCTCAAATAATTCTTTATTTGGTTTACGTAATAATGAATCGACTTCTGCCTGATCAATCCTTACCGATGGCTCACCCGTTGGTGATAATATATCTATTCGAGTATCTTTAACATTTTTATCGGCACCATAATAAAGTAATGTTTCCATCAACTTAGTATAAGAATATGTATACTTATTATCAGGTGTTCCACCACCTTGTAGCGCCAATGATAGAGCAGACTCATTAGATTCATCTTTAATGTTTACATCCACCCCCGAATTTAATAACAACTTGATAATTTCGTTACATGCCATTTCTTTTCTTTTGCTTATTTGCACATAACTTAAATCTTCAAATGTCGGCACCACCGATAAATATTTTAAAGACCTTATTGAATTTTTTAATGGAGTATTACCGTAATCAGTTTTACAATTCACATCGATTCCATTATCGATAAGCAGACTTATAAGTTTTAGATTTGCATGTTTTACAGCATCGAATAGAGCATTGGTTCCATCGTTGCTTTTACTATTAATATCAGCCCCAGCCTGTAGTAAAATCTTAGCTCCTTCAATATTGTTATTTTTAATTGCATACCTAAGTGGGGTCTCACCAAATCTATCCTTAATATTGATATTTTTAAATTTATTTAAACCAATATTCAGTGCCGTACCAGTGCTAAATCCTGCTACTTGATGTAAATAAGTTATTTTATCTTCGTTATTACTACTTTGACTTTCGTTAAGAGCCAACTCACTTAATATTCTTACAGCTCTTGAGTTATTGTCTCTTTCAGCATTCTGAATTGAATAGATCTCATTACCATACTTATTTACAGTCATCAACTTCTCAACCATAGTAATTGGCTTGCCTATAGGGGTATTCTCCTTATCACCATTTGTATTATCCTCAAGATTAACTTCTTTTAGCTTATCAAAATCGTTTAAATATTCTGGCTCCCTTGCCACTCTTGGTAAATTTGAAATAATTTCTTTAATTTGAGCTTCATCAAAAGCTTTCATCGCTAGTGATAGTAGCTTAGTTTTAATTTCTATTTCTTGTTGCATAGTTTTTCCAGATGAATAAGAATTATTAGGTAATTTAGAAATAAGCTTTTCTACTTCTTCTAAAGATTTCTTTCCAGCTATAGAGATTGCAGGTACATCAAAACCCATTTTGTTTTTTGCATCTAACCATGTTTGCCTAACTGAGCTTGCATTACTAGTTAAATCTTTAGGTACCGTACTTATATCAATAATATTTTCTCTTCCTGAAGTTTTATTAAGAGTTTCTGAAGTCTGCTGATCAGATTTACCCGAAGCAAGCTCCTGTTTGACTATCTGATTTAAATCTAGTAGTTTTTTTTCACTATCTTCATCTATATTCAAGTTATTATCATAAATTCTTGCATATGGATTATTAAGGTCTAAAGGGTTATTTGTAGTTTTCATAATTTTTTTATCAAGATAGCAATTTCAAATTAGTAGATACAATAGCAGCAATTAAAATTAACCTTTTCTTAACACTGGGTTATGGATATTTTAAGGTATATAGGTCTTAATCTTGGTTATTGTATCTACAATCTAATAGCTAAAAATTAAGGTCTCCATCGCTGTTACGTAAGTAATTTTCATGTGGACTATACGGCTCTGGTTGTTGTTGAATAATTTCAGGTTGCCTTCTAAAATAAGCTTCGATAATCTGCCTTAGATCCATACCTTCACTCGATCTAAGATTTATATTAAGCCTTATACCTTTGCTCTTAGCATAATCAAGTACTTTTACTGTAGTTTCATGGTTAACATTATAAGCAAAAGCATACATTACAGGAGTTAGACCAACATTATTTTGATGATTAATATCTACACCTGCATCAATAAGTTTTTTAGCGATTTCTACATTGCCTCTACTCATAGCATCGTGTAGAGCATTATCATTAAATTTATCAGTAACAGTCATATCTGCGCCAAACTGTATTAAATTACCTACTGCAACACTGTTATTTGCCCTAGTAGCTTTAAGTAAATAGGGTAGACCATTATCATCTATAATCTCTAAATTTAATATATTTATTTCTTTAAGAGCATTGAAAAATTCTTTTTCTGAGTAGTTTGTATAATCAATCTTATTGTTATAGATTTTATCTACCAATGTTTGATTAGTCTGCCTACTTATATTATTCATTCCTGTAGAAAGAACTGTTTGAGCAGAAGTGTATGAACTATTCTCTAGAAAAGAGTTTAAAAAACTATCTTTCACTAAATCAGTTGATCTACCCTCTGCTTCATATTCAGCACTTCGTTTAAAAATTTTATATTCTAAGATATTTCTAAATTTATCAGAAGATAAATTCCCATTTTCTAATTTTGAGCTTGCTTCATCAAGATCTAATTCAAAGTCTTTTTCATTTATTAGAGTATCAACAAGTTCGTAGTTATTTTTTTGAAGAGCAAAGTCTATTAGAGAAGTTCCGTCGGAATTAGTTATATTTAAATCATTATAAGCGTTAAAAAATGACTTTTCGGCTTGACTCCAGTCATCATAAGAATTTTCAGCCAAATCAAAAATTTTGCTATCACTAAAATTTTCATCAAAGTCAAAACCTTCATTATCGTATTTTAAAATAGTTTCAAAGTCATTACTTCTTAATGCTTCAGAAATAATTTCTACTTTTCCTTCATCCGAGTTGAGATAATTATGTTCACTAATAGAGTTACTTATTTGTCCTATCCCTCCTATAGTAACCAATCCACCAGCTCCATAGCCCAAAAATTTCTTGAGAAAGGACTTGTTAGCTTTTACGGGTTTGTTTTCTTTTTTTTCATTGACATTGTCTAAATGTGGCTTTTGTGTTTCAGGAGTATGAGTAACACTTACAGTTTTAACCTGCTTTTTTACTTCATTAGTAGTATTAGTTGAGGTACTTTGATTAGTATTGTTATGAATGCTCTTAGCAGCCTGCGATCTTTCTAGTTTTGTTTTTTTACTTTCTTTTAGTTGATTTAGATATTGATTTTCATCACCCTCATTTAACGCCCTACTATAAGTTAAATATTTTGGTTCTGTCTTACGGCTATGCAAGTTTAATAATTCATTTTTCCTTTTTCTTATCTTTCTATTTATTGACAATTCATTATTATCTACAGAAAATTCACCTAGTTCTTTTAGAAGTTGCTGCTGCTCATACAAAGTATTTAAAAGAGGATCACTTTGTAATGTCTTACTCAAAGTAGGATAGTCATCATCTCGGATTCTTATACCTTCATTTAATAGCTGGATAAAAGCACCTTTATTTATCAGATCAGATTTTTCAATCTCAGTTCTTAGACTAAAATTTTTATAAATTGGTAAATTGGCAACACCATCTTTGACTAATTCTTTAAAAAGTGTTGAAGAGTCTAAATCTATAGCTATACCCAGCAGTGGTAAAGGGCTAATGGTTTCAAGACTTGAAAACCCCTCATTCGGTTTCAATGCATGAATCATCGCATTTAATATTTGCTTCTCATTCATGGAATCATATATTTTTCTAAATTCTTGTATGTTTTCTGGTAGCAATAAATATTTTGATGTTGTATTTATTATATGTTTCTTTACAGATGAATCTATCTTTTGTTCAGACTTCAGAGTATAACTTAGCAATTCTCGCACTTCACTATTATTTAAATTAGCTGATTTTTTTGCATGATTTAAAATAAAATTACTAAGTTCTAAATCTTTATTTTTTATAGCTTCAGAAACATATGAAACTAGACTATCTTCAGAGTTTTCTTTTAAAGCTTTATAAACTTTAGCTCTTGGACTTACAGCCTCATCTAAAGTACTTTTAGATATAACTAGAACTTTGTTAATCATTTCAAAATTAGCTTTAGAAAGCTTAATACCTTCTAGTAGTAAATCTAAATCATTATTTAGGATTAAATTTAAATTTTTATCTTGGGCTGCACTTAAATGGCTAGTAATAGCTGGTGTTCTTTTTAGTTCTATAGCATAGTCAAATGAAGTTTTACCGTGATCATCTTTAATCTTAAAGTCAAATTGAGGGTGGCGAACTAGTTTGCTAAGTGTCTTGTAACCTTGTTGAATAGTTTGCAAATGAGCTTGAGTTTTATTTTCATACTCAGGGTATCTTTTATTTAAATCAATATCATCAGGTTTTGCTACATGTAAAGTGGTATTTGCAGCTAGAGTAGTTAAGCTTAGAGGTATTTGAAGACTTTTAGAAATTTTTTCTAATATAATGTTTGCTTTATGATAACTTTCAGCATTATTATTTAAAACATCTCTACTACTTTGTGTTACATCAGTTATGAATTTAATTTCGTCATTGGTTATATTTTTGAGTAGAGGTGTTTTATCATATAGATACTTTATAAAGCCTTCTTTAAAAAGCTTTGCAGAATTATTTGATACTTCTTTTACTAAAAAATCTCTTCTGTTATTTGGTATACCTATGGTTTGGATAGTTTCACAAAACTCAACTGTATTTTTTAATTCAGGAAGTACTTTTTGAAGCTTGTTAATATTGTCTATATTTTCATCAACTTCATCAACACTGGCAAAATTATCTATAGATAAATTAGGTCCAATTTCTTCAAACAGGTTTAGAATTTGTTGGTTCTGGTAGTAACCATCTTGCAACATAGAAGATAATGTTTCAAATGCATTGGTATTATTCGATAAATACATAAGATCAGCTTTAGTATTTTTCGATAAGTTACCAAATTTATCCTGATTATTTTTAAAATACTCAAGAGAACTTTTTATTTTTTCTATGCCCTCTATTTGCTGATAATTATAGTCACCGTGCTCAGCTTGACTCATTTTTTTGTTTATCTTACTAACTTGATCAAGTAGATTTTTAGGTGTTAGATATTTTATCTTATTAAACATATGAAATACAAAAATACCACCTTAACCAAAACATAATCAAAATTATTTGTTTATTTTATAAAGTCTTAGCAATTTTCACAAACTAATGATTATCTTAAGCCAGGAATAGTGTTGATAAAACTATTAAGGCGTTTTATATAATATTCATAATTAAAAAAGATTTTAATCACAAACGCAACTAAATAAAGAATAATCTTTTGAACCTAAAAAATTATATAAGAAAAGTTTTAATGAAAGAATTGGTGTCAACCTATATGCAAAAGCAGCGTTAATACCTAAAAAACATAACACTAATTTGAATAAGCTAGTTACTGATGTTCAAAAAAGACATATAGAAATACTAAGCTAATAAAATATTTTAATCTGTTATGAGATACCCTCTACTTTTCAAAGATCTTCACATAATCATAATAAATGATTGTTTTTTAAAGAACTAAAGAATATCACTTTTACAATTCCACACCTCGATCAAATCGAGCTGTCTCACTAACGAGTCGATTTTTTATGAAAATTTCGAGGTTTTACTAGTTTTACGCATATGAAAGTTTAGATATTTTGGTGAACATAATTATATTTGATACAACAATTAACACCTATTTAATTAAACATATTCTTATTCTCTGTGAGCTTCAAAATATCTTTCTGATATACCATACTCTATCTTATATTTTTCTGAGTTCTTAAAAAATTTTTCTAATTGATTTAATTCATTATACTGTAAATTAGCTGACTTCATTAAATGTCTTAATATTAGATAGCTATTAAAAATCTTGTTACTTTCATAGTTATCTAAATTCCAATATTCTTTATCTATCAAGTTTTTAAGTAAAGCAGCTTTTGAATTAAGCTTTTTATGCCAAAGTCTAGAGTGATGAGCGCATGCATTTCTTACTACATATAAGCTATGTAAAGCACTTTCAAACAAACTATTCTTTTGCACTCCGTAAATTAAAGCAACCTGTTTTTTAGCTTGGATAACATTGATAATTTTGCTTGTTTTAGGTTTAGATTTAAGATTTTTATAAAGGTTATATAAATTACCAAAAGTGGAAGTTTCTAAATAGATCCATGGTGGAATACTTCTCAGCTCGTAATTTTTAACTGCGTGTTCAGCAAAAGTCTCTTTTGACTTTGTTAAGCTTTCTATAATTTTAGTATCAGACTTAAAGTAGCTATTGAAATAGTCTTTATCGTATAAAAAATATGAGCCAAGTAAACTACTAAAGACATAAGCCATATTAGCTCTTAGGCTAATCTCTAATTTTAACAGGCATGCCATCAACAAAAATTTCAGCTTTTCATCTTCAAGGTATGCTTCAACAAAATCCTCAAAGTAATTCTTATCTTCAAATTTATTAGAATTATTTTCTTTACGATGAAACCAATACCCAGATAATCTATAATAGCCAATGTGTTGTAAATGATATTTTGCTTTTACTTTATCTCGAAAGTTTAAATTTTTTTCTTCTAGTTTTTGAATCTGTTGCTCGTAACTTAATCTAGCTTTATTGTAAACTTTTTTAGTCATTACAAAAAAAGAGTCACCGAGTTGTGCATACTAAGCATTGTGTATGCTAAGCATAGGCCATTGGTGACTACTAGTATTATTAATTTACCATATAAAGTTATAAATTAACTAAGGAAATGTATTAAATATTTTTAATTTTATTTTTGGTGGTTAAGCAAAGATAGTCGATTTTTTATGAAAATTTCGAGGTGTTACTTAGCTAGCTAAATTTATGTATAAGTTATAGAATTTAAATAGATTCAAAAACCAAAGTGACAAAAAATGAAATTTGATGAATATGAACAAGAGCTCTTAGAGGCATTCGACAATGGCAAGATGGTGCAAGTAGATAATCTAGAAAAAGAAATAGCTTTAGCTAAGCAAGCAGTAGAATCTTACTTTAATAAGATATCTAGAATTAATACCGAACTTTTTTCAAATTCAAATGTCAGCCAAATCCCCGTTTCTTCATCTTTAATATTAGGTTTAGGAAGATTATGATCTAAACTTATCCTCCTCTGTCAAATTAAATATATTATCTTATTAATTAACCTAATTATTAGGAAATATTTTCTGAATGATTAGTGATCAGCTCTGAAATTGAGCCATCATATTCTGCTGGAATAGTAAGTATATTACCTAGCTTCTCATCTTCTTTATAAGATGCTCTAGCTTCTTCTATAGCTGCAATCTGAGCACTAGTGGCTTGTTGTGAATTTATATCAGTCATAGACTTTTGATAATTATTTGCAACTGTAGGGATTTGCACAAAGCGTAGATCAATTTCATCAGCAGCAATCTTAGTTAAAAAAACCCTAATAGCTTCGTTAAATGAATTAAAGCCATATGCATCAGCTTTCTTCCTAAGCTTCTTACTTAGTTCATTAGAAATAGACAATTGAATTCTTTCTGACATACTAATACATTACTATAATTTAATTAGAAACTAGTTAAATTACAGTAAATCTACCTAGATTTTACTAATTTTCTAGTACTTATAGAATTAATACTACCTTTTGAATTTAGGATCTGTAATTATAAATTCCATACCTCGATCAAATCGAGCTATCTCACTAACAAGTCGATTTTTAATGAAAATTTCGAGGTGTTTGTTAGAATAATTAACAAATGAGCTATAACAAAGATATTCCATATAATAATCTTCCAGACTTGCCACCCAAATCTGAGCTTGAAACTAAAGAGATTTTAAAAAAAATTATTGATGCGGTTAAATATCTATCTAAATTAGACGGCTCCTTATATCAGATACCTAATCCGAGCCTCTTATTAAATTCTTTAGTTTTACAAGAAGCAAAATTAAGTTCTGAAGTTGAAAACATTTTTACAACCAATGACGAACTATATAAAGGTATCATTTCAGACTTAGAAAAGAATGTCAGTCAGAGCACAAAAGAAGTACTTTACTATAAAAAAGCTTTGTGGAAAGGCTACGAGCGTTTAAAAGATAGAGGGTTTTTATCTATTAATCTTTTTATAGAGTTAGTTCAAATTATAAAAAATACAGATATCGGCATTAGAAGTAATTCAGGTACTAAAATAGTTAAAAACAGTAATGAAGTTGTCTATACGCCACCAGAAGGTGAAGCAGTTATTAGAGATAAATTAAGAAATTTAGAGAATTTTATTAATGATGACAGTGATGGTCTTGATCCACTTATAAAGTTAGCTATTCAGCATTATCAGTTTGAAGCTATTCATCCATTCATCGATGGTAATGGTAGAACAGGCAGAATAATCAATATCCTGTATTTAGTCAACCAAGAACTAATTTCACTGCCAGTTATTTATCTAAGTAAATATATTATCGAAAATAAAGCTGACTACTATCAAAGATTAACTGATGTAACTGAAAAACAAAACTGGCAAGCCTGGATTGAATATATGATTGAAGCAGTAAAACAAACTGCCATCAACACCTTAAATACTTTAGAAGAAATTATTAGTGCGATGTCAAATGACACAGAAGAAATTAAAGCTAAACTTCCCAAAATATATTCTAAAGATCTAGTTGAGTTAATTTACTCTCAACCTTATTGCAAAATAAAATTTTTAGAAGAAAGAAATATTGTCAAAAAAGAGACCGCTAGTAAGTATTTATCCCAGCTAGAAGAGATCGGCATTTTAGAGAGTTTCAAATTAGGAAAAGAAATTATTTATATAAATAAAAAGCTGCTAGATATTATCAATAGATCTTCATAGTTGGCTAAAGAGTCGATTTTTTATATTATCTCAAGTTCAAGCTCTAATTCTAAAATATTTTCTACAGCCTAGTAGATATTAACGTCAGGATCATCAGCTTCTAGGTTCACTAATAAAGAAAATGGAATCCGATACTTAGCATGAACTTCAGCTACCTGATTTTTATTTGATATTTCTTTAGCACAAACTGTCAACCTAGTGCATGCTTGCTTCTTAAGACCCATGGTTATCTCAATAGGCTTTATAATAGAACTTTTTACTATAGTGCCTTTATATAGTCTAGACGAGTATTTTTTAGTAAATCCTAAACTTTGAATATTAGGGTTCTCAAGTTTTCTTTTCATAAAAATATCTTTTTTAGTAGGCTTTTTTTCAGGATTATCTTCAAGACTTTTATAAATTTCACCTAATTTCTTTTTATTATAATAAGGTAAATCTAAACCTAACTTATGTACCAAATAATCTTTGTAGTTATATGCATTAATAGCAGAAAACCATGATAAAGTGCTAGTTAGTCTCATTTCACAATTGCGACGACCTTCAGTATTATTAAAAATCATTTCTTCAGGTATAGGTACATTTATACACTTCTGTTCACCTGGATAAATATAACCATTCACCAAAAATAAAACATTGTTTGCTTTAGCAGCTAATAAATATTCTTTATCACAGGCTCCAAAACCAATAAACCTATTTAAATTTCGCTCTTTTCTCCAACTATTATGATCATTTAAAAGGTCAATCTGTAAAGTCGACTTAATCATATCAGATAACATAGCTGAATTTACTAACGAGTTTTTAATATTTACAGCAGCAAACTCTGGATCTACTCTTAGGCTTTTAAGTATCATAAGAGCCTTAAAAGCCTGATTTGTAGCTAAAGCACAAGAGTAACTCGTACCGTATTCAAAAGCTATAGCACTAGGATTATTTAACTTAGGTATGGCTATTTTTAAACCCTGTTTTTTATACTTATTCTGATAGAGTCTTAAAGAATCATCATTATTTTGTGCATACTCAACACCACCTGGTAATAGCAGTTCTGGTTTAGGCGCTAACTTATAACCACTACCAACTCGCGAATAAGTGGCTAATTTTTCTGGATTATTATAAAGGCTTTGATAAGCATCAGCTAATTGATTGGGGCTAAACTCACCATATGAGCTTGAACCTATAGTTAAATTATTAAGCGACTCAGCTGGTGAAATAATTCTATTATCCTGATACTTTTCGGCTTTATTTTTAAGTACTTGCTTATATTTATCTGAATCACTTAATTCACTGACTTTATTACCTTTAGCTGAAACAGTTTCAACAATTTTATTACCAGCACTAATCATAAATAACAGATTATGCTTATGGGCATAATAATCTAATAACTTAGCTAAAGGAGAAGTCGTATGATAGTACTCAGTTCGCAAAATACCGAAAGATAAATTAATTATTTTAATGTTTATATCAGCGGTATATTTTTGGTTTAAAGCTTTAATATTAACTGGATTCGTCAAAAATTCAATAGCCTGCCTTATGACACTACAAGGTAACCTATCTTGAATTAAAAACTCACCAGCATAGCGATTTTTAAAATCCTGTACTGGCTGGTATATAGGAACATTCAGTATCCTTTGATTAATAAATTGTTCTTGATCTAAAAAATTATCACCGTTTAAAATTATAGAGTTAACCGCAGTTCCATGCTGACGATCCATTACAGTATATTTAGCTTCAACATTAAAAGCATCCTGAACCAAAATACGACCTTTAAGAGTTGCATGATTTTCATATGGCATACCGTCTAGAACAGCTATGTTAACTTCAGAGTCTAAACTTAAACTTGTTTCATCAAACTTAAGAAACTCCACTTTTTCTTCAATATTCTCATCGCTATAATCGGGTTTAGATATTACAGCCTGAGCTTGCAGACAGGAACTAATAAGCTTTATTTCTTCCCAATACAAACTTTGAATATTAAGCTCTAAATTATCAGCCACTTGAGAGTTATAAAGTTTCTTTATATCTGGTAATAGTAGTTCACTTACTTTATCTATAGGTAGTTTAACTAATAGTTGATGCTGAGAAATTTCTTTAGAGTAAAACTCATCTAGAATAAATTCACTCTCCTCTAGCTTTTCATCTGGATAGAAATCTTGATTTAACTGACTAGCTAGACTTTCTTTAGCTAATTTAGCCTGCTTTTCATTATCTAAAAACCATAATTCCAACATTAAGTTAATATACTTATTTTGGTTCATAGGGTCTAAAGCTATTTCTAGATTACTAAGTAAGTCTATATCTTCAGTAACTCGATCTCTTTCATTCCAAAATCTAATATCTTCAAGATACTTAAAAGCATTCATCAGACCACTTTGAATCTTAGTTTTACTTAAGTTACCCTCATGAAAGTCGGAGAATTCTTTTAAAAGAGTATCACAAGCCTTTTTTGTAGTTAATACAGCATAAAACTTTTGCTTATGATTCTTATCACCTTTATTACTTAAACTCAAGCAGTCATCATAAAGTTTATCTTCTGGGATCAATTCAGCAAGGAATTGAAAATTTTCAATTTTATCAAAAGCATTTTTCAAGTTTTTCAGATTATTATCCAGAAACTCAAATACTAGAACTCTTTTATAATCAGCATAATCGATCTCACTAGCTTTTAATCTAATCTGTATCTCATCATAATGTTTACTAATAAAAGATAATCTAGAACTTACGAATCGCTTAAGCGACTCTTCACTTCTGTAAGTTCTGGTTTCCTCATCTGAAGATCCTGCTTGAAAAACATAAGCTTTATCATCTTTAGGTCTGGATTTAAGCTCTAGATTTATAGGTTTTAATACTTCACTATGGTTAGTTAGATATCTCTTCATATTTAACAGAACGAACTATCTGGTCAAGCTCTGCTTTTATTATACTTTTAGATACCTTTTTTTGGTTAAATTCCTGAATTACTGTAACTCTTTTTACATTTTCACAAAACATTTCTAGATCTGAGTATGAACAACCTGCTAGCTTGTTTTTTAAAAAAGTTTCTGTATAAAGAAAATCAATCTTATTCAGTTTAGAAAATCGTTGTAAATACTTCTCAATATTTTGATTTGAAGGTTTATCAAGATTTAATTTCAACTGGAATCTACGGTATACTGCTTTATCTATATTCCCTAGAAAATTACTAGCAGCAATTAAAAAAACATTTGAAGATAGCCTATCAAAGGAAGTGAGTAGACTATTTACTAAACGTTTAACTTCTCCTAACTCCTGCTCTTCTGAACGTGATTTAGCGATACTATCAAATTCATCAAAAAATATAATGCAATTTTCATTATATAAATCTGCAAAAAGCTTTTTTAAGGCTTTTAAAGAAGAGCCTAGCTTTGCATTAAAAATATGCTCATAATTTATAAAGTATATCGGCAGGTCCAGCTCATATCCAATCGCTTGAGCTAATGAAGATTTACCATTTCCTGGAATACCAGTTAATAACAATTTATGCCTGGGCTCCACACCTCTAGATCTTAGGTAATTACGATTATTATATTCATTGACAATTTGCTTGACTAAAGATAGATTTTCATCAGAAAGCATTAAATCATCCAGACTTACTGACGATTGATATAAATCGTAGATTGAATCTTGATCTTTAAGATTAAGATTTGAAATTTTACGATAATCTAAAGTATTACTAGATTTAATTTCTTCTTTTTGAGTTTCATCTAAAGCTTGTTTTAAAATTCTGGCTTTATTAGAGTGTTTTTTAAGTTTTTCTTCCTCAATTAAGGCTTCAACTAAACTATATAAGTACTCTTGATCGCCATTACTACTTGCTCTAATGATATTTGCAATTAGTTCAGCCCTTGCCATAAATATTTTTTACCTGTAATCCTTTATATTATATTATGTTTAAGTTTTCATAATATAAAAGAAACTTTATCTTTTATATACCCTAACTAATTAAAAAAAATGTTCACCTCGATCAAATCGAGCTATCTCACTAACAAGTCGATTTTTTATAAAAATTTCGAGGTGTTACTTAGCTAGCTAAATTTATGTATAAGTTATAGAATTTAGATAGTGACCTTAAATCGTAAGAAAGTTATATAATCCAGAGTTTCTTAATCCTATTATCAAAAACTCTATTGATGAAGAGAGGATTATAATTGAATAAAAGTATTATATATATTCTAACTATTTTAGAAGCGATTGAAAAAATTAAAATAGATTCAAAAACCAAAGTGATAAAAAATGAAATTTGCTGAATATGAACAAGAGCTCTTAGAGGCATTCGACAATGGCAAGATAGTACAAGTAGATAATCTAGAAAAGAAATAGCTTTAGCTAAGCAAGCAGCAGAATCTTACTTTAATAAGATGTCTAGAATCAATACCGAACTTTTTACCGAACCGAATACCGAACTTTTTTTATAGATTCAAACCTAAGATATATACATATTATTTGTTGTTTTACATTAAATTTATGCGTAGCTAGGAAGTTTTACGCCAGACACACTTTTCAGATAACAACCGATACTCTTCAAGCATAAAATCTAACTACAAAATTTCCCAATAGCCACTGCGATTAGATCCTGCGCGTTTTATCTGGTTATTCCTCTGAAGTTTTTGTAGATTTTTTTCTATCGCTCTATCAGATAAATCTAAAGACTGCGCTAGTTCAGATACAGTTAACTCTGGGTTTTCTTTTAATAGCATAACTATGGCATCAGAACTTTTTACCGAACTTTTTACCGAACTTTTTTCAAACTCAAATGTCAGCCAAATCCCCGTTTCTTCATATTTAATATCAGGTTTAGGAAGATTATGATCTAAACACTCCTGAGTCATCTTTTCTATACCACGACCCCAGGCTTCAATTAAGCCAGCTCTAAAAAAAGTGTTAGCAATTTCAGGATTATAAGGAATAGATTCATGCTTACTAAAAAGCTTATTTACAGTCCAACCTTGTTGCAATTCTCCAGCATTCCAGATCATTAACTTGTCTGAATAAACTGAAATCTGAATCGGCACATTTATACTATAATTTTTATGAACTATCGCATTAAGTAAGGCTTCTCTTAAAGCAGCTAGAGGCACAGGTAAATTTTCAGAACGTTGCAAACCATCGTAAGTGATGCTAGCTTTTAGGTATTTAGTAGTGAGAAGGTCTAAAGTGTCTTGAGCTTGAATAAGTAAATTACCATGAATTTCATCTTGATATATTAGGTCACTATCACTTTCAAAAAATCCTATTTTTATATATGCTCCACTGATATATTTTTCAGGATCTGAATGAAATAATAATACAGCAGCTCGCTTTAAATAATCTCCATCATATAATCTTAGTTTTTCTAATAAATTTTGATCATCTTGATCAACACTAAGCTTATCAATTCGCTTACTTTTGATAGCATAATCTCGAAATAAATCGATACTTTTCAATTCAGACACTTTGACTTTCGGTACAGGCACAGAATCCCACGTTCTACCTTGCTTCTTTAATAAAAATGTATCCAATGCTAAGCCTTTTAATTCTTGTTTTGTTGAGCCTGATCTATAGTGATACTTACCCTGATAACTAATAGGATATGAATGCGGCTCAACTATAATCTCTATAAAATTTTTATCTAAGTCGCCACCTAGGTTTACATCCACTATAATACCTAAAGTGTCCCTAACTTTATTAGGTATCTGTTCAAGTAAGGTTTTAAAGTTTTCAACTCCGATAACCTTGCCAGTATCATCTTTACCGATATATATAATCCCACCGTCAGCATTAGCAAAGCCACAGATCCATTTTAGGTATTCGTCTTTCCATAGTGATTTAAATTCAATATTTTGATTCTCATGCTGACTACTCATTTATATTAATAGTAACTGAGTTTACTTATATAAGACTATCTTAGCTATTTATAATCTATAAATTAGACCTACATATTAACAGTAATAAAAGAAACTTTATCTTTTATATACCCTAACTAATTAAAAACTAATGTTCAACTCGATCAAATCGAGCTATCTCACTAACGAGTCGATTTTTAATGAAAATTTCGAGGTATCACTTAGCTAGCTAAATTTATGTATAAGTTATAGAATTTAGATAGTGACCTTAAATCGTAAGAAAGTTATACAAATACTGCAAGATAACAAAAAACATTTAAAAGATGATTTTGGCTTTGATGAATTGATGCTGTTTGGCTCATTTGCTAAAGATACTAGCCACTTAGACAGTGATATAGATATAGCTGTCAAACTTGATAGTAAATTTAAAACCTTAGCTAATTATATAAATGCACAGGAATATTTATCAAGCTTACTTGATGACAAGAAAATAGACCTAGTTTATTATAATCCAGAGTTTCTTAATCCTATTATCAAAAACTCTATTGATGAAGAGAGGATTATAATTGAATAAAAGTATTATATATATTCTAACTATTTTAGAAGCGATTGAAAAAATTAAAATAGATTCAAAAACCAAAGTGATAAAAAATGAAATTTGCTGAATATGAACAAGAGCTCTTAGAGGCATTCGACAATGACGAGATGGTGCAAGTAGATAATCTAGAAAAAGAAATGGCTTTAGCTAAGCAAGCAGCAGAATCTTACTTTAATAAGATGTCTAGAATTAATACCGAACTTTTTACCGAACCGAATACCGCACTTTTTTCAAATTCAAATGTCAGCCAAATCCCTGTTTCTTCATATTTAATATTAGGTTTAGGAAGATTATGATCTAAACACTCCTGAGTCATCTTTTCTAGACCACGACCCCAGGCTTCAATTAAGCCAGCTCTAAAAAAAGTGTTAGCAATTTCAGGATTATAAGGAATAGATTCAGGCTTACTAAAAAGCTTATTTACAAGCTTAAAATCTCTTGTTTTAAATTTTTCAATAAAAATATAGTATTAAGGTATCAACAGACGCCATTAATATAAACCAAATATTCAAAAATATACTTGTTTGTATAAACAGTTTCAATCCATACTTCATTAAGACAAGGAAAGTTCAGATTCAGGTAAAACAAATATTCGTTAATTCGAGTAAAGATACAAATAATCTGCATTGCAACGCAATTAATATAGCTGAAGATCTAATTAAGTTATCATGAGCAGTCATTAATATATAGAAAATCCTAAATAATATTGTTTAAAGCTTAAATAAGGTCTATAAAAACCTAATTAAGATACCGTGCATTTTCATTAATATAACTTGCATCTTTAATAATTCTTATCCGCGTCTAATTAAGGTAAGCTAAAACCTAATTAAGATACTGCGCACCTTCATTAAGATACATCCACTTCTAATTAAGGTACCTAAAATGTCAATTAAGATACTGTGCAACCTAATTAATATAACTTACAAGCTCATTAATATACTCAAAGGTATAAATAATATCAATCTAAATTAAATTAAGACCTATAAGCACTTAATTAAGATGCAGCGAGTACTTATTAATACATAGAAATTCCAAAATTAGTAGGTCATTTAAACTAAAGGTCTTTTTAAAATATAAACCTTATAGTGAGGTTTATATCGAAAAACAATCGAGGTAAATTATAAATATGGATAAAGCATTAAAAAATAGATATTACATGTACCTTGCTGTTGCCGAGACTTTAAAGGGTTATCGCGAGGCTATTAATCAAGTAGGTGAATTTTCTGAGCATGTTGACAAGTATGAAAGTAACCTTCAAAACATTAAAGATAAACAAGAAGAGCGTGAATCTTCAAATCTAACCTTAGATAAGGAAGAGACCGAAAATAATTTAATTGAAGCTATGTTAACCAGTGCAGCAGCTTTAAGAATCTTTGCAAGTCTAAACAGTGATCAACAGCTTAAAGAAGATTGTAGTTTTAGTAGATCTGAGCTAACTCATATGCGTGATGCAGACTTGGATGTAAAAAGTCAGCAGTTAACTAGGCACGCTGAAAGTAAAAGTGAGCAACTTAAAGAGCTTGGTTTAGATGAAAGTGATCTTGCTAAATTACAAAAGTTAAGTCAAGACTTTAACAGTGTTCTTAGAGGTTCAAAAGCCCATGAAGCAAATAAAGTCACTGCTAGAAAAGAGTTAAAAGAAATTTTTAAAGATAACGCAGAATTAGTAACCAACATAGACGACTTCGTAATGGTTTTACGTCATAAATTTCCTGATCTATATAATGATTACCAGCAAGCGCGAAATATTAAAGATATTTAGATTAAAAATAGTAGGTTATATAACTTTAACGATTTTAATAATTTTCAAACTGTTGAATTAGATCCAGAGTTAGGAACTATAGTCTGGTTTAACGGTGCCGAGCTGGCACCTGAGTTTTTGAAGAGTGTTTTGGTTTAGCGATTATTTTATGAAAGTAGTAGGTAAAATATACCAGCAAACTTTTAATGAGTCGGTTCATATTGCATTTGAAAAAAATATTCTTACATATGTAGATGTAACAGATAGTTCGACTCGTATGACAATTAATACCTAATTCTCAGGTGACTATCAGATTAGATTACAATTTTTATATTTTTTTTAGTCAGACTCAATAAACTTCATCATGACCACCAAAGTCTACCATAATAATGTTAATCTGATTGTATTCATCGAATTGCCAAATAATTCTAATATCTCCAGTAACTCTTGAAGAATAAAAGTAATGTTCATTTTTAGTTCTAATTTTATGAGTTTTCAAACTTGCATAGAACGGGTCTTTAGATAGCAGATTTTTTGTTTTATCAATACGGTCAACTAAACTTTTGTTTTTTTAATTAACTTCACATACTTATTTTTAAAATACTTACTAAAAGTTAGTTTATACTTACTCGTCTAATAACTGCTCAGCTAAGCTTTTATCAGGATCTACAGGAATTCTTTCACTTAATAAAGCTTCTTCAAGCTCTTTTTCTAATCTAGGGGTTGCGATTTCAACGTCACTTAAGCTATCAATGACTTTAAAGCCTCCGTTAACAAAAGCAGTTAAAGCTACTCTTACTGCTTCATTTTGGGAACTAAAGCCTAAACGCTTAGAATTAGCCTTTAATTTAAAAGCTAATTCATCAGATATAGGCACTGGCACGCCTGCTTGTTTGGCTTCTTGGTCTGCATTAGCCAAAGCTTCTCTAAAAATTTTTTCATAGTTATCTGACTTTTGATAAATTTCAATATTATTGAATTGATGAACTATTTTAACAACTGTTTTATTTTCAAGATCTAAGTCACTGCTTTTATCATTTTCTTCATTAAAATGCATCTTCATCTCCTAACTTATTAAGTATTGATTGAAAGTTGTAAAGCTGACACCTACTTTTATTTTATAGTATTTATCTAGTATGCAGCTGTTTTTAGTGCTAAATTATTTACGGCAACAAATCCAGCTCCATTAAATTACAAACTATCACCCCATGTTTAGCCTGATATACTCTATCCACTGGTGCGATTAAATAAGCCTGCTCATATTCAAGATCTTTAGTCAGTTCATAAAAACCACGGTTAAGACTTGGAGCTTTAGAGGCTTTAAATTTAAACAAATACACTTTGTTTTTAATCTCTAATATCAGATCTATTTCATTAGCATTAGAATTTCTTAAATAGAAAGCACTTAAACGTGAACCGTACTTAATACTTAAATTACTAATTATATTTTCGATAGCATAAGCTTCCCAACTTTCGCCCTTTTTTGAATGCGACAATAAATCTAAAACAGATTCTATCTTAAGTAAGCTATGTAATAGACCCGTATCTCTAAAGTATAATTTAGGTGCTTTCACTAACCTTTTTTTCAGATTAGCTTCATAGGGTTGTAATAGCCTGATCATATAGGTTTGTTCTAGAATATTTAAATACTCTTTAACAGTTTTTACATTAAGCTCAACCGTTTCAGCAAGTTTACTATAATTGATCAGCTCCCTATGATAGCAGGTACCCCAGTGCAGGAATTACATACTTATTTTACTATATAGAGCTATTTTCGACAAAAATTCAAATATTAAGTTCTTTAATTATATTTTCAACCACGGGCAGTATCATTATTAGAAATTTCTTACATTCAATAATAATACTTCTAATTATAAATTCAAGCATTTAGTATTAGCTCCTTTAATGTACTCACTGCTAAGTTCATCTTTCTTTCGCTGTACAGTTTAGTCATTTTATCTAAGACCTCTGTATTTAAAATTTCTAAATTCTGTAACCTTAAACCATTTTCAAAATATTCTGGATCCTGAACTTGAGCTATAGTACTACGCAAATAGATAAAGTCCAGTAAAGCTTTTTCTGCTGTCGCCATTCTAACCGATTTTCTATACTCATCTTTAATATTGGTGAAATAATCATAATAATCTTTCTTAATAGATTTATATTCAAAGATACCTACAGAGTTTTGAAAAGACTTAGTTTTGCTTGTGGTAACCGAAGTTACTCGATCTACTCTTTCAGGTATTAAACCATAAAAACTAAGAGCAGATTCAAGACTAATATAACTATTATCTCCATATACTATATTAGCTAAATAGAACTTAGAAGAATTGTAACTTTTATCGACTGATAAAACTAAATATAAACCTTTTTTTAATTGAACTACATCCCCTGAATTTATCCAGTTGTTTAACTGCCTGCGAAGTGATTCACGGTTATAACCCAGTTTTTCTATTAAGTTCATCTTAATTACTGGATTATTTATTGAAATTTGTTGTAGTTCCGTTAATTTCATATCTGTATTTAAGTATTTTCCATTCTTTATATATCTTCATCCTATCATCTTCATTTCCATAACGGGAACTTTTTTTCCCGTTATGGAAATAGAACAGACATTGAAGTCATTATAGTGTAGTATTTTGGACTTCCACTCCAAAACTTTATATAAATTATTGGACTTCTACTCCAAAATACTTTAATTCAGTATATAATTTGATCAGTAAAGTTAAAATCCTAAATGTATTCAATCCAAAGAGCACTTAATTTAGATAAATTAGTAAAACCTGGCAGAGCTTTAGTTTTATATGGAGCCAGACAAGTTGGTAAAACGACTTTAATTCAAGAGTTTTTAAAAAACTATACTAGTAGATATAAAATATATACTGGTGAAGATATTTCTTTGCAACTTTTATTTAACGAGCTTAAGTTAAGTGAATTAGATAATTTAGTCAACACTTTAGACCTATTAGTGATTGATGAAGCGCTAATAATTACTAATCTAGGTAAAGGTATAAAACTTATCATTGATAGAAACCCTAATCTTAAAGTGATACTTACAGGTTCCTCATCTTTTGAGTTAGCTAATCATATCACTGAACCCCTTACTGGTCGCAAAAGAACCCAAAGTCTGCTACCAATCAGCATAAAAGAACTAAAAGATCATTGGGGTAGCTTCGATTTAAAAAATAAATTAAATGAGCTGTTAATTTATGGTAGCTATCCAGAAATAATTACAGAAAATAGTTTAGGTGAAAAAAAAGAAGCTATTATAGAAATTACTAATAGTTATTTATTTAAAGATATACTAAGTTTTCTAAATTTAAAAAAGGCTGACCTACTATTTAAACTTACCAAATTATTAGCTTTGCAGATAGGCTCAGAAGTTAATGTTAATGAGCTGAGTAAAAACTTACAGTTAGATAATAAAACTGTGAATCACTATTTAGATATTTTAGAAAAATCTTTTGTCATTAAACTTTTGCCATCTTTTAGTAATAATCAAAGATCAGAAATTAAAAAATCTAAAAAAGTCTATTTTCTAGATTTAGGTGTTAGAAACGCTTTAATTAATCAATTTCAGGATCTAAATTTGCGTAATGATTATGGCGCTCTATGGGAGAATTTTGTTTTTAATGAGCTTTATAAAACTGATGCCTATAAACGTAGTTTTAAAAACTTTTATTTTTGGCGCACACATGACCAGCAAGAAATAGATTTTATTTTAGAAGCTGATGACCAACTAGAAATCATCGAAACTAAATTTTCAGCACATAAAAAAACTAACTTACCTAAAAAGTGGCAAAAATTTTATCCAGAACATCAAGATCTCAAAGTCATCAATAGCGCTAATTTCTTAGAATACTTATGATGTTAATTTTTATTAAAGTTACTAGTTTAATTCATTTAATTTCAACTTTGCTATGTTGATGGATGAAAATTTAACTACTTTAATCTGAAATAGTAGTATTAACTTAAACTAAAAGTACCAATCTAAAACAGCAGTACCTAACCAATAACAATTACAATTTAAGCAAACCCAAGTTTTTTTTAGCTTTTATTAGCACGCACCGCATACAAATAAGATCAAAGGTGCAACTCAAGCTTTAAAGGGACATTTCGTAAAAAATTTAAACTAGCTACTACACTAAAAGCTAGATCAAATCAGTTTTATTTTATATACACCATAAATTTAATAACTTATAAGTCTTACTATCACTAGATAGCGCAAGAACCGTGCTATCCCTGAATCTAGCGTCAAGTTAAATTAATATCACAATTTTCTTATTTTAAAACTGAAAATTCTTTGATATTATTCTTGCTTATGAAAAATTTCTTAAACCTAAATAATACTACTTATCTAAAATTCTTAAAGATTTTTAGCTTACTTTTAATAGCTTTATTAAGTTGCCAGCACTTGCAAGCTAAAAAAACTAAATTAGATCTGGCGAGTATAGATGACCCTAGACCTATGATTAAATTTGGTAATAAACTATATAAATTTAACGAACAGCAAGACACTATCATTGAACCTAAAAA
Source organism: uncultured Gammaproteobacteria bacterium (assembly GCA_964438425.1). Lineage (GTDB taxonomy): Bacteria > Cyanobacteriota > Vampirovibrionia > LMEP-6097 > LMEP-6097 > CAYTKM01. The sequence goes on from CAYTKM010000003.1 coordinate 177,466, forward strand.
AATTAACAGAACTGAATATCAAGCTCAATTTTATAATGAAGCTTTAGCTGTAATTAGTTTTGAAGGTTTTAAAGGTAATTTTGTTTCCATTAATAACAGTAAAATAACCCCTAATAGTAAATATACTCACGTATCTATGGTTTTTAGCGTGGTGGACAGTGACATCCCTACAAGCGCCGATAACACCATCAGTGTAGGTCAATCTTATACAGTAAAACCTAATTCAGGGTTAGACTTTTTCGGTAATTACAGTGAATCTCAAAACTGCGGTTTATATTTTGGTAAAGTTAAAAACAAAAAAATGGTTGAAATAGATAACTATACTTCTTTTTCTTGCTCAGATAAATTGCATCTAGATGCCATAGATGAAGAGAATAGAACCATAAGTGTCAGACTTGAATTATTTTCAGAAGCTTATAATAAATTAAAAGCCAAGCACGCTAAGAAACGTTGGTATAAAGTGAGTAGTAAACAGATCGCTGGTCTTAAAAAATTCGAACTGAAAGCTACTTTACCGATCACTATGATTGAAGATAACTATTCATCATTTAATAATATTGTTAATAAAGAAGTACTCACGAATAAAAGTGGACGCAAGCCAGCTTCACTAAAACAAAGTTCAAGTATTAATATTCAAGGTAACAGCATTAAACTTGTGAATAGAGCTACTATTAACTAACTAGTTAGCAACCTGATAATGCGCGCATCTTTAGCTAAATCGATAGCTTTAAGTCCTTCATGATTTATGACATCAGAATTAGCGCCAGCACCCAGTAACACTTTAACTGCTTTAGCATGATTTGCCATAGTAGCGCGCATTAAGGCTGTATTACCGAGGTAATCTTCGGTATCAAGCGCGGCACCAGCTTTAATTAATAAATTCATTATTCTAGTAAAGCCTCTAATAGCTGCACTATTTAAAGCAGAAGAACCTTTATGGCTAGTAGCATCTAATTTAGCTTGAGCTGTTATTAAAGCTTCAACGATCTCCTCGCAATTATATTTTGCAGCGCGCATTAAGGCTGTGTTACCAGCTCGATCATGCAGATTTACGTTAGCTCCAGCTGCTATCAACTCACGGGCGACCTGAGCATGACCACACTGAGCAGCACTGATTAACGGGGTATCAGCATAATTATTTTGTAAATCTAAGTTAGGCTTAGCTGCTATGAGTGCCTTCAATAAATTTAAGTTACCTTTTTTGGAGGCGATCATTAAAGCAGTTTCACGGTAATCATCTTTTAAATTCAAATCAGCGCCTGCCTTAATTAAAACCTTAGCAGCCTCACTATGACCATTTAAAGCCGCTGCGATTAAAGCAGATTCTCGGTTATCATTAATTTCATTCAAGCTAGCTTGCGCCTCAACTAAGTTAGTTACAGTCTTTAAATAACCGTTTTTAGCAGCTTTAATCAAACTAGTATTACCATAACGACCTTTAAAATTAGGGTTAGCGCCAGCATCTAGTAACACTTTAACAGTATCAGCGTGCCCACCACGCGCTGCCTCCAACAGCGGCGTTTCACCAAATCGATTTAAAACATCGATCCTCGTTTTACCAGCTTTTATAGCGAGCCTAGCACCTAAAGCTGAGCCAAAGCGCGCCACCAAATGTAAAAAACTTTGCTCGTCGCTAGTCGCTTTCATATTCTCAGCTAAAAAAGCTAAAGCCTCTTCGTCATTAGTTTCGATAGCTTTTTTCAAACCTTGCTCAGTTAAACTATAATTTTTTAAAACACTTTTCTTAGTTTGCTCTTGATCTATCTTGGTATTAGCTGCCGTTTTCAACTTTTTAAAAGAAGCTATATCAGCCAGATGATCAGGTTCATTTATAAGACGAGGCAACTTAGCAGCTAAATAGTATATATCAAAAAGCACCTAAAAGTTTTTTAATAAGATACGTAAATTTAAGATAAAAAACATCACATAAAGCGCTTTATATATACATTAATGCCTCCCGGAAATACTAGCCAAATCTACGCTAATGTAAAAACTAATATTTACACGCAGCAAGCTAGTAAAAACCCGAACAAAGCTACACCTGCTAGTAGATCCGAGCGTAGCCTGACACCTAATTTAAATCGATCTAATAACCTTTCAACTCCATTAAGCAGTGATTCTTATATGCCAGCGCGCACATCACATAATACGCGCAGCAGCTCATATTATAATAATCCTATGACTAGCACCTTGCCAAGTGCGCCTAAGACAGTTAAACAGGTCTGGCAAGCTGCGGCTAAGTCAACTCGCGGCAAACAGGTAAAACAACAGTGGCGTCAAGTAGTTGCAGCAAATCCTTATAGCAGCTCATCAGTTTATAATCAGCGCAATCATATGCTGCCTCAACCTATTATGAATAATGCTCTGGGTGCTAATTATACTTATCCAAGCTACAACCCTTATTTAAATCCACTTAATACTAATTCAGCTTTAGCTAACCCTCCAGTAAACCATGCGACTGTTAATCCAAACCCAGCAGCTCCTATACAAAATTCAGCAATTACAAATTCTAAGCAAACAAATAATAGCCCAGTATTACCTACGCCAATTATAAGTCCTGCGTTAACTAACCCACTTGCAGCGGCGCCAGCATATAATCCAGCAGCGATCTCAAACAATCCAGCATTAATGCCAGCAGTTAATATCGCATCAGCTAGTACTTATAATCCCTTAAATGCAGCTGTAAATAATTTAGGTGGCTCGTATAACTTTATCTACTATGTTCATATGGGCACTAATGTAGATCCTCAGGATAATAAAACAGCTCATAGTTATTCTCTAGGTCTAAATGAAGCTGTAAACCTAACTCATGTCCTAAAAAAAGAAGGTAAGGATGCTGAAGCGCAGCAAATCACTAATAAAATCAAAGAGCTGCAAGTACAAAATAGTACTGTTAACTCTTTCCCTAGCGCGACAATCACCTACCATTCTAAAACCCTATCACCAAGTAAATTTGACGCTTTAATCAACAAACACCAAAGTGTTTTCATGAACACTAACAATGTAGGCATCTTTGATCCTAGTGCCACCAGCGCTAGCCTGCCAGCTTCGCCTTATAATCCTAATATCCCAGCAACACCTAACTATACTAATCCATACCCGATAGCAAACCCAGTTAATCCTTTAATCACGAGTCCAGTGTCACCTCAGCAAGTAACTAGCGCACCTACACAGCCTCAGTTACCAAGCGCAGGTCAATTCGATCATAAACAAGCCGAGAAGTTAGCTAGAAGATATAAAACAACTAAAGCAGGTTTAATATCTTTTCTAAAGAAAGTGAAACAAGTAGCTAAAAACTTAGGTGTTAGCAAAGAAGAACTACTAACCACTATGCTGTTTGAGACGGGGAGTACGCTAGGAACCTCAATGCAAGGTCCATACGTAAGGAATCGAGGTAGAGCACAAGGTTTAATTCAATTTATGCCAGCAACATTTAGAGGACTTATGAGAAAGCACGGTAAAGGTAAGCTAAAACACCTACAAGGTAAAACATTAGCCCAGATGACTCGGGTTGAGCAAATGGATTTAGTAGAAGTATATTTAAAACAAGCTGGTGTAAAACCAGGTCATAAGGCAGGACATATACATGCTGCTATCTTTACTGGACATGCAAAAAATGCTGGCAAAAATCTTAGTGATGGTTATCATACTCAAGGCAGAGCTTTATCTCGTATGAATCGTGAACACAGACCTTATGCTAAAGAACTTGCCGACCTAGCAAGCGCGCTTAGTTAATATTATTGGCTTTTAAAAGTTGTTTGATTTCTTCATTCGGTGCTAAATCTAGTAGACTTTCATTATTATTAGTTTTGATTTTAGGGTCAGCGCCATGCTTTAGTAATAGCTCTAAAGTGTCTTTATCCAGCTTGCCATCTTTAACCATAATTGATAAAGCAGACTCACCAGCTTTGTTTTGTTGATTTACATCTGCGCCAGCTTCAAGCAAAGGCTTTATTAAATCGATATGCCCTTTAACAGCAGCTAAAATTAAAGCGGTTCTATCTTTCTTATCTTTTAGATTCACATCAGCTTGATTAGCTATTAAAACTTTTAAGGTATCAGGTTGATTTTTACGAACTGCATACATAAGTGGTGTACTATCTTCCTGCTTCCTATTTGCAGCACCGAGTTTACCCATAACATTTATGTCAGCGCCTGCAACTAACAACTTTTGAACGATAGTAGGCTTCTCCCAAAATGCTGCTCTATGCAGGGCATTTTCACCCTTGCTAGTTTTAATATCGGGGTCAGCGCCAGCACTAATTAATGTATCTACCACAGCTTCGCTACCTAAATTTACTGCTCTAATTAAGGCTGTATCACTATGACCAGTCCGCTTGTTTACATCAACACCTCTAGCTGTCAGGACTTTAACCGCATCTACTTTGGACTGATCTACCGCTCTGATTAAAGCTGTTATACCGTCTGTAGTTTCCATACTTAGATCTGCGCCAGCATCAGCTAAAGCTTGGACAACTTTAGCCTCGCCCTTATGCGCTGCCATCATTAGTGCGCTGTAACCTTTTTCATTAGTTAGATCTAAATTAGCTCCAGCAGCTATTAATTGATTAACTATATTTAGTTTTCCTTTGTCGCAAGCATTCATTAAAGCAGTATTACCTTTAGAAGACTGTAGATTTAGATCAGCACCTGATTGTATGAGTAAGCTGACCACTTTATCTAGCCCTGCATTGGCAGCTCGCATTAAAGGTGTATGACCGTCTACTAAAATATTTAGCGCGTCAGTATTTGTAGCTAATAATTTAGCTACCGATTCATGGTTACCAGTATTAACTGCGCGCATAAGTAAATCAGCTGCTGAGTTTTTAGCATTATTAATAGTCGAAGAGCTGTTAGTGTTTTTACTCTTTGAGCTTGCTTTAGTCAGTAATTCGATAAATTCAGGTTTATTTTTAGCCGCAGCTAAATTTAAAGCAGTCATACCTTTTTTATTAGTTAGATCTAAACGCGCACCAGCTTTTACTAATAAATTAGCCACTTTAAGATGATCACTAGCAATAGCTTTCATTAATGCTGTTTGCCCGTCTTGATCTTGAAGATTTAAGTTAGCTTTAGCTTTGTCAACCAGTAATTTAGCTACTGGAAAATTACCATTAGTGGTAGCAAGAATTAAAGCTGTAGATTTAATTTTATTAATAGCATCTGGATTAGCTCCGTTATCTATTAAAGTCTCTAGTAAATCTATTTGACCAGCACTAGCCGCACTCATAAGTGGTGTTACGCCAGCCTGATTAGCTTTATTTAAATCAGCACCTGCTTTAATCAGCTCTTTAGCTATCTCTTCATGATTTTCAGATACAGCTGCTAGCAGTGGTGTGTATCTTTGATCAGCATTACTAATATTAAGGTTAGCGCCAGCATTAATCAAAGCTCTAACAGACTCTATAACTCCAGCATCCACCGCAGCTTTTAAAGCAGTATTACCACTGGTATTTCTTTTATCAAGCTGAGCCTGCGCTGTTATTAAAGTTTGTAATATATCTTGATCATCGTGAGCAGCAGCGCTCATCAGTGGCGTAAAACCTTTATTATCTGGTTGATTTACATCAGCGCCAACTTTAATTAAAGTTTTTACAGCTGACAAGTTACCTTTAGTAGTTGCTAGCATCAATGGACTATAAGCAAGTTTAGTATGTGCTTTAGTATTTATATCATCATTATATTCTAGACCTATCTTGATTGCAGTGGGTGAATCGTACTTAGCAGCTAAATGCAAGAAACTATAAGCTTGATCATCTGGATAAGTTATAGCTATCTCTGCTAGACGATCTTGATTATTAGTAGAGATAGTATCTTTAACTTTTTGCTCTAAAACCGTTATGTCACTAGATTTAGAAGTTTTAATAACTTTACTAGATGTATTCTTTTTCGGCACAGGTTTTACTGCTGGCTGATTTTTAACTAACTGAGCTGTTTTCAACTTAGGTTTTAGCTGACTTGCAGCTGGTTGAATCTTAGGACTAGCATTAAATTTAGCTATGCTCTCTAGACGTGTCGGTTCAAGCATTAATCTCGGTAATTTTAAAGCGAGCTGTTCTTGCTGCTCGGAGCTTACCTGCGCCGGACTCAAGTTACTAATTAGCCTAAATATGGCATCTTTCACTTCTATTTCAGAATCTTTAGTATTAAATGACGAGATTTGCTGGTTATCAAGCTTTTGAATGGAAGATTCGATGTTAGCTAAATCCTGTTTTATATTTTTTCCGTTTAAATTCACATTTAAAGACTTAAGCTGAGTTTTAAGTTCATTAAAACTATTTTGCCAGCTGGCTTTCACTGAGCGCCCAGCACTCATAGTCATACTAGCTGGTATCTTTGCTGAATTATTAGTAGATAAAGATTTTTTACTATCAGCGCTTCTTGCAGATAAAGCTACCAATCTATCACGAATACCTTCTTTAACTTTTTTAAGATCACCAGGTTTCACTGACTCTTTAGCCTGATTAGCTGACTGATTACCTGAGGAATTTTTCTCTAGCACTTCATTATCAGCGATAATATTATGTTCTTTTGAATTTCGTAATGTAGAACTTTTAGGCTCTAAATTAGCTTTAACTACTGGATGAAAATCCTTTAAAATTTTTATTATTGATGGATCAAAATTCATACGCCTCTTATTTAAGATAACACACCAAGGCGATATTATGTATTAACAAACACAGGTTTTTAGTAATTTAATAAATCTCATATTTAGCTTAAGGTGATTAAAGAGCATTTAAGTAATAGTAAGTAACTAAATTTAAGTAACACGCAAGCTAAAAGAGCAATTTCTTAAGTTCTAATGCCAATTAAGTTAAAATTAGAAGCATAGATGCTAACTAAAGTAGATCCATATTTCAAACCTATTCTTTATAGTAGTATGATAGCCTTGCTGGGCTTCATGGTACCTATTCCTGGTTTTGCAATAATCGGTTACCTGATAGCTGGCGCATTTGCCTGCTACAAATTTAAAAAATACCAAGAAATAAGTGAAGTTAAAGTCGGCGATGCTACTATTCTAGCTTCAGCCACAGGCGTGCTTGCAGGTTGTTTTATCTCACTGGTGTTTGCTTTTACTGCTGATTTAGAAAAAGTGCTAGAAATTTTAAACGAGCAACTTAAAATGCGCTCAAATTTATCTGAAGTCGAATTAATGCAAAGCTTTCAATCAAGTTTTTTAGTAATTTTAAGTATCAGCACTATTATCGGTGTGCTGATCTTTGTGGCGTTCGGGGCTTATACCAGTTTAGTTTTTTTAAATAGGGCTAAAAAATAGAAGCGTTGTTTCTATATTAAATTATTAGTTTTAAACTTAACTTTAATCGGTAGGTTACTTATATCTTTAGTTTGAGCTGGTCTTTCATCAGTTTTCGCTAAGTTATTTTTATAACGCACCGCATCAGAAACTATAAAGTCTAGTTTAGCTACAATAGTAGAAGTTTTAGAATCGATAGAAATCAGATCAGCAGTACCCGAACAGAAACCAAATGACTCCTCGAAGAAACCTTTGTGAGTAATAAATCTTAATTTTGGACCTACACGCTTAGCCATTATTACACTACAGTTAGGTATCAATTCACCTGCCGCATTTTCAGCTGGCTGAAATGTCATTACAATATTAGTTTTACCGATAATATCAGTAGTATCACTGGTTTTAAAGTTAATTAAAATAGCGCCTGAACTATATCTTGCACCTGGGTCTGGAGACACCTTGGTTAAATTAGCTATATTATTTTTTTTAAACTGAATATCAACATATTCAAGTAAACTATCTACGCCATCACCTAATTCTATTAAAGTCGTACCACCCTTACTTAAAGCTGATTGTGGGTTTGCAGGACGATCTTTAAACTTAACTCGAATACCTCTAGTTTTTATAGCAGCATTGCCTTTAGCAAGTAGAGGCGCAGAGTTAAAAAGTAAAGAACTAAGTAGAATTCCAAGAGTAAGTTTTGACTTAAAGAAGTGTTTCATAATTGCAGCTTAATCTTATAGTTTAATTCTTAAGAAACAGGTAAGAAGGCTTTTAACTAGTTATATTACCTTTTTAACAAAATAATCCGCGCGCCACAGAGTATTATCTTTAGCTAAAGTCAAACTTTAAAAAATTAAGAAAAAACGTATAATTAAAATAAAATTAAGGAAACTCTAAAGTAAATAAGCTATACTAAAGTAAATACAACTTTAGTATTTTTGGGAGTAAAATTAAGTGTCAAACACTGCTACATTAGCGCGTCCACACTCATCTGCAAGCACAGAGAACAGCTTAACACTAAACTCTCAGACTCAAAATAATACAACATTAAACCCCAGTTTAGAAAAACTTACAATTTTATTTAAGCATTTAAAAGGCTTAAATCTTAATTCAGATAAATTAAACCAACTTAGTAAAGATTCTAAACTTAATCAGCAAACTTTAAATAAACTTTTAGATGGTGACCTAAGTGACCTGCAAAGTAAAAGCGAAGATGAAGTCAATACAGTTAACAGTCAGATAGCTTTATTTATTAGTAAAGAGCGCAAAGCTGATAACGATAAAAATGCGCGCGCACTTAGTAAAGATTCTACTAAACCTGATAGTTCTAAAACAACTGAAACCTCAGCTGATAATACAGCAGTAAGCACTTCAGCAGCCCAGACTAATGATAGTAGTAACTCTAGTTCAAAGACCGCTGAAGATGGTTTAGAAACTGCTGAAACAACCAAACTAGCATCAGATAAGCCAACTAGTGATGCTACTGCTGACCAGACAAAAAAACCTGAAACTTCTGATGCAAAAGTTGAAGATAGCAACGCTACAGCTGGCACTAAAGCAAAAAAAACAGACACTCTTTTTCATAAAATCACTGATAAATTAAAAGTCGCTCCAGCAGTACATAAAGCTTTCCAGGCTTACGCTAATAACGATAAAGACATCCAAAAAAAGCTTTCTAAAACAGCTATTCAGGTATCTTTGCTCGCTAATATGTCTAGATTACTGTTTAGAAACAGTAAAGCAGCAGCTTTTGCTGGTAATTATGCTTATCGAGGTATGGTCGGTGTAGCGACGCTTGCTAAATTTACTAAAGTTAGTAAAAATAACGATGCAGTAGCGACAGTAGCGAGTATCTTTAAAACTTTATCCGCTTTTAACGTGTTTCACTTAGCTAGCATGCCTTTTAAAGCACTAGGCTTGAAGAACTTAAACTTTAACATAGGCTTTTCTAATGTTTATAGTTTCTTCGGTGCCGCTAATGGTCCTATGAACTGGACATCTGCGGCGGCTAAACGCATGATGCCTAAAGAAGGTTACCAGTCAGCTGGTGATAGCTTAAAAGCCTTCAAGCAACAGCTTAATGATACTATCTCTGCTATTAAGAAAGATGGTATGGGTGCCTTTGATCCACGTAAGAGTACAGGCGCTAATGGTACCGTTGGTGGTATTTTACAGATGATCGGTTTTGGTACCAAACAAACAGGCTTGCATTTACGTAAATCTGGTAATCCATTAGCTGAAGTATTAGTTACCACTGGTAATGTACTAAGAGATAACGTAGCCTGCGTAGCTACCGATTGCGAGCGCTTCTCTAAAGATAATATGGATAATGGACGCGAGCAGTCAGTCGCTTCTGGTGTTAACTATACAACTGAAGGCGTGCTTGATGTACTACTGAACTTACCATTCCTGAAAAAATATGAAAATGTAGTTGAACCACTAATGGGTATGTTCGGTACTTGGGCTGCTGCTGCTAATACTGCTGCTGTTAAAGAAGAAACTGCAGACTTTAAAGGCAAACCATATCCAGCTAAAAATATCCCTGAATTTATTACTAGTGCCGGCAAGGCTATGTTAAAAGCTAATAGTTCTAATTCTCTGCCTGATTTTATGGCAAATGCAGTTAAAAATATGCTCTCTAAAAAAGAAATGAGCGCTCAACCCGCTTAAATTTAGAATTTTTTTCTAAATTAGGGCTTATTTTAGAAGATTTTTCTAATTTTAAGAGTTTTTTAGAAAAAAATTCTAAACTATTATTTTAAATTGAAGTTTCCTTATTTCGATCAGGATCCTAATTAGACTTACAAGCTGAGAATATAAAAAATTTTTCAGCTAAGAATATTAAATTAAGTGCTAATACTTTAAACTTTTGTCAAGATTAGCTAAAATTAATAATATGAGTAAAACTTATGACACTATTATTATCGGTGCTGGTCCAGCTGGTTTATCAGCCGGGTTATATGCTGCACGTGGTAATATTTCGACATTAATCCTTGAAAAAGGTATTGTTGGTGGGCAGTTGCAAGTAACGCATGAAATCGAGAACTATCCAGGTATGGATCACATGACAGGTCCGATGATCTCAGATGCTATGGAAGAGCAAACCAAACGTTTCGGCGCCGAAGTAAAGTTAAACGAACCAGTTGTTTCTGTAGATTTAGAAAGCGAGCCTAAAATAGTTAAAACCGAGAAAGGTGAGTATCACGCTAATAGTATTATTATCGCAAGTGGCTCTGAGCATAATAAACTGCACGTACCAGGTGAAGAAGAGAACTGGGGTAAAGGTGTATCTTACTGCGCTGTGTGTGATGGCGCTTTTTTTAAAGATCGCAAAGTAGTAGTTATCGGCGGCGGCTCGTCAGCTTGCGAGGAAGGAAATTTCTTAACTAAGTTTGCATCTAAAGTCACTTTAATTCACCGCCGTGATAGTTTAAGAGCTGAAAGAATTTTACAGGAACGTTTTAAAGCTAACCCTAAAACTGAAATCATTTGGGATACAGTAGTCGAATCGATAAACGGTGGTGTGCTGGGTGTAGAGTCAGTTAACTTAAAAAACACTAAAACTGGTGAAACTAGTACACTCGAAGCTGAAGGTGTCTTTATCTATGTCGGTTTAAAGCCCAATGTAGAGTATTTAAATGATGCGCTAAAACTTGATGAAAACGGTAAAATAGTTTCAACTATTAAGATGGAAACTAATATACCTGGTGTATTTGTAGCTGGAGATGTGCGCGATACAGTTTTAAAGCAGGCAGTGACAGCGGCATCAGACGGGTCACTTGCTGCGACCATGGCAATCGCGCATGTAGAAGCTTTAGAGCATGAACATAAAACTAAGGCTGAAAGCGAAAAAGAAGCTTTAGATCGTAAGTCTTATTCTGTATAAGTACTTAAGCGCTTAAAGCATTAATCTTTATAATAAGTTGAGATTAAATTGAGCCGAACTTAATCTATATAGTTTAGATATTTAGCTATATGAGTTAAGTTAATTTTTAGTACTTAAGATAGACAGATCTGATATTCAGCAAAATAGCTTATCAAGCTATATATTCCTAGCATTCTTAATTTAGATTATGTCTTTGATATATTACCAACCTAGCAAGTAACCGGTATCTTTAACTCAACCTTAGCCTTAACTAAGGTTTTTTTTTCTGTCACAGGTGGTACACGCTGCAATTCAATAATTTCTTTTAACTCTTTAGCTGCTCGCTCAGGATCATCATTAGTCACCCGGTAATCAAAAAGATCGATTTGCTTCATTTCTTCTTTAGCTTTTACTAAGCGCTTTTTAATAATTTCCATAGGCTCAGTGTTACGTTTAATTAATCTTTCTTCAAGCGCCTCAAAATTAGGTGGCATTAAAAAAAGCATTACAGCTTCTGGAAATTTATTTTTCACCTGCAAAGCTCCTTGAACTTCTATTTCGAGGAAAACATCAATACCTTTTCTAAGGCGATCTTCGACAAAATCTTTAGGAGTACCATAATAATTACCTACAAATTCAGCGTGTTCAAGTAATTTATCATTTGCGATTAGCTCTTCAAAATCTTCGCGATCAGTAAAAAAGTAGTTTTTACCATGAATCTCATTATCACGCTGTTTTCTCGTAGTAACCGAGATAGAAAATTCAATATTACTTATGTTAGAAAAAAGTCTTTTAACCACAGTGCCCTTACCGACACCAGATGGGCCAGTAAATACAATTAGGTTACCTCTTTTAACTGACATTAGGAGTTTAGTGCCTCCACAATAGCTACTTCTTTATCATACTCTAAAATTCTAACGGCGGTGCCTTGCCCCAGCTCAGCGCCATCTTTAGTTTTAGCCACTAAAGTTTTTTCAAAATCTAATAATTTAACCACACCTGCTTCTGTAGTTTCAATCGATTTAAAGACCATCGCCTCAGCGCCGATTAAATCTTCTTTTTTATCAGCAGCACCTTGACCAGGAACACTTATTATATTTTTTAAAAAAGGTCTTAAGATTAAAACATTAACTAAACAAAGTACTATAAAGATTGAACTAACAATAAAAAAATTGAACTGAGTGAAATTATCTACTACACCAGCAACCACTCCAGCTGTAGCAATGCACACGAAAATGAAACTGCCAGCTGGGCTAAACGCCTCGACAATCATCATTAGACCTGCAAACATATACCAAAGTAAGTGAGATTGCATTTATATGGATTTTAGCAGATTTCAGAGCTTTTAAGTAAGTAGTATCACTGATTTATTTTAGCTAGATCCAAGCGTACAAAACATAAAGCAATCGCGACGGCGTCCACAGCATCATCTGGCTTAATTTTATAGGTTAAATTAAAGTTAGCAGCCACGTATTTTTCAACTAAATTTTTATCAGCTTTCCCATCACCAGTTAAAATCTGCTTCACTTGCAGTGGGGTATATTCGAAGATTTTCATCTTAGTAGCCGCAGCGATTTCTAGTACTATACCACGAGCTTGCGCCACTGGAACTATAGTGGTTAGATTCCTAAAAAAGAACAGCTTTTCTATAGCCAGCACCTCAGGCTGATAATGCTCTTGAATTTTTAGTAGATCTGTACGGATTTCATGCAAGCGCTCAGCATCACTAAGTAATTTACTAGTTTCAATCACTCCACAGGTAACTAGTTTCTGTTCATTATTACTTACTAAATCAACAATCGCATAGCCCATGCGAGCGGTACCTGGATCTATTCCTAAAATACGCATAATTTATTTACCTTAACATCATAGTGCATGAAATATAGCGTAAATGAATGTAATCAGCTAGTTTTAGATACTAATTTTTTCTTTTTGTTTTCCTTCTTACTAAGGTTTGGTTCTTTTTATTAATAGTGAATCTTAGTTTTAGTAGATATCAACTATTGTTATAGTCAATCCGGGACGCCTGGATGAAGATTTAAGAAACGAATTCCAAGTAGATATCAACTACTTTCATAGTAAATACCGTAATTCTAAATACAAAAGTACAACCTTATAAAGATAGATTTTATGAGTAGTAAAGCGCACAGTTGCATTATTCAGAGCGCATAAATGCACATATAGATATAGTTACAGTACCTAGCAAGTTTACGCTCTAAAAAAAGTAAATTTAAATTATAATAAGTAAGAATACTTGAATATTAAGCTTAAGGATCGTACCGCTAATCGATATTAATATTTATAGTTTATATCAAACCCTAAAAACTAAATCTAAAGTTAACCTAATGCTAAGCTCAATAATTTTATTATTCAACTACATCTTAAATAATTTATTGTTGCGTTTAGTGTTTAATATTGCAGCAGGTACTTTACTGGCACTTAGTTTACCTCAATTCGGTTTTTGGTGGGCTGCCTGGTTTAGTTTAACTGCACTTATATTATTAATTAAATCGAGTGAGTCCTATTTTTTAACAATAATAGAGAGTTTAATTTTCTTTATGGTTTTTAACCTGATTGCTTTTAGCTGGGCAAGTAGTATTTTACCTTTAGATTGGATTGGCGTTAGTGGCTGGCAAGCCTGGATTATAGCGAAGCTTGCAGCTATCACGCCGAGTCTGAGTCATAGTCTGCTTATGACTGTATTTTTTAGTACTTTAGTTTTCTTTTTTTACCAGATTAAAGATCCTAAACACTCATATAACCTCAGTTTAGTTGAGATTATGATTTTAGCTTTCATTTGGATTATAGTCGAGTTTAAACTTATCTGCGCGCCTGGTTTATTTATTAAAAGCTTTGCTGTACCTAGTAACTTTATAGTCTACGGTCAAACCAAATTCCCCGCCTTTATGCAAATAGCCGATCATATCGGTGCTGCTGGTCTAGAGTGGCTGATAGTCGCTGTCAATCTAGGTTTATCTGTCTTTGTCAGTTATGATAAAGAACTAATAAGGCATAGCGCCTTACGCAAAAATAGAGCTTTCAAGCTATATGAACTTAAAGATCTGGCAAATATGTCCAAGATGATTTTGTTTTTTGCCTTAGTCTTTACTGGCATTTATTTTTACAGTGAACATAAAATTGATGACTATCTGATTAGTGAAGCTCGCAAAGTTAAACAAGAAGTCACTTTAATTCAAGCTAATCTGAATCCACGTGACACTAGATCTAAAGTTAATAAACAGAATTTCGATAAACAGTTAAACCTAAGTTTAGTAAATACTTACTATAGTGTTACTGATAAACCTAAACCTATTTTAATCTGGGCTGAGGGTAGTGTGCCTACTTTCAAACGTGGTAGATCATATTATGAGTTTTTAAGCTACGCACCTGAGCACTACGCTGGTTTTTTATATGGCTCTTATGATCGTGAAGGTATTGATGATTTTAATGCTATTAAGGGTCTTAACTTCACCTTAGATAACGAAAAGCAAGATATAGTTTATCGTAAAAGAGTATTAGTACCTTTCGGTGAGTACACACCTTTTATAAATTATTTACCTAGTAGTTTAAATAAACTAGCTACTACGACTATCGGGACTGGTTTTCAAGCTGGAGATGATGATAACGCTAGTATAGATATTAGTTACGCTAAGTTTATGCCTAGCATTTGCTTTGAATTGCTACTACCTGATTTATTTAAAAAGACCACTGGTAATTGTATGCTTAATATCAGTGATTTATCATGGTTTAGTAACCCAGCTATCTATAAAATTTTTAAAGCTATAGCTAGGTTTAGAGCTGTCGAGCAAAATAAATATTTAGTAGTTACGGCTAATTCTGGTCCCTCGATGTTAATCAACCCTTTAGGAGAAGTGCTTTTGCAAAGTGATTTCCAGGAAGTAAAGCGACTTAATGGCACTATTAGCTTATCAGCTAAAGACTCTTTTTATAAGAAATTCACCTGGTAAATAAAAGAGAAGAGCTCCTAGCAAATCCAGGAGCTCTTTAGAAAGTTAAAATTAAAGCCTTTAATACTTTAACTTCTAGCTACTATACAGTAGCCTTCAATTCTTTCATATTTTTAATAATAGCTTCACCAAACTCAGAACATTTAAGTAAAGTCGCACCTTCCATCTGTCTTTCAAAATCATAAGTTACAGTTTTGTTTTGGATGGCATTTTCTACACCTTTTTCAATTAGCTCAGCAGCTTCGTTCCAGCCCATAAATTCAAGCATCATTACACCACTTAGGATAACTGAACTAGGATTTACCTTATCTAAACCAGCATACTTAGGTGCTGTACCATGAGTAGCTTCAAAGATAGCCTGATTAGAACCGATATTAGCGCCAGGAGCGATACCTAAACCACCAACTTGAGCAGCAGCAGCGTCAGACAAATAATCTCCATTTAAGTTCATAGTAGCTAAAACTTGATATTCATCTGGTCTTAGTAATAACTGCTGGAAAGTGTTGTCTGCAATACGATTACCCACTACAACTTTATCACCAGGATCTTTACCATCCCAAACTTCTTCTTCAGTGATAGCTTTATCAGCATACTCTGATTTCACTAGCTCATAGCCCCACTCGGTAAACGAACCTTCAGTGTACTTCATAATGTTACCTTTATGAATTAAGTGAACTTTCTTTAAGCCTTTTTGAAGAGCATATTCGATAGCAGATTTAATTAGTCTTTGTGAACCCATTTTAGAGATCGGTTTAATACCGATACCACTTAAATCACGGATTTGTTTATCAGGATTAAATGAATTAATTAGTTCAATCACTTTAGTTGCTTCTTCAGAACCAGATTCAAAGTCAAAGCCAGCATATACATCTTCAGTATTTTCTCTAAATAGCGTAATATCAAACTTTTCTGGATGTCTCATTGGACTTGGTACACCTTTATACCAACGAACTGGACGCACACATGCGTAAAGATCAAAAATCTGTCTTAAAGCTACGTTTAGACTTCTAATACCGCCGCCAACTGGAGTAGTTAAAGGTCCTTTAATAGCTATAGAGTATTCTTTGATAGTATCAATGGTTTCTTGAGGTAACCATTCACCTGTTTTATTGAAAGCCTTTTCACCAGCCAGGATTTCTTTCCATTCTATTTTCTTTTTACCATTATAAGCAATCTCAACAGCTGAATCCATCACATTTTGTGATGCTTTCCAGATATCGGGGCCTATGCCGTCTCCCTCAATAAATAAAACTATTGGGTTATCACTTACTTGTGCTTTGGTATCTTTAATTGTTACTTTATCTGCCATAATGCCCATCATATAAATATTTACCGAAAATATCAAGTCATTACATGAGTAATTAAATTATCGAACTAAAATCATTTGGGTATAAATTATATGCAAAAGGTAAGTTTATAATGGGGCCAGAGTATTGAAATGAAAATGTGTAAAAAAGTATGTGACAAGCTTTTAGTTAAGCAGTGAGTATATATGAACATAATTAAAGTTAAGAATTGATTTGACACTCGAAAATGGTGCGTTTAGTTTAGTTTTCTTTTGAATTAACTTAATGTTTAGTACATTTAGTTTATATTTACTAGATTTTTTAATGCAAAACTCAACTATGGTTTATAACTCAAACCATTCATGCTGGTTTTATTTTAAGTCTATTTAATAATATAATTTATATAGATATTTACTTTAAATGCTATACGGTAACAGTATAATATAAAGATAATCTATCTAAGTTCAACTTTAACTATCAAATACTTATTAGCTGATATTAGACTAAGTAACTTAATCAATAAATACTAATTTATATTTATGCGATAAAACAAGCTATAAAACTAAGTTTCTAATAGGTGTATTTTCAAAGAGTCTTAAGCCAACTGTAAAACACTATTAATAAATTAAAACTTATCGACTGTAAACTTATATAACAAATTTTATGGAAAACAAAGATACAATAGTAATAAAAATTGGCACTTCCAGTATTACAGACTTAAATACTGGAGTAGACTTTTGTAGGCTAAAGGAGCTAGCTGACAGTGTTGCCAAACTTAAGCAAAATAACTTCAATGTAGCTCTAGTCAGTTCTGGTGCTATGGGCTTAGGTATGGTTAAGCTGGGTTTAGAGCCTTCATTAACATCAAATGTCTCACTAAAACAAGCCATTTCATCAGTAGGTCAGATAGCTCTGATGTCAGCTTATGAAAGTATCTTTAAGTACTATAACTATCATGTTGGTCAAGTCTTGATTACACATAAAGGTTTAGATGATACTGACCGCAATGAAACTATAAGAGAAACTATTAAAAATACTTTTAAACTTAATTTAATACCTATTATCAATGCTAATGACACTGTCACTTCTAATGAAATAGTTTCTGGTGATAACGATAGTTTGGCAGCGAGAGTAGCAGGTATCTTGTGCGCTAAAAAATTATTTATCTTAACTGATACCAGTGGTTTATATAATAAAGATCCCAATGCTCATGAGGATGCGCGACTCATTAGTAAAGTGCATAAAGTAGATGATGAGATTTTAAAAATAGCTGGCGGTTCAGGTTCTAAATTAGGAACTGGTGGCATGCGCTCTAAAGTTGAAGCTGGCAATTATTGTATTAATAATAATGTTGAGATGATAATAATGAATTCATATGATATAATAAAAATACCGGAACTTGCTCAAGAGTATTTAAGTGTTGGGACCAAGTTCACGCCTATTAATTAAAGATTTTCAAGATTTGGCGATAGTGTGGTTTATCTAGTCTGCTCTCTATCTACCTCTAAATTACACATTATTTGTCCAATCTTACGAAAGAACCCCGCAAAATTTGTGGGGTTTTCTGTTTTTAAAATTAAAAGTTTATTTAGTAACTATTTCACTGGCAGGCAAGTTCTAGCAAAATAAAAATACCTTAAAAAACAAAAAGCTACAACTCCAATTAATAGAGTCATAGCTTTTAAATCCTTTAAAACTTGGAGTTTACGAGCCTTTAGTAAGCTCTTAAATAACGATTAAGTTCCCACTCAGATACATCAGCACGATACTCTTGATATTCACGATACTTAGTATCTACATAATGCTTGAAAATATGCTCGCCTAAAGCACTTTTCACTATTTCTGATTTACTTAAATTATCTATAGCTGAACTTAAACTACCAGGTAGAGCATTAATATCACGGTCTTCAAGAGTTTTCATCTCTAGCTCATAAATATTTTCATTAACTTCTTCTGGTGGATTAATCTTATTTTTAATACCATCAAGACCAGCTTCAAGCATAACTGCCATAGCTAAATAAGGGTTAGCAGATGGATCAGGGCATCTTAGCTCAGCTCTAGTACCAGCACCACGAGTCGCAGGCACTCTAATCAAAGCACTACGGTTCATTTGTGACCACGCAATGTAAACTGGCGCTTCATAACCAGGTACTAAGCGCTTATAACTGTTAACAAGTGGGTTGGTTACCGCCACGAAATCTTTTACGTGCTTTAATAAACCACCGATGAAATATTTCATCGTATCTGAAATACCATCAGCCTTACTATCGTCATAAAATACATTGTTACCTTTATCATCAAATAAAGACATATTACAGTGCATACCATTACCGTTGACACCTGAAATAGGTTTAGGCATGAAAGTTGCATAAGCGCCAAACTGGTGAGCCACGGCTTTAGCTGCCCACTTAAATGTTAGTACTTTATCAGCTGTAGCTAGCGCTTCATCATATTTAAAGTCAATTTCGTGCTGAGATTCTGCTACTTCGTGATGACTAGCTTCAATTTCAAAATCCATTTCTTCTAAAGCTTCGATGATAGCTCTACGGATATCAACACCTTGATCAACAGGTTCAATCTCATAATAACCAGCGTTATCTAATAATTCAGTAGTAGGCATACCACGCTCATCAGTATCGAATAAGAAAAATTCACATTCAGGGCCAACATTAAAGGTATAACCCATATCTGATGCCTTAGCTAATACACGTTTTAGGTTATTACGTGGACAACCTTCAAATGGCGTGCCATCAGGATTATAAATATCACAAATTAAACGAGCCACGGTATCTTCAGATGGTCTCCAAGGTAATAATTGAAAAGTGTTGTAGTCAGGTTTAAAGTACATATCTGATGTTTCGATATTACGAAAACCTCTGATTGATGAACCATCAAGCATCGCCTTACCATCTAGGATTTTTTCTAGCTGACCGACTGGCACAGACATGTTTTTAACAATTCCATGGATATCACAGAACTGAAGACGTATAAATTTTACGTCGTTGGCCTTTGCCATTTTTAGAACTTCATCTTTAGTTATTGCTTTATTGCTCATAGCAAAAAATCATATCAAAAAATTTAAAATGTCTGAGGTAAATTTAGGTTTTAGGTTAATGGAGCTAGAAATATTAGCTCGCTAAGTTACTAATAACTTTTTCTAACTTAAATAAACGCAGCTTAAATTCCTGCTATAAGTGCTGAAATTTATACTTTATGTCAACTTTCTTTAAATCCACAATGTTAAAATAATAACTATGTCAACTCAATATGATGTTATTGTGGTCGGCGGTGGTCACGCTGGTTCAGAAGCTGCTTTTGCAGCGGCTACTTTAGGTATGCAAACCTTGCTACTTACTAATAATATCGATCAGATCGCAAGTATGCCTTGTAATCCAGCTATCGGTGGACCAGCCAAATCTCACTTAGTTAAAGAGATTGATGCTTTAGGCGGTCTGATGGGCTTAGCTGCTGATGCTACTTACTTGCAGATGAAAACCTTAAATTCATCTAAAGGACCAGCGACTAGAGCTTTGCGCGCGCAATCGGATAAAAAAGAATACTCTGCTTATGTCAGGCAAATCCTAGAAAATACTAAAAATCTAGAAATTTATCAGTCAGCCGCTAAAGCGCTTATTTTCGATGGTAATAAAGCAGTCGGGATTGAAACTAGCTTGGATGAAAAAATTTCAGCTAAAGCTATTGTACTGACTGCTGGTACGTTTTTAGAAGGTCGCACTTTTACTGGCAAAAAATTTCAGGCAGCCGGGCGTGCTGGCGAAAAGCCCTCACTCGGTTTAGCTCCACAAATAAACAGCCTAGGGTTAAGAACAGGCAGGCTTAAAACAGGCACTCCAGCTAGATTAGATAAGCGCACCATTAACTTTGAAGGTTTAGAAGTAGCGCCAGGCGATGAAAAGCTAAGTTTCTTTTCATTTCTACCTAACCGTCCTGTGCGCCGCCAATATCCTTGCCACATTACTAGAACCAATTTAGACACCCACGCCATTATCATGGAAAATTTAGATAAATCACCGATGTATTCTGGTGAAATTGCTGCTAATGGTCCAAGATATTGTCCATCTATCGAAGATAAGGTTGTCAGATTTAAGGATAACCCTTCTCATCACTTTTTTTTAGAACCTGAAGGACTAAATACTAATGAAATTTACCTTCAGGGCTGTAGTACTAGTCTGCCAGTAGAAGTGCAAAAAGCTATTTTAAAAACTTTACCTGGTTTAGAGAAAGCCCGTATTACCAGACCAGCTTACGCGGTTGAATATGATTACTTTCCAGGTGTGCAATTTAAACATAACTTTGAAGCTAAGTTGATAGACTCGCTTTTTGTAGCAGGTCAAGTTTTAGGAACTAGTGGCTACGAAGAAGCTGCCGCACAAGGTTTAATGGCAGGTGTTAATGCAGCCATTAAAGCATTCCATCAAACTAAAGATACTGAGGTTAGTGATAATTTTAATCCACGCTTTATAAAGTTTGCTGCTGAAAATCAGGAGTTTTTACTTGGACGTAATAACAGCTATATCGGTACTTTAGTGGATGACTTAGTTAGTAAAGAAATCAACGATCCTTACCGTATGTTAACTTCTAGATCTGAGTATAGACTTTTACTTAGACAAGATAACGCTGATCAAAGATTAACAGAGATTGGTTACCAGCTTGGCTTAGCTTCAGACTTTAGATATCAGATATATAATCAAAAACAAGAGCGCCTAGCACGTGAAGTTAAGTTTTGTGAAATTGCAAAAATCTCACAAAAATCTTTAGGGGATCTACTGGAAATTAAAGGTGGCGAAAAAACTAGCATCTCTGAACTATTAAAAAGACCTGAATTTGATCATAAAGTTCTTGTCGACCTAAATTTACCTAGCATGCTTAGCGAAGATAGTCAGCGAGAATTACAGAAAAAAGACCTGAATTTAAATGAAATTAGATATGCCTACGAACTTGAAGTGGTTATTAAATACGCTGGCTATATTAAGCGCCAACAGCAAACCATTAAAGAACTTCAAAAAATAGAACAGGTAAAAGTGCCTGAAGGTTTTGATTTTAAAAACTGCCTGCGTATTAGCCTTGAAGCTCGTGATAAATTAAGCTTAGTTAACCCTAAAACCTTAGGTCAAGCTAGCCGGGTAGGTGGTGTCACCCCGAATGACGTTAGTACCTTGATGATACTTTTTAAAAGCACTGAAGTGCTCGCTTAAAAGTTTAAAGTTATTGAATCTAGCTAACTAAAGAAGCTGGATTTGATTATATAAAAACAAGCTTGTTTAATTGAACAAAAATTTTACAAAATAAAATTTAACAATACAAAGAAAGAAAGCTGCGTAGCATAACAAAAAATCGCAAAGGTATGGATTTTGCCTGCCTTAGGTAAATAAATTTGGTAAAACATAGCGATGCCAAAAGCAGCAATAAACCAGACTATATAATTTTGCAATGGTACATAGTTATAGTCAAAACGCCAGAAACCAAGCTTAGGTGCCACAAACTCTAATGGTAAGTCCACTAACAACATTAAAACAGCTGTAATCGGCACCTGATAGCTAGCTATAGAGTTAATCTTTCTAGCTAGCTGGTAACTAGAGTAGCTTAAAATTAACCAATTCAGGGACATCACAAGTGGTACGCCCGCGTACTTTAATCCTAAAGTCTCACCGTAAGTATATGGTCCAAAAAGTGCCTGAGTCTCGATACCAAGGTATTCAATACTATAACCAAATAAAGCGACTACTAAAAAAACATATAAGTTACTAGTTTTAAAACTCTGATAAGTTCTTACAAGTAGCGCAGCGGTAATAATTAAAATGAGCGGAGTTAAACCTAAACTAAGTCTAAAATAAGGTGTAAAAGCCGCAAGCAAGCCTACTATATACAAAATAGCTAGTACTAAATATTCAAAATTTTTCGTTAGTTTTTTTTTTAGAACTTTTTTCATCAAGTTGAATCTTTATTTTACTTATATTAGTACATAGTTTATGTATTTTGGATTTTTTAATATAGTGTAAATGACATAATCTTGTTTGGTGAGTAGTCAAAGGCGATCTAAAATTAAAATTTATTTTTAACTAGAAATTTTTACAGCTATTAATAATTTACAGTTAAAGAAATAGTCTATAACTAATTTTAATCACGACTTATAGAATTATACGAAAAGTCCAAAGTCAAAACTATAATTTAGATTAAGCAATTTAATAAATATAACAGTGAAAATAAACTTCTAAAATTTGCATAAAAGTCTCTTGATCTTTAGGGCAGACTTCAAGATCTTTATTATTTATGTAATAAGTTTTAAAGTGCTTAAGATCTTCTTCCAAATGGTCACGGTAACTAACGATCGCTGGCATATTTAGCTGAATGTTATAACGCATATATCTCATCTCAGCATTATTAGGGTTTAAACTAATAATTTTTTCAAATTCACGAATACCTTCGGTCACGCGTGCTATTTTACTAATCGGATTAATTAAAAACTTAGCGCTAATTAACTTTGCTGCTGCCTGATACGCCTGATGAATATTATCATTACCTAAACTAGCGTATTTAGTAAGCTCTTCAGAAGCTTCTTTATCTCCTGCGGCTCTTGAGAAATACTTACGACTCATATCCAGACTAGAATTTTCATCATACTTTATAGTGTGCTGTGTTCTGGATTTTTGGATGCAGGCTAAATCTAACTTTTGGTAAGTTAGAGCTTTAACTGCTGATACCGCAAATAAAGAGCTACTTAATATCGTAGACAATGAAAGTGCTTTAAATAGTTTGTTATAAATATTATTCATTAAATATTCCAATTTTCTATCTTACCAGCTAGTTTTAGTTAACACGCTAACAAACATTAATAAAAAACTTTATTTTAGATTTAAGTTACTTAATTCGAAAGCCTGATTGAAATGAAAGTTACAATATCTATGGGAAAACTATTATACCCATTTAACAGAAATATATAGTCTAACCTAAATAGATACAGTAGCACTAAATGAAAATTTACTTACATATTTAGTTATAAAATATGTAAGTAAATTTTACATGTAGAACTAAACTAATAGTAGATGATTTAAAGATCAGTTAATATAATAGCTAAAAATACTTATAACCTTAAGCTACTTCAAGTACAGGTTCTTTTTCAATCACCGTAGCTGCATCATTAGCAATTTCTTTAAGCTTAGCATCTAGAGCTGGGTTACCAGCAATCTGCTTGCACATATCAAGAGTTCTACGTAAAGCTTTTAGAGCATCACCATCATCCAGATTAACTTCACTTACTAATTGATCCCAATCCTGAGTTTCCATCCACTTGGTGATAACTGGGACAGCATCTAGATTCACTTCTGCTGAATGAGAGATACGGTAACTACGCTGAGTTCTAATAACTGCGCGAGCTATAGAGTTTAGCTTCTCAAAAGTATTATACATCTCTGCGTGTGATCTTAAAGTTCTAGAATCACGCCCTGCACGAGTCTCAATAACAATAGCAGACATCACAGCAGCAAATTCAAGTGCACTTAAGTCTTTTACAAATTCGCTAGTCACAACTTCTGTAATGTAGAATGAGTTTTCTGAACGAATTGAAGCACAAACCTTACCTTTAGTAGTAGGTTTATTGTCTTCATCTAAGTAACCATTATCTTTAAGCAATTCTACGATACGCTCAAATTCGTGCCAGTAAACTAGTTCACGTTGGTTAATAGTATTAGTAAGATCTCTTACTTTTTTACGGTAACGCTTGATCTTAGACATTTGTTTAGAACATGGTTTCTGCTTAGGACAACCATTACATGGATAGTTCTGTACTTCAAGAGTCAAGATTTCAAGCAATTCTTCCATCTCGGAAACTGCTGGATCCATATCTTTTTCGTAGCGCTTTTTCTTACGGCGTGTTTCGTCTAATTTCTCTTGAAGACCTTTATAATGCTGAAGATCACCGATTTCACCAGGACAAAGTGGCGCCTGCAAATCAAACAAGCTATTTTCAAGCTTATCTTTTTCGTCAGCTAGAGGCTTAATATCTTTACTCACCAAAGAATGACCGAAGCTTTTTAAAACCATAGTTTTAACCTGCTCTAAGCTGTGATTAGTTAATAAGTTTAAAACCATTTCATAGCTAGCATTAAAATTGCTTTCAATATCTTCAGAAACTGAGCTTGCAAGCATCGCAGCTTCAGTAGCACTTTGGTTTTGGTTTTTAACTGTAACTACGTAGCCAGCATCATCCATACCACGGCGACCAGCACGACCAGCCATCTGCATAAATTCAGAAACTTTAAAACTACGGAAACCACCATCACCCATCTTGTAAATACTACTAATTACAGTCGTACGTGCAGGCATATTAATACCAGCAGCTAAGGTTTCAGTCGAAAATACTACTTTAATCAGACCTTTTTCAAAAAGTGACTCAATCAAAGTTTTTAAAGCAGGTAATAAACCAGAGTGATGAGAAGCAATACCAGCTTTTAATAAATCTAATTTAGCATAGCTAGCGATATAAGGATTATCTTTAGCAGCTTGCTCAACAAGCTTAGTAGCTTCAGCTTTTTCACTTTTAGATAGCAAATTTAGCTTTTCGCACTGACTAGCATTGTTATCACAACCTTTACGACTAAAAACGAAATAAATTGCTGGTAGCATATCTTTTTTAGCTAGCTCTTCAACTAAATCAGCTGGGCTAGGATGCTTACCATGATGATGATTACGATTGTTTTTATTTTTACTAAAGCGGCTATCATTGCGCTCTTTTAGTTTAGGATTTAATTTTTTATTAGGTGTTAATAAAGGTACTAACTGAGAATCCTTATAATAATGGAAATGCAAAGGTACTGGACGGTTATTCGTTTTAACTAACTCGCAGCTACCATGAACTTTTTTAATCCAGTCTTGAATCTCTTTAGCATTGTTTACAGTTGCAGACAAAGCAATTAATTTAATCGATTCTGGGCTATAGATAACCGATTCTTCCCACACTGTACCGCGGTTTTCATCACCTAAATAATGAAATTCATCAAAAATCACATATTCAAGTTCACTTAAATACTGATCTAATGAACCAAAGTTAGTGTTATAAAGCATATTACGGTAAATTTCCGTAGTCATAACCATAATTCTGGCATCGCGGTTACGTGAAGTATCACCTGTCAGAATACCGACTTGATCTTCACCAAATTCACTAGCAAATTCATTGAATTTTTGGTTAATGAGAGCTTTTAAAGGAGCCGTATAAAACACTTTTTTGTTATTTTTTAATGCTTCACGGATGGCTTCTTTAGCAATTAAGGTTTTTCCCGAGCCTGTCGGCGCGCAAACAATTACACTTTTTTCGTTTTTAAGGTGTGCAATGGCGTCTGTTTGAAATTGATCTAATTCAAACTTAGTTTGAGTAGTTGTCATAAAAAATTTACTTTTCCTTCTTGATAGTCAACTAGAACTGATAATAATATAACGATAATAATCGACGCGGTAATCCGCGCATATAAATTTGTAGCACGTTTTTATTTTATATTGTATTATCTATCAGAATTATTTAAGATTTAGCCAGTATTAATTTAGAAACATTAGGCTTCTTTTTACTAAAGGTAAAACAGTCCTGAATTTGCGGGAATAAATCTAGCAATCTTTGATCGTCTTGTGCCTGCACACTAAATATAACATCATCAATCTCAAGCTTATCACCGATTTTATAATTTAATTTCATGCCAGCTAAGGTATCTTTAGGTGTTTCAGGATTTTTAGCCGCAACTTTAGGATCAAGGGCTAAACTATTAATTAACAAACCCAACTTTTTACAATCGATAGCTTTTAGGTAGCCACTCTGGCTAGCTTTAAAATCTAAACTATGCACTTTGGTATTAGCCAGCACATCCTTAAACTGTTTCAAGGAACCATCCTGAGCTTCAATCCACTCTTCAAAAATCACATATGCTTTACCTGAATCAATGACTTCAACGACTTCTTTGCGCGCAGCGAGTAAAGAAGCAAATTCAACAGCTAGTTCATAAGTATCATTTTTAAGCTCACCACTTAAAATCTTTAATGCCTCTTCTACTTCTAGTGCATTACCAATCGCATAGCCAAGTGGTTGGTTCATATCTGTAATAAATGACCTTAAATCTAGCTTTAGTTCATCTGCGATGCCATGCAATTCTTTAGTCAGTTTCTTAGCTGATTTCAAATCTGGCATAAAAGCACCATTACCAGCTTTAATATCTAGCAGTATAATATCCGCGCCACCAGCGACTTTTTTCGACATGATACTTGATGCAATTAGTGGAATCGAATCCACAGTACCAGTTTTATCTCTTAAATTATATAAAACCTTATCAGCTGGCGCAAATTCAGTAGTCTGCGCGCCTAAAGCTATGCCCACCTGCTCAATCTGCTTTTCAAAACGTTTAAACTCCAAGTTAACATTAAAGCCTGGTATAGATTCAAGTTTATCTACTGTACCACCAGTATGTCCAAGCGCGCGGCCTGAAAATTTAGAGATTTTATAGCCAAGTGCCGCTAAAATGGGGGTTAAAACAATACTAATCTTATCGCCAACACCACCAGTACTATGTTTATCGATAAAACCTTGATTTCGTACCATTTTATCTGGTTGATTAGGGTCATACTCAGTTTCTGCCAAATGACGCTTTAAGGTCAAAACATGACCACTATATGCCATATTACGGGTTAATTCAGCTGTTTCTTTACGATCCAACCCATTAATAAACATCGCCATTAAAAGTGATGCTACCTGATAATCTGGTATGTTATCTAAGCTATTAACAAACCAAGCAAAATCTTCAGCACTTAGCTTTTCAGAATTTTTCTTCTTTTCGATTAATTTTAAAATTGAATTTTCAGACATATATTTCAGATAGATTTAAACAATATTAAATTTAGCCTGTAAGTGCGATGGCACCACCAACGATTTCTGAGATTTCTTGAGTAATTTTCGCCTGCCTAGCTTTATTATAAGCAAGTAGCAAGTTATTAATAACTTCCTGTGCATTTTTAGAGGCGTTACTCATAGCTGTCATACGTGAAGCGAGTTCACTTGTCATGGAATCAAGTAAACTAGTGTAAACCACATTATTTAAAAACATCGGGGTTAAAGTTTTAACTAAGGTTTCGGCATCAGGCTCTAAAACTATTTCTTTATTAGAATCTTTTTTAGTATTTTCAGCGGTTTGAACTTTAGCTACTGGTAAAAAGTTTTTCACTTGCGCTTCTTGTACAACCATATTAATAAATCTGGTACAAATTAAATCTACTTGTTGTACTTCATCTTCGATAAACATTTTAGCTGCTAGTTTACCCACTTCAGCGATGTCTTCGTTTTGTGGCATCGATGGCAGATTAATATGCGAATCAATCACCTTAATCTCTGGGTTTTTACCGTATCTACGTTTAATAAAGTCAGTCGCCTTGCGACCGATAGTAACTAAATTAATATCTTTTTTCTTAGCCTGCAAATCTTCGATACGTTTAATGGTCAATTTAAAGATATTAGCGTTGTAGGCTCCGCATAGACCAATATCCGAAGACATAATAATTAATAAAACCGAATTTATACTAGCTGGATTCCTTAATAAAGGATTATCAGTACTTTCACTATCCACTGAGCCCTGCAAGTCAGCATATAATTCAGTAATACTTTCAGCATAAGGTCTAACAGCCTGAATTTTACGCTTCAGTTTATTTACCTTGGCTGCCGCGACAACTTCCATGGCAGAAGTGATCTTTTTAGTCTTCTTAGTACTTTCGATTTTTAGTTTAATTTCTTTTAAACTTGCCATAAACTTATATTCTAGCTTATCTTACTGAGCTAGCCTTAATAAATTTATTTTATCTTACTGTTTGAACTTGCTCGCTTCAAAATTTTTTGATATTTAAGGTTTTTAATTTTTTAAGCTTTATGGATTAGTTGTTGAACTTAGTCACCTTATTAATCTAATATAATAAAAATTTTATAATTCACTGACTTCAAATTACTATGCAACTTATCGGCACTATCTTGAAGGACTTTATCTAAACATCATTTATCAGTTAACTTTGGCGCTGATACTCACCTGTAACATTACAGCTCTTAGCTATTAAGGCTTACTAGAAATAAAACCCTCTATCAAGTAAGTTCTTTAACTAATATTCTTTGTTTTACGATATGTAATTTTTTACTAGTATTTATATATAATTTTTAGCTAATATTTTTTAATTCTAGGAAAGTGCTTTTTTTAGAAATCCATCCTGCTGGTCAAGCAAATTTAACGCCTGCTGATATGAAAGTTGTTTTTTTAAAGCTACTATCGCCACTTTTACTTGATTATGATTATCAGCTAGCGCGCGCGCTGCCTTTTGCTCATCGACTTCAGCGATTTGCGATACTAAACGGGTGGCGCGCGCTTTTAGTTTTTCGTTAGAAACTTTTACATCAACCATTAAGTTACCAAAAGTTTTACCTAATTTAACCATACTAGCTGTGCTAATGGTGTTTAAACATAGCTTAAAAGCTGTGCCAGCTTTTAGTCTAGTACTACCAGATAAAATCTCGGCGCCAGTATCTAAAATTATTTTCTGATCGGCGTACTGAAAACTGCTAGCTTCAGCGTGACTAGCCATAGCAACTGTCAGCGCTCCCTGTTCTTTGGCGGCAACAAGCGCACCATGTACATATCTAGCATAGCCACTGGCACTTAAACCGAAAACTATATCCTCAGCCTGAACGGCACTTAAACATTCAGTATAGCCAGCTTCATAGTTATCTTCAGCGCCTTCTACAGCCTGAAACATAGCACCTTCACCGCCAGCTAAAAATGCCAGAAAAAGACTTTTATCGGTAGAAAAGGTTGGTGGACATTCCACAGCATCTAGCACACCGAGGCGCCCACTAGTACCAGCACCAAAATATAATACCTTGCCGCCATTTTTAATAGTCTTTACCACCAACTCTATAACTTGCGCTATCTGCTCGCTAGCTTGATCAAGAGCTCGCAGCACATCCTGATCATTTTTATTAAATAGCTGTACCATCTCAACAGTTGAGAGTTCATCCAGCTTATCAGATAGTGGGTTAATCGCTTCAGTTTTCACTTATAGTTAATATATCATCTGTATAAATTTATATTATATCTGGCTGTAGTTTAAACATAATTCAGCTACTTCGCTTTCTATTTTTAGAATGTTTCAGATAAACTCAACTTAGAAATAAATTACAAATAACCTTAGATACTAGAAATAAATTATAAAAAAGCCGTTAATTTATAATATTTTTCTAAATTTTAACCATTTTTAGAATTTTTTTATAAATTACTTCAGGTGTTTTGGTTAATCATAAAGAGCATTAGGCTGATTTTAATTAGACAAAACTTTAACGTGAAAAAAGTTTGAAGTATTACAAAAAACTTTATATATAAAAAAACATGCTAACTAAAAAAGGTAGGATTATTCAATAAATCACTCATATACAAAGATACAGCCCAGCTAGCTTGAATGTAAAACATAGCTATTTTTGTATAAATAATTTAATTTTTGCATTAATAATTTACTAAACTGTATGTTTAATACCTAGATAAAAATCATTTAGACTATGTATTTAGTAGCTTAAATACAAATAAATGAATAAACTAGCACCTCAACACTTAAATAAAACAATCTAAATATTAATAGTAAGTTACAGAAGCTATTTCTAAAGCTAACTTCACTCTGCAAAATGACAGGCAGCCAGATGTTCCTGACTATCGGTGCAAGCTTTTAAAAGTGGTTTATCCTGAAAACACAGTTCTTCAGCATGCGCGCATCTAGTTTTAAAAGGACAAGCTTTAATCTCAGCTGTAGGTTTAGGGATTTCACCTTCTAAATAGATACGCTCGCGGTCTCTTAACTTAGGGTCAGGTAAAGGCGCAGCATTAAGCAAAGCTCTAGTATAAGGGTGTTGTGGATTATTAAACAAAATATCTTTAGGTGCAGTTTCAACAATCTCACCAAGATACATGACTGAAATACGATCAGCGATGTATTTAGTTACCGCCAGGTCATGAGTGATAAACAATAAACTTAGATTTAGCTCACGTTTTAATCTATCAAGCAATTTTAAAATTTTCCATTGGATAGAAACATCAAGCGCGCTTACGGCTTCATCTGCTATTAAAACTTTAGGTTCTAGCGCTAGCGCGCGCGCAATACACACACGCTGATTTTGTCCACCCGAACACTGGTGAGGATATTTAACTATAATTTCAGGTGTTAGCTCGACAAGCTCTAAAAGTTCTTTAATCCTAGCTTCAGGGTTAGGGTGTTTAATTAGCTTTAAAGGCTCCATTAAACTTTGTTTGATAGTAAAGCGCGGATCTAAACTACTAAATGGATTTTGAAAAACCATTTGAATATCTTTTCTGATCTCTTTTAGTTCACCTGACTTTAAATCATTAATATTACGATCTTGATAAATGATCTCACCGCGATCAGCATCTATCAGACGACAAACTAATTTAGCTAAAGTGGATTTGCCGCAGCCAGATTCACCTACCAAAACTAAACATTCAGCTTCATCTAAGGTAAAGCTGACGTCTTTAACTGCTTTTAGGTATTTCTTTTCACTTTTAAAAAATGATTTTTTCTCTCTTACTATAAAGCTTTTAGCTATTGAGTTCACTTCTAAAATAGTTTTGGTTTGGGTTTGCATGTCTTAAGCTATTTTCCTACTTTATATATATTAGCTTAAGTAAACTAAATCTATAGTTTTACACTTATTTTGGTAGAACCTATTCAATCCTCAAACTCTCCTTTTTAATTATCACAAAACCCATATTTTTTGTTCATAAATTGCTTTTTTGCTGGTAAGTTTCCTAATTAGCTTCGCTCTTTCCATATAAACAATTATGACATCCCTTTACAGGTCTGGGTAGCAGCAGTAAACCGTTAGCAGAATCTATAAAAAAACGTTTTAATTTTAAAATACAATCAACACTGCATGACAAATTAAAAACTAATACTAATGCTCATCAGCAATAGTAAGCATATCCGATATCATTTCAGCTAACTTCTGGAGTAACAAATTTGGGCAAGGTCTTTTACTACCTGTTTTAGTATTCTCTATAATATAAGAGCCTTTTTCAATGTGAATTTTATAGTTCTGCTTTAAAGATCTGAGAAAAAAGATTGCCGAATTATCGTTCATTTCAAAATCAGAGGCATTAAATTCAATTCGCCTTAAAGAAGGTGCTATTTCTGGTAGAGTTTTTGAATGGTCAAGTTGATAAACATCTTCAAGCCCAACGCTATCTTCTTCAAATTGAGTTGATCTTTGGTAGCTTACTTCTTTATTATCATTGTTAGTTTGAACAAGCTGGTCTAGTTTATATCTAGCTAAACCATCGACTAACTTGAATAAATGCTTTTGAGCTAAAGATGTAACATCTTTATCGCTCTGTATAATTTGCTCATATTCATTACGATTATCACCATACTGAAATAAGTTTAGATCATCATTAATGGTGTTTACCTCAAATCTATCCAGTGATAAATCATTGTCCTTTAATTTAATTACTAAAGTTTTATCGTTAGAATCTTCATCAATTAGACTAATATCTTCTAAACTTATACTCTGTATAAATTTAACTAGCTCATTTTTATTTTTTACTCGTGAAAACTCAGCACTTAAATTTACTGATTTAGCATGTAAATCTTGCAAAGAGCTTTGAAGTTTCTTTTTATGACTATTTAAATTTGATATAGGTTTAGTAATTTTCAATAAAGGTAATTTTTTACTAAATGAGTTAGTAGGATTTGAAAATTTCACTAAGCTTCGATCTATAATATCGCCATTCGACATAAGATAACATTCTATCATTTTAGCTACATTTGTATTAATTAGAAATTATATTAAAAGTGAGAATAATGAAACTAGAATTTTGCAAATCTAAAAGTAACTTTTACAAATTATAAAAGTTGAGTTTATAATTACAAATATGCAACAGCACATTAAACGTGTTTTAAAACATAAGTTATTAAAAGCTTTGGAAGTTAGTCCAATAGTTTATCTGAATGGTGCTAGGCAAGTTGGTAAAAGTACACTTGTACCAGAAATTTTTTGATGATAAATTGTGGGCTATACCGCTAGCGAGTTTATGGAATTAGTACAATCTTCAGTCTGATAAAATACTTTGCTTGCAAAAATCTTTAAAAAACGCTGAAAAGCTTATCCATTAATTTTCATGGATACTCAATTATTTTTAGACGTTTTAGATTCTTACCATGATACTTCAAGTGAAATTGACAGGTTCTTAGGGCGTAATAGTTGATCAAAATTTTATTTTTTTGGACTAATACTACTCACATATAGCAATTTATAAGAATATTTAACTACCAAGCCCTATATCAGCTTCATATAATCTATTAACAATTTCATCTACTTCATTTAAACCTTTCTCACAAACTTTTGAAAACTGTTTTTGCATATCAGGTGATAAATTTTTTAAATACTCAGCTGGCATTTTTTTATAGTCTGCAAACTGAGCTAGCCGAGCTTCATAGTATTTACTAAAGTCAGCTTTAAGCTTTATTGGATCACGCTGATAGGCGAATTTATAATCATCAAAAGTTTCTTTTTTTACTAAATGGTGTGCTTGTTCTAAAAATTCCGTTAAATTATCACCGATTATTTCTTTAAACCTCGCTTGATCAGCTTCACTGACTTTACCTGCTTGAATTTGTGGGCGCAAACTATTTATAAAATCTATATCAGCTTGAGCTACGTTAGGGTTTACCTGTAAAGTATTTTTTTTCTTATCATAGCTATCCTGAGAAAGCCCTGCTGCAAACATAACTAAATCTGCCAGGTCTTCATAATCATCTTTTATCTCTTTATTCTTAGTGATAATAGCTCTTAAAGTCATAGTTTTAAAAAAGTCGTTTACGCTTTTAAATTTTTTAATCAAGCTACTTGCCTTATCTTTTATCATCTGGAGGCGAGCATTATTAGGATCGATCTCAGCGCAGGCATGAACTTTTAAAAAAGCAAATAAATAGTTCAGATTACTTTCAACAACCTCATTTGGCGCTAAATTGTAAAGTTTAGCTGTTCGGTCAAGTGCTTGTTCATCACTTAAATTTTCAGTTTGCTTAAAATATTCAGTAGAAGCGAAAGTTATAGAGTCTTTTAGCAAAGGAGCGTCTTTAATCTTAAGCATCATCATATATTTAGCGTAAAATGCTTCTTGGCTTTTTAATAGTGAGGACTTTAAAAACGCATTTTCACTTAGGTTGGAAGGCTCATCTTCATATTTAAATTTAATAATTTCGTGCTGCCTATCAGTTTCCAGAAAATTTTCGTGGTTCTCTAAAGCAAAGGTAATAATTTTTTTCTGTAAATCCACTGGAGTACCAGAGTTGAATTTTAAGCCCACACTATCTAATAGTATGTTTTTTGCGTTTTCATAATGCTGCTGCTCGTCTAAGCCCACTAATCCAGTAACGCTTTTTAGAGCACTATCTAAACTACTTAAATCATGAAGTTTAGCTTTAACTAATTCAAAATTTAAATATTCATCTTCGCTAAATGCATTAGAAAATCTATCGTCATGACTAAAATCCTTTCTTTTAATATTTATAAAACGCTCATAAATCTTTTTTTTATTAACTAAAGCTTCTAGAGGCACTTTTAAATCTTCAAGATCTTGAGCTGCGCTAAGCTGATCTTTTAAAAACTTTAAAGTATGTTTATGCTGCATAAAACTGATGGGATATTCATTGTTTTTGAGAGCTGTTTTTAAACTCGTATCATCTGCTAGTAATTTATCAGCATCTAAATCTAAACTTAGTTGATTTTTTAATATTTCCACTTCTCTATCTTTAGCTGCAATTTTCCCCTGAGCTGAAGTTTGATCATTTTCTAATACATCTTCAATTTCATCAGGAATAGCTGCCTTTAAAGTCTGCTCTAAACTATCGTTTAGATTATTAATAGCCTTAGTTTTAATCTGCTCACCTAAAGGTAATACATTACCATGCTCCTGTTTATTAGCTTGATCAAGCTTGTTAACTATTTGCATAGTAATTAAACTGTCGATAAAACTTGTAATATTAGCTTTAAACTCTGCATCATTAAATTCAAACTTACTTGCTGGCGCTTGGTGTAAAGAACTTAAATATTCAAGTCTCTTTTTAATAACTGTTTTAACAGGTGACGAAACCTTATTAGATACTCTTTCGCGCACTTTATCTAACTCTGTACCAGCAAAGATAACTTGGGGAATTAATTTAGGTAGATCAAGCATAGTTAAATATAGAAAATAGCATTTAAAGTTTTCAATACTTCAGATCGCTATAAATTTTTATTATTATATTAATATTATTTTCTTGACTAAAATAGTCTTTAAAGCCTATGATGGATTTTCGATTATGTCATACAACTCAAGCCTAAAAGTAAATTTAACAGACGCTTATAAAAAACATTCTGATTTAAAGCCTAGAAAATACCCAGAAGTATCAGCAGATTCTCAAATAAACTGGCAGCACTTAGGTGTCAATACTAAAACATCTAAACAGGCTTTAAATACTCTAATGGACTCATTGCATGAAGTTATTAGATATGATGGGGTGCCGAACAAAATCTTAGCTAAATCACCTGTTTTATCAGATAAGATGCACTCACTGCGCATGCCTAAATATTTCGAAAAAGTACTAAATAGTTTCGACTCCAAAGTTAAAGTTAAGTATAAAGAAGATATCAAAGCTTTGCACGCTAAAGTTTATTTAAAGTCGCTATTACATGAAATGGGGGAAATTTTAATTGAATTTAGTACACTTGGGAAACAATTAAACGGTGAAGAAACTGAATTTTCTGATGATCGCAGACATGCACTTGAAATGAGGATTGCCAAAACCTTTATGAATCTAGCTTTTATAGCCGCAGATAAACAAGATCAAGAAATTTTTTCTAAGCCATTACAACATTTTCGCGCGCTTGTAAAAGATAAAGTTGGTTTTCAGGCACTGACTACACTAGAGAATAAATTTAATAATAAAAATATTAATCAGCTTTTAGGTGATAAAAATATAGACTGTAATATTGTTCATAATGAAGCTCAAAAATATATTAAGCTATTTGAAGAAGTTGAAACTAAGGTTGGCGCTGACGATAACCTGGTAAAAATCTTGGATAGCTGGGAAGGTAACGAATGCTATAACAGCAGAGCAGACACCTCTAATCAATCTCTAGACAGGACTTTATCTACTTTCAAAAAAGCCACTAAATATATAGACAGCTTCGCTGGAAAACTAGGTTCAGATTTTGAAAATAATCCTTTTAAAATTGAGCTGTTTTATAAAACTTGTGCTGGCGTTTTTGACTATTTAAAAAACATTTGTAATTCAGTGTCTAAGGCTAAAATCGATAAATTACTACCTTATGGTTAACGTCGATTTATTAGATATTTAATTTTGCTATTATAAGATCATTATGA
Organism: uncultured Gammaproteobacteria bacterium; assembly: GCA_964438425.1. Classification (GTDB taxonomy): domain Bacteria; phylum Cyanobacteriota; class Vampirovibrionia; order LMEP-6097; family LMEP-6097; genus CAYTKM01. Next base: position 213,294 of record CAYTKM010000003.1, read on the forward strand.
AAATAGGATTTTTTGGTTTCGGTTCGATGGGCTCAGCTATAGGGCTAGGTTTACTAGAGAACCAAAATCTTAAAAGTGAAATTTCGGTTTACAAACGTAGCCAAGAAAATCTAGCTGCTTTAGATAAAATAAATTATATTTTCGATCTCGAAGAATTCATCAAGCAAGATTTAGACTTTCTTATCTTAGCTGTTAAACCTAAAGACTTCACCGAAATTTTAGCTCAGCTTAAACCTAAGCTTTCTACAGATACAGTAATCATCTCGATCGCTGCTGGTATCACTTTAAATAATTTAAGTTCTGGCTTACCTGAACATCAAGTAATTAGAACCATGCCTAATACACCATCTATGGTAGCTGCTGGGATAACAAGTATCGCCAGTGACTCTAAAAGTACTCCAGAGTCTTTAGAAAAGTGTTCAGAAATTTTTAAAGCTGTCGGTGAAGTGGTTTTGATCGAAGAAAAGTTTTTCGATCAAGCAACTGCGATCGCTGGTTCGGGGCCAGCTTACTTCTTTTATATGACTGAAGCTATGGTAGCTGCTGGGGTAAAGCTAGGTTTAGCTAAAGAAGATGCGGTTAAACTAGCTAAACATACAGCTTACGGCGCTGGCAAATTACTGGTTAGCAGTGAAAAAACACCTAAAGAATTAAAAGTAAATGTTATCAGCCCGAACGGTACGACAGCGGCTGCGATCAATACGATGGAAGCTGCTAGCTTCGATCAAACTATGGCAGACGCACTTACAGCCGCTAGCGAGCGCTCGCGCGAGCTAGCAAATTAAGCTAAGCTCTTTTAATCTTTATATAAATAAATTTTAAACTTAGAAATAATATTCTAACTTGCTCTTTTTAGTCTATAAAACAATTACCACAAGCAGTATTACCAGAGCCAACTAAATCTTACAAACCACTTTAATCAAGCCACAGCCTTAGACATCATCTTCATCACTTCTTGCCACTCTTCAGGAGTCACAGGTTGCACTGATAATCTTGAGCCTTTTTGAACTAATTTCATGTCTTTTAATTTAGGGTTGTCTTTTAAAGCCTGCAAACTCAGCTTTTCAGGGAACTCTTCAATAAACTTCACGTCTACTAACCACCATCTAGGTTCATCTTTAGAACTTTTAGGGTCATAATACTGAGAATCTGGGTCAAACTGAGTCGGGTCAGGGTAAGCTGCAGACGCGATCTCACATAAACCTGCGATATGGGGCGGCTTAGTATTCGAATGATAAAAAAATACTTGATCGCCCTTTTTCATCTCATCACGCATCATGTTTCTAGCTTGATAATTACGCACACCATCCCACATGTCGGTTTGCTTAGGTTTAGCTTGCAAGTCTTTAATACCGAAGCAATCGGGTTCAGATTTCATTAACCAATAATTTTTTGACATAGCTTTATTTTAGCTTAGGTTGATTAGTATTAAAATCATAATTCACTAGCAAAAGTATAGATTTAAGACTTATAAGTTATAGACACTATTTAACAAATAGAAGTAACTATTCTTAAGCTATGCATTAGTCTATAATCACTTTAATAAAATATCTATTAAAAACTCTAATTTCACTTTTTACTAAGTGTGCAGGTTACAACTATCCAACAAATTAAATATTTTAGTTACTTAACTTATTAAAGCAGTCTCTACTACTCACTATTTAAAGTATAAAAAAGCACAAAAATTAATTTTTTTATGATTTCACCTAATATGAGTTAAAATAGTCCACATGCGTATTGGAATACTTACAGGTGGCGGTGATTGTCCAGGTTTAAACCCGGTAATAAGAGCGATAGTTTTTAAAGCTATTAAAAGATATGGTTTTGAAGTTATTGGTTTGAAATATGGCTGGAAAGGTGCTGTAGAAAACATCACTATGGACTTAACCTTAGAAAATACTGAAGATATCGTACGTGAAGGTGGTACTATCCTTAAGTCTTCAAGAACAAACCCTTTTAAAATGGAAAATGGTCCAGAGAAAGTAATTGAAACCATGAAAGCAAATAAACTAGATGCTTTAATTGCGATCGGTGGTGAAGATACTTGTGGAGTAGCTTCTAAGCTTTATACTCAACATAAAGTAAATGTAATCGGTGTACCTAAGACTATCGATAATGATTTATCTGGTACTGATGTTACTTTTGGTTTTGATACCTGTTTAAATATTGTTGGTGCAGCGATTGATTCACTTCATACTACAGCTTGCTCGCATGAACGTGTAATCGTTTGTGAAGTTATGGGCAGACATGCTGGTTGGATCGCTTCATATGCTGGTATCGCTGGTAATGCTGACTATATCCTGGTTCCTGAAGAAGAAGTAGATATTAATCATTTATGTGAAATCGTAAAAAATGTTCATAACGATAAGTCATACGCTGTTATTGTAGCGGCTGAAGGTGCTAAATTAGCGAATGAAGACGTTACTAAAGATAAAGAACTTGATGCTTTCGGTCACGTTAAATTAGGTGGTATCGGTGAGAAACTAGCTAAAATGATCGAAGAGAAAACTGGTTGCGAAACTAGATCTACTGTTTTAGGTCACATCCAACGTGGTGGTAGACCATCAGCTTACGATAGAGTTCTTGGCACGCGTCTAGGCTGGAGAGCTGCTGACATGATCAAAAATAATCAGTGGGGTATGATGGCTGCGATTAAAGGTGACCAAACTGCTGCTGTTTCTCTTGAAGAAGCTGTAGGTACTCTAAAAACTTTAGATATGAATACACATGAAGACTCTAAATTATTTTTCGGTGTTAAAGATAAAGAATTAATCAATAGCTAAAACTAATGAACATAGCTGGGCGCGAAACTGTAGTACTTAAATTTGGTGGTACCTCGGTAGCTGACGCTACCTGCATCAAACGCATCAGCAATATAGCTATTAAAGAACGCCAGCACTCAAATGTAGTGATAGTAGTTTCTGCCATGGGTAAAACCACTGATGGCTTAATGAAATTAGCTGGAGAGCTATCACCTAGACCAGCTGGACGCGAGCTTGATATGTTGCTATCTACTGGCGAGCAAGTCAGCATCTCGCTAGTCGCGATGTATTTAAATTCACAAGGCTATGCAGCGACATCTTTAGTCGGCTGGCAGGCTGGTTTTATCACTGAATGCTCGCATAATAGAGCGCGCATCGCTAAAATTAAAACAGATAGGCTTGAAGAGCACTTAGCTAAAGGTGAAATAGTAGTAGTAGCTGGCTTTCAAGGTATTAGTGAAGATGGCGCAGAGTTAACGACACTTGGTCGTGGCGGCTCAGATACTTCTGCTGTTGCTTTAGCATCAGCACTTAAAGCTAATAAATGTGATATTTATACTGATGTAACTGGAGTCTATACTACGGACCCTAGAATCTGCAAGGATGCCCGCAAGCTAGATTATGTTAGCTATGAAGAAATGATAGAACTTGCTAGTTTAGGTGCTAAAGTACTGCATCCAAGATCAGTCGAGCTTGCTAAAAAGTATCAAGTTAAATTAAGTGTTAGAAGTAGCTTTGAGCAATATAATCCTGGCACGAAGGTAACAACACTTGAAGAGGTTAGAAAAATGGAATTAACAAAAGCCGTAACTGGCGTTGCTGTAGATAATAATCAAGCTAAAATAGGCTTTTTAGGTGTGCCGGATAGACCAGGCGTATCTTCTACTTTGTTCGGGCGCTTAGCTAAAGAAAATATAAGTGTTGATGTAATTTTACAGTCTATCCCGCGTGATAGTGATAAAATCGATATCGCTTTTACTGTAACTAAAGATTCTCTGGATCGTGCTTTAGTGATTTGCGCGGAGCTAGCTAAAGAAATTGAAGCAGAAAAAGTTATCAGTGATAGCAACATCGCCAAAGTATCTATCGTAGGTGCTGGCATGCTTGATAAGCCTGGTATTGCAGCTGGTATGTTTGATGCTTTATCAAGTGCTAATATAAACATTCAGATGATTACCACTAGTGAAATTAAATTAAGCTGTGTAATTGATGAAAAGCAAGGTAATGAAGCCGTCAAGATCTTACATAATAAGTTCGATCTGAAAAGTTCTAACGAAAAAATTATAGTTTAAGGAATTTAAATATGAATAAACAAGAATTTGAAGATGCTAAACATAAAGCAAATACTATCGTAGTTGATAAAACAGAATTAAGTATGGGCTATAAAGAAATTTCACATATCTTACCTCATGCCTATCCTTTTTTACTTATCGATCGTGTACAGAGTTGCATTCCAGCAGAAAAATCGATAGCTTATAAAAATGTAAGTATCAATGAACCCTTTTTTCAGGGTCACTTTCCTGGTCAGCCCATTATGCCTGGTGTTTTACAAATAGAAGCACTTGCTCAGTTATGTTGTTTAACTATGCTAGCTGTGCCTGAATATAAAGCTGAAGGTTTTATCGGTGTGCTCGCTGGTTTAGATAATGTAAAATATAGACGTATGGTGGTTCCTGGTGACAGGCTCGATCTAGAAGCCACTAAATCTAAATTCAGGTTTCCATTTGGTAAATTTGAAGTTAAGGCTTCGGTCGATGGTGAAGTTACAGCTAGTGGTTGTATTAGCTTTGCTATGGTCAAAAGTAATGAGATCTTTAAAGACTAATAAAATAAGCTTTTAAATTTCAAAATTCAAGGTATAATACTTAACGAGAATGAGTACGAAAGCAAATAATCTTAACCTTTTATCAACTTATCATCCGAAAAACGCTTATTACAAACGTTCGGCATTAGCTCAAGTTTTTAAATTTGCTTTACTAGCGATAGTCTGGCTAACCTTAATTTTTTCAGCGGCAGCAGGCGCAGCTGTGACTTTTGCTTGGGTGTTACCTGAGATTATTATGAACATCACACCATTATTTTGGAAAACTGATGCTTCAACTTATAAACTAATTGCTGATATTCACGCTTACTTAGCTCCTATCGTAACTGTAGCTACCGTAATTCCAGTTAATGCCTTATTTATGGTTCTTTGTGAACGTAAATTTTTAGCTTTACTTACTATGAGAATTGGTCCAGACAAAATTGGTCCAAATGGTGGTTTGCAAACCTTAGCTGACGCTTTTAAATTACTTTTTAAAGAAGATACCACTCCAAGTGGTGCTGATAAATTGTTGTTCACGCTAGCACCTGCACTATTCTTCGCTCCTTCAATGATCGTCTTTTTACCTTTACTTGCTGTTGCTGGTAACAAAGTCGGAGCCTTTGCTTATACTGATTTAGACATTTCAGTTATCTTTATTTTAGGTTTTGTTTCACTTGGAACCATGTCACTTGTTATGGCTGGCTGGGCTTCCAATAATAAGTATTCACTAATAGGTGGTCTTAGAGCAGCAGCGCAGGCTGTAAGTTATGAGATCCCACTAGTGCTTGCAATGATCTCAATTATCCTAGTTTCTGGTTCTATGAATCTTGTTAAAATCGCTAATGACCAGATTGGTGGTATTATACACTGGAATGTACTTGGTCATGGTCAATTAGTAAATGTTTCTAATATTTTTGCTAGTAGTGGTGGTCAGTTCTGGTTAGGTTTTTCAAGTTTACTATTCGTATTTTTATGTTTTACTTTATTTGTGATTTTTATTATCGCTTCGACTGCTGAAGTTAACCGTATTCCATTTGATATCCCTGAAGCTGAGTCTGAACTGGTATCTGGTTTTAACACTGAGTATAGTGGTATGAAGTTCGCTTTATTTTTCTTAGCTGAATACACTAATTTATTTATCGCTTCTGGCGTTGCGGCTATCTTATTTTTAGGTGGTGGTCACCTGCCAGTGGACGCTAATACCGAAATGGAAATCATGAATGCTTTAAGTTCAGTCACTTTAGACTTACCAGTAATCGGTACTTTAGATGGCGTGCTGGCTAACTTGAATTTCACTTGGGTTATCACTGGGATAACTTTACTGGTTAAAGTTTATTTCTTATTTTTCTTATCTATCTGGATCAGAGCTACTTTACCTAGACTTAGACCAGATCAACTAATGGAGTTTAGCTGGAAGTATTTAATTCCGATAACTTTATTAATCATCTTTACTATTACAGTAATTCTGGAGTATTTACACATATGAGTAACCCAATAACCAAACTAACTTCTGGTATCTATAATATTTTTATGGGTATGGCAACTGTTTTTAAAAACATCGGACGCGCGCCAATTACCAATGAATACCCGAATAAAGTACCTGATCTATACCCACGTAGCAGACATAGATTGGCTTTAAATGTAGACCCGAATACCGGTGAACACTTATGTATCGCTTGCAAGCAATGTGAAAGAGTTTGCCCTGATACCTGCATTTCAGTTATTCCTCATGATGACGTTAAAGCTAAATCTAGTCAATTTTATATTGATCACGGTTTATGTATGTTCTGTGGTTTATGCACTGAAGTTTGCCCTACTGATTGCATTATTAACACTGTAGACTTCGAAATGTCTGAAGAATCGCGCGAAGAGCTTATCTACGATATCCGTAAATTAACTTTAACCCAAGAGCAATCTAGAGAATACTTTAAACTTAAAGGTTACACTCCTAAACCACCTAAGAAAAAGCCAGCAGCTAAGAAGTAAAGCTATCTATTGTTAAAAACTAATGTGCTTTGTAATTAGCTTTGTTTTTAAAACTGTTTACAATTTATAGTTTTTACTTTTTGTATAAATTATCTATATAGCTTTTTACAATTTAGCTAATACCTTCACCCTTAAAGCTATTGGGTCATTTTCCTAAGACCTAATCTTTTTAATATACCCCTTTCGCTCCAGTTTCATTAGATTAGTCTTAGCAATTGGGCTATCAATATCAGTTAGCAAACCTATCAGTAGTTTTCTTACTAGGTTATTTTTAGATACTTTTTTTTTCAGTATCATAACCTTTATTATACGGCAATTCAACTTAATTATTTACAGCTGAAACATTTAAGATTACCTTTTTAGCCAGCAAATTTACGTTAGCATACTTTCTAAGTAGCTTTAAGCTACAAGTTTCTTAAAATCTTCCATAAAGGGGTCTTTAGCATTTATTAGATTAAATCCTTTCAGAAAATCACGAACAAATCCTGGGTCTTCAAGTTTGTAAAAATTATGAGCAATTGGACTTGATCTATCTAAGACTAAATCACCGAGTAATTTTTTAACAGCTAATTTTGAAGTGGATTTATTTATTTTCTTAATAATATTACTAGTTTTATTATCATCTGCACTTGCTAAAAACAATTTCAAGTTAGTAATTAGTTTATTTAAGTTTTGTGGTTGGTAGGTGCTTTCATCTATACTTTTTAAAATTTTAAGTGCTTTTTTTTCTTTGGTATGAATAATTACCCTATCTACTAATTTATGGTACTTATCACTCAGGTTCATCAGATCTTGATCTTGGTTTTTAGTCGCTTCAACTGATATATGATAAACGTGAGCTTTAACTGAACTTGAAAGTCTCACTGCTGATATAACATCTAAATTTTTTACTATAAGATCATTTAGATTTTTTTGTATTGAGCTTAAACGCAACTTAAGTTTATCAAGTTGCTGAGAGTGTTCATTTTTTAACTTACTTTCTAAAAAACTTAGATCTTTTAATGTCATTTCAGCCAAACAATCTTTCAAAACTTCTGCTTTACCAATAAGTTTCTCTTGATACATATTGATCACACTTTTTAAGTCTGTTTTATTTTTATTGTGCTTGAGCGCGAGATCATTAAGTAAACGCTGTGTTTGCACTAAATGAGGGTTAGATAGATTGTAGCTGTATTTGAGATCTTTTACTGAAGGCTGACTAGTAGTATCAGCTTGACGATTTTCTTTGTACTTACTATTTTTACTAGTTTGACCGTAATTAACAGGTCTCACTTGATCTTTCACTAGCATTTCGGCTCTTTTTTTTATAGACTCACTGTTAGCTGGGTGTGGTAATTCTTTTTGATATTTTAAAAATAACTTAGCTGTTCCATTTATATAATTATTAGCGCTAACTTGGCTTATAGTGGCTGCTTGATCTCTTGGATCTAAATTACCATCATAAGCAGCTCTAGTCAGTGATGGAAATTTAGTAACATATTTTTTAGGCAGTACTGGTTTAGCCAAATTGATGTGCTGTCGTTCCAGCTGAGCTAATTTAGCTAAATCATCTATAGACTTAGCTGGCATATATCTTTTAGAATTTTCTAGAGTATCATTAAGACCAATTCCTTTAGGTATCAAATGACCGGGTCTAATCAAACTGTTTTCATCTAAAAAATAGTCTTTATAGTACTTGATATTATTAAGTTGCTTCATTTTTATAGATTAATATAATACCACTATGAAAAATAAAACATATGAAGTTACTTAAGCTTTATCTTATTTTAATTAGCAAGCTAATTAAAGTTTACAAAAAATGAACATAATATCTACTTGCACCACTAAATACATAAAGTTTACAAATTCAAATACTTTAAGTTTATGGCACTGTTGTACACCAAACCATGAAATATTAAGATTTGTAAGACGATAAGTGACTTGGTGACACTATCTTTATATAGTGTTTCAAAGCGCACCACTAGGTATATAAACTCTAAAAACACACTAAGTCTATCTAAACTTAATACCCCTGATAAAAACTAAAAAAATTTATATTAGTTTTAAGTTAATGCTTACTTTAATGTTTAGCAGCAGCGCAGGTTTTAAATATGAGATACAAGTTAAATAAACCCTATATTCGCTACAAGTACCTAAAAAGGCAATTAGCTGATAAACAAGATAAACTTCACGCGACACAAAAATTAGAAAAATATTCTAAATTTTAACGTTTTTTAGAATATTTTTCTAATTTAGGACGAAATTTATAAATTTTTTATAAATTTCAAGATTAAAGTTAAAGCACCTCAGCCAAAGGTCGCCAGCTGTCAGGCTTACTTGATTTCTACTTTAGTTTTAGTCTCGGTCAAACTTTTAGTAGTTTCTTTAACACTGTGCTTGACTTTAGACATAGTATTTATCGACTCATCATTAGCTTTAACTTTACAGTTTTCATCCACTTTTTTACCGTTTAAGTCAATTTCACAATTATCACTTTCCATAGTCTTAAAATCAGCTATAGCTTGACTTTGCGCTGGGTTAAAGTAGCTTTGGATGCTTTCAATTTTTTTATCTTTTACTTGAAACATACTAACGTAATTTTGAGATTTAGCTTCTTTAGTATCTACATCTGTCACCATCATCTCGTATTCTACGAAAATATAACTAGGGTCACTCATCGGATACATTTTTTTTATTTCAAATTCAGTCTGATATTTTTTATCTGACATCAAACCAACATAATGATCACTGATTTGTTTAGAGCCAATAATATTTTTAGGTTGAGCCGTTAAAGGGTCTTGGTGCAAGGCATCTGCAACAAATAGTGCTTCTAAGTCTGCAACCTTACCTTCACTAATAGCTTTAAAAAAGCTGTTTACAACTTCTTTAGCTTGAGTGCGCTTCAAAGTGATTTTTTCTTGATCTGCTGACTTACGATAAGTGTTTTCAGTAACCACTATTTCTTTAGTTACCATGTTTTTATCCGTTCGTGCCTGCAAACTTGCATTAGTTAGTAAAGCTAAGCTTATACCTAAAATAATTTTTTTCATCTAATTAATATCCTTTTTATGTTCTCTATCTCTTATTAAAATAAGTTACTAAAAGTCTATTGTATAACTTCAGGTATTATTTCGCTAATTAAACTTTTTTAAAATATAGCTCACTTTAGAATCTTATCTGATTTCAGCTTAAATATAAGCTCTAAACGATTAGCTTAGATTTAAGGAAGCAGGTTAGTAGATTTAAAAAGATAACAGGAATACAGCAATCAAAAATTTTAAAAGATATATAATGAAGTCTAATGGAAGCTAAAGATCAAGCACTTGCAATTTATCAGGCTATCGTTAAAAACGATTTAGTCGCCTTAAAAAATATTCTAAGTAAAACTACTGTAAATCTAAATAAAATTAAAATCAATCGTGAAAGTGATCAGAAAATGGTCTTCCCAAGCCTAGTACATGTAATCGCTTTTCATGCTATCGAAGATATTCAAGCTGCCATGGAAACTAAAACCAAGGAGATTCAGGAAGAAGAGGAACGTAGCGGTGAAAAGCAGAAATTCGATCTAACTGATACTCTGCTTGCACGCCAGGATATGTATGATCTATATAAAGCTGCTAAAGATTATAATGAAACCCTAAACCCAGATATTTTAAATACTTTTATGCAGCAAAGCGCTATCGATATGACCTTACTTTGTTTTCAGTATGGTTTAAAGTTTGATTCACTTAATATAAAAAATACTAATGGACAAACACCAGCTGAACTCGCTCAGGTTGCAGGTAATTTAATGCTAGCTCAGGTCTTAAACCCAGCTAATGTGAAATTATTACTCGCTTTTAATAATTTATCGATGGCTTTTCTTGATGAAGCACTCACTGAGCAAGTAGATTTAAGTTTCAAGTTCCCAAGCAAGCAAACTGTGCTAGAAAAATTATTAGATGATTATTTAAAAAGTGATCAGGATGAAGAAGACAGCTTAATTTATGTAAGTTTCTTTAAAAAGTTACTTGATAGTGGTTTAATTCCTGAAGATCAACAGCAAAATCAGGTGTTTAAGCTAAAACTTATTAGTCAAGAACAGCTAGATGCAAAAAATTTAGTACGCAATTACTTTGAAAAATTATAGTATTATAAAAAAATTTATTAGATCTATTAATAAGCTTATTAATCATGATATATTTGTATTTGTTCAAGCGCCTGTAGCTCAGCGGTAGAGCACTCGGCTTTTAACCGATTGGTCGATAGTTCGAATCTATCCAGGCGCACCACTTTTACCGGCTTTAATTTTTCATATAAATTTTAATACTATATTCTTTCTTATCAACTATATTTTAAAAGAAACTAGTTCGGTGTTTGTAAATTAGTTATCAAACTATCTAAAATCTTTTACTCAACCAGAACATTCCAAGGCACTGCCAACACATGATCATTCACTTTATAAGCTTCCATGCCTGTGTATAAAATTAAACCAGTTTCTATCTTAAGATTAGAGTGACTATCTCTAAAACTCATAATACCTCGAGCATCGTGCTTTGTTATATTTGAGCTTGATTTTATTTTAAGTGGAAATAACTTACCATCTCTTTCTAAGATTAGATCAACTTCAGCTCCGGCAGCAGTCCTCCAATGATAAAAGTTGGGTGGCGTATTCATAACTTTAGCAAGTCTTATAATATTATTATCACAATAACTTTCAAAAATTGCCCCTAGTAACGGGTGTCCACCTAGAGTCTCAGGTGAAGAGATCTTCTGTAGATAACAAAGTAAGCCAGTATCTGTAAATATGCCTTTAGGCTTTTTAGATATACGCTTAATAATATTCGAGCTAAATGCTGGTATTTCCCGCCACTGATAACTATAGTTTAAAATTTCTAGCCATTTGGTTGCTTGCTTAGCAGATAAACCTATGTCTCGACCTAACTGGGATTTATTAATTTCTTGGGCTGAATATGCTGCAATTAACGCTATAAATCTTGAAAATAAGCTTAGATCACTAATATCTGCAAATAATCTTACGTCTCTTTCTATATAGGTCTGGATATAGGATTGAAAAAAACCAGCATAGACCTCTGGGCTCATATCTACTAAACCTGGTAAAGAGCCTTGCCAAAGAGTTTCATACAAAGTTCTTTTATTTTTTAAAGTGTTAAAGTGCTGATTAGATGAAGTGAAATCTTCAGGTGAATCCAGGTATGTTTTAAGCCAATTATTGTCACTTTTAGCTGCAATTTCATAAGGTGTCATACCTTCAAGCTCTAAAATACCTACTCTACCAGCTAAACTTTCAGAAATATCTCTGATAACTGAAATATTTTGCGAGCCAGTTAAAATATATTGTCCCTTAGCATTAGATAAATCTATTTTTCTTTTTAGAGCAGGAATTAATTCTGGTACATACTGAACTTCGTCTAAAATTATAGGTGCCGAAAAATTAGCAAGAAATTGATCTGGATCTTGGCGCGCGCCGTATAAGTCTTGTACAGGATCAAAAACTACCATTTTATAATCTGGAAAACAGTTACGTATTAAGGTACTTTTACCTACTTGGCGTGCTCCTTTGATAAGCACAATTTTAAAGTTTTTTGCATATATATGTAATTTTTCTTCAATATGGCGCTTCAGGCACATAATTACCTTGTATCTTGGCATAACCAAGGCTAAAATACAAGGTAATTATTTAAGATATTTTTAATATGAGAATGTGATTCTAATATATGACTAATTTCAAAATTTAATATTATTAATAAATTCGTTCTTACTCTGTACAAGTAATTGTCAAGCCCCCCCCGAATCAGAGAAACACTTCTTGTACTAAATTTTTATTTCCTCTGAAATTTTGTTCAAAATCATCTCTAATATAATTCGTATCATCACATAGGATTTCAGCCTTTTTTTTCTGAAAGTTCTGGGGATTAATTTTCACCTTAGAATCAACTGGTATAAATTTATCTGAGGTAAGAGGATTATAAACTGATTTTTCACCACTAGACTTTGTATAAATAAAAGTATTTAAATTATTATTGAACATTCCCCATAAATACAAACTTAAAAATCTTCTTTTCAACCAGGCATTTTCCATTTTTTGAGTTAATTTTTCCTGACTGTACATATGTTCCTCATCTATGGAATTGAAAGTTTTTTTAGTATGCTTAATAGCCCAGGATGTATCAGAAATTTTACTTAAGTGACTTTGCTTATCAATTACAAAGTCAGCTTGATACATTGCTGTATAGGCTGGTATTTTAGAATTTTTACCTGAATTAAAATCTTGTTTTTCAAAATCTTCTACATGAACCACTAAACTATTATCTGAATCTCTACTTAGTGAGATTTTATGATTATGATTATCCTGGGGTAATTTATTATCATTATTCGGTGAAACGATTTCTAAAATACCATTTTGGGGAGTAACTCTGCTCAGTTCTTCGTAAATTTGTTTAGTATCACTTACCCTATCCCCAAAAAGAAGCCTAGTGGCTAATTTAGGTTCAAACTTCTCTATAAATTTATAGACTGGTATACTAACATTGTTATAATCTACTTTATTGTTACCAAAATCAATTGTTCCACTTGAATTACTTAATTTTTGATAAATCATATCTAGCATATTAGTTTCTTTCAATGAGTTAAAATCAACAGAAGACAAAAGAGCTTCATCAAATTTACATTTTTCGATTTTAGAATTGTTAAATTCAACAAAAGAAAGTATAGCTCTACTGAAATTACTATTTAGAATTTTATTATTACAGAATCTTAATTTACTAAAATGTGTCTTTTTAAAATCTACATTTTTAAATTCATTGTTTTCTATTAGAGTACTAGTATTATCTGTTTTTTTTCCTTTTATAGTTGAACTATTAAATTTAACGTTATTAAATAAGGAATTTTTCATTTCTAATTCTACCAGTTCACTTCCATATAAATTTACATTGGTAAATTGACACTTATCAAGAAAGCTTTTTGAAATCTCAACTCTTCTTAAGCTTGAATTCTGTTTAAAATTACTCTGAAGTATTTTTGAGTTATTAAATTGAGAAGATTCAAGATTTGAATTAATAAAATTTGAATCTTCTATTAAACAATTATCTACATTGGCAAATTGCAGATCACAACTATCAAAAGTAACATTTGATAATTTTTTATTGGATAAATTAGCACCAATTAAATCACAATTTATAAACTTAACGTTATCTAACATTTCAATATTTGAAAAATCAAAATTTTTTAAATTTAAATCTTTTAATACAACTTTATTTAAAGTATTAAGTTTAGCTACATCATCTCTAAGTGATGAAAGCAATACATTAGAATCATAAACTTTAGGAATATTTGGCTTGGAGTATATAGATAGTTTTTGTGAATTATTAATTTTGGTATATAAATCATATTCGCCATTTTGATTGAATATTTCCATAAATTAAACAATACCACAACCAATATATTATCTTCAATCCTTTATCATAATATAATCTTCGGCTTAACCAATAAATTATGCTCATCATATTTAGCGACTCCGATTAACTCATCGTTACTTTCATCAATACACTGGAAAAAGTCATGTTTCAAAGCTACTTTTTCTGTTAGTTTAAGCGCGCGCCCTTGCTCCAGATGCAAACGATAAGTCTTATTACATAAAAATTTAGGTAACTGAATTAAAGTGCTAGGCTCAAGCAAATTATCAGTTAGATTTTCTTGGTTTACATCTTCAAGTTCTAAAGCTTGGTCTAGACTAATGGCATTAGATTGAAGGCGCACTAGCTTAGATAGATGACCGCCTAGGTCCCGAGCGATTGATCTAACGTATAAACCGGCTTTAGCTTCTATTTCTAGAGATAATTTAGGGTAAGAATAACTAGTTATCTTTATACTAAGCACTTCAACCTCACGTGGATCGATATCACTGAGCTTTAAATCTTTGCCTGAGCGCATTAGCTCATACAGTTTTTTACCTTTCTTTTTAATTGCACTATATAAAGGCGGCAATTGCATAAACTTACCCAGCATACCTTTTAATTTTTCTTGAATTTCAGCTAATTCTGGTTTATCAGTGTTAGTTTTAATTACTTCACCAGTATGATCATCAGTATCTGTCATAGTACTAAAGTCCACTTCAGCAGCGTAAATTTTATCTGTCGCCAGGTATTGCATTAATCTGGTCGCTGAACCGATACCACAAACTAGCACACCACTTGCAAAAGGATCTAAAGTGCCGCTATGACCGATTCTTTTAATCTTAAGTTGACGTCTTAAACGAGCTACCACATCATGCGAGCTAATACCCTCAGGTTTATTTATACATAAAAAGCCTAAATCTGTCATAATCATGTCTTATTATAAAAAATTAAAGACTTTGGAGTGTGGATTTTACAAATTAGTTAAGGTTATCCCTCTTCTTTTACAGAAAAGTATTAAAACCTAAGCTCATTACCATAACAAAAACATTTATGAATTCTTTGATTATGATATCTAGTTTTAATTAGGCTGTTTATTTTTAGTATTTAAAATCTGCCTAATCAAAGTAGTTACTTGTAAAATAAGTACATTTAACAGATAAAGCTATACAATTATTACGTTTAATTTAGTAAAACTAAAAAATACCATAGATAAACATTCTAGGTTTATAAATAGCTATTAAAAATTACTCTTAAGAATCAGTTTCGACTTCATCTTCAACAGACTCATAGTCTGCTTCAGTCTCAATATTAGAATCTTTATGTCTTCTTTGGTCTTTATCTACTACACTATCAATTAAACCGATTAAATTTACCGACTGAGAAAGTGAATCTGTATAAATAAAGTAAAGTTTAGGGGCGTAGCGCAGGTGGATCTGACGCGCAGCGTTTCCTCTAATCAAACCTGAATGTTCATTTAAAGCCGCAGCGATAGCAGCCTGAGTGCCGATATCGTCTTCAAAATCTGGATCTAAAATCGAAAAATATACGCGCGCTGAAGACAGACTAGGATTCAATTCTACATCAACTATAGAAATAGTCGTGTTTAAACGATCGTCTTTGACGTTACCAGCTTCAATAAATTTAGCTATTTCCCTTAGTAAAGCACGTGAAACGCGCTCATGTCGTGGATAAGATTTTCTTTGCATATTAATTAGAGTTCAGTTCTATAGATTTCTTTAAGTTGATAACTTTGTACGATATCACCTTCAGTTAGATCATTATATCTCTCAAAGCTAATACCACACTCAAAGCCTTCACGTACACGCTTAGCATCATCTTTAAAGCGTTTCAAGTAATCAAGCTTACCTTCATAAATCTTCACTCCATCACGAATAACCTTAGCTTTCTCGCTACGTACCACTTCACCAGAATTTACATAACAACCAGCGATATTACGCTTATCGATAGTAAAGATCTTACGAACTTCCGCTTCACCTAAAATACTTTCTTCCAGATCAGGTTCATGCAGACCAAGTACAGAGCGACCGATATCTTCAATCAATTTATAGATAATCTCATAAGATTTAATCTTAACTTTAGCCTTTTCAGCCTGCTTTGCAGTTTGCGAATCTGTACCTACGTGGAAACCTACTATTAAAGCATCAGTTTGTTCAGCTAACATAACATCATTAGCGGTAATTGAGCCTGATTCATAGATAATCGGTTTTACTAAGACTTCTTCAGTAGAAAGTTTATTAATCTCAGCTGCAATCGCTTCAGCAGAACCCTGAACGTCAGCCTTGATAATAACTCTAAGTTCTTTAGCCTGACCTTCTTTAACTTCAGAAGCAAAAGTAGAAATACCTTTAAAACGCTTATCTTCAAGTTCTTCTTGGGCGATTAAATCAGCTTCTTTTTTAGCTTCCTGAATCGAACTATAAACTTTTAGTGGATCACCTGCTTTAGGCACTTCATTTAAACCAAGCACTTTTACTGGTGTTGATGGACCAGCTTCTTTCATACGCTGACTATTTTCATCAAACATCGCTTTAACGCGTCCATAAGTCGCGCCAGCTGCCATAAAATCACCAATTTTAAGCGTACCATTTTGAATTAGAGCAGTAGTTAAAGCACCCTGATTACGCGACATCTCAGCTTCAATAACTGAACCAACCGCTGGACGATTAGGATTAGAACGAATCTTTTCAGATAATTCAGCATCAGCTACTAAAATAATTTTTTCTAGTAGATCATCAATATTAGTTTGCTGCAAAGCACTGATTTCTGAAACTACTACCGCGCCACCATAAGGTTCGACTACGATGTCATATTCAGCTAATTGACCGAACACCTTATCAACATTCGCACCAGGCTTATCCATCTTGTTAACAGCAACCAAATATGGCACTTTAGAGTCTTTAATATGTTTAATCGATTCGATAGTTTGTGGTTTAACACCATCATCAGCCGCTACGATTAGTACCACGATATCAGTAATATTCGCGCCACGCTTACGCATCGAAGTGAAAGCTTCGTGACCAGGTGTATCAATGAAAGTAATCTTACGATCATTATCATCATAATCCTTAGTTACTACTTGGTATGCGTTAATATGCTGGGTAATACCACCATACTCTCCGTCAACAACTTTTTTACGGTAATTACGCAAACAGTCAATTAAAGTAGTCTTACCATGATCAACGTGACCCATAATCGTGACAACTGGTGGTCTGGCAATCAAGTTACCCTCAGTTTCATCTTCTTTAAGAGTTTCAGTTAATTCTGCGTTATCTATATTCTCGTCATCATAAGTGGTAACCACATAATCCATCGATTCTAAATATTCTACGATTAAGTCTTTCTCAAGAACGTCATTTACGGTCTTGATGATCTTCTTCATGAAGAAATAAGTGACGATTTGTGTTTCAGGAACATTAATTTTATGAGAAAGCTCACGTACAGTCATAACATTTGAGACATTAAATAACTTAGGTCCCTCATCTTTAGCTACTTTTTCACGTTTAATCTTAACTTTTTTAGGTTTATTATCGTTACTAGAAGGCTTTTTCGTACGTCCAATACCTTTTTTGCCTTGAATATGCAATGATGGTGCAGCTACACGGTATGGTTGCTGAGTTTTAGGACGGTTAGCAGCTGGGTTCAAAGATAGAGTTCTTACGTTATCTATCTGTTTCATCGCTGCATTAGCTGTACTAGAACTGGTTTTTACATTAGGTGAATTAATGCTATCAAGCATATCAGTAATGTGTGATTCCTGTTTAGGAAGCTCTTCTGCTACTTCAGGCTCTTCATCAGCGATCGCTTCTTCTGAAGTGTCTTCTTCAGTATAACTTTCGGTCTCTTCACTATCATCTGCTGCTGCCTCTGACTGCTCGCCTGCATGATCAGCGCTAGTGTCTAGACTCTCGCTATGAGTTGCGTGCATATCAGTGCTAGTTTCACTTTCACTAACTGAAGAATCTTCGATACTAACTGCTGAAGTATTATCAGTAGTTTCAGTAGAAGCATCTGATGTAGTTTCGCTAGCTTCTGTTTCAGTACTTTCTTCAGCCACAGGTCTAGAAATCCTACGTACTATTTTTAATTTAGGTTTAGCAGGCTCTTCTTTCTTTTCCTGCATGGCTGCTGTGCCCTTACTAGAGCTAGAACTTTTACCAGCTGCTACTTTATCAATCATCAATGGAATATTTATTTCTCCGAGTATTTCTTTTGCGACATGAAGATCTAGGCTACTACTCGCGGTTTTTGGATGGGCTCCATATTTAGGTGCAATCTCTAAAATGTTTTTAGTAAGCTCACTTTGTAGCTTTTTTTGCATTCTAGCATCACTGATCTCGCCAGGAATGTTATCTCGCGCTAAATCGTAAATTCTGATTTTGTCTGTTGCAACCATCGTCTGTTTTTAATAATAACCTTTAATCTATCTTTATGTCTAAATCCTTATATCTTTTATTCTTTCTTAGATTTTGCTGACAAACTTTCGTCATACATACATAAAAAGAACGCCCATGCTGATACTTACTCGGTCTTACCTGAAGTCCAGTCGCGGTCTGCATGATACGAATCAGCTGTGATCTAGGTTTAGTTAGACGACAACTAACACAGACGCGCTGTGGGTCTTGAGGAACATTAGAACTCGATCGCTTCTTCTTCAGATTCATTTTCTTCTTCAGCAATTTCTTCTTGCACTTTTTCTTTAATATCGATTTTCCAACCAGTTAATTTAGCAGCCATACGGACATTTTGACCGCCACGACCAATCGCTAAACTAAGTTGATCAGATGCTACGTGAACTTCAGCTCTACGCTCATCACCATCAAATAAAGCTACAGTCAGCACTTGAGCTGGACTCAAAGCACTAGAAATAAAGTTAACTGGATCTTCAGAATATCTTACGATATCAATCTTTTCGTTTTTAAGTTCAGACAGGATGTTTTGGATACGTGAACCACGCGAACCGATACAAGCGCCAACCGGATCTACATCTTCATTAACTGAAGCTACGGCGATCTTAGTTCTTTGACCTGCTTCACGAGCCACAGCTCTAATTTCAACAGTGCGATCTTCAATCTCAGGTACTTCAATCTCAAATAATTCTTTTACTAAGTTTTCATGACGATGCGAAGCGATAATAATCGGTACTTTACGATCTTCTCTATATTCAAGGATGATTACTCTAATACGAGAACCTACTTTATAATTCTCTTTAGGTAATTGCTGGTTTTGTGGGATGTGCGCATCAAAGCTACCTAAATCTACAACTATATTAGGCTGACCTGAAATCGTATACTCGATACGTTTAACCACACCTGCCATAGTTTTACCTTGGCGTTGTTTAAATTCTTCTCTTAAGTTAGATTTTTCAGCCTCACGGATTCTTTGGGTCATGATCTGCTTAGCAGTTGTAGCTGCGATACGACCGAATTCTGCAAAGTCTTCAGGAGTTACATCTAATTCTAAAATCTCACCTTCTACTACATCTGGAATATATTCTTGGGCTTCAGCCAGTGAAATTTCACGCGAGTTATCTTGCAAGTCAGCTACGACTACCTTAGGAGCGAAAATACCGATTTCACCTGATTCTTCATCGTAGTGAACCTGAATATTATCTGCTGAGTTTAGATGCATTTTTTTACGGTACGCGCCACCGATAGCATCACAAATAGCACGGATAAACGTCTCTTTAGGGATGTTCTTTTCCGCTTCTAGCTGCTGAGCTGCTTCTAATAAATTTTTGCCAATATTATACATAAGACTAATTAAAGAAAAAGGTGAGATCCTCAAGTGGTCTCACCTTCAAAACTCTTCAAATTGAATTATAACAAATCAGCTAGTTTTTATCTATTTTTTAGATTTTTAATTTGTTTATCTACGTCTATCACCTAAAATTCTAAGTAAAAATAGAAACAAGTTTACAAAATCAAGATACAGCTTAAGAGCAGCGACTATCGCCACATTAGCATGGTAATTTGCGCTTTCACCGATACGTTTGATTTTTTGCATATCATAGGCAGTCAAACCAACAAAAATTAGCACACCTGCATAGTTAATAATCGCAGCGAGCCCAGTACTTTTAAAGAACATATTAACTAAAGAAGCTACAATCAGTCCAATCAATGACATGGTTAAAATACCTCCCATACCACTAAGATCTTTTTTAGTAGTAGCGCCGTACATAGCTGTCAACCCGAAAGTTACAGCTGAAATACAAAAGGTCATAAAAATAGATTGAGCAGTGTAAATTAAAAAGACTGAGCTTAAAAAAACACCGTTTAAAGCTGCGTAGATAAAAAAGTTAGCCGTGGCAGCTGCTGCTGACATCTTATGATAGTTAGCTGATAAATTCCAGACTAGGCCGAAAGTACCGATAGCTAGAATAATCATAATAATATTATTAGAGTAAAGTGTTTTTATAATCATCGTATTAGATACGACTAAAAAAGAAGTGACGGCTGTAGTTAGCAAGCCTAAAAACATCCAGTTAAAGACCTTACTAATGAAGCTTTTTTCTGCTTTAACGGCTGGCATAGTTGATTGGTATTGCATATTGTCCATATTACAATTTTAACACTTTTACTGAGTTTATCTTACATTTATATGATCAAATAGCCATTTATGTGTAGGTTTATATAAAGATGAAAAATAGTGACTTAGTTTTTAAAGTATTATCAATTATCTTTTAGGCTTATCCATCTTCAGTTTCATCTTAGGGTTAGTACCTTTAAAATGCTGCCTAATTTTCTTTCTGGTGCCAGGTCTGCTATCAAAGTTCTGACCGCGCAGATCCATCATTTTCACGCTTTGCGGAACGACTAGGTTCGTTATATTTAAAGTAGATAAACTATTATTATTAAGATATAGCTTTTCAAGCTTAGCAGGCAATTTTAAAGAAGCGAAATCTGTATTAGTTTCTGGATTGTCAGAGCCACCTATATAAGTGTCTGTCACAGCCAGGTTTTGTAATTTAAAGATTTTCACGTCAGCTGGAAATTCCATGTCAGTGAAGTTTAGGTATCGGTTGGGGGAGTGAACTTTACTACTTGTAATATCATTACCAATATCGATTTTATCTACTCTTTCTAATAAGCTAAAATCTAGAGTACTCAAATAATTTGAATTTAATGAGCAGTTAATTATTTGTAACTCTTCTGCATACTTAGGTAAATTAGTACCTGTAAAACTTTTTATACCAGTGTTGTACGCAAATCTTATCAAATTATATTTAGTAAATTGGCTATCAGTAAAATCAATAGCTACATATTGCAACTTAGGATTTGCTTTGAATACAGAAAGTGAGAATAAGTCTCTTGGGGTATTAAAACTTATAGTATCAGAGCTTTGAAAGTAATCTATACTTAGTAATTTTAAGTTATCAGGTAGCTCAACTAAATCTATTAAGTTAGTGCTATTCTTACCAAAATTAAAATATCTTAAGTTGGGGGGAAGTCGAAAATTAGATTCCACAGCTTCAATAGGATTATCAAACAAAAATAAATATTTTAATTGTTTCATGCCAGATAAATCAGGTAAAGCCTCTATCTGATGGTCTTGTAAATTTAAATAAGTTAAGTGTTCTTTAGTACTGAGAAATCTTAAATCTTCAGTATCTAGCTTACCTTTAATTTCCTTTAAACCTTCTTGCAGATGTGAACCCTGAACATTTAAAACTTTTAAACTTTCAGGAAAACAGATATTAGATAAATCTTCTAAATTTTTACCAGTCAGATGTAAATACCGAAGCTTGTTG
>CAYTKM010000004.1:0-77533 GCA_964438425.1 uncultured Gammaproteobacteria bacterium
AAACATCAATACTTAGAATTACTTTATAAAATACACCTAAATTTAGAAGTATTTTATAATTTAGGGCTGTTTTTAGAATTTTTTTCTAAATTCGCTACTTTGATTCGTGAACTATAATAACTTTAAATATACCCTCTCTAAGTTTAAAAATAAGGAAAATCATTAAATTAGATAATCACAAACAACTATAATAATTATATTAGTTTAAATCTAAATAAAAACTTTAAGATTCTATAGATATGTTTAGAATCTTAAAATATAACGACCAAGGATTAAGCTAACTCTAGGTTTTCAAGATATTATAATTTCAAATTAACCCAGAACTAAAGTCAGCTTTAAAATTTTAAAATACAACCACCCCAGGTTAAGCCAGCACCAAAGCCAGCTAAAGCTATGTTTTGGGTTTTATGCTCATCGTAAACGATCTTACCTTCCTCGATGGCATCATAGAAAGCTATCGGTATGCTAGCTGAGCTAGTATTACCGTACTTATGAATGTTCATAATAAATCTATCTGGACTGATACCGACACGCTTTGCTGCACTTTCAATAATTCTATAGTTGGCTTGATGTGGAACTACCCAGTCGATTTCAGAAGTCTCCATTTCAGCGCGTTTGCAGGCTTGCTCTAAAGCGTCAGGTAAAGCTTTAACTGCAAATTGATATACAGCCTGACCATCCATCTCAACCATTTCAGGTTTAATATCGATATCACAGGCTTTAACTGGGTATTTAGAATAAGTATTTTTTAGCTTTAAGCTACCTTTTATATCAGCTTCAGACCTTAGATAAAAGCCACTTAGTCCCTTTTCATCGTGACTAGCACTTAACACAGCTGCGCCGGCACCATCACCAAATAAAATCGCCGTGCGTCTATCACCCCAGTCTACATAACGAGACATTATATCTACTGAAACTATTAAAATATTACGGTATTGACCAGATTTTATAAAATTATCAGCTATATTTAGCGCGTATACAAAACCAGAACAAGCGGCCATAATATCAAAGGCACCAGCATCTTTAATACCTAGTTCACCTTGCACCATGCAGGCTGTAGATGGAAATAAAGCATCACTGGTAGCTGTAGAGCAGATTATTAGATCAATATGCTCAGTGGGATCAAACTCTAGCTGTGGGTGCAAGCGTTTAATTTGTTCAAAGCAGCTTCGTGCAGCTTTAGTCGCTAGCATAGTTGCGCCTTCACCAAGCTCTTCATTAATTACATGACGCTCTTTAATACCTGTACGCTTACTAATCCACTCATCACTAGTATCTAAAATTTCTTCTAGATCATGATTCGTAACTACGGTTTCAGGTACCGCTTTACCAAAGCCTAAAATCTTACCGCTAGCTTGCATATTATAACTATATCAAAAACCTGACATCTGTGTCAGTTTTTTGTGACATTCATGTCAGTTTTACTTAAGCGCTTAGGCTTGTCTCTGGTTTTTATAAGTTAAAGCTGCTATATAGTTAAAAGAATTTGGCTTACTTGAACTATAAAAGTCTCATTATCTTAGACACAAAGGTATTGCCGAGGAGTGAAAGTGCACAGCAAAAAACTTAATATCTCAGTCTTTATTAAAAATAGTGCCATAAAGTACTTGAATATAAATACGCTTAAAGTTGATTAATTAAGCACTTCTCTATATAACAATGTAAAACTCTAGGTTAAACTTAAAAATAAATTCATAAAATGACTTGCACTAAAAAATATATAGATATAGGCAAGAAAGCTAATATATACTATACTAAATTCATAGCTCAACATGACTAAAGCAGACTACAAAAATCTCAGCGAAGAAAATAAACAATTACTTGCAGAGTACGCTAAAGAAAAAGATAAAAAGATTCGCGATCAGATTGTGGATTTAAACTTTAACCTAGTTAAAAAGATTGCTTATGGTCTAGCACGAAGAAGTAATGACCCGGTAGATGATTTAATTCAGATTGGTTCAATCGGTCTAATCAAAGCTATAGACTATTTTAAACCTGATGCTGGTGCTAAATTTACCACATATGCAACCCACCTAGTTACTGGTGAGATCAGGCACTATTTGCGTGATAAAACTTCAATGATTAGAGCGCCTCGAGAATTGCAGGAACTGAGCTTTAGAATTAATAAAGTTGTCCAAAAACTAAGAATAGAGTTTGGTAGAGACCCTACAGATATTGAAATAGCTAGTGTTTTAACTGATATTAAAAAGACTAAGATAAAAGAGGCTTATGAAGTTGATAGACGTAAAACTTTAATATCACTTGATCAAACCATCAGTCCTAATCCAGGTGATAACGATACTTCCTTAATAGATACTTTAGCTGATATCCGCGAATTTAAAAAATCAGATATTCGTGAAGACTTTTTAATGATTAAAGATCTTATTAAGCAGCTAAAACCTCAGTTAGCTAGTATTATAGAATTAATTTATTTTCAAGATATACCACAATCAGAAGTGGCTAAAGTGCTTGGTATTTCACAGATGCAAGTCTCGCGTAGACTGAAAAAAGCAACTGCTGCCTTGCAAGAACTATTTAATGGTGGTCATATTAAAGAGAAACTTAGAAACACTCAGTTTAAAGACAAAACCATGGAGCAGACTCGCACTAAAAAAAGTTCTCGTTCTAGTTTAGGCGCTAAATTGAGAGCTAAAGAAGATCAATTAAATTAAAATTTTTAACTTGCTTAAAGTTTGACCCTGAGTTAACATTTTCCAGAAGTCAGAAGTCAGAAGTCAGAAGTCAGAAGTCAGAAGTCAAAGTTTTTTTACAATTTTAGATTTGTAAATCCATTATTTAAATTTTAAATGTAGTAACAGATTTTAAAATTCACGCTGCTTTAGTAATACAAAAGTACTTAAAGTATGTATTATAATTTTAAGCTATGGCAACTAATCAATCATCTAAAGATCTAAGCAATGCAGAAAGCGTACTCGCTGATATCTGCCAGCAGGCTGAGCTTGCTGATCATAGCCCAGTGAAGGGTTGTATGGTAATTAGACCTTATGGCTATGCGATTTGGGAAAATATTAAGTTCGTATTAGATGCAATTATTAAAGTTACTGGTCATCAGAACGCTTATTTTCCGATGTTAGTTCCTGAAAGCTTTTTAACTAAAGAAGCTGAGCACGTTGAAGGTTTCGCTCCTGAATGCGCGGTGGTGACTCAGGCTGGTGGTAAAGAACTTGCTGAAAAGTATGTTATACGCCCGACCTCAGAGACCATTATTAATCACATGTTCTCTAAGTGGATTAACTCATACCGTGATCTGCCTTTAAAGCTAAACCAATGGGCAAATGTGATGCGCTGGGAAATGCGCACTCGTATGTTTTTAAGAACTTCTGAGTTTTTATGGCAGGAAGGACACACATGCCACGCGACTCACGCAGAAGCCGAAGAAGAAGTGGCTTTAATGATTAACGAATATAAAAAGTTACTTGAAGATTACCTGGCTTTGCCAGTACATGTAGGTAAAAAAACTGAATCTGAAAAGTTTGCAGGTGCAGTTAGCACCTATACCATAGAAGCTTTAATGCGTGATGGTAAAGCTTTGCAGGCTGGCACCTCACACGACCTCGGTCAAAACTTTGCTAAAGCCTTCGAGACTAAATTTACTACCGAAGATAACCAGCAAGATTTTGTTTGGCAAACTTCTTGGGGAGTTAGTACCAGATTAATTGGCGCTCTTATTATGGGACATCACGATGAAGTGGGGCTAGTGCTGCCACCACGCATCGCACCATACCAGGTGGTTATCATACCGATTATCAAGAAAAACCTGGACAATAGTTTAGTTTTAGAGCAGGCAGAGCAAATTGCAGTTGAGCTAGCTGAGCTCGGTATACGTTATCATTTGGATGATAAACCTAATATCTCGCAAGGTAAAAAGTTTCAGGAATATGAACAAAAAGGCGTGCCATTAAGACTAGTTTTAGGACCTAAAGATTTAGAAAACGGAGAAGTAGAAATTCATCGTCGTGATCTTCGATCGAAAGAAAAAGGATTTGCGCGCGCGGGTATCGCAGATACCCTAGCAAATATGCTCGCTCAAATTCAACATGATCTTTTTGAGCGCGCGTGCCAGTTTAGAACAGATAAAACAGTTACGGTAAGTAGTATTGATGAACTTGAAGAGTTTTTTAATAAAGATATTGGTTTTGCAAAAGCTATGTGGAATGGTGATGTGACACTTGAAAAAATTTTAAAGGAAAAATTCCAGGCTAGCATACGTTGCCTACCTAATGAAACTACCTTGGATAAATTAAGCTTACCTTGTATTATTTCGGGAGATATAAGTGACCAGAATGTTGAGATTTTAATTGCTAAAGCATACTAATTTTTGTATTTATCATTTTCAATGAATTTTTTTATAGCTAAAAGACAAGATTTAAAAAAGTTTATTGATATGCTTACTATCTTTACTTTACTTTTTACTAGAAACAAGCTAATTAAAAAAGCACTTATCTAAATCTACTTGAGTATAACCTTCTAATAACCCAAGTATTTACTAATCTTGATAAGATGAAGCTGAGAACATTTTAATATGCGTCAACCTTCACGTGATGAACTTCTAGAATGGCAAAGAATGGCTGAAAAACGCCAATCATTATTACCTGTACAATTTGCTATGAAAGGTAAATATGTAGATATAGTTTGTAGTAATTGCTTAAATCGCTTTGAAAGAAAACTTTTACCTTACCGTAACGATCCGGTTTATGTTTGCCCTAATTGCAAACAAAGAATTTATGTTCCTGTACAATGGTAAATTATATTTATAATAAAATTAAATAGCTAAATACCTTAGCATTAGCATTTATAATATAAGTAAGAATACAGAAATTTAAAATAAACAAAATTAAGCAATCGCTAGTAAATAAACTGTGTGAATTTCACCATCGACTAAAACAGCTCTAGGTGCGCCCTTACGGTTTTTATAGCGCTTATTGATGATCTTCATCAAACGCTTAGTTTTAGCGTTATCTACTAAGTGAGGATTAGTAACTAAGGCTGCTGCGTTTTGAGCATTAGCACCCTGATGTTCTAAAGAAAACTCAGAAGCTGAATTTTGACTGCGAGCATTAGTACTAGCCGCGTTGTTCGGCTGACTTTGAGCTCCATTTATACTAGGTACACCGCCTAATCCCATAATATTATTATTCTTTACTTACCTTAAGAAGCTGTTAAGCTATTAACTTAATTTGTTTTTAGCTGCTTTCTTTTCTTTAGCTGCTTGTCTTTTAGCTGCATTGACTGCATGATAATCTACACTATCATCGTAAGCAGCTCCATTTACATCAAAAACTTCAACACCTGCTGCTTCAATATCTTTTATATTACCAATAAGCTCGTAGCGTTTACCTTGCAAACGATATTCATAAAATTCTTTTCTAATATCACCGTTTTCAGGATCTAAGAAATATTTTGCTGTACTTACATCTTCCATAATCAAGTGATTATGAATATTCCTACCACCATTCATAACAAGCTTATTACCGTTGACAGTATCAAAGGTCCCATAAACAGGGTCTTCGTAAGTCGATTTCATGGCTTTAGATAAGTCTCGAGTAACTTTCCCTTTTTCGTATGACTTCTGGTATTTTTCGGTTTGCCTCATACTTCTTCTTTTAGCTATATAATCTACTTCCGGATCGTAAACCTTACCTTCCATATCACTTAAAGTTTTACCTGCTGCTGCCAGATCTTCGAGACTACCTAAAATTACATCTGTACTAGTTTGCAATAATTTATCTTTATCAATAGCTTTAATTTGACCATTTTTTTGGTTTAAATAAAATTTAGAACCTTCTTTATCGTTTAAAATCAAGTTATTATCTGCTGTATAACCACCAGTAATTTTCAAGTTACCTACTACACTTGCAAAAGTTCCACTTTGTGTTTTAGGTGATGATAAAGCTGATGAATAAGAATTTACTGAGATTTTATTTTCTTCATTAATAAGAGTACTAACATCAAGATTAACTCCAGGGTTATTGATATTGCCTATAGCTACATAATCTTTTTTATTAGTGGTTTCGTCTAACTTAAATTGATAAAGGTTGCCATTCTCTTCATCTAAAGCGAACTTCTTACCAGCAGCATCTTGAACAAAAACCTGATCATATTTGTTACGACCACCACTTGCTGTTAAAGAAATTTTTACTTCCTCTAAGTTACCATCAACATTATAGTCTTTAATATTAGGATTAGTTTTACTATTAACTAATTTAGATTTTTGTGCTTTACTTAAGTTTCTGTAATTATTTTCAGTTTTTAAAAGATAATCATAGTTTTGCTTGAAAGCGTTTTTGCTTTTAACTTTTTTAGGCGTAGCTTCTTTATTAGTAGGTTCATTAGTGTTATTAATTTTATTTAAAGAGCTATTAATTAAATGAGCGTATCTGTTTTTTTTAGTATTAGTTTCAAGCAAATCATTTTTAGTCTGCACAGCTTTTTCAGTAGCGGCATCTCTTTTAGCCTTATTTTTTTCAAACAAAAAATAATATCTACCCTTTTTAGATTCTTCAATATTTTTAGCTTTAATGGCATCTCTATCAGGAGCTTGATAACCAGGTGCATTACTTTCATCTTTATTTAGTAGAAATGCATATCTACTCTTTAATTTTTTTACCTCACCTTGACTAGTAGTACTAGTATTAGCAACAACCTGCTCTTGTTCTTTATTTTCTAATTCATTAGTAGATAAATTTACTTTACTTATTTCAGACATAATACTTTCCTTATTCTAAGTAGAAAGTAATATGTTTATACCAAAGCAAAGGACTTAAAAGTCTTAATTACAAAAATATTTAGTTGCTTACCTTCTACTATATCCAGTTTAATAGATACAGACTTATATAAACACATTTATGTTAATTTAAAGTTATCTTAAACTGATTAATCGCTTAAGTTCTAAAATTATTCATTTTCACTATGCTTAAGCATTGCTAACCCTAAAATGATCTTCAAGTCTTTCTTGGTTTTCCTGCGCAGTTTTACTTTCAGAGCTGACTAACATATTTAAACCACAAGTTGGTTACCTTAAATCGAGTGGATATAAGTTTTTATTTTTAATAATTGATTTAAACGTCTAAAACAGCTAAACCTGCATATTCTTCGATAAAACGTTTACGAGGGTGAACCACATCACCCATTAAAACATCAAAAATTCTACTAGCTTCAGCGCCATCTTCAATTTTGACTACTTTTAGTACTCTAGATTCGGGATTCATAGTAGTTTCCCATAGTTGATCAGGCATCATCTCACCTAGACCTTTAAATCTTTGTAGATTAGGCTTACCACCGATTTCAGCTAAAGCTAGTTCAAGCTCAGCTTCGTCATATACATAACGGGTTTTAGACTTATACTCTACTTTATAAAGTGGCGGTTGAGCGATAAAAATATTACCATTTTCAATTAATTGACGAGCATATCTGAAGAAAAAAGTTAAAATAAGTGTTCTAATATGCGCGCCGTCGATATCCGCATCCGTCATAATAATAACTCTGCGATATCTTAGCTTAGAAAGATCTAAATTATCTCCATCCATTTTTAACACAGCTTCAGATTTTTTAGTAGTACCATCATCCTGAGGTACTAAGCCAATCGCCTGAATCATCGCTTGGATTTCGTTATTATCATAAAGTTTATCTATAGTAGCTCTTTCTACATTTAAAATCTTACCTCTAAGCGGTAAAATCGCTTGAAAATTACGGTCACGACCTTGCTTCGCTGAGCCGCCCGCTGAATCACCCTCAACTAAATACACTTCGCAGATATCAGGATTTGTATGAGAGCAATCACTTAATTTACCTGGAATACCACTGCCACTTTCAAGTGCAGATTGTCTACGGACTGCGTTGCGGGCTTTTTTAGCTGCTTCGCGTGCCTTACGGGATTCAATCGCTTTATTTACAATCGCTTTAGCTTCTTTAGGGTTTTTACCTAACCAGTCAGCTAGTTTATCACTTACTACCGATTGCACAGCAGAAATAACTTCGTTGTTGAGTAATTTAACTTTAGTTTGTGACTCGAATTGAGGTTCAAGCACTTTTACTGAAACTACTGCCGTCATACCTTCACGTATATCATCACCTGTTAAATTTTCTTCTTTTTCTTTAACTTGACCACTTGTACGTGCAAAATCATTAACTACTCTAGTCATTACATTTTTAAAACCTGTTAAGTGTGTACCACCATCAGGGTTATTAATATTATTAGCGAAAGTCATTATAGATTCGCTATAAGCATCAGTGTATTGAAGCGCAACTTCAACATTGACATCACCTGACATATCTTCGCAAGCAAACACTGTTTTATGAATAGCAGTTTTAGATTCGTTTAAAAATTTTACATAACTAACTAGACCTTCTGGATTAAAGTAAGTTTGCTCGCGGCGTTCATCTTCTTCAGGTAGACGTTCATCTATAAAAGTAAGCTTTAAACCTTTATTTAAAAAGGTCATCTCACGAAGTGTTGTAGCCAGTGTTTCGCGATCAAAAGTAGGCATGTAACTATGACCGCTTGAATTAGTCTCAGAAAACACTTCTTCATCAGGCCAAAACCTAACCTTAGTACCTTGTTTATCAGTGTCACCGATAACTTTAAGAGGTTCTACTGGCGCGCCAACTGAATGGTTAGGCGCTGGGCGACCTTGAAATTCTACAAAGTTTATTTTACCGAGACGGTAAACTTCGACTTCCATTTTTTTAGAGACCGCGTTTACACAACTGGCACCAACACCATGCAGACCACCAGAAACTTTATAACTTGAATTTTCGCCACCAAATTTACCACCAGCATGCAGTACAGTAAAAACTGTTTCGACGCCAGATAAACCTGTTTTAGCTACTTTATCAGTCGGAATACCACGACCATTATCCTCTACAGAAATAGAATTATCATGATGAATCTTAATAAAGATATCAGTACAATAACCAGCTAAAGCTTCATCAACTGAATTGTTAACAATCTCATAGACACAATGATGCAAAGCCTTACGATCGGTACCACCAATGTACATACCTGGGCGCTTGCGAACAGCCTCCAGACCTTCTAAAACTTCAATATTCTTCGCAGAATAATCGGCTTTGTTTTTTATATCTTCAGATGTCATACTCATAGAATTATAAGGGTAATAGTAAGATTCTAGCAGGTTTTTAAGCTTTAATTCAGCTTATTTCTCTTTAGGTTAAATTATTGTTAATTTCAAATATCTAAAGTAGACTTTTACATTAACAGTATTAAAACTTACTCTGCTAATTCTTCAAATTATATTGGTCCTGATGATGGAAGTAGAATTTTAATCGAGGATCTGGAAAACCATAAACCTATTTTTAAACATTATCCGTATAGTATTTGGCCTTAAAGAACTAATGAACTAAATCTGGATTAACTAATAATTACTACTTTATATTACAAAAATACTATTTTTTATAACAACTAAATAGAGTATCTATTAAATCGTACTTATTTACTCTAACAAAAATTAGGGAGTGCAATACAAGTGACGCCAAATTAAGTTACAATAAAATCCGATGTTAAAAAAGTTTCTATTATTAATCTTTATTAGTAGTTTTAGTTTTTTAGGGGCAAGTGCTGAGACTAAATCCTACATGCAAGCTAAGTTGCTTGATTATAATACACGCGTATCAACTAGTAATGCTTATAATTCTATTGGCATCGGTAGATTCTTTAGCGGTTTTTGGGGGATTTTTAACTTTTTTAACTTAAATCATACTAGCCCTCAGCGAACTAAGAATACTGAATATCTAATGACTGTAGAAACTGATGAAATTATTTATGAA
This sequence comes from uncultured Gammaproteobacteria bacterium, assembly GCA_964438425.1. Classification (GTDB taxonomy): domain Bacteria; phylum Cyanobacteriota; class Vampirovibrionia; order LMEP-6097; family LMEP-6097; genus CAYTKM01. Next base: position 9,805 of record CAYTKM010000004.1, read on the forward strand.
CTAAATTATGACCCTTTACTGTTTTTAGGTGAAAGACCAGTATTTATCGTAGGTGATCCTATTAATGTCAGATTAAATGATAAACAAAACCGCATGTTTATTCAGTTCGGTGATGATGAAATTAAAGCTAAGATTATGAGAGCAATTCGAAAAGAAAGAGCTCCCTCAAATTTTTACTAAACCTTTTTAGCGTGTGCGCCCAAATCTGATAGATATCAAATTATCGCCGTAAACTAAACTTACAGAATTACCATCTATGCTAAAAGCCTCAGCACTAGCAGGATCTATAAATACAGAAACCTCACCACTTTTACTGACAAAGTTATACTTACCGGCAGTAGCATTCACTTTTAAAGCAAATGAAAACCTAAAACCTATATTCAACCTAGAACTTAATTCTACTCTAACTTCCTGATTTTGTAAGCGGTTCAGGTATTGAGTTAATTGACGGTATTCTTCTTGGTCTAGCATCTTAATTAATTCTAACCTGCTAAAAACTTATTAAGGCGATTTTTAAAGTAATAAAATATGTGATCAGAAGACACTAAAGTTTTATTAGAGATTAATAGTGACTATGATTAAGAACTTTGGCTTATTTGCTCCAGCGCTCTACGTCCATTAGAACTAGCAGCATTTGAAAAAGGTTGACCTTCTTTTGTATTTTGCTTAGAGTCGGAAGACTTGTTTTGTGTTGAATTGCTTAAGTTAATTAACTTACCATTACTATTTTTAATTTGATTTTTAAGAAAAAGAAACGCGCTTATACCACCAGCAGCTACCATCATAATAAATTACCTCGAATTGAATAAATTTCAGAAATACTAGATAATTTTATGAGACGTCTTTGTTTCAACCAGTTTTTATACAGAAAATTGGAAAGCTGTTGTAAATGCCATTTGTCAATAGATTAGAAAATGTAATTTACATAATTAAATATACTAATAAATTAAAGTTCTGTTATTAAATATTACACATCGACAAGTTGGGTTTTGCCGAGTTTAATTGACTGGCTTAACAGCATATAGTTGCAAGCCGTATTGAATACTATCGACTATTGCTTCCCAAGAGGCTTTAATAATATTATTGCTGACACCGATAGTATCCCAGCTTTGTTGCTTATTGCCTGTACTTACTTGCACTTTAGTAATAGCGGCAGTACCAAGCTGACTGTCTTGGATTCTAACCTTATAATCGTTTAAACCAAAGGCATCAACTTGCGGATAATGATCTCTGAGTGCTTTTCTTAAAGCTAAATCAAGTGCGTTTGCTGGACCGTCACCAAGACTAGCTGAATGTTTTATCTCATCGCCAATTTTAATTCTGACTGTAGCTTCTGTTTTTTCACCGTTAAGTATATGTACATTATTTTCAAGCAAACTAAAGTAATTATAATAAGCATGGTTGGTTGTTTTTAAATCAAGTTTAGCTGCTAACTTGCGTGCTAGTAAAACTAAACTAGCATCTGCGTTCTCATATGTGTAACCTTTATGTTCCTGATCTTTAACTTGAGTGAGAATTTGTTTAGCAAAATCTTTTTTAGTTTCATCATCAACATTTAGATCAAAATTATGCTTAGTGAGCCAATCTAAAATATTACTGATACCTGATTGCTCAGAAATAATAACCTTAGTTATATTGCCAACTTCAGCTGGATCAATATGCTCGTAGCTAAAATCACTGCGTTGCATAGCGCTAACATGTAGACCTGCTTTATGTGTAAACGCTGCATGACCTACAAAAGCTTGCTGAGGATTAAGATTTATATTAGCTATTTCTGCTAGTTTTTGCGCGCAGGATGTTAACTGAGAGAGTTTACCTGCTGGCAGACAGATTAATTTATCTTTTTTATACTTTAACTCAAGATTTGGGATAATAGACATTAAATTGGCATTACCGCAACGCTCGCCATAACCATTTATAGTTCCTTGAACTTGAGTTGCGCCCGCCCTGATAGCTCTAATACTATTAGCTACTGCAAGTTCAGAGTCGTTATGAGCGTGCACACCGAACTTAATTGAAGATTCATGTTCGCAATAGAAGTCACAATACTTTTTAGTAATGTCATAAACCTGCTCAGGTAAGCTACCACCATTAGTATCACAAAAAATGATATTACTAGCGCCCGCAGCGACAGCGGTTTTTATAAATAAATCACTATAATCCGGGTTATCAGCATAGCCATCGAAGAAGTGTTCAGCATCAATTAATACTTCCCTGCCAGCTGACTTTAAATAATCTATACTCTGGGAAAGCATTTCAAGATTATGTTCAAGCTCAATTTTTAAAGTGCTGGTAACCTGCTGCGCTGAGCTTTTAGCTACTATACAAACAGTCTTAGTTTCGGCTCTCAATAGAGCATTTAAGATGACATCCTCTTCGACTTTAGATTTAGCCTTTTTAGTGCTACCAAAAGCAGTCAGTGTAGTATTCCTTAGATTAAGTTTTTTAGCTTCATTAAAAAAATCAACATCTTTAGGGTTTGCTCCTGGCCAACCACCTTCAACATAATGTATACCTAATTCATCTAAAATATTTAGAATTTTAAGTTTGTCATTAACGCTAAAAGAGATGCCACGCATTTGCGCGCCATCTCTTAAAGTAGTGTCATATATTTCAATTTTACGTGACATATAAATTTGTTAGATGAACCTGGATAATTAGCAATTTTTAGTAGCCAAATTCATATGGGTCATAATCAAGGAAATCACCATCAAGGCTGAAACCTTCAGTGGTAAAGGCTTCATCTACACTTTGATTAATGCCAGTATAAATACCATTTACTAAACCTACAGCACCACCTACAGCACCACCTACTATTAAACCAATAGGAGTACTGATAATTTTAGCTAAAGGTGTATCACCAGTTTCGTAAGCGAAAGCATCAGCGTACTGGGCACCTTTAGTTGTTGCACCACGTAAAAGACCAAATACACCACCAACAGGAGCTTCAACTACACCTGAGACAAATTTAGCAAAAGCGTTTGCTGAGACTGGTTTAAGTGAGCTGCATTGAGCAATGGCTAGAATAGTAAGTAGACTTAAAACTTTTTTCATAACAAATATATGAGAATAGCAAAAATTTAACTAGCAGGTGCCTGATTTTTTATAAAGCCTTCAGGAATTAGTTGGTAACCACCACCATAAACGGTTTTAATATATTTTTTACTGCCAGATTCAATTCTAGAACGTAAGTGTCTAATGTGAACGCGAATAGTATCGATATCATCTTCTGGTGAATAACCCCAAACTTCTTTTAAGATCAAACCTGGAGATACAGTTTGGCCATGATTTTGCATTAAGCAATGTAAAACTTCAAACTCAATTGGAGTTAATCTTAAGATCTTATCTTCTATCTTGATTTCTCTAGACTCTGGAATTAATGTAATATCACCAGCATGTAAAACTTCAGGGATAGACTGAGATAAAGAAATAGAGCCAGCTCTACGTAATAAAGCTTTTACACGTACGAACAATTCAGGTAGATCGAATGGCTTAGTCAAATAGTCATCAGCACCAGAATCGAAGCCTGTTACCTTATCAGAGGTACGATTTAAAGCTGTTAACATTAGTACTGGAATGTCTTTTGTAATATCGTTTTGACGTAAACGCTGGCAAGCTGTAAAGCCATCCATGTTTGGCATCATTAAGTCTAGGATAATCATATGTGGCGGGCTTTGGAAAGCCATAGCTAAGCCATCAATAGCATTATCACAGGATTCTACGTTGTAGCCCTGTAACTCCAAATTAAAACTAACCAACTCTAAAATGGCTGGGTCATCATCTATAACTAAAATATCTCGTTTGATTTCTTGATTCATCAGTGAACTCTTTATTATTTAATAAGTATTAGCTTTTCTATTTTACCTTAAATTGCCTAGCTCTTGTTGGCTTTCTTTGGAATTGTTGGACTGATTTTTGCTTGTGGACTAAAAAAATCTTTTAAAAATCTAAATAGGCGGATTTTGCGGTTTTGTTTTTTAAAAGTGGATGAATAAAAACCGAATAAAGCTTTTTCGACCAGACTAATTGAATCGAAGCGTTTTAATTTACCTTGACTTGCAAGTGAAATATCACCAGTTTCTTCAGACACCACGAAGCATAGCGCATCAGTTACTTCTGAAAAACCGATTGCTGCTCGGTGACGCGTACCATACTGCCAGTCTAGTTTAGGGTTCTCAGTCATAGGTAAAATAACACTAGCTAATGCTATCTTGGCTCCGCGTATGATAACAGCCCCATCATGTAGTGGTGATTTATCTGCAAAGATAGTCACTAACATCTCTTTACTAACATTGGAATTAATAGCATAACCTGGATTTACATAATATCTTTCAGCTTTAGATTTTTCAACGATAATTAGCGCGCCAGTTTGAGCTGCCTGCAAGACTTTGATTGCATCTACTATTTCTTTATTAGCTTCTTTTAAATCTTGCACACTTGAATTGTTTGATGAATTTTGACCGTAATTTAATAAACTAAAATCACCACCTAACTGCATTAAAAACCTACGACATTCAGGTGCAAAGATAATAATTAAACCTGTAATGATAGTTTGAGAAAAAATTTCAAAGATGTGAGTAAAAATCTTTAATCTTAAAGCGTAGCCGATCATAACCACTGGTGCAAGTAAGGCTAAACCTCTAAAGATCCTTTCAGCTTGAGAGCCTCTAAAGCGTATATAGACTTGATATAAAAGCCAGCTGATAACAACCAATTGAAAAATGACTGCAATAATATCAAGTGGATTTAAAGTTAAACCCAGCTTTTGATAAAAGAACTCTTTAATATTTAGAAATTCTAAATCTAAGCTTATTTGATCAGTATCTAAAAGATCATTAATAATCTTTTCTCCTTACTTTAGGGTCTGCTTTGCTTAAAGCATGACTTCGAAAGCTACTAAATCTTCATAGCTTTCACGCTTTATGATTTCAGTGGCTTTGCCATCCTCTACTAAAATCATGGCAGGCTTGCAAGAACGATTATAATTTGAAGCCATACTGTAATTATATGCACCAGTCGCAAAAATAATTAACAGGTCTCCATGATCTATTTCGGGTAACTCTACTTCTGGAATTAATATGTCACCAGATTCACAATATTTTCCGGCAATACAGACTTTTTGGGTCGGAGTCCCAGAAGCTTTGGCATCGACCTCACTATGGTAATCAGCTTGATACATAATAGGACGCACATTATCTGCCATACCACCATCAACTGCGATATAGGTTTTATTAACTTGGGGAATATGTTTAATATTCCCTACTTCATAAATAGTAACACCAGCTGGACCTACTAAACTACGACCAGGTTCAACTAAAATCCTCGGAAGTTTTAGATTCAGTTTTTCACAATGCTTTTCTACGGCTTTAGCTATCAGCTCAACCCAAGTATCAATTTCAGGAGGATCATCTTGCTTAGTATACTTGATACCTAAGCCTCCACCTACGTTTAAATCTGAAAACTCTATATTGTACTTTTTAGCGATTTTACTATATTCTGTTAGTAAAACTTCAGCTGTATCTTGATGTGGGATGGTTTCAAAAATTTGTGAACCGATATGAGCGTGCAAACCTTTTATGTTTAAAGGAACAGATTTTTGCAATTCTTGCAGCGCTTCCATAACTTCATCCACTTGTTGTAAATTAAAACCGAATTTTGAATCTATTTTACCTGTTTTAATATATTCATGGGTATGACACTCGATACCAGGTGTGATTCTAATCATTAAATTTACAGTCTTATTAGCTAACTCAGTATTTTCTTGGTAAAGTTCTCTAATTAGTTTTATTTCGTAAAAATTATCTAGCATGATAGCGCCGATATCATGCTCAATAGCCATCTTTAGTTCTTCTTTAGATTTGTTATTGCCATGAAAGATAATTTTATTATGATTGAAACCAGCTTTAATAGCGGTATAAAGCTCACCACCGCTTACTACATCGATACCTAAACCGTATTCAGCTATTTTTTGACAAACTGCTAAGGTGTTTAAAGCTTTAGAAGCGTAAATAACTAAACTGTCAGCAGAATAATGTTTTTTAAATGCCTCTTGATAGGCATGAGCGCGCTCAGCTAGAGTCTTAGCGCACAAAACCATTAAAGGAGTGCCAAAATCCTTAGCTAACTTGCGGATTTCAATACCGCCAAGGCTAATTACGCCGCTTGCATCTTTACTGTAGGTTATAGGTTCAATTTGATTAAGCATATAAAGTTACATAATAACTTAGCTGAATATTAAATTGTTAGAATTTAAAAAAGAAAGATTCTTTAAAAGTGACTACAAACTCACCTTTGATTGGGACAGAAGCTAGAATTTCGTAAACAGGTCCAGTTGGAGAAGTTCTTTTAACACGTACGTTCTTAGCTACACCTTTAATTAGGAATTTATAGGCGTCGTTGCTAGAGTCTGCTAAATTGTTTCTTCTACGAACACGTCTAAATTTAATTTTTCCACTTATAACGTATGGAGTTTCTAACTGGTCAACTGAGGTAATAATTCCCGGTTCAGTAACACCAAATCTTTCGTAATCTATTCTTAAAAATATGCTTCTTTTAGGGGCTTTTTTAGAACCTTTTCTGGCAATAATTTTATTACTTATAGGTAAAATACCCTTCTTTTTACTTCTAATAAATCTAAGAGTTTTATGACTCATGGATAGTGAAAGTGTGCCAGTGGTACCACCAAATCCCTGATTTCTAGGCTCGATAAATATATAACGACGATTAGCGATTAACTGTGGGTTTAAATCAACGAACTCATCAGTTGGTGTATCGCTACCATTTGCTGTAACTGGACCAATGTCGATTTGAGCATAATCTGCACCTTGAAACGCTGGTTTTTTCTTTTTAGCTGATGTAGGAGTTAAGCTGGCAAGTAGAATGACAAAAGATAAGATAATATTTCTCATATCTAAAATGCTAGCAACTTAGAGTTATCTTATTATTAATTATTATTTAAGTTATACTGAGCTGTTTAAGATTTTAATCAATAAACTTTACTTAATGTAAGTAAGCGTATTACGGTATCTAAATGAATTTATATTTTATCTTTAATCGAGATAAACTTTAAGGTGAATTTATAGACTTTAAATACTTAAAGATTATTGATATTTTCAATATAAATCTTTTATTTTACTAGGAGCAAATCTAAATTATAATAATAGTTGAATGAAAATAGCTTTAGTACAAATTAATTCAATTGTAGGTAATTTCAAACACAACTTCTTGGAAATTAAAAAGCAAGTTAAGCAAGCAATTGAACATAATGTAAATCTGTTAATTCTGCCAGAGCTTGCTTTAGTCGGTTACCCACCTAGAGATATCATCTTTAAATCTGGCTTTATAAAACAGCAAAATAAATATTTGAATCAATTAGCTCAAAGCACTACTGAAAAGTTAGCTTTAATAGTTGGTTGTATTAGTCCTAATGAAGGTTCAGGTAAGCCTTTTTTCAATTCTTTAGCTTTTATGCATGAAGGCAAAATTAAAAACTATATTCATAAAACTTTACTACCTAGCTACGATGTTTTTGATGAACAGCGTTACTTTGAAAGTGCTAAGAGTAATCCTGTTATAGATTATATGGGTTTGAAGCTAGGTTTAAGTATTTGTGAAGATATTTGGATCGAAAACTATGCCAGTTTATATAAAGTTAACCCGATAGATCGTCTGCTAGCTGGAGGAGCCCAGATTATCATTAATGCAGCAGCTTCGCCATATAGCAGAGCCAAAGTTGAGCTTAGAAAAAGACTTTTTCAAAAATTAGTTAAAAAAACTAAGGTACCTTTATTATATGTAAATCAGGTAGGAGCAAATGACCAGCTGATATTTGATGGTAACTCTTTAGCTATAAACGTTAATGCAGAGATTATAAAAAATGCTGCTGCTTTTAAAGCGGATTATCTGGAGCTAGAGAGCTCGGAGCTGATAGATTCTTCATTGAAAATAAGTGATAATCACGACCAACTAAGTACTAAAGCGATAGGGCAAGCTCACTTGGCAGAAATATATCAAGCTTTATGTTTGGGTTTAAAAGATTATGTACATAAAACAGGCTTTAAAAAAGTTATTTTAGGTCTATCTGGCGGTATTGACTCGGCGTTAGTAGCTAAAATAGCTGTAAATGCTCTAGGAGCAGAAAATGTACTGGCTTTTATGCTTCCAAGTAAGTATACTAGTCAAGCCAGCACTGATGACGCTACTAAGCTAGCAAGTAATTTAGGCTTGCAGCTAGCCTCTGTATCTATTGAAAGCTTGAGACTGGAAATGCATAGTTTGCTTACTGATATGAGCGCACTTGCCGCTGAAAATATTCAAGCTCGCTTGAGAGCTAGTATTTTACTTGCTAAAGCTAATACCTATAACGCACTTTTACTAAGTACTAGTAACAAATCAGAGTTAGCAGTGGGTTATTCTACGCTGTATGGTGATTCTTGCGGAGCGCTTGCGGTAATCGGTGATCTTTTAAAAACAGAAGTCTTTAGTTTAGTTAAGTATATAAACGAGCTTGAAAATAAGCCAATACCTAAAAATATAATTACCAAACCTCCATCAGCAGAGCTTCGGGAAGATCAGAAGGACTCCGATAGTCTGCCAGATTATGAAGTACTTGATCAAATTATCAAATTATATGTAGAAGATCTGAAAGCTTATGATTTTATAGTACAGCAGGGGTATGATCAGGCTTTAGTAAGTCGTATTTTAAACTTGATAGATCAAAGTGAATATAAGCGTTTTCAGGCACCACCGGTGCTGAAACTTACTGGTAGAGCGTTTGGTATGGGGCGCAAAATGCCGATTGTACAAGGTTATAGACATGCTTAAAAACTTGGCTTTAGGGCAAATTTCATATATTAATTGTTTGCCTTTAAACATGCAGATTGAAGCTTACCTAAAGCAGCCATCTGAGTTAAGTAAGCTAGCAGCAAGTGAACTTTTTAAGAAGTATAATTTTACTGATTTAAATATCGAGTTAACATCAGCAGTGCCTAGTAAATTAAACCAGCTATTAAATGCTGGCAAAGTAGATTTAGGACCAATTTCTAGCTATGAATATTTAATTCATAAAGAAAAATATGACTTATTAAATACGGTCTGTATCAGCGCTAAAAAAGAAGTAGATAGTGTTTTTTTTGTAACTGATAGTCTAGAAAACCTTGAGAAAATTTACATTACAGATCAAAGTGCTACTTCATTTAATCTTTTAAAAGTGTTACTAAAGTTTAAATATAATTATGATTTAAGTAAGCTGGAATTCGTTAAAGTCTCTGATTATACTAAAGCCTATTCTAATCAGTTGATCATCGGCGACGATGCCTTAAAGCTAGATCAAGGACGTTATCAATTAGTGTTAGATCTAGCGTGCGAATGGTATGAATTTACTAAGGGGTATCCGATGGTTTTTGGGGTTTGGGCGGCTAATAAAAGTAGTAATCTAGATACCGATTTATTATCGCAAGCATTTGGTGATATGATTAACTTTAGCTTGTCAGCAGAATCTGAAAAGCTCATCTATTTAGCAAAAAAAATCACGAATCTCGAGACAGAAATTTTAGAAAGGTATTTTAAGAAGTTAGATTATGATTTTAATGAAAAAAAACATAAAAGTTTAAGCTTATTTAATAGCTATTTGGAGAAGATATAATGTCTGAAGTTGGAAATCTATTTATAGTAGGCTTTGAAGGTAAAGAGCTAACTAAAGACATAGCAAGTAAGCTTCTTAAATTAAAACCAGCTGGCATAATTTTATATGATACTAACTTAGATTCTAAAGCTCAGGTTAGTTTGCTTACCAGTGACCTTAGAGAATTATTAGGTGAAAACTTAATAATTACTATTGATCAAGAGGGTGGCAAGGTTGAAAGACTAAGAAAAGTAGCTCGCTCGCTACCTAGCTACTGTTTACTTGGTCATATAGCTAAAGTAAAAAAAGAATTAATCGAATTTCATAGTGAGATTTTAGCCTATGATCTAAAAGCTATGGGTATTAATTTTGTTTTTGGTCCATGTCTGGATTTAAATACTCAGTTTAAAAACCCGATTATCGGAACTAGAAGTTTAGGTAAAGATCCAGTCAGGGTATCATCTTACGCTGAAAGTATTATTGAGAGTTATCATAAAATGGGTATCGCCTGCGCTGCCAAGCACTATCCTGGGCATGGTGATTCTGTACTAGACTCGCATTTAGATTTACCGATCATAGATTACGGTCATCCAGATGATAATTATCAGGCTTTAAAAGAGTATCAAAAGCATTTAAAACCTTTCAAAGCCGCTATTGAAAGTGATGTTGATGCTATTATGATCGCGCATGCGATATATCCATGTCTGTCTACCTTTGAATGTAAGGATTTACCAGCAAGTATAAATAAAGAAATCATCACGGTTGAGCTTGCTACCAGGCTAGCTTACCAAAATTTAATTATCTCAGATGAAATTACTATGAGCGCCTTAGATTTGTTCGGTGATTATACTAAACTAACTAAGCTATTAATTAAAGCTGGTAATAATTTAATTATTTGGAATACTAATCTCGATGAAGCTATAGAAACTAATGAAGCTATCAACCAAATCCTTTACGAAGATCCAGAGCTCGGAGTAAAGCTAGACCAAAGTATAGAAAAGGTAAATGAAAAAGCTAAATTAATAAGTCAACGTTTCAGGCAAGTTAACTTAAATAAAGACTATGAACTTGAATATAAAACTTTAGAAGTTAACGCTAGTGCTTTTATCGAAACTAACAACCGTAAATTTAAATTAAGTGGAGATACTTGTAACCTGATTTTTGAAGATCGTAAGTTAGAAACAGACTATATTACCAAAAGCTTCAATTTTAATACTTATAGTTTAGTTCATACTAACAATCAACTGATTAAAAAACATTTCTTAGATCTTTTAAAAGAATTAAAATATTACCAAAACATTTTAGTTTTTACTTTTCAAATTTACAATTCCCCTATCGTTAAACAGTTAGTAGAGATAATGAAAAATAATAAGGAATTAGGGCAAGTCATAGTCATAGAGACAGACATGCCAACTAAACTTGCTGATTTTAATACTTTCGGGGCTAATCGATTCCACTATCAGATAGCACGTAAAAGTTTTTATTAGATACTTGCGGGTTGTTTACTAGCGATGCGACTACTAAAACTAAAATCTTGCTTGGGTTTACGTTTGTAGATTAATTTAGCAGCATCCACTTCACCTAAAGCTAGTGCTATCTGATAGCCAAGCCAGGCGCGGCGGCTTTTATTACTAAAACTTAGTCTTAAGTAAACTAGTAACATAAGTCGATAGATAATTTTTAAGTATAAGTAAGCAGGTACCCCGAAGATTTTATATTTACTAAAGCTAGGATAAAGGTAAGGATTAGGGTGTTTGTTAAAACCGACAAAATCAGCTGGCGCGCGTTTTAAGCGGTCGGTTTGACTAAGCCAGTACTGACATTTGCCAAGCTTATAGTACCATAAGCGTACCTTCTTTTCATCAAACTGTTCCACTTGGATCGGATGATAAACAATCGACTGCGGTACATAGATCATCGGCACATTGATGCCAGATAAATAATGGAAAAACTCGTAATCCTCGTTTAGATCAAAGCCACCTTTAGCACTGCGACCTAGATCAGTTCTAAAGTTACCGCAATTTTTAAACACCTCGCGGCGAATATAGAAATTAACCCCTAGCGGAAACTCACAGGAGCCAAATTCAGACTTTAAGGGATAAAATTTCTCTTCGTCACCGTAGCTATGTGCTGTAAAAACTTCCTGTTTGACATCGTATGGTTTATCCAGACTGATGCATTGGGGAATTTCACCTGACCATAGTGGAATAGAGCGTCCACCATAAACACCTATTTCATGTTCTTTACAATGCTCAGCAATTTTAAAAGATTCTTTTAACCAATCATCGTCTAAGCTAAGATCATCATGAATAAAAGCGATCAAATCCCCTTTAGCTAGCTCGATAGCTGTATTACGTGCGTGAGAAATACCTTGACGTTCTTCAAAAATATACCTGATGCTAATAGTAGTTTGTTCGATAACCTTATAAATGGATTGTTTGCTATCATCAGTGGAGTTGTTATCAACTACTAGCACTTCTATATTACGTTTTTCTTCTTCGAAAAGTTCTAAAGCCTGACGTGAAACGCACTTTAACAACTCTTCAATTTGATGAGCGCGATTATAAGTGGTAATGACAATGCTAAGTTTCATCTATGAGTTTAAATAATTTTGATTTTGATTTACCTGAAGAATTAATAGCGAGGCATCCGCTAGCCAAGCGTGATAGCTCACGTATGCTCTATTATAATTCACAATCGCAAACATTAAAACACTTACAGTTCCCTAATTTAGTGGATATCCTCCATTCAGGGGATGTGCTTGTTAGAAATTGCTCTCGAGTGTTGCCAGCTAGGTTATATCCACATATCTATAAAGAAGGTAAATTAAGTGAAAAAAGTGTAGAAATTTTATTAACTAAGTATCTTGAAGAAGGTAGCTGGGAGATTATCGCTAAGCCTGCTAAAAAACTTAAAGATCAGACTAAACTTAGATTTAGTGAAACTGATGATAGTGAAATCACTGTGACCAGAAGTGAAGATCATACATTAACTGTAACTTTTAATTCAGATGATGACTTTAAAAATATCGTAGAAAAGTACGGAAATATGCCGATTCCACCTTATTTTAAGCGTTTAGCTAATGAAAATGATAAAAAAAGATACCAAACCGTGTATGCAAGTAATTTAAAAACAGCAGCTAGTATTGCTGCGCCGACGGCGGGCTTGCATTTTACACCTGAAGTTATTCAGCGAATTAAAGATAAAGGTGTTGAAATTGTAGATCTGGAGCTGCATGTAGGTTTAGGAACTTTCGCGCCTATCAGAACTAATGATTATAAGGCGCACAATATGCATAGCGAAGAGTATACTATCGAAGATGCTAGCTGGCAAAAAATTACTGCTGCTAAAAAGGAAGGTCGACGTATAGTGGCTGTAGGTAGTACAAGTGTTAGATGTTTAGAAAGTATCGCCGTAACTGGTGAATTAACTGGCGCTACAGATATTTATATTTATCCTGGCGGTTTTGAATTTAAAGTAGTAGATGCGATGTTGACTAATTTTCATCTACCTAAATCAAGTCTTATCCTAATGATTGCTGCTTTAATTGGTGAGCAGGGTTTTAAAACCGTTTATCAGGCAGCTATTAAAGAGAAATACCGTTTTTACAGCTATGGAGACTGTTGTTTCTTTGAGAGATGATACAATATTACAGATGCAAAGCTTAAAGATACTATTTATGGGTCCTGCTGGCGCTGGTAAAGGCACTCAGTGCGCGCGCATGGCTGACGAATATGGTTTAGAACATATTAGTACAGGAGATTTAATCCGCACGGAAATTAAAAGTGGCTCAGCTTTAGGTAATAAAGTAAAAGAAATTGTAGAAAGTGGTAACTTAGTTAGCGATGATATTGTAAATGAAATTGTTAAAAACAAAATTCAAACTACTGATAAGTTTTTATTAGATGGTTATCCTAGAACCCTTGAGCAGGCTAAATTTTTAGCTGACATTACTGAGCTAGACTACATTTTTAACCTAAGTGTGCCTGATCGTGAACTGATTAAAAGATTAAGTGGCAGACGTATGTGCACTAAGACTAATGATCCTAATTGTAAGGGTAATTTTCATACTGAGTATAAACCACCTAAAGTTGAAGGTATCTGCGATTTGTGTGGCTCAGAGTTATATCAAAGACCTGATGATAATCCAGATGCGATCGCTACTCGCCTTAGTAAATATGATTTTGAAACTGGCTCACCTTTAAGCAAGTTTTATCAAGAAACTGGTAGGTTAGTTGAAATAGATGCTAATAAAGTTCCAGAACAAGTTTTTAATGATATTACTAGTAAGCTAGAAACTAAAGCTAACGCTGTTTAACATATAAAAAACATTAAACTAAATAAATTTTAATTTTAAAACTATATTAACCAACTCTGGGTCACATGAGCTAGTCATAATCGTTCGGGGGGATTAATATGCAAGTTTCAAATAATTTATCAGCACTAAGTGTAAATTCATATATAAGTAATAATAAAGCAGCTAAAAGTAGTTCATCAACTAGTGAATCTATTAAAACTTCAGCTTTAGAGGTTGATAGCGCTGATTTTAGTTCAGCTTTGGCTCAATTGAGCCAAGCTAGTTCAGAGCTAAGTTTAAATGATCGTGATTTTCAGTTGCCAAGCTCAGATTTCACTCCAAAACAAACTGATTTTCAGTTAAATACTTCAGATTTTAATTTAGAGACCAGTAACTTTAATCTTCAGGCGTCTAACTTTACTATAAAAGAAGCTGGTAATACTTTAAATTCTGAAGAAAGTGCCGTAGCATTAGGCTCTGCTGAAGAGCAGCTAGTTACTAGTAAAGATGAAATTCCCACAAGCTATATTCCAAATGCTAATGGTAAAGAGCACAATGGTAGCTCAGCTTTTGGTGGTGTGGTTTAGTTTTAACTAGAAGATAATCAATTGTGGTATATAGGTACTAAGCCTAAAGGTTGAGTCTTCAATATTTAGGTCAGGGGATCAAAACTAAATTAAATATTTTAGTTAAAGGGGGAATCGATGAGAGTATCAGTCTTATCATCAGATCAATTAAAGTCACTGTTTGGTACAGCGCAACAAACTGCTGCTAGTAATACAGAAAACACAAAAAGTACCACAAACAGTCTAGCTAAGGAGTTAACTAATAATTCTAATAATAGCTCTAATGAAGATACTTTAGAATTATCAGATAAAATTTTAGATAGTCTACGTAATAAAAATGAGACTACTTCAAATAATGACCAAGGCGCTGAAAGCAATCTTTCAAGGGCAGCTAGTCAAAATAGAAGTTATTCTTTAACCAGTAGACTAGGCGCTGAGCAGCTAAATGTCTTTAGTAGTTTAGAAAACAGACCAGCAGCGGAAGAAAGTAATACTACGACTACTGAAGAGCCTACTACAACTCAGGCACCAGCAGATAATACAGTAGATGAACCACCAGAGCAAACAACAGAGCCAGAAAATAACAATTCTGGTAATGAAAATACTGGTTCAGATAATGATTCTGGAAGTGGTAATGACTCAGGAAACGATAATGGCGGTCAATCCGGTGATGGTGGTTTCTTAGGTTTGTTCTAAATGACAGATAATCTGAATTTAAAGGTTCAGGTAATATAATAAAAATTCAATTTATTTTGAGTGTGATGCTAATTATCGTCTTATATTAGTGTCAATGAAAACTTAATATTAAAGAGGTTTTAAAAATGTAAACTAAAGATTTACAAAATTAACTTAAGGGGGAAGTTAATATGTATGGAATAGGTTCAACCGCGTTTTTTCAAAACGCCTTAAAAACGCATACGCGTTCGGTGGAAAGATCTGAAAGAAGAATAGCAAGTGGTAAAAGAGTAAACAGTGCACGTGATGATGTCGCGGGTATAGGTTTAATTAGCAAATTTAAAGCACAGATTCGAGGAACTGAAGCTGCGCAAAGAAATGTAAATGATGGTTTAGCTGTTCTGGATACAACCTTTTCAGGTCTATCTCAAGTATCAGACAGTTTGCAAAGAATTCGTGAGATTAAAGTTGAAGCTAATAATGGTACCTTAACAGGTGCTGACCTGGATGCCGCGCAGGCTGAGATTAATGAGCTTGTAGGTGGCATTCAAAGCATTAATGATAATGGCGTTTTTAATGGAGCCAGTTTATTTGATGGTAGTTATAACGTAGACATACAGGCTGGTCCGAACCAGGGCGAGACTATATCTTTAGATTTATCAACTGGAGCTAGCGAAGTTAATTTAGCTGTAGATAGCACGGCTGCTGGTAGTATCGGTGAAAATGGCGTGTCTTTAGAGACTATTCAAGTCGGTGCAGATAATGTAACTGCGCAAGATGGCTCTACTACAGCTGTGACGGGAACACTTGAAGAAATCGATGCGATGATAAATAACGTCTCGCGCATGCAATCAGTTGTCGGTGCTAAAAGTAATGTTTTAGAGCAGCGCGTCGAGTATCTAGGTGTGCAAAGAGCTAGTTATGAAAGTTCTAGATCCGCGATTGAAGATGCTGATATCGCACTTGAATCTAGTAATCTAACTAAATCTCAGATTTTACAAGACTCAGCGATCACTATACTTGCTCAGGCAAATGCTAACAGACAGTCGATTTTAAATTTAATACCATGATTTTTTAGTCTAGTCTTGGTATAATATTGAGGATGTCAAATGCGCCTATTAATGAAGTACATTATAAGTTAAGTGAAATAACTGATGATGCTGAAAACATTTATGAAGTAACACGCCAAATCGCTGGTGTAGCTAAGCGTATTAAAGAAGAAGATCGTGAAAACCCTAACCCACGTCCAGCGGTTCTTAAAGCGATTGAAATCATTAACGAGCACGTTAATGAAAATAAAACTGAAGTTTAACTTAGATGATGGCAAGTGCCAGAATTCTACTCGCTGTAACTGGTAGTATAGCAGCTTATAAAGCTTGTGAAATTTGTTCTAGTCTAGCTAAAAAAAACTATAAAGTAAAAACAATTTTAACTAAGGGAGCGCTTGAATTTATTAAGCCGCTCTCTTTTTCTGCACTTAGCAGTGATAAAGTCTACACTAATGAAAACAAAATAAGTGAAGATAACTTAATTACTCATATTGAACTGAGTCAGTGGGCTGACGTACTAGTCATCGCGCCAGCTTCAGCTAATTGTCTGTTTAAACTAGCACATGGCGCGGCAGATGAACTTTTATATGAAACTTATTTGGCTAGTGACTTGAAAAACTTACCTGTGCTCATCGCACCAGCTATGAATACTAATATGTGGCAGCATGCCAGCGTGCAAGAAAATATTAAACTTTTGCAAGCGCGTGGCGCGCAGTTAATCGAACCAGCAAGTGGAGTGCTGGCTTGCAAGGCTGTCGGTCAAGGTAAGCTTGCTGATACTGATGAAATAGTCGCTCACATTGAGCGCACGTTAGCTGTTTTAAGAAAGGTAAAACCTTTAAAGTTATTAACTAAATCTGATCATGCTAGTTTCACTAATAACTCTTCTGATCTAGATAAGCTTGCAGGCTTAATAGCTAAAGCAGATTCGTTATCTGAAATGACTAAAATTGATAATCTTATAGTTGAATCTGACATTGATGATGTTGAAAATATAGTACCAATGCCATATTTTGATTCTAAGCAATTTTTGGATAGCGCTGCTGAGCAGGGGCAGATTAAGCCAAATCATGATCATCATCATGAAGTAAGATCAAGCTCTTTAAGCGGATTAAATTTAATCATTACCGCAGGTGGTACTAAAGAATACCTCGACCCAGTCAGATATTTAGGTAATGCTAGCTCTGGTCAG
Organism: uncultured Gammaproteobacteria bacterium; assembly: GCA_964438425.1. GTDB lineage: Bacteria > Cyanobacteriota > Vampirovibrionia > LMEP-6097 > LMEP-6097 > CAYTKM01. The sequence goes on from CAYTKM010000004.1 coordinate 27,206, forward strand.
ATGGGGCTCGCGTTAGCTAAAGCAGCCTGCAAGGCTGGCGCGCAGCAAATAACTTTAATTACCACTGTTAAAAGTCATTATGAAGATTTATTAAGGTATGCTGACTTGGGTATTAATGTTAATGAAGATATAAATAATATACTTGCTAATAAAACCTCTAATACCACTAATCAAAACCAGAACAAAGATAAAAATGCTACCCATCAAGCTTCAAAAAACAGTACTGTTAATGCAAACCGCGGTGAAGTTTGTATAGATGGCGCTAAAGCTAGCGTGAACCACGACGAATTAATGGTAAATAGTACTAGAACTGGCGTAAATCACGGCGAATTTAATGCTGATAGCACCAAAGCCAGCATAAATCATAGTAAATTTTATATAGAAAACACCTGCATTCAAATAATCCAAGTCGAAAGTTGCGCCGAGCTACAAACTGCTATTAAAGCTGAGCTCGGCGCGCACGATATTCTAATCATGGCAGCTGCCGTCGCGGATTACCGCCCGGCAGCACCTGAACAACATAAAATTAAAAAAAATGAAGACCAGCTTACTTTAAATTTAGTTAAAAATCCTGATATTTTAAAATCACTTATTCCCTTTAAAAAATCTGAGCAGTACTTTGTGGGGTTTGCATTAGAAAGTGAAAACTTACGCGAAAATGCTTTAAAAAAATTAACAGAAAAAAATCTGGATCTAATTATCGCTAATGATGCTAGCGCTTTAAATGCTAGCTCAAGTCAACTCGAGTTATTCTATGCAAGAAATAATGAAATTTTAAACAAGTCACTTAGAAAACAAGATAAGATAATAAATGCACAGGCTATAATTGAATTTATAAGCTCTAATTATGAAAAGAACCCAAATCGCACTAATTGGCAGACCTAATGTCGGCAAAAGCACGCTTGTAAACAGACTTGCAAATAAAAGAGTGTGCATTGTGGGAGCTGAAGCTGGAGTCACTCGTGATCGACATGAGGTTGATTTCGAGTGGGAAAGCTACCCTTTTACCATCTATGATACTGGTGGTATTACTTTTGATAATGAAGATTATTTTAAAGATGAGATTTTTAAACAGGCTACTCATGGTTTAAATCAGGCTGATGTGATTTTATTTATGGTAGATGTTACCATGGGCGTAACTAAGGAAGATGAACGTATTTGTCAGCTACTACGTAAAGAATATGCTGACCGCGTTTTCGTTGCAGTTAATAAGTGTGATAGCCACGAGCGCGAGCAGATGCATTATGAGTACTATAGCTTAGGCTTCGAGCATGTCTATCCTGTCAGCGCGATGCATGGTTCTCATGGTTTAAGTGAAATGCTAGATAAAATTATCGAGAAGCAAGCCTTAAAACCTAAAGCAGTTGAAGAAGTGGACGAAGATATTATTAAAATCAGCTTCGTTGGTAAGCCAAATGTCGGTAAATCTAGCTTATTTAATAAGGTTTGCAATCAGGAACGTTCGATAGTCAGTGATCTAAGTGGTACCACTCGCGATGCGATTGACATTAAACTAAAAAGACACGGACATACTTTTGAACTTATCGATACCGCTGGTTTGAGACGCAAGGCTAAAATCAATGATGAAATTGAACGTTATAGTACTATGCGTACCACTCACGCGATCGCTAAAGCTGATGTTGTGATCCTACTGATTAACGCGGCTGATGAGGATGAAGTAGTTAGTGACCAGGATCAAAAGATCGGTTCACTAATCGAAACCAAGGGTAAGGCTTGCGTGATAGCGATTAATAAGTGGGATATTTTCGATCCTGAAATTAAAAATGAACCACATAAACTTGAACAGTACCGCAAAGAAATGGACTATAAACTTAGGTTCATTCGCTACGCGCCAGTGGAATATATTAGTGCAAAGGAAGGTACACGCACGGATAAAATCTGGCAACTAGCAATTGATGCAGCTGAGCAGCATAGTCGTCGCATCGAGACTAGTTTATTAAATAAAATGCTAAGTGATATTTTACTTTTACATCCACCACCGATCGTCAAACAAAAGAGTATTCGTATTAAATATGTAACTCAGATCGATATCAAACCACCGACCTTTTTATTTTTTGCTAACCATCCTGAACTTATTCCTGAGACTTATATTAGATTTATGGAAAAACAGTTTAGACTTTATTTCGGTTTTGAGGGCACGCCTATCCGAATACGCTTTAAGCTTAAAGAGGATTAAACACATTTGCTTAGAAATCTAAAGTATCTATTCCTGAAAAGTTTTGATGTGCGCACGCAAATCTTAATCAGGGTTGCTTTAGTTGGCGTGCTGGTAGGAATTATCGCTGTGCTTTTTAGAAAGTACACCGAAGATTTAAGTCACTTATTTTTCCATCACTTATATATTAAAGATACTTGGTGGGACTGGGTTTATCCAGTTCTAATTTGTACTGGTGGCGGTCTGCTGGCTGGCTGGTTAACTAACAAATTCGCGCCTGATGCTAAGGGTAGTGGGATACCACAAGTGAAGCATGCTCTAAACAATTCTGAAGTCCAAGTAAGTAGCTTAAAGACGATTTTGGTTAAATTTCTAGGTGCGATGATCGGTATCGCTTCGGGACTTTCGATGGGGCGCGAGGGACCGACGATTCAGATCGGTGCTGGCATCGGTCATAAAACAGCTCAGATTTTAGACGCTAAGCATCATCGGCGCGCGCTTGCTAGTGGCGCTGGAGCTGGACTGGCTTCAGCTTTTAATACACCGATTGCTGGAGTGATGTTTGTGATTGAGGAGCTGGATAATAAGTTTTCCAGTACTTCGCTGGGACCAGCGATCGTGGGTTCAGTCTGCGCGGCGATTACTTGTAGACTACTGTATGGTGACTTTTTTACTTTTCATTTTCGCTCGGATACAGAAACTGACTTAATTACCATACCTTTATATATAATTTTAGGGGTAGTCTGCGGAATTCTGGGGGTAATGTTCCAAAAATCCATCATCCACTCTTTAGATTTATATAAACATAAAATTTCTAAATTTTTACCAGCCTGGTCGCATGGCGCGCTGGCGGGTTTTATAACCGGGCTGGTCATGTTATGGCTTCCTCAAGCTACTGGTGGCGGGCACGCGACTTTAGAAGGGATTTTTGTTGGCATGTATGCGTGGTATACGATTTTACTGATCTTTGTTTTTAAATATTTACTTACCATACTTGCTTATGGTAGCGGGGTGCCAGGTGGTATCTTTGCGCCCGCTTTAATCCTGGGCGCGCTGGCGGGCGCTAGTTTCGGGCATGGGATTAACTTTATGTTCCCGCAGCTGGAAGTCGAGCCTGCTTTATTTGCCTATGTCGGTATGGGCGCTTTTTTTACTGGGATCTCGCGCGCACCGATAACCAGTATTATTATGCTTTTCGAGCTGACGGGCAACTATGATATGGTGCTGCCACTAATGTTTGGTTGTATTATCGCAAATATCACAGCTGAGCGCACGCTTGAAGGTAGTATTTATGAAAATCTTTTAGAGCGCGAAGGTATCAGGCTGGAAGAAAATGAAACTAGCAGTTCTTCGTATCTCAAGCGCTATAAAATAGTTGAAGTCATGACCACTAATCCTGAGTGGATTTATTCTAATATCACTTTAGGGACTATGAATCGTATATTTAAAGATAGCGAGCATAGTGGTTTTCCTGTTTTAAACCCTGCTAATGATAATTTAGTCGGTATTGTTACCCATAATGATTTGCGTAAGGCTTTTAGTTCAGGTAAGCGTCGCATTAATACAGTCGCCGAAATTATGAGCACTTCACCGATCGTGGCTAGTACTGGTGATAATCTACATACTGCTATTTTGCAGCTATATGAGCATAAAATTGGGCGTTTGCTGATCGTGGAGACTAGTAAACCTCACAAGCTTAAAGGTATTATTACGCGCTCGGATATTATTAACTTTGAGGCTAATAAAGAGATTGATTAAAGTGTAGCTTTAAATTCATGATTTAAAGTGTGTTTTATAAAGAATTTTTCTAGTAAACCTGCTGTTAAAAATCCTGAACCGAAAGTTAAGCCATCAGCGCTTGAAAGTATTCAAAGAGAAGTTTTAAATAATATGCACAGTGCTATTGAATTTGATAAACTAAATTCTAATAAATCTTCAGGTGAGCAAGTACCTAAGTCAGTAGATAATATGGTAAGTTTTTTAAAAAACTATCAGCCAGAAACTTATGAGCAAAATAAGGCTAGTTTATAAGCCTTTAGAAATGGCTCAGCTAATAAGTTACCTCCTAAATTAAGAGATGCTATCTATAAATATATTGATCAAGATTTTAAAGATGCTGATCCTAATAGTATGGAAACCCTCAGAGATAAAGGACTTATAAAAAAGGCAATGGGTGGAGCTAAGATTGTTGGACTTGTAAATAATATAAACATGAATATTGATAGAGCTAAAGCGCTTGATCCTGATGATGCTTATAAAATATCTAGGTTAATTTTTAATTCTGTAGTTGATGTGATGAGTATTGTTCAAGAAGCTTCTATGGAAAGTGATTCTATTGAATATATTGAAATGGAACAGCTAAATAGAAATTTAAAAAATAATGGAGAGTTAACTGAAGCAGTATTTGAAATGATAGGAGAAGGTATCAATAATAATGAATCACCAACTAATGTAGCTTTAAATACTGCAATGACATTAGTAGTCAAAGGATTAGGTCATAAGATGAATCCAGTAGTTAGAACAATTTTTGAGGCTTTGGTTTAAAGAAATTTATTTTGAATAATATTCAGCCATCTAATATTAAAATATCATCAGTACCTCTTAAAAGTGCTGATGATATTTTATTTTCTAATGATCAAAATAGTAAAGAAGAAAAATTAAATGAAAGTAATAGAGTTAAACTTACTGAAATATCTAGTTCTACTGGAAATAGATATGATAATGCTTTTAAAGATGAATGTACTAAAATTCAACCCAATGACGATATTTTTGATAAAATTTTAAAGAGTATTAAAGTACCTAAAATACCTATACCGTTTATGAAAATAGATGGTAAGCAACTTTATTTGTTTGAATATCATGACGATCATGATGCCTATAAAAATGGTTTAATGAATTTATATGAGCTGGCTAAATTTGGTAACGCTCGCGATTCAAGTAAAGCTTATAGTAAGTATGATCCTAAAAGACCTGAAGCTAAAATTGTTTATGAAAATACAAATAATCTTTGGAATTCATTCTTACACATTAAAGATAAACTGAAGGGAATGTTAAATTCACTATTAAAAAATTCAACACCGCAGCAATAGTCTTAAACGAAGAGCTTGGTAAAAAAATGAACCCTGCTGTTAAGTTTGTTTTTGATACATTTTATGGATAGCGCGATCCCTAAACCGAATTTGATACCTGAGCCCAGTTATAAAACTGGCGCTCAGGTACCTCCTAAAATAGCAGATCAAACTTTAAAATCAGGTGCTGAAAAAGAAGCTTTAGCTAAAACAGATAAAAGTGAAAAAAATCGTCAGCAGCTTACAGAAATAAGTGGAGTTGATATTAAGTACACTAAACCAAAATACAACCTCAAAGATAAAAATACTAAGATTCAATCTAATGATGATTTCATAGATAAGATACTAAAAAATATAAAGATTCCTAAAATACCTATACCTTCATTTAAGCTGGATAATAAACAGGTGTATTTATTAGGATACATAGAGGGTGATGCATATAGTGAAGATAATACTAGTATGAATCTGTACGAGTTTTTGAAATACTATAGTCCAGCTAAAGCTACAGAAGCTTATAAAAAGTGCCAGTCTGAAAAAAGAGAGATAGCCTATGAAGTTCCTGATCATGCTTCGGCAACTTTATTACGTCTTAAAGATCTACTGAAAAGCTTTTTTGTAAATAGTAAGTAAATAAATTTAGAAATTTCGTATAAATTACTAATACTCTCTAACATTAAAGTAAAAATTAGGTACATACTAACAGAAACTATTAAAATCACGTCACTAAAATCCAAAAGTAAGTAAAAAATATCTCAATGTAAGTAAGTAAAGCCCACAAGCGAGTAGATAGTGTCGCAATGTGAGTAAGAAGTGTATCAATGTAGACTTGCATCAGTCAAAAGTGTTTTTAAACTAAAACAAGACACTTTTAAAGCATCCAAATGATCATTTGCAACACACAAAGAAGAGTTTTCAGTATTAAAACACTCAGTGAATGAATTACAATGAGACTTTGCAAGGCTCAGATAAGGTTTTAATGTCTATCAATAAGCATTTACATGCTAACAATAAAGGTTTACAACATCAAAAGAAGAGTTTAAAGCACTCATACAAGGTTTGAATTTAATAAATGAAGGATTTAATGCTTATCAGTAAGCATTTGCATGCCATCAATGAAGATTTAGAAGCTGACAATAGATATTTGTAGCATTACAATATACTTTAAAGCTTAGCAATGAGTGCTTGCACGCTAACAATGCCTACTGACATGCTAACAATGAAGGCTTACATTAAAACAATAAGAATTTTAAGCCATGCAACGGAAAACTAAAATAAGTGTAATTAGGTTTTAAATTAAGCAAATAAGTGCGAGCTAGGTCAGCGTTTTGGATTAATGTAGCTATAAAATATAATTTTTCTTAAGCTCTCAAGTGAAAAATATCCTAAAAATCATTACAGCGTATGCGCCAAAAAAGCATGGACAGCTAGTGCTTATTTGCTAAGTATAATAACTTTATAAGTTTCTAATAAAATATATTCATAAGCTGGAAAGCCAGCCAAGAGTCTTAAATATTTAACACTCACAAAAATGTTAGTATAATTATCCTGAATGTCAAAAGAAGAGCAAATTTCAATTACCTACCAAAAGCATCAAGATTCTTTTGACCATCTACTAAAGCTCTATCAGGAATACAACTCACATACAAATATCTCGGCTATCAGAGCAGACGCTGATATCATAGATAAACATTTTAAAGATAGTTTGGCAGCAGTGCCCTTGCTTAAAAAGCTAGCTGAATATGGCTCCGATATTTATGATCTAGGTGCTGGCGGTGGTTTTCCAACGTTACCACTCGCGATCGCACTACCTAAATATGAATTTACTGCGATTGATAGCGTGGGCAAAAAACTTAAATTCGTACATGAAGCAGCCAGCGCGCTGGCACTGACGAATGTCAGCACAGTAACCGCGCGCGCAGAAGAGCTGTCTCGAAACCTGCCATACGAAGGTGGCGCGGCAATTTTAATGAGTCGCGCTATGGCTTACTTGCCGATGTTACTTGAACTAAGTGCTCGTTTTGTCGAGCCGCAAGGTCATATTCTGGCGTTTAAACAAGCTACAGATAATGGTGAAGAAGTGAAAGCGGCGGCTTTTGCTGCTAAGACTCTGGGTTTTAAACTAGTCGAGCAGTATCAGTATCATCCTGAAAAACAGATCTTAGTGTATAAACAGTTCGGTAAACTTGGCTATAAATACCCGCGTAACTTTGGTTTGATTAAAAGTAAGCCCTTACTCGCTAAATAGATTTTAAAGTGGCTTTTATATAATAAAAAACACCTAAGCGGTATAGACATACTTAATACTTAAGCGCTAAAATAATATCCGAGAATCAATATAAGGGAATAGTAACTTAATAGTTATTTTCAGTTCATAGTCAGCTATAGAGGCTTTATTAATCTAATAAGTGCCTACTTGCTTTTTAGTGACTAGAAGATAATTGTTAAATACAGATAAGTAGCTATGGTGTCAAGTATAAATAATTTAACTGTAAAAAGTTTCAAACTGGTTAATAATAGAATAGGTAGTGTGATGAGTGATAAGCCTAAAAAAAGCTTCGATTTTAAAGTGAGTATACCAGCAAGTAGCCCCTTCTCTAAAGAGGATACTTTTGTGGCGGCTCGCAGCGCTAGTTCTGGTAACTATATAATTACTACTAACCAGCTTGGCAAATTGAAAAACGAGCCAGTGTTGCAGGATTTAAGAGCGAAAATTTATCGCGGAGAAGCTAAGAATCAGGATGAATTGAATTTATTTGATCAGGCATTTCAGATCGCGAATCAAGTAGATGAGGATACTATGCTATTTCAAAAAGCTGCTGGTAAAGGTGAAGTACTGACTAAAGATGGACATAAACTATCTAAAACTGATGGCTGGACTAAAGACAGGCTTAATGGAGGTCTGGTTAGTAAGGGATCATATAAACTTCAAGGCGTAGAAGTGATGATACATAAAAAAACTAATAAAAAAAATATTACTACTTATACCTTTAGACCTCTTGGCTCTGATCTGAAACCGCTAGAGATTAAAGTTTCTAAAAGTGCGATTAAATATACTGATAACCTTGATCAAGTTTTTATAAGTGGTTCAGCCAGCCAAACCAAACCAAACTAAGTTAAGGCAGCTAACAAAGACTTAAATTATTTAGTCAGTTAGTTGGCATTTGCTTGCTATATTGTTTAGTAGACATGATTGAAAGCCTAGTGAAAGATCTGCTTGTAATGCTGGTGATTATAAATATATTTAATAAAAAATATGTCATAAGTGCAGCTTTAAAGCTACTTAACCTATCTAAAAACTTAGTCCTGCTGAGGTTTAATCATGGGTAGTGACTTTAGCTTTATTCTTAAAAGATTAATTAATGCAGTCTTTTTATTACTTTTTGTAAGTTTGATGACCTTTGGAATCATGAAGCTTGACTTTACAGTTCCTAAATTAAATTTAGCAGGCATAGCACTAACTCAGCACCCAATTAAAATTCAAACTGGTGACCCGCTCGCCGAACTGCGCTTGAACCCAGCGATCTCAGAAGAGCAGATTAAATCTGAAGAGCAGCGTTTAGGTTTAGATAAAGGGTTTTGGCAGCAGTATTGGACCTGGCTTGGTAATCTGCTTCAAGGTGAGCTTGGTTACACCCAAAACAATAAACCAGTCTTAAAAGTAATTTTGCCAGCTCTAAAAAACACTTTAATCTTAAATTTAATTGCGATCTTTTGTTCGTGGGCGCTTGCTATACCACTTGGCATCTATACAGGTATCAAGCATAATACTGGCATAGATATTTTTATCAGGTTAGTTATGTCATCTATTATGGCAATTCCCAGTTTCGTGCTTGCGATATTTATGTTGGTGCTGATTTTAAATACAGGTGCGCTACCCATTGGTGGTCTGACTAGTTATGGGTTTGAAAATTTTACTATTTTTGAGCAGTTTATCGATCTTGCTAGGCATCTTGCGGTACCAGTCTTTATTTTGACTGTGATTAGCATACCTGGCATCCAAAGACAGATGCGCGCGAATTTAATCGATGTTTTAGACCAAGGCTATATTCAGACCGCGCGCGCTAAAGGACTTAAAGAATCTAGAGTTATTTATAAACATGCACTTAGAAATGCTATCAACCCTTTAATTACGATCCTAGGCTATGAATTTGCAGGGATCTTCGCTGGCTCGGCTTTAGTTGAAATGGTACTAGCTTACCCTGGTTTAGGTTTACTGACCTTAGAAGCTGCTCGCAAATTAGATATGAATATAGTTATGGCCAATCTCCTTTTAGGTAGCTTTATGCTGGTGCTTGGTAATCTGTTAGCTGATCTATTATTAAAAAAAGTCGATCCACGTATTTCTTAGTTATGAATTATAAGCTTAGTATTTTAATACTAGCTGTAGTTAGAAATTATCGACTATGATTTTGTAACACTGTTGTATGTTTAAATAGTTCTACTACTAGATTCAGTAAAAACTACAACGTGCAAATTTACTCAAATAAACATTAGAATATGTAAATAAATTTAGAAGAAAACTACAACTTGCAAGCCTATACTAGTTTCCAAAAATATTAATTATTTACTTTTGCTTATACCACAAACTATTAGAGTAAAAGTAAACTTGCTCTGAGCTTAACTTTAGAGTTTTAAGCTTTAGGTTCATTACCCAATAATTTTGTTCCCTAACGAAGCTTATAAATATTTAATTTTCACACCTAGTAAATTGTCTAAAATTAAATTCCATGAACAAGATTATGAAAATGTTTTTAGCAGGTTCTGTTCTCGCGACTAGCTTAGCACCAATTTCAGCTAAAATAGTTACTAGAATTGAAAGTTCCGTTTTTGAAGGAAAGGATCTAAACATTAAAGGTGTAAATTTCCGTGGTAACGGTAATCCATTTAAGCCTACTTTGGAAATTGGTACTGAAACTATCGATCTTGATTTTAAAATTAGAGGTTTCGATGCTTCACAAAAACGTAGAAAAATTAGAATTTTCATGCCTAACGTAGATGGTGACCAAAAAGCTGTCCTTAGAATTTCTGGTGGTGATGTGCCAGCTAACAGCCCGCAAGAATATCCACTTATCATTCTTGATGATCCTAATAACACTGCACCAAGTGATTTTACTTTAGCTGATGCTAATTTGCAAAACCAAATTGATGGTTTAGATGGTAGCCTTGCTAGTCTTCAAGACGCGCTTAATGCTTTGCAAACTGCATTAAATGGTCAAGGTGGTACTGTTAACAACATCAATCAAACTGTAAATAATTTAACTGATACTATTAATAACATTAATGGGGACATCACTAATTTGGGTGACAATATTACTAAAGTTGGTAATGATCAAAAAGCTACTGACGAACTTTTAAAAGAGCTTAAAGGTGAGTTTGGTACTACTATCATAGACATCGATGGTCAAGGACCTAACGCTAGTGTATCAGCTAAGGGTAAGAACTTCATTAGAGTAACTGATAGCGTATTTGTATTTGGTGAAGGTAAAAACAACGATTACTTAGCTAAAATTACTGATGGTATCGAAGGTAAAAGAGTTATTATTAAGCCATCAGGTGCTAACGGAATCTTCACTTTTAAAGTTTATTTTTATGATTTAATTGATGCTGGTTCTGGCTCTAATACAGCAAGCGCAGCTAACGGTAACAGCAAAGCGCGTGGCAAAGATACTCAAGCTGAGTCATTTGTCTTTAATGCAAGCAATTCAGCTACTGGTACTGATGGTTTGTTAGCTCCTAAAAACTCTATTGTAATGGAGACTACAGCTTTTAATACAATTTTAGGACGTAGATCTTTAGCTGGTTTATTTTCACCGAACCCTACTTCACCTAATAATAATGGTCAGTTAGGACCAGTAAGCGGTAATGTAACTCCAAGCCCAGCAGGTGGTAATGTGAATGCATATTGCGCGCCACTTAACTTCGAGCTGATTTATGATGGTTTTTACTGGCATTTTGTAAATGAAAGCGATTTACTGCTTACTTCTTTAGCTAGTGGCTTCGCTTGTGGTGATGTGAACGAAGTTGAGGGTAGTTTACCTCCACCAACTCGAGTGCCCGTAGAAGAAACTCCTTTAGGAAATTAATTAGTTTAAATTAGTTAGTATATAAAAAGGTACAGTTCATTTTTAGATGAATTGTGCCTTTTTTTTGGATGAATGTATCTACTAGCTCAAATTACCATTAGTCTAATTAGTAATACTATAAGTTATTTGCGCTTAAAAAGTCAGAAGCTAAGAGCTTGCAGCATGTCTTATAATATTTAGCTAAAAAAACAAAACACTTTCAGTACAAAATAAACGTGTTAAAATTAAATTCATGGTTTTACTAGAATCTAAAGAACTTGAACTTGGTAAAAATTTACCAGCCTTTAAAGGCTTAAAAAATGCTAATTATCTCGAGCAAGTCGCAGCAGGGCGCGCAAATACTGATTATGAATCATTACCATTAACTGCTAAAAGAGAAATTAGTCATTTGGATCTGTTTTTACCGATTGTTACTGTAGCTTTTATCTGCAATCACTGTCCATACGTACATGAAATGATTACTCAGTTTACTGAGCTTAGTCGAGAGTTTGAAAGTTCAGTCCAAACTTTAGCTATTTCATCTAATGATACTAATATCAGACCTGAAGATGGCTTTAATGCAATGACTAAATTCGCTGAAAAACATAGTTTCGGTTTTCCATATCTGTTTGATGAAACCCAGCAGGTAGCTAAAGACTTTGATGCTAACTGTACTCCTGATATCTTCGTTTATAAACTTGATGAAGAGGATAAAGCGTATAAACTGGTTTATCATGGTGCTAGCACAGAGCTTGAGCGCATCTATAATGTACTTTTAAAAAATGATACTGATATCGGTCAAATGCCTGCTTCTCAAGGGTGTTCGATTAAGTGGAAAGAATGTTAAATTAAAGCCGATAACTCTAAAAGTCTATATATTTTTAGATTAACTATATTGTATTAAACATTGATAGACACTTTTATTAAATGTTTGTATGTTCTTTAGATTGACTTTGTTTAAGACGGCAAGATATATTTAGTTAGAGATTATTAATTTAATAGTCAAGATTTAGTTTAAAGCAGCTGAAATTTTTAAATTAGTAATTATGATAGTTAAAAACATAGATTAACTAGAAATTTATCGAGTCCCATGAATAATCTAAAAAGTGTTAAGCCGAGTGAAGATTTCGCTATTAAAGCTAATTTAAATGCAAGCGAGTATCAAAAATTATTAAGTGACTTTAAAACAGATAATCTGGGTACCTGGTCTAAGCTGGCTCGCGAGTATTTATACTTTAAAGAAGATTTTCAAGAAACTTTAGATGATAGTCAGGCGCCATATTATGACTGGTTTAAAGGTGGTAAAACTAATATTGCTTATAACTGTCTAGATGTCCATTTAGCAGATAAAGCTTCTAAAACAGCATTGCATTTTGTTGATGAATTTGGTAATTATGAAGCTACTCGCTATCAAGAATTGCATCAGCTAACTTCTCAGGCTGCTGCTTTACTAGAAGCTCAGAATATTAAACAGGGTGATAGAGTTTGTATCTATCTACCTAATTCTATTGAAGCCATAGCCATGATGCTCGCCTGCACTAGAATAGGTGCTATTCATAGTGTGGTATTTGCTGGTTTTTCAGCTAGCGCGCTTGCGCTTAGGGCGGATGAGCTTGAAGCTAAGCTAATAGTTACCTGCGATGGTTTCTGGCGCAAAGCTAGAATTATTAAATTACTGGAAACTAGCATGCAGGCTTTAGAAATTTCTAAAACTAAACCTAAGATACTTTGCTTTAATCGCCTAAATAGTTACCAGCAAACTACACCTAAGTTTAAAGATGATCATAAAGTCTACGCTAAAGATATCAAGCAAGCTTTAGATTCGATAAGTGATTCTGGTTTACTTGAATTTGTTAATTTAGCTGACTATCAAGTAAGCTTAACTTTAAAGTGGCTTGATGCTAATGATACTTCTTTCGTTTTATATACTAGCGGAAGCACCGGCAAACCTAAAGGCATCATGCACCGCACAGCTGGATATTTATTATGGGCTAAACTTACATGCAAGTGGGTGCTAGATTTAAAAGATGATGATGTTTACTGGTGCACAGCTGATATTGGCTGGATTACAGGACATACTTATTTAGTTTATGGACCACTCGCGCTCGGTGCTAGCATCTTTTTATATGAAGGTGCGATTAATGAGCCGCACACGGGAATCTGGTATGAACTGATCGAGAAATATAAAATTTCTGTATTATACACAGCGCCAACTGCGATCAGAACTTTAGAAAACTTCGATCATGAAGTGGCTGATATTAGTGAAACTTCTAAAAGTTATAAAGATAGTCAAAATGTTACTCATGCTATAAAAACTTTATCTAAAAAAGAAGATGTATCTAAGGATGATAAATCTCAACTTACTACAAGCTTAGCTGCTAAATTTGATTTAAACTCGCTAAGGTTACTTGGTACCGTAGGTGAACCGATAGCTGCCAGCACTTGGAATTGGTTTTATCGGCAGATAGGTTCAAACAAATGTCCGATTGTAGATACCTGGTGGCAAACTGAAACTGGCGGACACCTAATATCCACTATCCCTGGAGTAAATGATATGTTACCTGGCATCGCTGGTAAGCCATTACCGGGCATAGAGCTGGCTTTCGATGCTTATGAAAATTTATATATAAGTAAGCCCTGGGCTGGGATGTTAAAAGGGATTTATAAGACACCAGCTAGATTTATCAATGCTTACTATAAAAATATTGAAGATTATGGTTATATGTCAGGTGATCTGGCTACGCTAGTCGATGGTTATGTAAAAATAGGTGGTCGCAATGACGATGTTATCAATATAAGTGGACATCGTTTAGGTACAGCTGAGATTGAAAATGCGATTTTAAAAACAGCTAGAATCGTTGAAGCTGCTGTGGTACCGATTAAACATGAAATTAAGGGCGAATCTGTAGTGGCGTTTGTGGTAGCTAACACTGAAGAAGTAAGAATTGATGCTTTAAGTGATTATAAATCTAAAGTGCAGTCTGAAGTTTTAAGCACTATTAAGCTTGAAATAGGCGCGCTCGCTAAACCTGAAAAGATCATCTTGTGCCGCGCACTCCCTAAAACACGCTCAGGTAAGATCATGAGACGCCTGCTTAAACAGATCACAGCTAATGAAACTATAAGTGGTGATTTAAGTACTATTGAAGATCAGGATGTTTTAAAAGAGATAGCTGATAGTTATAATTTTTAATAATATAGTTTGTTTTTAAATTATTATTTATACTGATATTAAAATTTAGTTTTTGCTATTAAACTAGCTTAGTATTAGTTAAAGATTGCATATTTGAATAGAATAATTTAGATCTTATTAGTTATGTAAAATAATTTAAGTCATTTTAATTACTTTATATTTAAAGTAGCTTATTGAAAATTGAGAAGTCAGGATGATTGAAAATAACTCGCAACCTTAAATTTTTCTTAACTTGGTAGTTTTAAGAGTTTTTATCTTCAAATAGGTGTTATTATATTAAACTATGGTTATTAATGGTATAAATAACGAACCTAAATTTTTATTTGATGCAAGAGGAAGTAAAGTTAAGATTGCACCGAGTCAAACAAAGACTTCTGTGACTGACCAAGCACCTAATAAAGGCATATCATTATCAAGTAGTCCTAGATCTGCTGTTAATAAACCACCTTTAAATACTGATCCTAATGTTCAGCCAGATAATAGACTTTTTACTAGTCCTAAAGCACAAGAAACTAGAGCAGATGAAAGCCAAACTCCTAGTAAAAGTAGAGCAAAGATAGCAAAAATAAGCTCTCAGCTTCCTAAATCTAATATTAGTGAAGCTAAATTAGGTGATCCTGAAAAATTAAATCAAGCTTTGGCTAACTTTAAACAAAGAAAAGCTCGTTTTAATGCTTCAACAGCTAAATCTAAATTACACAGTAATATAGTAGAACATAATATTAGAGTCGCTGGAGCGCACCTCAGTGAGCTTGCATCTAAAAAAGTAGCTTCTAATGCTGAGCAGCCTTTATCTAAACCTGCATCTGTTGCTAAGCAAATGGATAATATTAACAGAAACATTCAAAATGCTATCAATAAATTCAAGAAATTGAACAATACTAATAATGGTTTGGAGTTAGCTAATAGAAATACCTTAACTAAGGGATTTAGCGCACCTTCTGTAAAACAGATATCTTTACCAGACCTAGATGAGACATTAAAGTCTGCTAAAAAAGATGAAGTTTTAACATCACCATCTAAAAGTTACTTAAAAGCTAAGTTTGTTGAAGATAATGCTAAAAAGTTTGAAAATGGACTTGATCTTAAGAAATTCGCAGGTTTAGAAAAAGAAGGAACTAGTTATAAAGATTTGCAGCCTAAATTACCAGCTGAACTAAAAAATACTTTTCCAAAATTAGAGCTAAAAAACCCACTAAATCGTTCATCTACTGTTAAAAGTGAATCAATTGCTCCTAATGAATTAAATAAACTACCAATCCCTATTTTAAAATCAGGTGAAAAAGGCTCTTTTAATCCAGGAGATAAACTTGTTTTGCCTTTAAATTCTCAAGGAACTAAATTGTCAACAGATAATATAAAAGTTTTGACTAAAAACGCTGATAATAGCATCAAAGTTTCAGAATTGGCTGATGAAAATATTAAAACTCAGCTTGTAAAACCAAAAACAACGAGCACATCTATGAAAGTTGTTGAACCAGATAATAAAGGTGTAGTTGAAGTTGATGTTGAAGTGTTGCCAGCAGACACTAGTCTTGAAAATGCAGTAGTGAAATCAACTTCTAATCCTTTAAATGTCGCATTAAGAAAACAAATTCGTCAAAATAAGCAAGCAGCTTTTAGGCAAACTATTGATGTTAAAGCAGAAGAAATGAAATCACCTCCGACAAAAGCTTCTACTCCGAAGCGAACTGAAGCTGGTGCTTCTCAAGCTAATAACCTTATGTCTAGATTGAAAGAAATCACAAGTGATAATGATGAAGTTTCATCAGCTGCTCAGTTACCTTCAGCTTCTACGCAGTCATCGCCAGCTAGTCAGCCTTTAAAACCTGCTGGTTTTAAAGATATTACTTCTAATGTAGAGAAAGAAGATGAGCAAGCTAATACTAGACCGAAAACTGAAGCTGAGCTTTCACCAGCAGTGCAAGCACAAATTAATAGATTGAGAGAAATTCAAGGGTTAACTGCTAATAGACCAACTCCTCAGTCAAGCCAACCTATTATTGAAACACCTACTGATGATCCTTTTGGAGCTTTAGATTATGATGACAGTATGGATATAGTGGAAGTGCCTAAAGAAAGCACTGTAAGACAATCTCAAGCTAAAGTAAATACTCCTATTCAGGAACCTATTAACAATACGAAATTATCTATACAAGAATCTTTACCTCCGCTTGGATTTACTTCTGAAGCTGACATTAAAGAAGCTATTAAAATAGCTAACAATCAAACAGATACTGAATTAACTTCTAATGAAAGCTCACCAGTTAGCGTAAACCTTGATCAAGGCGGTGAAATTGTTAAAAACTCATCTGACTCAGGTAATGCTGTTAAGCTAAATCCTCGACCTTCAAACAATAATTTTAAGGCTAGAAATGCAAATGTTCCAATTCACACATTAGGCATTAATCAGCTGCTAGCTCCTCAGCAACCAACAGTATATGATCCTAATAAAAGTGTCTTAGGAAAAGTTAAGCAAGCAGCCGAAAACATGAAAAATTATTTTCAAAGACACCTTGGACTTTAGGATTCTTAACACCTAAATTTTAGATATTCATTTAAATGTCTTAAGTACTTAGGGAAATATTCAGTAAGTCGTAATAGTGAGGCACTTGATAGTGGCTTTAAAACTAATTTCTTAAATCAGCTCTGATTCTTAGTGCTAGTACTAAGGCGATAATACTAAATAATGCCATTTTACCTAATAGTGCAGCAGGGATAAGTTTAGCTTCATTCCCTGACATAAAAGCAGATAATGCTAACCAAAACCTCCAGCTAAAGACACCGATAAGTAAAGTATTTAGTGAATAAGTAACTAATCTTACTGCTTTGCTTTTCATGAAAAAACTTAAAGCTACTATAATAGCTGCGCTAGCTAAGCCACTGATTAAAGCTGATTTAGCGTGAGTTAAGACAAAACCAGTTACACCAAGTAAAGCCAAGATTAAACCATAAAAGAAATATATTTTTTTGAGCATTTATTCCTAAAATCATAGCAATTTTAGTTATACTTTAGGCATGTCAATCCATAAACATGCTTTTTTAGGTAAAGATTATGTAGATATTGCAGACGCTAAGATTAGTGTCATGACACATGCCTTTTTATATGGTACTGCGGTCTTTGAAGGTATTCGCGGTTATTATGATGAGAAAAAAGATTGCGTTTATTTATTGCAGGCTAGACCTCACCTAAAACGTATTTTAAATAGTTGTAAGATTATGCGCATGCAGCCTTACTATAATGTAGATGAAATGCTAAATATAATTAAACAGCTAGTTTTAAGAAACCAACCTAAAAACGATTTTTATATTAGACCTTCATGGTTTAAATCAGCTCTAAGAATTGGACCTAGTCTGTACAGCCCGCAGGCTCAGGATGATGATTCCTTTGTCGTGACTTGCTTAGATTTAGGTGATTATTTAGATACTACTAAAGGTTTAAGTGTGCAAGTTAGCAGCTGGCGTAGACTATCAGATAATGCGATTCCACCTAGAGCTAAAGTTAATGGTAGTTATGTAAACACAGCTTTAGCTAAAGCAAGCTCACAGTTTGCTGGCTATGATGATTCTATCTTTTTAACTGAAGAAGGTAATGTTTCTGAAGGTTCTGCTATGAATTTATTTATTGTTAGAGACGGTCAGCTAATTACTTCAGCAAGCACTGATAATATTTTAGAAGGTATCACACGTAACTTTGTCATAAAGCTCGCTAAAGAAGAATTAAATTTAAATGTACAAACTAGAAATATAGATCGTACAGAACTTTATTTAGCGGAAGAAGCGTTTTTTGCTGGCACAGGCGCCCAAATAGCAGCTATCGGAGCTATTGATGATTATAAAATCGGTGACGGTAGTATGGGAGCTATTACTAAACAGATCCAAAGCTTGCATCACCAAGTGACTCACGGTCAGCTTGACAAATACGCAAGTGAAATAGAAACTATCAGTTATTAAGAGATAGTAAATTTTTTAATAAGTCTAAAAAATAATTGAGAAACACTAAGTATTAACTTAATATTTCTCGTATTTTAGAGTTTTTTTACTTAATTAAATTGTTTTTTTTAGGATATAAGAGTTATTAGTAATAGCTGGCAATTTAAAGATCAACATCGATGATATAAATTTCTACCGCGATAGGTTTCAGTAAGCTGCTCTGCTTTTAAGATTTTTAAAATATTTTGCTGCTCACGTGTATTACTGTCACGCTCTTTTAAATCTACTTTTTTAGCTAATTTTAAAAGTGTCCTGAATAACTGAGAATAGGAGCTGACTAAAAGTTCTTCTTCTGATGTGAGCTCATTTTCGTTATGCAACTGAAAAGATTTTAAATCCTTCATGAGCTGCTCAGTTGCTTCTATAAAAATTTTTGATACCATACCTATAATATACAAAGAATATGTATATATAGTTTGACAAGAGTTTTATTAAAGATTTTTAATAAAAGCGTGAACTCTTAATCTGGCTTTATACTTTGTGTAGTTCGTCTGTTATATTTAAAAGTGCGTTCAATTTTAATGTTTAAAAAAATTCTAAAAAACCTTTTAATCTAGAATATTTTTCTAAGTTAGCTTTAAATCTGTAAAAATTTTCTAAATTTAAATAAAAATTAGAAGATTTTTCTAAATTTAATTGAAATTGAGGCTTATGTTAGTAATAAGCTAAAATAACTTGCTATGTATAAAAAAAGACATAACTTATTAAAATCATGTCTTTTTTTTAATTTAAAAATATAATCTTTATATTATTTGAAGCTATTTGTTAATATATGATAACTTAGCATTTTATGTTAAATTAGATTATCTGTTAACTTAATTTATGTAATTTAACATTGAAGTTTGCATTTAGTGTTTAATCTTATAACTAAAAATAAATATTAACCGCTAGCAATAGCTGCTTTAAGATCACTACCACCAACATCAATTTCAATTAGATTAGCTGAATGTAAAACTGACATATATTCGTTTAAATTATCGATAACTTCCTGTAATTTTTTAGTTGATTCATCAGCTTTAGCTGCATGCTCTTTAGAAGTATCAAGCTTTTTAGATTTAACTATGTTGTCTTGACTTGATTTAACCCGAGCTAAATCTTGATCCAAATCACTTTTGCGAATTACAATACCTTTATCTTCACGTAATTTTCTGGTGATTGCTATGATTCTACGTTTCTCTTGCTCAGTAAATGCCATAATATTTTCCTATTTTAGTCTGTGATTTTTATCTTTCGACTAAGCTTTTTAAACTTAGCTTAACTATATAAATAATTTAACACACCAAATTTGATAATAACTTGTCTCCAACCTTTATTAAATCCTGCATCTAGTGTATATTTCATACTTCCATAATTTTTAACATTCCGCAAACCCTTCATTTGAAAGGGTTTCGTAAATACATTAAGCTAAGTAAAGTTTAAGATAACTTAAAATATTAAACTTTGGTTAAAAAGGATTTAATATTCAACTAAGCGTCTAATCTAAAACTTTGCTTAGTATTACCAGCTATGTCTATGTTACCACGCGCTTTCCATTCAACCAACCTTAAAGCCAGTTCATTACGTCTAGTCTTACGGCTACGAATTTCCTTTTCAATACGATCAATTTTATTATCGATACGTTGCATTTCCACTTTTTTTAGACGGGGGTTATTAAGTTCCTGAGTTAATTCATCTAAAGTATCTAAATCTGCCTGATCTTCCCAATTCAAAGTTTTAATTTGTCTTTGAATATCTCGGTCTAGTCTTTCACGGTTATTTATAACATTTTTAAGATTACCGATAAACTCTTCAATACTAATTTCACCGATAGCTAATAGAAGTAAAATTTCAGCTCGCGTACGACTGAAATCTGGTACGACACGTCTGCAATCTTCGATATAGCACTCTAAATCAAACAACATCTGTCTAATAGGTATCTGACGGTATGATCTTAAGTAACGTTCAAATAATTGTAAGTGCCTAACCCAATCCTTAGCTTTTAAGCTATTCCAGTAATTTTGTAATTCACTAGGTATCTCAGGTGGTTTGGAGTATTTAAAACTATTAATAGCAGCCTTGATAGCAGCTTTTGCCATCATAATTTCTTTTTGTTTTTGCTTTTCAGCAGCAGTAAGCTTTTTTTTCTCCACTTATTGGATAATTATAGAATGAATTTTGAACTTTTTTATTATTAATATACTTAGATAAATTAGTTTTACCCTGATTTTAAGCAAGATCCTTATTTAATTTAAGGCTAATTTGCAGTAAAATAACCAGTAAACAATTAAGCAGCAGTTTTAATCGCAGCATCCCAAGGTGCGCGCGCAGCTGGTACATCGATGTTAGAGACAAACTCAGTGGTCTTACGATTCATTTCGACTATGTTATTTGCTGTAGCATATTTAGGTGTTTGGTTTAATACTCGTGCTGGCGGAGCTTTAAGTTCTGGCAAACGAGCTTTTTTATGTCTAGCTCTAAGCGCCGAGATGGCATCATGTCTGGAAGCCGCGGTGATACCTCTACTAGCTTGCATAAGTAAGAATTCATGATCATCTTTAGCGCTAGTAATCAAACCACGAGCTTCATTAAAACTAGTTTCACCGAAGCCAGGTTGCATTAAACTAGCTATATGCGAGTCTTTACGTTGAGCTACTTGAACGTCGCGCCCTGAAATTAAACCACCAGGAGTTAAAACATTACCCGCATCAGCGCGGCGACGATTCATATTATCTATTCTAGTCTGCGCGACTGTAGAGCGACCATTACGCCCACGTCCACGTTTACCCTTAACTTTAGGTGAAAATAGACTTACCTTACTAAACTTCTTACCATGAAAATTAGCTACTTGAGATAGTACACCAACATCGAAAGGTAATTTAGCTTTATTAACTTTCACAATTGCATCAGCAACTTTAGCTTCTTGAGCACTTTGTTCGGTATTTTCTTTTGTTTGACTTTTCTTTTGTTTTTTAGCGTATTGAAAAAAACTTGCTGCCTGCTCTTTAACAGGAGCTTCCTCTTTAATATTAGGATCAAGGCTAGCTGATTGTTTACTTTTGGAAGATTCGTCTTGCGCTTTAGTATTTAGTTTTTCACGATTCTGCTGGTATTTAGCATTTAATTTATCTAAAAAAGTATTAGAATCTAATGGTTTTTCTGGACCACTGAAGCTATCTGGAGCTTGCTTTGTAACTTTAGTAGGTGTACTAGCTTTAGTTTGCGGGCGAATAGCTGAGCGTTTAGCCTGCTCGCGATCTAACTGGCGTTTATTGTTTGTCGCCTGGTTCATTGCAAATTGTTGAAAACCGTTAGTGTTAGTAGATGTTCCTGCCATAATATACTTATTTTAAAACTAGCTAATATATATTAAAAGTACGTTAACTTTAAATGAATAATGCCTATTTTAAATAAAGTAATGATAAATTTTGTTATTTTACCTACCTATACATTTTTTAAATCATATTTAATAGATCATCAAACATCTGATTTATAGTATTAAAAACTCTAGCGTTAGCACTAAAAGCATTTTGGTACATGATCAGGTTAGCAGCTTCCTCTTCTAACGAAACACCACTAACTGCCTGTCTTTGACCGTCAATAGCATCGGTTAAATTTCGTGAACTACTTAAATTTTGACGATGAGTATTAGCGATTTGACCGAATTCACCTACAACACTTGCCATTTTACTGTTTAAACTTTCACTAACACCAGCAAAATTCTGATAAACCGAAATACCGAAGTGTCCTTCGTTATCAGTAAAGTCAGCATCGAAAGCTGGATTCATCTCAAAAGTTAAAAAAGCAGCACCAGGTGGAATCGCGCCAGGTGGAATATTTACACTAACGAAATCATTAGGTGGCTCAGCACCGGTGATTTGGATTGGCGCGCCTACAGCTACGCCAGCTTCATCTTGAAATTGTACCTGAACTAAACTTTGACCGGGTACGATACCATTATTACCACCAGCATTCATAGTAGTGCCGTTATTTGAGATTAAACCTGAAAAAGTAACAGTTAAATCGTCATTTGGTACGATCGCTAAATTAGAGCGAGTCGGCACTGCTGTATTAGACTGAAGATAGACTTTTTCGGCTTGCTTGGTACCACTTACTACCGCCTGATCATCGAAAAACAGTTCAGCGATCTCCTTGGCGACTGAACCATCTCCAGCCGCGCCAGTTAGACCAGTTGCTAAAGTGCTTGAATTGTCTGTTAGTAGAGGATTTACATCGAAGTTACCAGCGTGCGTGCCGATAAACAGATCATCACCAGCCGTCCCACCAGCAGTTTGACCTAAGTTTAGCACTCTATTAACAGATTCTTTGATAGAAACCGCGAAATCCGAAATTTCAGCGCGCATTTCAGGAATTAAACGGTCACTGGCATCAATTAATGAAGCGATGGTACCAGTCGTAGGTTTATAAGTGCCTGTTTCTACTTCTGTTTCCAGATCTACTAGCTTTAATCTACTAGGCGTTGAGCCTACGGTGCTATCGTTAGTTTCAGCTTCAAATCTATAATGCACGCCTTTTACATCAAGTAAAACAATATCTTCAGAAACAGTACCGAAAGTCGAGCCTGCTACTAAGCCCAAATTACCGAGTGCCGTTGAAGCGCCATCAATATCTATTTCGTTAGCTGGATTGTTTACACTATTATTTACATGCGTAGTATCCAGTACCAGGCGGTTATTTTGATCAAGCGAAGCTATGGTTCCCTGCCCGCCGACATTTTTAAAGGTCTGGTTGATGCGCTCGACTATTTCACGTGGACTGGAACCAGTTTCAAAGTTAACTGTAAATGGCCCGACTACATCACCATTACCATTATTCACTTCTAGTACTAAAGTGTTATTAACACCTTCAGTTAAAGCAGGTAAGATCGGGTTATCAGCATCAGGGAAACTAACTGTACCTGTTACGCGCGCATCGGGGTTGGGCATCGGGTGTTGTTTCAAACGAATCTGTTGCAAACTACCAGCTGCATCCACTTTAATATCTAAATCGATTAATTTACTAACTTCAGCTAGCAGAGTATCTCGCTTGTCTTCTAGACCAGTAGCATCTTGCCCTAAAGCCTTCTGATATAAAATTTCTGTATGGGTTTCAGCTAAATCTGCTAGTTGATTATTTAAGTCAGTAATCTGACTGCGCATACGACCAGCAGGAAAGCCATTAATATCTTTTTGGATTTGGTTAATGCTACTATCGACTAAATTAAAACCTTCAGTTAGGTTTTTAGCTGTATTAACGAAAGTCGTCATCGAAGTTTCGAGTTCTGGGTTAGCTGCCAGATCATTTGCTGCTGTGTAAAAATTTTGTAGCTGATCATTTAAAATGATATTACCAGGATCACCCAGCAGGTCATTAATATTTTCACTTACATCGCTTAACTCATCGTAGTAAGATGTAACAGATACCTGATCACGGTACTGAGCTTCAAGAAAAAAGTTTTTCGCACGGTAAATCTCGTCTACTTGCACGCCACTTGGGAATCTACGATTACCGTTTAAAATGGTATCTCTATCTACAGTATGAACAATTTTACGGCTATAACCTTCAGTACCGACATTTGCTATATTTTGACCAGTGATATCAATACCAGTCTGAGATGCCATCATGCCAGTTACACTAACATTTAAACTGTTAAAACCCATTTAAACTATCCCCTTAACCTAAAAACCCCGATAAACTTGTCTGAAAAAAACTTGATGCTACTTGAATCGAACTGTTTAGTCTAGCTTGCGAAGCATTAAGTTCGATAGTTGATGATACGAAATCAACATCTTCAACTCTAGATAATGAAGTTTGCAGTTGAATTTTTTTGTTATCGTTAATAACGTTTAAATTCTCTAACTGAGCTGTGCCTAAACCGATATCACTGCGAATTTCTAGTAGTTGATCGATATTTGCCTTTATATTATCTAGGATTAGATTTATACCTTCACGGTCATCACTTAGTAATGCATTTTCAAAATCACTTAGTACATGCATCAAGCCTTTCTCTTCGCCATTCTGGCGATTAGCTGTTAAACCCAAATCATCTAAAACCTGACCATCTGAAGATTTTAAAATAGAAATCTCAGCTTTTTTATTAGGCGAAGAGCCGGTCATTAAAGCAGTGTCTAAATTTAAATGAAATTGTGGCGCTTCTTGGGCGACTGTACCTACGCCACCAACAGCGTTATAAGCAGCATTGATTTTACCGATAGTGGTCGCTAAATCATCACCAGGAGCTAAAGCTACTGTAAAATTAAATTTGTTATCATTACCATCGTTTAAACTGAAGTCTAAATTGCCACCGATAGCGGTAATTGCCGGGTTAATTTGCCTGCCAGGAATGCTAGCTGAACCCGCCTCACTTATAAAAGCATCTTTAATACTATAAGTAGTCTGCACGCCCTGAATGTTTTTCTCGCGACTATTATCTAGGCTTTCTTTATAAACTACATCGCTAAAATCAGCTAAATCGTCACCTAACTTAAAAGTAGTCAGGTCACTTTGTTCGCCAGAAAAGATATATTTACCATTGGACTTGGTATTTGCTATTTGGATTAAAGTATTGCCAATATTTCTAATCTCGGTGCGCATATTATCACGCTCATCACCTGAAATAGTATCGTTACTAGCCTGAATTGCGATCTCACGCACTCTATCCATAAAATCTTTCATACCTGAAACTGCATTTTCAGCTATCTCTAGATCAGATTGAATTAAATTTCTAATATCTTGCTCTTCTGTCTGATTGTTAATACGACCAGCTAGGTCGATACTTAAGGTACTCGCTCGCGGGTCATCATAAGACTTAATAAAGTTACGCCCAGAGTTTAGTTTGTCAGCAGATTTAGCGTACTGCTCCTGGTTCGATAGGATGTTACGATTAAAAATACTATATAGTTGTTTGGTGCTTAGTCTATCTACCATGGTTTAACCTTATATAAATTGAAAAATTGAAGCGTTCATAATTTGTGGAGTGTAGCGCATTACATTATCTAAAACTAATTTTGATTGATTGGAAGCGATGATGGCTTCAGAAGCTGAAATATCTTCTACATCAGATTTATCAATCTGTTTTTTATCTAGTAAGTCTTGCTCTTTAGCCTTAGTTTGTTCAAGACGATTAGATAAATTTCCAGTTAAAGACTGAGTACTAAGCAATCTTTCAATATTAGTATTAACATCGACCAGTGATAATCTAATACGTTCTGGATCATCCGTGATATAAGCTTCGTATAAATCACCAAGCATAGTTGGGATGCTAGGGCTTTCACCTTGAGATTTCTGTTCGCGCAAACCCAGATCAGTTAGCACATTAGAAGGTGTAGTACCAGCGATTACAGTTAAGTTACTTTCGTTATTAGCCACGCTACCTTCAATCAAACCATTATTAATTTTTAAAAAACCGACAGGATCTTCTTCTGCGAGAGCGCCTGGAATACCAGCTGCATTAGCTGCAGTATTAATTTTAGTTATGACAGCAGCCAAATTATCACCAGCAGTCAAATTAATGTCACCAGTATCATAGCCTTGTCCCGTGCCATCTTTAATAATAAAACGCACATCACCATTAAAAGTGATTGGCACGGCTGGTGCGCTGCCAGTTACACTGGCATGCTCAGCTTCAGTATTTAAAGCTCGCTCCAAATTAACGCTAGTGGGCGTGCCATACAAATCTTTATCAGCTAGGTAATCTTCACCCTCCATAAATTCGGGATTATTAAAGACATCTTGTGGATCAAAATCTAAAGTTTTAGTATCTGACTGTATGCCAGAAAAAATATATTTATCGTTTACCCGAGTATTTGCCAGTTGATAAAAGTTTTCAGTAAGTGTTCTAAGTTTGTTACCGAAAACCTCACGATCTTTGGCGTTACTTTGGGTTGAACTACCTGTAATGATATCTGCTTTAACCACATCTAATATATCTTTCATATCAGATAAAAGTGTCTCACTTACTTCTAAAGTAGATTTAGCAATTTCGCGCTGAGAAATTCTAGTTTCTAAATTAACTACTTGCCCGCTAAGACTGCTAACAGAGTAAGATGCCTGTGGATCTTCGTATAAAGTCAAGTTCCGCTGCCCGCTATTTAGTTTGATGCTATCGGTGGTATAAGTGCTTTGCGATTCAAGCACATTATCTTTAGAGTGATTAAAGCGTTGCATAAAGCTGGTTCTACCGATTAACATAATGACACTCTCCTTAACTTAGCTAATACTGGGCTTGCTACTAGAGTTAATAAACCCAGTTAAAACTCGCTAAGTCTAGATAATTTAGATTAGATTGTTTTATCATTAGGTCTAGAAGACCGATTTTTTATGACAATCTTAAATAAATACCTCAAGCAGATGATCTCAGATAATTACTTGCCGCCTAAGGAAAGTTCTAAAATTGCTGTTGCCATGAGCGGTGGCGTTGATAGCTCAGTTGCGATATACCTATTAAAAGAACTTGGTTATGAGGTATTCGGTATTACTGCCTGGTTAATTTCAGGTTCTGGTAAGTGCTGCGATAATGGTGTCGTCGATGCAGTTAAAGTTTGCGATCAGTTAGGTGTTGAGCATCATGCCGTCGATCTTAGAAAAGAGTTTGCCGATGGTATTATTAAAGATTTTCATGAGTCTTACGCGCGCGGCGAAACACCAATTCCGTGTATCACTTGTAATAACGATATGAAGTGGGGTGCTTTACTGGAGTATTCTTTAAATAAATTAGGCGCTACTCATCTGGCTTCTGGGCACTACGCTAAGATAGTTAAAGACGCAAGTGAGCATTACACTTTATATAGACCACTTGAAGCATCTAAAGATCAGAGCTACATGTTATGGGGCTTAACTCAACCTCAGCTGGCTGCAACCGTATTTCCACTAGCTGATTTTGTGAAATCAGAAATTAGAGAACTAGCTGAGTATGCTGAGCTTTGCGTAGCAAGTAAGGCAGAGTCGCAAGATATCTGTTTTGTTAGTAATGGTATGACTAATGCTGATTACTTAACACGTCTACTCGGCGCTAAACCTGGACCGATTATTTTAGCTAGCAGCGGCAAACAGGTGGGCGAGCATCAGGGTAGCTTTAATTATACTTATGGTCAGCGTAAAGGGCTAGGTGTGGCTTATAGTGAGCCTTTATATGTAACTCGCATAGATTCAGACGCTAATATCGTGTATGTGGGTACTAAAGAAGAGCTGCTCTCTCAGCGTGCTATCGGTAGAGATATTAATTTAATTTTTAAGCCAGTTTTAGATCAGGATAATTCATTTGAGGCGTTTACTCAGATCCGCTATAACATGAAACCTCGCCTAGCTAAGGTGTATGTTGATGACACTAACGCTGATCATTTAGAAGTGCAATTTAAAGAGCCCGTCGATGCCATCACACCAGGGCAGGCTATGGTTTTTTATGATCCTGCAGACCAAAATCACGTTATCGGTGGTGCCTGGATTGATGCGATGTCGGTGATGTAAAAGTCTTTAAATTTAACAAAAAACTATTCAATATATTTATAAATGAAATTACTATTATAGTGTGCTAAGGTTTTTATCTTGTTCTCTGGATTCTGAGTGATGGAATTTAAAAAATCTAAATGCGTACTACTACGATCTAGTGGAGTTTTATAAATTTCACCATCGTGGCTAAAACTAAGGCTTTTATTATCCCTTAAAGCTGCTTTCTCTCTATTTATTTGTCTATCTATAATTGATGAAATACCATAGGTTTTGGCAAACTGTCGATATAAATATTCAAGTTCTAAATCCAAATCTGTTTGTCTGGCTGCTTGGTTTAGATTTTTTTGTAAGTCATTTTGTTTGATGTCAATATTAAAAATTTTAATCAAATTTTTTCTATGTTCGTGAACTTGTTTGCCAGCTATTTTGACAATTTGAATATTGATAGCTTCATTTGTATTTGATGTTCTATTTTCACACCTTGAAGTTGGCAAAATATAGTAATCTACTAATTTTTTTACCTGTTTTAAAAAATGTTCTTTAAAAGTGCCATAAGTTCTAGGATTTTGACTAAGCATATGTTTTTTATCTTGTGAATTATAAAGCTGTTTAAATTTATTTTTAGCAAGACTTTTAAGTTTACCTGGGTTAGCTTTTAAGTCACTTTTAGTTGCAGTAAGATTCCCATCTGCAGATTTTAGCTTCTGCGTCATTTCACTGATCATTATTTTTCTTAAAGCTTCAGCAACTAAATCGAAAGTATGGTTATAAAATGCAACTGTAGGTTCCTGAGCTCTGCCAGTTTTAGGATGGCTAAAGACTTTCTGTATATTTAGGTAAGCTTCATTTTTTACTTGACTGTTAAAACCTGAATTTATAGTTTTGATCAATGATAGTAATTCTTTACTATTACGATTTTCATCTACCTGAGCTGATACTTCAGTTTTTTTAGGGCTTGAAGCCTGATGTAAATGTTTTTTATCAGCTTCTTGCTTTAAATTTAATGAACTTTTAGCTACCTCTTCTTGGTAACTTTTAGTAGTAGTTTCTAAAGCACTAATATAACGCTTAATAGTTTCATCAAGTTGGTATTTTTTTAATTGAGGCTTTAATTCATAATAATTACTAATCATAAACTTAGCTTTATAGTCGCACAGTTTATTATGTTAAGACCTGAATTTAATATATTTCAAAGGTTTAGTTTACTTGACTAGTTAATCTGAAAATACTAATAAACTAGTTCTGAAAATACTAGATACTGATACTTTCTAAATACTTTATAATTTTGTCACTTACGTATTTTTGATTTATATTTTCAGTTTCCTTAAGAACTACACTCGCTTTATGGGCTATGCCAGAATTTTTAGTGAATTCTAAAAAAAGCTTTTTCTGGAGTCCACTTCTAGTCGTGATTATGGCTGAATTTTTCGAACTGCTATTATTATCAGTTTTTAAATCATCTCGATACAGTTTTTGGGCTAATGCAAGCTCAATTTTATTTAACTTATTATCATCTAAACCTTTTTTAGGTTCATAACGCTCGGTCAATATAGTGACTGCCTTGCTAATTTCATGACCACTAAACTTATTATTAGTATCTATAATTAGCTCTGAAACGTTTTTCTTATAAGCTTCAACTGGATTAGAATCACCGAAAATCTTATTAAGATTAAGTTTGATTCGATTTTGCACCTCTTTTTTTATAGGACTCTTGTCACTAAGAGTACTTAATTGTAAAAAGTCTTGCTCAACAGCTTTAAATACATTATTGTTTCTTACTGGACTTAATTGCTTTTCAGTTGATTTATTAGTTAAAAGTCCTTTATTAGTTCTTCGTTTAGCTTCTAAATAATTATGTACTTCTTGGTTAGTTAAGAGTCCTGAAGTTTTCTTAGGGTTTAAATCGTCGGGAGTTTTTTTAATTGTAGTTTTACTAAGATCAACTGTGCTGGTTTTTGGGACTTTTACCTTAGTTCTTTTAGTATTTTTAGTATGACTATCTCTTTTTCTTGCTTCTAGAGCTTGCTTGTATCTATAGTTATCACTATTAATTGAATTCGACATCTTAATATTCTATATTTAGAATCGACTGAAGAATATTAAGATTTAATTAAGGTGGTCTTGTGAGATAAGCGCGAGATAAGTATTACATATGTTAAGATATTTTCTAATAAATTTAACTCGATTTAAAAGTTTAATTGTCATTAAACGAGTAGAACAATTGCAGCTCATGAAAAATTTTAAAGCTTTATTTTTTTATATTAGATTAGTCTTAGTATTTATTTGTGTTCTAAGTGGGCTAAGCCGGAGAGCACTTCGTAGATCAGAACCTTTTATAGGTTTTCCATTAAATAGCGGTCCTTCTGCAAATATAGAGTTTACTTTTGATTATAATGTAAATCGACAAGTTGCTCCAAAACCGTAAAGACATTAAATAAAACTAAAAAAGTGCTTAGTTATTAAATTATTTAAGATAATTTGATAAGATTTCTTGTTAATTATTATGAAAAATATCAATTTTTACCTAGTTTTAGGAATATTAAGTGCTATGTATTTATCTAATATAACTGTGCAAGCAGCTCCGCCCGCAGTGGTTACTTTAGAAGATGATTTGGCTGATATTAATGTTGATCAAAATCAGTCCGAAAATACTGTCTTAATTAATCAAAAAGAACCTAAACAGAATATATTAAAAGATCAGCTAGATAGTAGTGCCCTACAAACAAACTTAGCGAGCGAGCAAGATATTAAAGAAAAATTTGAAAATGAAGCTTTAAAAGCTTTAGGTGCAGCTTTGCATTATAATTTATCGGTTAATGTTAAACGTAATCCTGAACTTGCAAGTAAACTTTACAAATTAAACAGTAAATATATTATTCGTTTTAATACGAAAGGTAAATTTATGGATTTTCAAACCTATGAAAGCTCAGATAATGATGCTTTTAATCAGGCTTGCATCGACGCACTTACTAGAACTAAATATCCAGAATTGGAACATAATTTAACTAATGAGTTTAAAATAAATTTTCTTTGTGAAGCGGATCATCTGACAGTTTATAAGAACTTTAAAAATCTACCTAAAAGTGCCTTAAAAGACAATAACTTAGTTAACGATAATTATTTATCTGACTATCAGCTTGAGGAAAATCCAACTGCGACCTATACTAATTTCGATGAATAT
The DNA here is from genome assembly GCA_964438425.1 of uncultured Gammaproteobacteria bacterium. Lineage (GTDB taxonomy): Bacteria > Cyanobacteriota > Vampirovibrionia > LMEP-6097 > LMEP-6097 > CAYTKM01. The sequence goes on from CAYTKM010000004.1 coordinate 58,302, forward strand.
ATGGAATATGTACAAAACAAAATTGGTAAAAACTGGCGTATAAATAAAAGAAAACATAAACAAACTAGCTCTGCTACTTATCGTTTCGAATTGAATGAAGATGGTCGAATTTTAGGAGAGCCTGAGTTTGTAGCTGGGCATGCCAGCGAAAGTTATAAGGCTACTTGCTTAGATACTTTAAGAAAGTCAGAGCCATTTTCACCGCTACCAACTAAGGGTACGGTTTATATTGAATTTACCTTTGATTATCATGTACAAAGAAGTAGTAATTTTAGTGGCTTACCATTTGAAATAGGTTTTTAAGAATTATAAAATAATTCTAAATAAAGCTCAAATTTAGAAAAATTGTAAAAATATGCATGATATTTAGAAAATAATTCTAATTTAACATGAAATTTAGAAAAATATTTTAAATTGAAATTTAGGGTAGTTTTGTTTATTAAGTTACTAAAAGCTTATCTAATAAGGCTAAATAAATACGATTAACTATTAAGTTGAAATCTATATATCTTTAAACATAATTATAGCCAAGTCTTCACTTTACCTAGTAAAATGAAATAAAGATATATGCCTAAGCACTTAATCTCTATTAAAGATCTCGAATTGAGTGAAATTCATGAAATTTTAGCTAAAGCTCAGTACTGGTCGAATAGATTAGTCGATGGTACTTTAAAACCAGCAGCTGGAGTTTCAGCTCTCTCAAAACCTGTTGCTTGTAATTTGTTTTTTGAACCTAGCACACGTACTCGCTTTTCTTTTGAGCTTGCTATGAAAAGATTGGATTATCTAGTTATGAACTTCACTGAAGAGTTTTCAAGTGCTAAAAAAGGTGAAACTTTTTATGACACTATCAAGACACTTGAATCGATGGGTGTAGATGTAGCAGTAGTACGTACTCGCGATGAGCACGCCTTAGATGAAATCGCAGATAAAATTAATTTAAGCCTGATTAATGCTGGTACAGGTGCTAATGAGCATCCGACGCAAGCATTATTAGATTTACTTACTATCAGACAGGAATTTAAAGAATTTAATGGTTTAACGGTCGCGATTGTTGGTGATATTAAGCATTCTAGGGTGGCTGGCTCTAATCTGACGGCTCTAAGTAAGCTTGGCGTGCAGATTTTATTTGCGGGACCTGAAAAGTTGATGCGACCACCTGAAGAGCTTGCTAAGTACCCGAATGTTAGAGTCGTAGATATTGATACCGCTGTTAAAGAAGCTGATGTAGTGATGATGCTTAGAATCCAACACGAGCGCCATAATATCAGTTACGGTGAATACCATAAAGAATACGGCTTAACTAATGAGCGAGCTACTAAACTCCAAAAACACGCGATTATTATGCATCCAGCGCCATTTAATCGTGGCGTAGAGATTGATGATGATCTGATCGAAGCGCCGCAAGCCAGAATCTTTAAACAGGTAAATAACGGCGTAGCAGTTAGAATGGCAGTTTTAGATCGTGCTATTTCAGAAGATTAAAAGTAAAATCATACGATAACTAAAATTCTAGCCTTTATAAATTCAGTAAAAGTTAAAATAGTAACTAATGACTACGTTAACGCCTGCACGACCAAAAAAATTACTTTGCAAGATTATAACTAACCGAGAAATTGCTGAAGACATCTATGAGATGGTGATTGAAGGTGATTTCCCGGTCGATCAGTTTTATCCAGGAGTGTTTGTGCATGTCAAATGCTCTGATGCTAGCGTACCACTACTTAGAAGACCTATAAGCATCTGTAATGTTAGTGATAATGGTACTCAGTTAACTATGCTGTATCGCGCCGAAGGCGCGGGCACGAAGCTGCTGGCAAAGAAACTTAGCAATCAGGTTTTAGATATATTGGGACCACTTGGTAGAGGCTTTCAGATCGAAGAAGCTGACTTTAAAGATAAAAAGGTTTTAGTTGTTGGTGGCGGTATCGGCGTGCCACCATTATATTATTTAGGGCGTAAATTACTAGCGAAATCAGCGAATCTACACTTTGTAAATGGTTTTAATAGCGCAGCTAACTGTTTTTATCATGATGAATTTAAAAAACTAAGTGAAAATACTTATTATTGTACAGTTGATGGTACAAGTGGTTTTAAGGGATTCGTGACAGATGTTATTAAGTCTGAAAACCTAGCTGATTATGATTATTTATATGCTTGCGGCCCTAATCCGATGTTAAAAGCTCTTCAAGATATGTTCCAGGAAAAACCAAATTCTTATATTTCTGTTGAAGAAAGAATGGGTTGTGGAATCGGAGCTTGTTTAGCCTGCGTCTGTGACTACCAGCAGCCCGAGCTAGAAGAAAAGGCTTATGCTCGAGTCTGTACAGAAGGTCCTGTATTTTCCTTAAATAAAATTAAGCTATAAAGCTCTTATTTTGGTTAAAATAGCGTAAAGTAATTTAGTTGTTAAAAAATTTATTTTAAGGAGTATAAAACACATGAATTCATTTTTCTCAGATTTAAAAGCTTTTCTTATGAAAGGTAATGTTATCGACTTAGCTGTTGCAGTTATTATCGGTGCAGCTTTTAAAGCGATTGTCTCATCTTTTGTAGATGATATTATTATGCCTCCAATAGGTTTGCTAATCGGCGGCGTAGATTTTAGTAATTTAAGCTTTGTTTTACAAGAAGCTAGTGGCGATGTTGCTGAAGTAGCTATCAGGTATGGTTCTTTCATTCAAAAAGTCATTGATTTTATCATCATGGGTACTACAGTTTTCGTAGTAATTAAAGCTTACGAAAATATGCAGAAAAAAGAAGAGCCACCAGAACAAGACTCTAAGCCACCAGAAGATACTAAAGATCAAGTGCTATTAACTGAAATCAGAGATTTACTAGCTAAAGACAGTAAAACTACCACTAAAGTATAGTTCAGACTGATAGTTTAAGTAAGTTTAATATTTATTATTAACTAATTTTAGATTTATATAAATAGTTTAGGCTATTAACTGATTTGAGTTTATAAGTTCAATTTATAACTGATGCTTAGTTTAATAAAATTAAAGACCATATTTAGAAGCAATCTGACTTATCAGGTTGCTTCTATTTCTTATTAATATTAACCTGAATTGCTTTATTATAATCTTTTAAAATTTTTAGTGAAAAAACCATCTCTTGAAAATATAGGGCATGCGCTGTCATAATAGTTCTTATGTCCAAAGAAGTTCAAGATAAAGAAAATTCTGATCAGTTCGTTACTTCAGATGCTGCTCAAAAAAAATCAGATGAAACTAATCGTAAAACTCAGCAAAACTTAGCTGAAGATACTAGCGCGGAGCATATTGCTGCGGAAGCTAAAGAAGAAGATAAAGAACAGGCGGCTACTAGTAAAGAAGCTAAGCCAAGTAAAGCCCAAAAATACGTTAACGACCTTAAAGCTAAACTCAAAAAACTTGAAGAAGACTATAAAGAACTTGATGACCAGCATAAAAGATTATGGGCAGATCACCAAAATATGCAAAACCGTTTTAGACGTGAGCGCGAAGATTTAAGAAAATCTGCTGCTGGCAGCACGGTAGAAGCTATTTTGCCTGCTTTAGATAACTTTGATTTTGCTAAGAAAAGTTTAAAAGCAGATACTGACTTAGAAGAATTAAATAAATGTTTTGATATGTTAAAAGCACAATTCATGATGGCACTTGAAAGTATCGGTTTGCAGGAGATTAATACTGATATTGCTTTTGATCCAGAGTTACATGAAGCTGTAACTTCAGTACCGATGCCAGATAAGCCTGAAGGGACGATTATTGATGTTGCCAAAAAAGGTTATAAGCTTAATAATAAAGTTATCAGAGCTGCAACTGTTGTCGTGTCAGCTAAATAAGCATGAAATTAGAAAAGAAAAACTTTTTAGTCATTGGCTTGGGTCGATTTGGTTCTAATGTGGCGCGTTCATTTTATCAAAATGGTCATGAAGTAGTCGCTTTAGACCAAGATATGAATGTCGTACAAAATGCTATTGACGGTTATTGGCTTGAAAACGCTATCCAGACTGATGCTATCGATGCTAATAGTCTGCAAAAACTTCAACTAGACAGTTTTGATGCGGTAGTTGTATCAGTGGGTACTAGTATCGAAAATAGTTTACTTATCTGCGCTACTTTAAAGGATTTAGGGGTAAAAAAAGTAGTAGCTAAAGCCTCAAATCAGATGCATGGCAGAATTTTAGAGAAGATTGGTGTAACAGATATTGTTTATCCTGAAGCTGAGATGGGTAAAAGAATCGCTAACCAGCTGATGGGACTAAGTTTTTTAGATGAATTTCCACTAAGTGAAAACTTTAGTATTAGTGAAGTTAATTTGCCTAGTAAATACTATGAAAAAACTTTAGCTGAAGCCCAAATTAGAGTTGATTATCATTTGAATATTCTGGCTATTCGCCGTGCAGGTGGTCATTTTAGCGTGTCACCAGTTGCTAGCACTGTATTTCAACAGGGCGATAATATCTTAGTGATAGGTACTCATGATGATATCGAAAGCTTTAAAAAAATTGACGGTGGCGGGCTACTAAACTAATAGTTTTTTATTAAATTTGCAGAATTGCGCGTGTTTGATTGATGGTTTAGATCTCGAAGCGGTTTTTTTAAGTAATAAATGTTTGTAAAGCGAATTTAAAACTGCATGAGCCTAGAATATAACTATAAACTTACTTTAGAATATAACGGCGCCAACTTTAATGGCTTGCAGCAGCAAAGCAAAGATCCGCATCTGAGAACGATATACACAGAGCTGCAAAACGCTTTAAAGATCTATTTGAAGCTCCCACGCGCCCCGCATTTAAATTTTGCGGGGCGCACCGACGCTGGCGTGCACGCCAGCGCCCAAGTCTGCAATTTTAAGACTGATATCGATTTAAAATTAGCTTGTAAGTTAGATTCTAGCTTTAATTTAAAAGGCATTTTAGATTCGGACTTAAAATTAGATTCTAGTACAGCTAATCTTGAACCGGAGTTAAGCTCTAACTTAAATCCTAGAGTAGCTAAATTTGAATCAGGATCGGACTTAAAATTAGATCCTAGTATAATTAAAGAATTTAATCTAAATACACTTGCTAATTCAGTTAAGCAACCACAACTGGCACCTAAAAATTATTCTAAGCACTTAATTAGCCTGAATGGTATTTTGGCAGATGATTTGAAGATTTCTAATATAGAGCAAGTGCCCTTAAATTTTAACGCTAGGTTTTCAGCTAAAGCTAGAACCTATGAGTATCGTGCTTATGCTAGACCCATTAAACCTGTTCTTGCTAGCCCTAATACGGCTTGGTTAAAGCAAACTTTAGACATAAGTATTTTAAATCAACGTATACATGAACTTAAAGCACTTAAAGAGTTTGAAAATTATACTAAAGCCAGTGAACCATATGATCATTACAGATGTGATATCAAGCTATTTAAAGTGGAGCAAGTATCACCTGAGCTTTATATTTTTAAAATTTCAGCAAATCGCTTTTTAAGGCATATGGTACGTAAATTAATAGGTGAATTAATTTTAATTTGTAGAGGTTTTACAGTTGAGCAAGCTATTAAAAAATCTTATAGCGCGCCTGCTGAAGGTTTAACTTTGGTTGAGGTTGTATATTAGAGCTTTATCTATATATTGCAGATTAAGGTAATTTAAACCTTATCCTAATTAAACTGTCACTTACTCTAAACTTAAAGTGAGGACATATAATAGAAAGCACTTTAAATATGGAATAAAATTTAGTTTTCATAGCTAACTTAATAATAGAAAGAGATTTAGAGCCTAATCGACATTTAGAGTCTAAAGTTATGAAGTCTAATGTAAAGTAATTATTTCTATACGTAAATTGTAATAAGTAATTTAAATTTAAAAATAATGGGTGAATTATATGATTCAAATGTATATAGATAACTTATTAAGTAACTTAATAGATTTTATAAATAATAGGTAACTTAAATAAGCCAAATAACACAGGAAAAAAATAAAAAAAAGTTTATAAGACTTAACCAATGTTTAACAAAGTTGTAATATACCTGAATTCAGATAGATTAAGAATTCGGAGGTAGAATATCATGGCAGCAATTAACCCTGCAGTAGAACTAGCAAAAGTAAGAACTAAGATCGATGCACAACAGCAAGCGATTGGACGTTTAGAGATTGAATTACAAAGAGCAATCTTAGGTGGAAACACAGGTACAGTAGACGATATCATTAGTGGTGCTGGTGGTATTGGTGAAATTTACGCAAACTCAGGCGTAGATGATGGTCCAATACTAGAACAGGCTATGAGAGAAGGTATTGAAGCTGGTGGTAACCTTGACGACGCAGCAGATCAAGATAAATTAAGACAAATGCTTTATCAAGCACGTGCTTTACTTGGTGAATTAAGAGTCGAAGAGCAACACTGGAACCAAGAAGTTAACATCGAGAAAGATCTTCGTAAAGAATTGAAAGATATGGCTAAGCCGTAAACTGAAACTTTTGAAGTTATTATGCAGCTGCTATCGCAGCTGCTCTTTAAAACTAGATGTTATAAAAAGTATCAAAGGAAGATTAGAGACGAACGTAATAGAGCTACTAAAAACAATTTTTTTCTGCGCAAGCAGCAAAAGACAAATAAACTTCTACTAAGAAGTTTCATAAACCAAATCATTTCTAACTGGTTTTATGCTCAACTTACCTCTAATTCTTCTATCAATAAATCAGTTAGGATGATACACATATATAAAGCGGCTTTACTAAGTCGCTTTTTCTTTTTTGTGGCTGTATAAACATAACAATAAAGTCTTACCTTTTTTATACTGTGTTCTTAGTAAAAGTTCGTACATAATTTATTAGTTAGAACGATTTGAATAAATAAGACATATTTTTAATATTAAAATTAAAACTAAGATAACTTTTTATAAAACAAGCTATCTTCAACTTGAATTAAGCAAAAATTTTAATACCCCTTGTAGATCAAAATAATTCCAAGGGCTACTTGATCGGAAAATTAAACAAACACCTAAAATATAGATTTAGAATATTTTTCTAAAAAAGGCACAAAATTAGAAATATTTTCTAAAAAAACGCCGAATTTAGAATTTTTTTCTAAATTATATTATGAAAATGCCAATTACAACTTTTGTAAAAATCTTAAATAATTGCATAACTTTATTAGTTAGCTATTTAAAAATATTATAATTTAAATTATTGTGCTTAGATAAAGTTTATTCGGCACAAAGTGGTATCATGCTCGGGTAGCTCAGTGGTAGAGCACTTCATTGGTAATGAAGGGGTCGGGTGTTCAATTCACCTCCTGAGCACCATTTCACCACAATAGATAAATAAAACTTCTGTCGTACCTGTCGTCAATCCAAAAGGAGAGACACAGATGCAAACACTAACAACCAAAGAGGTTGCAATAGACCTTGGTCTTAATATCAGATCAATACAACGCTACATAAATCAAGGTTTTTTGCCAGCTATAAGACAAAAAGGGGCTAAGGGACAAGCTGAATATGTAGTTGAGTATTCTGGCTACCATGATTGGAAAAACAGACATTTCAAGGGCTTGAAGCTAAACAAAATCAACAAAGCTAATAGACTTAACAAGAGTCTCAATTTACCTCAAGTCAAAGAATTAGCTTCTGAATGGCTCAACTCTCTTAAATTAGGTACTTTTAATGGCAGAGTTTATAGCTCTAAGACCATAGAAACTTATCGATACCAAATTGCTCAGTATTGGAAGCTACTCAGCAAGCATGCTCCTAAGCCTTACTTCTCACATGTAAATATGCTCTACATCTTGAGTCAGATTCCAGTTGAAAATTTTGCTTCAAGACAAAAGCTTTTCGATGCGTCATGGTGCTTTATGAAGTATCTCTGTGAGCAAGATCTTATGACAGAAGCTGAGATGCTGAAAATAAAAAAGCTCAAACCAAAGAGGTTTATTCCAGCAAAGAAAGTGACGTATAGAGAAGATCAAATAGAAGCTATTTTGAAAGCTAATAAAGAAACTAACGGTAATGATGCTTATGACAAGCTACTTACTGAAACGATAGTCTTAGTATTCGCAAATACTGGGCTTAGAGTAAGTGAACTGTGTAATTTAAAGTTTGAAGACATAGATTTAGAGCAAAAAACACTTTATGTATGGCTTGGGAAAGGTAATAAGAATCGCCGTATAGGGCTCAACAACAAAGTTATAGCAGTATTAGAGAAATATCTCCTTAAACGGCGCGAGAAGGGCTATTCTGAGTATCTTTTCGTGACAAGGCACTCTGAACAGCTTAAACCAAATACCTTAAGACATAGGTGGAGACGTTTATCAAATAAAGTAGGTTTTAAAATTACTAATCATGGTTTTAGACGTAGCTTTGTAACTATCAATAATCGTAAAGGTAGAAGCTTAGTTGATCTTCAAATAGCTTGCGCTCATAGTGATATTTCAATGACTAGATCTTACTGTATGACTTCTGAAGATGAAGTAGTTAATGCTATGCAAAACTGGGATTAGTGGACTGTCTGCGATATTCCAACACTGTAGTCCAGTGAAAATCAAAAAACTCATGGACATAGTAATAAGATAGAAATAAGGTTATTTTAGTAGAATTTTGCATCTAGACGTCTAGGCTAAACTAATAATAAGTTGGATTGCAAGGCGGTCTAATAAGTTCGTCTCTAGGACATCCTTATACTATAATCTTCCAAACTATAAAAATTCATGAGTAGCAAAATAAGCTGCTTTATGCCCCCTAAAGGAATTTTATAAATTTAGCCATCGTAAATTATCCTTTATTTAAGCCATTTTTAGCTTAGGTAAAATAGCGTTGTTCACAAAGCGAGATCCCCTTAATAAATTGGAAAATGAGTCAAAGATGGTCTAGTTACCAAAATACTACCTAGACGTCTAGATAAAATTTCTCTACAAAATCATTTAGGAAACTTATTAATGGTTATTTCTCCATTATTGATCTCAAAAAATGTCTCCAATCTATCACCTCTTATGAGTGGGTTAGTTTTTACATACCAAGGACTAATCGTTGATACCAAGTGATAGTTTATTGCAAGTGCATTGTCATAAATCACCTGATGCTCTATACCTTGATCTTCATATTCATACCAATATGGGTCTGATGCCATCAAAGCACCCTTCACAGTCAAGAGTAGCTGATCTACTTTACGTACCTGCGCATTAGATGCATGTATTCTTATCCAATCGTCCATTATCTCTGCATAACCCAAAACTCCATCTGTAAAGTTCTTATGAGCGGCATAGCAATTTTCACTCTCGCAAGGTACAAGATTTATGATTTTGATTCCACTAGGTGCATATTCTTTGTAAGCTTTTAGAAGACTGGCTGCACGTTCTTGCTGAGATGCAGAATAATCTATATAAATATCCGCATAAGGCACAGCAAGCCCCTTATTAAAGTCGAGAGTATTGTATGGATAAGCATATTTCTCAATAAGTTCACCTATAGTGTCTTTAACTAGTTGCTCTTTTTTTGCTTTCTCTTGTCCTCTACGTATAGATTCTTCCTTTTTAACTCTTTCTAGTTCAAGCTCTATAAGCACTTTTTCCAATAGTTCTGTACTATTTGAAAGCTTTTCTGTAAAGTAACTATTTAAATCATCATCTTTAAAATATGAGTATTCTTTGTTGATAGTTTTTATAAACAAATCTATATTACCTTCTTTAAGTATTTGAAGATACTCAGGCTTCATAAATCTGAAAGAACTTTCAAGTCTCTTGGAATCTTGAATTCTTTCAAGTTGATTTAAGTAATCTTCAAACTTAGGATCTTGTTTTTGCCTCTTTGCTTTTTCTATTAAGGTCTCTAGCTCAGGAATTCTACCCTGTATTAATAATGGTTTGCTTTCTTGGATAAATTGCTCAGTGCGGCTCGATCTAATACTTCCTGTGATAAAAGAATTTACTTTTCCAAGCAATATCAAGAAGATTAGAAGATTAAAAGTACTAAGATTACTAATATTACTAATATAAATAGCTTCTTTTGTGATCCATTTTTAAATAGATATACCAGCCGATCTTTAATGCCCATGCGCCAAACTAACTCCTTAATGACTATCAAGTCTGTTTTGAGTTTTAGCTATTCTTTACGTAAAAATAAAAAGCCGGGAATTAATCAATCGTCAAACGAACGACTACCCTAAGTTTTAAGCCAGAAGGCTCTGGACATGCAAAGAGTTTCCCGGCTATTTAAAACCGGGATGTCGTATTTTATGGTCAGACATCAGGATGACCACGTTTGAAGAGGTGATTAAACCCCAAGTGACCTTGTTAGATCACTCAAAAACAATTCTATCCTAAATAAGCTTGATTTACAAAATTAAAACCAAGATTGCTTATAGACGTCTATGACTTCACCTATTTCTGCAAGTCCAGAGTATTCCAAAGGAATCAAAAACATATTACTGGGACTCATGAATTTTCTAAAATGATCCTTCAATACTTTAATATCATTAACTTCTAGCCTTTTCTGGACTTCAGGCTAACTGGGTAAAAGGCTATCATAGAGGTTAATAAAAACTTAAAAGCAAAGCTTAAATAGCACAATATATGCAATTGAATCAATAAAGTAGAGATATTGCAACTTAATGTAAATAATTCCCATTCACTTAACTGTAACTTCATCAAAAATTGGTATAAGTTAAGTAGTAGCTAATGAAAAAGAGTATATTTAACTCAAAGAAAATTTTAAAGATCGGTGTTCTGGCCGTATTTCTTTTTTCATGGCTAAGCTCTGCTAATGCAACTGTCTTATGTGAATGTGAAGAAGGTCATATTACTGTTGAGAATATTTACACAGGATACTGCAATATCGACTTAAACCATGACCATGGCGCGCAAGGACATAGCGATATAACTTGTGACTGTGAAGACACGCCTATTACAGTAGGAAATATTAGCTTCTCTCAAAAGCTTGACTTTGATTTTAATTACTCACAAGCAAAAGTGAAAATAGATACTAGCTTTAAAACTTTTGCCTCAAATCAGAATCACATAGCTTACGCTTTAAGCAAAGATCGATTAACCTATAATATAAAAAATCCATTACGCACAATAATTCTAATAATTTAAATAAACTCCTGTAGTTGACTGTTTAATTTAGTTGTTTTGTACAACTATTCTTATAAATCTGGAGATTTAAAATGAAAATTAATAACTGGCTTATTGTTTTAGCCATAGTTGCAATAGTAGGATTTCTTACTAAGCCATACATTGAAAAGAAGCTTTTCAAGCAAGATATTGTAGCCGCTCACAGCGAGGACGAATCAGAGCATGAAGAGTTAATTCGGCTTAGTGAGGCTCAGGTAGAAGAGATTGGCTTAGAGCTGTCTAAAGTAAAACAAGGAAGTTTAGCCAACGAACTTAGTTTGACCGGCGAGATCAAAATCAATGAGGACAAATTAGCTCACATAGTCGCTTACAGCTCTGGGATCGTAAAACAAGTAAATAAAAGCCTTGGTGACTATGTTCAAAAAGGTGAGATCTTAGCTGTCTTAGATGCTCCTGAAATATCAAGTTTACAGGAAGAATATTTAGAAGCAGTGGCTAGACTAGAAATAGCAGAGGCTAATTACAAAAGAGAAGAACAACTTTTAAAAGAAAACCTTACTATAGAGTCAGACTACTTAACTGCTAAAGATGAATTGATTAGATCTAAGCATGACTTACATGGTAATGAACGTAAGCTGAAAATCTTTGGCTTTAGTCATAGTGAAATTGCTAATTTGTCACACAATGATCAAGGCAATTACAATTACTATAAAATTGTTGCACCTTACAGTGGAACAATTATCGAAAAAGAGATTAGCACAGGCGAAGCATTGGAGAAAAATGCAGAGATATTTGTCATGGCTGACCTCAGCACAGTCTGGATTGATTTTAGTCTCTATCAAAAAGACTCACCTTTTATCAGAAAAGATCAAGAGATATTAATTGAAATACCTAATCTTAATGAGAAAATAAAAAACACTATCGCTTTTGTTTCACCTCTTCTCGGAGAAAATACTAGAACCGCTTTTGCTCGCGTAGTTCTAGCTAATCCAAATTTTGCCCTTAAACCAGGTACTTTTGTTACTGGTCTAATTAAAACTGAAAACAAAGAAGCTAGCTCACTATTAATCAAAAAGACTGCTATTCAAGAGATTAATGGCAGCAAAGTAGTCTTTATCCAAGAAAATGGTGGTTTCAAAGCTCAAGAAATAACCTTAGGAGAAAGTAATGAAAACTTTATTGAAGTTCTAAGCGGGTTGGAGTCTGAACAAGTATATGTTTCAGAGAACTCTTTTATGCTCAAAGCTGAAATGCAAAAGGATGAGATAGATGATGATCACGATCATTAAGGAATTTAATTATGCAAAACTTTATTCATAACGTACTTAAGAATCAACTAATCTTAATTGCCCTTGCAATATTAATTCTCTTTGGCGGGTTTTATAGTTACAAAAAACTACCAATTGAAGCTTTCCCCGATGTTTCACCATCATTGGTACAGGTTTTTACCGTTACAGAGGGCTTATCACCTGATGATGTCGAAAAATATGTAAGCTATCCAATTGAAACTTTAATGAATGGTTTACCCAAAGTCAACAAAATTAGATCAGTTTCAAACTTTGGTTTATCAGTAGTTTCAATTTACTTTGAAGATGGGACAGATATATATTTTGCAAGACAAATAGTCAATGAAAGACTGCAAGAGGCTAGGGGAGCGATTCCTGAAGGTTTTGGAAGTCCAGAGCTTGGTCCCATATCAAGCAGTATGGGACTTATACTTTTTTATTACCTAAAAGATGAAACTGGAACTAGAAGCCTTGAAGAATTACGTGCTATTCAGGATTGGTTAATTAAGCTTCAATTACAGACTGTGCAAGGTGTTACAGAAGTGCTTGGGATTGGTGGTTTTGAAAAGCAATATCAAGTGATAGTAAAGCCTCAGAAATTACTTGAATATGGGATTTCCATTGCTGAGCTTTCAGAACAAATTAAAGCCAATGGTTTAAATGCAGGTGCCCAGTTTATAGAACGTAACGGTGAAGAATATATTATTAGATCAGTTGGTCTCTATAATCAAATCTCAGATATCCAAAATGTAATTATTAAGTCAGACGATGGAACGCCTGTTTACTTAAGTGATTTGGCTGAAGTGAAGATCGGAGGTGCTATCAGGCGTGGTATCGAGACTCATAATGGTTCTGAAGAAGTAGTTGCAGGTATGGTCGTCAAGCTATATGGTGAAAACTCTTCTACCGTGATTGCAAGAGTTGAAGAGAAGATAAAAGATATCAACAAATCATTACCAGAGGGACTTAGTGTTGTTCCTTACTATGAGCAAAAATCTCTAATAGAAAAATGTTTATCAACTGTTAGCAATGCGCTTTTCCAAGGAATTGCTTTGGTGGCGTTAATTATCTTTGTATTCTTGAGATCATTTAACCCCAGTATTATAGTTGCTCTGTCTATTCCATTTTCAGTGCTTTTCACTATGATTTGTATGCATTATTTACAAATTTCTGCAAACCTCATGTCATTTGGAGGCTTGGCTATTGCAATTGGCATGATGGTTGACGGACCTATTGTTATTGTCGAGAATGTCTGTCGAGCTTTGCAAGAAAGTTCTGGCAAAGAAGAGAAAAAAGATGTAGTAACAAAAGCAAGTGCTGAACTTCTACAGTCAATAATTTTCTCTATTTTAATTATCATTGTTGTATTTTTACCACTCTTTAGCTTGAGCGGAGTAGAAGGCAAGATGTTTAAGCCACTTGCTTATACAGTCGCGCTTGCTATGTTAGGTTCTTTAATTTACTCTATTTTTCTAGCACCTGTTTTATCAAATTTACTTCTGAATTTCAAACAATCGAAGCAAGAAGAAGATACTAAGCAAAATAGCTTTAAAGAAGCCTATGAATCACTACTTAGAAAATTCACTCAAAGTAAAATCCTCAACCTTAGTACTATTGTTTTGCTCCTGTTTTTAGGGTTAATTAGTATGAACTTTTTAGGCTCGGAATTTACCCCAACTCTACAAGAAGGCAGTCTGGTTATTAAACTTACAGCTCCTCCTTCAACAGCACTTGAGCAAACAAAAAAAATCACTCAACTTATCGAAAAAAGAGTAATGAAGATACATGAAGTAAAAGAAATACTGTCAAGGGTTGGTAGAGGTGAAGTGGGTGCGCATGCAGATCCAGTTAATAATGCTGAAATGTACATAGTTCTAAAACCTAAAAATCAATGGAAAGACATTAAGACACAAAAAGATTTGGAAAGAGCTGTAAGAGAAAAACTTGAAGGTTTTCCTGGGGTGCTTTTTAATATTACTCAGCCTATAGAAATGACTGTGGATGAATTGCTTGAAGGGGTACAGGCAGATCTTGCAATTAAAGTTTTTGGTGATGATTTAAATTTATTAAAGAGTAATGCAGATAAAATATCTGAATTAGTTAAAAAAGTAAAAGGTGCAAGAGACGTTCAAGTTGGACAGATCAGCGGTAGCCCTCAATTGGTAATTGAGCCTAATAGAAAACAAATTGCAAGATATGGAATTAACCTAGCTGAAGTCCAAGAACTTATCAAAACAGCTATTGGGGGCAAGACCGTTGCACAACTATATGAAGGTATAAAACGATTTGATATCTATATTCGATTTAATGAAGCAGAACGAAAAGATCCTGAAGCAATCAGTAGGCTTTTAGTTACTGCACCTAACGGCGTAAGAGTGCCATTGGTACAAATAGCAAATATCAAAGAAATTATTGGACCAAGGCAAATTACTAGAGAAGATAATCAAAGATTTATAACCATCCAGGCAAATGTCCGAGATAGAGATATTGGATCTTTTGTAGAAGAAGCCAGTGCTTTATTGGATAAACAAATAAAATTACCTGTCGGCTATTTTGTAACTTGGGGAGGTCAATTTAGTTTACAGCAAGAAGCTAATAAGCGCTTGATGATAGTTGTCCCGCTAGCATTAGCATTAGTATTCTTACTACTTTACATGAACTTCAATTCTATTAAAAATTCACTACTGATTTTGATTAATATTCCACTTGCATTAATTGGTGGCTTGCTTGCTCTTTTAATTAACGGTCAGAATTTATCAGTACCTTCTTCAATAGGCTTTATTGCACTTTTTGGTATAGCTTTAGAGAACGGTTTGGTTTTAATTAGCTATCTGGAACAGCTAATTCAAGATGGCTTAGAACTAAATAAAGCTGTTATTAAAGCTGCTCTTTTAAGATTAAGACCAGTGCTGATGACGGCACTCACAACCGGACTTGGCTTGATTCCTTTATTAGTTTCGACTGGTGTTGGTAGTGAAGTGCAAAGGCCGCTTGCCACTGTGGTAATTGGTGGACTTATTAGCTCTACTGTTTTAACTTTACTAGTCCTACCATCACTGTATAAATGGTTCCATGAGAAAATGGAGGGCAACTAAAATGAAAATCACTAAAATAATTTTAGTTTTAATGCTTCTAATTATGCAGATTAGAGCTGCAAAAGCTGACGAGAGCATTCTTAGTTTAGATCAAGTCTTAGATTTAGCCTATGAACACAACATAGGACTAAAAGTTGCAAATAAAAATAGAGATATAAATGAAGCCGAAGTTATTACAGCGGGACTCTATCCTAATCCTCAACTCTTTGCTTCTGCTGGTATTGCTCAAAGAACATACAACCCTGGTATTCAGCAAAGATTCCCATTAGGTGGGAAGATTAAGCGACGCAAGGAAGTGGCTAAGGCTCAATTTAATGTGATCGACAAATCTATCCAACAAACAGCTATAGATTTACGTTATCAAGTGAAAAACCTTTTCTATGAAATCCTCACATCTGAAGAAAAACAGAAAGTCTATAAAGAATTACTTGATATCACGAATCAAACCTTGGAGACAGCTAAGCGTAGGTTTGAGCTTAAAGAGATTACAATTTTGGACCTTAATCAAATTGAGCTTTTAGCTATAGATATTAGAAAAAAATCAATTGCGATAGATGTTCAAATTAAAAAACTTCGTAATCAGTTTAGCCAAGTTTTAAACTTTGATATTGATAATAAAGAATTAGCAGCCTATGAGAATCAAGATACTGCGCTGATTGCTTTGCTAGGGCAGGAGAGTAAAGATGATCTAATAGAGCTTGCTATAAAAAACAGACCTGACTATAACGCTAATGAAGCTATGTTAAATGTCAATTCACAGGAACTTAGACTAGCTAGGGCAAATATATATCCTGACTTAACTCTAGGAGCAGCACCAGATATTGTTACGGGAGATGATGGGTCAATAAACCTTTTTGCTCAATTACAACTAGATATTCCTGTCTTTGATAGACAGCAAGGTGAAGTAAAAAAAGCTAAGGAAAGAGCTGAGCAAATTAAATTACAAAGAACTCAAATTGAACTTTTAATAGAGCAGGAAATTAAAAATACTCTTAACAATTACGATTTAGCAAAAAGGCAACTTGAGCTTTATCAAAAAGATACTCTAGATAAGTCTAAAGAACTAGTCACCAAAGCAAATAAAAGTTATAAGCTAGGCAAAACCATTGTATTAAGCTTTCTTGAAGCTGTTAAAACTTCCCAATCAATTTACCTTGGCTATCTTGATACTGATTTAAATTACAAAAAAGCATTAGTGGAAAGTGAAAAAGCTCTCGCGTTATAACTATTGATTATGCTGGTGTCCAGAATCTTCTCCAGAACTCTCATCAAGAGGGTCTAAAGTAGCTAGAGAAACATTAAATTCATTAGTGTTTTTATCAAATATTGAAACAGATCCGAGATTAGATGCATTTAAAAAATCTTCTTCTAAATGAAATTGAAAAAAATATATCCTATCAGCAAGATCTAAACTGTAACTCAAAATATTGCTTTTCTCTTTATAATAAATCTTAGTTTTTTCTACAACAGTCTCATCTAAATGAATACTATGCTCGACTTTAATTTTTTCATTCAACTTTCTTGACACATTAGATTTTTTCACATAAAAATGACCTAAATGTTCATCACCACTGTTGATTCTATATTTATAAGATTTTTTAAAAATTGACTTGAAAGGTAAATGAGCACCAGTATGAGCATAAGCATTACTAGTCATCAAAATAGCCAAAATCAAGATTATAGATTTAAAGTTCATATAAATATTATAATCCTAAAGTAGGACTATGGGGTTACAGAAAAATTAAAGTAGTAAGCTTGTGTTAAAGCCTATTTGAAAGTTCAGGTCACTTTGAAGTCCATTAAGATCCTGAATTACTGGAAAGCTCATAAAAAAGGAATTAAAAAGACGGTCGTTTATATTTAGTTGAATACCTGGACTAAGAAAAATAACTAGTCCACCGTGGTTAGGGTCTTTTGTACCATCTATCTCAAGTTTTTCTGTCCAAATTCCATTAGCCTCTGAAATTAAAGTCCAGTTTAGATTTTGTCCAAAGATTTTTGATGGTAGGATTTTTTTGCCTAGGAATTTACCGTGCTTTAAATTCTTACTAAGTCCTAAATTGAAATTAACTCGATCCCCAACAACACTGTCTTGTGAACCCAGTGTAGAAAGACGATAAAGAATATTAGAGTGTAAATCAAACTCTCTAAAGTGTTTTGAAGCAGCAATACCTAAAATTGGATCCCATGAACCTGAACCAGGTTGTTCGTCAGCTCCTAAAGGAAATCCGAACTCATTTTTTTGATTTGTATCACCACTAGGTATTTTGATTCCTCCCAATAAAGCCAAAGAAAAAGTTTTTCCCTTCAAGAATCTATACTTAGCTAAAAAGCTGAAGTCTCCAACTCCTATTGAATCTCCATCATCAATAGTAATGCCTTCTGCTGTAGATTTTAATCCAGAGAATTTTCTGAAAGGAAACACTCCCATAATGGAGAAATCATCTGTTATACCATAAGAAAGATTTAGGCTTTGAGTTAAAATTGAGTCAAAACTATGTGAGTGAACGCCTTTTCGGTTGATACTAGCAAATTTTTGACGACTAAAACTATTATAATTCTGGAAGTTAAATGCATAACCAAATACAAACTTACCACGCTCTAAAGTCTCTGCTGGAATCGTAAGAACAGTACTGGAGTAACTATTGATACCCGTATAAGATGAACCACAGAAACATGCAGAGAGTCTTCCTTGAAAAACAAACAAAAAGAATATTGCTAATAGAATTTGTAACTTTATAAAAGACCTCTCTCTAAAACTCTTAGAGATTATACAGCTTTAAATTTAACTTACTATAATCGTGTCACACTCGAACTCGATTTAAAATTCCATAAATCCTAATAATCACAAGCTTGTTCACAGCTTTCATCTTGAAATTCAAACTCAAAAGTTGCATGGTTTATATCTAGCTTTGCAACTACACCTTTGGCTTTTTGCTTTATTTCAGAGCATTCTTGAAGGCTAAGATTTTGATTGACAACGAGATGAGCAGTAATAATATGATGCTCACCATCTAAAGACCAAATATGTAGATCATGAACATCAGTGATTTCAGATACTTCTTTTAATTTATTTCTTACATCAATAACTAAATTTTCTTCTGGGACTCCCTGTAAAAATAAGAAAACAGTTTTCTTAAAATTCCTTACAACATTGAAAAGTATATAGATCGTAATGATAATAGACAAAATTGGATCAATGATAAGCCAGCCAGTGAAGTAGATTATTATCGAACCAATAAAAATCGCTACCCAACCTAGAACATCTTCAATTAAATGCCAACTCACGATCTTTTCATTTAAGGTTTTGCCTTTACTTACTCTAAGTGCAGCAATAGTGTTAATAGTTATCCCAGCTATTGAAAACCAGAACATGCCTAGATTTGAAACTTCTTCAATATTCTGAATTCTACTTACAGCTTTGTATAAGATAAATATTGACCCAGATATTAAAACTAAGCTATTTACAAAAGCTGACAATAGAGTTAATCTACGCAGTCCAAAAGTAAAAGTTTTGCTTGTTTTATTCTTCGCAAGTTTTGCACTTATGTATGAAAAGCCCAACGATAAACTATCACCCAAATCATGCAAAGCATCTGAGCCAATGGCAATACTATTTGTGAAATAAGCCCCAATAAACTCAGCAATTGTAAAAAGTAAGTTTAATATAAAAGCTAAGAGTATATTTTTTTCGCTACTACTGTATGTGTGTTGATGAAACATCTAAGAATAAATATTAATATAGACTTATCTTAGCAAGCTATATCTAAGAATAAATATTAATATAGACTTATCTTAGCAAGCTATATCTAAGAATAA
>CAYTKM010000004.1:77633-132488 GCA_964438425.1 uncultured Gammaproteobacteria bacterium
AGCAAGCTATATCTAAGAATAAATATTAATATAGACTTATCTTAGCAAGCTATATTTAAGATATAACACCCACAACATCTACTCGCAAATATGACAGATTGCTAGCAAAAGAATTAGAGGGACAGCCTATTGAATGAAGATACGTCTAGATGAGTAGATTCTCTGCAACCTCTGTTTTATGTACCAGATTTACATTTATTGAATGATGGACTTCCATCTTTAAGCTACTCTTCAATTAATTGATCTTGATTTTTAACTGATTTTAAACTAAGTTCTTTCGAGTATTTACTAAATACTGCACTAAGACTACCAAAATCATTATGAGAGAATTCACTTAATCTGTTTTTATTAATGAAAGTTACGTCATAGTTTATTTTCTCTAAAATACTAAGAATAAATTTAGGGTAGCGTTCTATATGATACTTGCAAGAAACTTTCTTCATTTGTTCTTTTGCACTTTCTTCCTCATTCAAGCGAGATGTATCTGGAATACAGTATTGTGTTAATGTGTCGAGTTTATTACCATTCCTGCCATTAACAGCAAACATCTGGTTAATTGATATCAAATGATTACGATTGACCCTTACATCTATACCCTTTTCTTCCAGTGATTTATTTATAGACTCAACACTAAATTTCATCAACTTATAGTCCTTTCCAGATACGTCCTTGGTGACAATTTTTTTGACAACTGCAAGACTAGAATTACTATCATTTACAGACTCCTTGAAAGATAACTCTAAGTCAAAATCTTTTGTATTTGAGACTTCGACAGACTGTGGCACTAATTTGACTTTAAATTTCCTTGATTCTAAAACGTCTTTTTCAATCGCAGAACATTTTGAGTTAATAAATTCTTCCAATCCATTCTTTTCTGCATACTTTATAAATTGATTTTTCACCTTACCTAAAGTTATATCTTCGTAATCTGAAAATTGTAGAGATATAGAGAGTGATTGGTTTATAACAAATTCTTTACCAAAGTTCTCCGCAATAAATTCCTCATAGTTAAAAAGTAATGCTTGAAAAATCTCAACTTGTCTATGGTTATCCAAGTCTATATTTAAGACCTCATGCTCTACGTAGTCACGGAAACCTTTACACAGTAAAAGATTTTTCTCTACAGCTAAATCAAAAGTTTTATGAGCTTTATACCTATTGATACATTTTTCTAAATCATAAGTCCACTTCCCTGAATCCCTTTCCTCATAGTAGGGTTCATCTATTTTAATAAAATAAGCTAAAAAGAGTTTGTTCCAAGCATTCACCATCAATGTAACGAAGGCTTCAGTCTTAAAAGTTACCAAAGGCTTATTAAATATCTCGACAGCAAGCATTGCAGATTCCCGTGATTTCTCTAAGAGAAGAAGAGCCTTGCTTGATAGTTTGCGGTCGGAAACCTATTTGGTAATGAAGAGGTGCTGGGTTCAATTCACCTCCTGAGCACCACTAAATTTTAAACTAAGAAAAATTTATTTAAATTTAGTATTAAGGATTACTCAAAATTATTTAGCACAAAGTGGTATCATGCTCGGGTAGCTCAGTGTAGTGAGCGTAAGCGAACATTATGGAAAAGTCACTTCTGTAGTTTAAACTAGCCAGTGTTTTTAGCTGTATTTCATTGGTAATGAAGGGGTCGGGTGTTCAATTCACCTCGCGCGCACCACTAGATTTTAAAAATTGATTTCAACTTTTATCAGTCTGATATTGCTAGAGTGATAGCTCTAATAAGAATATTGAAGACTTTATTTTATAAGAAAGTCACTTTACTTTAATTCAATTCGATGCAACTAAAGATTATTTGATTTACAAGAACTTGCAGCTTAGAAAGATCATACTTACTATCATGATAATAATTCAGAAAATTATTAAAAAGCATCTTTTTAGTCTTATTATCAAATCTTCCTTGGTATTGTTGTAGTTTATCGTTCCAAGCTATCCATCTTATTTTTATATCATCGCTATTCATATTAAAATTAAAGTCTAAATAACACTCAATTGCACTAGCCTTACCATTGATGTTCTTTAAATGTTCTCCATCAGTCCCTATGGTTACAACATTATTTAATTCAGGTAAATCTGGTAATTTCATAAAACCCAAATTAGAAACTGGATCTAAGCGTTCTAATCTATTAAAAAGTACGTTTCCTTCTGTGTCATTGTCAATTACAACAATCACTTTATTTAAAACATTAATTCGCTTCAATCCATCATAAAATTTAAACAGATTAGATGTACCACCAAAAGGGTAATTATTGTTCATATCAATAAAATTAAAAAATTTTTTTAAGTCAGGTTCTAGTATTAAAATACCTTTAGAAATTACTTCTAAATCTGAGCTACCTTCAGTAATGATTAAATACTTATCTTGCATTGATAAATTTTCTTTCTGAAAATTATCGACCATGTAAGTTTCTGCGAAGTCAGTTCTCCACACTACATCTAAGTCGAGATTCTTGGGATTTTCAGCAAGTAACCTCAAAGTTATTAAAGGATCAATATACATAGGGATTTTTTCTATGTCTTATGAAATATGATCAGTGTGGAATGAACCAAATGATAGCTTAAGTATTTCATCTAATTCAAAACCTTCAGTGAGTGCTAGTAGTAAATCAACATTTGGTTTAATAAAACCACAATCTATTTGCATTAAAAAGCTACAAAATTCATCAAAAGAGTACTTATCAGTCTCGTCTTCATATAAAGGTAATTCATCAATTAAATTATTGTATTTTCTTTTTGTTTGATTGAATCCATATCCTAAGAGCTCTAATCGAGGTAAGATCTTTTTTAATGAAGCGATGTAGGCTTTCTCTTTTTTAACTATAAAAATACTATCATCATAATCATTAAAATCAGCGAACTCTACAATTTTATGTTCTTCATCTAAGAAAAGCTTTCCATAATTTATAACTGTATCTTGCCAGTCGATTTCAAACGCACCCAACCCAAATCTTATAATTGGCTTCATAGATGTAATTGTAACTAGAACTAATGAAAGCTAATATAGCTAATTTAGGAAGCAATTAAATGATAAAAAGTTGAATCAGTAAAATATATGCCACTAATAGTTTCCTTATTAAAATTTATTTAGCACAAAGTGGTATCATGCTCGGATGTTCAACACTAAACAAAAACCCCTTGCGTCAGCTACGGTGCAGGGGGCTTAAAAGTCTGGAAGTTTAACTAACGGGGAAGAGAAGATCAAACAAGAAAAAATTTTAAAAAATAGATATTAGCCAAACTTCCATAATCGATAATTGTTAAATTAAAAATTTAATAAACGTGGGATTTTGTTAAAACTATTAGATTCTGTTTTAGTTAAATCTGAATCTAAAGTTTTCAGTTCATTATCTTGAATCATTTCACTATTTACTGATTCAGTTGTACTAGTTTCTGTTTCTTTGTGAACATCAGCTACAGCTCTTACAGGAGTAGGTTTAACTTCTTCTTTAGATCTACGTGAACTTTCAGCCATTTTGACTACTTTGCTGGTATCGTAGTTGTTATAGTATTTACGTGAAATAGATCTTTCATCTAAAGCAAGCAAGTCATCTAATTTACTAAGTTCAGACATAGTTTCGTTGTCTACCTGCGAAGCCTGCACTAGTTCAAGTTTAGTATTTTCCATCTCATACATGGTATCTTCAAAACGTCCAGCAACATCTTTTAAACGCTTCATTTGAGATGAAATGTCTCTTTGGTCGATTTGAATCATTTTTAGATCGCCAGCAGTGCTGTTAGCTTCTGCTTTTACTTTAGCGAATTCGTGTTTTAATAGTTGTATAGCTTCGGTTTGCTGAGTTAATAATTCTCTAATTTCGATTACCTGATTACCGATAATTTTAATAGTTTCAATTGCTTTTTTGTTGATTGATGATCTTTCCATAAGTTTTGTACCTCTCTACGAAATATATATATGCAGTATTGCGCAAAATAAAACTCAACCATATAGTTTAGATGGCTTAGAGCTGCTAAAATTGATCTAGTTATGGTAAATGAATTTGACTTAAATCATACTGTTGCAGGTTTTGATCCTGAAATAGATAAACTTTTACAAGCAGAAACTAAACGTCAATCTGAAAATATT
Source organism: uncultured Gammaproteobacteria bacterium (assembly GCA_964438425.1). Lineage (GTDB taxonomy): Bacteria > Cyanobacteriota > Vampirovibrionia > LMEP-6097 > LMEP-6097 > CAYTKM01. The sequence goes on from CAYTKM010000004.1 coordinate 81,724, forward strand.
GAACTAATTGCCAGTGAAAACTTTACTAGCGCTGCTGTGATGTCGGTGATGGGCTCAGTCTTAACTAATAAATACGCTGAAGGTTATCCAGGTAAACGTTACTACAATGGTTGTGAATTCCATGATGAAATTGAAACTTTAGCTATTGAAAGAGCTAAAGAGCTTTTTGGGGCTAAATTTGCTAACGTACAACCACATTCAGGTGCAAATGCTAATTTAGCTGTGTTTTTAAGTGTTTTAGATGCAGGTGACAGATTTTTAGGTATGAGCCTTGACCATGGTGGTCATTTGACTCATGGTTGCCCGGTAAATATTTCTGGTAAGTATTTTGAGCCATACGAATATGGTGTAAATGCCGAAGGTTACCTGGATTATGAAGAAATTGAAGCTAAAGCTCTTGAGTGCAAACCTAAATTGATTATAGCTGGCGCTTCGGCTTACCCGCGTCAGATAGATTTTGCGAAATTTAGAGCGATCGCTGATAAAGTTAATGCTTATTTAATGGTAGATATGGCTCATATTGCTGGTTTAGTCGCTGGTGGAGTGCACCCGAGCCCGGTACCATATGCTGACTTTGTTACTACTACGACTCATAAGACGCTTGCTGGTCCACGTGGTGGTCTAATTTTAACTAATGATGAAGCTTTAGCTAAAAAAGTTAATTCAGCTGTTTTCCCTGGCACCCAGGGTGGCCCGCTTATGCATGTAATCGGCGCGAAGGCTGTTTGTTTTAAAGAAGCTTTATCTGAGAATTATAAAAAGTACCAACAGCAGGTTGTAAAAAATACTAAAGCTTTTGCTACTGCGCTCGCTGAGCATGATATTGATATGGTAAGCGGTGGTTCAGACAACCATCTGATTTTAATTAATCTAATTAAACATAAACTTACTGGCAAGCAGGTAGCTAATTTGCTTGATGAATTTAAAATTACTTGTAATAAAAACGGTGTACCTAATGACCCACAAAGCCCGTTTGTAACAAGTGGTATTAGAGTCGGCACGGCAGCTATGACTAGAAGAGGCTTTACTGAAGCTGACTTTAGAGATTTAGGTGAACTGATTGCTAAGTTTATTATCTCGATGTCTGAAAATGCAGGTCAAATAGATGAGCAATTAGCTAAAAATACCCACCAAAAAGTGCAGGAACTTACTGATAGCTTAGATTTTTATAAGCAATCTTCATATGTATAATGAACAATTCCCCAAAATGGGGTATCATGTAAAGACTAGGTGTTTATTTTGAATAGTCAGACTAAATTAAGAATTACAGGCTCAAGCAAACTTCAAGGTGAAGTATTAATATCAGGTGCTAAAAACTCTGTGTTAAAACAGATGGCAGCAGCACTGATCTTAAGTAAAGGTAAGAGTATCATTCATAATGTGCCGAACCTCTCTGATGTGAGGGCCATGATTGAGATCATGGAGATTTTAGGCGCTCAGGTTGAATTTGACGGTTACACCTTAACCATGGATGCAAGTGACTTATCTAGTAACTTTGTACCGATGGACTTAGCACGTAAGTTAAGAGCTAGTTTCGTCTGTTTCGGTGCTCTAATTGCTAGATTTGGTGAAGCTAAAGTAGCTCTGCCTGGTGGCTGTGATATCGGCGCCCGTAAATTAGATCTTCATATTAAAGGTTTAAAAGCACTTGGTTGTCAGATTTCTGAGGAGCAAGGTTATATCGAAGCTAAAGCCGATAAGCTTCAAGGTACTAAAATATATTTAGATTTACCGAGTAATGGTGCTACTGAAAACATTATGCTAGCTGCCTGCCGCGCGGAAGGTACGACGATTATCGAAAATGCTGCGCGCGATCCTGAAATCGTTGATTTAGCTAATTTCCTAATTTCAATCGGTTGTAAGATTCAGGGTGCAGGTTCAGGTACTATTCAGATTGATGGTGTGAGTGAAGCTCAATTGCATGATACTGAGTACCATTGTGTGCCAGATAGAATTGAAGCTGCGACTTATTTAATTGCTGGTGCGATGTGCCGTAGTAAAATCGTTTCTAGAGCTGTAGTTGAAGAAGACCTGCAATCTTTATTAAGTAAATTTGAAGATGTAGGGGCGGCGATTAAAGTTTTTAAAAGAGATAACGATTCAAGAATCGTAGATATTGAAATCAATGCAAGTGAACGTGAGCTTGAAGCTACTGATGTAACTACTATGTGGTATCCGGGTTTCTCGACAGATATTCAGCCTATTTTTAGTACTTTGCTTACTACTTGTAAAGGTACAAGTGTAGTTGTAGAAAATATTTATAATTCAAGATTCCAGCATATTGAAGAGCTTAAATTAATGAACGCTAATGCTAATGTAAATGGCGAAACAGCGATTATAAAAGGCGTAAACTCGCTTACTGGAACTCAGATCGTAGGTAAAGATTTAAGAGCGACAGCAGCACTTGTTGTAGCAGCAGTAGCAGCTAAGGGTGTTAGTGAAGTTTCTGGTTTGCAGCATTTAGATCGTGGCTACGAAAAGCTTGAAGATAAGTTTAATGCACTAGGCGCGAAGATCGAAAGAGTTGGTGATAACCAGAATCTTAAAGACCTTAAAGTCGATAATAAAACTAGCGCATCTGCTTAAGAAGACTTGGAACCATACTAAAGCTGATTTACTAACCAAGCCATATTAACTAATTATTTTAATGTAAATCTTCTGCAATAAGTGTATCCAAATTTAATATATAAATAAGATAGAATTGTGTATTAGAAATTTTTTCTAAAAAAGAGCTAAATTTATAAAATAATTCTAGATTTATGATGAATTTAGAATTATTTTCTATTTTTCAGGTGAGTTTAGAAAATTTTTATAATTTGGAAACTATTTTACAGGCTTTTAAAAATAGGTTTTAAAACACTTATATATTTTAGAACTAGCGATAACTGATTCGTTGGACTTGACACTATAATGCGTAGAATTCATTATAAGATTACTACAAAAAGTACTAGATTAAGCTTATAAACTTACTCGGCAAATAAAAATGCTACTAAACGATTTAGTCTAGTTTTCATACTTTGCACAGCAGAATTAGCTTGATCATCATTTTCTTCTTTACTTTTAAAGACAGAAGCCAGATTTTTACTAAACCTTTCTTTCATTTCGTCCATTTTTTCTTCTAATTCTTCACGGTTAGTACTAAAGCTGATACCACGCAGGGACTTAGTTTTTTCCTCGGATTTATAAGGTCTAAGCACGGCAAGCAAAGCGGCCAGTCTTTCGAAGATATTCATCACTGGATTAGTGACATTATTTTTAATAGTCTTATTAGTTTTCTTCGTGACGTTAGCAAAAAACGTACCCATCTTTTGTAGTTTTTTGATAAACATTTTAAGTTGACGAGTAACTGGGTTGGTGATCTCTTGGTAGGTAGAAACTATTTCAGCCTGCGGGTTAAAATCTTCAAGCACATCAGCTAGCATGTCTGCTTTAGTGAAGTCTTTAATAGCGTTCATGATCCAGTTTTGGGCAAACAGGCTATAAAAGAAACTATCATTAGTACCAAAATCAGCTTTACGACCGCCTCCTCCGCCACCCATCATGCGTCTGCGGCGTTCATCCTCGATGCGTTGCTGTTCTAATAATTGCTGTAATTCTTTTTTAGCTTCCTGAGCTAAGCTAAAAGCGTTATCTCTAGAATTAGAAGGAGCTGCCTTACTTTTAGAAAAGGTATCAGCTGATGAAGCTGCAACAGATGAGCTAATAACCTTAGGCGCCGGAGAGCTCTTTTCAGCTGGTGGATTTTTAATATCTACGTCCAAGTTTGACTCCTTCGGCAAACATTAATTTCATTTCAATAATTATTTACTAATCTTAATAAATAAACATAAGAAAATAAACTTAAATGTTTAAGACAATGTTAATTATAAAGTATTTTAGGGTTAAATTGCAAGTCTAAAAACTAGAAGTAGGCTTAATAAACTAGGTTTCAAAGGTAGTTATTTGATCTCTACTAAGTAAAGCTAAAGATATCAGCCGCTCTATTTACAAATATATAAATATTTGTAGACGTTTATACGCTTCTTTAATCTATTATGAAGTCAACTAAGAACTATTGTAGATTAAAGCGCCTTAGAAAAAACTTTATGACCATTTTTTCTAGTTAAGTACTCATCGAAAGTAGCAGCAATGTTACGTGCAAATAACCTACCTAGCTGAGTGATCTTTACCTGCACCAAATCATCAGGCAGCTCATTAATTTCAATTAAATTATCTACTTGAAATTGTTTCAAACTCTCAAGTTCACTTGAATAGTCTTTAAGGTTAACATTTACCTGGTTTTTGCACATCAATTCTTTAATAATCTGACGGCGCTCTTGATCAACTTTAGAGCAAGCTTTAAACTTATCTGTAGTGAAGTCAGCATAATATTGGTTTAGCTTTTTATGGTTTTGTTTGTAAAGACCTTGCACATCTGAAATAGCAGTAACACCTAAACCAAATAAATCACAACCATCATAGGTCGTATAGCCTTGAAAATTTCGATATAGGCGATTCTCCTGATAGGCTTTGACTAAAGTATCATCCTGCTTAGCGAAGTGATCAATCCCGATAAATTCATAACCTTTAGCTGTCAGCTCAGTGCAGGCGTTATCGAAAATTTCACATTTGGTCAACTGATCCGGTAAAGTGTGATCAGGAATATATTTTTTCTGGAAAGGAAAAAACATCGGTAGGTGAGCGTAATTGAAAAGTGCTATACGATCGGGATTAAGCTTTATAACCTGTTTAATCGTGTCACTGAAAGTGCTTATATCCTGAAAAGGTAAACCATAGATTAGATCAAAGTTTATACTTTGAAAACCTAACTGGCGCGCGTAGCTTACTAGTTTATCTACATCTTCATAACTCTGGATACGGTTAATACTTTCTTGAGTTAGTTCATTAAAGTCCTGGATACCTAAGCTAAGTCTATTAAAACCAAGCTCTTTTAAACATTCTATATGCTCAAAACTAGTCACACGAGGATCAATTTCAATCGCATATTCATACTCTTTAGTCGAATCTTGCTCAACTAAATTAAAATTTTCTTTTATACACTGATAAATATCTGTTATTTGAGCTGGACTTAGGTAAGTTGGTGTGCCGCCGCCCCATGCCATCTGTACAAGCTGCCTGTTTTTATCGATTTTATTACCGATAAGCCTAATTTCTTCTTTTAGTCTGCTGACATAAGCTAGACTGATGTCCTTATGCGGTGTAACGATAATGTTACAGGCACAGTAATAACATTGTTTTTCACAAAACGGAATATGTAAATACAGTGAATAATCTTTGCCCGCCTGATTTGAAAGATTGATAGCTTGATCAAGCTCTTCTTGTTTAAAGTCATCACGCCACTCAGGTGCTGTGGGGTAACTAGTGTATCTAGGCACCGCTGTTCCGTATTTTTTGATTAAACTTTGTATTTCGTTAGAAGCAGTTAAGAACATGGGCACTTAGTGAGACCATCTATTAGTCACAACTCTTAAATTAGAAGTCTCTTATTTCTTATTTTAACATTTAAGTGCTTTATTGATAAATTTTACCGCTTAAGATCTTAATTTTCAATAAATTTATTAATGAATTAAGTAGTATAAACTTCATTAAAGCAGCTTTAGAGCAACACTTTAAGAAATATATTAATATGCCTTATACGAAGCTATATATCTGTTAAATAGTTTTATGATATGTCTGAACTGGGAATAGTAATATAATAGAGAACTAGCCACTTTTTAAAGCTACATTTCCATAAATGCTCAATTTTGCCGATACCTTTTTAAATAGTAGAACTAGTATCGATACTGATTTTGCAGTTCAGGTCGTTATTTTAATCGTTTCAGCTGGTATTATCGGTTTAGAACGGCAGCTCGCGGAAAAACCGAGTGGTATCAGAACCTCTATCTTAATTACTTTAGGTTCTTGGGCTTTTGTGAAGTATGGAGCGCTGGCTTCGATGAATATCGCTGATCTGGCAGTTACCAGTGAGCCTAATATTCATATGAATACAGATTACACTCGTATTATCGGTCAAGTAGTAACTGGAGTTGGTTTTTTAGGCGCAGGTAGTATTATCAATAAATCTGGGTTAGTTATTGGTTTAACTACCGCAGCTACTATCTGGGTGCAATCCGCGATCGGTGTGCTGGTAGCGGTCGGTTATTATATCGATGCCTTAGTAATAAGTTTTATTGCTTTGATCGTACTAATCGGTTTAAGTTATCTAGAACGTAAATTTAAAATCTCTAACCCTAAAATTATAGTTTTAGATGATTAAATTTTAACTTTTATGATTAAATTCGAGCTAGTGTAAGATTCTAGAAATCCTTAAACTATTAACCATAACTAGTGTTAATGAATTTTACATTGAAGTTTTATATTTATTTACAAACATTATCGAGTTGGTGACCATTTACCAGCCAGTCTTCACGCAATGGTTGTAATTTATTAACTGCCAGTTTTTTTTGAAATTCTTGTGGAGTTTTTGGCTCTTGACCACTTTTAAAATAATGCACTGATCTTAAATTAAAAGGAAAAAGTTTTTTATTACTACGAACAGTCAAAATGTTATTAATTGAAGTAGTTTTAGGAGCTGAAATAACCTGCTTGTTAATTCTGGCACTGATTCCTCGTGATCTACCGTTGGCTTTAGGGTCCGAAAATCTATGAGTCATAGGTTGAGTTTTAAGATCATAGGTTAAGTTATTGCCGCCCATTTCAAGCGCCGAGCTTCTACCTGGACCTTTTTTTCTATTCTCAAACTCATTAGGTACAATAGCAAATTTAGCCATAGTACTTCTCATTTTTTCTTTAACTTCTTTAATATTTTTGCAGCTAGAATCAGTAAACTCCGATAGTTCTTTGTTAGGTTTTAAATTAGGTCGAGAATCATAAGGAGCGCTAGTTGTACCAGTTACACCTGGGGTGCAGCCAGTCGTTAAAGTTGCTACGCCTAAACTTAAAGCGCTAGTTAGATTTATAAGCTTATTTTTAATCATTCGAAAATCTATCATAACAATTTAAAGCTTGTTTATTTAAAGTTTTGTCGCGCGCGCCGTAAAATAAACTTTAATTTTATGTTTGTAATATTTTAAATTGAATACTTATTAATCATCAATAAATATTGGTTTTATGACAGATATTTAGATTTATAAACTTTATTATTATCAAATATTTTAAGATCATAGATAGTGAAGACCAGCAGCTTTAAAACAGAATATCAACGACTTAATCCTGAACAAAAAAAAGCAGTTGATACTACTGAAGGTCCAGTAATGACGATTGCTGGTCCTGGAACGGGTAAAACTCAGATTTTAGCTTTAAGAATAGTCAATATTTTAACTAATCCAGATTTGATGATGAACCCTGGTAATATTTTATGCTTAACTTTTACTGAAGCCGGCGCGCTGGAGATGCGTGAAAGGTTGGCGCGTTTTCTAGGTGAAGAGAGTGCAAGCAAAATCAATATTAATACTTTTCATGGCTTTTGTGCTGGTGTGCGCGCTGAATTTAGTGAAGAATTTAGAAGCGCGGCTATTATTGATGAACTAGCTGAAGCTAAGTTGGCGCATAAATTACTAAAGTCTTTACCAGGAACCAGTCCTTTAAAGCCATTTGGTAATAATAGTTTTTATAAAGCGGAAATTTTTAGTAAATTAAGTAAACTTAAACAGGAAAACATGCCAGCAGATCAGCTGCGCGCTCACACTGAGCGTTTTCTGGAGATCTTTACAGAAAATATTTCACTATTTAAAAAATTTATTGAATTGGCTTTTAATAAAAAACCTTATGCTAGAAATATAAATGCTCAAGCTGAAGCATGCTTTAGATTCACTCAAGAGCTAATGGGTAATTTACAAGAAACGCAAGCTGACTTTAACTTTAAACAATATTTTAAATTTTTGTTTGATGAAAATTTATTAAATAACTCTGAGCCTAAACCAAGTGATTTTAAAGCTTCAATTAAAAAGCTAGTCGATGATTATTTAAGCATAGTCGATAAAAATATAGCTTTAAGTGAGATTTATAAAGAATATCAAAAGATTTTAATCGAAAACGATCTATTAGATTTTAACGATTTAATTATTGAGGTTTTGCAGCTATTTAATGATAAACCAGAAATAAAACTTACCTTGCAAGAAAGATACCAATATATTTTAGTTGATGAATACCAAGATACTAATGGAGCGCAAAACGCTATTTTAAACCTGCTGACAGATTTTCATGGCATCGAATCTAATATTTTCGTAGTTGGTGATGATGATCAGGCTATCTATAGATTCCAGGGAGCTAGTGTTAGCAATATAAAAGAGTTTTATGATAAATATAAAGCTAACTTGACTTTAGTGGTTCTTAAAAGCAATTACCGTAGCGAGCAAGGTATTTTAAATGTAGCTAGAACTTTAATTAATAACAATAGTGAAGGCTTAGAAAAATATATACCAGAAGTAGATAAAAGTTTAATAGCAGCTAATCAAGCTTTGATTTATGAAAAAGTGAAGCTAAGTCTATGTTGCGACGCTACTAAGCAAGCGTATTTGATTTCTAAAAATGTAAAAAATCTTCTAAACCAAGGCACTCAGGCAACTGAAATAGCTATTTTAAGTCGCAATAATGCCGACCTTAGGTTTTTAGCTAAGGTATTAGAACAATTTAAAATTAAATATTACAATCATGCTGAATTAAATATCCTAGATAATATTTTTATCAAACAACTGGTAGATCTATTTAAATTTTTAGCCAAACCTCATGAAAACTCTGAACTATTATTTAATATTTTGCAATATGGTTTTATGACTCGCCTAGCTGCTTTGAGTGATTTTAGTTTAGCTAAATTTAAAATGATAGATTCTTATAAGTTAAGTGCTGAAGATTCTTTATATAAACGTTTTAAAGCAAGTGCTAGCTTGAGAAGCTTAACTAACTTTATAGATTATTTAATAGAGAAAAAAACAGAATTAAGTTTAGGTGACTTCCTGGAATTCTTAAAAGAAAAACTAGAGTTAGAGCACTATTTAGAGTTTGAATTTAATGACTATGAACAGAAAATTAATCTCAAAGCTCTAGAAACTCTTTATAATAAAGCACTTTGCTGGCAGGAAGATGAAAAGAATACTGAAAAGTTTACTTTTGATGATCTAGTAAATAATTTAGAGCTGATGAACAGCTTTAATCTCGCTATTAAACTAGATTTATCAGCAGATATTATAGATTCAGTGCAGCTAATGACAGCACATAATTCTAAAGGGCGTGAGTTTGAGTATGTTTTTATTTACAGGTGTGATAAAGGTAACTGGGATAAAGATGCTGATAAAAGTAAACTAAAGCTAACCCCTGCATTATTCGAGCCTAAGGATTATGAAACTAAGACAGCGCGACTTGAAGAGCAGCGCCGAGTTTTTTTTGTAGCTATAACCCGCGCCAAGCTTGGTCTGGATATAAGTTATAGCCTAAATAATAAGAACCTGGCTTCAGACTTTATAAACGATATTTTACTGGCTCAGCAAGATGTAGATGTGCTGGATTGTAAAGATTTGGCTTTTGCAGAGATGAGGAATCATTCTGGAAATGTAAATAAACTGAAATTTGAGCGTCCAAGTTTAAAAATTAGTTCAGTAGATCATAAGAAAGTAGTAAATGATACTAAAATAGATAAAAATTTAGCAAATAACTCTTATAAAAATCAGATTTCAACTGACACCAATCTTTCAGAGTTAACCTTAAATAAAGAAAAATTAACTACCAAACAACGCGCGCGTAATTTTTTATATGACACCGAGGTTATAAATGATTTACTTAAAAATTACCGGCTATCAGCAACTCATTTAAATACATTCAAGGACTGCGCGCGCAAGTTCTATTACCAACACCTACTTAAAGCCCCGCAAGCTCCGAGTAAACACTTAATTTATGGTACCGCGGTACATGAAGCGTTATTTTATTATCAGACTGCTAAGTCTAGTGGTAAAAGCTTTACTGTAGAGGATTTAATTAATGAATTTAAAACAGCTTTATTAGAACAAAAAACTAATTTAAATTCTGAAGAATATGAAGATTGCGAGCTTAAAGGTGAGCTAGAACTTAGTGAATACTTCCAATACTACAACCAGGAAGATATATTACCACAAAAGCTAGAGTATAAAATAGCAGATATTCAGTATGAAAACATTACTTTAACTGGTAAGTTAGATCGTATGCAAATCTTAGCAGATGATAAGGTACTGGTAACAGACTATAAAACTGGTAAGCCAGACGCTGCTAAAAAGCAGGAACTAAAGCCAGGTGGTAAACTCTACAGGCAGCTTAGTTTCTACGCACTGCTGTTGGAGCTAGCACACGTGCAAAAAGATTCGGTTTACAAAATGCAATCTGGTTGCATAGATTTTATTCAAACTGACTCTAAAGGTAAGTTTAATCGCTTAAAAGTAGATATAGATAAGCAAGCCTTAGCTGAGCTTAAATTAGAGATTGATGACATGCTAAGTGCTTTATTTAACCACGAATTTAAACTAACTGAAGACGAAGATAACTGTAGATTTTGCAATTTTAGTAATATTTGCTGGCAGTAAGTTCATTAGGTAGAAATGCGCTAAATATTGCTATGATTTTTAATGATAGTGAGCTTGATCTTTGTTTAGTTGCTTGTTAGAAATTTTCTAGTTGAATCTATAATTAATTTACTACCTACTTGTGATAAATTTAATTTTTAAGTAAAAATTTTTTTTGTTAAATACCGATTACTATCTTAATTTATAAAGTGTCTAATAGTCTAAACCTAACTAGAGTTACTTTAAAACAAGTTTACAAGAATTCTTCTAGTGCTTTAAAACTTTTAGGCACCTTATGTGTCTGCATTTCTAAATGCTTAGCTAGTAACTTAAACGCTTGCCTGAAAGGCTGCTCAAGCTGATCATCTTCAGCAATTAAACTATAAAAATTAGTTTCTAGTAAATAGTCATTTAAGGTTTTGTTTTCAAATGATGGAATATTCATATCTAAAATCTTTAAAAGTTTAAAGCAAAGTTTATCAAGTGGAATAATATTAGCGTCTTGGTTTAAATTAACATCTTTACTATTAAAATAAGCTTGGCGCGAGCAAATAGAACCATTGTTTAGATCAAAATATTCGGCAATCTGATTAAGCTTGCGTTCCTGTTTCGTTAAAGAGCAACGATCTAACTCTGGTTTATAGCCAAGCTCACTTATAATCAGCCACAAGGTCTCTAAACCTAGGATTAGCTCTAAAGTGTAGCTTTCATCTTCTGGATAACTTTCAAGTAACTTTAGTCTTTGTAGGAAATTATTGCAGATTAAATACAGATCATTAATACCAGTTAGATCAGCCGCTAAATACTCGCAAACTTCAAGCATATAGTAACTTAAGGTCATCGAAAGTAAGCTTTTAAAAGAACCCACATAATGATTTACTACAACCACTTCTTTAATCAAAGCTAAGCTTTTACGCTGTACCAGCAAAAAATCTGCCTCGGTTAGAGGTTGGGTTTTTGCTGAAAATGGGCTGGTAGCCTTGCGCGCTCCGCGCGCAACAGCACTAATAACCCCTTCAGTTGGACTTAATATTCTGATTATGCGATCGGCTTCACCGAGATTATGGTTGCGAATTACTAAACCTTTAGTACGCAGCTCCATTTAAATATTTAAACTTGCCAATCCATAGTGACTGGGTCGATATGAGCAAAACCTTTATCAGAAAGTAATACACTATTATCATAGCGATAGCAAGATTCAGGTAAGGTTTCAGAATTAAAGTCAGTTATTAATAAATCAGCATTTTTCTTAGCAGATTCACTTAAAGCATTTGTGAGTTCATCTTTAATCGCTCGTGCAGTTTTAATATCTTCAGGAAGTTTACTATTATAGTAAATTAGAACTTCTAATTTACCGTTTTTAGTTAAAGCTTCGATGTCACGCACTACTTTTACTAGATGATCGTTAAAATCATAGTTTTTAGCAAAAGGATTAATTTCACGTGGCACAGATAAAACGAAAGCGTCACCTTTTTTACCTGATGGATAAGTATACTCGCGGTATTTAGGTTCTAATTTACCTAATTCATCGATTTGCCATTGGGTTTGCTCTGACTTCCATGAACCTGTAGTACAAATCGGTGTGATAATAGTATGCCCTAGGTCGATAGCGTCTTTAACTGATTGAGCAAAAGAAATATTTTCATCATCAGCGTACTTAACAAAGGCAGGATCATAACCTTCTACTTTAGTGATTTGCATACTAACACCTAGTTCAGATGCTTCTTGATAGGTTTTATAGAGATCATGGTAATCTATCGCCCCTTTACCCACTGTTTTAGCTGAAACCGCACAACCTTTACAACCAATCGGGCAAGAATTCATATGCCTTTCATGAAAAATGTGATCTTCATAGAAAGATTTTTTGTTTATATGTTGTTGGAAAGCCTGATTTTCTGGCATAAGGAGGGGCTTCATTATTTAATTATTATACTATAAATTTGCACTGAAACAATCTTACGATTATCTTAATTTTTGGATCCTTTTTGTTTGTAAATAAAGGCTAGAACCTCTGCTACAGCTAGATAGAGGTCTGGACTTATTTCGCAATCTACCTCGCAGGACTTAAATAAAGAACGTGCTAGTGGGATATTCTGAACGATGGCTATTTCGCTTTCACGCGCAAATTCCTTAATCCTTTCAGCTAGTAATCTACTACCTTTAGCGACCACTATAGGTGCAGCTAGCGGGTTTAAACGGTCATATTTAATTGCTACTGCGATATGTACAGGGTTTGTTACAACCACATCAGCTTCATTTACCGCAGATTTTAGACCTTTACCCTGACTTATATTGCGCGCAACGTTACGTATATGACCTTTCACATGTGGGTTACCTTCCTGGTCTTTATGTTCTTTTTTTACATCTTCTTTACTCATTTTTTGATCCTGCAAGAACTGCCACTTTTGATAAACATAGTCAGCAATCGCGATAATCAGTAAGATTAAACAAATCTTGAGCGTGATAGAAAAAGAAATTTTACCTATAACCCTTAAGCTGGTATTGATATTCGAGACTTTAAATAAATGATTTAAATCTTTGTTACTTTGAAAAAGTGTTACACCGACTACACCTATAACTACCATTTTAACTACAGCAAGTCCGGTTGTTACTAAGGATTTAAGTGAAAACAATTTTTTAAAGCCGTTAATGGGATTAAGTTTGGTGATGTCTGGTTCAAGAGGCTTCATGCTAACCTTTAAACCAACCTGAGCTGCGCTACTAATAAAAGCAGTTAGCATAACCACTAATAAAATAGGCGCTGCTAACATAGCAAAGTTTACTAAAGTTAGCATAACAAGTTTAAAGTAACCACTTGAGCTAACAGTGTTAAAGTTAGTTTGACTACTAAACATCTGTTGCATAAGACGCGCGCTATTACTCACAATAAAACCAGAAGTGGCGGCGATAATAATCATCCCTAGAGTCATAGCCAGGGTCGATGTTAAGTCTTGAGATTTTGCTACCTGCCCCTGCTCGCGGCTTTTTTTTAGTTTCTGAGCCGAGGCTTGCTCGGTTTTCGAGCTTTTATCATCTGACATAGGTCAAAGTGCCTTTTTATTATGGGTGATCTATAATGTGTTCTGGTTTTAGGTAAGCAAAATTATCATAAGTTTTAGAATTTACTAAAATAGCAGATAGTTTTAAATGATTTTAGTCATTTTTAGCTGCAACTAAAGTCAATCACTATAGTTCTAGTAGTTATATACCCATAAAATTAAGCTAGTGTGAATGCCAGTTGATTTGAATATTTATCTATAGCTGAGCTATGTGTTACCTTAAATATTTATAAATATTTTCTAAAAAACTATGGAATTTAGAAATAAATTATAAAAAAGTGCCTAAATTAGAATAATTTTCTAAATTAAGGTCAATTTTATAAAAAAATTCTAATTTTTGGACTGAAAGAAAACTCTAAAATATAGTACTAGATCACTTACCAAGTAATAGCAAATCATAAAAATCATATAATTTCTCATTAAAATAACTAGTTTCAGAGCTAGTGTAAGTAACCATCATCAGGTTTAGAACTATCACTGCAACTAAAATTTTATTAGGGACGAATAAAAAAAACATGTTAGCCTGCGGTAGAATTTTAGCAATTAAAGTGATTAAGATATCTATCACAAACATAATCCCTATAAAAGGCATAAGTAGCTTTAAGCTATAAACAAAAATCTCTTTAAAAACATAGATAAAGTTGAGACTTAAACTTGCCATATCAAAATTAAAAGTAGTAATAGGTATGATTTCAAAACTTTTAGCGATTAAAAAGAAAAGTATAAAAAAGCCATTTAAGTTTACGAAAATTAAATAACTAAAATAAATGATCATGTTAGCAAGCGGATTTAACGGTGCGCTAATATCAGGGTTAAAAATTGCACCAGAACTTTGTCCCGCTTGTATACCCGCTACCTGAGCGATGGTAGCTACCGCATCGAAGTATAAATTAAAAACGAATCCGAAAATAAACCCGATTAATAGTTCTGTCATGAGATTAAAAGTATAAATCCATTGATTAGTATTAATTATATTTATAGAATTATTGATTACACTATCATACATAGCAAAAGCTAAAGTCGCAGTTAGACCTACTTTTATACTTAAAGGTATCTCTTTTCGTGATATAACAGGCGCTATCAAAAGCGCACCTATAATTCTTGTCATTATAAGTAAGAAAGTGAGGATTATTTCAACTGTTAAAAAGTCGATTTTAATCATTTATAATTTAAAACCCTTAATTATGATTTATGTTTTGAATACTTAGCCTTAATATCATTTAACTCTAAGTTGAGTAAACTGGCAAGTTTTTTTACACAAGATCTATCTATAGATAGGAATTCATCAGCACTAGTTAAGCATGCAGTTACCTGTTTTTCTAATTTGTGAATTTGCTGCTCGCTTAACGGTACGGTACCAGAGCTAGCTAACTTTAAATTAAGTTGAGTCAGCCAAAGCTTATCAATAAAGCTTTCTGGTTGTTGATGTTCTCTATCTAAATAACTAAAAATACTATGATGAATAAACTTTAAAGCTTGGTCAGTATTTTTATTGATATCAGTATTAGTTAAGGTTTCGAGTTTAATGAGCTTACTTATTAAGTTATTATCAGCTGGCGGGCAGGCTACTCCAGTTAATTCAAGTGCAGTTTCAGTTTGATATAAATGCTTTAATAAGTTTTCAGTACTTGTAGTATGTTTTTTATTAGGTAATTCATTAGTCTTACTGTCTAAACCTTTTAATTTAAGTTGATATAGATCATCAATCAAATCTGATATAAGCCATTTTGTATCAATATTATGATGACGTATACTCCCACCAGTTGGAGTAACTATTTTACTATAGCTAAATAACGCAGGTTGGACGAATATTTCATGTCGAGTTTCATAAATATAAGGTCTGGGTTTTAGAGCTTTATCTAAAGCTGCGTTATAATCTAAACCTTCATCCTCTAACACTGAATGGTTTTTATGTTCTTCGCCTTTATGAATTTTGTTGTACTGGATTTTTAGATCTTCGTCCACAAGAGAGATAAATTTATTTAGATCATTTTTGATATCTTGTTTACCTTGATTATCATATAAAGCTTCGAGTTTAATTAAAGCTTTTAAACTTGTTTTAGGGTTTGTAGAAAATTTAAAGATACTTTCGAGGAGATGTTGATATAGCTTTTCAAGATTGTCTGAGTTTTTAGTTTGGCTGTAATCATTATCCTGATATGGATCAACAAGTTCAGCTATTTTAAGTAAGTTGTTAAAGTTTTTTTCAGGATTATTTAGTGACTCTTGTTTAAGTTGCTTAATTGCTAAGATTTTCTGTTGTTGGGATTTAGCTATTTTAGTAATATCAGGGTTGTTAGGGTTGCTAATATTATCAAAGTTAGTATCAGACTTAAGTCTTAGTAGCGGTCTTCTACGGTTTATATCTTCATTAGCAGATATTTGATTGATTGTACCTAGATCATCTTTACCAAATACTTTATTAAACTTGTAAGTCACTTCACCTGTGCTATTAATTTTCGAATTTTCACTGCTAACTGCTGAGCCACTGGTTTTGTTTGCTGAGGGCTGCTCAGTCGCTATTAGTTCGCTGGTTTTTGAAGTTTGATTTGCTTCTGTATCAGCAGCTAGGTTTAGATTCTCTTGCTTAGCTGTTTTGACGCTGGTTTTAGCCTGATTACTTTTAAGTATGGGTTTTTCAGCTTTACTACGCAAAATAGGCTTGCTTACTTTTTTTGGTGGTAATTTATGCAGATAATCCATTATAATTTCAGTTTTATCGTCGTTCAAATCAAAGCGCATATTGGTTTCATAATGTACTTTTAATTCGTTATTTAGCCTGTCATAATAAGTTGAAGTTTGTCTATGATCGAGCTTAGCTAATTTAGCTATTTCTTGTTTAAAAAGCTGGACTCTAGCTTTGCCAGTTAAATCACCCATATGATTGCTTAGATCGAAACAGGTGTTAGTTACTAGATTTAGGTAAGCATGAATATTCTTTAACAGATTTAAAGTGTTGAGATTTTTATTGCTATGTTGTTTCAATCTATCTGCGTGCTTAGCGCTCGACATTAATTTATCGCATAAAATATTTAAATTATCAGACAGCTTCGTATCGTTAAAATCTTCAAATAATTCTTTGATATTGATAAAGTTTTCAAAATCATAACTATCTTTTTTAGCATCATCTAAAACTATTACTCTAAGTTCAGGTAAATACTTTCGCTCTCGATACTCACCTGCGATTAAAGCTTTTTTGTTTTTATAATCTTCATTAATATTATTGGGGTCTGCGCCCCATTTTATTTCTTCAAATGACTTTCGACTCCAAGAATCATCTTTATTTTTGTCTAAAACAGTAATATCGGCTCTTCTGAAACCAGGTGTATTGTTGCTACCGTTCACTATGCACATTTGAGACTGTACATTATGTTTATGTGAAGTGTTAAGAGCTGAAATTAAAGCTAAGCTAAGTGTTTCAAGTGCTAGACCTTTTTGAAAAGTTATTGCTCTAGCCTTATTATTTATTTCTTTAGCTAAAAGTTTAGTATCGCGACCATCAATATGTAAGTTAGGTGATGATCTTTTAAAGTGAGTTTCATTACTATACTCTGAGAGTTTTTTATCTATATTAGTGGGTATTCTACGTTTGGAGCCCATAATGCTAGTTTGAAAAGAATTACGATTAAAAGCTGGTGGTTCATTTGAAGTTTTACTTCTTGAATATAGTATTAGACTTTGAGGTAAAGAGTTTTCATCTTTACTAGAACTGCGATCAGTCAGATAGGGTATTGAAGGTCTTTGCGTGCCTTGTCTTAACTTCTCTGATAAAAAGGAGTAACTATTATGCTCTATATTAATATTTTTTAAACGTTGCTTGAGACTTTTATTAAGCTCGATAAGTTTACTTGTATTTAGTTTAGATAAATCAGTTTTACTAAGTCCATTTTCTTTTAGAAGGTCATTTAAGGTAAAATGCTCAAGACTACCTTTATGAAAAGCTAAAATATGTGATATATCTCTACTATGATCAAGAGTGCGTCTATTTCTATGATAAAAATCCAGTACTCGCTTTGCTTCTGGACTATTTCTATGCTTCAAAAAGTCATGGTAATTAGATTTAATATTATATTTTGAAAAGTTACCATCATTATTTAGGTAACTAGCAGTTTGTAACTCTCTTTGATAAAGTGCCTTACGAACTTTAGTAAGAATTTCTTTAAAATATCTGCTGGTTGGATTCACTAACTTTTTCTGATCGTCTGAACCTTCATAGATTTTAAATTTAAACTTAAGTTTAGGAGGATTTTTGTTTTCGTTATCTAACACTACCGTAAAACTATCCTTATAATTATCATCATAAAGAATAAACTGATGTTTAGGATTATTAGGGCTTTGTAAAATATCTAGCAGGTATTGGTCAAGATCAAGATCTTCACGTGCGTTTTGATAAAGACTATCTACTAAAGAGACATAAATATTTTTAAATTCCTCTAAATCTTCTTGGTTATAACTATACTCACGAACGGCTGAAGGTAAACTTAACTTAGTAGTTTCATTTCTCAGACTTTGCTTACTTTTTAAAGTTAAATTTTTAAGTTTATTTTTAGTACTAGTAATTAAAGTCTGAGTTAAGCTATCTAACTTATTTAAATCATCAAGTAGACTTTGGGCTTTCAAATTACTGTTACCAGTAAGAGTTTTATATAGCTTCAAAGTTTTTTTAATTTTATTTAAAACCTCGTCTTTATTAAACTTAGGTTTAGATTTTAAGATTGGTCTACTATGCTTGCGATCAGCCTGAAGAGTAGGTTGTTTTAGATTTGATTTAGTAATTATTTGGTTTGAATGAGGGTTTAAAGCTGTTTTAAGATGATTATTAATACTATAAAGGTTATTTAAGTCTTTTTTTAGAGATTTGAAAATAGCTAAATTCGGATCAATATTACTTCTAGGTATATATTTGGAAAAGTAACTAGGTAAATCATATATAATTTCTTGATTACTATTTTTTATTTGATGATAACTACCATGCCGGCGAGCTAATTTATTTAAAGCAGCATTGGCGATACCAAGTAAGCTATTTTTTTCATTATTTTTAATGGCTAATTTGATCTCTTTAGCTAAATGTTCTCGATCTGTATAAGAACTAGTTTTACTAAATGGATTAGTTGCATATTTTAAAATATATATCAGCTGATCTTTTAAACTTATATTTTCAGAAACTTTAGTGTTATCAAATTTATCAAAGAGGTCTATTAAATCAGCATTTTCTGATTTATTAATCTGTTCTTTTAGATAGTTGAGATTCTGTACTATTTCATCAGTCGTAGTATATAAACTGGCTATCTCCAGATTTTTATAATCAGCTGTTCTAGCTAGTTTAAGACCTTTATTATGACCATTGTCTAAAGAATAACCATGATAGGATGTTTGGGTTTGAACTTGATTCATGGTTTACCTTAAACGATCTTTACTAGAATTATATATGTATATACTAACAAGTTTTAAATAAGAGAACTTATATTGAAAATGCTTTTAAGATAAATTTAATAATTATAGTTTGACTTAATAATGGCCAAAAATTTGACTTTAAAATGATTTAGATCATTCTATTAAATAGAGTAAAAAGGTGAGGGCGAAAAAAGGAGATTAAATGAAGAAAACCGCTTAAAAATATACAAAACGAAAAACGCCCTCTTTTAAGATAATAACATTCTGTATGGGATTAGTCTAGAGTATTTTTCATAATTTATTAGATTTTTTAAAATTTTAATATATTATGTTACTCAGTATAAGTAATTTGAGCTTCAGGGGTTACAGCGTCTTCGTCTTCAGCCCCAGTTCGAATTCGATACACTTTTTCTATCGGTAGTACAAAAATTTTACCGTCACCAACTTCACCAGTTCTAGCATTATGCATAATAGTCTGTACTGTAAGATCTGTGAAGTGATCTGAAACTCCGATTTCAAGTTGAATCTTTTCTTTAAGAGCAATTTTCACTGTGGTGCCTCGATATGTTTCTATCTTCTCACTTTCACCACCATGACCAGTTACCTGCCTGACTGTTACTCCATGAATACCACTATCAAAAAGTGCTTTAAGCACATTATTTAATTTTTCTTTACGGATGATTGCTTTAATTAACTTCATACTTTTAATTTTTCCTGCTGCTCTTCGTATTTGTTTACTAAATTTCTAGCAACTGAACTATCTTTTACTGGAATTAGTAAAGCTCCTTCACCTTCACTATAGGCTTCTTCACCATGTTCACTAAGATCTAAGCCGATTCTTTCATTAGCAGCTTTAGACCTTAAGTTTATAAATTTACCAAGTACTTTAGCAATAATAAAAGTCATTAGCGCGCTATAGACTACCGCTATTAGCACTGCTAGAGCTTGAATAAATACCTGATTTAAACTAGCATCTATACTTGCTCCCCACTTGGTAGAAACGAAAGCTCCAGTCAAGATAGAGCCGATAATTCCGCCTAAACCATGCGCGCCAAATACATCTAAAGAATCATCAAAACTACTATTAGTGCGCCACATAATCATATAAAAACAAGGAAAAGTAGTTAATATTCCCATTATGATGGCAGACATAGGGGAAACATAACCTGCAGCTGGGGTGATAGCGACTAAACCGACTATAATGGCTGTCGCAAGACCGACTGCCGTGATTCTTTTTACATGAAATAGATCTAAAACAAACCAGGTAACAATGGTTGCAGCAGGACACAATAGTGAATTAACCATGGCAAGTGCAGCTTGAGTATTAGGTTCATACGCGCTACCACCATTAAAACCAAACCAGCCAAACCATAAAATACCTGCTCCTAGCAAAGTAAATGGTACTTGATGTGGCAAAATAGCGATATTGCCAGTATCTCGTCTTTTACCTATTAGGCTTGCAAGTATTATTGCAGTTATCGCTGCATTTATATGTACTACAGTGCCACCTGCAAAGTCTAGAGCCGCGCTAGAGTTTGGCAAGTGCTCAAATATGCCACCTCCCCAGACCCATTTAGTCATCGGCGCATAAACTACGACACTCCAAATAGCACTAAAAATTAAAAAAGCTTTAAAATTCATTCTTTCAACTACTGCCCCACTAATTAAAGCAACTGTAATAATGGCAAAAGTACCCTGAAACATAAAATCTAGTAACTTGGGTAAACCTTCATCAAGATTTAGACCTATACCATTTAAAAAAATATAATCTAAGCCACCTATAAACAGATTTCCAGG
This sequence comes from uncultured Gammaproteobacteria bacterium, assembly GCA_964438425.1. Classification (GTDB taxonomy): domain Bacteria; phylum Cyanobacteriota; class Vampirovibrionia; order LMEP-6097; family LMEP-6097; genus CAYTKM01. Next base: position 102,500 of record CAYTKM010000004.1, read on the forward strand.
CGCGTAGGCTAGGCTATAACCGCAAATAAACCAGGTTAATGCTACTACGGCGATTGATGAAAAGCTCATCATTAAAGTGTTCAATACATTTTTACGTCTTACTAAACCACTGTAAAAAAAAGCAAGACCGATAACCATGAAAAATACTAGGCAAGTACTAAACATAAGATAAACTGTTTTATTTGGATCTAGTTCCATCATTTTGGCAAAATTATAGCAACTTAGAGCTAGCTAAGTTGATAAATTTTAACTACTTAATAATACCGATCTAAGACTTGCTTTAAAGATTCGAGCTGAGTTTTTAATTCACTGGAAGATTGAGTTTTAAAATTGATGCGAGCTAAAGAATGTTGAATAAATTCTGTTGAAATATCTTTTTTATAAATATTATTGAAGGCTTTAGTAAGTTTGAGGACTAAAGTTTCTTGATTATCTATTTTTAATTTATCGGTATCATTAAAGATTGAACTTTCTGGTTTTAATTTGTTAGTCGTTATAGTTGCTAGCTTTAAGTTGTAATTCATAGTGTCTAAGTTTGTCCTAGCTTGACTGCCTGAATTATATGAAGCTAATTTGTCAGGATTAATTAAAGTTGTAATGTTTGTGTTAGCCGAAGTTAACTTATGATTAGTTGTAGCCATAGTAGGTTGTTTATCAAGCTCAGGCGTAGTAGCTTTTAAACTTTTAAATTTTGCTATTAGCTTATCAAACCTTAAAAGATGCTGCCTTGCAAGTGAAGCTTTATAGTTATATGTATTAAAATTTTTACTAACAAGCAGAGTAGTTGGGTACTGATTAATTTTAAAAAGCTCTTTTTTATAGAGAGTACTAGCGTTATAATAGCCTTTTTTTTCTAGAATACTACCCCAGGGTTCAGTTACTAAAGCAACATCTACAGAATCTGTAATAAAAGCAAATTCTAGCTCGGCTGGGTTAACAGCAATATATTGTTTTACATATTCATTTAAGTAAAGTTTGGCTAGCAAATCTTGCGTGTTGCCGAGTTGAGGTACTGCTAGTCTTAATTTATGAGGCTTTTGGTGTAGAGATTTATAAATTTTTTTTGGAAAAGAGCTTAGAGTGCTAATTTTGCAATCAGCTAGCTCTAGTTTAAGATTTTGGTTTTTAGATCTATGATTATGGGCTTTATTGTTGGCTGACTTTAGATTAGAGTCTATGCTTTTGCTAGTTTTTAGTGATGGTTCAGCTGAGATTAAAGTTTGAGCAAACTTTTTAGAAAATATCAGGCTATGACCGCCATATGCAACTACTCTTAAAATCTCAAGTTCCAGCCCTTGCTTGTTAGCATTTAGATATGGACCCGGACCTAAGTAAGCTAGATCAATATTACCTGCAAACAAAGCACTGACCAGGTAGCCACCAGCTTGAAAGTGAAAAAAGTTAGTGTTAGCTTGCAGTTGATTTTTTCTTACAACAGTTTGAACATTACTGTCTATAGTTTGAGCTTTGCTGTCTGAAATATGACTTTTATTATCAGTAGTTTGAGCTCGATGATTATCACTTGCTAGCATTAAAGCAGGCGCGTGATTAATATTAAGTAAGTAGCCGATATTTAAAGTAGAATCAGCACTTTTTTTAGAGCAAGAACTCAAAGCAAATAAACAAAATATTGCAAATATTGATAAAAACTTTAAATTCATTTGAAACTCTTATTTATCTAAAAACCTTCACTTTAGCTTACTTAAATCATTAAATTGTACTTATAATATCTCTTAAACTGCACTTGTACAAATCACTAGCATAGTATTTTTAAACAGTACAGGTATAAATCAATAAGCTATCTATTATTTACTGCTCTTTATATAATACAAAATTTTTGATCTAAGCTTAAAACAAAAACGCGGCGAGCAAATTTAAAGTGCTCGCCGCGTTTTTGTTCAGTCATTAATCTAAATTAGCAACTGCTTATAAATTACTAAGCTTTAGCTTTTTTATTGTAATGGTTCCACTTAAGAGCGCCACTAGCAGTTACTTTAACTTGCGCGCCTGGCTTACCAGGTACAGTACCTTTAACTAGTAAAACTTTAGTTTCAGCATCAAATGAATGAACTTTAACCTTAGGTACAGTTACAGTTTTATTACCAAGCATAGTTGGCATCTTCTTACCAGGAAATACTCTAGATGGATCAGTACCAGCACCAAGTGAACCAATTTGACGGTGAGACTTAGAACCATGTGATCTTCTACCGATGTGACCATTATGAGCCTTAACGAAACCTTGGAAGCCTTTACCAATAGATGTGCTAGTTAGATTTACTTTTTCAAGATCTTTAAAAAATTCTTCAAGGTTGATTTCATCACCAACTTTAAGATCGATTTCGCCTTCTTTAACTCTAAATTCTTTTAACTTTCTAAATAAAGGTAAGTCATTTTTCTTAAACTGACCAATTTTAGGTTTGTTTAAAGCTTTTTCCTTAGTTGCAAATGAACCAAGTTGGATAGCATTATAACCATCTTTTTCTTCAGTTTTTATAGCTGTAATTACATTTTCAGCTATTTTTACTACAGTAACTGGAACTACGTTACCATTTTCATCGAAAATCTGGGTCATACCCACTTTTTCGCCTAATAATCCAAGTGTTTTTATATTCATATTGACTCCTTTCTACAGTAACTAACTTATTCACTTAGTTAAGTTAGCCTTCATAGTTAAAAACGATAGTTAGATCAACCAGCATTTTTAAAGTTCTAGTGAACTATATTAGGATAAGTATCCTAATACCAGCTTGCTATCATAGCATATTTTTAATAAATTTTTGTTTTTCAACTTTATATATAGCAAATCTATTTTGTTTAGGATCACCGTACTGATCAAAGCTGATAGTGCCACTAGCTACTTGATGATCAGGTTTAGAAATAGCTTCAGCCAGACTACTATAATCGCCATTTAAAAAGTCATCCAAACCATCTAAAATAATTTTAGTTGCATCGTAACTATAAACTAAAAAAGAACTTAGATCTGCATTGAATTTTTTCGCCTGCTTTTCAAGTTCTGCCAGTGAATTATTTTTTAAATCAGTGTTGTAGCCGATTACATAAGCGCCTTCTGAGCGCAAGCCAGCTAATTGTATAAAGCGTTTATGAAAAGCTCCATCAGCGGCGATAAACTTTATATGATCTTTATTATCTAAAGCTAAATCCACCAGCATCTGCGCAGCTTCAGCGTATTCACCGATAAAGACTACATAGTTTGCTTCTAAAGTCGGACAAACTTTATGTAAAAGTCTTTCATTTACACTATATTCACAGCTTTTTACTTCAGCCTGCTGATTTATATTTCGATAAATATGATTTTCTATCAGTGTCGCTAAATTAGAACCATAGATCGTACCGTTATAGAGGATCATAACTTTAATAGCTTCGTTAGCACTGTTCTTTTTTACTTCCTTTTTAATAATTTTAGAAATTAGCTCAGCTTGCTCATTATCCTTACCGATAGTTCTATAAATTAAATGTTGTTTATCTTGTCTTTGGGTGAACCAAGGGTGAGTAGTACCAGGGCTGATCTGCACGATACCATTATTACTATAAATTTTAGAAGTTTCGATCGAAAGCTGAGAGTTTAGATGCCCCACTACAGCTTTAACTTTCTCATTGACAAATTTATTAGCGCAGGAGATTGCGGCATTAATGTTAGCTTTATCGTTGCAGATAATTAATTTAAGCTCGCGCTCATGAAATAGAGGTTTGCGATCTAATTTATTTTCTAAAGCTAATTTTGCGCCATGCACCACAGCTCGACCCAGCTCAGTGTAAGAACCATCAAGCGGAGCTGAAATACCTATCTTAATGGGTTCAGAATCATGTCGAATTTTTTCTATTTCAGCCAGACTAAGTGGTATTAGCTTATTATCTTTAATGATAGAGCTGTTGTTCTCATGAAGACACATGATAATTTCTTCAAGCTCATCTTCAAGCTGTTTTTGGGCTAACAATTTTTTAAAGTAATATAAATAAATTGGTCTATAAATTGGGAAATAGCCTTCATAAATATTTTTATCAGTAGCTGCAACATCTTCGAGGTTAACAAATTTAACAGCTAAATCTTCTTTAAACTTAGAACTATAGTTTACATAAGCGATAGCATTGGGGTACTGTTCGATGAGCGCTAAAATTTCTTTATCATTACTTAAATTGAAGCCTTCTTCATCGTCTGGAATTAAATCACCAAATAAAAACTTATCAAAATAACTTTTTTCAATCGAAATATCAGCTCGATCAATAATTACGATAGGTTCTTTATGTCCGCCTAATTCATGCCAGTTTTTAATCTTGCCAGTGTATATATCCTTTAAGTTTTGCAAACTTAAATTAGAAACAGGGTTGGCTTTATTAACTACTACAGTTAAAGCATCTTTAGCGATTAGAGTTTTATTAACAGCAACATCTAATGGAGCCAGCGTACCTAAATAAACCTGACTTTTTTTACTTTTTAGGTCATGAATAACTTTAGAGCTAGGTATTGAATCTGTATTGATAAAATCTTTAGCTGCCAGATCAAGTGCTAGTTCTTTATCTTTAACTGAATAAGTAAGTTTTAAGTCTTGTTTACCCTGATAACTAGCGTTTTTTTCACAACCAACCAGCATGCTACCACTTATTAAGGTAGCCAAAACAATCACTGTCGCTTTAATTAAAACGGTCTGTTTATTAATAAGAGTTAGAAGGAGATTACTAAAAGATTTAGCTTTAGTATAAATCATCTAATTCATCAAGTTCATCAGGATCTAAGCCGACTTCCTCTAATTCTTTTTGAAGCTGCTCATCTTCACTAGGAGCTTGCTCGTAGTGATTTTCTTCGCCAGCTGGTAGCATTGCTTCAGGAACACTACCTGGAGGTAGCATATGCTCGGTAGTCTGTATTTTACGCTCAGACTTGATTTTAGTATCTTTAATTTTTAAACCGAACTGGTTACCGATAACGATTAGCTCACCTTTAGCGACTACTTTATTACCAGCAGCGATTAGTACTAATTCACTATCTAGTAGTAAACCTAAAGGTAATACACCACCAGACTTTAGCTCCATAACCTGCTTTAAAGGTAAAGTTACAGATTTAAACTGAGCTGTTAGCTCGATTGATAGATCTGTCAGGATATCGTTATCTTCCAGATTAGGCTGGACTATGTTATCTTCACTCATTTCTTGCATATCTTCTATATCATCATAATACAATTCATTAGCTGATTCGTCATCACGTTCAGGTAATTCTACTTGTATATATAAATTTTCAAATTCATTGCGTTCCCACCAGACTTTATCAGCGGAACTATTTTCGAACATCAAAATATCATCGATTTGTAGACTCTTTAAATCACTTAAGGTAAGTTTAGTTGAACCCACTACGAAATCAATTGGAATTCTAAAGTCAAGTTCATTTACAAAATGTTCTACATCTACTTCAAAGTCTTCTTCATCAAAAGCATTTTTAGGAAATAAACCTGGTGGTACACCGATAGCCAGCGCTCCCATACCGATGTTCTCGAATTCTATTAACCAGATTAAAAAGTTACTTTTACCAGAGCTGTTAGGATCGATAATTGACCAAGATTCTTTCCAGAAGTTTTCTAACTCTACAAAAAAATTCTCGAAAATTTCAAGTTCTAAATCAGTTAGTTTGGATAAATTAAAACTTTTATCACCCTGGCGGCGCATACCTAAACTTTCTTCCAGTAGATTTTGAACTAAGCCCTTAGAAATTCTAAATTGACCTGGTGATGGCGTGTAACTATCCCACTCAGAAACTAAACCTTCCCAAGCTGAATCATCTATATCTTTAGAAACTGCTACTAACTTAGCTTTAGTTTTTGAACCCCAAAAGGATTGCAACATATAGTCGATACGATAATCAGGCTCAAACCATTTCGCGGCTTCACTATCAGGTGCGAAGCGGGCTTTACTATACTCTAAGCCAAATATACGATTTATAGTTTGGTAATCTGCTACAGTCATAATTTTTATGTGGTATTACTAAGTTATGCCCACCGATAGAAAACTATTATCATGTAAAGATTAAGGTATGATGATAGAGTGGACTTAATTATATGATACTTCATTACTACGAAAGAGGTGAAAGAAAAAATCCAAGTATTGTTTTTATTCATGGTAGCGCCAGTGACGCTAGCGTCTGGCTTAATGAACTTAATATAGTTGCAAGTAAAGGTTACCATTGTATCGCTTTAGATTTAAGAGGACACGGTAACACCAGACACCTAATCCAGCCTTTAGAAAAAGTGAAATTAGATATTGAAACTCATATCCACGATGTAGTAGTTACTTTAAATCATTTAAATATTAAGCAACCTTTTACTATAGTTACGCATAGTTTTGGTGGCATAGTCGCGATTAATATTGCTGAAAGGTACCCACAGATGGTAAATAAGCTAATTTTAGTTTGTCTGCCTGCTAAACTTATCTTCCCATTTAAGCAGTTTTTAAATTTACTATTAGGTGAGCCTTTATACTTTATTCAGGCGCACTTGGATTTTTTTAAAAATACTCCACTTAGACCGCGCTATAAATCTTCAATTACTACTAATGCTCATGTTTTGCGTGAAATTTATAAACACGTAAAATCTTGGAACTCATTTAGAAAAGTACCACGTTTAAACCAAAAGATTTATTTTGCTGCCGGGCGTTTTGATTTGGTTAGCCCGGCTCATTTGATCGAAAGACTTCATCATAAAACACTTTTCTCTAAATACACTTTATTTAAATGGTCATCTCATGCTCTGATGGAAGATGAGCCGCAAACTTTTCAAAAATGGTTAGTGGATTGTATTAAAGATGATTTAAGTGATCAGCATTTAATTTTCGGTGAAGGCGAAGCTGCGGCTTAGACCTAAACCACAGTTAAGCCAGCATGTAGTAATATATCTGTAATGACTAAAACTTTAACTAAGCCTAAAGCTGCTAAAGCTAAACTCGAAATCCGCAATGCTCTAATCAAAGACATTAAAGAAATTATCTCTCTATGTGACAAGGTGTATAGCAGTGATAAAAAGTCGACTAGCGGTGATATGTCTTCATACACGCCGAGCATGATTAAAGGTCAGATCAACCACTTTAGAGAAGGGCAATATGTAGCTGTCTATGAAGGTAAAATAGTTGGCTATTCGGCTAGTTTTAGAATTTCAGGTGAAGTTGCACTCAAAAAGCATACCTGGAATGAAATTACTGGTGGCGGTTTTGCTAGTCGTCATGAAACTAATGGTGAGTATTTATATGGTATGGAAGTTTGCGTTGATAAAGATTACCGTAATTTGCGTATCGGTCAGCGACTTTATAACTCGCGCAAAGAACTTGCGGTGCATTTGGAGCTTAAAGGCATTATCTTCGCTGGACGTATGCCAGGTTTCAAACGTAAAGTCAAAGAATATCCGACACCTGAAGAATATTTAGCAGCTGTTAAAGAGAAAAAAGTAAAAGATCGTATTATAAATTTTCAGATTCGTAATGGGTTTGAGGTGATTAAAGTAATAAAAAATTATTTAAAAGGCGATACTGAGTCATTAAATAATGCTGCCTTGATGATGTGGAAAAATCCTAAGTTGATCGAATATAGCCATTATGCATCAAGTGTTAGTGATCATGCTTTATTAAAAGAAAGCGTTAGAGTGGCTACTGTGCAATACCAACAACGTAAAGTCTCTAGTTTTGATGAGTTTTGCAAGCATATAGAATATTTCGTAGATGTAGTAGCCGACTATAAAGGTGATTTCGTAGTTTTCCCTGAATTGTTTACTTGCCAGCTACTATCAATCGAAAATGAACCTTTAAGCCCGATCGAGAGTATCGAAAAGTTAACTGAATACACAGAACCGCTTAAACAAAAATTAAGTGAGCTGGCTGTTAGCTATAATATAAATATAATCGGAGGCTCCCATCCGACTAAAACTAAAGACGATCAAATTTTAAATGTCTGTTATGTAATGCTGCGTGATGGTTCTATTCATGAACAAGTTAAAATTCACCCGACACCTAATGAAAAATACTGGTGGAATATTCAAGGCGGGGATGAAGTGCATACGATCATGACTGACTGTGGACCGATCGGTGTTTTAATCTGCTATGATTCTGAGTTTCCTGAATTGGCTAGATATTTAGTAGATCAGGGCGCCTTAATGTTATTTGTGCCTTTTTGTACAGACCAGAAGCAAGCCTATATGCGAGTTAGATACTGCTCGCAAGCGCGTGCAATTGAAAATCAGTGTTATGTTGTGATGTCAGGTAACGTTGGTAATTTGCCTGGCGTGGAGAATATGGATATTCAATACGCGCAAAGCTGCATTTTAACTCCATGTGATTTTCCGTTTAGCCGTGATGGCGTGGCTGCTGACACCACTCCTAATGCTGAAACAGTAGCATTTGCTGATCTGAGGCTAGATACTCTAGTTACTGCTAGAAATAGTGGTACAGTTAAAAACCTAAAAGATAGAAGGTTCGATTTATATAGTACTGTTTGGAAAAATGATTAAGTATTTTAGGTCCATAGCTAATTACTTAATATTATTTAAATTTCGCTTGAATTCATTGATAGCGTCGTTTTCAGTGATTTTTTCCAGCATATTATCCATGCGCTCACCTATTTTTTGAGGTGAATTGATTTTTTTATCTTCAGTCCGGTAAGCTTCGAGGTATGCTGGAAAGTCGAAATTTAGTGGGTCAATAGCTTTGCCATCAGGACCATACATCTCGAAATGTATATGCGCTCCTTTACTTTTACCAGTATTTCCAATCAATCCAATAAATTGTCCAGCTTTAATAGTCTCACCGACTTTAAACTTAGAACCGCGACCAGCGGTGTAGCTGCGTTCTCCACGTGGGGCTGGTATATTAGGATCATCGTCTAAGTGGAAAACTTTTACCTTGATGCCTTTTCCGGTATCTATAACTACAAAATTTCCTGCACCATCTCTAGCATTACGATCAATATTAGAAATAACTTTACCAGTAAAAGGTGTGGCTACTTTTTGATCAGTTTTAGTCATATAGTAAGAACCATTAACATGACCAATATCTATGCCTTTATGCATGCGCCCCCAACGTGCTCCAAAACCACTCGTGAAGATAAAGCCTTTATCCTGAGCGGTTTTTTCATTTTGTAGAGCTTCACTAGGATTAGTCAGTAGTTGAACCATGGCTTTTTTATTAGCTTGTCTTTGCTCTGCGCTAGCGTTAGGGTTAATATATGGTCTTAAATCTATAGAAACAGGTTTGATTAAATCTTCATTTTGTGTCTGGCTAATTTTCATCTGTTTACTTGCTGCCCCCTGATCTAACCAGGTTTGCTCACCTTTTTTACTAACCAAACTGGTTTTTTCAGGGGTGCTTTTGTCTTTGGTTTGTTTAGAGTCTTTAGTAGCAGCGAACGAATCACTAGTACTGGTATTTGTGATTGAATTTTTAGTTGTAGGTTTAGCTTTGGTAGTTGCAATCTCAGCTTGATTCTTATTGCTCTGTGCTAGTTTGTTAGTTTTATCTGAGCCAGTACTTTGATTACTTTGGCTAGTTGTCTGCGAAAAAGTTCTTATTTCAGCCATGCTTTGATCCTCATTATTTTTTAGAAGTGTTTTTAGTTTATACGAGAAATTCGATTAAAAACTGATTTTGTTTCATAGTATTTGTAAAATGTATAACAGAATTAAGATAGCTTTAAGTTAAGAAAATGCAAAATAATATCATTTTTGTAGTGTTTTATTTTTTTAAGTATTTGGTGATACTGCTTTGTTTTATGATTTGTAAAAATATGAGAGTATAAAATAAACATAGCTTGCTTGCTTTAATCAGTGCTAGCCAGGTCAATGCTTAAACTAACCTTTTTTATAAAAAGCTGATTCTTTGATTCTACATGTAAAAAATATCAATAATAGTATTACTGGGTATGTACTAAAAATTTAATCAGTTAATGCTAATTTGCTAGCTATACATTTTCATAAATTAGCTGAATTTGTCTAAAATCTAAAAATTTTTTAAGTGGTAACTTTATTCATAAAATGCTCCAACTTTTTTGGTTCTTAAAAAACAAAAATGAATAATAAAGATAGTAGCTGTCATTAAGCAATAATTTAATATATTTGCCTGATCGATAAAGGTGAATGATAGTAAATGACTCAAACTAAGTAAAATAGCTAAAAGTGGGTAGCTTATAAAACAAACTGGTAGAAGGCTTATTAAATACCAGGAGTGAAATTTAGGGCTAAAAAAGCAGATAAGCAAAATTAATACCCAGGTGATATGTCTAATAATTTTTAGATCAAATTTTTCTAATTGATCTTTAGTTAGTAAGTTGTTAAGTTTATTTTTATAGGTTTTATCTATATTATCATTTCTATCATTTTTTTTGTTGTGTTTAATTTTTAAGTTTATACCTGCTGAAGATGTTCTTGAAAGTAGAACATCTTTTAAAGCTAAGTAATAAATAATTATTGAGTTACCTCCAAATAATCCTAAGGCTATATATTTAAATTGATAACCTAAATCTTTATTACTAAAGATTTTATAGATCGAATTTATGGTATCGAAGAGTGATTTATGACTTAAAAATAAATTGTTATGTATTTTATTATATGCTGACTGATAAAAGTCATATTTATAAAATAAGATTGCAGCTATTGTTGTAGATAATATTAGGGCTACAACTACTGATAATATGTGTTTAGTATGTTCTCTTAATATGAACATGTTAGCTAAATCTAGTTCACTTTTTTGTTTATATTTTAGTAAGTTATTTATGATATTTAATATAGGCTCTTTTAAACCCCAAATTATAAATAGCGGTAGTAGAACTAATGTGTAATATTTAAATAGCGCGCTGACACTAATAAAAATTATGCTTAAAAAATGTTTACGTCTTAGAGAACTCCAGATTGCTAGCATGATGAAACAAGCTAGCATAATATCATTGTGAGCGTTCCATAAGCATTCGCTAATAATAAACGGGTTAAAAATTAGCGCTGTTAAAATGATTTTACTATTCTTTAGATTTTTATAATTACTTAAAGCTCGTTTAATACTTTTTAGATTGAATATATTAAAACTAGATAGTTGCTCCTGTTTAATTGGAAAATCTTGATCTTTATAAGCATAATATTGATCAGTGGCAAGTGAATTTTTAAATAAAATTTTTGTAATTTTATTACTAGCTAAAACACATAACAAAAAACATATAAAATTAATCAGTTTAAAAATTAGTGCACTTATCACTAAACTTTTGCCAGCTAGCCAAACAACTAATTTAGTATAAAGCATAAACATCGGCGCGTAAGGTGCTGGATTATGCTGCCAGAGCATGTTTGCTAGTAGTGGGTCAGTCTTCCAGTTTTCTATATCGGCGATAACATGTTGGTATGGATTCAGGTTATATACTATCTGCTGCGCGCCACGCGCCACATAACCATATAAATCAGAGGTGTCATGTGGAATAAGTAGTATAGGTATTATGCAAGTTAATACTCCATATAAAAAAATTTTTTTACTTGAAATTTGGGTGTATTTATTTTTAGATTGTTTCTGATTCGTGATATTTGAATCCGTTGATTTAAGTGAGCCTGTTTTATTATTTACATTTTCACGTAATAGTTCAGTTGCTTTTGTTTCCTGTTTTTCAGGTGCTAAAGCGTTTAATGATGACCTATAATTACTATTGTCTTTCAGGGTTACCAGTGTTTGTTTGTTTATAGCAGATTTATTACTTATTTGAGTATGATCATTAGTAGTGTAAACCTGCCATAAGATTTTAAGATACATCAAACCCCAGCTTAAAATGATTAGCCAGCGCCCTAGTTCATCAATAAGCTTAAATTTACTAGGTATTTTAAAGTTCTGAAAAGAAACATGCCACCAAGGCTGATCAAAAAATTTATGCCCCACTTCAACTGGCACACTTAACCAGTAACACTTTAACGAATGATAAACTAATTCAGGATTAGATGAGCTTTGATATAAAGCAAAGTAGCTAAAACCAGCTATTAAAGCTTGCAAAATTAAAATAATAGTGATGGCGCGCTTCACAATGTAATAATTTTAACTGAGTAATTCAATATTTTTAATTAAGTATTTTGATATAACTAACTCAAAAACTAATCTTATATTTCTTTAAACTCTAGCTGATTTTTAGTGACTAATTAAAGTTACTTTATAGCTTCTTTAGCATAGATTCATCTGTTGTTTAATAATTACTAAATCCCACTTAACTTTTTTTATAATAAAGATACTGCTACTTAATGCAGATATGTTTCACTTCAACTAACACAAATATCTACTACCTCAATTACCAGTTAGATGCCTTAAAGCTCTTTCTAGATCAGGATACCTAAATTCAAAATTACTGGTACTAAGCTTATCAGGTTTAACTCGCAGATCTTTTGCGATAAATTTATAACTATCACCTAGGATTTTACTTTCTAGCTCTGGATTCTGGTTTAGATTTAACTGACTTTTGGTGATCTTAGCTAAGGTCTGATAAAATTCAGCTTTAGTAACCGTAGTTGGCGCTGTGACATTAACCGCGCCGCTTACACGCGTGTCGGCTAGCATATGATATAAAGCAGCTATAGCATCATCTAGACTTAACCAGCTTAAATGTTCATTGTTACCTGTTAGACTTAATTTAGTACTAAAACTATGATAAAGTCTACTTAAAACTTTATCTTTTAAACTTAAAATTAAACCTAATCTAGCTTTAACTAATCTAGCTTTATCTTTAAATTCATCAAATGCTTGCTCGTAAGCTAAAATATGCTTGGCTTCATCTGATGCAGATGGAGTGGCTTGCTCGTTACTTTCAGTAGAGTTTTGGTATAAATTAGCACATGAAACTGCTACGATATTTTGTGGTAGGTTTAAATCAAGCTTTAGAGTGTTAATTAAAGCTAGCGGCGAGTCACCATTAAATAAACTAAAGTCATATAAAGCATCATACTTAGTATCTTTTAGTTCAAGCTCTAGTTCGGTTAATGAGTTAATTTCAGTCACTTGGTGACCTAAAACATCTAAAAGCGCGCTTAATTGATCAGCAATAAAGTTCTTACTTTTAAAAATTATAATTTTTTTAGTCTCAAGCTGGTATTTAGCCTTTAGTAGCATGTCATGTCTGGTAACTGCATGTCTAAACTTGAATAAACGCTCTAATTTACTTTGCACAAAACCATCTGCGACATATTTACTAATTGGGTTTAAAGGTAAGCTGTAAGTGATTTCCTCACTTAAAATTGATTTACCCGATTCATAATCGTTAAAGCTATGTCTATGTTGCCAGCTCTGGAATGGTCCTTTTAGCATGCCAGCACATTGGCGATCACTAAATTCCTGACCGTAAATATAATCATAATGCTCAAGCTCCCAGCGTAGTGGCACACCGAACTGACTGACTTCAATAATAGCTTTAGAATTATGGGCTAAACTTTCTGGAGCTTTAATTACTTTTATTTCCTCCCAAGGAGCCATTAGGCGTTTAAATGCTTGCTTGCGCTCATGCCAATCGAAAAGTACTTCTTTATTGACTGGAAATATACTACTAAAGTTAAAATTTTGAAAACCCACTAAAACTAATTTTAGCGTTTTAGATGAAAGTTTGTAGTCAAATTATTTTTGTTAATTATGGTGAAGTTTAATATTTAATCTTAATGCCTTTTAAATCAATTTCTATTTAATGAAAAATTTTTATATATATGGTCACCCAATATACTCTGCTAAAAGATTATCTAAAGTTATATTTCCTGCTATAACAGGCAGTGTTGATGGATTTTAGATAGTGATATGGTTCTTGATGAAGACCTAGATATTAAATTTTCTGCTAGATATTTTCATGCGCGCGCGCTGACCTAACAATCAAATAACAGGTAAAATAATAGTATATGTCCAGTGTTACCTATCATGAAAATATTATTATAGGAGCTGGCTACGCTGGTCTGGCTGCGGCAGCTAAACTAAAAGATTCTAAACAAGATTATCAAGTGCTGGAAGCTCACACTTATGCAGGTGGTTGCGCTAGTTTTTTTAAACGTAAAGATTTTGTTTTCGATGTTGGGGCTACTACCTTAAGTGGAGTGCTTGCTCATCAGCCGATCGGTAAATTTTTTAAAATTTTAAATATAGAACCAGAAATTATTAAGCAGGATCCCGGGATGCTTATTTACCATCGTGGTAATTTACTTGAAAGACATGCTAGACCAGATAAATGGGTGCGCGAGCTAAAAAAGTACTACGGCGGCGATCAAGGAGCTTTGTGGACTAAAATTTATAACTATGATGAGTTAGCTTGGCAGCTAATTGATAAAAATGACCAATTGAAACCTGCTAATTTAAGCGAGTTTAAAGATCTGCTTAATCCTGAAAACTTACTTTTAAATATGCAAGGTTTGGGTTTAGTCAGAGAGCTACATAGACCTTTTATTGAAGTTTTAAAACGCTACCAGCTAGCTCAAAGCAGCTTGATAGAACTGTTTGATGAGCAGCTTATGATTAGCACCCAAAACACCTGCGCCAAAACTCCAGCTCTAATGGCAGCTTTAGGTTTAGCTTACCCCTCTGAAGTGTACTACCCCGTAGGTGGCATGAAAAGATTAGTAGAACAAGTAGCAGCTAAATTAGCTATTAACTTTAATACTAAAATTATTAACATCGAATACCTTGAAAATGAAGATATGTATCGCTTAGTTGATCATAAAGAACGTGCATACAAGTGTCGTAATCTGTATGCTAACTTAACTATCTGGAATCAGGCTAAGTTAAATCAGACCCCTGATATTAAAGCTTATTTTAAATATTATGCTGATAAATTCACTTATGATACCAGTGCTTTTACACTTTACTTCGCTGTTAAGTCTAAAGCTAATTTTAAAAGTGTTTATCATCAGATTATAACTAATGAAAAAATTCCATTTTGCTCGTCTAGAGGACTGTTCGTGACGGTATCAGCCGCTGCTGATAAGCTAAAAGCACCTGAAGGCTACCGTACAGTAACCGTTTCGACGCACACTCCAGCTCAGGAATGGTTTAAGTTGTCTAAAGCTGAGTATAAAGAGCGCAAGCAGGTTGTAGAGAATTTCATAGTCGCTCAGCTTAAAGCTTATCTACCAGAACTATTTAGTGAAACTGATGAATTATTATATCTATGTAGCGGTACTGCAAAAACATTTGAGTATTATACGCAGCGCGCGCACGGTGTGGTAGGTGGTTTGCCGTTTGATGTGGATTATAATTTATTCGATTTAGTACATAAAAAGGTACCTAAACACCGTTACTATCATTTAGGTGATACTGGTTTTCCAGGTCAGGGCATTGCTTCAGTTATTTATAGTGGTTTTTCAGCAGTTGAAGGCTCTTAGTTAGGTTTTTTTAGAGCTTCTGGGATTAACTTGAGCTTCTTTAAAAGTCTGAGACTTAAGTAGTATTATTAACTTGAGATTCAAGTAGTGTTACTAATACCTTGGAATTATAAATAATACTTTATAGTCTTTTTAGTAGTACCTAGTTTATAATGAAATATTTAAGATTTGTCATTAATATAATATTTCATTGGTTCAGTGGCAGATCAGAGGTATTTTAGGTTATGAAATTATACAACTTTGAAGCTAGTGATATAGTAGAGCTTAAGCGCCCCTATATTTTTTCTGAAAATTTTAATCCTGATTTTGAAGTTAACCGAAAAGAAATCCGTAAGTATACTCGCTTAGAAAAGCAGGCTTTGCACGCTATGCAAAGTCTGGAAAGACCCTATCCTGCTAAAAGCCGCGCTAATATATGTCCGATGATGTCTGCTTTAATTAATAATGGTCATCTAATCTGGGGTGAAAGCCCTGCTAAAAATCTATATGAGCTCAAAGTTGCAGCTCAAGATTTCTTAAAAGCTTATTTAAATCATGAAAATATCGATAATCCGATACCTCATGATCGCAAGTCAGCGGTTGTAGTACTACCTAAGTTACTAAAAATTTTAAAAACCTGCGATAAACAGGAATTTCAAATTCTATCTAAGCAACTTAGAGAATTGTTTTATAGTCATGGTTTAAACTTTTCGATTATACCGGCTGACTCTAAAGGCTTGTATAAAAACGCTGTGCCGCTGATGTTTACAGCACCACTAAGAGATCCTGTAGTTAGAAAAGTAGTCAGCTTAACTCAAAAATACGACAACCCTATAGTAAAAGATTTGCTACGATCTTTCGCGGGTAAAATTAAAAATAATAATTTAAATCATGAAGATAGTCGTAAATTAGTAAGAACAATGCAACACCATAGACCCTCAATTACGGTAGAAGATATAGCTTACTTGCAATATGTTTTACCTAAGTCTGATGTTATTAAAGATTTATATGTGAAGTTTGAAACTGATAAATCTATAGATGAGATATATTTACCTTTGTATTATAAACGTGATGAAAACCATGAGTACCCCTTAGTAGATATTAATACTGAGGAATTTAGAAAAGTTTTTAAAGCACTTTTTAACACTAAACTTAAAGATTTTGCGTTAAAACCATTAAATATTGAACCAGACATTACTTCGATAGCTATTTTAACTGAGAAATTTATTCCAGCAAAATTAGCTAAAGCCTTGAAAGAGCAGCAAGCTAAACTAGATCAGATTTTAACAGCTACTAAATCTAAACCTATGGACAAGAGTTACTTGAATCAAGCTTTAAAGTCACTAAAAGTAAGTCTTGATTACGATAAAGTGCCTAAAACTAAGCTTGAAGCTGAATTAATGCACCGCACTTTATATAAAGTTCTAAACTATATGCTATTTAATACCTTACAAGAAAAGTGCAAAAAACAATTAATAAATAAGTTTTTATCAGCTGAACGCAAAGCTTTAGCTATCAACCAGTTATTTAATATTATGCAGCAAGATGATTTCGGTTACTAAAAAGTCTAACTGTTATGTATTAGTTTAGTTTAGTTTAGTTTAGTGAGAAATTTTAACTAATAGTTTACGAAAATTAAACAATCAGCTAAATCTTTTAATTAAAATATATCAATAGCTTTATAGTCCTTTGCAACTAAAAAGCCTTTTAACTAGATCACTAGCTAAAAGGCTTTTTTAGTTATTAGTCTAAACTCGAATCTAAAGTAAGATCAATTTTAGTCTTTAGCACCAGCAGTTGCTGCTAGTTCTAGGTTTTCTTTGTTGTCTTTGTCAAGTAAAGCTTTTCTAGATAGTGAAATTCTACCTTTAAAGTCTTGTCCTTGAACTAAAACTTTAACTTTATCGTCTACTTTTAAATGTTCTTCAACATTATTTACTCTTTCATGAGCAATTTGTGAGATGTGGATTAAACCAGAAATACCCGGAAGTAATTCTGCGATCGCGCCTACATTTTCAAGTACTTTAACAATAGTGCCTTCCCAAACTTCACCTTGCTTGACGCCATTAGCTGTCGCACTAATTAAGCGTTTAGCCTGATCAGCAGCATCAACATCAGTACAGTAAATATTTACCATGCCATCATCGTTAATGTTAACTTCGGTGCCAGTAGCTTCAGTAATCCACTTAATATTTTTACCTGATGGTCCGATAACAGCACCAATTTTCTCTGGATCTATCTTCATAGATACGATCTGAGGAGCGTTAGGCTTCAAATTAGACTTAGGTTCAGAGATTACATCAAGCATTGCATTTAAAATGTGCAAGCGACCAGCTTTAGCTTGCTCAATCGCTGTTGAGATAACTTCAACTGAAATACCTTGTACTTTAATATCCATTTGCAGAGCTGAAATACCACTTTGATTGCCAGCTACTTTAAAGTCCATATCACCTAAGAAATCTTCAAGCTCATGTATATCAGTTAATACTACTGTTTTTTCTTCATCGATCATTAAACCCATCGCAACGCCAGCTACTGGAGCCTTAACAGGCACGCCACCTTCCATTAAGGCAAGTGAACTAGCACAGGTTGCAGCCATCGATGTAGAGCCAGATGAACTTAAAATCTCAGATACAATACGAATCGCATAAGGGAAATCTTCTTGGCTAGGTAGTGAAGGCATTACTGCTCTTTCACCTAAAGCACCATGACCGATTTCACGGCGACCAGGACCACGGTTAGGTCTAACCTCACCTACAGACCATGCTGGGAAATTGTAGTTATGCATGTATCTCTTTTCAGTAACGTTATCAATACCATCAAGCGAGCGAGCGTCCCTTTCTGTACCTAAAGTTAATAGAGAAAGTACTTGCGTGTCACCACGAGTAAATAAAGCATCACCATGAACTACTGGATATTTACCAGTTTCGATAAATAAAGGTCTAACCTGATCGTTTTTACGACCATCAGCTCTAACGCCAGTATCTTTAATTTGAGCTCTAAGTAGTTTTTTCTCTAAAGCTTTAATTTCATTAGCTTTATCAAATGGATGATCTACTAAGTACTCATGCAGTTCATCATCTTCACTTAAACTATCAAGCGCTACTTCGACTTTTGCTTTAGCGTTTGCTACATGTTCTTTACGTGAAGCTTTAGTAGCGTTTTGCATTGATTTTTTAAGATCTTCAGTAGCGTTATCTGCGATTAATTGTTTTAATTTTTCTGAACTATCTGGAGCAGCATATTCTACTTTAGTTACACCGCATTCTTGAGCAAAAGCTTTAATTTCATTAACTATATTTTGCACTTCACTGTGAGCAAAAGCAATCGCTTCAACTACTTTATTATCAGGTAAAAAGTTAGCGCCAGCTTCAACCATCATGATTGATGATGCGGTCGCTGCAACTACAATATCTAAATCTGAATTGTCAGTTTCTTCTTCGCTGGGATTGACGATGAATTCGCCATCAGCATCTGTACCGATACGCACACCAGCAAAAGCATCAATCGCAGGTAAGCCAGAAAGCTCTAGAGCAAAACCAACACCGATCATACCTAAAATATCAGGTTGAACAGCAGGGTCTACACTTAAAGTAAGTATATTTATACCTACTTCATGGCGGTAATTACCAGGGAAAAGTGGTCTAACTGGACGGTCAATCAAACGTGAGCTTAAAACAGCTTTATCTGAAGCTCGACCTTCACGACGATTATAACTACCAGGTATGCGACCTACTGAATAAATCTTTTCTTCGAAGTCTACCATCAAAGGGAAAAAATCTGCATCTTTACGTGGTTCGTCAGAAGCAGCGATGGTAACTAGTAAATTAGTTTTACCGCAGCTAATTTCTACTGAAGATTTAGCTTGCCTAGCAAGTTTACCTGTCTGGATCTTAATTTCTTGCTTGCCTACGGTAATGGTTTTTGTTTTTATATCAAACATTTTTATTTTTATTCCTTAATCTTATTCTTATATATGTTTCTTTATCTACACTTACTTGTGTTAGATATTTTACGCAATTAAATTTTAGTAAGTTAATATAGTAAAAAATCTTGATAACTATATACCTGATTTAACTCAAGTATCAAATCATCCCAAATAAGTTTAAACTCTATGAGTCTATAACCATAACTATATCATTGAATTCTGGGCTAGATAAAATTAAAATGTTCATTTATCTTAAAAAACTGAGCTAGAGCGAGCTTTAAAGCTAAGTCGACTGTAGATCAAATATTATAAGTAAGTGGGCGAGCTTTTTATTGTAATTAATATGCTGCTGAAGGCTTAATTTTGGGTAGCTTTTTTAGATGAATTAGCTTAGCAAAATCTAATAACTATGTGTATTTATTTACTTAAGTCTTTAGTTTCAGGTAGTCTACATTAAGTTTAGAGTCTTAGCTAAAATAAAATCAGCTTTTAATTCTCGGAACTAAAAGCTGATGTATTAATAATTTAATTTTAATCTAAGAAAACTTAGTAAAAGTAGCTTATCTTCTTAAGCCAAGTTTAGCGATAATCGCACGATATCTCTCAATATCATTATTTTCTAAATAAGTAAGCAGCTTACGACGACGACCAACTAACTTTAAAAGACCTCTTTTAGTAGAGTGATCTTTTTTATTAAGCTTTAAGTGCTCAGTTAAGTTTTTAATACGCTCAGTTAAAAGTGCGATTTGGACTTCTGATCTACCAGTATCTTGAGCATCTTTACCGTGCTCTGCAATAATCTCTTTAGCTTTTTCTTCTGTAATTGACATAATTTTAATATCTTAAGTTAGACAGCTTTCAATTTTAACATGATCTAAAGATTTAAAGCTTTAGTGAAATATAAAATTTTATGAAAATTTACTTAGCTGGAATGTGCAAGGCTTCAACTTTTAAACTTAAATCATGCTGCCTATCTAGTTCTGGTTTGGGTGCAAGCAGCCAAGTCCAGTTAGCTAGTCGGTGCATACCGCCATATGACTGTGATAGCTTAATATCCCATATACTACTTTTTTCGTAACTCTTTTCACTTTTTACGTTAGTCACTTGTTTGATAGTGTCAGTTACTAAGTAAGTATCGATGTTTTTTTCTGCTGCGGCACATAAGTAATTTAAATGATCTTTTAAAATAAATCTATAAAAATTAACGAAGTCTTCTTCGCGGTAAAGTTTACCAAAAAGATCTTTAAAGTGATTTTCAAAACTATGAGGTAGCTGCGAAAAAACATTAAGGGAAACCATAGTACAAACGTTGGTAGAATCGATCAAGCGGTACATAGGATGACGCTTTGACATAGATTTTTGTTTACTAGAAGCGATAATTTTATCTATCTGGGCTAAATATTCACTAAAATCAGCGCTTAAATGCTCCTCTGCGCTAAGTTTTAGTACTTTATATAAGCAACGTGTTAAATCTAGTTCGAGGTATTTAACATTGACCAGTTTTTGAATATTAGCTTTAGTTTCATTCAAAAAATAGGCATCAATTAAAATCACTTCGTCATATACATTAGAAAGATACTTTAAATCTAAATCCAGCAATAAACCAGCACCTAAAATAACTATTTGACGACTGCCGTATTTATTAGCGTCTTTATTAACTTGATTTTTAATGAAGCTTTTACATTCACTTAAATGTAAAGACCAGGCTTGCTGGCAGCGCTTAGCGCGATACTTAATAGCGATAATCTCATCTAAAATACCAAACTGTTTCAGGTAAGCTGGACATTTTCTGTTATTGAATTTAGTGAGTAATTCAAATAGCACTTCTTAAAGTTTAACGCTATTTTCAATAGATTTAATTATTTAACCTGAACTGATTTAATTTTTTTGTTTAATTTATAGATAAGTATATAAAAATAAACCCACTCGCTTAATACAAGTGGGTTTGGTTAAACACATACCTGGACATAATAACAAGGTAATTTGGTTGTTAGTTATTAAAAGGTAAGTAATAAAGTTTCAGTATGTGTTTAAAATTTTAACAAAAGTGCTAACAAGGTCTTTATTAACACTTTTATTGTTCATTGCCATGAATGATAGATAGATTAAGAATCAAGGCAATTTAAAATTAGAATTCTTATACTTTCTTTCCGCGAAATAAGTTTAAGACTAGTGATACTAAGAATAATACCACAAATACCCAGAATAGTAATTTAGCTATACCAGCTGAAGCGGCTGCGATACCACCAAAACCAAATACACCTGCGATCAGGGCTACTACTAAAAATATTAATGCTGCTTTTAACATGTTGTTTTCTCCTTTTTGTTGTTTATATATATTTTTTATTAACTACTACAGACTAATGCTTTTGTAGTTCACGGTCTAATACCCAGTTTTGAGCCTGAGTTAGCTCGTCTTTTTCAAAAGTCTTAACATCAGTTTTTAAGAATAATTGAACTGCTGGTAAGAAGTTTTTCCATGAAGCTTCGCCAATGATAGCAATCTTAGGAAATTTTTGATCATGCTCTTTAAGAAAATCGAAATGAGCTTTAATATCTTCTAAACCATCCCAACCTTTGAATTCAGTAGCGTCAATAATTACGCCTTTTGATGTTGGGTACTTAGTGTAGATCATTTGGATCTTAGGTTCAATCTCATTTTGAAAGTCTTCTTTCGTTAATTCACCGACTGCTTTTGCTATTACTATATCTAATGCTTCGTCGTGTTTTACTGTAATTTGTGCCATCTTTAAACTCCTTTAATAGTTAAATGATTTGTATACCAATTATTTTAGCATATGGGAAGTTAATAAATCTTTATTATTAAAATTATTTTATTTCAGTACGAGCTATTTTTAGGGTTTCCCTTAGTTTTGTGCTTATAAAGTAATATTAAAATTCAACATAGACATTGTCTATATTGCAGCAAATGATTCTATGTAGCTATATAACAGTTAGCTTTCACAAAACTAATAGGTTTAATTTTTACTTACTTAAACTTTAGTTTATTAAAGATTTCTTTTAGGTGGTATTAAAATATTAGCTAGTAATAGACCAGCTACTAAGAAGATACCTGTCATAAAAACGTCGACTAAGGTGTTTATGCCATCTAAAGTGTTTTTTTCAATTAAAGAAGATAAACCTTTAAAACCCATGCTGCCAGGTACCAGTAGGATTATGCCAGGTAATAATAAAGTCGCAGCGGGTAGTTTAAAGGTTCGTGCATATAAACTTGCAGCGATGCCTACAGTAAGTGCACTAAAAAATGCAGAAATATAGATATTATGAAAAAAGTTATAACTGAAATCAAAGCAGCTAAAACCACTAACTAAGGTTAAATATATATAAAAAGCATCTTTAAAGCGAGCTTTAAACAGTACTACAAAGGCAAATGGCACTATCAAAATAGCCAGCCAGCTAAAAATTTTGGCAAGTGGCTCAGTTTGATAAACAAGGTTTAAATCAAGGTCTATTTTAGAAAACATATATAGGGGTACTAGCAATCCAAAGGCTATTTTAAATAAGCTAATTAGCGCGCCCATTAACCTCGCTGTGCCTGAAACTAGATGATCAGTAGCCAGTTCGTTCATAGAAATTGTGATCGATAAACCAGGGAAGAGTATAATTAGGCTGGCTAACATGACGATCTGCATATTAAACAATGGCAGAGCTAAAAAGCATAAATGTGTCACCAGGCTAACTATAAAAGCGGCTATAAATTCAAAATATCTAGCAATAGAAGTGAATCTGCTAATAAAAAATGACATAAAGCCTACTAACGCGCCTAATAAGCATGCGATAGTCATTTCGATAATGCTAGCCTCAAATAATAGCGAAGCTGTCGCTGAAACTATCGCAAATGCAAGTACTAGTAAAACTTTAGGATAATCAGTGCTACGTATAATAATACGCTCTAAAATTCTTTTAGCGTCAGTGACTGTGACTTTATCATCTAAAATTTTATCGCCTAGTCGATCCAGCATCGAAATTTTAGCTAGGTCAACATCTCCAGGGCTTAATCTAACAGAATGCTGAATATAACCTTCATTTTTACCGAATGACAGCATGAGTAAAGTAGGAGTAGAAAAAACATTTAGATCAAGCTCCAATTTTGTAGCTAAACCTTGCAGAGCGCGCTCTAATCTATCAGCAGCCAAACCGTAATTGTGCAAAGCAGAACCAAAATCAATCAGAAATTCTACTTTACTTGCAATTGAACTTTGTTGCGGCATAGTTAAGTCGTACTAGTTAAATATGGCCTTAAACCTAAAAATACATAAAATATACCAGTAATGGCTAAGACTGCCGCGCTAAATTTGGTAACTAATTCGTGATTACGCTTGAACCAATCCAGTTGTTTAACTAGACCCATAGATAAACTAGCAAAGAAGATTATTGCTGTATAACCTAGTGAGTATGCGAACATAATTAAAATACTTTTATAAATGGATCCACTAGAACTAGCTAAAGTGAGCACACCAAATAAAATAGGACTAGAGCAAGGACTACTGATTAAAGCAAAGATTAAACCGATTATAAATGGATTAGCTTTTGGCATAGTATCAACTATTCTTGGTAAAGGAATATGAATTACTCCAAGTACTATTAAAGCCATAAATAGTATAAAAACACCTATAGTCAGGTTTAAAATACTTCTAAATTCAGCAAAAACAGCAAAAGCCAAGCTTGAAAACACACCAAGCAGGCTTAAAACTAGCGAAACGCCTATTACAAACAAACTAGCTTTTTTAAAGGCATCTTTACGGCTAGTAATTTTTTCGGTGCCTATATAGGCTAAATTTAAAGGAAGTAAACTTAATACGCAGGGACTTAAGCTGGATAACAAGCCCGCAGATAAACCCAGTAAAACTAAAGCTGGAAAAGGTAAACCTTTCTGCTCTAGTAAAAACTGGTTGAAATCTTGCGAAAAAAATTCAGTAAAAGTCACTTCTTAAGATTATACTAGCTTGCTTAGTTCAGGAACAACTTCAAATAAGTCACCAACTATTCCATAATCAGCTTTTTTAAAAATTGGCGCATCGGGATCGCTATTAATTGCAACTATAGTTTTAGATGAGCCCATACCAGCAAAGTGCTGAATCGCTCCTGAAATACCACAAGCTATATAAAGATTAGGACTTACAACTTTACCTGTTTGACCTACCTGCATGCTATGAGGAGCGTAGCCGCTATCTACAGCTGCTCTCGATGCACCCACAGCCGCATCTAATTTACTAGCAAGTTCTCTTAAAATTTTAAAATTATCAGCATTTTCCATAGCACGACCACCTGAAACGATGATAGCTGCTTCGGTTAGAGATACTTCTTTACTTTCACTTGATTCAATATTTTTGACTGTTATTTTAGAATCTACATTACTATCTAAATTTATAACTTCAGGGTCAGTACTACCAGTTACATCTTCAGTAATATTAATGCTATTTGCTCTAAAAGATACGCAGGCCTTATCAGCATTTAATTTAGATTGCATAACCATCTTGTTTGAATACATACTGCGGCTAACAGTTTTTTCACTGAAATTAAAATCCACCACATCTGTTGCTAGTGCCATAGAATTTTTATAGGCAAGCATCGTTAGTAGAGCTTCTGTGTTAGTGTTGTGCGCGCATAGTATAAAATCAGCTGCGCTTTTTTCTAAAGCTTGACTAGTTAGATCTAAAATCAGATCGCTTCTAAATGCCTGGTATTTGTCAGCATCAGCTAAATATATTGTATTTACTTTGAGTGCTTTAATGTCATTTAGACATTTGTCTAAACCTGAACCTACTAATAGAGCTTGCACTTCATCAGCATGTTTTAAAGCAAATTTAATAATTTGAGTGCTACCTGCACTTAGTTCTTTTTCTGAATTAACTACAACTAAAGCTTTTACCATATTAAATTTATACCCATTTTATACATTGTTATAACTATTTACTTTTGTAACTAATTACTTGAAAATTTTGTAAATTATGGTCTAAATGATTTATATAACGTAGCTCACATAATTATATTTTCAAGTGTAAAGTTATATTTGTAAATTTAGTCTAATTATAGTAAATAGGCAGGATCACCTTTAACCAGAGTTGTAAAGTCTATAATAAGCGCCTTGTTTATTAATAAGCTCTTGGTGATTACCATATTCTAGTACTTTTCCGTTTTCTAAATAGATAATATTATCGATATCTTCGATAGTATTTAGTCTATGTGCGATGATAATTGCGGTGCGATCTAAAACTAGATTTCTGATAGCTTTTTGGACTACATCTTGTGATTTGTTATCTAGTGCGCTAGTAGGTTCATCAAAAATTACGATAGGCGCTTCACTTACAAAAGCTCGAGCTAAAGCGACTCGTTGTCTTTGACCTAAAGATAGTTTTGAGCCCAGTTCACCAATATCAGTATCTAAACCTTTAGGTAGATTAGCTATTACATCATCTAAATAAGCTTTAGCTAAAGCCTGTTTTAGATTTTCTTCACTTATTGTTTGGTCTAAACAGATGTTTTGTCTGATACTACCAGAAAATAAGGCTGGGTTTTGAGTCACTAAAGCGAAGTTAGATCTTAGTTCATTTAAACTCATTTTATTTATGTCTAAGTGCTCTGCTGGAGTGTTTTCGTCTCTATAAAGTAAGATTTTGCCTTGCTGAATTTCATAAAACCTAAGCAATAAAGCGATTAAAGTACTTTTACCACTACCACTAGGACCTACAATCGCGATCTCACTATTAGGCTTGAGGTCTAGATTAAAGTTTTTAAAAATATACTCATTAGTACTAGGATACTTGAAGTCAAGCTCATGAAGTTTTATACCTAATTTAGATTTACCAGGTAGTTTTAACAGGCTTTGGTTATCATCTGAACTAGTTTGACTCTTCGATTCTGAATAATTAGAATTTTCTGCGTTAATTTTACTTTTTAAATTATTTTTAGAAGGGATTATATTAGTTTCATTTTGTTTTATGTAGGTGTGTTCTTGAATTGGTTGATCTAGAATATCAAACACGCGATCGGCTACGCCGATCGCCGATTGTATAATGGTCGTGACCCGACCAAGACGTTTTACTGGATCGTATAATAAAATGCTAGTTACGAAAAAAGAACTAAATTCCCCCAAGCTAACAGAATTTTGACCTACAGATCTCAGTCCGAAATATAAAATAGCTGCTATGCTGACTGCAGCTATGATATTAGTGATCGGTGAAACCAGAGACATAAATAAAAACCATTTAGACTGGAGTTTAAATAAAGACTGAGACTCTTCTAAAAACTGCTCTTGACGCCAATTTTGTAGATTAAAGGCTTTTACTATGCTTTGGTTTGCGATAGTTTCAGCTAAAAAACTACCGATGCGCCCGATAAAATCTTGTCCACTTTTTGAATACGAACGAATATATTTACCTAGTTTAATAACCGGGATAGCGAATAATGGAATTGTCACGATAGCGATCAAAGTTAACTTGTAGTTTAGGATTAATAACCATAAAAATAGAAACAGAGCTTTAAAACCATCATTAAACAGGTTTGTTACACTTTCTGCTAGCCAAGATTGCAGACTATGCAGGTCACTACTCACGACACTGACAAGCGAACCCGAATCATAACGTCTTTGATCTTCGAAGCTTAATAAATTAAGATGTTGATGATAACGTTCACGAAGCTTTTTAACGATTTTTAAGCCCCAAATCCTTATCGAATATAAATAGCAAAACTTAAATACTGCATCTAATGAAAATACGATAATAATAAGTATTGGTAAAAAATTTATTAATTTAGTCGTAGGTACATAAAAAAGTTCTTGAATAGTTTGCGTGCTAAAAACATTGCTAAACCAGCTGATTAATTGCTGAGGAATTAAACAAAATTCACTTTGTTTAGTATTTAGAGCAGCGAGACCATCTACAGCCACTTTTATTAGCCATGATGGCAAAACATTAGCTAGACCGCTTAAAAACATAAAAAACAGTGAAAAAATAAACAGACCGTTATGACCCTGAGCGGATTTAATGAGTTTATTTGCTGTTGAAGTTTTAATCTTGTGTTTCATTTTGTTAGTTTAAAAGTGATCTCAGTTTTATCATTGTACTTTAAGATAGTACCGTAATAGATAACTTTCCTGAATAATTAAAGTGACTAAAATTAGCCTAGATGAAAAGGACTAAAGTTAGTCTGATAATCATAGTAGTCTTCCTGTTCTTGTTTTTTAAGTGTTTTTATAATTTTTCTAGTCATAGGGTAAGCGATAATTTCCCAAAGAACTTTGATCAAGTAATTAACGATCATAATTTCTAAAATTAATCTAGGCGGAAAATTAGGGTTTCCTAAAAAAGCTACTGGATAAAAAATAAGCGTGTCTACTAGCTCGCCTACCATAGTGGAGCTGATGATTCTAATACCCTGGTACTTACCTTTTAATAAGATTTTAAGCTTAGCGATCACGAAACTATTACAAAATTCACCACAAAAAAAAGCGATCATGCTAGCTACGCTGACTTGCAGACCGATACCGAAAACAGCTTCGTAAGCTGCTTGCAATTCCCAGCCCGGTGCTGGTGGTAATAAAATCATAGCCTGCGCGACTAGATTTGCAAATAAAAGTGCCGCAAAGCCACTCCAGATTACCTGGCGACTTTTAGCGTAGCCATAAACTTCTGTTAGCAGATCACCAATTAAATATGATACTGGAAAAAATAATAGACCAGCTGTAAAGCTAAATTTAAAGCCAAAAAAATCTACTTGAGTGACTTTAATGCTTGCTACCAAGTTACTTAAAAGTATAATAACTACAAAGCAAACGGTAATAATATTTAAATATTTATAAGCGCGCGCCATGCGACTATTTTAAGACATTGATAGCTTAGCTAGCTGAATTTTTCTTAATGAATAAATGCTCTTTAAGATTATTATAGATAATGGTAGATTAATTCAAGTAAGTATAGTGCAGTGAGAAAAATCAGTTTTTATACTAAGTTTTATTTAGTGTTAAGTTTAATTAGCTTATTTATAAGTGCTGCGCTTATCTATAAACTTTATTTAGCTCCTGAGCGGCTAAGTAGCTTTCAAGCTGTAAGGCAGCGTCTACTAATTTTTAATAGTAACTATAATTATGTAGGCTTGCTTCCTGAAAGCTTTGCAATAGATAAACTTCAGCTTGATGAGTCTCAGAAAGCTGAAATTAGAAGGCTTATGGATGAATTTGAACTAAAGTACCGTTATGCTAACTTAAAAGATAAGGAAAGTGCACTTTATCGTAGCTACCAGCGTGATCTAAAAAAATTATCAGTCTTAGTCAGGTTTCAACTTGATGAGGAGCAAACTTTTAAGTTATTTGATCTTGAGTAAAACTAAAATGATATCGCCTTTAGCTGGTTTGCCTGTATTAAATAGGTTGTTTGCTTCATCGACATAAGCGACTACTCCATCAGCTGCTATCACCACATCGCGACCATTTAAAGTTACCAATTTACTTTGATAGCCCATCAGCTGAACTTTAAATTTCATGCCATCTATATTAACTTCAGTATCATTAGTAATCTTTTCTTTATAATGCTTTAGACTTTTTAAATATTTTGCTGCTTGCTGCCATTCATTTTGCTCATCAAAGGGCAAAAACACTAATTGCTGGGCAGGAAAGTACTTTTTAAAGATAGCTGCTTCAGAAGCAGGGATTTTAGTATCGATCTTAAATAATTCTAGATCATAACTAATGTTTAGATTTTCATTTAAAGTGTCTAAAAAAGTCTGTATTTGCTTAAGTTCAGCTGGATTGGCATAAACCATCAGTTTATCTTCATCAAAAGCAAACCTTTTCCCCGGGTATTCTTTTTTCAAAATACCAAGTGCTCTAACTGGAGTTAAATATTCGGTTTCAAGCTCAAAAGTTTTAGCGTTTTGATCTAACTTATAGACAAATTCACGCGCAGCTATAAACTGGTCTTTGTTAGCAACTACCATTAAAGCTTTAGTCGTAGGATTAACAAAGGCGTGAGCTTTTTGAATTTCAGGATCTTGGCTGATAGCTAGCTGTTTAAAGAGTTCTTGGTTTAAGGTCTTAGCGATTAGCTCAGGGTTGGTGTTAACTAAATTTATTTCGTATAAATGCTTCTTTTTATCGTATTTTTTTAGACTTAAAGTGTTATCGTTTAATTCATACTCTAAGCCAGCTACATTGGAGATAATACCGATAGCTTCTTTAACGGTTTTATTATGAAGATTAACTGTAATCTCGCGATCGAGTTCTTTAGGCACACTGAAATTAAAATTAGCGATTTTAGCGATAACTAATAAAATATCTGAAACTTTAGTTTGATAAAAAGATAAATCGATCTTTTTAGATATTTCATTTTCTTGTTTTACTTCAGGTAGAATGAACTCGTAATTAAATAATTCTTTTTCATCACCAGTTAAATTTAAAGGTGACTCAGTAGCTAGTGCCGCTAAGTTAATTAAAAATATCAGGCATATGCTCAATGTGAGTTTCATTTATAATCACTATATCAAAGCTAATATTACAATTATTAATATTTTTGTTTTCTTTTATAAGGTAAAGTTGGGCTAATTTTTTTAATTGCTGTTGTTTGCGATAATCTATAGCCATTAAAGCGTCTTCCAGGCTGTGTTTGCGGTATTTTACCTCGATGAAAACTAGATATTCCTGTTGAAAACGCTTTACTTTACCGATCAAGTCGAGCTCACCGTATTTACCACAATGATAGTTACGTTCGATAATCTT
>CAYTKM010000004.1:132498-232329 GCA_964438425.1 uncultured Gammaproteobacteria bacterium
GTTCTTCAGTTCTGCAACAAAGGCTTCTGGCAGACCATGTTCATCTTCGAGATATTCTGCTGCTAGCTGCTCGTAGGCTTGCCCTAATTTTCTTTTATTAAATGTATTTTTCATGATTCATGTGTTTTCATAGTCGTTTTAAGTTTTTTTATAGTTTAAGTATAATTTTTGAGTATGCTGGGTAGATTTGGGTATCTAATACAACCTACTAGTCTATGTGAATATAAAAATAACGAATAAAACTTAGGTTTGCTTGATATTGGGTGATAGTACTTAAAGGTAAATATACATTTTAGGCTTAGCAAACGGTTGCTAATTAGCTGTATGTTTGGACTATTCTTGATAGAAAATTAATTTTTCAATACGAAAACCTGAAATTAAGACCGAACTTTAGCAACTATGCTAACAAATTATCTAAAGTTGCTTTAAACTTTAACTACTGCCAAAATAAAACTAAATAATGAACATACCATTACTAAAACAAGTTTTTATGATCGCCGCGGGTGCAAGCTGCGGCGCCTTACTAAGGTACCTTTGTTTAAGTTTATATACTGAGGCTTTGATCCTCATAAACTTACTAGGCTCAGTGATTATGGGTTTTAGTTTTGCTTATTTTAAAAATGATTTTACTTTATTTTTCTTGAACATAGGTTTACTCGGTAGTTTTACCACTTTTAGTAGTTTTAGTTTGCAGGCTTTAAAGTATATGCAGGCGGGCTTATGGGATAAGATGCTTTACTTTATAATATTTTCTGTACTTTCAGGGATTATAGGTTGCTATATTGGTTATAGATTAGGATCAAAACTGACATGAAATTTAAATTTATCTCATATGGCTACAAATATTACGAAGAGCAAGAAGTTAGTGCGCCCCAGCATGATTTTTTGTTTAATCTGCGCGATTTAGCTAATCCGTTTTGGGTACCGGAGTTAAAGCCACTGACTGGTCTTGATGATAAAATTATCGAATTTTTTACTAAGGATGAAAAAATCCAAACTAGACTTCAAAAAATCGCTGATTTAATGATCGATTTTATAGATGATGCGCTGACTAATAGTTTTAAATATGAGGATAAAACTCATATCGTAGCTTTCAGATGCACTGGCGGTAAGCACCGTTCAGTATATTTTGCTGAAAAACTTTACGAAATTGTTAAAGAGCATTATGCTAGTAAGATAGCAAATGAACAATTAGCTGAAATGTTTAGTGTAGAGCATGTGGACTTACCTAGATACGCAGAAGCTAAATAGATAGGGACTATATACTATGATTTAGTATATAAAAAGTTAGATTGGAAAAGCTACTTAGAAAATACAGTGCGCCAGGCTTAAAAAGGTGGGTTTTATTTACCATCATAGGCTTGCTTAGTATAATTTTTGGTTTTGCTCTGATTTTTAAGGCTCATCCGATTGCTAATATCTCTAATCTTCTATGGGCAGTTTTATCCTGGATTGCAGATCATGTCCCACCTACGATAAGTGGTTTGATTGCAGTTAGTGTGGGATCTTTTGCGCTTATCTATGCTATTTACCGCTCTAATAAACATATTTTAAGCGTCTTTGCGCCACAAGAGCAATCTCTATTCGAGGCTTTAGACCGCGAATATATGTCATCTAAAGGTATTAAAGTTGTAGCTATTGGTGGTGGTACTGGTTTATCCAATATGCTACGTGGTTTAAAGAACTTCACTAGTAATATTACAGCAGTAGTCACTGTCGCTGATGATGGTGGTAGCAGTGGTAAATTGCGCGAGTCACTTAATATGGTGCCTCCAGGTGATATTCGTAACTGCATTGCAGCGCTGGCGCCAGATGAAGAACTTATTACTCAGCTTTTTCAGTACCGCTTCGATAGTAGCGCACCTGAGTCACTTAAAAATCATAGTTTTGGAAATCTGTTTTTGACTGCATTAATGGAACTAGGTGGTATGCGTAATATGGCTGATGCTGTCAAGCAAGCTTGCAAACTTCTAAGAACACGTGGTTTAGTCTTGCCGGTATCCAACCAACCGATGAAATTAAGAGCCGAAATGACAGATGGCAGTATCGTAGATGGTGAATCTAATATTCCTAAAGCTAATGGTCGTGTAAAGACCTTAAGCTGCCTTGAAAAAGATATTGTGGTGCTACCTGAAGTGCTAGCAGCGATCAGTGAAGCTGAATTAATAGTTTTAGGTCCAGGTAGTCTATATACTTCGATTATTCCGAATTTACTGGTGCCGAAGTTAGCTGAAGCTATTAGCGAAGCTAAGGCCTGTAAGATTTATGCCTGCAATGTTATGACTCAACCCGGTGAAAGTAGCGATTATACAGTTTCTGACCATATTCAGGCTATCTTAGATCATGTACCTCAAGATATTAAGTTAATCGACTATGTGATCGCGAATAATAAAAAACCTCATGCTCGCCAACTAATCGATTATAGTAATGATAATCAGTTTCAAGTCGAAGTTGATGAAGCTCATATTAAAAGACAGGGTATTAAACTGCATGCGACTAACTTACTTAATAAAGGTAATTTAGTTAGACATAATCCGTATAAATTATCTAAAGCGATTTTAAAGGTTTTTGCTGATTGTGTAGATGAAGGTAAAACTGATTTTAATACATAAATAGACTTATTATATTTAAATTTAAACCGTCCAGAAAAAAGTGTATAATTTTGTTTTAGGTAAGTACTTAAGCTTGGTTAAGATAAATGTTTAATTAAAAATATTTAATTTTTAATATTTTATGTTTATTAAACAATTAAGGTCTAAGTTTAAAGACAACTTAAGACTTTTAGTTGTTTGTACATAGATTATTTGTTTAATATAATACTCCAATTGCATTTAATCATGTCTTAATGTTTTATTATATTAAGTAGTCAATTGATTTTTATTGTTTTTCCCTCTTATTTACAATTGTAATTGGCTACCTAATCCATCAATGGCGCTGGATGTGGTTTTCTGTTAGAATCTAAATAATGCACCAAAAAATAGCAGTAATTCCAGGTGATGGTATTGGACCAGAAATTATGCAGGTTACATTGCCTATACTTAAATTGTTAATACCTGAGTATGAGTATATTGAAGTAGATCTAGGTGGCGTAGCTATTGATAAACATGGTGAACCTTTTCCTGAAGTTAGTGCTAAGGCTTTAGAGAATGTTGATGCTGTATTAATGGCGGCGATTGGTGGTCCTAAATATGATGAATTACCACGTGATAAGCGACCAGAAACAGGTTTATTAGCTTTACGTAAATATTTAGGGACTTATGCTAACTTGAGACCAGCTTTTGTTTTTGATGCTTTAAGTGAGCTTTCGACTTTAAAACCTGAAGTTATAAATGGCGTAGATCTAATGGTAGTGCGCGAGCTAACTGGTGGTATTTATTTTGGTCAGCCTAGTGAAAATGACGGCAAAAAAGCTTTTAATACTATGGTTTATACTAAGCCTGAAATTGAAAGAATTAGCCGCATAGCTTTCGAGACGGCTATGCAAAGAAATAAAAAACTATGCTCGGTAGATAAGTCTAATGTACTTAATGTATCTCAGCTCTGGCGTGATGTAGTAATTGAGGTGTCTAAGGATTACCCCGAAGTCGAGTTAAGTCATATGTACGTTGATAATGCAGCGATGCAGCTGGTTCGTAACCCTAAACAATTTGATGTGATTGTAACTTCTAATTTATTTGGAGATATCTTATCTGATGAAGCTAGTATGCTTACTGGTAGTATCGGTTTATTACCTAGCGCTTCAGTCGGTGGTAAGACTGGTCTGTTTGAACCAGTACATGGCTCTGCTCCAGATATTGCTGGAGAGGGTAAGGCTAATCCACTTGCGATGATGCTCTCTGCTGCCATGATGCTTAAGTATGGTTTAAACAAAGATCGCGAAGCAAAACTACTTGAAGCTGCCATAAAAGAAACCCTGGATGATGGAAAGTTAACAGCAGATTTAGGTGGTGATGAAAATACTACTGGAATTGGGTATATAGTATTAGAAAAGTGTAAAAAAATGCTTGACTCTCAAGCTCAAAAGGTATAAGTTAAATAAGGTAAGATATGACGACAAAAATTTTATTAGTTGACGACGAGATTAATTTAGTAGACCCATTAGCTTATTCTCTTAAAGAAAAAGGCTATGACGTGGTAACTGCATATAGTGGTGATGAAGCTCTAAGTATGTATGAAAGGGAAGAACCTGACTTGATACTACTAGACTGGAGTATGCCTGAGGGTAAGTCTGGACTTGAAGTGTTGCAAGAAGTTCGTACTGCCCAAAACTTTGTACCTGTAATCATGGTTACTGGTAAAAGTGCTAAGGATGAAGTAGTTGAAGGTCTTGAAAATGGCGCTGATGATTATATTACTAAGCCATTTAATTTAAATGAATTGTTTGCAAGAGTGAAGTCAGCTTTAAGAAGATCAGAGCAATCTACAGTTGCTAAACCGAAACGTTTAAGGTTTGGTGATATCGTGGTTGATCTATTAAGTCATAGAGTATGGCTTAAAGATAAAGAAGTAAGCTTATCTCCACGTGAATTTTCAATGCTAAAACTATTTATTGAAAATCCGAAACGTATTTACTCACGTGACGATTTAATCGAAAAAGTGTGGGGCTTAGATTTTGAAGGTGATACTAAGACGGTTGATGTTCATATCTGTTGGTTAAGACAAAAACTTGAACGTGATGCTAACCATCCTAAAGTCATCCAAACTGTACGTGGTTTTGGTTATAAATTAGGTAGCTAATACATAAATCTAATAAATAAATTTTTTTTTAAACTCTAGCTTTTTTAGTAAGCTAGAGTTTGATTTATTACACTTATTTTAGGCATTTTTTATTGGAGAAACTACAAGTTCTTTAAAATTTGTATTTATAAAAAAATTCTAATTTAAGCGTTTTTCTATAAAAAAGTTCTAAATTTTTAATATTCTTAGATTAATTTTCTAAATATATGTAAAGTTTATAAAAAATTTTTAAATTAGGGGTGTTTTCAGAAAGTTTTTATAGATTTGCGGCTTTTTTGTAAAATTAGTCTAATTTTTATGGTTTTTTAGAAATAAATTCTAAATTTAAGTCAAATTTATAAAAAAATTAAAAATCTACCTGAAGTGATGTTTTAATTTTAGTTGAAATATTACACCAATGCCTATCAGCTTTAAATTAGAAAATATGGTATAAAATTAGCATTGCTGATAAGGTACATAGATACTAACTAGCTTAGCCTTAACGTTTGGATTTTAGTGGATAATTATTGGTTTTTACGGGTGTAGAAAAATATAGATAAGAGTATTACAGCGTATGTTCTAAAAAACATGAATACTTACTACTTAATTGCAAATCAAGCTATCACTTATAAAACATCAAGTAATAATTAGCGCTTAGCTAGTAAACCTTATATCCCTAAATTTTAAAAACATAGTTAGTTATAATAAATTATATGTCATATATTTTAACGCGCTCAAAGTCTAAAAATAATGCACTTAGAGAGCAAATTAAAGTTCAAGCTAATTATGACGAAGAAACTATTTTCGATTTTCCTGTGATAAATTTTGCTCCGCCAGCTGACGAATATATAGCTTTAGATGCTAGCATCAGGAAATTATATAAATTTGACTGGATCTTTTTTCTTAGTCAGACCGCTGCTAAATTTTTCTTCGAACGTTTACTAGATTTAGGTGGTCACTTATTCAATATACCAGTGCATATAAAAATAGCTTGCATCGGTACTAAAACTAAGGCCTTTCTCGAAGATGATCTGCAATTTCCAATAAATTTTATGCCAGTAGAATATAACGGTAAAAGCTTTGCTAGAGAGTTTTTAGAAACTTATACACATAACTCTGATTTACTTGAACCTTTGCAGGTTTTAATTCCAAGAAGTAGTATCGCTGATCATGAAATAAACGAGGATTTAGAGCAAGAAAACACAGTTAAAGTACATCAGGTCGATGCTTACCAAACTAAAGTTGACTATAGTTCAAATGAATTACTCACGGAGCTAGAACAGCATTTTGAGCAAGATACCCAGCAAAGTAACACTACTAAAATCTTTTTTACTAGTGCTAGCTGTGTTCATAATTTTTTAGAGTTAGTGGATATTAATTTACTTACTAAGTATCGAGCTAGCATTCGACTATTTACTTTAGGACCTAAAACCCATCAGGCTGTTAAAGATTCTAAACTGGCTGATTTTAAAGCTGAGCAGGCTGAAAGCTCCGAGCTAAGTTCCTTAGTTAAATTAATTTAGTTAAGGGAATATTCACTATTCTATAGAACTAATTTATTTAAATTAAAAACGGTTATTTATATTATTTAGCTAAATTAAATTTAATACAGTCAGCTATTTTATAATATCAATTTACTTAGCTTTAGTATTCAAACTAGTCTAAAATACTTTAAAACAATCAGCATTAATTATGCAGCTCAGCTAAAGCTAGCTGCCTGTCATTAACGTGAGTCTCTATGGGCTTAGCTTTACGCTTTTCAAGCTCCAGATTAAACTCTTTACCTAAGTACTCAGTACTTACAGGATACTTGCCACTAAAAGATTCTGTATTAAAGTTTTTCGCCTTAATGCCAGTGGTTTTTTCATAGCTTTGTAGCATTTTATTTAAAGGTAGGTAAGTAATAGACTCAAGTTTATGCTGAAAGTTGTCAAAATGAGACTTGAGGTCTTTGAAAAAATCTTTTAAGCCGTTGGGTTTTGCCGCAAATAATTTTTCTTCATTAGCGATATCTATACCAGAAATATTACGATATGCTACTGGTGGTGCGGCACTTAGAATCCTTAAAGACTTTATTCCAGTGCGCTTTAGCATCTGAATAGCCTGCTTTAATGTGTTACCTCTAACTATCGAATCATCAATTAAAACTACATTTTTACCTTTTAGATGTGAGCTTTCTTCCACTAGTGAAAATTTTTCTTTTAAAACCTTTTTCCTTGCGATAATACCTTCAATAAAGGACCGGATATTTTTTACTTTTTTGAAAACTGCATGGTAAGGCACTTTAAGTTCATGCGCGCAGCCTAAAGCGTAGGGCACGCCAGTTTCAGGTAAAGCAATAACGACATCAGGCTTAGCACTAGTCTTAAAATTATTAGTTTTTTCTTTTAATTCTTGAGCTAAAGTTTGACCAACATCATAGCGGATATCATATACGGGCACTTTCATGCCGTTGTTTAAAATATTAGTATCGTCTTTTTGAAAATATACATTTTCGAAGCTATCATATTTAGCTTCACCTTTAAACTCTGGCTTTAAAATATGAGTTTGCGCGCTTTTTAAAGGATCTGTAGCTGTCAGATCTAAAACTAAAGCCTGGTTATGTTCGATATTTTTAATATCAGCTTCACCTAGTGCAGGATTGGCTCTTAGAGCTTTAAATGCTCGATCTTCAGACGCAAAACCAATAGCCTGCTTTTGACTACCGTTACCATAACTTGCCATGGTAAGTGGTTTAAGTCCTTGAGGATCTCTGAAAGCTACTAGCTGCTTATCATCAGCCACAATAATACTATAGGCGCCATCGAAGTACTGAGCAGCCTGCTTGATAGCTTCGATTAAACTAACTTCTTTATCAGACTGACTTGAAAGTTTGAAGTGAGCTATTAACTTAGCAATTTTTTCTGAATCGTTAAATTGATCAACTTCATAACCATTTAGCTTTAAGAAATCAGTCATTTTAGTGGTATCTGGAATATTACCGTTGTGGACTAGACTTAGTTTGGCTTCTTTTTCGATAATCGGTTGCACATGAATTTTTTTATCCTGACTGGCTTGGCAAACTGCTCTTGAAGTTGGGTAAAGTACGTGCCCTAAAGCTAATTTACCACCTGAATTTTTTTTATCATCATTTAAACCCCTGAAAACATTATCTACTGAGCCCACACCTTTGTAGGTTTGAAAATTTTCATTTAAATCACTTTTTATACTAACGCCGGCTGCTTCTTGGCCTCTATGTTGTAAGAAACTTAAAGCTGAAAAAGCATCATTAACCAGGTTTTTATTATCTTGAAGTGACACTAGCCCAAAAACTCCACACTTTTCAGATAATTTATTATCAGGCTCACTTAATGAAAGATCAATTACCTTAGGTCTATTTGGAGTAATTTGAATATCGGTAGGTTTATTATCTGATTTTTTGCTGGAAAGATTATGTGGAGCTTGCTTGTTAGTAATTTGTTGGAACAAAGTATTTAAAGTGTTTAATAACATGCTAGTAATTTTTCCATAAAAACAGTGCCTAATTATTAAGAAATGTTTATTAGAAAAGTTATATGGATGCAGATAATACTAAATTTGTACAAAAAAAAGACCCTAAATAAATTAGGGTCTTTTCTTAAAAGTTATTAGTTAATTAATTTATAAATCAGCTAAAATTCTGATCGCAACGTCAGCTAATTCACCATCAGTCATTTGGCTAAACTCATCCCATAGCTCTTCGATATCTTCACGATAGTCAGTAAATTCTTTATGCTCTTCGATAAACAAAGATACATCATTGTAAACTCTATAGAAGTTAATAGATCTGTATAGATCTAAAGCTAGTGTTTGATAAAGACTATAATCATTCGATGCTCTAGTACTAAAAAAGCTACTTAAGATATTACTTTGATTGAACTTCGCATCTGCTTGATTAGAATTGTTATTGATTTCCATACAATAATAAAAGCATGGAATTATTATGAAAAAGTTAAAAAATAAACTTAAATCACGAATGTTATTTTGAAGAGCTAACTAATTAATATTTAGATCCGTTAATACGTATATATAGTAAGGTTTTTATATTAGTTGATAACAAATTTAAAAAATTTTTTTATATTATTTTCTTTGATAAATTATATTTTATACATATTTAACCGCTAAGATTATATTTGTAGATAAAAGTTGACTTGAGTGGGCTTTTTAAAAATTAATGATAGAAAACAAATTTAACACTATTGAAGAAGCTCTGCGTGATATCGCTGAAGGTAGGATGATAATTGTAGCTGATGACCAAAACCGTGAAAATGAAGGCGACCTGGTCTGCGCTGCTGATAAAGTAACTCCTGAATTAATAAACTTCATGGCAACTCATGGACGTGGTTTGATCTGTCTAAGTATGGACGATCAATTAATTAAAAATGTTGAGTTAGATAGTATGGTGTCACGTAATACTGATGAATTTCAGACGGCTTTTACCATCAGTATCGATGCTGATCCTAAATTTGGTGTAACTACTGGTATTAGCGCCCCTGATAGAGCTAAAACTATTCAAGTCGCAATCGCTGATGACGCTAGACCTAGTGATCTGCGTAAACCAGGTCATATCTTTCCACTTAAAGCTCAGTCTGGTGGTGTATTAAAGCGTGTGGGGCACACTGAGGCGTCTGTAGATTTGGCTAGACTAGCTGGCTGCAAAAACGCTGGGGTGATTTGTGAGATTTTAAATGATGATGGTAGTATGGCACGTCAGGCAGATTTATTTGAATTTGCGCATAAACATGACTTAAAGTTTATAACTATCGCTGATTTAGTAGCTTATCGTCTTAAAGAAGAGCGTTTCGTACATCGTGTAATTAAAATTGACCTACCAAGCAAATTTTCTGAAGAATTTGAGATTTATGGCTATCAGGATGGTATCAGTGGTCAAGAACACATCGCTTTAGTTTTAGGTGATGTCGAAGAAATTTCTAATCAAGGTGCTGAAGTCTTAGTGCGCATGCATAGTGCCTGCCTGACAGATGGTTTATTTGAAAGTCTGCACTGCAACTATAATGATAAACTGCGCACTTCACTGGATGCCATCCGTGAAAATGGTGCTGGGGTGCTGGTTTACCTTAGACAGGAAGCTCATGGTACCAGTCTTTTAAATGAATTAAAAGCTTATGAAAATAAAGGATCTAATACTATTGAAGCTAAAAGTCAGCTAGGTTTTCCAGTAGATTTAAGAAATTTTGGGGTTGGCGCGCAGATTCTAAATGATTTAGGTCTAAAAAAGATTAAAGTTTTAACAAATAACCCTAAAAAAATCTATGGACTTGATGGGTATGGTTTAGAGATAGTTGAAAGAGTACCGCTTAAATCTAACACTGATAATGATCAGTATCTGCAAACGAAAAAAAATCATCTAGGACATATTTTATAGGTGTCATTTTACTAGTCCATGGTTTTATTAAAAGTACCTACAAATATTAATATGGTATTTAAGGGTTTTAGATAAAGCACCCATAAAGTAGATTTTATTAAAGGGTAATCGAGGAATTATAAAGTAATTGGAAGTTTTTTAAATGAGTCAGATTAAATTACTAGATCCTTTAGTTAGAAACCAGATTGCAGCTGGCGAAGTTGTCGAAAGGCCAGCTGCGATTATAAAAGAGCTGGTAGAAAACAGTATCGATGCTGGCGCTACGCGAATTAGCATCGAGCTTAGTCATAATTATCGTAGTATAAAAATAGCTGATAACGGTAAAGGTATCTACATGTCAGAACTGGAACTTGCCTTCGAGCGTCATGCAACTTCTAAAATAAGTGAGATTACCGATTTAAATGATATATCCAGTAATGGTTTTCGCGGCGAAGCGCTCGCTAGTATAGCAGCTGTTAGTAAGGTAACTTGTATTAGTAAGCCTGCTGATCAAGAATTAGCTTATTCTTATACGATTAAAGGAGTCGATGCTGAGCTTAACCCCGCGAGCGCAGCGAGTGGTACTAGTATCTTAATCGAAGAACTTTTTTATAATACGCCAGCTAGACTTAAATTTTTAAAAACAGGTGCTAGTGAAAAAAAACATATTGTAGATTTAGTGAGAAATTTCGCTATTTTTCACCCTAAAATAGCTTTTAAATTAACTATTGATCATGGTGTAACTTTAGATTTAAATCAACAGTCAGACTTTAGCCTTAGAATTAAAG
Organism: uncultured Gammaproteobacteria bacterium; assembly: GCA_964438425.1. Lineage (GTDB taxonomy): Bacteria > Cyanobacteriota > Vampirovibrionia > LMEP-6097 > LMEP-6097 > CAYTKM01. Next base: position 143,386 of record CAYTKM010000004.1, read on the forward strand.
ACATTTTCGGTGATAAGATAGTTAGTAAATTAATTCCACTTAGCTATCATGCTGGAAATTTACAATTGACTGGTTTTATTTCAACTGCTGCACTCTTTAGATCTGATAAACGCGCTTACTATACAGCGATTAATACTAGAGTTGTGCCTTGCGATCTGATTAGATCAGCTGTAGATAAAATCTATAAAGAAATTTTGCCAGCAAGAAAGTATCCATATATATTTTTAAATATTCTAATCGAAGCTGATCAGGTTGATGTTAATGTACACCCTAGTAAAAAAGAAGTGCGTTATCAAAATCCTAATTATATCTACCGAAGCTTACTTGAAGCTTTGCGCGTAACTTTAGCTGATGAAATCTTTAAGGAGCATGCTCAGCTAAAAGTTTTTAATAGTGAAAGTCTACTTACTGCTACTGAGCTAAATAATTTACTTGAAAATGAGTCTGGAGTAAAAGCTAGTTCTAAATTAGAGGCTGAAATTGTTAAAGAAAAACTAGAATCTAATAAAGAAAAACTAAATGAAATAAGTGGTGCAAAACTTACTAATGAATCTGAAAAAGTTTTAAATCAACCCTCAGAAAATATAAGTGATTTAAAGCAAGATACTTCTGGTAGCAGTAAAACTTATGTTTCTCAAAAATCTACTTGTAAATCGACTTACGCTCCGTACCAGCAAGACTATAGCCTTAACAGCGATCCTAACTGTAAACCTAAGATAAAGCTAGCTCATCAAGCTAATAGAGATTCAAATTTAGCTGAATCTAATCTGAAGGCTAATTTATCTGACTTAAGTGATCTTGAGCTGAAACCTAATCATAGTTTTAATGAACTAAAGGTAAGTAGACTTAATATCAGCTTTATAGATAGCCCTAATTTAAAAACTGTCATTTTAAATAATGGTATTAGAACTAATTTTGAGATAGTTAGCGAGATAAATAAAAGTAATATACTGATAAACGGAGAGCTAAGTTCAAGTAATAGTAAACTTAAACAAAACTTTCTTGAGCATCTGCAAAAATTTGCTGATGAGCACGCTGGTAAAATATCTGCCAGTAACTTTGCCGCTAATAAAATTAATAAAAATGAGCGTAGTAGACCAGATAGTCGTATTAGTGACAGTCAGCTTGCAAAAATCTTTAAACGAGATAATTATACCTGCGTGTATTGTGGTAGACCACTTATAAACAATAAAACCTTAAAGCAAGCTTTAGCTAGCTTGCCCTTAAATGCTAATACTAAACTTAGTTTAGATAGCAAAAATAAGCTAACCAAGCAGCATAAATTAAATGACTATAAAGCTACCTATGATCATCACTTACCAGCATCTAAGTACGCTGCTTTAAACCAAGATGAAAGAAACCTATATGCAGCTTGCCCAGTTTGTAATTTAGCTAAATCTAACTCTGAAGCTAGCAAAACCTGGCAACCAAAGATGAATAACGCCTGGCAAGATGTTAGTGAAGATCAACCACTTGAAATTGAAGGTGTAAAGTTTGTTTCACCTTATAAATTTATAGCTAATATAGAACAAGCTTCTAAAAGTAATCTGTTAAACTAAGGCTATGAATATTTTAAAGCTAGCTTTAAGGTTAACATTAGGACTTATATTTGTAGTTTTCGGCTTGAACGGCTTTTTGCATTTTATTAAGCTACCTGAACATAATGTTGAAGCGACTAACTTTTTAACTGCTTTAGCTCAAACAGGTTATATGTTTCCATGGATTAAGGCTATGGAGTTAATTTCTGGTTTAATGCTAATGACTAATATCTGCGTGCCGTTAGCTCTAATTTTTTTAGCTCCCATAACTTTAAATGTACTAGCTCTACACTTGTTTTTAGATCCTAGTGGTCTTGCAGTTTCTATAGTAGTAGTTGCGATGAACCTTATACTAGGTATCTTATATTTCAATCACTATAAGCCTTTATTCAAGAGTAATTAAGTTCATATTTGGCTTCTAAGTTTAATTCGATGTATTTCAAATTATCTAAATATAAATTGTATTTTTACTACAAGAATTAAATGAGTTAATCTTACTCTATCTAACTAACTATAGATATATTTATTTAGCGTAACCATAAACATATTTAGAATTAGTACTAAACAAATCATAGGTTTGAGGTAGCTGGTTTTTTTCTAAAAACTTATCATACCTAGCTAAATGTTCTTTTTTGGTAACGAAGTATCTCTTCGAGTTATCTTGTTGATTGTTTTCACTTGAATTACCTGAGACTTTACTTAAGCCACTTCTTTTTGAACTCGCTGCATCTTTAACTACTAAAGTGTTACTTCTAGTATTAACTTTTAAGTTACTAGCGTCTTCACTAACACTTAAATCAAGATTAGTTGACTCTAAAGTAGCTTCATGCGTAAGGTAATTATGAAAGTTTTTATTTTTAGTATAAATTTTAACCACTTTTTTTCTATAAAAAGGCAGCGCTCCGCGTGCTAGTCTGAATGTTGCCAGTTTATCTTCAATTCTTACAAATTCAGTTGTAAACTGTTTTAAGCCAGAGTCCATAGCCTTGAACACTATCGGCATGATCTTTAATGAAACTAAGATATAAATTATTAAAATACCTACACTAAAAACTATAAATGAAACTTTAGGGCGACTAGTAATGGCTGTAGCGGCAATTAACTGAGCGCACAGTAAGATTATTAAGGCAACCACAATATAAAAGATTAAATCTGAGTCTAAACCTAGTAACTGCTCTTTATATTTAGTTAAAGCATAGTATCCAGCAATAACAGTACCTATGATCATCACTACAAAGCCTAATAAAGCAGCAGAGTTGTTTAGCTGTTTATTTCTTTGCAGTTCAAACAGGTTTAACCAGTATCTAGCTACTACTAAAGCTAAAGCTGGGTAGATAGGTAGGATATAGGTGACGAGTTTAGTTTGGGCAGTGGTAAATAATAAAAACACTACTATGATCCAAACCAAATTAAATCTGGTTAGTGCTTCAGTGCTGTTATGATCAACTTTTATCTCGCGATTGCGACTTAGATCGTTTTTAAAAAATGCTTGAATTAAAAAGAAAGACCAGGGCATAAAGCCAACTAAAATAACTGGTATATAATACCAAATCGGTCCGGCATGATTGGTTTTAGTTTCGATAAACCTTTCAAAGTTGTCTTTTAAAAAGAAGCTAGTTGTAAACTCACCGTGAGAAGCATGATGAATCGCAAAATACCATGGCAAACCGATAAACATAAATAAAATCAGACCTTGCAAGATGTCTATCTTATGTTTGAAGATGAGTTTAGGGAACTCACGCTCTATAATCAAAAACAGTAAGACTACTCCAAGTGGTATAGCGATCGCAACTAGACCTTTACATAAAAAGCCTAAAGCCATCATCAGCATAAAAGCGTAAAATAACATTTTACCTTGATTAGAAGTTTTAGAAATGCGGGTTTTTAAATGCAGGTAATCCTGATAAGCTAGAAAAAAACAAGTTAAGCTAGCTGTTATAAAAAAGCACAAACTCATATCAGTGATCGCGATTTTAGAAAATACTAGCACTGAAAAGCTACTAATAAATATGACTGCTGCAATTAGAGCACTAGCTTGTATGCCACCTAGTAAAAATACACAAATAGTAGTACCCGTCGCCGCTAGCACCGAAGGTAAGCGCGCTGCAAATTCATTGACACCGAAGGTTGCAAAGGCTAAAGCTTGCTCCCAGTAAAACAGTATGGGTTTTTCGTAGCGCAAGTTACCGTTAAAGTATGGAGTAATAAAGTCATGATTTAATAGCATGTTAGCTGCTGTTTGCGAGTAGCGCGGTTCGTCTACTCCAGCCAGTGGATAGCTATCTATACCTAGCCCGAAAATACTAAGTGCAATTAATATTACTATGCTTAGATATAAGTAGATCATTCCTGGTAACTTTTAGGGCTGATTTGTGGTTTAGTGCCTAAATCTCTGTATAGAATAAAGGCTGCTCGCCCAATAACTCTTTTTTGTGGTAAAAAGCCCCAATAGTGGCTATCAAAACTAAAGTTACGATTATCTCCAAGTACAAAATAATGATCTTCAGGTACTTTAACCGGCCCGAAATCATAGTTCGGTAAATAAGCTGGGCTTTGTTCGTGATAAGGTTCTCTAATCAGCATCCCATTAATATATACTCCTTTACCAGCCTTAACTTCGATAGTATCTCCAGGCACTCCCAGTAACCTTTTTATATACGCTTCCGTTTGTGGTAAAAATGGTAAACCAGTTAGTCTACCAAGGATACTTAAAGGATCATTATGAATAATCTCACGGCTACCAGTAGCATTGGGTGGTGGATAGAAAATTACTATATCACCGCGGTTATAGTTTGAACCAGTTAATAGATTTTTTAGTCTAGAAACTTTTTCGACGGCTAACTTATCGCCTATTTTTAAAGTGGGCTCCATACTTTCTGATGGAATAAATCTAAACTCACCAAGTGTAGTCCTGATTAAAATTAGTAGAATAATTACTACTAGAATTTGAGCGATCGCCTCACTAATAATGTAGTTGCGCCACTCACGGTTACGATAATACTTATGCCAGCTATCACTATTAGTGACTTCTTCAGCTGGAGTCTCTCTAGGACCTTTCTTTTTAAAAGGTAATAAATCACCTAAGCCGTAAGCAAAACCTTTAAAAATGGCTTGCGCAGTATCAATGAAAACGTTAGGATGATTTTTTTCAGACATTTTAACTCTTCAATTATATTACTATCTGTGTATTTTTAGGTAAGTTAGCCTATTAACTAATAAATTTTTAAGTTTACTGGTAATCTAAAAGATCTCAGTTACCTTAAAGATTCTTTTTAAGATAAACTTAATTTCATGATCAAAAATATTACTGAGATCGAATCTTTAATTAAAACCAGACTCTCAAGCAAACGTTACCAGCATACAATCTCGGTTAAAGATACCGCACTTGAAATAGCTAAAACTTTGCAGGCTAAAGCTAACTTAAATTTCATTTTAAATGAGGCTGAACTACATAAACTTCAAGTAGCAGCACTGCTGCATGACTATAATAAAGAACTAACAAACTCTACTCAACTTGAACTTGCAGCTATCTATAAAATTAAGATTAATCAAGCGGAGCAAGAATTCCCTAACTTACTGCATGCTAAAACAGCGGCTTTGTTACTTGAAGATGAACATAATTTAGATGACCCTAAAATTTTAGCTGCCATTAAAGAACATACTTTAGGCTCTAAACAGATGTCGGTGATCTCTAAAATACTTTACCTAGCTGATATGATCGAACCTGGTCGAGATTATTTGAAAAAAGTACCAGCTTTAGAAGAAATTCGTCAGCTAATTTTTCAAAAAGTTGATTTAAATCAGGCTTTACTCGCTGCTATGAATAATAAAATCACTTATGTGTGTCATAAAAATCAGTTAATTCATACAGATGCTGTTGAATACCGCAATCATTTATTATCAGCAATTAAATCTAAGCAGACTTTATTAGAATTTTAGTCTATTACTGCTTTACACTAAGTGGTGTAATGTTTTGTGATATTATATAGGGTGATGTTCAATCTGTTTGTCATTTTACAACTAGTTTCTGGCTTATTGACAGCTTTCTTTGTTCTAGCGCATGATCCTAAATCTGAAGGTTTAGGTGCGATCGGCGGTTCTGCTAACCACTTTAAAGGTATGCAATCAAGTGCTGATGATAAATTAAATGTACTAACTTGGATTGCCGCAAGTACTTTTATGCTTTGTTCTTTAATTTTAGGTTTAAAGCTAGTAGTTTAAGTATTTAATATTTACTTTAATAGTGCTTAGCTTTTAGAATTATTTTATAAAAACTTCGATTATTTATAAAATAATTCTAATTTGGTCTGTTTTCTGTAATTTTTTTCTAAATTTAGCGTATTTTTAGAATTTTTTTTCTATATTAGAGAATTCATTTTAAGTCTACAAAATTTACTCCAGTTGTCAAAAATAGATTAAAGAATTATATTTTGTGTAAAATTTTAGAGAGAAATTATATTGCTGCCGCTTGCAATTCAGTGTCAAGGTAACCTAGCATTGAAAAATACAGATGTTATGAGTTAATGTAACTCAGTGTTGATATTTACTGTTATTAATAGTTAATATGATTTAGTGTTAAAAAGTTACAGACCGTAGTAATTAATGTGATTTTATGAACTATGACAAGTTTATATTAAAATTGATAAGTTTGAAATTCAAGCTGCGCAGTAGTTATTAATATTACTTAAATTAGCCAGCTAAGTAATAAACAAAAAATCAGGCACCTTTGCAAGCGCCTGATTCTCAAATTTTTTAAATATGAAACTTAATTAACCACCAAGTTCTTCAATTTTAGTCTCAATTTTATCCATTTTTAGACCTAAAATCTGAAGTTCATTATGATCACTTTTCTTCATTTCTGCTTTAGACGAAAGACTTTCACGTTTAGACGTTAATGAAACTAGATTGTTACGTAATAGTTTAATCTCTTGTAAATTCTCCATAAATTTAAGATCTTTAGCTGAACTACCTTCAGTTAAACCACTTTTCTTAAGTTTTTTATAGGCTTTCTTAACTTTTTTACTACCAAAGTCGATTTTACCGTCGTCACTAGACTTTATAAGTGCAGAATCAATACCAGCTGTTAAAGACTTTAAATCAAACATTTTCTGGATTTCATCTTTACTTAGATTACTACCATAGGTATTTTGGAATTTATTTCTACCTCTACGATTACGTTCAATAGGTTTAAGTTTCTTTTCAAGTAACTTAGTTTTATTCATTTCACTAGCTTCGCTCCAGCTAATGTTATGTTCTTCCATTAAATTTTTAATTTCACTCATCTTGTTATACCTCTTAACTCTTCTACTTAATCAAATCTAAATTAAGTTTAAATTAAAAGAATAATAAAATTAAGTGAAAATTTTAGATTTTAGGTTCTTGTTGTTTTAATCTGATTTCATCAAGTAATTTATGCGCAAATTCATCAATTTTCAGTGAACTTTGATCTTGACCACGGCGACATCTGACATTAACCTTGTTTTCAGCCATTTCCTGATCACCTACTATGAGCATGTAAGGCACTTGATTAGTTTGAGCCTTACGAATCTTATAGTTCATGCGCTCTGAACTTAGATCAGCCTGTGCGCGCAAACCATATTCGATCAGCTTAAGTCTAATTTCTTCAGCATACTCATTATGTTTGTCGGTAACTGGAATTACACTAACTTGCTTCGGTGCCAGCCAAGTCGGGAAGGCACCAGCGTAATGTTCAATAAGTACCATCGAAATTCTTTCCATCGAACCAAAAATTGCTCTGTGAATCATCACTGGACGCTGATTTTCACCGTCTTTATCAATATAATTAAGATCAAAACGCTCAGGTAGATTAAAATCTAGCTGAATAGTTGCACCTTGCCAGACTCTACCTAAGGCATCTTTAAGTTTAAAGTCGATTTTAGGTCCATAGAAAGCACCATCTTGTGGATTAATTTCATAGTCCACTTTCAGTTCATTTAATGAGTCCATTAAACCTTGCTCAGCAAAGCTCCAAAGTTCAGCTTCACCAATAGCTTTTTCAGGTTTAGTAGATACTTCAACTTCAAATGTTAACCCTAAATTACCGTAGATTCTATCGATTAACTGGTAAACTTTCTGTATTTCAGCTTTAAACTGCTCGCGCGTACAAAAAATATGCGCGTCATCTTGGGTAAAGCCGCGCACGCGCGCTAAACCATGTACAGCACCACTAGCTTCATTACGATAAACCGTACCCATTTCAGCCATGCGTACTGGTAGCTCTCGGTATGAATGACGGGCGTTTTGGAAAATTAGCACATGAAACGGACAGTTCATCGGCTTTAGTACATATTCTTCTTCATCTACTTTTAGGTTGTACATGTTATCTTTATAAAAAGAATTGTGACCAGAAGTGTCCCATAGCTGAGATTTAGCTATATGCGGAGTGATAACAAACTCATAAGCATCTTTGCGGTGCTCAGTGTACCAGAAATTTTCTAATTCGTGTCTAATAGTCGCTAGATTAGGGTGCCAGAAAATTAAGCCAGAACCAGCTAGCTCGTGCGTACTAAACAAATCATGTTGCTTAGCTAGTTTACGGTGATCGCGCGCTTCACTTTCTTCCTTTTGTTTAAAGTAAGCTTTAAGCTCTTCATCGGACCACCAGACAGTACCATAGACGCGTTGCATCATCGTATTATTTACATCACCAAGCCAGTATGCGCCAGCTACATTAGTTAAAGCGAAATGTTTAATAAATTTAGTGTTTGGAATATGCGGACCAGCACAAAAATCCGACCAAACTTCAGTTCCGTTACTATCAGTAAAGTAATATTCAGTTAAAGTGTCCTCAGTAATATGTTTTTCAAGTAAAAAAGATTTATAAATTTCACCTTGAGCCTCGTATTCTTGTTGTTTAGCCTGAGGATCTTCTATTAAACGGCGTTTTACCTGATAAGCGCCACTAGCAAACTTTTTCATTTCTTTAGAAATTTTTTCTAAATCTTCTTCGTTTAACTTATGATCAGCGATCTGAAAATCGTAGAAAAAACCATTTTCTGTAGCAGGTCCGATACCTACTTTAGCTTGAGGGTATAGCTTTTGGACTACAGCTGCTAGAATATGGCTGGCACTATGTCTTAAAATTTCATAGCTCTTTTTATCACCGGCTTTAATAATTTTTATGTTACTACCATTATTTATCTGGGCGTGCAGATCTTTAACCACTCCATTTTCTTCAATCGCAATAGCTTGCTTAGCTAAAGATTTAGAGATAGAATTAGCTAGATCAAAGCCAGTTTGACCCTGCTCGAGGGTTTTTTCAGAGCCATCAGGTAAAGAAACAGTCAACATATCATTTTAATATTATCATGAGTACTAGTAGATTTACCTTCTTAGAGCTGCTTTGTGCTTGTTATTAACTAATAGAATAAAAAATTTTAATAGTAATAAAATCAAACTTTATGTTACATACATTTTTTCAAAATAACTAATCAATAATTGAGCAGATTGCTTTTAATCGCTAAATAAGTTACTTTAATAACTAATTGATAAACGTAATAATGGAAAAACGCTGCACTAACTAAATTAATGCAGCGTAAAAGCTTTTTTATTAAAGCAGCATCTATACTTTATTAAAGAAGTTTATTTTTTTTAGTAACCAGTATATGGATTGCGGTTATATTCCTGATAAACAGAACCAGGATCTTGGAAACCACCACTATAATTTTGTTGGCTAGGATCTTGGAAAGCACCACCAGGGGTATACTGATTGCCACCACTAAAACTATTAGGATTTTGACCAGGTCCAGCTCCCATACCACTAGCTACACGTAAAGTTTGATCTAATCTAAATGGAATCGTAGTACCAGAAGGGATTACAAACTCATCACCTTTTTTAATCGCACCACCAAGGACACCGAGACCACCACCGATAGCTGTACCTAAAGCTGTACCTCTACCGACACGACCGCCAGAAATAGCACCACCGATAAGTCCACTTAGCGCACCACCAGCAGCACCGCCAGCTGTAGCTTTAGCAAAGTGACCTACACGGCTTTTACCTGCTCCTAGTTCAAATCTGGTGTTATCAATGCTAGCTGCTATCGGTACTTTTTGACCGTCAGGCATGATTAAAGCTCTTAACTTAATATCCATACTACCTGATTGACCAGCACGACCTGCAGGAGTTACTGAAACTACCTCAGCTTCGACTTGAGCGCCAGCTGGAACTGCCATACCTGAACCAGAATAAATTGGTGAAGATAGTGGCATGGTAAATCTTTCACCAGGACGAGTAAATTCAGAACTTAAAGTTTGTGGTAAAGTCGTTGCCACTGGCGTACCTGGTGCAACAAAACTAACTTGACCTTGCAGGCTAACAGCATTAACACAAGGTATATTGATTGAGCCAGCTGACAGAGCGAGCATGCTACATAATAATATCTGTTTAAATTTATTCATCTTTATCTAAATTTCCTTTTGTTAATGTACATTTTGCTTGATTTGTTCAACAACATGGTCAAGTTCAGTGATATCCACCTCATCTTTGTAGCCAGCTAAGATAAAAAGAAAGTTTTTATTAATGGTAGTAACATAAATTACACCTTTTTCTGCTAATAATAAGCGTTTTTCTATCTTGCCGAAACTATCAACATCCATATCAAGTTGATGCACATTAAGTATTATGTTTTTAAGGTTAAGATTTGTTAAATAGTCTGGAATCTTTTTCTCTAGAACATTTTGGGCGCTATCTATTACAAAGTACGCATCAAAACCATTTATTTTTTCAATTTGATCTAAAATTTCCATTTTTATTGCCTCAATCATTCTTTATCTTCTTCCTTAGCTTTTTTAATAATTCTGATATCAGAAGCTTCTAGCCAAGGCTCACCTAAAGCGATCGCAAACACTTCAGCATCGATTTCAATTAAATCACCATGATTCAAATTTAGAGTAATTTCTTCAGGTTCATCATCTTTAGCAGAATCTTTATCATCTTTTTTCTTTTTAAAATAATCTAGCTTGTTGGCGATTTTAAGCTCCACTAATGGTACTTTTTCTTGGTCTGGTCTAGATAGAACTAAACCTATATAGTCTTTAGAATCTCTAAAAGCAGGTTTGTAATCCAGTGGTAATGATGAAAAAGAATAAAACTTGCCCTTAACAGTCAACTTCTGATTTTTATAAGCTGCTGGCTTTTTAACCAAGTCTTTTAGCTTTACATAGTTTAAAGTTTTGTTAGTTTTTTGAGCTTCAACAGCATTTATGTTTAATGAAAACAAACTAAGCACTAAAAATAATATGAATTGGCTATAATGTTTTATAATATGTATGTTCAATTTGACGGATACTCCTTAGAATATATATTATCCTACCAATAGAAGCCTAGAATGTCAGAATTTAGAGAAAATAATGAACCCAATATTATTTATGTTGATTTTTCCGCACAAGGAGGGACTAAATTAAATACGGTTCAAAATTTAGAGCTAATGAGTAATAAAGATGATCTTGATAAAGAAATAGAAAGTATCTTCGTAGATGATGAACAAAAATCTAGGTCAGATTTTGGATTAAAAAGCTTATTTAATGGGCTTATTAGTATTATAAAGAGTGGAATCAGATTATTGCAAAGTATAAAATCAAAGCTTGTTTTAACAAATTATGCAAATCAGGTCTTACTGATTAGACAATACCGTAAAAAATTTTTTAAATCAGCTAAAAATAAAGTTTCTGAAGTTGAAAATAATAATAAAGCTAAAAAATCAGTTAATGGTCGTATTTGGTTAGCTTTAATGGCAGTTGGTATTATTTTATTTACTCTTTATAGTGCAGGTTTCAAAAATACTTACAGTAATAATGTTAATCCCTCTCAGAAAAACATTTCTAGTCAACTAAGCGCGCAAAGCAATTATAAAGACCAAGCCATATTTTTAGATCCACTTGTCGATAAAAATGAAACTATTAAAATAGCTACTATCGCTCCTAAAACCAAGATGGTTATAACTACAGGTACCTTTAAATCTATCAGTCAAGCTGAAGCTTACATGCCGACTATCCGAGAAGTGACTGAACAAAAGCTAAAAGTCTTAAATAAAGGTAAGTTTTTTACCATTCAAATTGGACCGGTTTATATTGAAGATGACAGTGCGATGTTTGTATTTAATGAACTTTATAAATTTAATCTAAATGATTTAATGATTCAGACACTTTAAACTATAAAGATCATTAAAAACTTTAACGAATATAGGATAAAATAAATATAGTAATATGATCAAGGATTTACAAAATAATTATACTTTAAGAAGACTTCATTCTCTTTCAGGTATTATACCTATCGGCTTATTTCTAATTTTTCACCTGACAGCTAATAGTGTTTCTATATTTTCAGCAGAAAACTATAATATGATCATTAATTTTTTAAGGTCATTACCTTTTGTTGAACTAGTCGAATGGGCTGTCTTATTTTTACCGATCATTTTTCACGCTGTCTACGGTATGATTATCTCATCTACTGCTAAACCTAACCAGATCCAATATTCATTTGCGGATAACTGGAGATATTTTTTACAAAGAGCAACTGGTGGTATAGCGATGCTTTACATTCTTTACCACGTTCTGCAATTTAGAACAGTTGAACATTTAGATTACACTTATATCGCAACGTCACTAGCTTCTGGTGAGTATATCAGCTGGCTACCAAAAATACCTTTATTGAACCCTTTTAGCATTTACTGGTTTTATGTAATTGGTATTTTAGCTATCACTTGGCACTTTTGTAATGGTATTTGGAGTTTCTGTATTACTTGGGGTGTAACTGTAGGTAGTAAGTCTCAGCAAATAGTTTTAATTTCTTCTATGCTACTTTTTGTAGTGTTAGCTGCGCTCGGTATTTATACGGCTACAGACCTTGCAAACGAAGGCGCTAAGATTCTAGCTGGCTCTAACTAATAATTTTTAGATTTAATTTTCCAGAGTAACTATTAGTTTGAAATCTAAAAAAGCAGATGCTGATAGTAGTTATCTGGCAAAGATAAATAGAATCTATACTTTATCATCGCCGATTATAGTCGGGATGATTTCACAAAACATTTTAAATTTAGTTGATACTGCTATGGTTGGTAAACTAAGTCCGATTGCGTTAGCTGCTGTAGGCTTAGCCAGTATATCAACATTTATGACTCAATCTTTATTGCTTGGTGTGTCAGCTGGCGTGCAAGCTTTAGTTAGCCGCGAGCAGGGCAAGGGACGCTATGATAGTGCACGCATCTTAAATCCAGCTTTAACGATTATCATAATTTTTGGTGTGCTAACGAGTCTATGCGGTGAGCTCATAGCTGAGCCCTTAATGAACTTATTGAATTCTGACCCTTTAGTAGTTGAAGCGGCTATACCTTATTATAAAATTCGCATGCTGGTATCGTTGTTTGTCGCTGGCAGTTATGCTTTTAGGGCTTATTGGAGTGCCATAGATAAGCCTATAGTTTATATGAAAACCCTGATTTGTGTTCATATATGTAATATTTTTTTAGACTACGCCCTGATTTTTGGTAAATTCGGTTTACCACGGCTTGAAATTCGTGGGGCGGCGATAGCTACAGCTACAGCCATAGTATTTGGATATGTACTTTATCATATTTGGGGTTTTAACGAAGGACTTTATCAAAGTGGTTATTTAACAAAAGGTGGCTTTTTTAATCGTGAGTGTTTATGGAAGATCGTAAAAATCTCATTTTTTTCTGGTTTAGAGCAATTATCAGTGCTTGCAAGTATTACGGTTTTATTCTGGATTGTAAATCTAATTAGTACCCGGGCAGTGGCAGCCTTAAATGTCTTAAATAATATATATTTAGTGCTATTTTTGCCTGGGATGGGACTTGGTATCACCCTCGCTACTTTAGCTGGGCAAGCATTAGGCGCTGAAAATATTAGACATGCTCGCAAGTGGGGGGCTTATGTCGTGCAATATGGAGTTGCGATCATTTTACTGCCGATGATCTTTTTTATCTTCAATCCTGAATTGATTCTTAAAATCTTTACCGATGATGCTGAATTAATCTCAATTGCAAGCTTACCATTACAAATCCAAATGATAGTTATGCCTTTCGAGATTATCGCAGTGGTTTTTAGGCAGGCTTTAAAGAATTTAGGTAGCGCCAGAATAGTAATTCAGATTTCTTTGTTGACTAACTGGCTGGTTTTATTACCTTTAATCTGGTATTTCGTTAAAAACCATGGTCTAGATCTGGATGGAGTCAGAATTTATCAAGGGGTGTATATTACTATCGATGCTTTAATCTTTTTATATATCTGGTATAAATTACCATGGTATAAAAGTATTTGAATTTTAAGCTGGATAAAAATTAGTAATAAAATAATTTATGCGATCTAGCTTATAGTACTTAAGATATGATGAATTGGACTACAAATAAAGTGACAATAGCTAGTAAACTATTAACTATCATTATTTTTAAGCATTTCAGAAGACCACTCATTAGGTGAAAGAAATTTACCTGCTTGCCATAATTCTTCTAAATTATAAAATTCACGGGCTTCACTACCGATTACATGTACTACTACATCAATATAATCTAATAAAAACCACTTATCGCCGTATTTACCTTCTTTAACACGTGGCTCAAGGTCTAGGTCATCACTAATACTTTCTTCAATATACTTGGAGATAGCTTTAAGCTGAGCTTCACTTTCTCCTGAGCAAATAATATAATAATCAGCGATCTTACCGAATTTTATAATGTCGATAACTTCGATATCACTGGCTTTTTTATCTTCACACAGCTTAGCTATTTTAAAAGCGAATTCTTTACTTTCCATGTTTTAATACAAATACTTCTTTTAGTCGTTTCAGGTCTTCAGCTGGTTTTACTTTAATTACTAAATCCACGATATTAGGATTTTTAGAAACTGACTTAACAAAACCGATGGGATAATCAGCTGGATAAGGACAAGTATCATTCATGCAAACACCCGAACTGACTATTCTATCATTTAATTTGACTTTTGAATTAATATTTATAAAATCCAAAGCAGGTGGGTTAGGAAAATCACCTTTTAAAATACCATATTCATTATTACTAGCAAGCTTAACACCCATTTGGAAATCTTTACTATTGATAAGTTTAACAATAGAACTATCAGCTGAGACCATGGCTATTTGTCCGATGATACCGTTAATGGTCATCACACCTTGTCCCTGCTTAATACCAGCATTTAGACCTCTATCTATTATTAACTGTTCATGCCAGTTGTCAGGGCTGCGTCCAATTATTTTAGCTTTAATAGTATTTTCAGGCACATTACTTTCATACAACTCTGAACTTTCATAAGCATTAAGTTTAGCTGCATCAGCACTTAACTTTATATTACTAAGTTTTAAGTTATAGAGATCTTTTTCGAGCTTAGCTATTCTTTCTTGGCTATAAAAGAAATTACGGTAACCTAAAGAAACGTTCTGGACAAAATCAGTACTTCTAAATAAATAAGCACCAGTGTGTCTATAGACATATAAAGCTGCAAAACTAATAGCTCTATTAAAAAACCAAGCAATTAAACTCAGTAAAACTAAAGTTAGTACTACAGATTTAATAGAATTAGACATTTAAGTTTAAACTAGATGTGTTTGGCTAGCAGTAAGATCTAAAACACGCTTTAAAGATTTTTCAGTAAGTACTTTACCTGTACCTAATACAACACATGAAAGAGGATCTTCAGCAATATGAACTGGTACTTCGGTTTCATGCGCAATCATTTCATCTAAACCTTGTAAAAGAGCGCCACCACCAGCAAGTACTATACCACGATCATAAATATCAGCAGCAAGCTCAGGTGGGATTCTCTCTAAAGTGCGTTTAACAGATTCAACGATCGAAGTTAATGGCTCGATCATCGCTTCCCTGATTTCAGCTCTATTTACAATAACTGTTCTTGGTAAACCGTTTAATAAATTTAGACCGCGCACTTCTAATTGATCTTCATCAGAATCATCATCAAGTCTAAAAGCTGAACCAAGCTTGATCTTTATATTCTCAGCGGTAGTTTCACCGATAGACAGGTTATAAACTTTTTTCATGTAAGAGATAATCGAGGTATTAAGCTCATCACCAGCGATTCTAATACTTTCTGAAATTACGATACCAGATAAACTAGTTACAGCCACTTCAGTAGTACCACCACCGATATCAACTATCATACTACCGATTGGATCAGCTACAGCTAAGCCAGCACCAATAGCAGCAGCCATCGGCTCATCAATTAAAAATACTGAACCAGCACCTGCGTTTTCAGCAGCTTCGCGCACAGCTCTTCTTTCTACTTCAGTAATACCACTTGGAATGCCGATAGCAATTTTAGGTTTAGCGATTGGTTTGAATAACCCTTTAGTACCGTTAGCTTTTTCAAGGAAATATCTAAGCATAACTTCAGCATAACCAAAATCAGCAATTACACCATCACGCAGTGGTCTGATCGCAACTATATGACTTGGTGTTTTACCAATCATTGCTTTTGCTTCTTCACCTACAGCTAAAACTTCATTGGTATGGCTATTTACAGCAACTACACTAGGTTCACGTAATATAATACCCTCTTCAGAGCACACTAAGGTGTTAGCCGTACCTAGGTCAATACCAATATTTTTAGAAAAGCGATTAAAAAAGCTCATATTAGCTTATTTTAATAGAAAAATCCAAAAAACGTGTGAAAATAACTATAAAGGTTCATTAAATGTCATTACGATCAGATCTAAAAGAAAAATCATTTATTTACACAGCAGAGCTAAACCCTCCCAAAAGCAATGAATGTCAGACTTTGCTTAAAAACGCACAGCAAATAGAAAGCTTAGTTTCAGCGATCAATATAACAGACAACTCAGGAGCCACGGTAAAATTGTCAGCTTTGGCCGCTTCAATTTTAATTCAACAAAAGATAGCTGTTGAAACTATCTGGCAAGTTACTTGTAGGGATCGAAACCGTCTAGCCCTGCAATCAGACTTTCTAGGTGCAAGCGCACTGGGTATAAAAAACATCTTACCTTTAAGAGGCGATGCTTTAGAGAAAGGAGATTATCCTGAAGCTGCTGCTAAAAGTTTTGATTTAAGTTCCACTGAAGAGTTATTTAACATCATTTATAAACTGAAAGCTGGCGTAGATCTGGCTGGCAAAGCTTTAAAACCTTTTGATTCGATAGATATGTGTGTTGGTTCAGCGGCGCACCCTGCTGATATGAATCTTAAGCAGCAAAAAGAAAAAATGCTTCGAAGAATAGACTTAGGTGTAGAGTACTTTCAAACGCAGATTTGCTTTGATCATCAGGAACTAATGGCTTTTAAAGAATCTATCGGTGATGAGCTTGCTGCTAAAACTTTAGTCGGCTTAACACCTCTAAAAACTTTGGGGCAAGCTAACTTTATCGACAAAAATATTTGGGGTGTAAATGTGCCAGAAAGCTTTTTGAATGAATTAAGTGAATGTATTGATGCTAATAAAGATTCTAAAGATGAAGCAAATCTAAAAGCTCAGCACGAAGTTGGTTTAAAGCAGGCTCAAGTCGTTGTTAAGCAATGTAAAGAACTTGGTTTTAAAGGCGTGCACGTTATGGCAATAGGTCAAGAATCCTTACTAAACCCAATTTTGACTCAGCTTCAATAGTTCGACCATGGTATATATCTAGCATTAGATCGATAATGTTTTGAGTACCGCTACCTTTTATCTCAGTAGGGATTTTCATCTTAACCTCATTTATCTGACTACGATCGAAGGCAAGTTGGCTTACTATAGCTAAGAACCTTTCTTTCTTTTTATCTAAACTAGACTCTATATTGCTAATGGCGTAGCCTAAGCCATGGCGAGCAAAGTGACTGGCATTTATTTTTTCGGTTTCATTTAAAGGATTAACTATAAAAACAGGTAAAGATCCACTAAGTGCGATCTCTGTAATACTATGAGCATCAGCTTTAGAGACGATAATATCAGCGCAATCAAACACCTTAGTTAAATTTTTTACAGCAGCTATCGGTCTATAAAATTTATAATTTGCTAAGCCTTCGGCGTAATAGTTCAAATGATCTTCGTACTCTTTTAAACCTACTATATGTAAGATATTCATATCTCTCATGACAGGCTGTAACTCTAAGAAAAGTTCATTAAGTTCAGCTAAACTTTCTCCAACAACATCATTTACTAATTGGTTACCATTGTAACCACCATAAATAACAATCCTAACAGTATCTAAACTGCTATTTACATCTTTCACGCTATTAATAAAAGCGTCTTCAAAACCATACTCTCGATCATAGTTTTCTTCAGCTTCTTCAATATTTTCACTGTTAGCATTACGATTAAAATCTGGTCTATATAGAGGATTGCCGGTAAAAACGAAATCTTCAGAATACTCGCAGGGCTCAAAGCCAAAAGTTATCTTATGAGCGAACAACTTAGTTAATTCTATATACCTATTTTCTATTAGATCGGGTGAATGAACGATTAGCTTGCGTCCAGTTAAAATACTGGCTATAAAAGCTGGCATGGCATAATATTCACCAATACCGAAGACTAAATCGATTCTATTTTTTTCAAGTGCTGTAATACTATGGAAAATAGCTAAAATATAAGACCATGTCCAGGTTAGTAGCTCGACTAGATTTTCAAAAATAGTACTACGTATATAAAATGGTTCAGGGATATCTATCGGTACGTATTTTAGAACTGGAAAATCTTTAGTGGTTTCAATAATAGTTTTAGAATATTTAGATAAATATAGATGCTCAGATTCATTTTTTTCTACTTGCGCTAGCTTATCAACTAAAGCTAAAGCGCTATACAGATCTTTAGTGGTGTGACCACCTGAGAAGGCAACTTTCATGTTTAATAGTCCTCGCAGATATAATTAAAAATTTTTAAGGCACTAGTAAATTCACTTAATTCACTTAAATTCCGTCTTAGTTGCTCTAAAGACACACTATTACAACATAAATTTTCTAAAAAGTACATCAATCTATCTTTTTGGCGTTCTTTATTACCTTGAAACTGATGAATTACATAAGCCGCACTAGCATCCTCAAAGGCCTGGGCATTAGCTTTTTCCATATCAGAAATACCTTTGGGCATCAAGATGGTAGCTGTATTAGTTACTCCAGCAAGCGAAATATTTAAAGCTGAAGCATTGCAAATACAAATATCAGCCTCTTTGAATCTATCACTTAGATTAAATGGTTGTCTGTATACTCGATAAAAAGGATATTTGTATAAGTTATCCTGTAGATAGTAACTAGTATGTTCCTCATAAAAATAAGGTCCTACAAAGTGACAGATTTTAAGTTCGATTCTTTTTTGGTATAGTCTTTGTTCAAGCTCATGAATTCTATCAAGAACATCACCTACTAAATCATTAATATGAGTATGTCCAGTTTCACCACCATAAATGACAACTTTTACGATATTAAGTTTTTGGTGATTAGTAGGTCGTAAAATTTCTGCCTGCTGCTGCTCTAGTTCTTTATCATCTTTAAAATAACTCTTTAAAATTGGGTTACCTGTATAAATAATTTTTTCACTTTCCTCTTTCATAGGAAAGCCTAAAAATACTTTGTGAGCCCAGGCTTTAAAGATTTTAGTAGTTAGACTGTAGTTTGCATTAGGGTTTAAAATAAAAAATTTGATATTTAGGATAATGCACGCTATCAAAATTGGAATAGTTTGATAGCAACCTATCGCAAATACAAACTCAGTGCGGCTTATTTTAAGTTTGCGGATCGCGATTCTCACATGTGAACTTAATTTAACAAACCAAGCTAAAAATTCAACTATAGTATCATAGATTGAACTTGTAGTTCTAGGTTTAACTAGCTTAGGTAAGTTTAAAAAATTTAAAAAAGGAATGCGAGCAATAAGTTTTTCTTCATAGCTACGTGCATTACCTATATAAAATAAATGCGTTTTATTGGCAGCTTGCGAGCGCTCGTTTTTAATAGCTTTTAATTGAGCAAACCATTCATCTTGCTCTTTTATATCGCCGGAGATAATTTTCTCAAAATCCCAGTTCTGTTCAGCGCCAAATTGCTCAGCAATAGCTAAGCATAAATAAATATTTGCGCTTTCGCTGTTTGCCGCAAATGTTACTCTCATGACTATCTTTTTATATCGGTAATAGTTAGAATTAACTTTAATGTCAAGCCCAAATCTACATCAAAGCACCCAGTTTCAAGATAAAATCATGTCGTCAGCTAGCTTTCCTTTACTGTTAGGTCCATGTGTGATTGAATCAAGAGATTTAATCATGAAAACCGCTGAGCAGGTGAAAACCATAACTGATAAGCTTGCTTTAGACTATCCAGAAATAGTCCCAGTTTTTAAAGCTTCATACGATAAGGCTAACCGTAGTTCACTGAAAAGTTTTAGGGGACCTGGTCTTGATGAAGGTTTAGCTATCTTAAGCGAGGTTAAGGCGCAATTTGGTTTAGCCATCGTATCTGACGTGCATACTGAAGAGCAGATTAAAAATGGTGCTGGTGAAGTACTCGATATTTTACAAATACCTGCTTTTTTATGCAGGCAGACTGATTTAATAGTAAGCGCAGCTAATTCAGGCAAGGTTCTTAATATAAAGAAAGGTCAGTTTTTATCTCCTAAAGAAGTGACTAATATAGTAAAGAAAACGAACGAAGCTGGCAATAATAAGGTTTTTATTTGTGAGCGTGGTAATTCATTTGGCTATAATAATTTAGTGGTAGACATGCGTATGTTTGCTGAGGTGGCGGCTTATGGTATCAGAACTATCTTTGATGCGACTCATTCATGCCAATTGCCAGGTGCTGGCGGTGATAAGTCTTTAGGTAATTCAGATTACGCGCCGGTGTTAGCTAGAGCGGCAGTTGCAGCGGGTGCTACGGGGCTATTTTGTGAAACTCACCCTGATCCTGATGTAGCTTTATCGGATGGTCCTAATATGATCCCACTTGATAAATTAGAGTCTGCTGTGCGCGGTGCTCTAAAAGTCAGAGCTTGCTTGCAAGATTAAGATTATATAAGATGACTTAATTTACACTAAAACAATAATTCCGATAACACTTCTAATTAACATTTAAATTAAATTGGAGCTTTTTATTGATTATAGACTTGAAATTTTTTAGTGAATCTTAATCTAGCTTTATTTGATAGCTTAATAAATAAATTTTTTATATTTATCTCATAGATATTTTCTTAGGCGATAACGTCGATCAAAATACCTTCAATTTTATCTAATGAGGCGACTAACTGAAGTTCACCTGTCTGATCTTTAAAAAAGTTATCAGCTAAAGTATCTAATTCTTTATTTACTATATTAGTTTTTTCAAATAAATTTTCAGAGTTACTTTCATTACTATACGCTTGATGACTAACATCGTCTAGAAATTGGTGTACTTTAGTTATATAATCGGTGACAGTACTAGGAGAAAAGTGCTTGCGAATATTTAAGCCAAGTCTTTGAATATCAGCGAAGTCTTTTTTAAGCTCTTGGTTCGATTTCTTACTAGCCTTAGGTATTTGCTGTGCCACTTCACTTTTAGCCTCAAAAAGATTATTAAAGTCTATGGTTTTAGCCTTAGTACCATTAATCTGCTTAGCTGCACCTGCTGAGCGCTGATTGACAAAGTTATTCAAGCTGTCGAATTGCTGACGTAGGTTACCTATACCTTTACTTGCAGCGTTTAATCCTGGAATTGACATTACTTTTATCTTTATACCTATATTATTAGTGTTATTAGATAGGTTATCTAGTTTAGATGTATAAGTATAAGCAATATTTTAATAATATATTTACTTCAAGGTCTAAAGTTTTTGCTATGATAACAGATTCAAGGGAATCTTATTATGTCAACAACTTTAGAAATTCAACCTAGAAATCTTCAGCAAAAAGCTAAAGTCTTACGTAGAGAAGGTGTTTTACCAGCTACTATGTATGGTCCAGAAATCGAAGCAACTAGTATTCAAATGAATATGAAAGATTTTAAAAAGATCAGCTTTGCTGACTATAAGCGTCTAATCGAATTAAAAACTGATGATGATACGCATGAAGTACTTATTAAAAATATCCAAAAAAACTACTTAACTCAAGAACCTATGCACGTAGAGTTCTACAAAGTTAAGAAAGGTCATATGTTAACTACAGAAGTTGCTTTAAAATTCGTTGGTAACTCTGAAGCAATTAAACTTGGTTGTGATCTAGTCGTACAACACGATTATGTAAATATTAAATGTTTACCTAGAGACATACCTTACAATATCGAAGTAGATTTATCTAGCTTAAATAAGCCTGGTGACATGATTGCAATTCATGATCTTAAATTTGATAGTGATAAAATCGAAGTTACTACACCACCTAAAGAAATTGTTTGTAAAGCTCAGGCTAAACGTGGTGGCGCTGCTTTACTTGCTGCTGAGGAAGAAATTGCACCTGCTGAAGGAGCTGCAGCAACTCCAGAAGCTGCACCTGCTGCCTAGTTTCCAATTAACTTCTACTTTTTGCTAATATTTATTGAAGTAATTAAAATTTTCAATACCATAGGTGAAAAATTTATTAAAGGTTAGTATGATTTTCATACTGACCTTTTTTTTATTATTTTAATTAAATATTACTGCTGCTACGTCCATGCAAGGCTGCTAACTTAGATATTTAAGTTTTTACTAGATTAAATATTTGAATTATCTAATCATATTGGAGTCTTTCTCAGGGTAATAATCTAATTGCTAAACTTTAATAGAATGATTGAACGTAAACTTAATACTAAAACTTTATATAAAGGCCTTTTCTTAGATTTTATCGAAGATGAAATCAGTATAGATAATACGGAAATTATTGCTAAAAGACAATACTTTATGCATCCAGGTGGTGTTTGTATTTTACCTATAACTAAAGACGGAAAACTAGTACTAGTAAGGCAGTACCGCACGCCGGTTAACGAAATTATCTTAGAATTTCCGGCTGGTAAAAAAGATGCAGGTGAGGCTAGCTTAATTACCGCTAAAAGAGAACTTAAAGAAGAAACAGGTTACACTGCTGCCAGCTGGCATGATTGCGGTGAAATACTACCGTGTCCTGGTTATTCTAGTGAAAAATTAAGCTTATATATAGCTGAAGATTTAACAGCTGGAGCGACTGACTTAGATCATGGTGAGGTGGTTGAAACTGTGGAGATGAGTATTCCAGAATTCGAAAACAAGTTACTTTCAGGTGAAATTAATGACGCTAAGACTTTATGTGCTTATTTGTTTTATAAGTTAAAGTTTACTAGTAAAATTTGAAGTCTCAAGAAATTTAATTTAAAAAAAATTTCTAAAAAAGCTTAAAATTTAGAATTAAATTCTAAATTAGGCGAAAATCTATAATATTTTTATAAAAAACTGTAATATTTAGAAAGTTTTTATAATTCTTATAAGTTATAGTTTAGAAACACACTTATACTATTACTGGGATGAGAAGAAGCTGATTCTGCTAAAGCTGTTTATGCTGTTTTGGCGCTTAGCATAGTCGGTAGTAAGGCAGTTGCGCTAGTTAAACCTACTCTCTGCATAACATCTTTAAAATTCATATTTAGACAAGTCTAGCTTTATCTTTAGACTAACTTCAAGAGTATTATCTACTTTAATAAAGCTTTAATTTTACTAAACTTTAGAGTTTAGCTAGTTTTAAAAGCTATTCACTTAATATAAATATAAATTCAAGTCCGGAGGTTATAGTAGAAATCTTTATTTAATAATCATGCTACTTAAAAATTATTTTATCTAAATATTATTTAAAAAACATAACACAGTTTATATAAAAGAAAATATTTTAAAATCTAAAGCAGACTGCACACTTTCATGCAATCTACTTTTGATAATTATATTAAGATTAAATAGCTAAAAGTTTAAAATTAAAGTCTAACTAAACCAGAACTCAAGTTTAATTAAGCTGTTTTGTTAGAAACCGGTTCGCCAGCTCCACCAGTAATACCAGTGCCAGAGCTTGAACCGCCAGAGTTATTTAGACCTAAGGCTTTCTTTTTCTTTTTAATCGTAGATTTTTTAAGTTCTTCTTGCTTTTCAGGTGAAAGTTTTTCGATCACTTTAAACTTAATATCAGCTTTAATTAAAGCTTTACGTTTATCAGTGTCTTTAGTCTCTTCAGTAACTTCCTCATTTTCGTCGTACACTTTTTCTTTAGGAAACTCTTCATTAAACTCAAGATTAGCTTCTACGCGATCCCCATCTTCGATATCACCATTAATTAGTGAATCAGATAACGGATCTTCAAGTAGTTTCTGGATACTTCTACGCATTGGACGTGCACCATAAGCACGGTTATAACCTTCAACAGCTACCTTATCTTTAACTTCTTCTGTTAGATCGATTAACATACCTCTTTCTTTAAGTCTATTATCAAGATCTTTCTTCATGATGTCAACGATTTGGCGCATATCATCTCTAGTTAAGTGTTTGAAGATAACAATATCATCAAGTCTGTTTAAAAACTCAGGTCTGAAAGCACGTTTCATTTCTTCTTGAACAGCATCTTTCATACGCTTGTATTTTTCTTCTTCGACTTGAGCTTCATTACTAGCAGCAAAGAAACCGATACCACCGTCATTTGACATACGGTTGGCACCCACATTAGAAGTCATAATGATAATAGTGTTTTTAAAGCTAACTTTACGACCTTTAGAATCAGTCAAATGACCATCATCTAGCATCTGTAACATCACATTAAAGACATCTGGGTGAGCTTTTTCAATCTCATCAAATAGAATGACACTATATGGCTTACGTCTAACAGCTTCTGTTAATTGACCACCATCACCGTAACCGACATAACCTGGAGGTGAACCGATTAATTTAGATACAGTGTGCTTTTCCATGTACTCAGACATATCAACTCTAATTAAATTATCACTGCTACCGAAATAATAATCAGCTAGTACTTTAGCTAGCTCAGTTTTACCAACACCAGTTGGTCCACAAAATACGAATGAACCCATTGGACGTTCTGGATTTTTTAAACCAGCACGCGCACGACGAATAGCTTTAGAAACAGCTGTAACAGCGTTATCTTGACCGATAATTTTACCGTGCAAAATTGATTCCATGTTTTTAAGCTTGTCGTTTTCGCCAGCTTTAAGGTCTCCAACTGGAATACCAGTCCAGCTAGCTACGATCTCAGCAATTTCTTCTTCTTTAACCTGAGGTTTATTTTTCTCACGTTCTTTTTTCCATTCTTCTTGAAGATTGCGAATTTCTTCACGTAAATTATTTTCTTCATCTCTAAGCTGCGAAGCTTTTTCGAACTCTTGCGAGCGGATCGCATCTTCTTTTTGACGTGAAATTTCAGCGAGTTTATTTTCTAGTTCTTTACCTTCTGGAGGCAGAGCACTTTTTAGTAAAATTAATCTAGAACTAGCTTCATCGATTAAGTCGATAGCTTTATCTGGAAGGAATCTATCAAAAATAAATCTATCAGATAATCTAGCTGCTGCTTCAACAGCTTCATCTGTAATAACTAGTTTATGATGCTCTTCATATTTAGATCTTAAACCTAAAATAATCTGAATAGTCTCTTCTACTGAAGGTGGTTCGATCACGACAGGTTGGAAACGTCTTTCGAGCGCTGCATCTCTTTCGATATGTTTGCGGTATTCTTCAAGTGTAGTAGTACCGATACATTGCAATTCACCACGCGCTAAAGCTGGCTTTAAAATATTAGCTGCATCGATAGCACCTTCAGCCGCGCCAGCACCGATTAATGTATGTAATTCATCGATGACTAGCATCATGTTACCAGCTGTTCTGAGCTCGTCCATGATTTTTTTAAGTCTTTCTTCAAATTCACCACGATATTTAGTACCAGCAACTAGTAAACCTAAATCTAGTACGATAAGTTTTTTTCCTACTAAAATTTCTGGTACGTCATTTGCGATAATACGCTGGGCTAAGCCTTCAGCTACTGCTGTTTTACCTACACCCGGCTCACCGATTAAAACTGGGTTATTTTTAGTACGTCTACCTAGGATCTGTACTACTCTTTCGATTTCTTCATGTCTGCCGATTACAGGATCAAGTCTGCCTTCGCTAGCTGCAAGTGTTAAATCTGTACCAAATTCATCCAAGGTTGGGGTGCGAGTTCGGTTACCTTGATTGGAGCTTTTACTACTTGAATTAACACCAAGTAGAGAATTATTAGATGAACTGTTACTAGCACTAGCACTTGCTGCTGAATTAGAGTTGTTTCCTGATTCACCGAGCAATCTAATGATGTGTTGTCTAACCTTCGCTAGGTCGACACCTAAATTATCAAGTACTCTAGCTGCTACACCTTCACCTTCGCGAATTAAACCTAAAAGTAAGTGCTCAGTTCCTATATAATTATGTCCAAATTGTCTTGCTTCATCCCAGCTAAGTTCAAGTACCCACTTGGCGCGTGGTGTAAAGGGAATCTCAACTGCAACAAACCCTGAACCTCTACCGATTATTTTTTCAACTTCAATACGAGCATCTTTTAAGGTAACGCCCATAGATTTTAAAGTTTTAGCAGCAACTCCAGTGCCCTCGCCGATCAAGCCGAGCAGGATTTGCTCAGTCCCGACAAAGTTATGACCAAGTCTCCTAGCCTCTTCTTGAGCTAACATGATGACTTTTATTGCTTTTTCAGTAAATCGTTCGAACATAATTTATAAGTGTACTTATTATTTATAATAGCATCATCGCAAAATCTTAAAAATCAAATTTTAAAAATTTTATACGTTTGCTGTTGCTTTCATTAAACCTTCCAGGTCATGTTTTAAAGCATAAAGTACAGCTTGAGTTCTATCGTTAACTTGAAGTTTAGTAAAGACATTATTGATATGAGTTTTTACCGTAGATTCAGAGATGAATAATTGCTTTGCTACTGTTTTATAGTTGCAACCATCACATAAATATTTTAAAACTTCTGCTTCTCTTTCAGTTAATAGCTCTAAATTAGCGTAATTAGCTTCTTTAGAATTAAAAACTGACTGATTTTGGCTAAGTGCTGTCTTGATTTCCTGGTTTAAAACAAAGTCGATAAATAACTGATTAGCTTCAGCTGCTTCGATCGCAAGTGACATAGTTCTTTCTGATCTTTCACTTAATAACCAAGCATTTAAGTTATTAGATAGGTAGATTCTAAGCATAGTTTCTTGATCAGAAAATCTTGAGATAAATACTACTCTAGATTTAGGTGATGCTTCTGCTATTTCGTTTAATAAGATATCAGCTTGCTTATCGCCAGGTAATTCACTAGATAAAATAATGATGTTGGGTTGATTAAAGCTTAAGTGAGAGATTAAGGCATCTTGGTAATCTACTCTTTCAATTTTAGTGTAACCAGCTAAGTTTAGTTCTTTAGTAATCTGAACTGTAGACTGTACTGGGCTTAAAGCGATTAGTGCTTCTCTTGATGGTGTTTGGTGTTGAATCATTTTAGTGCTCCTCTGTTTCGTTTAGTGATCTCGCACTTATGATATAGACAAAAAGAAGAGCTACTACCTAGGTGAAACCCTAAGAGAAGATATAATATTTGCTAATAAAATATATCGGCACTTTTTCTGGGAACTTTAATTTTTTTTGAAAGTTTTTTTAAGGAATTTTCTATTAGAGCCTGAAAGTACTATCAGAGTAGGCTTTCACTAAGAAAAAATTTTTTGAAAAATTTATTATTTTTACTACTGGTTATTAGTTTGTAATAACTTTGTACTCATTTAAGTAGTGTAAATTTTTTTATGATTCTAGGTAATTTAATTTAAATTTCATTATTTAGCCTAAAAATTTTACTTTCAATAGAAAATAGTTTAATTGAAGTGATTTTTAGGTTTTATTTATATTATTTAGCAACTAAATCTTATAAAGATAGGTAAAATGTTAATGTTTTAAACTTTATCAAGCTATTTACAGTGATTTTACTTAGATGATATTTACTTTATAGTCCATAAAGACTTAGAATTATAGAAGTAGAACTATATAAAGCCTAAATTAAATGAAAAAACTTCCTGCTACCTTACCAATAATTATTCTGATACTTTTTTTGACGCTCTTTGCGATGAGTCTTTTAGGTCAGGAAAAAGAAAGAGAAACCTTAAACTATAGTGATTTTGTAAATAGAGTAGTATTTAGTGAAACTTCTACTGCTTCTAAAGTTACTTTAACTAATGGAGAGGATGTGGCTGAAGTAGAAGAAAAGAGTGGTGATCGCTATTTTACTCGCATACCAGCGAGTCTGCTAGGTGCTAACCAAGACCTAGCTGATAAATTAGTTAATAAAGGCGTTGAGGTCGAGATTAAACCACAGTCTAACGAGGGGTTCTGGGTAAATGTTCTTTCTAATTTTCTAGTACCGATAGTTTTATTTGGTTTATTTATTTTTATGCTAAGAAGTGCTAGTGGTGCTGGACCGATGAGTTTTGGTAAAAGTAAAGCTAAGCTAGTTACTAAAGATACTAATGTAACTTTCGATGATGTAGCCGGGATTAGTGAAAGTAAACTTGAGCTTGAAGAAGTAGTAGATTTTCTTAAAAACACTGAAAAATATCAGGCACTTGGAGCTAAAATCCCTAAAGGTGTTTTATTAGTAGGACCTCCAGGTTGTGGTAAAACCCTGCTTGCTAAAGCTGTAGCCGGTGAGGCTGGTGTACCTTTTTTAAGTATAAGTGGTTCAGATTTTGTTGAAATGTTTGTTGGTGTTGGTGCTAGCCGAGTTAGAGACTTATTTGAGCAAGCTAAAAAAAATGCACCATGTATCGTGTTTATTGATGAAATTGATGCAGTTGGTCGTCAGAGAAGTGGCATGTCAGGTGGCGGTAATGATGAACGTGAGCAAACTTTAAACCAGTTACTGGTAGAAATGGACGGTTTTCAGGCTAATTCAGGTATAATTCTACTGGCTGCTACTAATAGACCTGATGTACTTGATAAAGCTTTATTAAGACCAGGTAGATTTGATCGTAAAGTTAGTATAGATCCACCAGATCTGCAAGGACGCAAGCAGATCTTAGATGTGCATTCACGCGGCAAGCCGATAGCAGATAATGTAGATATAAAAAGTATTGCGAAGCGTACACCAGGTTTTAGTGGTGCTGATTTAGCTAACCTAATTAATGAAGCTGCGATTCTCGCAGCGCGCGCCAACCAAAAAGAAGTCATGAACACTCACCTGGAAGAGTCGATTGATAAAGTAGCGATTGGTCCAGAAAAACGCAGTAAAATTATTAAACCTAAAGATCAGTTATGCACAGCGATCCATGAAATAGGACACACTTTAATTAGCATATATGAAGAGTCTTCTAATGAATTTCACAAAGTAACTATTATTCCTCGTGGTATGGCACTTGGTTTAACTTGGTCTACTGAAGAAGAATATAAGGTTTCAGCTTCTAAAAAACAGTTAGAAACAGAAATGAAAGTTTTACTTGGTGGAAGAGCGGCTGAAGAATTGATTTTTGGTCCTGAAAATGTGACTACTGGCGCTTCTAACGATATGGAAAGGTGTACTAATATAGCTAGAGCTATGATTACCAGATACGGTATGAACCAAGATTTAGGTTTGGTTACTTACGGTGATAATGAATCTAATTCATATTTAGGTCAAAGCCATACAGTCCAAAATTATAGTGACGAGTACGCTGAAAAAATTGATAATGAAATTCAAAAACTTATCACTAGAATGTATGAAAGTGTCAAAGCTTCTCTAACAGAGCATAAAGCTTTGCTTTTAGGTCTTTCTCAAGAATTAATCAAAAAAGAAACACTTGAAAAAGAAGAAGTATTTAATATTATTGATCGTATTGAAAATAAAGAGCTGGAGATCATGGAATTAGCTGCCATGGAAGGTATCGCAAACTCTAGATTACCTGAAAGAATTGAAGCGATGATCCTAGAAGAAGAAAAGCAACGCAAACTTGAACGTGAAAGACTACGTTTAAAAGAAAGAGAAGAAAAGTTAAGACAACAAGAGGAACAGAAGAAACGCCAAGATGACTTTTAGTGTTAATCAGATTAGACAAAGTTGGTTAGATTATTTTCAAAATCAACCTGAATTAAATCATAAATATTTTAAAAGCTCATCGCTGATACCTGACAACCCTACATTACTGTTAAATTCAGCAGGTATGGTACCTTTTATACCTTATTTTACTGGTGTTAAAGATAAACCTAATCCTCCGCGGGCGGTCAGCATTCAAAAATGTGCTCGTGTTGGAGGTAAAGACAGTGATTTAAAAAATATCGGTTTTACACCTAGGCATCATAGTTTCTTTGAGATGCTCGGTAACTTTTCCTTTGGTGATTACTTTAAAAGTGAAGCTATCACGCTTGCCTGGAAATTTTTAACTGAAGTTTTAAAACTTGATCAAAGTAAACTATACTTTTCAGTTTTTGAGGGTGATGATCAGCGTCCTTTTGATGAGCAGGCATACACGCTATGGTCAGAAATTATTAAAGAGTACTATCCAGCTGATACTAAACTTGAAGAGCGTATCTGGAAGATGGGTGCAAGCGATAATTACTGGGGACCTCCAGGTCCGACTGGACCTTGCGGGCCTTGCTCTGAGATTTATTACGATCTAGGTGAAAAATACACGAATTTTGATGATCGCTATATTGAAATCTGGAATTTAGTTTTCATGGAATTTGAAAAACTAGAAGATGGCTCACTAATAGCTTTAAAAGATAAAAATATAGACACCGGAGCCGGACTTGAGAGACTGGCGATGGTTATGCAGCAGGTAGATAATACCTTTAAGACTGATGAGCTAAGCTCAATTATCACTTCGATAGAAACTAATATTCAAAAATTTAATCCAGATAATTACGCAAGCGCAGCTATCAGCTCGCAGCAACAAAGCTACATTAAAATAGTCGCTGATCATTTAAGATGTGTGTGTTTTTTAATCGCTGATGGTGTGCGTCCTAGTAATTTAGGTCGCGGTTATGTGCTTAGAATGCTGATTCGCCGTGCTGCTAGATTCGTGTATTTGCTTTCTGAAAATAAAGCTTATAATTTATCTACTGAAGCTGATTTAGTTATAGATATCTATGGTAAGTTCTATGAGGAACTTGCACGTAATAAAACCAATATTAAAGAGGTTTTATTAAAAGAAGAAGAGCAATTCGCTAAAACTATTGAGCGTGGTTTAGAAATTTTAAAAGAGCTCATCCAAAAGTCATCAGATAAACTTGATGGAGCTAAAGTCTTTGATTTATATTCAACTTATGGTTTTCCACTTGAATTAACTGAAGATATTTTAGCTGAAGCTGGACGCAGTCTAGATTATAAGGCCTATGAAGCAGCTAAACTAAAGCATAGTAGCGCATCTAGTTCTGGTAATTTTGAGGTGTCAATTACAGCTGATAAAGACTTTAAACAGCTACTTAATGAATATCCAGAAACTAAATTTTTAGGTTATGAGGTTTTAAAAACTCAAGCTAAAATAGTTGCGATTTTTAATGAAAAACATGAGAGTCTTGAACAAATCAGTTCACACAGCTTAAAGCCTGATAAGCCTAGTACTTTTCAAGTGTTATTAGATCAAACACCTTTTTACGCTGAAAGCGGCGGGCAGGTCGGTGATCATGGTTATTTTAAATTAAAAGATAGCCATAGCACTGAAGATTTTTCTAGCTCACTACTTATAAATGTTGTTGATACTAAAGCTATTAATCAACGGATTTTACATAAAATAAATTTAACAGCTAGTAAAGTTAGCAACGAAGATTATCAGATTTTAGCTGTAGGCGATCAAGTGTCGGCTGAACTAATCGAAAATAAACGTAAATTAACTGAAATTCATCATACTAGCTGTCATTTGTTGCAGGCTGCTTTAAGAAGAGTATTAGGTGATAGCGTGCAGCAAGCTGGCTCTCAGGTAAACGCTGAAGCTACCAGATTTGATTTTAATTATGATAAAGCTTTATCTAAAGATCAGCTTAAACAGGTAGAAATCTTAATTAATGACTGGATTAAAGCTAATTATCAGGTGAAAACGGCTTCTATGCCATATGAGCAGGCGATCAGCAGCGGGGCGTTGGCTTTTTTCGGTGATAAGTATGATGATGAAGTGCGCGTACTCTCTATCGGCGATGAGATTAACACCGATGATAATAAGGTGTCAGTAGAACTTTGTGGTGGCACGCATGTTAAAAGTTTAGGGGAAATCCAGAAAGCGGTCATCGCTTCAGAATCATCAGTCGCTTCTGGTATTAGACGTATTAAACTACATGCAGCCAGCGAAGCTGATAAATTTTTAGCTGAGCAGGCTGATAAAGAAGCCGCCGAAAAGCTTAAAGCTGAGGCGGCGGCTAAACAAAAAGCTGATAAAAAAGCTAAAATTAAAGCTATTCAAAGCTTGGTTAAAGAGAAATATCAAGAAGTTAAAACTAATGCTGAAGCTAGCGCAGACACGCAGGTGCTCGTATTAGATTTAAATCAAGTGTTTAATGATGGCATAGATAGTGAAAACATGAAAAAGCTTTCAAGTGACCTTAAAGCAGATTTCGAAAAGGAAGGTAAGTCAGCCTTTGTGATGTTTGCAAGTAATTTTGAAAATAAGGTGATGCTTATGTCCGCCGCCTCAGCAGCGCTACCTGAAAAATTTAGCGCTGCTAAAGCTGTTAAGCTAGCCGCCGGTATCTGCGGCGGCGGCGGCGGCGGTAAACCTGAATTCGCTCAAGCTGGCGCTAAAGATGCTAGTAAAGTTCCAGAAGCGCTTGCAGCTGTCAAACAAGCTATTATGTCATGATCAACTTTATCGGCTTTTGTATTTATAACTTTCTTGAGTCTATAAAACAGATTTTTAGTAACCGCATCGAAAATACTCAGTTTGTTAAAGAAGCCGTATTTATAGCCTACGAATCTTTACCGATGATTTTAGTACTTACAGCGGTTAGTAGTATGATTATTACCGTTAACACAGCTACCGAGCTAGTACGTTATGGTGGGCGCGAGCTGATCGGTGGTGCGGTTTCGATCAGTAACTTACAGGAGATAACTCCTATCTTTATTGCTTTTGCTTTAGCGGCACGCTGCGGCACAGCGATAACAGCTGAAATCGCTACTATGAAGGTAACCGAGCAGCTTAATGCCTTGTATATTTTTCGTATTGATCGCTTATATTATTTACTGACACCTAAGATCTTAGCTGCTTTATTACTTAGTCCATTTATATACATGATGTCATGTATAGTTAGTTTGCTAGCTGGGATGATTATGTGTTACTTTTTAGTAGATCTAGAATTTTATGAATTTTTGGAATCAGCTTGGAAGTTCACTAAGTTGCATGAATTTTACAAACCACTTTTAAAAACAGAAATTTTTACCATGTATACGATAGTAGTTTGTGTAAGCTTAGCGCTACGCTGTGAAAATAATTCCAAGGCTGTGGGTTTGGTAACCAGCTTCGCTTCAACTTTATCTATTATTGGAGTTGTGATAATTAACGGCTTTCTTACTTCAATCTTGAATTAAAATTCTTTAATAAAAGCACTTTTTTACTAAAACACCCTAATTTAGGTACTTTTTTTAAGCCTTTCATAACTAAATCTGCCAATCTACAATCTAGATGGTCTAAACAACTTATCTTTGTAACCGAATTAGGTAACGAAGTTGAAAATAAGTTCTATGGCTTTCGGTATAACTAGTCTAAGAAAACAATCAATACCGATAAAAAAGGAAATCGATGAGTACAGCAGAAAGTAATAAAGCAGCATTAAAAGGCGCAGTTAAACTACAGCTAATAAAGTTCAGTAATTTAGTGCCTAGAGTCACTTGTTTAGTTTTTGTATGTACTACGGCAATAATCTTTGTGCAGGGTTTAATGTCTCTAGAGTATTCAGGTAGTGCTTTAGAAATGTTAATTAATTCACTTAAAGTCGCTATAGTAGTATCATTTATCGCCTTTTTTATTATTCGTACCGTCGTGCATTATATGCAAAAGACACATATAAAACAATTCGCTAAGAAACGTGAATTGAAGCTTCAAAAACGTGAAGAGGAGCTAGCGATCAGGTATAGAAAATTACAAAACTTAGAAAGGTAAAGCCATGAGCAACACACAAACCGCAACTTACAATAAAAGTAACCCGAAGAAAATGACAAGCAACAAATTTTTAGCTGCTCATCCAATGCAACTTACTATGAGTGCAAAGACTCAGCGTAAGATTGAAGATAGTCAGCTTTGGAGTCATTATCACAATAATAACCGTCCAGAAAGTATTCGCGAGAAGCTAATTATTCGCTACGCGCATTTGGTTAACTGGGTTGCAGGTCGTTTTCCACATATTCAAACCGCAGATTTTGATAAAGAAGATCTTAAAGGTTATGGTACTATTGGTCTCATCGAGGCCATTGATAGATTTGATAATACTAAAAATTGTACTTTTGAGACTTTTGCTAGTAATCGTATTCGTGGAGCTATCTTAGACTTTTTAAGATCACGTGATTTTCTATCTAGAAATAGTCGTGAAAGAGTAAAAAGATATAACAAGTCTATTGCTGAACTAGAACTGAAGCTTAGTCATAGTCCAAACGATCAGGAAATAAAGCAAAACCTTAAAATAGGTGATGACGAGCTTAGAACTTTAAAGCAAGAATCAAGTGCTTTTATCTTTTCTCTTGACCAGCAACAAAGCTCAAATCCTGATGTCGATCCATTAGTCGATCGTATGCCAGCTGATACTGCTAATACTGAAGACTATGCTGAATCTAACATTTTAAAGAAAAAACTGGCAGAAGCAGTTGAAAACTTAAATGACCGTGAAAAAGTGATAGTTTCACTGTATCACCAACAAAAACTAACCTTTAAAGAGATTGGTACTATTTTAGATATCTCAGAATCTAGAGCTAGTCAATTGCACCAAAAATCTCTGCAGAGACTTAGATTGATGATGAAAGATTTTGTCGTTTAAAGATTACCACTTAAAGCTAAAAATTTAGTACTTTTAAAGAGTGAGCGCGCGCAGTCGAGTTCACTCTTTATGCTATTAAAAGTGCTACCTGAAGTTACGATATCATCAAGGATTAGTAGATCTAACTGATAACCTTGGTTTTTATAGTTTTGCAGTATGAGTGCTTGATCTTCATTTATGCTAAAAGCGTTTTTAAGAATTTGGTTTCTATTTTTGAGGTCTTTATCATATAGTGTGGCAGTGTTTTTAACTCTAATTATTAACTGATCTGTAAAGATTATGTGAGGTTTGGTTTGCTTGGAGATAAGTCTATTTGCTTGATTTGGATTATAATGGTTTGGCTGATTGAAACCGTCTCTGCTAGAGCGTTTAGTCCAGCTGAATTTAGATGAAAAATTTTGTGAGCTAAAACTTTTATTACTATCAGTATCACTGTATTTAAGATTATTTTTGAAATTATGCTTATTAAATAGTCTGTCAACTTTACTAAGTTTCTTACAATTAAAGTTTTTACTAGACTTAAATAATCTAATAAGCTCATGATTTAAATAAATTTTTCTGGATTTAAGTCTTTCATTGTGACTGGGCACAAAGCTAATTAATAAAATATTTTTATTAATGGATTTTTTTAATAAATAATGGCTATTGATAAAACTAATTAAACTAGTTTCAAAAAGACGATATAGATCATAAACTAAAGTAGGATTTAGATATTTTATTTTTTTAATTAAAAGCTTTAATTTACCATTGTAAAAGGCTAGAAAGTAAATATGCTCAGCTTTTTGAATTGCACCAGTAATATCTTTATCTAGTGATTTGGTGCAATTATCACAGATGTGAGTTAAACAAGCTTGGTTAGAGTCTAATGTGCTATTTACTTTACACAAACTGCATTTTCGGTAGGAGAATTCATTTAAAAATCTTTCTAGTTTTAACTGAGTTTTACAATTAAGTATAAGAGGCATGCCAGTAATTTTAAATATTTAAAGCTAACTATTTGTAAAATTCAGTGTTAACGCTTATTTTATGACTTTAAAATCTTATATTTTAAATTAAATGCTTTAATTAAAATATAATTGCTAAAAATACCCTTAATGTCTTTTTTTAATGCTATTAAATCAACTCAGCGATCTTATTAAAACAAATTTCAGTTTCACCTTCGATGCCATTAGTTTTAAAATCAGGCTGGTAAGCTTCACCAACCACTACTTTTAATTTAGTTTTACTAAAATATTTAATACGCACAGGCAGGACTCTAACTTTCGTTATTTTAGCTAAAAACATCGCACCAGCTTGAGCTTCACCTAGTTCATCATCAGTAGAGCGCGTGCCCTCAATAAAAATAGCTACTTTCCAGTTAGAGGTTTTTAAAGCTTTGCGAGCCAGCTTAATAGTTGAACTACCCGTTGCTTCGCGGTTTACAGGAATTGCTGACATAAATCTGATAACGAAATTCACTATGGGGTTATCGAATAATTCTTGCTTAGCGATATAAGCTATCGGAGTGCCTAGTGCATAACTTAAAATAGGTGGATCATTTAAAGATACATGATTAGAACAATAGATCAAGTTTTCCATAGGATCAGGGCGCTTACCTATGTACTCTACTTCAACTTCAAAAAATAAATTATAAAATATTACGACAAAAAAATTAGAAATACACTGAATAAGTGACGCTAAGCGCGTAAAGTAGTAGTTTTTGACTAAATAATCATTAAATAGGCCGGTTTGAGGTTTTTGGTTCATAAATGCTTGGCAACTTTTAAGCTATTCTTGCTATGATAACTTATCATAATTATGAGTTTTTTTGAAACTAAAGCCAGAATCTCACTTGACCCAATCGTAGGTCTCATGCAGACTGCAAGTAAAGATAATGATCCAGATAAATTGCTTGCCATTGTTGGTTCAGCTATGGACGATCAGGGTAAGTTAATAATTCCTGATACTGTTAGACAAACTAGTCTTGAGGTAGCTGGAGAAGCTTTAAATATGGCTTATACTCCTAGCTCAGGTTTGAAAAGTTTAGCAAGTGCGATCAAAAAAGAAGTTTTGAGTGAAGATATCTTAAAAGATCTTGAAACCCTAGGTGTTAGATCAGCTGAAGTTGTTACTAATGGTGGTACTCATGCGATCTCATCTAGTATTATGGCTTGTACCTTTCAATGCGATGCTATTGTGATGCCTACTCCACACTGGGCTGGTTATGATAGTATTTGCCAGGCTTTAAATCGTATAAATAAAGTTGAATTTGATTTACTTGATAATGATCATGAGTTTAATATAAAGTCTTTTGCTAAAGCTATTCACGATGCGGTGCGCGGCTTGCCAGCTAAACGTAAAGCTAAGATTACAGTTGTACTTAATACACCGTTTGATAATCCACTTGGTAAAAACTTTGGCGCTCAGGTTTGGGAGGAGATAGCTTCGGTTTTTAATAGCTATCCTAAACAAGAATTCTTATTAATTTTAGATACTGCATATGTAGATTTTGATAAAAATGGTAGAAACCCACAAGCTTTAAGCTTTTTAGCTAAGTTATTTGAGCAGGTGACTCAAGAAAATTTTAGCGTTATCATAGCAGCTACTTTATCTAAAAGTTTTGCTATGTATGCAGCTAGAGTGGGCGCAGCTATTTTGCTTAGTAGAGAGTTTGATAATGTCTCTCATTTTACTGATCGCGTGGGTGGTATTATTCGAGGTACAGTTAGTAATTTAAACAGACAGGGACAGGAAACTGCACTTAGAATTTTAAGTGATGAGCAAAAACTAAACAATATTTATGAATATCAGGCTGATACGATTAAGTTAATTAATGAGCGCACAGAATATTTTATAAATGAGTGTTTCTCACAAATGCCTGATGAGTTTGAAGTAATTAGACCTGATGGTGGCTTTTTCGTTAGTATGAGACTAACTAGTAAATGTAAAAAAAATGCACCTGATTTTGCGCTTAGACTAGCAAAGATTTTAATAGAAAACCATATTTACGTGCCAGTGATCGCTGGTGAGTATGTACGTATTCCAGTTTGTGGCTTGTCTAAAGAAACCTTAGCTTTACTAACTAGTAAACTAGTTGAGCATAGTAAAAACTTACTAGTTAGCGCTTAATGAAAGAAAAGGCTGTTTTAGTAGATATAATTGATCATCGTACCACTAAGCGTGAGTCTGAACTTAGGTTATATGAACTTGAAAGCTTAGTTAAGACTTACGGTGGTATTAAGACTGAAGAATTGGTCCAAAAGCGCTCAGACCCGGCTTACAAGACTTTTGTTGGTGAGGGTAAGATTACTGAACTGTTAGATAAATATGAAAATTTTGATGATCTAGATGTAATTATCATCAATAATATACTTAAACCACGCCAAATCTACAATCTAGAAGAGCTTTGTACTAATTATCAGATCCAGAAACGCACTGAGAATCCTGAAGATCTGCGTTGGGAAAATCCTAAAAAAATTAAAATCTGGGATCGCATGGATTTAATCTTGAAAATCTTTGATAAACACGCTACTACAGCAGAAGCTAAACTTCAAATCGAACTGGCTAGCATTCAGCATATGGGACCGCGTATTTTCGGTATGGGGATGGAGCTTTCCAGACAAGCTGGTGGTATTGGTACAGTTGGTGCTGGTGAATCAAATACTCAGATGATGAAACGTCACTTGCAGCGTCGTTTAAAAGCTGTCGAAGATAAAATTAAACATTACTCTGAGGTGCAGAAGCGTCACCGCCAAAAACGTAGTGAAAATTTTAAAACAATTGCTTTATGCGGTTATACTAACGCTGGTAAAAGTACTTTAATTAGATCTTTAACCCATAAAAAAGATACTTATGTAGCTGATGAACTGTTTGCTACTTTAGATTCTAGAGTAGGAAAACTGTTTTTGCAAGAATCGCGCCAGCAGCTACTGCTCGCTGATACTATCGGCTTTATTCAAGATTTGCCGCCTAGCTTAATTGAAGCTTTTAAAAGTACACTTGCTGAAATTGTAGATGCCGACATGATTTTTCATGTTATTGATATTTCTGATGAAAATCTTGAACTTAAAATCAGAGTAGTTGAAGAAATTCTGGTGCAACTAGATGTAAGTTTAGATATACCTAAAATTTATATATTTAATAAATGTGACAAGCTTAATCAAAAAGTGATTAATGGTGAGATGACTTCGGATGAAGCTGATGAATTAATCATAAAACTACGTAATCAATTCGCTGATTATGAGCCTCAATTTGTCAGTGCCTTAGATAAACAAAGCTTTGATCAAGTAATTAAGATGCTTGAAGCTAATTTTAATTCAAGCCAGCACATATAAGTTAACTTATTTCAATATTAATTCTAAAACTAGCTTTAAAGTTTCTAATACTTTGTATGTTATCTGATTAAACTTATTTAGTAGCTGATTTTGTGTTATAAGTGGGTGTAGATATAGTATGCCTGTAAATCTAAAAGCTCTAAATAAAATTCTTCTAACTTTAATAGTGGTTTTTAGCTTAGCTTTTACCTGCACTGCTAACCTTAAAGCTGAAAAATCTAAATCTAAGCAGCAAACATCAGCTACTAAAAAGCTTACTAGTGAGCTTGATCAGGGCGCTTCTAAATTTGGTATTAATTCATATGTAAATATGGTAACTAATATTAAAGACGAGCTGACTGAGTCTAATTCCCAAGAGCAGGAGAGTTTGGCTGAAGCTGAAAGTATTATTTCTGAGCGTGAGAGGTATGAATTATTAGTAGAACTAAATAAGCGTGAAATAGAGCTCTTGAAAAAAGAAATACCCATCCTCCAAAAAGAAGCTCAGCTTGAAGGTCATGAAAATGCTCTAAATAAAATTGAACTGATTCAGGAAAAAATAAAAAAACTTGAGGTGGAAACTAGCGAAGCAGAAAAGAAGTTTGCTTTACTAGATTCTAGAGCAGAGTTAGCTAAAGAAAAAATTGAACTTAGAAAGAATCAGACTGAACTGAAAAAGAAAACCTTTATCTCTAAATTCAGAAAAGTTTTTGATAATCGTAGTATTTCTAAAAAACTTTTATTCTCTATTTTAATTATCGCATTGGGAATTGCGATTTATGTCTTAGTGCGCTATACGATAGATAAATTTGAAAAGTCTATCACTCCTAAAAATGTAATCAGGGAAAGTGAGCGTCTACTGCATCTTAAAACTTTAGGTAATTTGTTTAGATGGCTTAATGGGATTATAGTAGTAACCTTAGTTATTTTTGCTTTAATGAGTAATTTTGGTTTTGATACCACTTTTTTACTGGCGGGTGCTGGTATTGTGGGTGTGGCAGTCGGTTTTGGTGGTCAATATTTAATCAGAGATATTATCACAGGTATGTTTGTTATCATCGAGGGGCAATATCGAATTAATGATATTATTCAGGTCGAAGATAAAATTGGCTTGGTTGAAGACATAAATCTCAGAGTGACTACGATGCGTGATCTTGAAGGACGTGTAATTATAGTACCTAATGGTGAAATTAAAACAGTAGTCAATTACACTAAAGGTCATGCCTATGCTCTGCTTGATTTAGGTGTTTCTTACAATGAAAAAGTAGATGAAATAATGGAAATTATTACTAACATTAGTAACGAACTGAGGCAAGATGATTATTTTGGTAGTTTAATTCTAGAAGAATTAGAAATGCTAGGTGTAGACGATTTCGCTGACTCGCAAATTTTAATAAAATTTAGAATCAAAACTTTACCTATTAAACAGTGGGAAGTAGCACGTGAGTTTAGAAGACGTATAAAAAATAAATTTGATGAGCTGGGTATTAAATTACCTTATTTGCAGCGTACTCTGCATTTCGATGATACTAAAATTGTAAATATTTTAAAAGAAACTCAGGTTTAGATTTAGAAATAAATTATAATTTCCGAGTGAATTTAGAAAGTTATTATAAAAAACTATAAAGTTTAGAATTTTTTTATAATTTTTAGGCGAATTTAGAAAAATTTTATAAAATTAGGTTGCGGCTTAAAATTATATTAGGTATTTATCTATTATTGTGTATATTAGCCAAAATATAATATTGTATATTTACTACTAAAGTATGCTTAAACCGTAATTTAAATAATACATTAACCAATTTTCATTTACTTAATTAATCAATCAATTAGTAACCTACCTAACCTACTTATTATTTACTAATTAATGTTTTTATGAGTCTTTGAAATAGATTTAGCTAAAAAGATTTTGCCGATAAGCTTAAAATGTAGTATATTATTAAAAACTCAAGTTAACTTTATAGAAACGTATTTTTATTGGTTGCTAAACGCTTTATAGTACCTTCAGCACTTAGTCCAAATAACCGATGCGTATTATCTTGAAAATGGACCTATTGTATATAAAATCTTTAAATAGGTTTTAAAAGCTGGATTTTAGCTAAAATAATAAGTAGATGAAACAAGCAAAAGTTACAGTAATAGGTGCAGGAAACGTAGGAGCTACGGCAGCTCAGCGACTTGCAGAAAAGAATATCGCCAATGTGGTTTTAATCGACGTGGCAGCAGGTATAGCTAAAGGTAAATCTTTAGATTTAATGGAAGCGCGTCCTGTAGAGCTTCATGATCGTTATATAGTAGGCGGAGATGACTATTCCTTAACTGCTGGTTCAGATATAGTTTTAATGACAGCTGGTCTAGCCCGCAAACCTGGTATGAGCCGTGATGATTTATTAAAGAAAAATGCTCAGATTGTTAGCTCATGCATTAATAATGCCTACGAGCATTCACCAGATGCGATTTATATCGTGGTTTCTAATCCAGTAGATGCGATGACTCATTTAGCTTATACGATTTTAAATGAGAAAGGTGTACCTAATCATAAGATAATTGGTATGGCAGGAGTTTTAGATAGCTCTAGAATGGGTTTCTTTATCGCTGAAGCTTTAGACGTCTCTATTAAAAATATTCATCCATGTGTGCTTGGTGGTCATGGCGATGATATGGTTCCAGTAGCGAGATACACTACTGTTGCTGGTGTGCCACTAACAGAATTAATGTCTGAAGATCAGATTAAAGGTATTATTGAGCGCACACAAAAAGGCGGTATTGAGATTGTAAACCATCTACAAACAGGCTCAGCATTCTATGCGCCAGCTAGCTC
This sequence comes from uncultured Gammaproteobacteria bacterium, assembly GCA_964438425.1. GTDB lineage: Bacteria > Cyanobacteriota > Vampirovibrionia > LMEP-6097 > LMEP-6097 > CAYTKM01. The sequence continues at coordinate 184,935 of CAYTKM010000004.1, forward strand.
TTCTGTTGAGATGATCGAAGCTATTTTAATGGATAAAAAACAGATTCTGCCATGTTCTTGCTATTTAACTGGTGAATATAATTTAAATTCAGTATTTGTAGGTGTACCAGCTAAATTAGGTGCTAATGGTATCGAGCAGATTATGCAGCTAAAACTAAATGAAGATGAATTAACTGCTCTTAAAGCTTCAGCTGAATCAGTTAAAAGTAATATTAAAAGACTTGAAGAAGCTACAGCGTCAGCTTAAATGGTTTGAAAATAGTCTTTGTAATAAGCATAATGATTTACTAGCATTTAGGCTTTTTACTAATTACTAATTAAACTTTAAAACTAAACTTTAAAATAAGCCTACTTTAATCATGTAGGCTTATTTTTTATCTATATATTAGATTATTAACTGGCTTAATAATAGAGGCTTGTTAAACTTGCCTATTGCTGGCTTTTGATTATATATCTCAGGTATTAATTGTTAATGCTAATAAGATTTAACATGAACTTACGTTCTTAAGAAAAGAAAGCTCATATTGGAGCTTTAAACAATAAAGTGAAAAATGAACCCTATTTTTAAAATCTATAAAATTTTATATTAATATATGTGAATAAAAAAAAGCTAGTTAAAGTTGGCTGGGGAGGTAGGATTCGAACCCACGAATGGCGATACCAAAAACCGCTGCCTTACCACTTGGCGACTCCCCAAGGTCAACAATATAAGAATACTATATGTAAGTTACTTTTCTCAATAGCTTTATCTTTTTTTATAAATTCATTTGCACTTAAAGCTGAAACTTTAACAGAAGCTGAGCATCATTATTCTCTTCAACTGACTGATAGATATACTGTAAATAATATTAGTGGAGAAAACCAAAGCATAAATGCCATCTTGCAAATTGGTAAAAACTTAGTATATGTTAAAAATAATATTTTTTATACTTTAAAAGGTGATTTTCAAAAAGATATACCTAACTTTAGTGATCCTGATATTCAGATCATTGATGCTAAGTATATAGATGAGCGGTTATATGTACTATCTAGTCAAGGGCTTAGTATAGATGATCAGCTAGTGTATGCTTTGCAAGCTGTGCATGATGTTAAAGTTGGCAAAAAATATATTTATATAGCTACCGATATTGGTGTTTATAAAGCTTTTAAAGAGATCAGTGATAGCTACAAGTGGCAGAAAGTGTCTAGTAGCCCCAACCTAGCGCGCAAAATAGTTTTAAATCGTACTAAGACTAACATAAAATACATAGCTGGTTTGCAAAGTGTTCACAAATATGATGGGCGCAAAAAAAGTTTTATTAATATTAGCCAGGGTCTTAGATTTAAAGACTTTAATCCTAGTGAATATAATTTAAATTTCATCGGTTTTGTAAGCGCTGATAATCATTTACTCTACGCTAATGAATTCGGTTTATTTAAATTTAATGGCAGATCATGGCAGGCACTTAGGCTTGATCTGCAACCAAGCTCTACAGATGATCAATTATATAAAATTTATAAAATTGTCAAATTTAAGAACTTAGTAGCGCTTGCCACTAATAATGGACTTTATTATTCTGTAGATGACCAGCTAAGTAAATTTAAAGCTTTAAAGCTTACTAGTTTTGCTAAAAATCAAGACTATCAAGTTGGAGTTAGGTCATTATTTGTTAATAAAAATAAACTTTACTTCGGTACTGAGTTTTCAGAGCTAGGAATTTTAGAGCTAAGTAGGCTGGCTGATGATGTACACATTAAAGCCACTAAAGATTTAACTTTACCTATTAATAAAGTAGCTGGTGTTTCAGCTATTGCTATAGATGAAGGTAACCCTAGCTCGGCTGCTGTTGAAAACTTTCTATCTAATAGTAGCCCTGATACTAAGTATCAACTAATTAGCCGTGATAAAAGTGAAAATTATATTCTAACGCAAGATGCTAATCCCAAATTAGCTAAAGAATCTATCAGTAACCCACAAAATAAGCTGACATTATTAGAGTTAGCTAAAGAGAAAGAATTAAAAAAATCTCAAGCTTTGATTCGTAATATAAAGAAAGTTTTTGAACTTGAGCCCAGTATAAAAATGGTACACCGCCAGGCTATGTTGTTTGCTGAGATACCTAGTGGTAAACGTTTTAGAGCTTATAAAAATCAGGCTAGAATGAGAAATTTGTTGCCTGAAGTAGACACCTATCTAACCTTAGATCAAAACGATTTTCACAGCTTAGAAGATAGTATCCAGGATGATTTTGATAGTGATAATAATGCCATTAACCTAAATTCAAGTTTAGATGATATCTACAGGAATTCTAATGGTTATGAAGCTGGTTTTAGAATGTCCTGGAATCTGGGAAATAGTATTTACGATCCAGAGCTCGTAGATATTACTAATGCCGCTAGGAGTTTAACTAACATTCGAGAGAATCTCTTAAGCGAAATAACTCAGATCTATTATAGTCGAAAGCAATTTTTAATTGGGTTGCTTAAACAAGATAGTCCTCCAGAGCTAGATGAATTAATTAAGCTTGAAAGCTTTAATGCTGAACTAGATGCCAAAACTGGCGGTTGGTATAGTAGCAAGCTACTTAAAAACCATGAATTAATAACTTTACTAAATAAAAAAGGAATATATTATGAAATATAAATCAAACAACAACTTAATATTAGCTAGCTGTCATAGAAATGATAGTAATATAGCTGAAATGAGCCAATGGCTACCAGCTTTATCTAAAATACTACTGGCATTTAGTATTTTTTTGATGCTCAATCAGCCTTTAGCTGCTAAATATAATTTGCCTGCTTTAAACAATTTACAAGTAGTCGAAGATACTTTAAGTACTAACCTAGCTTTAGAATTAACCTCAGATAATTTTATTACCAGTTTTCCTAGTATATATAAATTTTATTTAGTTGAAGTGCCCACTGGGCTTGAGGGTACTGGAGATGAGGTAAAGACAGTTGCAGATACTAAAGCTCGAAATAAAAATAAGCAAAAGCGAGCTAATAAGAAAAAAGCTCAATCTAAAAAAAAGAAAGCTAGGCTAGCTGAAAACAAAAATCCTAAAACTAGGATTCGCTTAAAAGATTTTAGCTTTTTAGAAGATAAATTGAGAATTGAGCTACCTAATAATTTAGCTTATGGAGATTACCAGCTGATAATTAAACAAAAAGTTCGCCGACTAAAAGCTAAAACTCAGGTTATGAAGCATTTAGTCAAAATTAGACCGATGGCAGATAGGCAACCCTTACTTTATTCTAAAGTGATCAACGAAGCTACTAGTATAAAAGCTAATATCAGAAATATTGAACACGCAGATTATAAACTTTATGTTTTAAATACTAAAAGTCAGACCTATGAAGAGTATAAAAGTGAAAATCAGCTTCATATCGGTGAAAACAAGCTTAAAATTAGTCACTCTGAAGACTCTTACGAAAGTGTCTTATCTGAGGCTGCTCAGTTTTATTATATTCCTTTGAATAGTATTTTAAACGGTATAAATATTATTTCTAAAGAGCCCTTAATAGCTTCTATTGATTTAAAAAGTGGGAGTGAAGTTGTAACTCTTAACATTAGTTCAATCTTAGATTTTCAAACCATAGACTTAAACACTACTTACTATTTAAATTCACTGGAACAAACGCACTTTTTAAGTAAAACAGTTACTTTAAGCCCAGTTTATATTAAAGAAATTAAAGTTACAGGTAGCGAGCACGCTATCTTACATAATAGATCCGCTGAAGCCTTTCCATTAGACGGATGTTACCTTAGTGATACCACACGCAAGCAATATAGCTTTGATGATGGTGAATATATAGATAGCAATCAAGATTATAAGATTGAAACCAAACTTAGTTTAAATGATACTACACCTGATGAACTTTCACTAACATGCCCAGATAGTTTTGGTGATCAAATCATTGATACTTTTAAATATGAAAGCCATTTAGATGGATTAGGAGTGAAAATTTAATTAAAAGAGTGGTGGGCTTGAAGAGAGTCGAACTCTTACACCTTACGGTACATGATCCTAAGTCAAGCGCGTCTACCAGTTCCGCCACAAGCCCATTACTTGGAACATTAACAAGGTTATCATAGACCAAATTCGTTTGTCGCTTTTTAAAATAAAAAGATTATAAAATGTCTAATTGCTTGAAGTGTTTATTAATTTGATCACCTAAATTATCTCTTAATGTCTGAGTGAAATTAAATTTTAAATGGATGTACTAAATCTAAAGTTAATTTGATGTTTAAACAATATTAAGAATTTAGAATGTATAAGTCTATTTACTTGACATTTGGATAATAATTTAATTTCTATATTAAAGGTGAATCATGAATTTAGCTGAGTAATTACAATAACCCTAGTCCATAGTGAGTATTTTCAGTAAAAATAATTTAATACTATTGACAATAACACAACTTAATAAGATTCTATTAATATAGAGCTTTTAAGCTACTACCATTTAAAGAAAGGAATTCGGGTTTTGTCTATAGTTGAAGAAATATCTAAGATAACTGCTGATATTAAAAACTATAAGACTGTTGCCGAAGTCAAGTTACTTGCTGTAAGTAAATATGCTAGCGATGAGCAAATTATTGAAGCTCATAAAGCTGGTCTCCGTGATTTTGCTGAAAATTATGTGATGCCAGCTTTAGACCGTCAACATAGATTAAACTCCCTAGGTTTAGAAAATTTAAACTGGCATTTTATTGGTCGCATTCAATCAAATAAAGTAAATAAATTAGTTGGTAACTTTGAAACTATACAGTCAGTAGATAGATTAGATATTTTACAAAAGATTGATCATAGAGCCGAGTCGCTTAACTGTATTCAAAATGTCTTTTTACAAGTAAATGTTAGTGATGAAGAAACTAAAGGTGGTTTTAAAGTTGCTATTTTTGATGAAATAATTAATAAATTAAATGATTTTAAGTCAATTAATGTTAAAGGTTTAATGACAATTTGCCAAAAGTCTGCTATAAACTCTCGACAAAGTCCTGAAGATGGCTTTAAAATGTTAGTTAGGCTTTGTGAAAAACTACAAAACTCTCTATCCATTGAAAATTGTGAGCTATCCATGGGTATGTCAAATGATTACATACCTGCTATAAAGAATGGTTCGACAATGATAAGAATAGGTAGAAGATTGTTTGAGTAGTTATAAAATATTATAAAAGGGTAAATCGGAGGTAATAAAAATAATGTTCAATTTAAATAAGTGGTGGCTAGGACCAGAAGAAAAAGTTTTCAACGAAGGGTTTGATAGTTTGTTTGCTGTTGAGAATTCTGAGATACCATATGCAAAGCCAGAAATTAAAACTGAGGTTAATAAATTAAACTCAAGTAATAGTGAAGCTAAAAAAGACACTTCAATGACTAATAATTTTAATTTACAAAAACGTCATTTAGAAGCAGTACAACCTAAAAGTAATTCTATGAATATAGTAGTCCAAGATCCAAAATCTTTTGAAGATAGTATGAAAATCGTTGAAAACCTTAAAGAGCGTAATACGGTAATCGTTAACCTTCAATATCTAGATAAAGAAATGTCTCAAAGAGTAATAGACTTTGTTTCAGGCGCAGCTGTAGCTTTAAATGGTTCATACGAGCGTGTAGGTTCTGGCGTTTTCATCTTTGCACCGATCAATTGTAATTTAAGTAACGTTGATCATAAAGAGGACGTTTACCGTGAATTATTTGGTAAACAGCTAAAAACATTCTAGTTTTATAACATCTAAGACCTTTTTAATATGCAAGGCATAAAGCTAGCTTAATAGCTAGCTTTGCAGTATTCATTCGAACCTGATCTTGTTAAAATCCCTTGTATTTCAAGTAATGATAATGAAGTTGCTAAGCTAACTTCGTTTATATCCAATTCATATTTTAGTTCATCAAAGCTTTTACTTTGACAAGTAAGCAAATGTAAGATTTTAGTATTTATAGGACTCAGGTTAGCTAAATTACTTATTACTCCAGAATTTTTGTAATCTTTAAAATCACCTGAATTATTTTCAAGTACAGATAAAGCTTTATTAATATGAATATTTTCAGATTGAGATTTAGTAGGACTTATTTTTTTAGCTTTTAGTCCAGCACTTTTAGAGAATTTCTCGAAATTATAGATAGCTATGGCTTCATTTTTATCTAGTAAATCTTGATTACCAGTATACGATGGGTCTTCAAAATCCCCAGCAAAAGTAAATAAAGGTTTATTTTGCTGCACAGCATATTTCGCGGTAATCAGTGAACCACTTGCTCTAGCAGCTTGAACTACAATACATGAATTACTAATAGCGGCTATTAGGCGGTTGCGGTGAGCATAAGTCCATTTCTGGGCTACTTGTAAAGGCTCAAACTCTGAAATTATTAGACTTCGCTCGCTAAGAGCTAGTAAATGATCATAAACTCTATAGTTATTTCCAGACTTGGCTTTAAGTAAGCCCATACCTAAAATAGCAATAGTACTATTACCGTGCTCTAAACTTTTTATATGTGCTTCACTATCTATACCCTTAGCGAAGCCACTAACAATACAACTGTCTTCTCGCGTGCTTAGAAATTTACAAAGTTTACTTACTAGTTTTTTAGAATTTAAGGTTGCTTTTCTAGAACCTACAATACCAACTTTAGACGCGGAGCGGCTTAACAAGTCTAAATTTCCTAAATAATATATAATAGCTGGCGGTTGATCAATCATCTTTAAGCATTCTGGATAATTTTTATCAAAATAACTTAAACATTTAATACCTAGTTTAAAGTAATGTTTAAGCTGTTTATCACTGGACTCTAGGTTTAACTTTAAGTTAGTACTCTTTAGATAGTTATGAAAACTTGTATATTGTTTGCGAATTTCTATAATGCTACGATCGCCAAACCTTTGTTGGCTTTGTTTTAAAGCATGTATTATAGTAGTATCAGGAAATTGTTTATCGTACATATGTAAGATGTTACCATGCTCTTACATATGTATTATTAAAAATATTTAAATTAAGTTGTGAGTTTATACTTATATTATTAATATAGTGAATTTGAACAGTAATAGAACTCTTTTTAAAAGCTCTAACTAAAAGTTTTCTAAATAAATATTACATATTTAGAGAAGATAATTAATATCTATCTATTACTTAATAACCTAAGTGGATCTTATAGATTTAAAAGTTATAAGATTAATTAGTGAAAATTATGTATGCCAGATGACAGTTACTTTTAAACGTAAGATACTTGATTATTTATTTACAACTTAAATTAAATTTAAGCAGGCTGCGCTTCAGCCTGAGCTTGCTTAGTCCACATAGCTGTGATAGTTTCATTAGCGCCTAAAATGCCCTGAGCTATGATTCTAAGCTTATTAAGATCTTTAGTCTCACGGTTCATCATCTCTGAAACTGAAGCTACGATGTATGGTAAACCTATTTTAACATCAGGATGTTTGAAGAATTCTTTAAGATCGAATTTACCATGTTTTTCTTTAATATCTTTAACGGCTTCTTGAATTAATAAAGCATCACCACTTGCGCCACCAAAGTTTCTAAAGAAACCTACAAACTTAGCTTTAGGTGTATTAACTTCATCTTTTAAAGCTATACAACCGATAGCACTTGAAGTTATTAAAGCTGGAGCTGTAAATAACTTAAGTAAGTTACCTACTGGATCTTTACCATTTTTAATGTCGTTAATAGACCCTTTGTTAGCGCCCATCCATTCGTTAAAAGTGTATTTTAAGTTATCGCCAAAACTAGTAAATTTACGTGCATTATATTTTTCTGTACCAATATGTTTGCGAGCCATTAACATGCCTGGTACTACTCCAGACGACATACTAAAGTTTGCAGCTTCTGTTTGTAGGATTTTAGTTAAGTTAAAAGACTTAGCTATACCAAAAGCAGGATTATTCTGAGCGAAATCTTCAAACATGGTTAGTGTATTAGGTAGATGAGTTATAAATTTAGAGTAATTAGTTGAAGCAAAATAAGTTAGCTTTCTTAAAGGTTCAGGTAATTTAAGGCTTTCTGCTACTGCATCTAAGATATGCATGCTGGCACCAAGCACTGATATTAAAACAGGACGGTTACCTTTATTTAAAGATTTAACTAAAGGGTTAACTGTATCAGCGATTTTTCTAAAAAAGGCGTTTTCGTATATATTCTTACCATTTTCATCAAGTTCTTGCTTGTTAGTAATATTTTCTAAATTACTTTTAGTAGGATTTTCGGTATCACTTAGGGGACTAGCTGAAGAATCTATAGTTTGATCTTTAGCTAAGGATTCTAAGAATTCGCGAGTTTCTGGTTTGTATGATGTAGCCTCGTTATTAGATGGTGCTTCAATAACAGTGTTTGTAGAATTATTTGAGTTGAAAGTATTAAAATTATTATTTGGTAAATTTACCTGTTTCCTGGGAGGTAAATCTAAATCAGCTTTTGACATTAGTAAGATCCTTTATCTTTAATTAGTAAATTAAACACAAAGGCAGCACATTCGCTGTCTAGAAGCTAATAACTGAAAATCTTTTAGCTGGGAGTTAATTAGTAACACCTATTTAATATTATACACTATTTAGAGATGAACTTGTTATTTTAATTTAATATTTCGTTAAGTAGGTTAAGGTAGTAACTTTAAGCAGGCTCAACTTGCTTATTTGCATAGGCATTTAAACGGGTCATAATCATTTCATTTATGCCAGTAATAGCTTGTGAAACAGGTTTAATCTTATCAGCTGAATTAAAGCATCTATTAAATATATCTGCTGTTGCTGTAAATATAAATGGTATGCCTATTTGAGCTTCAGGGTGGGAGATTAAATCTTTTAATTGATATTTATCACCTTTTTTAGCTTTTAATTCACTTTCAGCGTTTTTCAGCATTAGCATATCACCACCGATGCCAGATAGATTACGCATTACACCGAAAATTTTAGCCACAAGGGTATTAACCTGATTACCGACAAATATAGTACCTAGTAAGCTAGAAATGCCAGCCACTGGTGGTACTAATAGTCTAAGTGAATTTTTAAAAGGCTGCTCGCCTTGTTTAAGGTCTTTAATAATTTGTTTGTTAGCTTTTAAAGAGTTTTTAAAAAAGTATGATACATTATCACCAAAACTAGTAAATTTTTTATTTTTAAACTCAGCTTCACCTATTTTTTGGGTTTCCATAAAGGTAGCTGGATACATACCAGTAGAAAAGCCAAAATTAATCGGCTCAGACTGCTTTAATTTAGTAAAGTTGAAAAGTTTAGCCATACCATGAACAAAATTATTATTTTCTAACTCCTCAAAACCGGTTATGGAGTTAGGTAGATGACTAAAAAGTTTAGAAAACCAAGTGGATGTTAGGTATGAAAGCTTTTTAACGTCAGCACCAGCTGAACTTTTTTCAACAAAGCTATCAGTGATGTGCATAATGGCTCCTACAGTAGAGATAATAAGTGGCGTATTGCCAGATTTAATTTTATGAGCTAAAGGCTTAACGGCATTGTTAATTTTAGTAAAGAAAAGATTTTTATATGAATTCTCTGTATTAGACTCAGAGTTAGCTAAACTCTTTTTAGAGTTTTTAAACGAATTAGTTGGAAGTGTTTTATCCAATTTATAATTATTGTAGTTGTTAGCGTTAGCAGATTCATCATCAGCAGGCACTGGTCTATGAATATTAGTTAAATCGACGACACTTACAGCCTCAGGAGTTTCTTTTTGAAGCGGCTGGTGATCGTCTATAGTTAAAGTGGAATTGTTATAGTTTTTAGTTTGATCAGTCTTAGATATGTTTAGCGAAGCAGTTTTCATATCTAATGTTACTGTTCTTTAACCTTATTACCTGAACCTACTAAAACAGGTTCTTTTTCACTATTAAATTCAGACTTAATTTCTAAGGGTTTAGGATCTTCTGAAGTAACGTTTTTTGTAAGCTTAGCTGTCTTAATTGGTACGATATTATTTTTAGGTTTAGTTTCCATACCAGCAAAAGCATTATTTATTTCATACAGTGAATTATTCAGCTGAGATAGCATAACTGCTTCTTTTTCAGGTAAGTAACGTTGACCAAGCTCAACAATAGAATTTAAGCCATATGAACATGCAAGATAAAGCTGCGTATCAATGACATCTTTTTTAAAGTCCCAACCTCGACTCTCTTGAGCGTGAGTTTTCTTGACTTCCTGCATAACAGAAATTAACCAAGCTATATCACCTGAAATACCAGCGGTATTTCTAATAAAGCCAAGCTTTTTAGCTTTAGGTGAAGTTACCTCACCTAAGATAGGTTTTAAACCTAGCGTACTTATTAAAGGTAGCACTGGCATAAAATACATAGCAGCTACATTTTTAAGTTTAGTAGCACCATCGACTTTAGGATCCATCAGTTCTTTAAATCCTTTTTGATAAAATTTACCGAAGGTTTTACCATAATATTTAATACAATCCATAGGACTATTAAATTTCTTAGGAATTTCTTTATCAACTTCGCCAAGCATTACCTTGTTAACTTTCCAACCTAAAAATGCTCCAGTCGGAAAACCAAGATTAGCTGGGCTTTTAATAACTGATTTCAAACCAAGTGACAGTCTACTTAGACCTTCGTAAATATCATTATTCCTAAGTGGTTCAAACCCTTTCAAAAAATTGTTTAAGGGGATTATGAATTTAGAGTAAATTACCGAAGATTTTCCAAGAATTTTGCTCTCTTTACCATGAATCTGCTCTAAACCATCACCACTATGGAGAGCAGCACCACCAAATGAAGCTAGCACCATATATTTATCTAGTTTTTTTGTAATTGGTGCTAAAAAATTTGCGATACCACTAAAAAGAGGATTTTCTTTAAACTTACCTGAACCATAAGAACTTGCTTTTTTCTCCTGGGCTTCTTTTAAATTAGCTTCATTTTCGTTTGAAGCTTGCATGTTAGCTACGATTTGATCAGCAATATCATCATATTTAACTTCACTAGGATCATTTTGATGAGCTGCTAAGTGCTGAGCATTAATTCTATCTTCAGCCTTAGAGGTACTAGTATTTTCTGAGGTTTCGTGAACTTCTGGATTAGTATTATTTCCATCAACTTGACTAGCAGCTTGATTTTTAGCTGCTGAACGATCAGTATAAGTGTTGGGGTTAACTTTGGTCAATGAATGATTTAAAAATTATAAATTATTATATATTTATACTATTTTACTATAAATCGTATTACTAAATGAAGATATAGTTAAATTTTGTTTAATGGCAAAATTCTGATTATTAAATATACTTAATTAAACTCTAGTTTAAAATGAAACTAGTTTAATATAATACGCTTATTTGTGAGTAGCTTGGCTGATATGTTCAGCCTTAAAACGATTTTTAGCAAGATCAGCTAGCATATCTTGATCACTTGTATTTTCGATAGCTGAATTAGAGTCTTGCCTCAAAGCTGCTGCTACTTCTGGGTGAGTAGCTTGCTGACGTTTAAACGGTACTATATTACTAGCACCTTGATTTTCAGTATCAACCTGCTTACCAGTAATTTTTTTCAAGATATTAGAAAGATCTGGTGCAGTCCAATATGTAGTAAAGACTTCATCTAGAGCTTTGCAGAACTGTCCAGTTGCATTGTGTTTTTTAGCCTCTTCTATAAATGGATTAAACATAGATAAAGTACTACTAGTAACGAACCCTGCACCTACAGTGCGTTTTTTAGCATCTGTCGAAGTTATTAGATCTACGTCAGTTAGACTACCTAAGGCGCCTCTAAAAGCACGAGCAAATTTAGAAACGGGATCGGTTACTTGCTCGCCGCGGCAGAATAAAGCACCATAAACATGGGTAAAGGCATAACCAGGTACGAATAATAGTTTAAAAATGTTGCTTTTTAGATCACTAGTCGAATTCGCCTTACCTTGACTAAGCTCTTTAAGGGCAGTCTGAAAGACTTTTACATAGTCTTTAATAAAGTTTTTAAATTGTTGGATAGGTTTACCTGGCTCAAACTTACTCGCTGAGTCGCCAAGCGTTTCTTTTATCTGCTCAGAACCATTCTTGTAAACATTTAAAAACGAAGTTGCCATAGGCATATTAGCTACGTCTTTATACATAGGTAAAAAGAAAAATGGACTTGCAGTAGCTGCAAAAGCTAGGTAATCCCCTTTAACTAAGTGTGGAATCGAGTTAATAGCTGGTGGTAAAGAGCTTATAAATCTAGAATAAAAAGTAGCAGTTTTATCAAAAAATCCTTTAACTTTATCAGGCGCTGATGAAAACGGCGCACCTGCAGCAGCTAAGTGCAAGCCAGCACCCACGCAAGATAAAGCTAAGGTACCTAGAGTAATTTTATCTTTATGCTGGTTAAAACCTTTAACAAAGCTTTCTGGCAGGATACTGTTAAAGGTTTCTTGTTCATTATTAGCTTTAAAGGGCTCTGGATTTTCAGCTATATCTTGCTCGATAGCTGCTGCTAATTTATTTTCAGTAGCTAGATGCTTATTTTTTTCTGGATTTGCTATCTGCGTGGCTTCCAAGCGAGTATCAATCTCAGGGCTAACTTTTACTGGTTCTTGATTTTCAGAAGTATCTGGTCTGTTATTTGAATTATTGTTTGACCTACCGGCATTATCTGGCGGCGTATAAGTTTTTGGTCGCTGGGGAGAAACTTCTTGCATTAAGTTTATCTAGATTAATATTTACTAAAATATTAAGTAATTATGTTCATTATAAACTAATTAAGAATCAATGTGTATTAATAATATGTTACAAAAAGTGCAAACTTGATATCTTAATTGAAAATTATGAACTCATAAATTCTATAAAAACAGGCTGACAAGCCCAAAAATTTAATAATGTTGTTAATAATCTACTAAATAGCCTAGTTTCTAAAAAAAAATTAATTTAAATTATTTACAAGTTTAGAGTTTCTCATTATACTTATTTACATGAAAAAATTATTAAGTGCATTATTTGCTGTAACTTTAATCGCTGGTCCTGCAATGGCAGGTGGAACTTATAGAACTAAGCCTGTGTATAACGAAGCTCAGTATGGTCATAGACACCCTGCTCACGCTGGTCATCACCATCATCAGCATGTTACAACTCACACACATTACGTAGAAGAAAATACTTCTAACTGCGCTACTTGTGATGATGATAGCAACTGGTTCTGGGACGCTACTAAGTTTGTTGCTAAATTACCTTTTAGAATCGTAACTTCAGCTACTAAAGGTATTTTTGATATCTTAGCTGACCAAGATTTATCTGGTTTCGAAGAAGGATACGAATTTATCTAAACCTTTGTTTAACAAAGACTCCAGAAATGATCAAAACTGTGAAGAAAACTTTACTGAAGATCAAAATCTAAACTTTGATACCTACCAAAGATATGATAAGTCTAAAATTTGGCAGGTACATAATGACTATTTCCTAAATATTGGTCTAAAAGCCTGGACTTCAGGTGATATACCTTATACAGGAGTTAGTAACTATACCGAAGCTTTGAAAAAAGCTTCGGTTTTTATTGAAAACCTAAAATTACATAAACTAAGCTATAAAACCTCAGTAATTAGAATTTTAGAAGTGGGTGCAGGTTACGGTGAGTTTGCGATTAATTTTTTGCAGGCTTTAAAGCAGATCTGTGAAAAAGAAAAACTAAGTTTCTACCAAAGATGTGAATATTATATTAGTGATTATGCAGATACTACCTTAAATGAACTTCGAAATAATCCGCGTTTAAGTAAATTTATTAATAAAATAAAATTTATAAAATTGGATGTTTTAGAAAAACCAGATTTGGAATATAAGTTTCACTTAATATTAAGTACTTATTTACTAGATCAATTCCCAGCTAGAGTTATAGTAAAAAATAATACTAAGTTTTATGAAAAATATTTAGCTATTAGTGAAAATGAAATTATTAGTCTAAAAGAAAGTGCTAGTAGTAAACAAAGAATAAAGCTACCTTTTTCAAAGCCTAAAAATTATATTAAAAAATTAAAAAAAGAAGTGACATTTAGAGAGTTTGATTTTGATACTATTCCAAGATATGATCAATTAAATTTACTGCCATGTTTTCGAAAAAACTCAGCAAGTTCAACTATAGTTTATTCTTATCACAGCTTGCAGGCTTTAAATAATCTACTCTCTATCTTAGCTGTTGAAGGTTTAATGATACATTCTGATTTTAATGCTAAGTCTAGACCAGGTTTCGATAATTATGAACCCTGTTACTACGGTAATTCAATAGCTCAACCTGTAAACTTTGAATATCTTTATTTGAGTTTTAAAGCAACTAAAAAAGTGATTCTTTTTGAAGACCCTATTAAACCACTGCATACTTTCATTATGTCTCATCCAGATTCTGATAAAAGTATCAAGCTAGGTGAAGCTTATAACCGAATTTATAAACAAAATATATTTTTGAGACTTATGACTAAGTTTTTGGTTGAGATTCAACTTGGCTTTTATGTTTTATTAATAATAATGATTCTATACATAGTATATTATTATTTGTTTTCATTTAATTATATAGGTTAGTATAATGTCTATTTCTGGTAGGCAAGCTAGCAGAACTTCGGGCTTTCATTATATATTGATGCTAAAAAGTTTAGCTAGCTAATAACTTTAAGATAGTTTTTCACTGAACTATCTATGATCTTTTGCGCGCGCTCAGCTGGGCTATTAGATTCCAGCATGAGCGCGCGCGCGTATGAACCTAGGCCTATGCCATCGACTTTGACCTGCTCTTGATAGGCTTTAGCTAGACTTTGATCATTAGTTCCACCTGCTAACTGAACTAAATATTTATCACTAACTTTAAGTTTATTTAAAATATCTATTACTTGACAAGCGTTTTTAATACTAAGCTCATCTTTAGTTTTGGAGGCGCGCGCACCTGACTGTGAGCGCCCATCTGTTTGAATGATAAGTACTTTATCTGTTAAGTTTGCAGTCAAGTTTACTATACCCTTGATGATTTTTTGAATTTCAGGTACTTCTAAGCGACTTAAAGATACACTAAAAGATAAGGTCTTAAAAGCAGATAAATTAGTGTCATTTAAAAAAGTCTTTAGCTCACTTAATTCGTCTCCTAAATGAATTTCTAAAGCACTTGCTCCTAATTTCGACATTTCGTGAAGGCTTTGGTTATCGCAGGGCTCAAATTCTTTGAAGCTAAGCGCTTCATACGGGCAGTATTCTAAACAATTAGCACAACCAAAACACAGATCTTCATAGTAAGTAAACATGTCTTCATCAGTGTAGGCTTCTGAGGGACAGCTAGCAATACATAGCTGGCACTTAGTGCAAAAATCATCATCAACTACTATTCTTCTAAAGTGAGAGTCGCTACTAAAGTTTATGCTAATCATTAGCTCAGGTAAGCGCTTTAATTTACCTTTTAAAGCAAGTTGTGCTTTTTGTATACCTTTTAAAGCGTATATTACTGAAAGTGGAAAAGCTGAAATGTCAATAATATCAAAACCTGCATAAGTAAAATTAAAGGCATAGCTTTCGATCGCTCTGAAATCTTTTAAGGCAGCTCCGATAATACCTTTATGAAATGGTAGTTTGAATTTATTCACGGTTAGTTTTTAGATTAGCAAGTTAGTTAGCTGGGTTATTAAAATTTTATCTTAAGGCGCATTTAATAACTATCAGCATTAACGTCTAAGCATAAAATAAGTTAATAATTAAAAACACTTTCAACTGGTTTAATGTAGTATGAAAGCCTGGCACAGACTTACTAATAAGAAATTAATATCTAATAATACAATCATCTTAAGCACTATTATAAATTTATAGCAGCAGGTACTATTGAATGCAGCTAATCATGAACGAATACAGCATATAATAGACTATATGCAGCAAGTACTATTGAATGCAGCTGATCATTAACCTTAGACTAAATAAAATTTATATAACTATAAAAATTAAGCTTAAAATACCTGTAATGTATTTTTAATATTTAGGCTTTAGACAAAAATCCCGAAAAGCATTAGAATTAAGATAATGGTCAATATAATAAAAGATGACGTCAATAAGATATTAGATTTATTACCTACTGAATTTAATCAAACCCTTTTAAACTACGATTTAAGTAAATTAATTGAAATAGTTTTTGATTTAGGAAGAATACCTGAGGCTAGATTTAGTAAACGTAAAACTATTTTACTGGGCGATAAAAGTGTTAACAGAGCTATGATCGATAACATCATTAAAGTTATCGGTGAGTTTGATGAATCTAATCGTGCTGGTTTAGAAGGAACTTTACATAGAATTAGTTGTATTTATAATAAAAAAAATGAAATCGTTGGTCTAACTATGCGTGTAGGGCGTTCTATTCAGGGTGCTGTAGATATTATTAAAGATTGTTTAGAAGATGAAAGTAAATCTATCTTACTTCTGGGTCCTCCAGGTGTGGGTAAAACTACTATGCTAAGAGAAATCGCTTTTAGACTCTCTACTGAGCAAGAAAGCCGTGTGGTGGTAATCGATACTTCTAATGAAATCGGTGGTGATGGTGATATTCCTCACCCAGCTATAGGACGCGCGCGTAGAATGCAGCTACCTTTTCACAAGCACCAGCATGAAATTATGATTGAAGCTGTTGAAAATCATACACCTGAAGTAATAGTGATTGATGAGATCGGTAATCAAGCAGAAGCTGATGCGGCTCATACCATAGCCGAGCGTGGTGTGAGGTTAGTCGGTACGGCTCACGGTAACAGTATTGAAAATATTATCCAAAACCCGATGCTCTGTGATCTCATCGGTGGTATAGAGTCTGTAACCTTAGGTGATGAAGAAGCGCGCAAGCGTGGCACCCAAAAAACAGTTTTAGAAAGGGCGTCTAAACCTACCTTTGATATTTGTATCGAAATTATTGATAAATATACAGTAAATGTTCATAAAAGTGTGGCAACTAGTGTAGATGCCATCTTACGCGGTTGGACTATTCAACCTGAATTGCGCTCACGTAATAAGGAAACTGACGAAGTCGTTATTTTAGAGAAATCACGCGAAGATAATACTACTCAGTTTAATAATTTAAGTAATTTTCCTTTCGCTAAAGATGGTAATAGCTTAGCTATTTACCCGTATGCTATTAGTAAATCACTTTTAAAGCGTATTGTAGCTGCTCAAGACGTTGAAGTGTCAGTTGCAAGTACGATTGATGAAGCCGATTTAATTTTCGCATTGAAAAGTTACGCGCAGCCTGACGCGCAGATTTTTGATATAGCTCGCAGTAAAAAAATACCTATTAAGATCGTTTCAGAAAACTCACTGACTTCTATTAGATCTACTTTAGATGAAGTGATTCAGGACATTCCGTATGATGATGATTTTTTAAGTATGAGTTAATTAATCATCAATTCTATAGTTGACTTGATAGTATCAGCGACTGAAATTCCATATAAATAATTACTAGCAAAGACTAAACTTGGGTCTAATTCCATATGCTCTTTAAGCTTAGTTCTCGCATCTTCGCTATTTAAGTTATATTGTGGGATAGCGTGCTTAGCGCTCCAGGTATTAACTAGCTTAAGATCATTGTTTCTAAGCGGTACGCGCGTGAAATCACTTAAAAACTTAGCTTGCTCTTTAACTACAGTATTTTCCCATAGTTTTTGTTCTAAATCTGCTTTAGAAAACTTATCTAACTCGCGCTGTTTAAAGTATGAAGCTAATTCAAAATTAGCGCCACCAACAAAGGCTGTAAGCAAATACTCACTTTCCAAATTACGTTCTTTAAATACCTGCGATGAGAAGATCGCTCCTAAGCTAGCTGGCTGATCGCTCTCGACTAAATAACCGAACCCTTCTAGATCGGCTTTAAATAGTGATTTAGCTACACTAAAAGTGTATAAAAACATGGGAGCGTAGTTAATTTTTTTTAAAGCTTTAGCTAAACTTAGGTTTAGATCACCTATTAGGTTGCTTGCTATGTAAGCAGGCACAGCTAAAATCACTCTTTGGGCATTAAATACATGACCATCAGAATCTTTGTAGGATATTTGATAGTTATATTTAGAGTTATTTAGATTCATAGAACTATTGCTAAGATTGTCTTGCGATAGATGATCATTTTCTTTTTCAGTTGATGCTGGCTGGTTCAGTTGACTGCTAGTGCTCTTAGAGTTGATTTCAGGCTTACTGTTTAATGATTCATCATGATTATTTTCAGAAAAATTTTCTTGATCAACAGGTTCATTAAGAAATCTAGCAAGATCATCATTAGCGTCATAAACACTGTCATCTATTAAATTTTCAGAACTTAAACTAGAACTAAACTCAAGTTTAGAATTCACTTTAACTTTTTTAATCTCTTTTTTCCTAACTTTAAAAGTTTTTTTATCGGTTAATTTAATTTCACTTAGACTAATTTCTTTATTTTCATCTTCTTCTAAATCTTTTACTTCACTCTCACCTTGATCTTTAGTTAGTTTAAGCGCTGCTTCCATATGTAATTTTTTAGCTTTTGCTATAGCATCTTCGGCTGATATATTCAGATCGATAACTTTAATAACTTCAGTATTTAAACTGATTTGATCACGCCTAAGCTCACTGTAAATCTTATTAGTTAAACTTTCTAAACCTGCTTTAAATGAAAGCATAGATGTTTTAGTTTTACCGCTTATAAGTTTTTCTAGTTCTAAATTATGATCATTAGTAGTCGATTTTTGGTTTTTAATAGTGTATTTAGTGCTTGACTTAGCATCTACTTGAGATAGCTTTTCTTCTCTAGCATTACCTTTTAAAATACTTCTAAGTATAGAACCCTCTTTCATAGCAAGTCTATGAAGTTTTTTAAGAGCATATTTGGCACTAAGGTCTTCAATATTACCAGCCCAGACACCCTTTAAAAAGGTTTTGATTAGTTTGTTGGTAATTTCTAAGCCAAAATGTCTGTTACTAAATTCAGCTACACTTTCATTTTCCTTAACGTCATATGTTTTAAATAGTTCTGTTATAACTTTAAACTTACTTTCAAGACTTATAATATTACTTGAGAGCATTTTAAGCGGTGAGCCACTAAGTGCCTGCATTTCATAGTCAGTTTTTATATATCTGACTGAACTTTTGAGCTCAGTTAAAATAAGTTCTGCTGCTAAATCTAATTCTTTAATTAGTTCCAATAATTCTTGGCTATTACTAAGTAAAGTGTTTGGGCCAAGCTCATAAACACAGTTTTTATAGTGATAACTATTAAAACTGCCACCTACTTTATTGCTTGCTTCAAGCAAAATAAAGTCTTCACCATGGTTTTTTAGTTTCCAGGCTGCTACCAGACCAGAGATACCTGCGCCAATGATTACGGTGGTGTAATTACTTTTCACATTCATATTTTAAACCCAGCTTGCAAGATTCGCTAAAGTTAACCCACAAATATTCAAAATTATTACAGAAAATAACCAGTTTTAATCTCTGAAAGTGAATTAAAACTGGTTATTTTTTGCTACTGTAGCTGGATTTTTGTATAATAGTTACTGCTAAAACATTTAGGAGGCAAACGTAAATATGAGCGCTACACAAACGAAACGCAAATTGAAACCACTAGGCAACAAGATTGTTGTAAAGAAACTAGAGGCTAAATCACAAACTGAAAGTGGATTATATCTACCATCAGGATCAAAAGAGCAACCAATGGAGGCTGAAGTTATCGCTGTAGGACCAGGTGCCTTAAACGAAAAGAACGAACGCCAAAGTATGGATGTTAAGCCCGGCGATGTAATCGTCATGGGTAAATACTCTGGTACAGAGATTAAGCTAGATGGCGAAGAATTTCAAATCTTAGCTGAAAACGAAGTGCTAGCAGTAGTTGAGTCATAATTATACGGAGGTAAATAAATATCATGGCAAAAAAAATTATAACTAAAGATGAAGCTCGTAACAGATTATATGCGGGTGCAAGAACAGTTGCTGACATACTTTCAGTAACTTTAGGACCAGCTGGTCGTAACGTAGTATTAGAAAAGAAATTTGGTGCACCACAATGTATTAGAGATGGTGTAACTATCGCTAAAGAGATCACTGAACTTGAAGATCCATTTGAAAGCCTGGGCGCTAAATTAGTTATGGAAGCTTCTTCTAAGACTAACGATATTGCAGGTGACGGTACTACTACCGCTACTGTGCTTACTGGCGCTATTTTAGAGGCTGGTATGAGACATTTAGCTGCTAAAGCTAATCCAGTACTTTTAAATCAAGGTTTAAAAGAAGCTGCTGATCAGGTAATCAATGAAATTAATCAACAAGCACGTAAGGTTGAATCTTCTAAGGATATCGAGCAAGTTGGTACTATTTCAGCTGCTAACGACCAAGAAGTTGGTAAATTAATCGCTGATGCTATGGAAAAAGTGGGTAAAGATGGTGTGATTACTCTTGAAGAGTCTAATTCTATTGCTACTTCACTTGAAGTAGTTGAAGGTATGCAGTTTGATAAAGGTTACATTTCACCATATTTCACAACTGATACTGAGCGTATGGAAGCTGTTTTAGAAGAGCCATTTGTATTAGTCGCTGATAAGAAAATCAACATTACTCAAGACTTAATTCCAGTACTTGAAAATGTAGCTAGGTCAGGTAAGCCGATCTTAATTATCGCAGAAGATGTTGAAGGTGAAGCGCTTGCTGCTTTAGTTTTAAACAACATTAGACAGGTAATTAAAGCTGTTGCTGTTAAAGCTCCTGGTTTCGGTGATAGACGTAAGGCTATGTTGCAGGACATCGCGATCTTGACTGGCGCTCAAGTTATTTCTGAAGAGACTGATACTAAGCTTTCTGAATTTAACATGGATATGTTAGGTAAAGCTCGCAGAGTAGTAGTTAATGCTAATAATTCTACAGTAGTAGCTTACGATTCAACTAAAGATAACGTTGAAGCTAGAATCAAACAGATTGAAAAACAAATCAATAATTCTGATTCTGACTATGATAAAGAAAAACTTAATGAGCGTAAAGCTAAGTTAAGTGGTGGTGTAGCGGTAATTAAAGTTGGCGCTCCTACTGAACCTGAGCTTAAAGACCGTAAACTAAGACTTGAAGATGCTTTAAGTGCTACTAGAGCTGCTGTTGAAGCAGGTATTATCTCTGGTGGTGGTACTGCATTCTTGAAATCTTCTAAGAGACTTGAATCTAAGCTTTCAAACTATGATGGTGAGAAAAGATTAGGCGCTGAGATCTTAGTTCAAGCATTGCGTAAATGTGCTTACCAAATTGCTAGTAACGCTGGTTTTTCTGGTGAAGTAGTAATTGAAAGAGTTCTAAGTGAGTCTGATGAAAACATCGGTTTTAACGCTGCGGTGGGTGAGTACGTAAACATGTATGATGCTGGTATCGTTGATCCTGCTAAAGTTTCAACTTCAGCTTTAAGAAATGCTGTTTCTGTAGCTGGTCAGATTTTATTAACTGATGCTGCTGTAGTGGAAGTTAAATCTGAAGAAGCTGCTATGTCTGCTGGCGCGCCAGGTGGTATGATGCCAGGCGGCTTTTAATAAGTCATAACTCTAAATCATACTTAACTAATTTTCAGAAATAAGTTAATATAGTTAGGTACTAAATTTAGTTGTTATCAAAGAAGCTAAATTATTAATTCACCTACTGGTACTTTTTACTAGTAGGTGAATTACTTTTTAAGGGTAACTATTAAAAAACTAAGTTGAAAATTTAGAATATTATTCTAAATTGGCTTTAAATTTATAAAAAAATTATAGAAATAAGCTCAAATTAGAAAATATTTCTAAATACGGTGGTTTTTTAGAAATATTTTCTAAGTTTTTATTGAAATATTTTAGATGATTAATTCGCTAAGGCAGCTGTTTTTTCTTCATTAGTAGCGAAAGGAAAGTCAGTGTAGCCTTCAGCACCAGTATCTGAATACCATGAAGACATATCTGCTGAAGGATTTAAGGGTATGTTATTACGAAACCTTTCAACTAGATCAGGATTAGAAATATATGGTCTACCAAAAGCAATCATATCTGCCGCATTAGCTTTTAATCTAAGTTCAGCCAGCTCTTTATCATAACCAGTGCTACCAATAATAGTACCTGAATATATTTTTCTAAACTCAGCTAAAGTCATCGGCTCACCTAAGTCATGAAAACCGAAGCTTAAACCATCCATTATATGTAAGTAAGCTAATTTATATTGGTTTAGTTCATGAGCTAGATAAGTGAACTGCTCGCGATAATCATCTGAACCCATGTCATTATAGGCGCCATTTGGAGAAATTCTAATACCAACTTTATTTGCATCCCATGTTTTAGTAATTTCATTTAAAATCTCAAATAAAAAAGTACATCGGTTTTCGATAGAACCACCATATTTATCATTTCTAATATTGGTTTTACTTTGAATAAACTGATCTATTAGGTAACCGTTAGCAGCATGTACTTCAACACCATCAAAACCTGCTTCTTTGGCGTTTTGAGCTGCTTTAGCGTAATCCTGAATTATATCTGGTATTTCCTCTAACTTAAGAGGTCTAGGTATCTCGTGAGCCTGCTTGCCATGTGGTGTATGAATATACTCCTCTTCAATTTTTAAAGGTGATGGCGCAACGGCTAGTCCGGCATTTGGGTGAAAGCTACTATGTGAGGCTCTGCCACAGTGCCATAGTTGTAAAAATATTTTACTACCTTCTTTATGAACAGCATCGGTAACTTGTTTCCAGGCATTAGTTTGCTCTTCGGTATAGATGCCAGGTGAATTTACCCAGCCTAAAGCCTGCCTGGAGATTGCAGTAGCTTCTGAAATTAATAATCCAGCACTTGCTCTTTGACTATAATAAGTTGCCATTAAGCTGTTGGCTAATCTCTCTGCGCCAGCTCGAGCTCGTGTCATAGGTGCAAGTACAACTCTATTCTTAAGTTCATAGTCACCTAATTTAAATGTTTCGAGTAATTTCATAACTAGACCCATTATACAAAATACTTATCCCAAACACCCCATCTATTTAATCTATTTTTAATTAAATAATAATTAATATTAAATGTAAAACTCTTAATCTTGGTTTAGCTTTTGTATTTTCTGATGCTTTCTTGGTCTGGCTTTACAGATTATTTCTCTGTAAAATGTCTTGATAATATACCTGTATGTATGGTTTATGTTAGAGTTTGATCTGATATGCAGGTTAATCTTAATATCTATATTAAGTCTTTAAGTCTAAATCAATATTGTAATTTGAAGTCTTTAAGTCTAAATAAATATTTTAATTTGAAGTCTTTAAGTCTAAATAAATATTTTAATTTAAAGTTTCGTATCTAAGTTTATAAGCTTGATTTTAAATATTAATTACAGTAATAAAAATAAAATTAGACTTTAGATTGAGCTCTGTAGTTTAGATTAATTAAACGACTAGAAGTGGTTAGTATATCCAAAATTATAAGCTAATCATAACTAACTATTACCTTTAGCAAATAGTTACTAAAATAATCTAGTAAAAAGCCTAAACAAAAAATCCAAAAGAAGTTTAAGCTAATTAAGATATTTTAAATCTTACTGCCAAATTAAACTTTCATCAGCATTAAACTCACCTATTGGTCTAACCTCTGGAGTTAATTTTAGACTTAATTTTTCACTAACGATACTCTGCACTTTATATACTAGCTGACAAAATTCCATTGAAGTGCCTTGGTCTAAATTTTCAAAAAAATTAGCATGAACATCTGAGATTTTAAAATCACCGACCTGTAAATTTTTTAAGTTTAATTCATGTATCAGTTTTCCAGCCGAATAGCCAGTCGGATTAGTAAAAGTGCAACCACAAGTCCAGGCTTTTACTGGTTGAGTAGCTATACGCGAAGCATTAAATTTTTTAACTCTTGCTCGAATCTCTTCTTTATTCTCTAGTTTTAAAGCGATCTTAGCACTAATAATTAAATCTTCACCCTGCCTAATATTAGAATGCCTGTACTTAAAGCCCAGTTTAGAGTGAGGTATATCTTCAACCTTTAAGGTTTTAGTATTTAAAATTTTAACCGATTGGACGATGCTTGACATTTCACTACCATGCGCGCCAGCATTCATTACTATGCCACCACCGATGCTACCTGGTATGCCTACCATAAATTCAGCTCCAGCTAAACCATTATGAATCATCTTGCCACAGAACCTGGGCATCTGCAAGCCACTACCAACTTCAAAAACCTCATCACTAAGCTGAACAATTTTATCTAATTTACTGGTACTTATAACTATACCTTCGATCTTGCGTGAACTTAATAGAGTATTAGAACCTGCACCTAAAAAATGACATGGGATACTATGTTTGTGGGCATACTCGATAATACTAAGTAATTCAGCCTCGCTTTCAGGGCGCGCAAAAAACTCTGCTGTAGCCTGAACTCTTAGAGTACTTAGTTTGGCTAGATTATAATCTTTAATTATATTTAGTGACAATATCAACCTTTATTCAACCAGTTTAGTTCTTAAGCATTATGTGCTTATCTAAAAATTATAGTAAAAATATCTAACTTCGTCATAACTTTATATTTATATTAAGCCAACAAAACCTATATTTTAAGCATAACTGCAAAATTAGTTTGTAAATATCGTTTTAATAATGTAGTAATATTTCAAAATCTTAGCTTTTAGTTAAACTAAAGTTAAACTTAGCTGCATATTAACTTATAGAATGGTAAAAAGCTTTAAAATTCAGCACTTTATTAAAATCGCTTTACTGGGCTTGATTTTTTTAAGCCCGGTTTTAAATTTACCAGTGCGCGCGCAGGATAAATCTAAGCTACCTAAGGATTTGAGGTTACCACAGGACTTAAGAGCTTTATTTGAGACTAAATCTCAGTTATTTGCGCATTATGAGCCTCTACTAGTTATGAAAGCACTTAGACATTCACATTTATATAAAAAGAAAGGTGCAGCACATTTAGAAAGATATATTTATTTTAGCGAAGCGCGCTTACCGTATGAAACAATCCTAATGGATATAAACATCAACGGTAATGGTAAGAAAAACCGTATTATCGAAGCTAACGGTACTATTAATAAAGCCCATACACTGATGTTTAAAGATATCATTGAATTTAAAAAGCATAAAACGGCTGAAGTCAATTTATTTTCTAATATTTATACTTATAATTATTTATCGTTATATTCACAAATTAAATATAAAGAAGAAAAATCTAAGGTATTAGGTTATCTTTTTGGCTATCCAGTAAGTTATGTTACTGAGGACGAAAAAAGTACTGGCACTATGCTCGGTGAAGAGTACGAAGTACAATTTAAAAACGAGTCTAAAAGTGGTAAGTTTGTCATGAGATATGACGGTAAAATTGGTACTATGGCTATTGCTGGCTACGGGCATGAATTAAAACCAGATTATTATGAGATAGTTGAAATTATTGGTGATCTAGTGGTTAAATCATATTTGAAAGTTAAGCCAGAAGATTAGTCTCAGTTTACTCTAGTTAAAGTAAGTTTATACTCATAATTGAAAAAGCTGTTAGTGCTAAGTAGTAGTCTAATTATATTTAATTTATTAGTATCCTGAATACAGGTTATTGAAGTTGCCTGACATGATAAAATGCTATAAATAATGAGCAAAAGTATTATAGAGCTTAGTGCAATCGAAATTAGAGACAGTTTTCTTGCTGGAGAACATACCGCTACTGAAATTATAGAGGCTTTTATCAACCGAATTAACGATTTTGGTAATTCTGATAAGTGTTTAAATGCTTTTAATCGAACTACTTTTGATCTAGCGCGCAAGCTTGCTAAAGAACTTGATGAGCGCAAGTCAGCAGGTGAAGATCTATCTACTTTAAAACTGGCAGCAGTGCCGATCGGTATTAAAGACTTAATTAATCTTGAGGGTTATGAAACTACAGCAAGCTCTGAAATGCTGAAAGGTCATAAGTCAGTTTATAACGCTACTATTACTGAAAAAGTATTAGCTGCTGGTGCGATTCCTTTAGGTAAAATAAACTTAGATCAATTTGCCATGGGCTCATCTAATGAAACCAGTGCTAATGGTCCAGTAAAAAACCCTTGGGATTACAGTAAAGTTCCAGGTGGTAGTTCAGGTGGTAGTGCAGCAGCAGTAGCAGCTAACCTCTGTCCGCTTACTTTCGGTACAGATACTGGTGGCTCGATCAGACAACCAGCTGCATTTTGTGGTATTACTGGTATGAAACCTACGTATGGTTTAGTTTCTAGATACGGAATTATCGCTTTTGCTAGTAGCTTGGATCAGGCAGGTCCGATGACGCGTGATGTTAAAGATAACGCACTTTTGATGGAAGTTATGTCAGGGCACGATCCAAAAGACAGTACTTCGATAAAAGAGCATGAGGTAGAAAATTACTTAGAATATTTAGAAAATAATTATTTAAAATCTAAAAATTTAAATGGTTTAAAAATTGGTATAGCTAAGGAATTTTCACCTGATAGTCTAAACTCTGAAGTTAAATCTAAACTTGAGATGACTATTGAAAAGCTTAAGGAATTAGGCGCTGAAATTGTTGAAATTTCACTTGAAAAAATTAAGTATGGTTTAGCTGTGTATTATATTATCGCTCCAGCTGAAGCTAGCTCTAACTTAAGTCGTTATGATGGAGTTAGATTTGGGCACCGTAATAGTGAAGCTGAGGATTTAAGTGATTTATATTTAAAATCTAGAGCTAAATTTGGTGATGAAGTAAAAAGACGTATCATGCTCGGAACTTATGCTTTAAGTTCTGGTTACTATGATGCTTACTATTTAAAAGCTCAGCAAGTAAGAAAACTTATTTTCGATGATTTCATGAAAGCATTTAGTGAGTGTGATTTAATTTTAACCCCGACTTGCCCGCATGCTGCATTCGAGTTCGGTGGTAAGAGTGATCCTTTAGAAATGTATCTATCTGATATTATGACTGTGCCAGTCAACTTAGCTGGCTTGCCTGCTATTAGTTTAAATGCTGGTTTTGATCAGGATAACATGCCTATTGGTATGCAGTTGATAGGACCTGCTTTAAGTGAAGCTAAAATTTATAATGCTGCTTTAGCATTAGAAGAAACCTTAGCTGTTAATGATAAACAAAAAGAACTAGCTTTAAGCTTATAAGCTAGCTCTAGTCTTTAAAATCTATGAAGTTTATTGAAAACTCTGCTAATAATGGGCGCGCTGCTGACTATCTTGATCAATTATTAGCGAAAAAACATATTTTTCAAGCTATGCTTTTTTTAGGTGAAAATTGCGCTGCTGAAAAATTAGCTTTAGCTAAATCCCTAAACCAGACTTTAAATTGCAAGCATAATTTAAATATTTTAAAAGATAATAGTTCTGTTGAACTGCTTAAACCTGCTTGTGGAGTTTGTGATAGTTGTAGATGGTTATTAAAGAACGAGCATCCTCAAACACCACTCATTTTAGGTGATCTTGATCAGGAAAAACTGACTAGTATTAAAATTGCTGACGTAAAAACTTTACAAAATGAGCTTGCTTTAAGTTCTGCTGCCTATCGTATGATTTTAATTCCTAAAGCTAGCTCAGAAATATTAACTAAAGAAAGTGCTAATGCTCTACTGAAAAGTATAGAAGAGCCTTACCCTAATACTATTTTTATTTTGTTTGCTGAGTCCAAACAAAGTGTTTTAAGTACTATCACCAGCCGCTGCCAGCAGTTAAAAGTTCTGCCAGCTGTACTTGATAATGAAACTGTCGATCAAAATGCAACTGATATTGATTCTGCTTCTTTAACTAATGAAAGTCAGCTAACTAGCATATTAGATAATGCAAAACACCGTTATCAGCTTGAAACAGCGAGTGTCAATTTTAACTATTACTCTAATTTTACAGAGATAAGCGAAATTTTAGATGAACTAACTTTTAAAAACTCTCTTGATATCAAATTAACAGCTATCATGGCAGCTGAGGAGCTAGCTAAATTAGATAAAGATACTATAATCCTTTGGTTAAATGAGCAGTATTTATTTGTAGGTAAACAAATTGATATAATATTTAATTCTCATTACGAAACTAAATCAGCTATAGCTTTTTTAGAAACTAAATTAGCTATTATTGAAGATTGTGTTTCTAAACTAAAATCTTACGTTAATACTAAAGTTAGCTTAGAGTATTTTTTGTTTAATTATTTATCTAAGTAGATAACTACTGGTAAAATATACTAGAAACTTAAGTTTTAAAATAGCTTAGCTAATTTATTTTAAACATTCATATCTATAAAAAAATCTCTTTAACTAAACCTAGCCAAAGAGATCTTAATTAATCTAAGTAGAATTTAAATTATAAAAACTACTTTAGAGCTGATTGAGCTAACTTTTAATTATTAACAGTATCTAGATTCTTAAATTCCTGACTTTCTGGATCAACACCGAATAACTTTAAAAAATTATTTGGAAGTTTAGAAATTTCATTTAATATACGCTGAGTTGAAGTTTTACTTAGTAAATCACCTTTTGGGTTCTCTAGAGAATCTTTAATGTCAGGTTCAACTTTTTTAAGAAGTTCGTTTACTGTGGCTAAAGTATGATTAACTTCGCTTTCATTAAATCTTACAAAAGGTTTGACGTTTTGCTTAAATTCTTCGGCATCTTTAGTTGTTTTAATGGCTTTATTAGCTTGCTCTAATTTACGTTCACTGAAGCCAGTTAAGTTTTTAGTAAAATTGCTAGCTAGAATATTATCATTTCTCTTGTTAAATGAAGCTGCAAGTTTACCATTAGCCATACGTACAAGATTATTTTTTACCTTAGCGATTATTGAGTCATCTACATTCATATTGATTTCAAGTGTCTTATCAGTAGGTTTTTTACCAACTATGAAAGAGAGTATAGATTTCAATTTTTGATTTACTGTTCTTAAAGGCTCTGGCAAAGATTGTTCACGCTGGAAATTCTCTTGCTTTACTTTATCTTGATGAGCTTCTTTAACAAAGTCAGTTAAAGTGTGAATAACAGCAGTTTTAATAGGATCAGAATTTTTATAGTTGTTAGCTAGCTGTTTTAGGAAAAATACGTTAGAGCCTTTAAGATCATCTATTACTGTTAGCATTGAATCTCTAAGACTATCTGTAGCACTTACTCCTTGTCTATCCTTAGTTAATAATGCGTTAGTTAACTTTTCTATGTTTTGACCAAGCTGGCTTAAATTTTCTGAAATTTCATCTTTTTTAGTAATTTTCAGTACAGTAAGTGGTGTTATTAAATTACCAAAAGTAGGATTAGTATTAGCAAAATAAGTTAGCACACTGAGCGGGCTTGCTTTATCTATATTAGTAGTTTTAAAGTTTCTAATACTATTTACCATATTATTGATTGGTTCAGGTAATTGATAATTAAGTTTTTGATTAATTGAAATAGCAGTTTGATCGTCAGTTGAAGCTGGTCTAGTATTAACAATACCAACATCTGGAGCTATTTTGAAATCAGTTAACGCAGCTGGATTAGCGATAGCTTTAGCATTTTGACGAACATTGGTAATGTCGTTAAATTTAGCCTGCTGAACTGAAACTTCGCGTTCTTGGTGTAGATTATCACTTATGCTATTTAATTGTTCGTCAGTATTAGCTGGTGAATTACTGTTAGCTAAAGCCTGCTTACTATTTTCATCTGTGACCTGAGGAGTATTTAAACCTGGAATTAAAGTTTCCTGGTGTAAAGCTCTTTGAGCGTATTTCTTTTGAACATCATTAAACTGCTGAACAGTAAATCCGTGCTCAGCAGTTATATTTTCTTCTTTTAAGCCCTGGTTCATAAAATCTAAGATTAAAGAAACAGTTTCTTGGTCTATCTTTTGTCTAGGTTCTGGTTGAGTGCTGTCAGCACTATCATTGTTTTGTTTTATTCTATTTATATTAGGTATTCCGCCATTGGAAACATATGAGTTGTTATTTAAATTATTAGTTAAGCTTTCCATAAATTTTAATTATTGCCTTAACTAAATTATAACAATTTATGCGATGTTTCTTATATGAAATTTTGTTAAGCTTTATTATTTATCTGATCTAAGATAGCTTGATATTCAGGTGAAATAGCTACGTTTTTACCTTTATTTGCTAACAAATAATCTTCAAATGGCACAGTCTGATCATTAAAATCTTCATTACCTATTGAGACTTCATACACAGTGCGCGCATCAGAAGCATAATGATAATAAAGACCAGTTAAAATATCAGCTTGTTTTGGACTAATTTCATTATTGTCAACAGCTATTTCCTGAAACATTAAATCAAAGCTATTTTTACGATATAAATACTCAGCTTCATATTTATTATCTGTTTTAGCTCCGAAAACACTTTGACCTACTGTTTGATCTTCACCATCAAGCTTAAAACCAAATTCATTACTTTTGTTAATAAATTCACTAAGCTCAGGTGTCAAATTATTTTGATTAAGGTCTAGTTCCTCTAAGATTTTATCTCCGAGGGTAGATAACCAAGGTTCATAATTATGAGCTTCAGCGTAGGCAACTTCAGCAGCCTGCATCTCATAAAAAGAAGGCAGCAGCTCGCTAAATTCCTGTAAGTCGATTTCTCCATCGAAGCTATTTAGAAATGAAGTGTAGTTGTCTTGGAAGGCTTCATTTGTGACTCTAAGATTTTCTTGAATTTCAGCCAATGTTAATTCTTTAACTGACTCGTCGACATAACCTAATGCGACTTTAACTTCATCACTGAGTTCTAGATCTCTGTTAACATCAATTTCATTTTTAAAATATTCAATAAAGCTAGTGCTTACAGGCTCTACACCTTGGCCTTCGTATTGTGCTAGAGCATTATTAGCATTTATATATTTATCATATTTTTCATTTAAATTTTTAAATTCCGTTAAATCAATCTCTTCAGAGACTACTTCTTTTAAGTAATTACTGAATTCAAACTGGGCTTCACCTAGCTGCTCTTCTAGCTGACCTGGAGTTAGTTGAGTATCAACTGACTTGTCTTCTGGTACAGCGACTTTATTAGTATCTTGATAGGCTGTAAGAAAAGCTGCTACTTCATCTTCAACATTCACTTTTTCAGCTATAACATCATTTAATAAGTACTGCTCGAAATCCTGAGGATTTTCGTTAGTTTCTCCAGTTAGTTCATTTTTCTCATTAATTAGCTGATTCAATAAATTATACTTATCTTTTAAACGGTTAAACTCTCCACCAGCTTCATGATGAGTTATCATGCCATTATCTGTAGCTGAGTCGTTGTAATCGAACTCAAAATCAGCGCGCGCTTCTTCTAAACGCTGCGAAAGTTCAGCTGGGATTTCTACTTTAACAGCAGGTGGAGCTGGTAATTGTACTACTGGCTCATTTACTTCTTCGAGTACTGGTGTCTCTAAAACCGGCTGTTCTTTAGGTTGCTCAATAACTGGCTCTTCAACTACCACTTTAGGAACTTCTTTTTCTACTTTTTCAGACGTACTACTATTTAAAAGATGAGAATAATCTTGCTTAAAAGCGTTTTTAACTGGACCATTACGATTAGAACGAGGTGCTGGTTTCTCTCTACCTACACTCCCTTCATTTAATAAATGATTATAATTACGACCAAAAACAGATGAACTACCACCACCATTGTTTAAATTTGCATACCTAGAACCAGAATTTAGAGAACTAGTTACTAAATTATTATAATTCTGACTAAAAACACTTCTAACTGTACCTGTTGAACGTTGAACACTACTATTATTTAGCTCAACTTCAAGTCCACTGTTTTTTTTCTTTTCAGAATTAACATTACTATTACTTACACCACTAACATCTACCATAAAAACAGTAGTTAACATAAAATTCTTAAAAAGTGGTTAAAATGTGAACTTATATTAAAAAAAGATTTTTTGTAATCATAAAATGACTTTAAATTAACTAAAACAAGACTGTAAAAATATTAAAAATTTCTATAATTAAGTCTTAGCTTAATAGCTTAGGGTAATTAAAGATATATCATTTAACTTTTTACTTTAAAATCATAAAGCGATCTAAAACTTTAGGTTCTTCACCGATATAATAACCTTCAAGTTTTTTATCATTCATCTTTAGAAGTAATGAGCCTGCTTTAGTTATATTTACGATATCAGAGTGCAATTCTTTCTTTTCATTATGCCAAGCTGAGCCAGCAGTACCTGCGATTATATAGATAGTACCTTGACCGCGAGCAAACTTACCTTGTTGCTTAGCCTGCTTTAGTGAAAATTCACTTATTTTTTTTGTCTTGCTTTGATTTTTATCATCATTTGATGCGTTTATTGGCATACTACGCAAGTAATCATGTATATGACCATGCATAACTAAATCAACAGCATATTTATCAAATAATGGTACCAACTTTAAATTAGCCTGCTCTTCGATTAAATTCTTTTTATAGCTGCCGTCTTTATAAAATTTGCTCATAATGGGGTTATGAATAATAACTACTTTCCAGCGATATTTAGGGGTATCTTTTAAATCGTTTTCAAGCCAAGTTAGCATCTGAGATTTAGGATGCTCAAGCTGGAAACTATCTAGAACTATAAAGTGGGCATTACCATATTCAAAAGAATAGTAAGCTTCAGTCCAAGAAGGATAGCCACCACCTTCTGATTTAGTAGGTAATTCAAAATTATTAAAATAAGTGCCTTCAGTTTTAGGGTATGAAAAAGCTGTAAATGAATGTGTTTTATCATCGAAGCCTGCATCATGATTACCGAAGGCTGGATATAAAAATGAGTAAGGTAGCACATCACCATAAACATCAAAAAATGCTTTTTGGTAAATTTCATCAGTACCCTTAGGATAGACATTATCACCTAAGGTCATAATCAAATCAATATAATCAATTTTCTTATTCAGAGCATAAAAAGCATTGCGCACTTTTAACTGTGTGTTTTTATAGTCTTTTTTAAACTCTTTAGCGGCTAATGTTCCAGGATCACCTAATACCCAGACATTGATAGTTCTTTTACTTTTATAGTCAGGTGTCAAAATAAAGTAATATGCTTTTTCGTGAATATCTCGCCAACCATCTTTAGTGTAAGCTTGAACTTTATAAAAATACTTTACATTAGGCTTTAGACCAGAAACTTTAACCTTATGATCTATGTCTAATACCCTGTCATAAACAGCTTTTTCTAATTTCGTAGGATCAGTGCCATATAGAATTTTAGCGATAGAAGGCTTTTCAGTTCTGTAACAAACAATAGCTGTGCCTAATTTAGAATAGTTCTGCAAATATGGTCTACGGCTAAAGTCATGTTTAGAGTATATTTTAGGATCTGCCAGAGCAGTTGAGGTGCTAAATAAGCTAACTGTAATTAAGATCAGCCATAATGGCAATATATTTTTCATAAGATTTCCCTTCTTCTAATAATAGCTTGCAGGCCTTAGCTCCAGCAATTTCACCTTCAGTTTTAGCTAATAATACCTGATAGTAGAACTTTTGTGAACTTGAGATAGTTGGATCCGCATAATGTAAATACTTTTTTAATAAAAAGTGCTTTAATTTTAGGTACCTCGGCGTGCCAGTCTCATCTTGCTTGGCTAAAAATTTAGGCATAAAACGACCAATCTTGGCTGGTACACCAATCCATTTAGCCTGCTCAGTATTAAAAATTTCTGGTTTAGTTTTAGCTAAGTAATATAAGCTTTTTCCAGATTGAAAATACCAGTGTTTAAAATAAGCTAGTGTTAATCTGGCTACCTGAACTGGATGACTTAAACCTAGATTACCCCAGTAAATCATATCTATATTATTTTTCTTAGCTAATCTTAGAAACTCTGTATCTTCATGTAGACCGAAACCAAATTTAGAAGTGCCAGCACCGAGTCTAATATTAAATCTAGGGAGAGCTTGAAATAGCTCTGTGCTAATCAGCATAAAAGCACCGATAGGGTTTTGAATGTTTAAGCCTTTATATTTGAAGGGATAGCGCTTAATTTCGTTACCGAAATCGTGCTCAGGTAAAACTGATGGACTGACTGCATAATGACCCTGAAAACTTAAACCTGCTGGTTTTTCATAATGTTCCAGATCACTCTTAATACGCGCTCCCGCTATAATAGGCTCTTTAGGATCAAGAGTACTTATGTTAGCCATTAACTTGTCTATAAAATTATCTTCAAGATTAACATCATCATCTAAAAAGAGTATATAGTTTGCTTTAGTTTCTAAAGTAGCACAGTTTCTAGCATGAGATAAGCCTTGAGCAGTTTCTAAAACATACTTAAATTTACAATTTCTTAATTTAAAACTTAGTGCGAAATCTTTAGTACCATCATTAGAGTTATTATCAATTAAAATTAATTCTATAGCTGGCTTAGCTAACTGTTCAAGCTGATTTTTCAGTTGAAATAATAACTTTTTAAGAAGATCTATGCGGTTATAAGTGCAAATAGCAATACTTAAATTAATCTTCAATTCTCCTTTGACCTAAGCTGTAACTTATATCATAATATATACGAGACTTTGATATATAAACTTGCTGTTTAAGTGTTTAAAATTATCAGGCTTTATCTTAAATCTAATCGGAGAAAAATTTGAAGGTTTTAATAACTGGTTGTGCTGGTTACATAGGCTCAGTAGTAAGTAAGTTCTTACTTGAAAAAGGTGTTGAAGTTGTTGGCTTGGATAATTTAAGTACAGGTAACACCATGAACATACCTGATCAAGTAGATTTTTTTTACGCCAGTATCGCTGATGTTACAACATTAAAACAAATTTTAGTCAAACATAGAGATATAGACTGTGTGATTCACTTGGCTGGTTACATAGAAGTGGCTGAATCAGTGCTAGATCCTGATAAATATTATCGTAATAATTATAATAATTCTAAAACTTTTGTAGATTTTTTAATTTCACAAAATATAACTAATATTATTTACTCGAGTACAGCAGCAGTTTATAGCCCACCTACTAAAAGAGTTAAGCTCGCTGAAAATCATGCTACTAGCCCGATTAATCCATATGGCGAGTCTAAACTGATGTTCGAGCAATACCTGCAAAAAAAGCCTGAACTTAACTATGTTACCTTTAGATTTTTCAATGCCTCAGGCGCCTTTGGGCGTTATGGTGAGTGCCATCAACCAGAAACGCATTTAATTCCTATAGTTATTGATTTCGCTTTAGATCGTAGAGATAAGCTTTATGTTTTCGGTGATGATTATGATAGTGATGATGGTACTGCGATACGTGACTATATTCATGTTTTAGATTTAAGCATCGCTCATTATCTGGCTTTAAAAGCACTTTATAATAAAAATTCTAAAATTCAAAGACAAACCTTCAATTTAGGTTATGGTAGAGGCTTTTCAGTTAAACACATTATAAATATGGTTGAAAAATTAACTGCTAAGCCGATAAAGTATCAAGTGAAACCTAGACGTGATGGTGATCCGCCATATTTAGTGGCAAATACAGAGAAAATAGAACATTTATTAGGTTTTAAACCAAAGCATGATAATATTTTGCATATCATCAACGATGCCATTAAGCACCGCGAATATTATTACAGGAGTCTGGATCGTAAATAATGAAAATAGTTAAACCAGTATTTATTATTTCTTGTCCAAGAAGTGGTTCATCTTTATTATTTAAAATTTTAAGTGAAAGTAATAAACTATGGTCTGCATACCGTGAGGGGCATTTCGTTTGGCAGAAGTTTTTGCCTGAACCTCGTGATCATATTTTTTCGGTTCATTTAACTGAAAAAGATTATCAGCCTGAAGACCAGCAGATCGTTGAAGATTTATACCATCGCCATACTTTTAACCATAATGTATTAGGTGATTTATGTCGTATAATCACATTTAGAGAAGGCTTACCGACTTTATTTAATGGATTACTAGATATTAACTATAAACTTAAAAGTAAGTTTATAAATGAGTATCGTATTATTGATAAAACTCCGACTAATGTTTTTAAAGTTGATTATCTATATAAACTCTTTCCTGATGCTAAATTTATCTTTCTTACTAGAAATGGTTTAACTAATATAAGCTCACTAATAGATGCCTGGAATTCGAAAGGAAAATTATTCGCTTTTGAATTTCGTGAATTTTATCAATATAACCGAGACATAGATATAAAAAACTACGATGGTAAAGTGTGGAAATTTTTAAACCCACCTGGCTGGGAAAAGTACTTAAAGGGTAAGAGTTTAGCTGAAGTTTGTGCTTTCCAGTGGCTATCAGCTAATAAGTACGCTTTAGATTCATTTAGTAAAATACCTAAAGAGCAAGTTTTTCACATGAAATATGAAGATTTGCAGGAAAACCGTACTAGCAAAATTCGTGAGACTTGTGATTTTCTTGAAATCGTCTGCTCTGAATCTGTGCAGGAAATGTTTTTAAAAGATCCCAAAGTATCTACTGTGAGCTTACCAAATAAACAAAAATGGCTAAAAAATAAAGATCAGTTAATCACTATTGAAAGTGAAATAGCGGAGATGCAAAAACAGCTGGGATATGAAAGTTTATTAACTTAGATTACAGATTTCTATAATTTGCTTTAGAACTTAAATCAAGCTGTTGTTTATATTATTACAGATGACGTACTAGTCTATTTTAGAAAGCTTTTTGTTTTTAAGTCTAAATCTTACTTTATTTTCACTTGCAAGTTTTTATGAAATTTAGCTAGAATGTTTCTTTAACATGAAAATAAATACCAGGCTATGCCCGCAACTTAGATCTAGTAATGGATTTAAAAAAAAGATTAGACTAACTAAACTCGGTGAAAATTTTAATACTCCTTATCCTCAGAGTTTAATTGAGCTTGCAAATGTTGATAGTGATTTTTTAAAAAATTTAAATGTACTAAACAAACCTATTGAAGTTAAAAAGAGTACTATTCTGGCTCCTACTGAAGCTGGAATCCCTTCAGTTACTAATCCAGGAGTGGCTTTAATTCGAAATGGATTTTTTAAAGGTAAAGTAGCTGTGCTTACTAGTATTGCTAACGGTCCAGAAAATCTGCGTAAGATTTCCTATAGTCCAGAAAAAATTTCGAAGCTAAACTTTCCTAAAGAAAGTACCTTGGGAATAATGATCGTTGATCCTAATACTGGAAAGGTAGTAAAAACACATAAAGAATTACCATTTAAAACTCTGATAGGTAATTATACAGATGGTATTCCTGATCCAAGAATTACTTATGTCAAAGAAGATAAGACATATCATATTCTGTATTGCGGTACGAATCATGAAGAAAAGAAAAAAGTCGAAACATCTACAGATCCCAGTAAAGCTAAATTTTTTAATAAAGGCGAAGTTATTTACCAAGGTGGTTCGGTCATTTTATCTATGACTACTAAAGACTTTATTAATTTTTCAGAGCCCAAAAGAATAGGCTCGCCATATTATGATCGGAATGCTACTTTATTTCCTAAAAAATTCTTTCATGAAGGCAAGCAGTGTTATGCCATGCTTAGAAGAATCTTTCCTGATGTTGAGCTTGCATTTATACCGGATATTGAGAGCTTAAGAAATGATGAAAAGCGCATCAAGTATTGGCAAACACAAGATACAGAGGAATCTATAGTCAAAAACAGAGTTTTAGAGCCAATTTTTAGATGGGAAAATGTAAAAGATGATAATGTAGGTTGCATTTCAGCTGGCGCTCCACCTTTAGAAATAACCTTACCTAAAAGTCAGAAAAAAGCCTGGCTTTTAATCTATAATGCTTCTTCTAGAGTGGAAGATACAGATAAATATCCAGGGCGCTTAATTGGAGCTGCTATTTTAGATTACGATGATCCTAGAAAAGTTATAGCTAGGTTACCTGAACCATTAATTAAACCTACTACCTATCAAGAAAAATATGGCATGTTAAATAATGTGTGCTTCGCTACTGGTGCTACTATTATAAATAATACTTTAGATGTTTACTATGGAGCTGCTGATACTTCTGTAATGAAAGGACGTTTTAAATTAAATGATCTTTTAAATCACATGCTTCAATACGACGAAAAGGGTAATAAAAAGTTTTAAATAATTTATTTACCTCAGTTTTTAATTAAAACAAGTGTGTACTAAAGTTGATAGTTTTTTAAATAAATCTTAATTTACTACTTAGTTAGGTTTATTTGTGGCAAAATAACATACTCAACTAGGAAGTTTAGAATAAAGATCTAAACGGTTTAATATACAGAATGAAAAACTTACTATTAGTTAATAAAATCTCTTTTGATTACCAGTGTGGTATCGTACATTACACTCAAAAGCTTAGAGATGCTTTAAATAAACAGCCTGATACTAAAGCTAAATTTGTCTCTAATACTGAAGATAACTCTTCTAGTTATGTAAATAAATCTAAAAAAATTGCGGAACTAAGTAAAGCACCTAATACTGCTTTGATAGAGGCTTTGAAAAATAAATCACCTGCTAACACGGCAGTTTTAGCAAACATGGCTTTTATGAGTGGCTTTAACTTAGGGGATGAAGTGTTTGAAAAATTTCCAGTAGTCGCTATCTCGCATGAATTTAGTACACTGTTCCCAGATAAAAAAAGTTTTAGGCTAGAGCAATTTAAAAAATCAGACTTAGTAGTTTTTACTACTGAAGGGGAATATGATTCCGCTAAAGAATCTATGTTAGCTGAGCATGGCGAGCAAGCTGCTACTGATCTGAAAAATAAATCTTTTGTTTATCCAGTGCCTCCTACAATTCCACTATCTGATAACGCTGAAATACCAGCTTTTAAAGATAGATCTAAAGATATTTTGGTTTTCGGTTTAATTAAACTTTATAAAAATCTTGAGTCATTGCCTGATATAGCCCGTAAAATGTCTCAAGATGATTACTTTAAGGGTAGGTCTATGGTTATTGCTGGTAATATTCTAACTAATAATCCAGATCATATTGGGGTACTAACAAATGTGTTATTGCCTGAAACTTATCCAGCTTTAAAGGAAGCAAATCTAAATCAGTTATCTAGAGAGCAAATAGCTGAGCTAGTAAATATTTTACAAGATCAAACTTATAACTCTAAACCTAGCTTTGATGACCCTAAATTAAATTCAGTTATTACTAAAATTAAGCGAAATCCTGCTATGAAAGCTTTACCTATTAACATAAAACTATCTTTATCTGATGATGAGGTGAGTGATTTAATGCTTGAACATAAGTATCGTTTCTTACCGATTGATAGAGGAGCTACACCTCACAGCAGTACTTTAGCATCTGCTATGGATCACCGTATGATAGTCTTTGCTAAAGATAACCCAGAAACTCCTGCATCATTAAAAAATGGCAGCATCGTACTTATGGATAAAGCAGAAGATATTTTAAAAAATATTAAATCCCATGAAGCTAAGGTTCAAGATGATCCTAATCACGAAGAAAATATGATTAAGTTGGGTAAGACCTATAGAGATCAAAGAAGTTGGCATAATTTAGCTAAGATGATATGTACTAACCTGGATAATGTCTTTAGAATAAAGACTAAGTAGTTATTAATATAAAAGACTACTTAGCTTTTAGTCTAAACAGTCACTATCTGAAAATTGATAGGTTACATATAAAATTCTAATCCAGATAAAAAGTCGTCACAACTTTATTTAAGCTATGTGCATACTTTAAAGATTCTTTTAAGGTTGTTGAATCGCGGTATAAAAAGCAGATAAGTTGCTGAGAATCATATATTATCTCTTGATTGCAAAGTCTGCTAGCGTCAGCAAGTAGCATATGCGACCATTCTGGGTGTTCGATAATGTTTTTAACTCCGATTAGCTGATCTTGCACTTCCTTTAGCTGCTGCGATAGTGTCTGTGGCAATACTACCTTAAGATTTTCAGAATTACCCCTAAGCGCGCCTTTAATAGTCGCGTAATTAGTACCACAATAACCACCACTGGTAACGATGGTAGAGCCTGCTAAAGTTAGACCATAAGCGATCATTTCTATAATACGAATCTGGCTCATAGACAGGTCACGCGAACCGATCATAGCTATTTTTTTATTGGCCCCATCGGTGATGTTTTTAAATTCTTCACTTAAGTCTTGAGTCGAAGGACTGTCTAGAAAACCCATATCGCTGTCAACAACAGGGATAGTGAGCTCAGTATCGTTACTAGGTGAAAAAGATTCCATAGATATAATATTACTACGCTGCATGCTTTAAAATAATTATACGTGACTTTTGAGATAGATAATAGAGACAATATTTTAAATGGTTTAAATCCACAACAAAAAGCAGCTGTCAGTCAGTCAGGAGCGCCACTTTTAGTGCTTGCTGGCGCAGGTAGTGGTAAAACCAAGGTTTTGACTCATAGAATCGCGTATATGATCGCAAGCGGCATTCGCTCTGAAAATATTTTAGCGGTTACCTTTACTAATAAAGCTGCTAAAGAAATGAAGGAAAGATTGAATAAGATTGTTGGTGAAGGCGGTATTAAATACAGTTGGATTGGTACTTTTCACTCGATTTGTGCTCGAATTTTACGAAATGATATAGAAAAGATTAAGATTACGGCACCAGATGGTAGTATTCGCCGCTGGAATAAAAATTTTGTGATTTTTGATGAAAACGATACCGTAAACATCGTTAAAGAAGCTATTAAGTCAATGGATCTTGATCCTAAAATTTATGTGCCAAAAACCGTACGTTATAAGATAAGTGAATCTAAAAACTTAAAAAAATTAGCTAAAGATATCAGTTCTGAGAGTATTAATTTTAAAGAAGAGCGTATTGGCATGATCTACGCTAAGTATGAAGAATTGATGTCACGAAATAATGCACTGGATTTTGATGACTTACTCTTAATGACGGTTCATTTACTTGAAAACAGTCCGGAAGCGCTAGATTACTACACTCACCGCTTTAAGCATATTTTAGTGGATGAATACCAAGATACTAACCATACTCAGTATGAGCTAATTAGGCTGCTTGCTGAAGGTTGCCATAAAAACGATCGTAAAAACCCTGAAAAATATAATCCTGAGACTCACTGGCAGGCTCAGCATAAATCACTAACTGTAGTAGGTGATGTCGATCAGAGTATTTATTCATGGCGTGGGGCTGATTTTAAAATTATTATCGGTTTTCAGAACGATTATCCGAATGCTGATCTGATAAAGTTAGAACAAAACTACCGCTCCACAGCTAATATTCTCCAAGTAGCTAACCATATCATCGGCAATAATTCTGAGCGTATCGAGAAAAATTTGCAGGCAACTAAAGCTGAAGGTGAAAAGATTACGGTGTTTGAGGCTGAAGATGAGCTGGAAGAAGCGCAGTACATCTCAGCTGAAATCCAAAGACGCATCGCCTCTGAAGGTAAAACTATGAAGGATTTTGCGATTTTATATAGGACTAATGTGCAATCCAGAGTCTTAGAAGAATCTTTGCTTAGAAGAAATATTCCATATATTATTGTAGGTGGCTTTAGATTCTATGATCGTAAAGAAATTAAAGACATGATCTCATACCTGAAAGCTATTTATAACCCAGCTGATGGTCAAAGTCTCAAGCGTATTATAAACGAACCTAAGCGTGCGATCGGAGCGACTACCTTAAGTAAGTTAGAGGCTTATGCTAGCACTCGTGGCTACACTTTATACCGCACGATGCTAGAGATAGAAGAAGTGGAAACTGTCAACGCACCGACTAAAAAGAAGATTAAAGATTTTGTTGATCTGATGGAAGAGTTTCGTTTAGCAGAAAAGTCGCTGGAGCTAGGTGATTTAGTTGATGAAATTTTTCACAAGTCTGGCTACGCCGATATGTTAAATAAATCTAATGACCCTGAATCTGAATCTAGACTTGAAAATATTCATGAACTTATCGGGGTGGCGACAGATTTTTCATTAAACGCTGAGGACAACTCTTTAAGTGCTTTTTTAAGTGAAATTTCACTTTTAAGTGAAGGCGAAAACTCTAAACAAAACGCTAACGCCGTCACTATGATGACCCTGCATGCAGCTAAAGGTCTGGAGTATCCTGTAGTATTTTTAGGTGGCATGGAAGAAGGTATTTTCCCGCACTCTAGAAGTCTTCAATCCGCCGACCAAAGCCAGCTAGAAGAGGAGCGCAGGCTAATGTATGTCGGAGTGACGCGCGCCGAAGAGAAACTGTTTTTAACACACGCGCGCAAACGTCGTATATTCGGTCAAACAGATTTTTGCGAGCCTAGTCGCTTTTTAGAAGAAGCGCCAAGAGAGCTATTAACTGGCTATTACGGGCACTCCGCTAGAAGTGTTGATGAGCGTGGTAGTTCATATAGCTCAGCTTTCGATGATCAGATGATGGAAAGAGGTTTCCAGAAACCAGTAGAAAAAGGTTATAGCCGCGAAACTTTCACTGATGGTTACACTGATGATGATTACGGTTCTAGCTCAGGTAACGCTAGCTATAAAAACAACAATCCATATAGTAGTAATTATAATAATGGTGGCAGTTCTAATAAGTCATTTGGTGAGCGCTCACGTGGTTTTAATGGTGGATACACTAAAAACGATTTTAGCCAAAATAGATCTAGTAATGGTAGTAGCGCACCAAGTGGAGGCGCGCCTGCAGGTGGCTTTATGAGCTCAGGCACACGTATAGGTAATCCATACGCCAGCTCTAATAACTCTACTGCTGCTAACCGTCATAATTTTAAACGTAAAAATGCTGATGGTGGTAGTAGCTCAGCTAAAGGTGCTGGCTATTCATCAGGCTCTACTGGTGATGGTTCTAATATGTATAATTCAGGTACGCGCGCGCCGCGGCGCGCGGCGGCTTCGTCAGGTAACCTTAGTTCTGCTAGCTATCGTAGTGATGCAGCTTTTCATCCTGATAGCGCTAATAAACCAGCGAGCGAACCTAAGGCTTTTAAGATCGAATTTGCAGCTGGTGATCGCGTGAAACACGCTAAGTTCGGTGAAGGTAGCGTGCAGCAGGTATTAGGTTCTGGAGAAAAAGTGCTTTATAACATTAAATTTGATGAGCTTGAAGGTAAAAAGTTACTTGATCCTAAATTTGCTAAATTGATTAAAGTCGGTTAGGAGTTTACATATTACTTTAAAAAGGCTTGGCACTAAATTAGACTTAAGTTTCGACTTTAGATGGTAAGCTTACGCACCATGTTATAGCTAGTAATAAATATATAATAATTTTTTTGACTGTTTATATCTAATTTCTAAAATTTCGGGTAATTTAGGAACTCGATTTCCAAAATTTCGGGTAAAATTGGAAATGTGTATGATAAAACGTAATTTAAAACAAAAAATTACTAATATGATGTTCAAAAACAAAGTTTTGATCATTTATGGTGCTAGGCAGACTGGTAAAACTACTTTAGTCAAAGAAATTATTAAAGACTATGAAAGTACTTATAAAACTTTCTATGCTAATTGTGAGTTAGCTAGCATAAAAGATATTTTAGAGACTAATAATGAAAAGCAGCTTAAAGATTTTATCGCTGATAATAAAGTTATAGTGTTTGATGAAGCCCAAAGCATTAAAAACATCGGCTTAACTTTAAAAATAATTCACGATACTTTCCCTGAAGTCCAGTTAATAGCTACAGGCTCAAGTAGTTTTGAATTAGCTAACCAAGTTTCTGAACCACTTACTGGGCGTGCTAGAACTTACATTTTATATCCAGTATCTTTAAGTGAACTAAAAGATAGCTATGGACTTGTAGAGCTTAAAAATAGATTAGGAAGTATACTTATTTATGGTTCATATCCAGCTGTTATTATGTCACCAGCTGCTGAAGCGCGCGATGAGCTTTTAGATATTTCAACTAATTATTTATATAAAGATACTTTAAAGTTCGCCGATTTGCAAAACTCTAACATCTTGCACAATTTACTTGAATTACTGGCTTTGCAGCTAGGTAATGAGGTTTCTTATAGTGAGCTTGCCAGCAACTTAGGTATTAGTAATCATACCGTAAAAAAATATATAGATATTCTAGAAAAGTGTTTCATCGTATTTAGTTTAAGGGCTTACAGTCGTAATCACCGCAAAGAGATCAATAAGTCCCGTAAGATATATTTTTATGATTTAGGTTTAAGAAATGCTATCAGCCAAAACTTCAGTACTAACTTGAAGCTTAGATTAGATAAAGGTGCGCTTTGGGAAAACTTTTGTATTTTAGAAAGACTAAAGTTAA
The DNA here is from genome assembly GCA_964438425.1 of uncultured Gammaproteobacteria bacterium. Lineage (GTDB taxonomy): Bacteria > Cyanobacteriota > Vampirovibrionia > LMEP-6097 > LMEP-6097 > CAYTKM01. The sequence goes on from CAYTKM010000004.1 coordinate 228,901, forward strand.
ATCAATACTCTAATGTTAAAGCGAATTATTACTTTTGGCGCTTATATACTGGTAGTGAAATAGATTACATAGAAGAGTACGATGGTGAATTAAAGTGCTTCGAGTTTAAATATTCAGCTAAAAAACAAGCTAAGCTTCCCTTGCAGTTTAAAGAAACTTATCCAAATAGTAGTTTTCAGGTTGTAAATACTGAAAACTATTACGATTTTCTAGTGAAGTGAAGTGAAGTGAAGTGAAGTGAAGTGAAGTGAAGTGAAGTGAAGTGAAGTTATTAGACTTAGTATTATGGCTTTCCAGTTAATTATGTGAGATATTAAAAAATTTTACTTTAAGGAGTAAAAAAATTTAAAAATTTATATCTAATAATCTGATGGTAAGACTAAGCTAGATACTTTAAAAATATTATAAGCTAAATCCGTACTAGTTAAAGATCACGCTATCAGTATTTAGCATTTTGCTTTTAGCGTAGTCTCGAACTTACATGTTGTAGTTTTTAAACTCAGTTAAATTGAAGTTAGCTAATTATTTTGCAGTTTCAAGTTATTTGTTAGCTCAAGCATCACTTCTAAATTTTGTTTTGCTAACTTCTTTAAAAACTCGCAGTAGACATCTCTTTTCAAACCCATTCCATGCATTGGTAGCATGTAATCAATGGACTCATCATAGTACTTTAGTGTTTTCAGCCCATCATGAACAAATTTTCCGTAAGGTATGTACTGGTATTTATCCTGCAATTCAATAATATAGTCTAAATGACCATAATCTAGCCATAGATTGCTAGAAACTAGATTTAAGTCAGGTTCCAAATTGTTTTTAATCTTGCTTGTATTTTTGTGTTCTGTAAACTTCTCTTCTCTTAGATTATGTATATTTGTAGTTTTATTTTCACAAGTTAAATTTTTATCTTTTAAATATTTATCAATATTTTCACTTTTTAAAATTATATTTTCATGTGTTTCAACTTCAATATCGTCTCGATTCAAACTACTTTTATAAGCCGCAGGCGCCAAGCTTATCTGCGTACCTAAATCAGAGCTAAATAGCACTTTACTTTTCTTTAAAATAAATAACATAGCTTCCCATGCGTGAGGAAAGTGGGGTGTGGATAAACATATTAGTTCATCATTACCAAGATTAAAGCTTTGTTTATGTTTGAAACTTTCGATGTGTTTTTTAGCAAGACTATCTACTGAATTTTGAGCTGTTTTATTTAATAGCACTTTAGCTTCAGGACAAGCTTTAAGCCAGCTAAAAAGATTTCCAGATTCGTCAGGCTCGAAGTGAGATAAAACCAAATACCTAATACCAGCTGGATTTATAATCTGACTGATAGCTTGTTTTAAATAATTAAAGTTAGCCTGATGTCCTAGATGCACCAAAGTAGGTTTTTCATCTATTACTAAAAAGTGGTTATATGAAATTGGGCTATGTTCGGGCTTTAAACTAATACGATAGATGTTGGGTAAGATTTCGATGGTTTGAACTTTCATATGAATTAGCTTAATTTTAGCGAGCTTTAATTAATTAGTTACTAGTTAGCTTCAATTTATCTAAAAGTTAGTACTGTTTAAGAGAACGACGATCCTTTTTAAAATTATCTTTTATCTCAGTAGTTGAATAATACTTTAGACTGATAGAGTAATTTGTCTGATTAAAATGAGCTCAATGAGTTATCTTTTCGGCTTATCCATCTTCAGTTTCATCTTAGGGTTAGTACCTTTAAAATGCTGTCTAATTTTCTTTCTGGTGCCAGGTCTGCTATCAAAGTTCTGACCGCGCAGATCCATCATTTTCACGCTTTGCGGAACGACTAGGTTCGTTATATTTAAAGTAGATAAACTATTATTATTAAGATATAGCTTTTCAAGCTTAGCAGGCAATTTTAAAGAAGCGAAATCTGTGTTGGTTTCTGGATTGTCAGAGCCACCTATGTAAGTATCTGTCACAGCGAGGTTTTGTAACTTGAAGATTTTCACGTCAGCTGGAAAGTCCATGTCAGTGAAGTTCAGGTATCGGTTAGGTTTTCTTATGCCATCTACATCTAAATTACCAATATTAATTATATTTGCACGTTCTAGTAGGCTGAAGTCTAAAGTTGCTAGAATTTCTGAATTAAGCGTGCAGTTAGTTATTCTAAGTTTATTGATTTTTTTTGGTAACTTAGTACCTGTAAAATTTCTAATACCATTGTTTGAAAAAATATTGATCAAAGAGTATTCTGTTAGCTCGCTTTTAGTAAAATCAATAACTACATTAACCAAATTTGAGTTTGCGTTAAATAAAGAAAACGCTCTCAGTTTCTTTGGGGCATCAAACAATAAAGTACTTGAGCTCTCAAAATTTTTAATATAAAGTCCAGTTAAAATTTCAGGCAACTCAATTAAGTCTAGTAAACTTACACTATTTCCTCCAAAAGTAAAATATTTAAGATTAGGAGGAAACTGAAAGCCAGGTTCCAAAGTTTCAATAGGGTTTTCCATTAAATTTAAATCTGTTAAACTTTCCATACCAGATAAATCAGGTAAAGCCTTTATCTGATGGTCTTGTAAGTTTAAATAAGTTAAATGCTCTTTAGTACTAAGAAATCTTAAATCTTCAGTATCTAGCTTACCTTTAATATTTGTTAGTCCTTCATTTAAATATGTAGCTTGCACATCTAAAACTCTTAAACTTTCTGGAAAACAGATACTAGACAGGTCACTTACATTGTTACCAGTCAGATGTAAATACCGAAGCTTGTTGTAACAAGGTAAATATGGTGCTCTTAAGTCTGTTTTAAACAGAAAAATTAATTTTACACCTCTTTTAATCGTGGGTAGAATGTCATTTTCAAAGATTTCATCATCAAAGCAGTTTTTATGAAATCTAGCTTTATTGTTTGAACGGCAACCTAATATAGCATTCTTGTAAGTTTTAGTTTTTTTATTATACTTAGCTAAAGTAGGCTGAAAGCTAGCTAAACTAAAAGTTGTAAATAGTAATAAAATTATGGCTGGCATTGTAATTGGTAGGCTCCTTCCAGAACTTGCTTAAATTCTGGCATACTATTGGTAAAGTTTTTACCTGCTTTAAGCTGCGTATTAAAATCTTTAATCGCTGCATCTATATCTCTAAACGCACGGCGGTATGGCTTTCTGGCTTCTATAGACTCTAAAATATCTTTCTCAACAACATTTTGAGCTGCTTTCTGTGTATCTTGTGTTTCTTTTATCTGGTTTTTTAAACTTTGAATAAGAAACTCATCTCTATTCTTTGGCTTTTTAGCCTGCTCAGCTTTAAGCTGAGCTCGAATAGGACTTAAAGTATCTTTAATTTCAGCTTGCAATGACTTTACTGAATCCTTAAGCGCGCTAATCCTGTTATCATACTGGGTGGTAGCCTGCATCAAAGAATACTTAGCATGCAAAGCACTTGGCATATACTTACTAT
>CAYTKM010000005.1:0-2199 GCA_964438425.1 uncultured Gammaproteobacteria bacterium
TGTCAATGCCTCAAAAATCAAACATATATTCTCTAATAAATTTTTAAGTATTTAAGCAGCTAATTTAGCAAAGTTGTAAGGGCTCATTTTCAGCTTAGTATGTATTCTTTTATGGTTGTAATAGTAAATAGTTTGGTAAATAGCTTCAATTAAATGAGCTTTAGTTTCAAACCTGTTAATTTCACCAAGCTCAGTCTTAAAGCTGGCATAAAATGACTCTTGAACTCCGTTTTGCCATGGGCTAGCTTTAGCACTCATAGATATTTTAATACCTTGGTTGCTTGCAAAGTCAGTGTAGAGTTTACTTTTATATTCACTGCCCTGGTCACTATGAATAATCTCAGGAAGTTTTTTAGTTTTAAAGAGTGCGCTGCATAGTGCTCTTAAAGTAAAGCTTGCTTTATGTTTGTCAGCTACTTCAAAGCCTTTAATCTCTCTTGTATAAAATCTATAACAGTAGCTAGGTAAATATGCTTTCCTCTATACTTTAAGTAAGTAAAGTCACTAGCATAAGCCTGATCTGCTTTAGTTAAAACTAAGTTTTTTAAAAGATTTTCATACTTAGCTGCTGGCTGCTTCTGATCTTTAGGTTTTATAAATACTTTAGCTTTTTTGCGAGCTACTACTAGCTTGTGTTTTTGTTTTATTCTAGCGACCTTGTTTTTACTTACACCAAGCTCTAGAGCTACTCTTGGCGTGCCATAGCTAGGATGATCATTCATCACCTGTTTAACAGTATATAAAAATTCTTTATCTTTAGCTGGTTTTAAATGCTTATAATAAAGCGCAGCTCTAGACATTGCTAGAACTGCACTCAACTGACACTTGTTTAAATACTTTGAAAAGAAACTAACTGCTAAAAAAGTTTTTTTTCCTTCTTTAGTTCATAAGTTATATGTCCAATAAGCTCTTTTAAGCCTTTTACTTCCCTTTCTAATTTGTTTATCTTTAATATATTTGCATCGCTGCCACCTGCCTTGCTCATCTTGTTGTAGATAGTCTTTGTGCTAATTGCATATTTTTTTGAGGCTTCTAGAACTGTCAGCTCACCTGACTTTAATTCACTTAAAAGGCTATCCCACTGACCTTTATCTAATTTGCTGCGCTTTGACATATTTTTGCTCCTGATCTATATTCTTAAACATTAGATTATATGTCTAAGATAACAGGGGAGGTCCAGTTTTAATAATGAGATAAGTATTTTGTCTAATGTGATAGATAAATTTATTAAAAGTCTGGTTGAGAGTTTCAAAAGTGGTAAAGTGCAGCTTGTTTTTGCGGATTCGATTATACCTCATAACGAAGAATGTTAAGTGCTTATAGATTAATGTGGGTTTTAGTATTATTTGACTTACCTGTCACAAGCAAATCTGAAAGGAAGGCAGCACATGATTTTAGAGTGGCTTTATTAGATAAAGGTTTTGAAATGACTCAATTTTCTGCTTATATGCGTTACTGCACGAGTAAGGAAGAAATGAAAAAGTATGTTAATTATATAGAAGCAAATTTACCAAAATCTGGTAAAGTATATATATTACATTTCACAGATAAACAATATGAAACTGCAATAAAGTTTTCTGGAAAAAAGAGAGAAAAAACACCGAAAGTAACAGGCCAGTTACGGCTTTTTTAAAAAATAAACCCCCGATTTTGGCTTCTACAGCCTATATTCGAGGGTTTGTATTATAGCAACTTAAGATTTGAGGACTTTATATAACCGCTAGCGTCTCTTATCTGAGAAGAGCACGATTATAGCAACTTAAGATTTGAGGACTTTATATAACTCAAGCACAAATCGATTAAAAATGGTTTTAATTATAGCAACTTAAGATTTGAGGACTTTATATAACATTCCCTCGATTTTAATGTTTCGGGTACTAATTATAGCAACTTAAGATTTGAGGACTTTATATAACCTAACGACATCACACGACAGTCTAAAGACTATTATAGCAACTTAAGATTTGAGGACTTTATATAACTAGCCCTGAAAGCGTTTGGGTTATTGGCTAATTATAGCAACTTAAGATTTGAGGACTTTATATAACCGGCTGGGCTCACGATTTTCAAAAGTCAATATTATAGCAACTTAAGATTTGAGGACTTTATATAACTGCAATACAATAACTGACGACACAGAGGAAATTATAGCAACTTAAGATTTGAGGACTTTATATAACTGCAATACAATAACTGACG
>CAYTKM010000005.1:2299-217973 GCA_964438425.1 uncultured Gammaproteobacteria bacterium
ACTGACGACACAGAGGAAATTATAGCAACTTAAGATTTGAGGACTTTATATAACTAGTAGGTATCATTTATGCCAAGATGCCATATTATAGCAACTTAAGATTTGAGGACTTTATATAACATACCTAGTATTGCAGGTTTGCAAGTTGCTATTATAGCAACTTAAGATTTGAGGACTTTATATAACTTATGCTTTCGCTGGCACTTTAGTGGTTAAATTATAGCAACTTAAGATTTGAGGACTTTATATAACCATTTTCTTTAAACCCAAAATTAAAATCCAATTATAGCAACTTAAGATTTGAGGACTTTATATAACTAAATTAGGAAGCTTAAGAACTTCTTCGGAATTATAGCAACTTAAGATTTGAGGACTTTATATAACCAGAAACTGTTAAAGAAGAAAAAGAAGATGATTATAGCAACTTAAGATTTGAGGACTTTATATAACCGCGAACTTGGTGCAATGGTCGTAAGTAATATTATAGCAACTTAAGATTTGAGGACTTTATATAACTTGTACCAACTGACAAATAATGCAAATGAAATTATAGCAACTTAAGATTTGAGGACTTTATATAACTCATAAGAGATGTGATCATGGTTGAAGGTGATTATAGCAACTTAAGATTTGAGGACTTTATATAACTTCGTCTGCTTAGTTCGCTGAGAACGTAAAATTATAGCAACTTAAGATTTGAGGACTTTATATAACTGATTTCCTAATTTGATTTGAAATTTTTCAATTATAGCAACTTAAGATTTGAGGACTTTATATAACTTTTACTCACTATGATGACTTATTCCTGTCATTATAGCAACTTAAGATTTGAGGACTTTATATAACTTAGAGCAAGAATACATGAGTTTGCTGTCTATTATAGCAACTTAAGATTTGAGGACTTTATATAACTAAAACTACTATCTTGTTTAGATTAATTGCATTATAGCAACTTAAGATTTGAGGACTTTATATAACTGTCAACCGGGGATAGAGTTATAGAATTTAATTATAGCAACTTAAGATTTGAGGACTTTATATAACTTAGAATGTGTGTGTCCGTGTATATTGAAAATTATAGCAACTTAAGATTTGAGGACTTTATATAACCTATAACCATCAATTACTAAACTCATTACTATTACTAAACTCATTACTATAGTTTATTATTGGGATAGATAGCTTAGAGTGAAGTGTTAATACAATATACGAAGGTGAAATTATGCCGTACGGAAAAAGACTACAAAAATTTTGGGATAATCTTTCTGAAGATGAAAAAGGAAAAATTAAACTACAATCTGAAGCTTTAAAAAACGAATATACATCTTTACAAGAAGTTCGTAAAGCTATAAAACTATCACAGCAAGGCATTACTGATACAATGGGTATAAATTCTGATGACTATAATGATTGTTTGATATACGAGTATTAACAAATTCATAAAATAAAGTTGAAAATCCACATGCAACAATCTTATCTGTACAGGATTTCCAGATATTCACTGATAATTTGAATAATCCGCCAATTTGCTTATTGATGCTTTTCAAAGAGTACTAAATTCGATTGAGAATGTTGAAAGTCCTACCGTGGCTTTTGGTCTGGAAATCATAAATAAACCAACAAAAACATTATCCCATCAAACAAACCACCTAAATCGTATCAAAATGATATGATTCTAACCATTTCGATGATAGGATTTAATTGATGGCAGATTTAAATTATAGACAAAGTCAGATCCTAATTGAGCTTCAAAAAAAGTCTCAATCTATTTCAGACTTAAAGCAAATTTTCACTGATGTAACTAAAGTAACCTTAAACAGAGATTTAAAGAAGTTAAGTGAGTTAGGTTTAATTGTTAAATCTGGTGAAGCTAGAGCTACTAAATATGAAACTAGTAAAACTTCTAAATTACTTGTGCCTGTTAATACTGAAGAGTACTTTAATCAGGATGTAGATGAAAGAAAGATTATCAGTGACTATAATTTAGACATTTTTCAAGTCTTAACTCAGCTTGAAACTTTATTTACTAATGTTGAAAAACAACACTTGGAAAAACTAAACAGTAAATATAAAAAGCGTTATTTGGCAGCTAGCACAGCTATAAAAAATAAGGAACTTGAAAGATTTACTATTGAATTAAGCTGGAAATCTTCTAAGATAGAAGGCAATACCTATAGTCTACTTGATACTGAAGCTTTAATAAAATTGGATCAAAAAGCTAATAACAAAAGTGAAGCAGATGCTTTAATGATTTTAAATCATAAAAAAGCTTTTGATTATATATTAAAAGAACCTTCTTATTTTAGTGAATGGCATACTCGAAAGATTTTAGAATTGCACTTACTTTTAACTTCAGGTTTAGATATTGAAAATAAATTTCGTGCTCATAAAGTATCTATTACTGGTACTAACTATAAACCTTTAGATAATCAGTGGCAGCTTGAAGAAGCTTTGCAAGATTTTGTAAAGTTATTAAATAAGCTTGAGTTCGTTATGGATAAAGCGCTACTATGCTTGGCTATACTGTCTTATTTACAAGTTTTTGAAGATGGCAATAAAAGAACTAGTAGATTATGTGCAAATGCTTGTTTATTAGCTGCTGATTACGCGCCCTTATCCTTTAGAAGTATAAACGAAAGTGAGTATAAAAAAGCTGTTTTATTATTTTATGAACAAAATAATCTAAGTTACTTAAAGCAATTATTTATAGAGCAGTTTGAATTTGCAGCTTTAAACTATTTAGGTTGATGCTTTTAATAATTGGATAGTAGGAGTAGAACAAACCCTATCTATGTGTTTGACTGTGAAAACAGATCACTAACAAAATCTAATGGTATGTACATTTTGTATTTGTTTAGAGGGAAAGATTTAAATTCAAACTTTTCGTAAAAGGCAATAGCCTTATCATCTTTAGCATCAACAATCACAGCATATACAGCCATAGCCTTAGAGGCAATGAGACTATTATACAAGGCGTTTATCAATAAATCTTTGCCATAGCCTAGCCCTTTATAGCGTTTATCAACTGCTAATCTTCCAATTAAAGCTACAGGAATAGGATATTTAGGTAGTTTCTTCTTAACATTGTCTGGAAATGTACTTGCCTCAACTGAACTAGCAGTTAAGGTATAGTAACCAATAATTTGTGAAGGGTTATTGGTTTCACTCAAAACAAAAACTCTGCTAATATTCTTTGCAGCGTTTTGTTTTGCATGTTTTTGTAAATAGAGGTTTAGTTCAGCTACACCGCAATCAAAATCTTTACGGTCATGGATACTAGTGTTGAGCTGACTATATTGTGTTTCAGCTATGTGTGTATCCATATTTCTTCATGTGTTCTTGAGCTGCTTTTTTGAGGTCAGGACTTGGTTTAGGTGGATTATCAAGAGCATCAAGAAAATTCTGAAAATCATGTGGGTGTAACGTGATTTTTTCATGTTCTTTAATAACACGATCAGCTTCATTTTCTGCTTTTTCAAGTACAAAATCTGTCACGCTTTTATTTAGGTAAGCAGCAGCACGTTTAAGCTTATCATGTACTCTTGAAGGCGCACGCATCTGTAAGCGTGAAAGCTTGTTTTGATTGTGGTTTAATGCGTGTTCCATATGATATATATACTCCATTTGTACACATAGTGTCAATATCTTTTTACACAAACATTATTAATGTAAGGTTATGAACATTTGAGGGTGGCAAAAGAAACTGTTACTGCTTAGGAGAGCTACTTTGTGGCAGTTTTAAGCTTTTTCAATAATACTTTTCAAACAAACCACCTACCTAAAAGATTTACTATTGAATTAAGCTGGAAACCCCCTAACTTAAAACCCTAACCAACTCATGATTGTTATTACTTAAAGCATAGTCTAAAGCACTTTTACCTTTTTCAGTCTTAACATTTAAATTAGCGCCAGCATTTATTAAAAGCTTAGCTATTTCAGTTTTATTGTTTTTAACCGCTCTAATTAAAGGGGTGAAACCAGTTGTTTCCTTAGCATTAACCTTGGCGCCACTTTTAAGTAGTTTTTCTACTACAGCTAAATTACCATCAAAGCAAGCTTGCATTAAAGGGGTAGTGCCGAAGATGCTGCTCGCTTCTAGGTCTACGCCAGCTTCAAGTAGCATATCAATAATTTCACTATTATCTTGTCGGATCGCTTCAAATAAAGGTGAGTGACCAAGTTTATCCTGAACATCTAACTTGGCTCCAGACTCTATTAAAAGTTTAGCTAACTTCACTAAGCCATTATTAACAGCGATTTTTAAAGCTGTAGTATCAAAATTGTTCTTTACTTCAAGATCAGCGCCAGCTTTAATCAAAGCCTTAGCTATCTGATACTCACGGTTAAATACTGCACCTGCAAGTGGGGTGAAGCCTTCTGGATCTTTAACATTAAGATTAGCCTGATGTTTAAGCATTAATTTGACTAGTTGTAAATCACCCTGCGAGGCGGCTTGTTTAAGTGCAGTTTCACCTGAGCGTCCATTAGTATTCGGGCTGACACCAGCTTTAAGTAATATTTCAGCTATGCTTTGATTACTATTCTTAACTGCATGATGTAAAGCCGTATTTTGGTAATCATTAGTTATATTAACTTCGGCACCATTATTTACTAATAGTTTGACCAACTGATTGTTATTTGACTTGATAGCCTTCATTAAAGCTGTTTCACCAAAACTGTTAGTCGCTTCGAGATCAGCGCCAGCTTCGATTAATAAATTTGCTATTTCTAGTTCATTTTTTTCAGCTAAAGCTACCGTATTTAAAGTTGGATTATTAAACTGATCTTTACGATTTACCTCAGCTCCATGTTCTAAGAGCTCTTGTACTATTTCTAAATTACCGGCTTTAATAGCTCTATTTAAAGCTGTATGTCCAAGCGCGCTAGCCTTATTAATATCCAGACCACCAGCCTTAATCAAATTTCTTAAATGCGGTAGATCACCTGAGTTAGCAGCTTCGACCAGTTTATCTAGACCTGTATCTCTAATTCTGGTTTTGGCGTCAGCCTGCTTTAAAATTTTTCTGATTTCAATTTTTTTAGGATCTTGAGCTAGATCTAAAGCTGATTCCTGGTATTTGTTTTTAGCGTTTACACTTGCGCCAGCAGCTACTAAAATTTTTACTAGTTTGTCATTACCCTTACATGCAGCGCGCATTAAAGCTGTATTGTTATCGCTGTCTCTACTATTAATATCTAATGTGCTGTTTGATAAAAGTTGCTTAACTACATTTATATGATTATTATTAACAGCTAAGTTAAGCACGCTAGCATTGCGATCAGTTCTGCTATTTATATTAGCGCCGGCTTGAATTAAAGGATTTATTAATTCGCTTTTACCAGACTTCGCAGCTATAAGTAAAGGTGTTAGCCCGCCTTTATCTTTTATATTTACTTCAGCGCCAGCAGCTATTAAAGCTAAAATTGTTTCTGGATCAGCATCATACGTAGCAGCAGTTAAAGCAGATAATTGGGCTTTATCTCTACTATTAACATCGGCTCCCGCGGCGATTAAATTTTTAATAGTCTGGCTACTGCCTGGCTGGCTGGCACTATAAATTAAAGGTGTAGCACCCTTATAATTTCGTACATTTACGTCTGCTTTAGCTGAAATTAATAAATTTATAGTCTCTAAATTAGCGTTTCTGCTAGCAGCTAACAAAGCTGTGTCACCGGCTTTATTTTTATCTTCTAAGCTAGCATTAGCTTCAATTAATAGCTTAGTAATTTCAAGATTATTATTTTTTGCAGCAGTGATTAAAGCTGTGTTACCCTCGGCATTTTTAATTTTAATATCAGCGCCGCTAGCAAGTAGTTTTTTAACGGCATTAGTACTTTGAGCTTGCACAGCTAGTAGTAAAGCTGTGTTACCATTTTTATCTTTTTCATCGATATAGCTATTATTTAAACCCAGCTCGATACCATAAACAGAACCATACTTAGCAGCTAAATGTAAAAAAGTTTGCTCTTCTTCTTCGTTATCATAGGTAGCAGCTGTATTTTCTAGAGCCACCCGATCATTTTTTTTGATCGCGCTACTAATTCTAGCTTCCAGTGGACTGATACGATGTTTGTTATGCGCGCTTATAGTAGGTTTAGCAGCTGGTAATTTTATATCAGGCAGGTTGTTTCTAGCAGATTTATCTCTAAGTGGTCGTCTCGGTGAATTTAAATTCATCTCTGAGTCTGAAGTTCTGGCTACTATGCTTGCTTCACTTCTAGGGATTCCAGACATTAAACTTGCTAAATCGCGTTGCCTGAAACCTTCTAAACTAGTGGTTTTTTGATCAGAATTAGGTATAGTTAGATTTGAACTTTGATTATCTGTATGAATGGACTGATTTTTAGCTTTATTATTTTCAGCCTGCTGATCTAATGCGAGCTCTGCTTTTATTTTTTTAGTTAAATTTAATAAGTAATTATCGTCTATAGGAGCACTTTTTTTAATAGTTAATTCGTTCGTTCTATTGCTAGCCGCATTATTAGTAGTTTGCTTATTTCCTGAGAAATTTATTAATCTGGATTTCATAAAGATTTTTTTAAGATAACACTTCTAATGCTTGTTAAATAGTAATACGAGCTAATTTAATTAAATTTTAATTTGGTGATATTTTATTAATTTAAAATTTTTATTATATATTTTAGAACACAGATGTATGTAATACATTGCTGGATTGAAATTGCTTAGAGCATAATAGTTTAAATATGTCTGCTATTTTATAAACATAAGTAGATATGTATAGATATAAGATATTTTATTTATCATATTTAATACAAAATTCAAAGTAAGATTTTTTTTATATGATTTCTTAGTTTTAAAGCAAGATAATTGGCATAAAATATCTCACTTTAAGTAAATGATTTGTGATGGTATAATTAACATATGAGTACAATTAAATCAAATAACACGATAATAGAAGCTAAAAATATAGAAGTTACTGAAGGTCTTAGAGATGCAACTTTACATAAACTTGAAAAAGTTCATCATCATTTTGACTCTTTAATTAAAAATCATGAAATTAAAGTGTTCTTTTCAGTCATTAAAAACCGTAAAGGTAAAAACCAGAGTGTAGAAGTTACCATAAATTTAAATGGTGGTCACGTAGTTAGATGTCATGCTGCTGAAGAAGATGCTTACGCTGCGATTGATACTGTAATCTATAAATTAGAAAGACAGCTAAGAAAGTTTAAAACCCGTTTATATAATAGAATTCACACTAAAAGAAGTGTTAAAGAATATGGTTTAGGTGAAGATTTTGATTTTGATTCGATCAGTGTACCTGAAGATTATAAAGTAGATGTTGAAAACTATACTCAGCCTAAAATTATCAAGACTAAACGTTATGTTATGGAACCACTTGATCCAGATATGGCTGTAGAAAAATTAGATGACTGCGGTCACCCGTTCTATATGTTCTTAAACATCTTTACTAATCGTATCGCTGCTGTCTATAAACGCGAAGATGGTAATTATGGTTTAATTGAACCTGAGCATTTAGAAGTTAATAACTAAAATACTTTTAGCCTGAATGCTATCTTTAAGATGAATATATAATAAAATACCTGATCTGACAGCTTGTTAGGTCGGGTATTTTTTCAAGTATATTAAGCTATAAGTTTAGTAAGGATAGTTTTATTCTGATACTAAAATATCTGTTTCTTTAAATTATTTATAAAATTGCTAAAATAATACTTTATGAATGACTGGCAAGTGGCTGTTTACCCTACGGATACTGTTTGGGGATTAGTAGGTAAGTTTAACGAGGAAAATTATCATAAAATTTATGATTTTAAGCAGCGTGATCGCGATAAACCGTTAATTTTATTTACGAATAATATCGAAACTATAAAAAAGTACTCTATTATCGATAGTAAATTACTCGAAAAAGTATGTGAGAAGTACTGGCCTGGCGCGCTTACCGTGATCTGTCTGAAAAATAATCGCCTGCCTGAGTGGTTAAATCCTGAGTTTAAAACCATCGCCTGGCGTATACCTGACGTACCTGATCTACTTAAAATTCTAGATCAGCTTGATGAGCCACTTTTAAGCACTAGCGCCAATCTCCAAAGCGAAGCACCTATAGAAAATTCTACCGAAGCCCGTGAAAAATTCCAAAATAAAGTGGATTATATCTATGATGGTGATTATCAGGTCTCAGGTGAAGCTAGCACTATCGTTAGTTTAGTTAATGATGAATATACTGTGCTTAGACAAGGAGAAGTTGAGTTTGAGCTGGAAAGTTAAAAACTAAACGGTATTTTATCAAACTCTTTATTGATAACCGATAAATTATCTGGCTCTTTACTGAAGACTAATTTATTAAGATTATTTTCAAGATTTTTAACATATTGAGGGTCTATTTTAGCTGAGCTTTCTTTAACTGCTTTAAAATTTAACACTGGTTTATTAGTTTTATTATCAAAAGTAATTTGGCTTTTAAACTTATTACCTTCGTTATCTGTATATTCTAGGTAGGTTTGTGGTTTATGAAGTTCACTTGCTATCACGTAGCCTAGTCTGCCTTTAACAGCACAATCATTTTCATCATAGACTGTAGTAGGCTTCGGTTGTGAGCTTATTAGATTAATTTTAGAAATATTTTCGCTATCAGGATCTGATTGTTTTAATACGAGCATATCGTCGCTGCCTATTTTGCTTACATCGCTAACTCTTCTTGAATTATCGTGAATATTTATTGGGATATTATCTTCATCAAGTCCAATTCTAAGTTCAGTGTGTATGGCTATTTTAGATGCTGTTTGCGAGTTACTATCCTTAAATCTTTCGAAATCTAAATGCTTAAATTCGCTTGGTTTAAATTCGTAAATATGATCATGACTTAACTTTTTGATCTCTTTATTCCTGATGGGGTGAACTATTTTTAAGCTACCTTCAGGAGGAGTTAATAATTTGAAGATTTGATTAATAGTATCTTTGTTTCTAGGTAAACCAAAAATTAGATTTAACTTGGTTTTAAAATCTAATTTATTTTGCTGGGCTCTATCATAGATATCTTTTTCTAAAAAATTTAGGTTGTTAAACAATTTCACTTTATTATTAGTTAAAAAGTCTATTGTATTTATTTTAGGTATAGTATCGTAGCCATTTTCTATATTATGCAGTAAACAGTTTTCAAAATTTACCTTATGTACAATAGTCTTTTCTAGATCTGCACCTATTAAACGAGAGTTATTTAGGTTGGCTGCTGTTAAATCTGTATTAGATAGATTACTATCTTCTATAAAACTTTGGTTTAGCTTAGCTTTATTTAGGTTAGAACCACTTAAATCACTATTTTTAAAGCCTGCACCAGTGAGATTAGCTTCAGTAAAATTAGCAATTTTAAGATTACAATCTAAAAATTTAGCACTACTTAAATTACTATTAGTAAAATCTGTACCATTTAGATCAACAGCTTTAAACTTTTTGTCACTTAAATCCATATCTGTTAAATCTAAACCTGACAAATCTAAATTTTCTATAGTATCCTGTTTAGCTAAAATTTTGAATAGCTCTGCTTTAGAAATATGATCTTTCGGTTCTGAATCAGACCAATAAGAACCTTCTAGATTAGTTTTGATAAAGAAATTGCCACTAAATTTAGTTATTCCTTTAAAATCACTGTACGATAAATCATTATTTTGAAATTTTACTCCAAAAAATTTAGCACTATCAAAATTAGATTCACTAAAATTATTACCTGAAAATATATTATCTCTAAAAAAAGTGACTTTATTAAAGTTTATAGGGTTAGTAGCTTTATTATCTATAAAAGAGCTTTGCTGGAATTCAGAATTTTTAAAATTAGTTAGATCGAAGCTACAGTTTTTAAAGCTTGATTTCTTAAAAAAGGTAGACCCTAAGTTAGTTTTTTCAAATCTACAATTTTCAAAATTAACCTTATCAAATTCCAGACTGGATAAGTTAGTGTTATCGAACTTAACATTTTTAAAATTTACCTGATTTAAATCATCTATATTTCTTAGATCAACGTCACTCAAATCTAAATTACTAATGTTTAATTTACCTTCTGAATCGCGATTTTTATCATTAAATAGCTCTTTAACATTATTAGGATTAGTAATTTTGACTAGTTTTGCAGCACTGTCTCTTAAATTAGTGTGTTTAGTTTCTGTAGTACTTAAATCTAAATTATCTCTATTAGATTGTGTATTTCTAGTTAACGGTTTAAATACATGTGTCTCTTTAGCGTCATTATTAGTATTATAAGGATTAATCATAACTCTCCAGTAGCTTATCTTGAACTGTGTTAAAACTATTATAGACTATTTTAAGATTAAAGTGTATTAATGTATTTGGTTCATATTCGGTATTATTTTAAATTTAATAGATATTTGCGTTTATGGTAGCTTGATAAAATAAACTAATTTATATTAAATGGATTAAATTCAATTATTTAGTTTACCTATGTAAACGAGAATTATCAAATTTTTATATATGATTAGCTTATTTTGATTGAGTTTTATTCATAAATTCAATTAAATTTTTTAAGTCTTCGTTTCTTAGCTTAGTATAGTTTTTTTGATTTAACTTTAAAGCTAAAAATCTTTTTAATTGTTCATCGAATGTAAGGCATTCACCTGGATCTGATCTTAAATCTTCATAACTATTGTATTGCTTTTTTAAATCCTTAGTTAATTTTAATCTATCAATTTCACTTAAAGTTTTGAAGTTAATAAATTTTTTATCAGACATAATCTCAGTTTTGTATTCGTTTATTATAAAGCCCTCAAAACAGCAAGGCATACTAATTATAAAATGAGGATTTAAATTTTTATTATTCAAGCTGTTTAAATCACGCAATGGTGTTTTAAAAAATTCTTCATTGTTTTCAGGATTTATTTTCCATTGTTTTGCTAGAGCTTTATAAGCTTCTTCATTTAAATCCTTATCTTCATCTAACATTAGATAAACCTTATTTTTGTGACAGCAGCGTAATGCTTTCATTAAAATTGAACTAGGATTTCCTCCTGTAGCTGGCTCTATAGTTAAGTTAAGCTTAGTTTTATTTTTTAGAAATACTTCTTTTAAATGCTTAATTAATATATCTTCTGACTTACCTTCAGGGAATATAGAAGCTGTAATTTTTTTAGTACGTTTTTTACCCATGGACTAAACTTTATAATTATAATCAACTTCTGGCACGGCACCATAAGCACCAGCAATATACTTATTATAAAAATTTTCATCTGCTCTAACATCTTCAACATCGTCAAGTCTGTAAACTTCTGTTTCAAAGACTTGATTGTTTTTTTCACAAAGAAATATTTGAGATTTCTGCCTGTCATTCATTAATTTATGTTGATGAGTTGAAAAAATTAGCTGAGCATTTGCTTCATTTATAGATTTATTTTCAAATAAATTTACTAAAGCTTTAGCAACAAGTGGATGCATGGCTGTAGATAACTCATCATAAATGGCAACTCCACCATTTTTAAATAATTTATATATTTCTAAAAATAAATCAATAGCTTTTTGAGTTCCATGAGATTCTTCTATTAGCGGTAAATCAAACTCTTTCTTCTCATGTTTATGTTTACAAAAGATGACATCTTTAATAATGGATTCAGTTGGATTATCTATAGAAGTAGATTTAATTTGTTTCATAAAGATATCATTAATACATATATCTATACTTTGCAAAAAACTAACTAGTTGATTTTTTAAAATAGCATCGTTTTTCACGGTTTTAGAATTATTAATCCATTTAATAAGGTTAAAGTCAAATTTAAATTTATTGGGATATTCTAGATTGTCTTTATATAAGTCGTAGTATTTTAAAGTAATATATTCTAAATTATTAATTGCAGATAAAAAACTTACTCTAGATCTTTTAATTAACCTTTCTTTTTCAATAGTGCTTATTTCAAAAGTTAAGTCCAGAGGCTTTTTACTGTTTTTTGCTCTATTTACAACAAAAATCTTTTTGTATTTGGAATTTGGCTTATTTTCCTTTTCGGAAAGTTTTTCATAAAGGATTTTTTCATTATCAAGATGAATAATATGCTTATAGAAATTTCCTTGGTAAAAAAATTCATTTTCGAATTTAGTGGTTTTATTTTTATGTAACTTGTGCTTAATTTCCCTAAATTCACTTTCGTCAGGCACATCATCGTAAGAATTTCTAACTAAATTGAACATAAATTCAAACGCTTTTAATATAGTAGATTTACCTGAAGCATTCGCTCCTACAAAACAATTTACTAAATTTATATTTAGTTTGTTTTTAATTTGAAAGCATGAGTTATCTACATTAGCTTTATCATGAACAGTAAAAGTTAATTCCTGTTCAGTACCCACACTTAAAAAATTTTCAACTTTGAAATTTATAATCATAATAGCCAATTACAAACGATTTTTCGTTCGTAATTAGATCATACCACTAAATACTTTGAGCTTAAACTAAATTATAAAAAATCTAAACTTCTCTACTATAAAACTAATCAATAGTATAATTCTGCCGATAAGCTTCATAGTAAGCAGTTTGCGCTGAACTAGCTAAATTTAAACAACGTGTTTTACCTGAAGACATGGGTATCGTTACTAAATTTTCTTTATACTGCTCGTACATTTCAGGCGCTAAGCCAGCTCCTTCGCTTCCAAACACTAAGCAAGCTCCAGTTTCATACTTCACATCCCAGTAACTTTTTTCAGTTTTACTACTAAAAAAATATAGATTGGATTGTTTAGCATTTTCAGTGCGCCAGTCTAAAAATTTAGCCCAATTTTCATGAATGTCGTATTTTAGGTTATGCCAGTAATCCATCGCTGAGCGTTTTAGATGTTTATCACTGATTTCAAAGCCCAGTGGTCTAATTAAATGAAGATGTAAATCATTCGCTACGCACATACGCGCGATATTGCCTGTATTTTGGGGGATTTCAGGCTGAAATAAAACTATATTGAAAAAGTTTTTAGCTGTCATAGGCTAATAATTATAGCCTGACTACAGAGCTTCTAAAGCTTAAATCACCAGATGCTAGGTTTTTATTACGCTATGTCTTTTTAATTTGAATTGGGTTTTTAGATTTTAGCTAATGAATTTTATTACTATAGCCGAAATCTAGAACAGCTAATCTTGTTTTCTTCAGTTATAAAGCCGTAATCATTTTTAAGTAATTGTGCAAGCTTAGTTTGATCGTAATTAGCGCCATAACCACTAAATATAAACCTGATATTTAGACTATTAACAGTTTCCTTTAATAAGTTTTCTTTCAATCTTTTTTTATTTAGAAAAGTGTTATTGGGCTGAATTATACACTTATAGGGTAAAGCCTGCTTTAGTTTTAGCTGTTTTAAACATCTATAATAAAGGTCACTATCTATAAAATATATCTTTAAACTTATTAAAATTTTATTTAAGTGCCTGATTTCTGGTGAAAACTGTTTTCTAAAAGGCACTGAAATTATATTTAAATATAGCTTTAGTTTATTTACCTGAATGTTTGTAGGAAAGATTTTAAAGTAATTCAAACGCTCAAAGCTTAAAGAGGTGTCATTAATACTCTTCATAGTATTTAGAGTACTTATAAATTTAATGTTACAGGTTATATCTTTTAGTTTAAAAGTCAGCTGGTCTCTAAAAATTTTAAACTCTGTTGCATTTAAGTTACTTCTATTTTTACTTAGTACTGTAATAAACGACTTATCTATGGTCGATTTTAAGCTATAACTTTTGTTTAGCTGAACTAAATTCAGGCTGATAGGTGAAAAGATAAAAATCTCAGCTTCACTAGTATTGGTTTGATTAATGCTACTCAGGTTTATTTGATCTTTAGTAGATTTTAGATGCATAAAGTTAGTAGCGTGCTTACTAAGATAGCTATCTATAAAATAACGTTGATAAACGTAGTTTAGGACTAACTCTAAAGCCTTATTAAGGCTACTTTTATCATATACAGAACCTAAAATCATTTGATTTTGTAAGTCGAAAATTTTAAATATAGTTTGCCGATAAGCATCAATAAATTTAGAGTTTAAGCTTAATTCAAATAACTGAGTATTGTCTTTAGTTTTAGCAGTGTCTAGGTCTGATAAACATTGCTGACTTAAATTGTGAGCTTTTGAGAAACACTTTTGATAATAATTATCAGCTTGATACAAGGTATTGCCTTGAAAGTTGATTAAGTTTATATGCATTATTTCAATTTTATTGCTCTTGAGTAGATATTAATTTGATACTCTAACTAATATATTATAGATGATATTACGTAAATATTAGATTATAGTCTTTAAAGTAGAAAAATTATCATGAAACTAATGTGAAATTAAATAGCATCTATGTTCTATGTATTAATCTAACATTGTAGAAAAGAGCTGAACTCTAGTACTGTCAAGCTCCCCGAATCAGTTACTAATATTTCTAAAGATATATATTTAATAATAGAATCTAAACTATAAACTTACGCTTTCATTTTTATAGACGTTAATAACTTTTAGATCATTGCCGATAAGCATTTTCAGTTTATGTTCTATATCAAAAGCTTCTTTTTTACTTATTACAGGTAATTCTAAGTACTCATGTTCCTCAGTTTGTATTTTGTTATTAGTGTTATCAGCATAATGATTACCACGTGTTTCAAGCCAATACTCTTTACCACTTTTGGGCTTTGGTCGGTTAGGGGTGTTAATCTGTATATGTTTAATACCTGTTTGTTTAATGTTTTTTGCTAAACCTTCAAGGTAGCTTTCATCTTTAATAAATTTAGGCATAAACATTATTTGTAGCTGTAAGTTGGAGTTAGTTTCAGACTTAAGCTTACTAATACCACTTAAAATATCTGACATAGTAATATTAGCTGCTGCTTGGTTTAGACTTTTTAGTTCTTTATCTGTAGCTGAATCTAGCTTTAAGCTAATTAAATCTGCTTTAGAAGCTTCATACCTAAGCTGGCTATCATTTAACAAGGTGGCATTTGTTAATATCGAAATCGGCACTAATTTAGCTAAAGTTTTAAATTCATCTTGCTCTCGTTGCCAGTTGCGGATGGCTTCGATAATCTCACCCAGATTAAGTGCTAAAGTTGGTTCTCCCGAGCCAGCGAAGGTTATAACATCTAATTCGGCTAAGGTAAACTTTTCTTGCCGATAAGCATTATCTAAATCTTTTATTATTTTATTAGTTTCTACATAGATTTTACGCTCGATAGTAATATTCTGAATCTGACCTAACTGACAATAAGCGCAGTTGAAACTACAAGTACTAATTTCACCAATAGGATCGATACCTAGTGAAGTGCCAGTGCGCCATGATTTGACCGGACCATAAACACTTAAAAAAACTTTTGCCATATTCAATTAATCATAGCTGATTACACTAGGTCACGCTAATTGATGTTAAATAATATTCTAATCTTAGTATAGAAAATTTATTAAAATTTCATTTATATTATACTGAGTAATTTTAATAATATGATTGTTCGCCGATAAGCTATTTAGCAAATTATAATATATAATCAAATAACTATTAATCATGTATTACTATAGGTTAAAATATTTTACTTCAAAATTATTTGCCGATAAGTGACATATTAATTTATTTTTATGTAATAATTGCACTTATTGAAATATAATCTTCCAACTAAATATTTATGAATGTTTATTTTATCTGATTTACTAATTAACTTTTTGACTAAAAAAAGCTTAGCTTTACTCCAATAAATCTAATAATATAAATCGCTTGCTAATTTTACAAATCTAAGTAACAATAATAAAGGTAACTTTACATAAATTTTTGAAAAAACTTTTTTTACTTTTTACACTTTTAAGTGGTCTGAATATGGCTAATGCTGCTGTAGACGAGGACCGTACTATACGTGTACTTCTTACCAAGGGTGCCAGTGAAGCTAACATAGAAACTATTTATAATAATCAATTTACTGTTAAGGATAAGGCATATAAGAAGTTAAAAATTAAACTTTTTAAAGGCCAAATTTTAGCTAGTGATTCTATTTTCACTAAAGATATTAAGCAAGAACAGCTTGAAATTCGTAATCCCCAAAACGCTAGCCTGAAACTTTTTTTAAAGCAACAACCTTATAACAAGACTTTTATTACTAAAGGTAGCTTTAGATTAAGTGAAAATAAAAATAAGCTTAGAATTGTTAACTATCTTAATTTGCATGACTACCTACTTGCTGTAGTACCGCATGAAATGCCTCTTTCATGGTCTGATGAAGCGATTAAAGCTCAAATCGTAGCTGCGCGTACATACACACTTAAAAATATTAAAGTAAATAAGACTTTAGACTATGATCTTAAAACTACAGTAGCTGATCAGCGCTTCGGTAATATTAATCATGCTAGTAGCCGCTTAGTTAGTTTGCTTGCCGCAACTAAAAATCAAGTGTTGCTAGATAAATATGGTAATTTAATTGATGCTTACTATAGTAGTAGCTCTAGCACTTCGACAGCTTCACCCGAAGAAGTTTGGGGCGTTAATCCCGCGCATTATTTATATGCGAGACCTAATCATCGTGAAAACTCTCAATACGATAAGTGGCAACGTTCATTTACTTATCTCGAATTAAAAAGTAGATTAAAGGATGTCATAGATGAAGGCAAACTAGTTGGTGTAACTATTTTAAATAGGTCTGCCGATAAGCGTATTAAGAATATTTTATTAACGATCAAGACTAATACAACTAATCAAGCTCAATTTTCTAATAATGTAAATTCTACTTCGAGCTTAAGCGAAAATTTCAATCAATTAAGTTTAACTAGAAACGTTTATTTAACTGGCGAAGAATTTAGACATAAATTCAGTCTACCAAGCACTATGTTTGATATCAGGTTCGATGAACGTGGTTTAGTAGTGGATGGTGGGGGCTTCGGTCACGGCATCGGTATGTCTCAATATGGCGCTAAAAGTTTAGCTAAAAAAGGTTGGACTTATACACAAATTTTAGAATTTTATTACCCTGGTGCCAGTATTGAAACTCTTGATTAGAAAATTTATTTTTAAAAGTATCAAATATTGACTAAATTATCGAAATTTTTTAAAGTAATCCCATTTAATTATTAAACATTCAATTTATAATATTTTTCTAAAAAGAGGTTTAAATTAGAATTACTTTCTAAATAATTAGCAAATTTATAATTTTTTTCTAAATTTAACCGTTTTGTAATGTGTTTAAATTTTAATGAAAATAAAGAAATAATATAGATCTATAAAATATCTAAGAAATTTTACGATTTGTTATCAATAACTGGCTAAGCTATACCTTGTATGTGTATAAGTTAAGTTTATTAACTAAGGAGCGTATAAATTATGGCAGGAATTAACAACAACCCAGCACAAGTTCAACAAAGTGCAACTAAAAAAGCTAGTAATCAAGCTGGCGTAAAAGCTAATAAAACTGATAGCACTAGTAATCTTAGTGCTGCTGATCAGGCATCTTTAGCTACAGCTAATAAAGAAATGGGTTCAATTCAAAATGGTCTTGGTAGCCTTGCTGATAGTCTGGGTTTAGGTTCAGTTGCGAAAGTTGCTTTATCAGTAATGGATGCAAATGGTCTATTTGCTTAGTAGATCTAAAATCTAAAATATAAGATTTAAACCATATCACCTATACAATTTAACATAACTTTAGTGAATAACTGTTATATGTCTAACATAGATCAGGAACTAGATATTTTGTTAAATAAATTGAATTCATATTCTAAAGAAGATAAAAAAGAAAGTAATCCTGTATCTCGGAAGATTTTCGCTTCAGATAGTGTAAATAAAGCACAGTTACCAGCGAAGATATCTAATAGAAATAACGCTCCCCAAGGCAGAAAGAGACATATCATGACTACGTTATTAGACGAGTCTGGTAAAGGCTCTAATGACCGTCTATTGGACTATTTAAGTAGCTTGGAAACAACTTCTAAGTCAGAAGCATACGAAGAAAGAAAAAAGCTTTATTCTACTAAGTATAAAGAAAAAGAATCTTTTAAAATTATCGAAAATAATGAGCCTAAAATAGGCACTAGAGTCGATCGCGAAGAGCTAGAACGCTCTAAAATGCTTTTTATCAATCGTGGCAAGAAAAAAGATAAAACTAAATTTAAACAAATTGATTACGAAAGAGATAATTCTAAGTACATAAACACTACAGCTAAAGTTATTAGTAATAACAACCAATTTGCGCCTTTGCAACTTAAAAAATTTAGTAGTAGATAAAAGTTTAAAAACCCTATTACCCAATAGCTATCAAAACTATTTTACATAATATTTATACTAACCACCATATGCTGTGTTGCGGTTATCGTACGATATATAAAAACTATAGCTCAGGTTTTAAATACTTAATCTTCAAATTTCAATTAACTATTACTAGCACAATGTTTCAGGCAGCAATACTCTGTAATATTAGTTCATAGAAATATTTATTTATAAGGTTTGCATATATGCATTTCCTTTACTTTTACTAAGAGCTATGTACACTATTATAAATATGTACACTATTATAAATATGTACCATAATATAAATATCATCAAATCAAATATCAGTGCAATTTGATTAAAGCGTTTTCTAATAAAAATTATTAACAATGTCACAAATCTTTTCTTTAAGTGTTTAAAAGTTTTTATATGTAAAAATAGGTCACAGAAAATTAAATTCAGCAAATCTTTAATTTAAAAACTACAGTTAGCAAACCCCACCCATACACGTTTAAAATAACACGCATTTTTCTCATTTCTATTTCAGAAAAGGCTCTCCAGAGGGCTTTATATTTAAGATAACATTGTATTATCTTGAGCGAAATGGGTGCATTGAATTAAGCCTAAAAATGGTAAGGTTTTATTTCAATTTAGAATATAAATCACATAAAAAATTTCTTACACTTTAGTATAAACTTGTTGACACCCATACAAAAATAAGCTATTATAAAAGTATGAGCACGAATTAAGTATAAGTAAACCCTCAAAGCTTTAATGTAGATCAAAGCAAATTAATTTGAATACGAACTATTTGTGCTATAATTTAATTAACAAACAAGGAAAACAAAATGATAACAATATTAATGCTAACTATATTTGCATGGATATGCGCTTCAATACTTTGCAAAGCTTTCAAGAGATTACATGAAGAACATTCAAATTATACTTTCTCTGAGCTTATACTTTTAGCCATGTCAAATCCACCTAAAAACCAGCAAAGCTAGTTATATCAAACTTAATTAAATAAATTTTAGAAGAGCCGAAAGCAAATAATGTGATTAGGTTCTTTTTATTTTACATCTTCCTTTCTAGATATAATGATTTAATATCACTTTAAATTAATTATTATGTATATTAAACCCCTTTTAGTAATCTTTTTTATTTCACTTACCTGCTTTGCCTGTAATAAATCAAATAATCAAAATATAAAATTTAGAGATACGCTAGAGCCTGAAAGTTATTGGCTTAAAGCCGCTGGCTCGCGCACCAATATGTTCACTAAAAATGACTTATCAGCTCATATAGACCTCAAACAACTAAAAAACATGAAGAACTTAGTGGCTTTAGGTCCCATAGAAAATCTAAAAGGCGAAGTTACTATATATAATGGTCATCCTTATATAACATCTTTAATAAACGATAATCAAACAAGTGATAGCAGTTTCAACTATAAAGCTATTTTCTTAGCTTATGGATCCACAAAGGAGTGGCGTGAAATAGTTATCGATAAGCCTCTAGCTAGCTTAAGTCAGATTGAAGATTTAGTAAGAAAGTACGCATTAGATTTTAATATCGATTTAACTAAAGGCTTTCCTTTTAAGATAGAGGGGGTAGCTACTAGAGCTCGATATCATATTATTTACCAGAAAGATGCTGGCATAAAGCATACCCCTAAGTTACACCAGCAAGCTAAACAAAAATATACCGTATATGATGAAGCTGTGAAAATAGCTGGTATTTGGGCTACTCAAGATGGCATTGGTAGATATACTCACCCTGGTACTCAAACACATATGCATGTAATACTAGATAAAAATAATTTTGGTGGTCATCTCGAGGATATTGAATTAGATGCAGGTATCAAGCTTTTTATACCTAAAGTTAATAAATAAAATAGCTTACTAATTAGTTTACATTGCTTAAAATTTGTAATTCTTATTGAATGAGTTAACCAGATGCTTTTCTTACACAAGCTACTTAAATATTTTTGATTATTTTATGTAAATTTGCTTATCGGCAGGCGAGTTTAAATACACTCAGAGCCTAAGCACTTTGTATTATTGTCATTCACATCTATGAACTAGTATATTTAATCCTAAAGTAAAGCTAACTTTACATAATTAGGGAATTAAATATATGAGTATAGATATCAGATTAAACAACAGCTTAAACAATTCATCAGTAAATGTGAATACAACTAAGCCAACAGCGAGTAAAGAAGCTGAGAAGCCAACATCATTGCAGCAAATTCAAGATGAAGTCTTGGCAAATTTCAAAAATAATATGAAGGCTGAACAAATAGGTTTTTCTGAAAACCAAAGAGAGGCTTTAAATGTTATGGCGCCTATATTTCGCATGATGGGATTAGGTTCTGGTCAAATTACAAAAATGTATGAACAGCTGAAAAATAACCCTGAATCTTTTTCACCAGAGAAAAGAGCTAATTTAGAAGCTCAATTTAAAGATTTAGAAGAGATAGGACAAGAAATAACAGAAGATTTGAGAGATGAGAATAATGCTTTTCTTGCTTTAAATTGGAAAGGTCTTATGGCTAAATTCTTAGTTAAAGCTGTTGATTTAGGTATTAGTGCCTATGGTCTTGATCATGCTTTGAAAGAGGCAAGCTCAGAAGATCCTTATGAATCTGCTGCTGGTGCAATGGAGGTCGCAGAATTTGGAGCAAATATTTTTGATACAATCACACCAAAAGATTCTTCAGGTAAACCTGTAACATCTTCAGCTTTAAAGGTGGCTAGCAAGGGTGCAATAGGTTCTACTGGAATCAGAATATATGAGAAATTAGAGCAAGGGGATGTACAAGGCGCTGCTAAAGTCATTATGCAAAAAGGCGGACCAAAAGCTTTTGTAGCATTACTTGAGCATATGGTTGAGAATTACGATAAATTTCAAGCTTAAAGTTAAATTTTCATATTTGTTATAATATGGTTAAATGGACTCTGTAAATAGTGGTGCTTCAAATGGTTATATAACCCCAGTATCAGATAACCCTAATACATTAGATTTTGAGACTTGGCAATCTCAACGCCAGAAAGTGCGCAAAGATGAACAAAATCAAGTATCTGAAGCACAAAATAACAAAGATCAAGAGCGCTTAAAACAAGCCAGACTTCATGCAAATTATTATAGCCTCCCAGAACAAAGTCCAGACAATAAAGAAAGTCCATACGTTCAAATGATGGATAAGAAAATATGGGGTGGAAAATCAACCGCTGAGATATTGGATTCTACTATATGGTTTAAAGCAGAGAAGAAAATGGGAATGTCTTATAATGTTCTTTCATTACCTATGAAAGTGTACTTCAATAAAAACCTAAGAAACATGTCGATGGTATTCCTTGAGAGTCCTAAGCATTTAGTAAATCTGATTAAATACATAATTACAGATCAAAGACCCAAAAAATAAGCATTAGCGATTATTTGCTAATGCTTATTTTTTTACTTTCTACTTCTTAACAGGCATATGTTCTTTATCGGCTGTTTCAAAGCTCTTACAACCATATTTTACGGCTAACTCCGATAAATCGGCATTACTTCTCTTTGCTTTTTTCCAGCCTGCTGGCTTATAATACCAGCATTTACGCTTTGAATGCCATTGTAAACTTTCAGCTTTTAAAGCTTTCTTGTTCGGTTTAGTATCACCTGTTACCCATAACCAGTAACCAATCAAAGACACTTCTATATTTCTAAGTTTTAAAAGTGTATAAAGTTTATTCATAATTTCAATTTCAACATCAGCTTTATAACTATTTTTACAACAGTGATGGTGTTGTGGTTGGCTTATTTATCCAAAAGATAATCTAGTTTTGGCTAAATAAAGCTATTGTAACGCTTTCATGTTACCAAAGATACAATTTCAAGCAAGCCAGAACAGCTAGACATACATCACATTCATAGTATGCTAGGTCTATGCTGTTTACCATACAGAAAACTACCGAAAGGTGAACAAGAGCAGGTCTATATTAAATCCTATCGCCAAGGTTCAATTGTCGTTCAGCCAGGCTATTTAATTGACCCCAAAACGGGCAAACCAATTAACCAAGGTTTGCCATATGGTCCAAAAGCTCGGCTTTTACTCCTACATATATGCACCAGAGCTTTACAGCAAAAAAGTGCAACCGTCACAATGGATGAGACATTAACAGGTTTTATTCAGAGAAACAGCCATTAGCAGAGTTCAAGCGAGATTTCACAAAGGATATTGAGAATATTAAAAAGGTTTTAAGCGATGATAAATACCCATTCAGGCTCACCGATAAAGGCTTGCTACTCAAACCTATTAAGTCAGAAGATTTATTCGTACCATTGGATGTATTTCCTACGTTACTTCTTGGCTACTACTTTAAAAACTAGTCTAATCTAATCAATAAGTAAACAGAAATTTAAAACAAAGCATTAATTTAATCAGCTAAGATAAAACATAATGATAAATTTTTTCAAAGAATCATTTGCGGGTAATAAACATCCACTAAAAGTTATTTTAGCTGGTATATTAGTTTTGATGATTCTTGGCTTGATTATCACGACTCTAACTACAGATTCACCTGTGATAGTAAATAATGAAGGTATTAAAGTGCCTACTAAAAATTATTTCTTAATTCTGATATTTAAAGCTCCAGTGGTTTTCTGGTTCTATCCTGCTTTATTTAAATGCGCTAATAAAAATAATACACCCAAATTATGGTGGCTATATAAACTTATTGCTATTTTTTTAGCTATTAACTATGTTTATCAGATATTCTTAGCTGTTATTACATACTTTTATTACTAATATATCTATGAAGAGCTTTTAATCTTAATCAGCTCTTCGTAAACTTTAGCGTTATTTTAAGGGATTTTATTAAAAATCTATCAATTTCTTAAAGTGTTTATTACTTTTATTCAGTTATGCATTTTATTTTTCAACTGTTTGTGCTTAGTATTAGTTAGGGCTTGGATATTTGGAGTAAATTTAATAAAGTCCATGTTACTTACCCTTAAAAAATTCAATACCCGACTCTATTTTTTTTAGATCTGGCTTAAATATATCTAACATAATACGATTGTTAGTAAACTTAACAATTTTTTGTTTAATCTCTTCTTGCTGCTTACCTAAATAAATCAAAAAAGCATTTTTAATTTCCTGAAATTCAGGTTTAGTATAATGGCTCTTATCAATATTTTTTAATTTTTCGATCATTTTTTCTGAGTACATTTTCTTATTTAAAGATTCTAAAGATAAAGCTGGTGGAAGTTCAGTATTTAAATATATAGAAGTAATTTTTGCTAACTCTTTAATAGTTTTGGAATTTAAGTCTATGTCATTTGTAATAAAAAGTTTAAAATCTGCTATAACTTTAGATAGTTTATTCAAATTTTCTTGATTAGGTTTATTAGCCTGTTCACTATGAAAATCTGCCTGAGTCGTATTATCAAATTCTAAATTAATATTACTTTTGATAACTTGGCCATTACCAGTAACGGGCAAGTTCTTTCTAACACTAATTTCAAAAGGCTTTTGCTTATCACTTAGAATACTCATAAGCTTGTAGCTCACATTATTAAACGTAGTACGACTTAATTGGAACAATTTACTATAAAATTCATTATCTCTATCTTGCATTGGTAATTTAGAAGCTAGTTGCATTTTGTATTTATCAGGAATTCTAGTTGAACTAAAGAAATCGTAAAGTTTTTGATCAAGTTGAACTCCTTGACTTTGAAAGGAATCACCAATAGCATCAATAATCTGTTCAGCGTATTTTTTCTGAAGTTTATAAACAGAACGAATTTGCTCTAAATCCTTAGTCTTGAAGTTTAGTTTATCCTCAAAACACTTTAAAAAATTTCTAGCACTACCTTTAAGACAAAGTGTAAATAAATTTTCACGAAAATGATCTAAATCTGATTGCGGCACAATATTAGGTAGTTCTTTAGATAAAGGATGCTCGTTTTGAAGTAAATGCTTTATAAAATACAGTTTTTTATCGTAGCTGTTTAAACTTAAGTAATTTTTCTGTAAGTCTTGCACATCTTCATTTGTAAGTTTTGCGGCTTGACTAGCTACGAAATCTAATTCATTTAATGCTGAATCTCCAAAATGGTTCATACTTTTAGTAGCTTCTGTAGCAGTAGCAGCCACAAAGCTTTTATGCCAGTATAGCCTAGCTTGGTCAGCCTTAGTAAACTTTTCATCCAAGAATAGACTTCTAACAAACTGTGATTTTTTATCTAACAATTTATGGTAAGTATCTTCAGATAAAACTTTTTCAAGTGGTAATCTCAAAACTTTAATACCAAATTCAGCTTTAAGTAATTTAAAATATTCTGCTTCATCTTTTAACAAATACCCAAAATCATCGAAACCATTAAGCTTAGTTGAGTTTAATAGTTTATCAATATCATTATTCATAATAGCTTTAGCTAAATAAGATGGCTCAGGTAAAGCAGTTATTATATTTGACTTTAAAGTTTGATCTTTATTATCACCGCACTTATGCTGCTCTATATAAAATAATGCGCGCGCTCTAAAAACTTCCTCTAAGGAATTAGTCAGTGCTTCTATAAATAAGTCAGGTTGAGCTATTAAATTTTTATTAGCTTTATTATCATAATAAGCTAAGGTTTTTAAAAATATATTCAATGATTCTGGTTCAGTAGATAATTTTTGTAATGTTTGTTTTAGCATCGGCTTCTTTTTGCCATTTTCACTAAAATCTATAGCTGCACTTAACAGTAAATGCTGTCTATCACTAAAACCTTTTAAGTATTCTAAGCCATTATTAAGATCATCAAACTCAGGTTTAATAGAATTTTCTTGGTATAACTCAAGATCACAAGATAACAATTTTCTAGCTTCCTTGCGACGCTGATTATATTCCTGAAAATTATTAAATTCACTATCGTCTTGAGGCATTCTTGATGGTTGCAAGCAAGTAGGGAATAAAGTACCTGTTATTGAATCTCTAGTATTTAAAAATTGTTGTAGATTAGCTTTGTTCTTTACACCTGCACTATAGTCAATAAAATACACTGAGTTATGGGTTAGCACCATTGATAAATCATAATGTGACAATTGTAAATCAGGCACTGATGGTTTAGCATCAGTAGGATGGTTGTGAGCTATCAGCACATCAGCTGTAGGGTTAGATTTAGGATAATTATTATAGATAGGATTTAAAATTGCATCTGAAATATTTTCACATAACATTTTATATTGCTCCTGATCATTTAAAACTCTATAAGTACTTAAATCAGTTAAATCTTTAATTTGATAATTCACATTATCTCGGTCACCCGATAAGACTTTAAGGTTTTCTGAATTTAGTGGTTGCTTAATATTATTTGATTTATTATCAGCGCTATTACCTGTATAGATAGTCATACTAGATGTATCATTACTCTTATCAGGCTTATAAGCAAGCAAATATTCTTTAATTTCTGGTAATTCTAAATGCTTGCCCATTAGAGCTATTATAGGAAACTCTCCTTCAGTGAATTTTGTAACCATAATTTCAGTTAATTCTTTTAGATGCTGAAAGTTTTTAGGATTAAAAGTTTTCTGAGCCAATAGCTGTCCTTGAAAAGTTTTATTAGCCTGATTACCGTGGAAATCTCCCTGAATCGTATTATTAATATCAGAGTCTGCATCTTTATTAGGAGGTATTAAGCTTGGACTATCACTTTTTACAGTAGGCATGGCTTGCTTTATAGCTTTAACATCAACAGTATCAGTGATTAAATTTTTAGGCTGCGTTGAGATGTTTAAAATTAGCTGATGTGCTGATAGTTTCATTATAGAGATACATTATATCTTTCTAGAATGGTTAAAGGTATATTATGTTGATATTTAATTTTTTTACTAATATTCTTTTAATTTTAGATTAAATTTAATTTTTTTTGCTTATCGGCAAAAATAAAACACTATGTATTGTAATAGATCAGAATTCCTGTAAATCAAGGTGAAGAATATATTTCAGCTGTAAAACAAGTTAGCATAGAACATAGTATAGTCCCTTTTACTAAATTTTTAAGTGCTTAAGTTGAAAAATCTACGTTTTAATTAAAATATATCTAAATTAATAAATTCAAGCTGATCAAAGCTTATAAATTCAACACAAATACCATGATAATCTAAAGTTGTATTAAGGTTTTCATTTATTATAAAGCCTTTTTGGGTTTTAGGGTAAGCTGAAATAAATTTTTCAAAGCTTTTAGGGATATTTGCAACTTTCAAGTTAGATTTAACTTCAAATATATATGGTAGTTGATTTTTAATATATACAAAATCAATTTCATCACCTTTTTTAGTACGCCAAAATCTCAACTCAGCATTAGGTGGCAGTTGTGTATATAAAAAATTATGAACATATGTTTCATGTATTAAACCTTTATCATCACGCAATTCTATAGATTTGAAATCACTTAAAATCATATTTCTAATTCCAGAATCATATAAGTAATATTTTTTAGATTTTTTTAGTTCATTACTTAAATTCTTAGCATAACTATGAAGAGAATAAAGTACAAAAGTCTCTTCTAAAACATAAAGGTAATTTTCTAATTCTTTAGCACTTATTTTTAATTCATTAGCCAAACTTGCTATAGCAATGATTTGTCCTTGTCTTGCTGCTAATAAATATAACAATTTATTAAAGGCAGGTACATTTTGCTCGGCAATAAGTGATTTAATGTCCTTTAAAATATATGTAGCAAGTAGATTCTGCAATTCTTTAATTTTATTAGCTTCATCTTTTATATTAATTAAAGCTGGCAGCGCGCCATATAGAAAATAATCAGCTAAACTATTATTGATTTGACTGTATTCATTAAAGTTTAAAGGATATATTATTTCTTGATTTTTTCTTCCAGCCAAACTTTCTTTAAGGTGTTTATGAATCTCAAGTGAAGATGAACCTGAAGCGATAATTTTAATATCTTTACTTGGATCATCATAAATAGCTTTAAAAAACTTGGAAGCATTATTAAAGTATTGAAATTCATCTATAAATATATAATCAACATTATCAGTAATATCTTCATACAATTCAACTAAGTCTTGACTAAAGTAACGACTATCTTTAGGAATTTCTAGGTTAAAGTATTTAGCTCTCTTAGCTTTATCCTCTATAAACTGCTTTAGTTCTAATAATAAGTGAGTTTTGCCAACTTGCCTGGCTCCAATTAAAATTAGTATTTTAGAATTAGCTAAATCTTGTTGAAGATACTCGTAAATAGTTCGTGTTATTAAATAGTTAGAGTTACTAGACATTGTTTTTAGATTAGATTTTTAGTAGATTTATTTCTTTTAATTAGATTTTATTAAGTCATTATATTAACTTAACAAGCTTCGTTACCATTTTACCACTTTCAAGCAGAATAGTAACAATGGCACTATTTTATATGTTTATGCTATTTAGTAACAGTAAACAGACTAAATACAAAAGTTATACTATTTAACAAAGATTATTTCATATTAATAGTTTTTGTCTCGACTAATCTAAAATTAGACTTTGGATTAGTCGAGATTTTGCTTGACAAATATTATATATTTCGACTAATCTGAAATTAGACTTTGGATTAGTCGGACATAATGGATAATATAAAAAGAACATTAACGCAAACTATCAAAGAAACTAGTGACAGTTTTAAAGTTTTATTATTAACAGGACCCAGGCAAGTAGGTAAAACTACACTTTTGCAGGAAGTACAAAAAAAAACTCGTTCATATATTACTTTAGATGATTTAGATATGCGGCTAGCTGCACAAAAAGATCCTGCTAGTTTTTTAGATCGTTTAGATTTTCCAGTATTAATTGATGAAGTACAATATGCACCAGATTTATTTCCATACATAAAAATGATCGTAGATAAAGAAAAAACGCCAGGTATGTTTTGGCTCACAGGTTCGCAGCAATTTGAAATGATGAAGAATATCAATGAATCCTTAGCTGGTAGAGTAGCAATTTTAAATTTGCAAGGAATTTCACTTGCTGAAGAGCAAAATCGACCAAACGATAAGCCATTTTTACCCACCTTAGAATTATTAAAGTCTCGCAAAAAAGCTAAACCTTTAAGCTTAACTGCTGCGTATCATATAATCTGGCGTGGTTCATACCCTGATGTAGTGATTAGAGATGGTAAAAATTGGGAGCGTTTTTATAGTTCATATCTTTCAACTTATATTCAACGTGACGTCAGAGAATATCTAGACATTCAAGATACAGCTTCTTTTCATAAATTTATGGGTATAGCTGCTGCAAGAACTGGACAACTAGTAAATTATACTGATATCGCTCGAGATGTAGGAGTAAGTCAGCCAACTATAAAAACTTGGATAAATGTGTTACAAGCTTCAGGAATTATAACTTTACTTCAGCCTTATTATAATAATCAAACTAAGCGCTTAGTGAAAAGCCCTAAATTATACTTTATGGATACTGGGCTCTGTTCATATTTAACTGGCTGGTTGAATGAAGATGTTTTAGAGCGTGGTGCAATGTCTGGAGCTATACTTGAGACTTGGGTAATATCAGAAATAATTAAGTCATATTTACACCATGGACGTAAACCGCGTATCTATTTTTACAGAGATAAGGATAAACGTGAAGTTGATGTTTTAATTGAAGAGAACGGTGTATTGCACCCTATAGAAATTAAGAAAACAGCTTCGATCAGAAATATGAAATTCAAAGGTTTTGATATGCTTGACAAACTCGGAGTGAATATCGGTCACGGAGGTGTGATGTGTTTTACTCAGTCATTAATACCGATTTCAAAAGGTATTGATGCTATACCTGTGGGGTATTTGTAAAGCGAAGTAAAATCTATTTATAAATTACATATACAATATTCGATTAGTTAAAATGCTACGCGGAGCTAATTCAAAATAAACTTTTAATAAATCTAACGTAGATCTGTATGAAATTTAAAAAACTTTTAAAACTCTATTAGTAAGCATACTAATTTCAAAAGCTAAGTTATTAATTTTGATTAAGTGGAAGCTAGGAAAAAAATAAAATTAAGCTTAGCCTTAAGTTTTAAATAATAAACTAAAATAAATAAGTGGTGCTGGGGATAGGATTCGAACCCACGACCGCCTGATTACAAGTCAGATGCTCTACCAACTGAGCTACCCCAGCTCACGAATTAAAATTATAGCAAAAAGATTTTGAATAACTTTTATTTTGCTAGACTTATAGTTTTTTTTAATTTTTTAGGCAATTAGGTTTGAAGTAATGCTGTAAAATTGTCCATCCGTGACCGCCTGATTACAAGTCAGATGCTCTACCAGTGAATATATTTTGGCTAATAAATTAGATTATACTAAACATTTTCTTTAAAAGCATACATAAAACTATACTAAGCATTTGAAAGCAACAAGTACATAACCTAACAAGATTAGAAATAAATTCTAAAAAACGCCCAAATTTAGAAAATTACTATAAATTAGCACTAAATTTAGAAAATAATTCTAAATTACAACTTTAGTTTAAAATACTCACGAATCCTAAATTGAAATTATTAATACTAATCGCAGTTAAAGCAGACTTTAGAATTGTACCTTTAAACAAAGGCTAAAATTTAAAACTTAATTACTATCTCTAGAGTAAACTAAAGGTTCACATAAACTTAAACTCTAAAATAAAACACTTAAATTACACTTGACTTATCGGCATCAGTAACCAGCTTGTCTAAGTTTTCAGCACTTTCAATTATATTTTTTTTCTCTAATGTTTTTATAACTCTAACCCCATGATGCAAAGTTTTAGACATTAAAATATGCTCGTCTTCAACTTCCATCACTATAAACTCTGTACCATCATCTAGAACCTCTTTTTGAACTAAATTAATCTTGTATTTTTGTTTAAGTCTAGAGCTAGGACCCACACCCTTTAATAAACCAAATTTTTCTTTTAGAAAATCTGGCACTACCCAGCTACCACTTTTAATTTTTTGGACTGCGTAATTACTAAATAACCAGAGAAACAGTAAAAATATTAAAACCGTATAAAACCTAGCGCTGATACTGTTAGTTATATTAGTAGGATTAGCTTCTGTCTCTATTAAGGCGGCAAGTAATATCATCTGTTCATATTATGACACTGCTAAAGGATGTATTCAATCTCGATAGGTTAAAACACAGCTTAGTTAGGTTAAACTAAGTATTTAAAAACAAGTTTTATATATGTTGTATTAATTAATTGTAGTTGTTTATAAACTATATGCAAGTCTAAAACAGGTACAATATATTAGACTTTAAGTCTATAGTGCACATTAAACTACCAGTCTATAATGTATCCAAGATCGTTTGAAAAAAATTCAATTAAGACTGAACTAGACAATAAAGATTAGATAAGAAATATTAGTAAGATAAATTTAAACAAATAAATAAAAATTTGCTACTTAGATTTAACTCATACCAAGTCTAAAAATAAAATCAAATAAGCTTATTTAAAGTTAAAGTTTAAATGTTTTAACCAATTTCAAAAATTAAATAAAATAAAATCTACCTAAATTTAAAGTTCCAGGAAACTAATTAACCTCAAAATCGAAAAAAGCTTGCCTAATATATAATTTATCAGGTAATTCTACTTCACTTATTAAGTCTTCTATGTCCTGCTCATCTTCAATATAGCTAGCTGCAATCATACGCCAAATAGCTTTTTGGTTTTCATCCTCACCCTCTACAAAAGCTTCTTGATACTTATGTAATTTAAATTTTATAGATTGAAAGAATTCAATCAGATTTTCTTTATTATAAGCATGGGTATAATTATCATTTAAGATTTTTTCAAAGGCTGAACTAGTATTTAGAATCAGCTCTTCTTTAGTACGCTCATATAGCTTTAAATAAAAACTATAGTTAGCTTTAATAATATTACGCTCTAAAAGACTGATTTCACTAAAAGTAATCGAAGGCATAGCTAAGTTAAAGATAAAGTGAGCTCCAGGCTTCATACTTAACTTTAATTGAACTGCAAGATCGGTTAAATTACCAAATAAGTGAAAACTGCTAAGCGCATATGCCAGTGACAAATTTTTATCAAAATACTGAGCTAAATTATTAATAGAGTCATTAATATACTCAACATCATGCTGTAAACGCTGGCAGGCTTTATCTATCATAGGCTTTGAAGGCTCTAGCACAATCAGCTTTTGGTTGTCAGCCAGCTCGTTTAAAATTATATGACTAGAGATACCAGTACCTGCACCGAGATCTATTACTAAATCTTCTTTAGAGTCTTTAGAAGTAAAGTTCTTAGGATTAGCTATTTCAACAGCATTTTTTGAACTTTGTAAATACAAAAAGTCGGTATTTTTATAAATTTCACTAGTTTTAGTACTTAAAAAAGGATTATTAACTGACAAATTATACTCCTACGGTGAGTCCTAACTCTGAACCGATATCCATACTACCAGCTAGTTGAGTTATTCTGAGCCCGAAACTATCATCTATAACTACTACTTCACCTCTAGCGATGATCTTATTATTCACAAACAAATCTACTGGCTCGCCCGATAAACGATCAAGCTCAATTACTGAACCTTTAGTTAGCTTTAAAATGTCTCTAAGTTGCATTTCAGCCCGGCCTAATTCGACAATTAGCCCCATACGAATATCCATGAGTAAGTTTAAATTTCGTTGCTCATTTACATCTTCAGTAGGCTGAGATTTCATGTTCGCAAAATCTACATCATTTACTTTAGCTCCAGAACTTAAATCTAAACTAATGTCTTTAAAATCTTCTAAAATTTGTTTAATTAAATTTTCACTTATGTTTAAGTAGGCTTCAGACTTAAAATTATCACCTATACTTAGCTCAGCTAAGATAGTAAAATAATTGGATTCATCTTTAAATTTTAAAGTCTCTTCATCATTGGTATCGATAACCTTGGCTTCAAAATCATCAAACATTAAAGTAGCGTTTTGATTTTTAGAAAGTAACATATGTAAAGTTGAAGTTGTGACTTGTGAGATTACTTCTTTAACAGCATCTGCACTTTCTTCATCTAAAGCTTTTTTATCAGCACCACTTGCAGCAGCAGCTAAGTTTTCAGCTAAATCTTCTTCTAGAACATAAGCTAAAGAACCAAGTTCTTTTTCAGTAGCTGATGCATTTACAAGTAAAGATTTATTTTCGACATTTTGCACTTGGCCAGCTTCAATCTGAGTTTTACTAAAGTTTTTTACAGATAGATCGAATTCGGCATTTAGAGTTTGCGCCATGTTAGTTGCATACTCAGAGCTTACTTTTTGTAAAAATTCGATGAAACTTTGCTGTTCTTGGTCGTTTAAAGGCATATTCTTTAACTATGTGCCCCAGTAAATACCAGCTAAGGTAGTATAAATGGCTTAAAAAGCTTTGATCATGATAGTTAAAAGTACTATTTTAGGCTTAAAAAGCTTTAATCATGATAATTAAAAGTACTATTTTAAGCTTGAAAAAATTAATTTGTAAAGATAAGCGCTATCAGTTAAATCTCAGGTTTTAGTATTCAAACTAAAAATTTAAAAAGTATAATTAGAGAATTCAAAGATATAAAATTAGATTATTTAAGGTAATACTACTATAAATACAATTAAATAAATAATTAAAGTGATGCAAAAATATAAAGCTTAGTAAAACTCAGAAAAAATGGTGGACACTGAAAGATTCGAACTTCCGACCGCCTCGGTGTAAACGAGATGCTCTACCAGCTGAGCTAAGTGTCCGTAAGTAAATATAATAAGTGATTAGCTAGGCTAAAGTAAAGTCTAAGTGATTAATTTTATAATTTCTAAATGTCTTAGATTCAAGTGCTTAGTTATAAAATTTTCAGTACCTCTATATATGCTTGTATAACTTTCTAAAGTGATACTGATTAAAATTAATATTAGTTAAACTTTGAAAACCAGTTTACTAAATTTTATAAGTTAGAAAATATATTAAAAGTCAGATTACTTAAGCTTGGTCTAATATAAGCTTATAGACATTAGTAAATCAAAACTTTAGCATATTAGTCATTTATTAATACTGTATGCAATATGTTCAGCAGTAAATATACTATTAACTAATAAAATTTAAATTAAATATACTAAAATTAAGTAAGTTTGTTTTACTGCCGAGTTATTTTATCAAAACTTAACACCTACTTTAGTAAGCACTGGGATAATTCGCTCATTTATCAGCTAAATGGCGCTCAAAGAGAACAAATAAAAATTGGCTCTTTTATTCGAGTGACTCATAAAACTAAACAAAGATATGCTTTAGTTATAGATGTTTTTGAAACTGCTAAAGCACCTGAATTTAAAGTTAACGAAGTTGATTCGCTTATCGGTAATAGTTTAGTCTATCCACCTGATCTAATTCAACTTATTTTACATACAGCTGAATATTACGCATCGACTTACTCTCAAGTACTAGATGCTAGTCTATCGATTAGTTTCTTACCTGATTTGAAGGTTTATTATCGCTTATCGGCAAGAATATTAGCGCTATTTAATGCTAAAAATAACATTAAAGATAAATCAGGTAAACTTAGCCTAAAAAAGCAAACTAATTCGGTTGATTATGTAAATGAAGAAATCTCAAGTGGCAATCTTACTAAAAATATATGCCTAGAGAGTCAAGATAGTTCAGAAAATAAAGAAAATAGGGAAATATCTCTAGATCAGAGTTTAAAGAATTTATATAAAACTCAATATTCAAAAGATCAAGCAGGTTTAGACAAGCCACTAGAGCAAACTAAACAAGTTACTGTTTCAAGTGAACTTGATTCTTTAATGGAAAACCAATATAAAATTCTTGAATTAATTTATAACTCCAGAAGTAAAAAACTACGTGACGACCGTTTAAATCAGTTAGTCACTTTTAAAAAGAATACTTTAAAGAAACATTTAAAAGCTTTACTTGAGCGTGGCATGATAGTCAGTGAATATAGTTCAAGTGACGAGATTAGCCTAAAAAGTGAAGGCACAAGTATGATCGGTAAGCTAGCTCCCGCTGATAAAAATATTCGAGTTAAGCATGGACTTAATACAGATCAAAAGCAGGCTTTAGAGTTAATTCGCAATTCAGATAAACGAATTAATAAGTTCGTTCTACATGGTATTACAGGTAGTGGCAAGACTGAAGTTTACATTCATCTTTTAGAAGAAATGCTGGCAGCAGGAAAATCATCCATAGTGTTAATTCCTGAAATTTCACTTGCTCCGCAATTAATTCAAAGATTAAATCAGTACTTTAAAAGTGAAGATTTGCTAGTCTGGCATTCAGCTTTAAGTAAAGCCGAAAAAAGATATACATTTAATATGCTTTTAAGTGGCGCGCCTAAAATAGTGGTCGGCGCGCGCTCAGCGATCTTCGCCCCCTGCCATCAGCTAGGTTTAATAGTCGTCGATGAAGAGCATGAAAATTCTTATAAACAAAATGAACCCGAACCAAGATACCATGGTGTTCAGTTAGCACTAGAGCGCGCCAGCTCCGCTGGCGCGCGTCTCATTCTGGCATCGGCTACGCCAAGTATTGAAACCTACTTTAAAGCGATTAACTCTAATCATCCTGACTATCAGTTAATAGAGCTTAAAAACCGTACCAACCTAAAGTCTTTACCTGATATCGAAATAGTAGATATGCGCGAAGAGTTTAAAAATAATAATAAAAGTATTTTTTCAGCTGAACTCAGAAATCTTATAAATCAGAAACTAGAATCTAAAGAGCAGATTATACTTTTTCTAAATAAACGTGGTGATTCAACACATGTATTTTGCAGGACTTGCGGTTTTGTTTACAATTGCCCAAATTGCACCAGTAAGATCGTTTATCATTCAGATAAACAAACTATGTTATGTCACTTCTGTGGCTACCGGGAGCCTCACCCACGCTCTTGTCCAATGTGCGGCGAGCATACCATTAAATATTTCGGTTTAGGCACTCAAAAACTAGCCAGTGAAGTTAGTAAAGAGTTTAGTACAGCTAAAGTTAGCCGCATGGATAGTGACACTATGACCAATAATCAAAGTTATATTAAGCTCTGGCAGGATTTTGCAGCGCAGGATATAGATATTTTAGTTGGCACACAAATGATAGCTAAAGGTTTAGATAACCCTAATCTAACTTTAGTCGGCGTTGTTGCAGCAGATTCCAATTTTAATCAGTTAGATTACACCTCAGAAGAAAAAGCATTTCAATTATTAACTCAGGTGGCAGGTCGTGCTGGACGCGCCGCTAAAACGGGACAGGTGGTTTTTCAAACCTATCAACCAGATAGAGAAACTATTAAATTCGCTAGCAAGCACGACTATAATAATTTTTTTAACTATGAAATTGAAAACCGAGCAGATTATAATTATCCGCCATTTAGTAAATTAATTCGTTTTATAGTACTGGGGCTTGATGAAAAAGCAGTTATAGACAACATTAACAGGTTGCACAGAAATCTATGTACAAAATTAGCAGTGCCAGAGAATATAGAAATTGAAGTCTTGGGTCCTTCGCCATGTCAGCTTGCTCGCATTAATAAAAAGTACCGCTATCATATACTAATTAAGTTAATTCTTAATCAAGAATACTACCAGTTTGAAATTAAAAAAATATATTATAACTTCAGCTCAGATAACAATACTAATCTAATTATAGATGTAGATAACTCCAGTCTATATTAAATGTAGATAAGATTAGTAAGTTTTAAATTAATTCTTTTATATAATTGCCGCTATTGAGAAAAATTCGATAAAATTGTCTTAAATCTGACTCTAGACTTATAGGTTTATGTTTAAAAATTACAAGCCTAGTACTTTTAACTACATTATTAAACTTAAATATTCAAAATAAAAATTTTAATTCGCATAGCCCTCACGCATAGCTTTAACTGCCGCCTGAGTACGATCTTCAACATCTAGTTTATTTAAAAGATTTCTAACATGAGTTTTAGTAGTAGCTAAGCTAATAAATAATTC
Organism: uncultured Gammaproteobacteria bacterium; assembly: GCA_964438425.1. Lineage (GTDB taxonomy): Bacteria > Cyanobacteriota > Vampirovibrionia > LMEP-6097 > LMEP-6097 > CAYTKM01. Next base: position 38,408 of record CAYTKM010000005.1, read on the forward strand.
TGAAGATATTTGTGAATTACTTTTACCATCAACAATCAGTTTAAGTACTTCCTTCTCGCGATCAGATAAACTATTAATTTCATCGGAAAGTGACTTAGCAGAAGCCTGAGTTTTAATAACTTTATTAGCTATCGAACTAGATAGCCAGGTATCACCATTAGAAATAGTAGTAAGTGCACTATAAAGCTGTTCTTGACTAGATTCTTTTAGAGCATAACCATCTGCACCTGCCTGAAAACAAGCTACGATCTCATCTTCTGAGTCTCTACTAGATAGAATTAGTACTTTTAAGTCTGGATTAATACTTTTTATCTTTTTAGTAGCTAAAATGCCATCAATTCCACTAATACCAATATCCATAATAATTAAATCTAACTTTAGGTTTTTAGAATGTTCAACAGCACGATCACCATTATTAGTCTCTGCGATAATTTCAATATCATCGTATTTTTCTAAAGTAACTTTTAGACCAATCCTGGTTAATTCATTATCTTCAACTAAAAGTATCTTTAAAGTGGTATCAGTTGTCATAGTAGTATTATAGTTTACCCTATTATAAGTTATTTATAATTCACCTAAGTTCTTAAATAAATCAAAACTTAATTTAAAACCGTTGGTATTATTTTTCACATAAAGCTTACTTAAGTGAGCTGATAAGATTATATCAGCTAAATAGCAACTAGTCGCGCAGCCCTTAGAAGTATTAAAATTGTAATTTTGAAAAGTAGTAAATAAATGTTTTAATTCAAGATCATCTAAAGGCTCAGAATTCACTCGAAATGAAAAGCTCGTAATATTTTCACTTAACCGTACTAAAATCTTGATTTCTGAGTTTTCTGCTGCTTTATAAATACTGTAATCTAATAGATGCATTAACGCTTTAATAAATTCAACTTTACTTACACTAATTTCAACCTCTTCTAAATCTAAATCCAGTTTCAGGTTTTTACTAGCAAGCTTATTAATATACTTTTTATGCAATTTTTCAAGCAAGCGCTTAATATTAAAGTTTTGGTAGATTAGTTTAACTTGACCTGTTAAATATGCTGTAATTTCTTTTAAATCTTTTAAACTGATATGAGCTGAATTAGTATCTTGTGCTATCAACTCTAAAATGTGTTTAGAGTCTGCTTTAAGATTACCAGTTTCGCTTTTTAAAATGTTATTCGCACCTAAATGAGCAGCGTAGCAGGCTGTTTTCAAATCGTGTGCATAAGAACCGATTAAAGTGTTTAAGGTTTTAAATTTATCATCATAAGCTGAAGTTAAATTTAAGTGAATAACATAATACTCTTCAAATTCATAATTAATAATTTTAAAATTTTGATTTAGACCGTCATTAAAATAGGCTTTAATAATTAAATCTTCATCATTTTTAATATTTTCTAATAAAAATTCTTCTACAAATTTATCTTTCTCAATAAATTCAGTGTTTAGCGAAATCAGCTTTAATTCACTTATAAAGTTATAGGCTAAATTATTAATAAAAACGTAGTCTGAACCTTGATTTACAACCAATAGTATCTCATCAAAAATTTTAATAAAGTCAAGTAGTGTCGCTGATAAATTACTATCTGGCGCGCAGGTAGTAAGATTAGCAAAAAATGTTTTCATAACAGTATTTTACAGCTAAAAACTGTTTTTGTAAGGTAAACTCTACTTTAGGATTAGCTGCAACTCATACCTTTGTTTAAATAAAATTAATTTAAAGCTAGGCAAAACAGTACAGAAATAAATTATAAAAGTTGCTAAGTTTAAAGTGCGACACTCAAAGTTTAGTTCTAATTTCAGATTGGTATTGGTTGTATTTGTATAGGACTATTTTTTATTTTGAGTGTTGCCCTTTATTTATATCTATGAACTTGCTAGCTTAACCGTGATATTATTTTAAGAATGTCAAGTACTAAAGCCTATCTGATCGGTCAAAGTGAAGATGATCTAATCAAATTAATTAGTAATATTAATGAGCCTAAGTTTAGAGCTAAACAGATTTTCAAGTGGCTTTATGCTAAATCATGTCGTGATTTTACAGAAATGAGCGATTTAAACACAAAATTAAAGCAAAAGCTCGCTGATAATTTTCAAATTGGACAACTTGCGCTTATAGAAAGGCAGGTTAGTAGCGATAATACCAAAAAATATCTTTTCGAAACGCCAGCAGGTGATTTTATCGAATCAGTTTTGATGGAATTTGATGATCGTGACTCTTATACAGTTTGTATTAGCTCGCAAGTTGGTTGCGCTGTGAAATGTCCATTTTGTTCAACTGGTACTTTAGGCTTCCAAAAGAACTTAACAGCAGCTCAAATCATTGAACAGGTACTATTTATACAAAACCTAGAAAAATTAAGAGTAACTAATATAGTATTTATGGGTCAGGGCGAACCTTTAAATAATTATGATGAAGTAGTGGATGCTACTAAAAAACTTAGAGATTTAGTGGGTATCGGTGCCAGACATATTACCATTTCTACTAGTGGAGTGATTCCTAAAATAGATCAACTAGCTTTAGAAAAACTTCAGATCACACTCGCACTTTCTTTGCATGATCCTCACGATAAAGATCGTGATTACTTAGTACCCATTAATAAAAAATGGCCTATCGAGCCTCTAATGAATTCGATGAATGAATATGTAGAAATTACTGGGCGTAGAGTCACCATCGAATATGTACTTTTAGATGAATTAAACACTAGCGAAAAGAAGGCTATCGATTTAGGTAAGCTAACCCAAAATCTGCATTGTAATATTAACTTGATACCTTATAACCAAAGCAGCTCTGATGATCCATTTAAAAGACCAGCTAAATCTGTAATAGAAAAATTTGCTAGTTTAGTCAGCAAACATAGTAAAAATAAGACTGTCACTGTTAGAAAAGAGAAAGGTCATGATATTAAGGCGGCTTGCGGTCAGCTTGAGTCTTCGTATCGAAAATAATTAAGCACTTGTTATTACAATTTAGTCGAATGTAAGGTTCTTAAGTACTAATATTTTAAATTACTAGCTTATTTTCAGATTAATAGATAATTTTCTAAGCTAATCAATAATATTTTAAGGCTTCTTTTAAATTTAATTATCTTCTTCACCTAGCTGCAAGATTCATTTGAGTTATAATCAATATGATGTTCGATAAGTTCTTGAAGTTACTTGCAGGTGATCCTAACGGTAAAAAACTAAAAAATATGCATAAGATCGTCGATAAAGTAAATGCTTTAGAAGATGAAATTAGTAAATTAAGTGATGACCAGCTTAAAGCTAAAACTGACGAATTTAGAAAACGTCTTGATGACAGAATTACTAACACTACTTTTGAAGTTTTAATCGCCGATGATGTTTCTAGAATGCCAGGTCAGCTCAGAACTACTCACGATGTAGCGCTTGCTGAAGAACTAGAAAATATTATGCCAGAAGCTTTTGCTGTATGTCGCGAAGCTGCTAAACGTGTACTAGGTATGAGGCATTATGACGTGCAGATTATTGGTGGCGCTCAGCTTCACTATAATGGAATCGCTGAAATGCAGACAGGTGAAGGTAAAACATTAGTGGGTACTCTAGCAACTTATCTAAATGGTTTAAGCGCGCGTGGCGTGCATGTGATCACGGTAAATGATTACCTAGCAAGAAGAGACTCTGAGTGGATGGGTAAATTATATAAATGGCTAGGTCTTACTGTAGGTTTAGTAGCCAGTAAAATGCCACCTCCTGAGCGTAAAGCAGCTTATAACTGTGACATCACATATGGTACAAATAATGAGTTTGGTTTTGATTATCTAAGAGATAATATGGAATCTAAGTTAGAAAGCTGCGTGCAACGTCCATATTATATGGCGATCATTGATGAAGTCGATAGTATTTTAATCGATGAAGCTAGAACACCACTAATAATTAGTGGTATGCCTGACAAACGTAAAAATGAGATTTATCAGGCAATGAGCCAAGTGGTTAAACATCTAAACCGCGCTGAAGGTGAAAAAGACACTAATATAAATGCTCACTATTATATAGATGAAAAAGCTAAAAACGCTATTTTAACTGAAGCTGGTATTAAAAAAGCTGAAGAAGTGCTTAAGGTAGATGATTTATGGAACCCTGAAACTAATTTAGCGCACCATCTAATCCAGGCTTTAAGAGCTAAAGATTTATATGTTAGAGACACAGATTATATTATTCAGGTAAATCCACAAAGCAAGAAAAAAGAAGTAGTTATTGTTGATGAGTTTACTGGACGTTTGATGGAAGGTAGACGTTGGGGTGATGGTTTACATCAGGCTGTCGAAGCTAAAGAAGGCGTGCCCATCCAAGAAGAAACTTTAACAATGGCAAGCATTACTTTCCAAAACCTGTTTAGACTATATCCTAAGCTCGCTGGCATGACTGGTACTGCTGAAACTGAAGCTGAAGAGCTAAATAAAATCTATAATTTAGAAGTACTAACCATCCCGACAAACAAACCATGTCAGCGTGATAATCTAAACGACATCGTATATAAATCTGAGCAATTAAAATTCTTTGCGATAGCTGAAGAAGTAGTGAAAGTTCATAATAAAGGCAGACCGGTTTTAATCGGTACTACAAGTATTGATAAATCAGAGTTTTTAGGCACAATATTATCTAAACCAATGTTTGCTCTGCAAATTTTAGAAAAGCGTTTAGCTAGATTTAACGTTTTAAGCTCTCAAAACGGCGTTGACGTACCAGCTGAACTGAAAAAAGCTTTTGAAAAACCTGGTACTTTAAAACTTAGTGCTATAGAACCGTATTTAGAGAATTTAAAGAAACAGTGCGCTAAAAAAGAGGAATTGAAGTTCGCTTTAGACACTTTTTTAGATACTTTAGAAGTGCTAGATGCCATCAAGTCTGGACTAAAGTTTACTGTTTTAAACGCCAAGCATCATGAGAAAGAAGCTGAGATTATCAGACAAGCAGGTAAACCTGGCGCTATTACTATCGCAACCAATATGGCTGGCCGTGGTACTGATATCGTGCTTGGTGGTTATTTATCTAATGATCCTAAGGACCCGAACTATGAAGTAGTAGATAAAGAAGCTCAGGCGAAAGTGATTGCAAGTGGTGGCTTGCATGTAATTGGTTCAGAAAGGCATGAAAGCCGTCGTATAGATAATCAGCTTAGAGGTCGCTGCGCTAGGCAAGGTGATCCTGGTACATCGAGATTTTTCTTATCACTTGAAGATAACTTAATGCGTATTTTCGGTGGCGATAAGATGATCAGCATTATGAATATGCTTAATGCTGATGATGATACTCCGATCGAAGCTGGCATTATCACAGGTGCGATCAATAATTCTCAGAAAAAAGTTGAAGGTCATCATTTCGATATGCGTAAGCATGTACTTCAGTATGATGACGTCGTTAATACCCAAAGAGAAGTTATCTATCGCGAGCGCCGCAAGATTTTAGAAGGCGGCGATATCCATCAAAATATCATCAATATGATTAATCTTCAGGCTGAAGGTGCTGTTTATCAGTTTTTAAATGCTGAAGCTAATACTGATTTATGGTTTGATAGCAGTAGCGGAGCTAGTCCGATTCAGAAGTGTTTTGAACAATTGAAAACGATCTTCACTGAAGAAGTTACTGAACATATGTCACCTATGGAAGAATTTAGGGAATTAGGTTTTGATGCTTTAGTCCACCAAGCTAAGGAAGCAGCTCTTAAAATATTTACTCTACAAGAAAATAGTTGTGGTTTAGATATTTTAAAAGCAGCTGAAAGACAGATCATGCTTCATGTAATCGATAATAAGTGGATTGGTCATCTGCATGCGATGGACGCCCTTAAAGACGGTATCCATCTTCAAGGTTACGGTCAAAAAGATCCACTTGTTGAATATAAAAAAGAAGCTTTCAATATGTTTGATGAACTTTTATTTGATATCAAGCGTGATACAGTAACTTTACTGTTCCATGCACAGATTATTAACCGCACCAATGCACCTATGGATGGTAATCCTGAAGCTGCTAATAGCATGAAGTAGAATTATAAAAATTTTCTAAAAAACATTGAAATCTGTAAAAATTTTCTAAAACATACCCAAATTTAGAAAATTTTTACAATTTAGACCTTTATTTAGAATTTTCTTCTAAATAATAAATAGCTAGTTTAAAGCTTTAGATCTAAAAAACTCAGAACGTAATAACTTCAAAGACGAACTTAAATATAGATTTAATGTGCTTCGAGCCAGTTATTTCCATGATTTAGGTTAACTTTCAAAGGCACTTTTAACTGATAAATATTTTCAAGTGTATCTTTAGTTATATCTTTTACTTCTTCTATTACCGACTGATGAACGTCTAAAATAATTTCATCATGCACTTGAAGTATAATTTCAGGTTTAAGCTCTGCTCGCTCAGCAAATTTAGTTGCTAAGTTTTCTTGCAGCTTGATCATCGCCAGTTTAACAATATCAGCAGCAGCGCCTTGAATCACAGTATTAAAAGCTTGTCTTTCTTCTTCTTTAGAGATAATTTTATTACGAGAATTTATATTTCTAAAGTAGCGGCGACGATTAAAAATTGTTTCTACATAATGATTCGCGCGCGCAAAGTCTAAAGTTTCATCCATAAATGGTTTAACATTTTTAAATGCAGCAAAGTAATTTTCAATAAAGGTTTTAGCTTCTTTATTAGAAATTCCAAGCTGGCGAGCCGTGGCAAACGCTCCTTGCATGTAAATTAAAGCAAAGTTTAAAGTTTTACCAATTCTACGCATATCTTCATCGATGTCAGCTAAATCTTTATCCATAGTTAAAGCGGCAGTCTGACTATGAATATCTAAATCTTTAGTAAAAGCTTCAATCAAATAAGGATCTTCAGTTATATGCGCTAAAATTCTAAGCTCAATCTGAGAATAATCAGCACTAATTAAAACATGCTCACTATCACTTGCGATAAAACCTTTTCTAACCTTGCGACCCAGCTCAGTTTTAATAGGTATGTTTTGTAAATTTGGGTTACTAGAACTCAATCTGCCAGTAGCAGTCAGTACCTGATTAAAATCAGAGTGCACCCTACCAGTTTTTTTATTGATTAGTTTAGGTAAATTATCGATATAAGTGCTAAGTAATTTAGCGAGCTCGCGGTAATTTATAATTGCTGAAATTAATTCATGGTGTTCACTATTATCATCATTAAGTAAGATACTATCCAAAACCTTGGCATCGGTTGAATAATAACCAGATTTGTTTTTTCGGGCTTTACCTGGATCTATCTTCAATTCATCAAATAAAACTTCACTTAATTGTTTAGGTGAAGCAATATTAAATGTTTTAGCGGTCTTTTCATAAATAACCTGCTCTAAGTTTTTTAAGTCTTCATTTAACTCTAAACTTAGCTTTGCTAGATATTCAGTATCGATATTAAAACCAGAACGCTCAATCTCAATTAAAACTTTAACTAAAGGTACATCGATATTATTCATTAAATCAGCTGCATCCTTATCTAGTGCCTTTAAGTAATGCAGATACAGACGATAAGTTACATAAGCATCAGCAGCAGCATAAGCAGCAGAAGCCTCTACACCAACTTGATCCATAGTAATCTGTTTTTTACCCTTACCTATCAGTTCAGTAATTTCAGTCATTTTTAAAGCTAGTATGCGCGCTGCTTGCAGTTTTAGACCATGTTTATTGGCAGGGTTAAATACATAACTCGCCAGCATAGTATCAAAGAAATTTTGATGAATAGCTATACCATGACTTAAAAAGATTTCTTGCTCGAACTTGGCGTTTTGCATAACCATTTTTCTAGAACTATCTTCAAGTACATTCTTTAAACCACTAATTACAGTTTCAAGATCGAGCTGCTTATAAGTAAGATCCTGATGACCTACTGGAATGTAATAAGAAGCAATTTCAAACTCGCTCTCTGGTGCATGAAAAGCTATCGCAAAGCCTACTATATTTAAATTCAAAGTATCTAGACCATCAGTTTCTAAATCAATCGCATAAGTTTCAACCTGCTTTAGTTTAGCTAGCAGATCATTAAAAGTCTCAAGCTGATTTACAATAACTGGTTTTAAATTAACCTGCTTTAATTCAGCATCTAATACTTCCCACTTATCAGCATTAGGTTCAGTAGCTTTGCTAGTGTTATCGTACTCTACTCCTTCTTCAATATCAGTAGTAAGTTTATATAATTTACCATTGTTAAAAGGTTTTAAAATCATTGGTAAACGCTTAATAATAGAGTTAAATTGAAAGTGTTTTAAAAATTCTACTAACGAGTCTACTTCAGGTAAATTTAACTTAGCTTCATCTAAATAGTTTTGTGCTTGATCTTTTTTAGTTTCTTCAATAATAATAGTTGCTAAAAATTGTGATTTTCTTGCTGAATCACTTTGTTCTCTTAATTTTTCTTGGGTTTTAGGCGGCTTAATTTCGTCTAAATTTTCATAAATACCATCTAAACTATCATAATCATTTAAAAGTTTAATAGCACTTTTAGCACCAAGACCTTTAACACCTGGTATATTATCAGAGCTATCACCTGCAATCGCTTTATAATCGATAATCTGATGTGGGTGTACTCCCATTTCGTCATAAACTTCCTGAGGTCCATAAAATTTAAGTCCACCACCACGAATCGGCGAAGCTACAGTCACTGAATTACTAACTAACTGGAACATGTCTTTATCACCAGATAATAAAATCACTTGTTGGTTTTGTTTTTCTGCTTCCTTAGCAACAATACCGATTAAGTCATCAGCCTCAAAACCAGGTTCTTCAAGTATCGGAATATTGAATTTAGCAAAAGCGTCTTTAATTAAAGGCCATTGAACCTGCAATTCTTCAGGCATCTCATCTGGGCGATTGGCTTTATAGTTATCGCAGCTTTCATGTCTAAAAGAACCACCAGCTAAATCAAAGGCAATCGCTACTCTGGTCGGTTGTGCAATTTCAATTACATCAAATAAAGCTTTTAAAGTACCGTAGATAGCCCAAGTCGGCTCTCCTTCACGGTTACGTAAGTTAGTTCTTTCAAGTGCAAAAAACATCCTAAAAGCTAGGTTGGAACCATCAATTAGCAAAACTTTTTCTTTGTTTTGCTTGCTTGCAAGCTGCAAACTTGCTTCAGGTTTAGTAATATCAGCTGAAGTTGAACTCATCTTTTAGCTTAAAATTATAGCAACCATAAGTATTAATTAGTAATCGTTAAAGTTGCTGATAATCTGGGTCATTTTTATATGATTCAGCTAATTTCTCTAACTCAGCTACAGAGTCACTGTTCTGGTTTAGATCTATCTCATCATCTTTTGAGGGCTCTGGTTCAACTGAATTTTTTTTATCAAGGTAACTTTTCTTAAGATCTTTACTCTTTAGATCACTTTTTAAGTAAGTAAATTTATTTGTATCACTTGAACAATCATGATGATCATTAAGTACTGGAAAATCAAAATTATAATAACAATCGTATGCTTCTTTTTCAGATTTAGATTTAGCTTCTAAAGAATTAGTATTAATATTTAAAACTTTACCTACTTCTCTGTTATTGGGCTTTTTACTAGTTAAGAGTTTGTGGATACTTGCATTAGCACTTTTTCCAGATCTAGCTTCACCGGGCTTGCTTGCTATTAATTTGGCTAGCTTTTTTACACCAACTCCACCTAAATAACTTAAAAAAAACATGCTTAAGCCACCACCACTGATTAGCATCTGCTCAGTACTAGACCTTTTAGCTAAGCCTAAATCTATGTGCTCAGGTCTAAAAGAAACAGTTCCAGTATGCTTTAAAGTATTAGCCTCGTCTATTTTTTTAGTCTCCTGCGATGATGCTAATTTAGATAAATTAATTCTCTGCTGTTCTTTATTATTAGTTTCAATAGCTTTAGGTTGCTGTAAATTATTATTCTTTGTTATTTGAGGGTTTTTAAGATTGTTTTGGATAGAGTTTAATAAATTTATTTGATCGCGAGCAAGTATAGTTTTAAACATTCAACCATTTTATAACAACAACCAACACATAACAAAGGTAAAGTAAAAATAAAAAACAGGCTGAGTTAAAAACGGCTTATGCTATTATATCTAGGTTATGGCAGCACAATTAGAATTAATCTTAACTGAAGACGTTGAAAAACTTGGTAAAGCTGGAGAATTAGTAAAAGTTAAGCATGGTTATGCTAGAAACTTTCTTTTACCTAAGGGCGTAGCTATTGTAGCTAATAAATTTAGTATGGCTGCTTATGAAGAGCGTAAAGCTAAGCTTGAAGCTGATGCTGAAGCTAGAAGAACTGCTGCTGAGAGTAATAAAACTAAGCTTGATGATGAATCTGTAGTAATCGAGGCTAAAGCTGGTGAATCTGGTAAGTTATTTGGTTCTATCACTAAAGAAGATATCGTTAAAGCTGTTAAAGAACAAAAAGCTATCGATGTTGATAAAGATGGTGTTAAAATTACTAACCCGATTAGAACAATTGGCGAACATGCTATTACTATTCAGTTATTAGCTGGCATCACTGCTAATATGACTGTTAATGTTAGTCACATTAAATAAAACTTTTCTTTACAACTTAGAATTTTAGTTTATAATTTGGATAAATTCACATTAGTAAGCTAATGTTTTAAGTTGGATTAACTAAATTAATATGTTTATCTCTATTGAAGGACCAGATCAAGCTGGAAAAACTACCCAAATTGAACTGCTCAAGTCTTTTGCTTTTGATAATAGTTTAGACTGGCTGTTTACTCGTAATCCAGGTGCTACTGATTTAGGTAAAGATATTAGAGACATCGTTTTAGATAATAAACGTAATATTTGTGATTACGCTGAATTACTACTTTATTTAGCTGACCGAGCGCAACATATAGAAGAAGTACTTAAACCTGCTAAAGAAAAGCAGAGTGTAGTAATTTGTGATCGATATTTTGATAGCACTATAGCTTATCAGGGTTTTGGGCGTGAGCTTGATGTTAACTTTATTAAGCAAGTAAATTCTTTTATCTGCAAAGATCACAAACCAGATCTAACTATTTTATTAATGTTAACCCCGACTGAAGCTTTTAAAAGACGTCAAGGTATTGCTGATAGACTAGAGCAAGAAAATAAACTTTTTCATATCAGAGTTTTAAATGGCTTTAAAACAATGGCAGCATCAGAGCCTGGTAGAATTAAAATTATAAACGTAGCAGATATGTCTAAAGAAGACGTTCATGCTAGAATAATCGAACTTATCAAAGCCCAAGCTGAAGATTTTGGTTTTAATTTAAATGTCTAACTTAAAAACTATTTTAATTACTGGCGCTGCTGGTTTTATTGGCTCACACTTAGCTGACTATTATCTAGCTCAAGGGCATCAAGTGATCGGTATAGATAATATTAATGATTACTATTCAGCAAATATTAAAGCTAGTAACCTAGAACAGCTAATTAGTCATAAAAATGGTAAATTTTACGAACTAGATTTATTAAATTATGGCAGTCTTGAAAGTATTTTTGAGACTCACCAAATACATTATATAGTTCACTTGGCAGCTATGGCAGGTGTGCGTCCTTCAGTAAATAACCCACTTTTATATCAAAAAAATAATAATGAATCTACCCAAAATTTACTTGAATTAGCCTGCAAATTTAATTTTCCTAAGTTTATCTTCGCTTCTAGTAGCTCAGTTTATGGCGCAAAGAACCCAGTACCTTTTAAAGAAGATGCTGATATTTCTAAGCCCATTAGTCCTTACGCAGCGACTAAAGTGGCAGGCGAAGCCATGATTCACTCAATCTGTTCAGTTACAGAATTAAAAGCGGTATGCTTAAGATTTTTTACAGTTTATGGACCTAGACAGAGACCTGACCTAGCTATTCATAAATTTACTAACCTTATATATAATAATCAAAAAATTGATGTTTATGGAGATGGCACTTTCCAAAGAGACTTCACTTATATCGAGGATATAATTCAAGGTATTGATCGCGCTTTAAATTACGATACGAAATTCGAAATCTTTAATTTAGGTGAATCGGAAACTACCAGTGTAAATGAATTAATCCGCTTAATCGAAGAAGCTTTAAACAAAAAAGCAGATATCAACTATTTAGATGTAATTAAAGGTGATGTACCGATCACATTCGCTGATATCTCTAAGGCACGCAAGCTTACTAGCTATAACCCGCAAACTAAAATCCAAGATGGTATTCAAAAGTTTGTTAAGTGGTATTTGTCTCAGGAAAGCTCTAAAACTCTTCTCTCCTAATAGTTAGACTTAGGTAGTACTTTTATAGAGCAATATATTACTCAATAAATATTAATTTTTAAATTAATATTGTCATTAAAACATCTTAAATCTCGCACTATATACTATAAAACCTTTATATTAATACTAGTACAAATTTAGCTCCATAAAAAACATTTAATAAATCTTTAATCCTCTACAGCACTATAATCTGAGATGTTTATGGTTGAAATTAAGCAGAATTTTAAGCAATCTGATATTATTTAAATTCAAACAAAAAAATTATGAAATTAGAATTACATTGGCGTATATTTATAGGTTTGATCTTAGGTGCGATCCTAGGTACTTTATTTTCAGTAAACAACTCAGCTGAAGTTACAGATCCAAGCATCGGTTTTTTACATCTAAGTCACATTGCCTGGGCAGGTGAGCTATTTTTAAAATTCTTGAAAATGATCGTAATACCACTGATCGTTTCATCAATAATCGTCGGCGTTGGTCACCTGCCAGTTAAAAGTTTAGGAAAAATCGGTTTAACCACCATAGTACTTTTTAAAGGACAAATGTTTTTTGCTGCCTGCATCGGTTTAATCTTCGTAAACTTAATGAAACCAGGTAAATATATAGATTTAAGAAGTGTTATTGATCTAGGTAACGTCTCAGAAGAAATTAAATTCGTGACCGAATCTAAAATTAGCATCTCTGAAGTGATTTTTGGTTTAATTCCAGAAAATATTTTTGAAGCTCTAGCACATGGCTCATTATTACAAATTATTATCTTTTCAATTATTTTTGCTGTGGCGCTTATCGGCATAAAAAATGGTGAAAAAATACTATCAGCTTTTAATATCGTTTTAGATGCGATATTAAAGATTACTCATTACATTATGGAATTTGCGCCGATAGGTGTATTTGCTTTAATTACTAAGACTGTTGCGATTGGTGGTATTAGTTCACTTGCTAAGTATGGTCAATTTGTTTTAACTGTTTTATTGGCTTTATTTACTATGTTGTTTGTGATTGGTTCACTTTTAATTCACTTCTTTACAGACAGTACACCACTAGAATTTTTTAAAAAGATGAGACAAGTTATGCTGACAGCTTTTAGTACCTCAAGTTCAGCTGCTACTATTCCAGTTACCTTAGAGACTATGGAAGAAGAATTCGGTGTACCTAACAAGATCGCCAGCTTTGTTATTCCACTAGGCGCGACTATGAATATGGCAGGTGCTGCAATTTATGAATCTATCGTAACTTTATTTGTAGCGCAGGCTTGGCTCCCACAACCCTTGACTTTGCAAGAGCAGATCTTCGTAGTAGTTATGGTATTGCTGGCAACTTTTGGTACTCCAGGTATTCCACATGGTAGTTTGATTACTATCGCTATCGTTTTTCAGGCTGTTGGCTTACCACTTGAAGCAATTGGGGTCATTTTAAGTATTGATCGTATTTTAGATATGACTCGTACGATGATTAACGTTTCTTTTGATAGTATTTCATGCCTAGTGATGAATAAATATTTTAAAAAAGAAGTTATGGAGCAGTAAGGTAGCTCTTAGTTATATTCGCATACCGCGTATCTTTTGGAGATGTCTAATAGTTTTAAAATTATAATTGTCTAGCTAACCCTGAAGTTATAATCATCAAAAATGATATTATTAATTGAATATGTTATTTGTAACAGCTACTGATACTGGTGTTGGTAAGACTTTTTTTTCACAAAAAATCATCACCGAAGCCTGCCGCTACTTTGAAAGACATGAAATAGCTTATTATAAGCCGATCCAATGTGGCAAAGATGCTAAAGAACTATACGAAAATACTTTTTTAGAGACAGATTATCAGACTATCGAGCGTACCTGCCCTGAAATCGATACTTACTATGATTATTATTTCGATTATCCAGCATCACCTGACTACTCAGCTAAATTAGCTAATGTAAAAATAGATTTAGACAAGATTAAACAGACTTGGACTAAACTGAAAAATAACTATAAATTCGTAGTAATTGAAGGTGCTGGTGGCGTTACGGTACCGATTGGTGATTATGATTCTATGTTAGATTTAATGCTGCTGTTTGAGGTGCCAGTAGTCTTAATCAACCGTTCGAGTTTAGGTACTATTAATCACTCTATACTTAGCTTAAGAGAACTTAAAAAAGTTGGTGTAAGTATCGCAGGTTATATCTCAAATGAAGTCAATGAAGATGAAATGTTAGAGCTGGCTAAAAGTAACCCTGAAGTTAAAGATAGATATGATGAGCAGTTGCAAGAATCTTTTAACTCTATTACCAGATTTACTAAAGTGAAGCAGATTGAAGTTTATGATTTATTTTCTCATTTAGAGCCGCTTGCTAGTAATAAAAGTGAGCTGGATGTTACTTATAATTAGAGTTTTTACATGAGTATCTGTTAAATTTAAGTTAAAAGTTGAAATCTAAGTAAGATTGATTTTTCTCATTGATATTGGCAAGCTAGATATTACTTATGATTAAATTTTTTGTATAAGTTTTGTGAAATTTACATTTTAAAATTACTATATGTAAGTTTCCAGTGCGTTAAGTATGAGTTTATTATAGTTTAGGCTATAGATTATAAGAGATTTTAAGCTAAATTTTGTTTAAGTTGAAAACTATTCTAGGGTTATATCAATTAAATTCTTTCTTAGCTAAATTTTATATCAAGATCTATTTAGCTTAATAAGTTAAGATATGTATTTAGAATATAGTAACCTTCAAGAATCCAATGCTAGTTATTAAATTCTATAAAATAAAGATTTTTTCTCAAATCTTATAAATAGATATTACTTCTATTCTTTCAAATTAAATTGAATGCCTGCTAGTCAACATTTAATAAGCTTAAAATATACTAAGTATAAATCTATAAACTAATTTTAGAAACTGACACTTATAAAATATTAGAATTATAGTTAATGACTGATACGAGCACCAAAAACTCAGCACTCTTAAAAACCAAGCTGGCACATTTAGAATTAGATAATCCGATTATGCCTGCATCTGGTTGTTTTGGATTTGGGGCTGAGTTTGATAGGCTATATGATTTAGATTTACTAGGAGCCGTTGCCCTTAAGGCAACGACATTAGAAACGCGCGCAGGTAATCAAACAGCGCGCGTAGCTGAAACCGAAGCTGGCATGCTAAATGCGATCGGCTTGCAGAACCCTGGCTTAGAAAAAGTGCTTTTAGAAGAATTGGCACTTTACCAACATAAAAAAACTAAGGTTATTATGAATGTTGCTGGTAATGGTATAGAAGATTACCAGCAGGTCGTAGCTAAGTTATGTCAGCATGCAAGTGTAAGTGGCATCGAGCTTAATGTATCTTGTCCTAATGTAAAAAAAGGTATTATGTTTGGCTCAGATCCTAAGATGCTCGCCGAGCTAGTTAAAGAAGTAAAGCCAGTTACTAATAATAAGCTACTAATAGTTAAGCTTTCACCTAATGTAACAGATATAAAAGTGATGGCAGGCGCCGCGATCGAAGCTGGCGCTCAGGCGCTCAGTCTGATTAATACTTTAATTGGCATGCGCATTGATCTAAAAACACGCAAACCTATTATCGCTAATAAAACAGGTGGACTTTCAGGTCCAGCTATTAAACCAGTAGCTATTAGAATGATTTATGAAGTTTACCGTGAATTTCCGCAGATACCCATCATAGGTATGGGGGGTATTAGTAATTTAGATGATATGCTTGAATTTTTTATGGCTGGTGCCAGCGCGCTTGCCATAGGTACTGCTAACTTTGTTGATCCATATATTTGCCCGCAATTAATAACTGAATTAACTGAATATATGCTTAAAAACAATATCAAATCTTTAAATCAGCTTATCGGCGCTGCTCACAGTTAAAACTTTAAAAAAGTAAGACTTTTACAATTTATTTAAAGTGTTCGATTGCTATAAAGCAAATTATTATTGTAAAGCTAGATTATTTATCTAACTAATTCTAAGTTCAGATTTAGTTTTAGGTACAGCTGAAATATTCAAATAAATTAAATATAATACTTAATTTAAAACTATCTATAAAATTTTATCTTTAAATCTCTAGATAATTCTATATTTCAGTTGCTTAATTAATTTAAAATTCACTTATCAGCTGTTTAAATTTAGTCAGCTTCCATGACTTTATATGCTTATAAATTTTACCTAAAAAATATATAAAATTTTAATTCTCAGCTTTAAATCTATTTAAAATAGCCTGAGAAAATACATTATTTGGGTATGTTTTAGCTAGCTCAACAAAACTTTTTCCTTTATAAATATTTCTAGAATTATTGGTACTACTTTTATCTGAGTTATTAGTAGTATTATATTTTAAATTATCTCTAGTAGTATCATTAGCAGCAAAAGGGACTTTATTTAAATCTATACTATGTACGAGAGTTTCAAGTAAATTAGTCTTAATAGACTGTTTTTTATGATTTTGATTAATATTAAGATTGTTACTAATATCAGCTAGCACTTTAAAGGGGTTAGGATCAAAAGTAGTCTTTAGACTTTCTGTTAACTTAGCTTGAGTCAACTTTATATTTTTAACTAACTTAGAATTATTTTCCTGAAGCTCTACTGGTAATTTCAAAGTTTTTAAGGTCGTATTAGTACTTTTATAATCTGTTGCATTTTGTTTCATTAAAAAGTTACTAGCTATAATATTTTCAGCGACGTTTAATTTACTTTCACTATCAGCTGACACAGTTTGAGCTGGCGAAAGCAGATCAGCTTGCAGGTATTCATTAAGAGCATTTTCTTTAGCTGCTAATTTATTTAGGATTATCTTAGCAGTGTCTATAAAGCCTTTTTCTAATGCTAATTTAAGTAGAGGTTTGTTTAAGCTAGCATCAGTATCAGCAGTATAAATAGTATTAGGCTTAGTAGTACCCAGCTCTAATTGAAAATTTAGCAAATGTTTGAGTGCACTTTGACCTTTGGCAGGAGCAAGCATATTCATCTGTCTATAAAATACTTTAGAGTTTGCTATTTCATCGATGTCATTTAAATTAACAGGTGAGCTTTTAGCAGGGTCATGATTAGAATATTTTTTTAAATTTAGACCAGAATTAGAAATTTTTTTTAAATTACTTCTATTTTTAGAATAAATTTCTAAATTTTCGTGATTTTTAGAATTATTTTCTAAGTCATTATTAGTATTAGGACTAGAGCTAGTGCTTAAGGTTTGATATTCAGAACTATTATTTAAAATTAAACTACCATCAAAAAAAGGCTTCTTGATATGTTCTAAGGGATTTCCAGTATACGAATTATTATGCAACACAACTATTATATTAACTAAAATAACAGCCAGCATATAAAGTATTTACAATTTATTTAGTTTTGATTTAATTTGTTAAAGTCTCGTATTAGTTGTAATATACTTTCCTTATCTCTCTTACTTTTAGACTCAGAAGCGATAATAAGTTTTCTAGCAACACTTAAAATATTTTTTATCGAACTAGTATCATCTTCTAAGGGAATACTACTATCTATAGCTCTTTGATCTTGCTTAACAGTTTCGCTTTTATCTATGGTGTTTAAATTATAGCCACTATCTTTAATAAATTTTAAATTCGCTAAGATTTTATCCTTAGTATCGGCGCTGAAATGATCATCATCAAAAATATCCACCAAATATTTAGTCACTGGATTTCGTCCATCTGCATCTGTCTTAGTTAAGGTTTCTGCAAAATTAGCTGGCAAAGACTTCACTCCAACTTCACGTAAAAAATTAAACATCCCCTCATCTAAAGCGTAATTTAAGACTTCTGTTTTCAGTGGCTTAGCTTCAGCTCTAAAAGTACTCAGAGCCTTACTGAGCATATTTTTATCAGAATTATTTATACCAGTATCTTCTTTGTAAAATAGTTTTAGATTTTCTGGCGTAAATTTAGTTCCTAAAGCAGCACTTTCAATCGTAACCATAGCAGCTCCAATAGATGTGTCCAGGCTAATGTCAGTATTTTTCATAGCTTTACTAGAACTAGCTTTAGCAATAATAGCAGTGGAAAAAATATTATCTGGCTTTTGCTTCGCTAAATCTAGAAAGGATTTTGCTGCTATGCCTTTCTCTGGATTAGCAGCTATCACAATTTTATTTATATCGATTTTAGCTACCATCAGGTCTATTAAATTTTTACCTGACTTACTATTTCCCATAAATAAATTTTTTAGTTTGCTCGGATTAATTATATCTGTTGTATCTTTAGTTAAAGTCTTAAGCGTAGTTGGATCTAATTCTCTTGCAGAGTCAGTGGTTTTAAGTGAATAGCTAATATAAGCTTCAGCTATATTATATTCCTGACCATTAGAGTTTATAGCAGCAATATCACTTAGATCTATATTTTTTTCTAATAATACCTTTAAAGTTTTAGACCAGTCTTTATTTATAGCTTTAGCAAATAAAGACGTGCCATTATTTAAAATAGCTTCAGGTTTAATATGTCCCGCATTATCAGCAGGGCTTAAAAGATTTTTTACTATTAATTCGTCATAAGCAGATTTACTAATATTTTCTTTAGGTAATAGTGTAAAATTTATAGATTTTCTAGGTTCAGTAGATATTTTACTTAGCATATCTCTATTAGCAGGTTGAGTATCTTCATTAGTATCAGGATTATTTATACTGCTATCAGAATCAGAGTTATCAGTTGGCTTCGCGCTCATCTGGTAACGATTAGGCACCGATGCTGAATTAAAGTTACCTGACTGAGATCTATTTAAGTTTACTTGATTAGGATTAAATTCAACCACAAGTCACATTATACAACATAACTTCATAAATTAGTGGTTTAAACTAATTAAAAAGCTTTTTAGAATCTTGCTGGATCAACTGAATATCATTAGCGATTTGAGTTTTCAGTTCACTTAAATCATTAAATGTCTTTTCATAACGAATTCTTTTTTTAAAAGTTAGTTTAAGATATTTACCGTATAGATCACCTTTAAAATTTAATAGGTGTGCTTCAACTCGATAAGATTTACCATTAACTGTAGGTCTAACACCTATATTCACGGCAGCTTTATAAGTATGTAATTTTTCAGTTAATATTTGTCCAACTGTTTTTTGTTGTGCTGGCTCATATGTATCAGGTAAATCATTTAAAATCTCAGCTTCAGCTTCATAAACTCCGGTAGCTAAGGCTAGTTCATTTAAGCCTAAATCTAAATTAGCGGTTGGATAGCCTAATTTAGTACCGATTTGGTCACCAGATATTATTTTAGAAATTAGATAAAAGTCATAACCTAAGAGCCTATTAGCTTCTCCCAGTTCTACATCAGCTAATAAATCACGAATTACTGAACTATTAATAGTTTTTTGATTTAATTTATGCTGCTCTGTTACATTTAAGCTAACTTCATTTTCAAAACACCACTGTTTTAAAAACTCTGGCGTGCCACTACGCCTTGCTCCAAAGTGATGATTAAAACCTACTGAAATAGCCTTAGTATTTAGAAAAACTTTTAAATATTTATCTAAATAATCCTGCGCGCTGGTCTGCATCATTTGCTCATCAAAATCTAATAACAAACAAGCATCTAAACCAAGTGTTCTAAATAAATTAAGCTTAGTTTCTAGATTATTAATAATCTTAGGTCGGTTTTTAGTAATTAGTGTACGAGGATGATCTTTAAAAGTAACTACTACTGACTTTAAATTATACTCTTTAGCTTGAGCGATACAATTTTTTATTATTAGCTGATGCCCTAGATGAACACCATCAAAGTAACCCAGTGCAACTGAGCTTGCAGATTTAAAAGGCTGATCTTGGTAAGTTAAGATTTCCATTCATCTAGTAACAATAGCAGAGAAAAGCTTATTTTTTAAACATTTTGGCATAATTATCATAAAATGGTAACTATGAGAATCTTAGCTTTAGTTTTTATTAGTATTTGTTTAATAAGCGCTTGCGCGCCTAATTTAGATAGCACCAGCTATGATGATTCAAAAAACAAAGCATCACAAAGTTTTTTTAATGATAAAGGGATTAAATTTGCTATTCCCGGATCATATTTACAAAAACAAAGCTCTGAACCTGGAGTTATCGTTGAATTTATTATTGATCCAGTTTCTCAAACTAAACTTAAAGTTTATAGTTTTGATGGCTTACATAAGTATAAGCAAGCTTATATTGCTAAAACTAAAGCTGAGTTTAATCATTATCAGATCATAAATGACGAATCCTACAGTAACTCTAAGGGTACTGAAATTAAATTATTTGAAATAAGTGGTAACTATCAACATGATAGTAAAGTAGTTGAAAACTTTGCTAAATTTATCGCTATTACTGATACTGTTAGAGGTACTTTTATCTTCGAGGTGAGCGCGCCAACGAATATTATCATTAAATCTAGATCAGATCTAAAAAAACTTTTAGCTTCAATTGATGTTTATAAGCATCTGCATGAAAGATTGTAAATTTTAAAATCTATAAGCTAAACCACATAAAACAGCTAAATCATTAGCACTTTCATTAATACCCCAAGCAAGCGTGGTATCAAAAATTAAATTATCTTTCAAAGCATAAGTAAAGCCACTAGCAAGTCCCAGTGGACTTTGATAACCACTTGTTAGCAACCAGGAACCATAAATTTCAAAAAATAATGTGAGTTTAGAGTTTAAACTATAGCTAAGATCAGCCACATAAGGCATCGAAGTTACACCTATTAAATTATTTCTAATCTGAAAACTATCAAAACTTAGCCCTAAGTTAAACAGTAAGCTAAGCTTATTAGTTAAGCTTTTACTTACACCTAACTGATAGTTATGATCAAAGCCAGGGTTAGAAAATTCTGCACCTAGCGGTATTTCAAAGTCTGTAATTAAGTTTATCGAAGGTAAAATTTTTCTTTCATCTAATAAATTAAACTTAGCACCTAATGCTAAGTTATCGAAACCGACATCTAAATTATCGCCAGTATTAAAAAAAAGTAAGCCATTATTACGAACTCTAAACTCTAAACGATCCTGGATAAGACCATACCTGAACAAACTATTTAGAATCTGGTAGTTTATATCAGATAATTTTTTATTAGTTTTATAGTAATTAAAAGTACCTAATTCTAACTGAAGTTTATTTTGATCTACTATACCATTAGAATCAGAAAAACCACCCCTCTCGAAGGTTATGACTTCAGCTATAGCATTTGTATTAGATATCGCAAATAATACAAAGATTATAATTAATCTTATGAGCACTAACTAACCTATACTAACATAATTAAAAAAGTGACTTATACTAGTAAATTTATAATTATAATACTTAAGCTTCAGCCTGATATAGAGTCTTAGTTATTTTATCTGTTATACCATTTAATGAGCTATCATCAAGCGGTTTAATTAAATAATCAAATACAAAGTCATATTTGAAAGCTTTTTCTTTATCAAGATCTTGATCAGAAGAGCTTAACATCACAATAGCAGGTCTTTTAGGAACATCAAGCTTACTATAGTGTTCTAAAAATTCATGTCCATCCATACGAGGCATATTTATATCTAAAAAAATTAAATCAGGTTGCCTTTTTAAATTAATTAAAGTTTTTAAGGCTGATTTTCCATTTTCAGATTGAAAAATTTCAATCTCAGGGTCATACTCTTCAATAATTTCCTGACATAAAAACTGATCACCTTCGCAATCATCTATGACCATAACCGACTTTATTTTCATAATTTAGTATAGGGTTGTTACTATTACCTGCTAATATCATACCACTTTAATTAATCGCTTAATTAATTAAATAAATAATTTTAAAATTTCTAGAGTAAGTTTAACCTCTAACTCAGTTTGAAGAAAGTATGGTTTAAATGTTATTTCTAGTAGTCTCTTAAAGTATTAAAGCTTACAACAGCTGGATTTAATATTAATCCATATACTTTTTATTATGAAGTAAATAATATTTATTAAGTTACATTTTCATCTTCATAAATTATAATTGTGTATACCCAAATTGATTAAAAAATTAAGAACTAATTTTTTAATTTGACCTGAAACTTTTTAAGCTAAAATAGTTAAAGTGAATAAAAATATAAGAGTAATCCTAACCTATGGAAGAAGTGTGATGGCATTAACTGTGGCGCATAATTTAGCTAAACATGGTGTTGAAGTAATCGGCAGTGATTCATTAGATTTAACTTTACTTAAATTCTCTAAATATACACATGAACACTTTTTATATACTGATCCAGCTGAATCTGAAGAAAAGTTTATCGATGATCTTGAAAAGAACATTATAAAGTTTAAACCTAATGATACTCATGTTAAATATGTATTAATGCCTATTCATAATGAAACTATGGTTATAGCTAAACATAAAGACAGGTTATCTAAAAATATTTTAGTTGCCTGCCCTGATTATGAGACCTTAAGTAAAGTTTTTTCTAAAGATGACTTTGCTAGACAAGCTAAGCTTTCTCGTATAAAAACTCCATTAACTTTTAATGTAAATAATGGCACTGAACTTAATAGCTTTAAGGATGACTATTGCTTCCCAGCTATGATTAAACCTTTAAGCGAAACGGGGGGACGTGGTATTAGCAAAGTTGAAAATTTTGTCGAGCTGGAACATGCTTACCATGATATTCAATCTAGTCAAGAACAAACTGTAGTAGTTCAGGAGTACGTTACTGGTGAAGATTATTGCGTAGCTGCTATTTTTGATCGAGGTAACTTAAAAGCTCATATGGCGTACACTAATATCTACACTTATCCAGAAGAGTCTGGAGCTGGCTGTCTTAGAGAAACAGTTGATGATCAGGCTTTTTATGAAGATATTAAAAAGATAGGACAGGATTTAAACTGGCACGGTATTGTTCAGTTTGATTTTATGTGGGATAAAAAACATAAACCATACATGATAGAAATTAATCCCAGATTCTGGGGTGGTATTTTTCAGTCTATTGAGTCAGATATAGAGTTTCCATGGTTATTATTAAAGCTAACTTTAGGTGAAGAGCTAGCTGATGACATTACTGCCAGCATCGGCACCCAAAGTAAAATACCTCTTTTATGGATGGTACCAGCCTTGCAAGACGCTATTCAAACTGACGATCAGTTAGCTGAACTTAAAAGTTTAGTTGAAAGCGACCAAGGCTTTTTATCAAATCTATTTAATTTTGGTAAATATCTATTAAATCAAGATGTCTCACGCAGCTTCGAAAATATAAAAAAAGTTTTTAATGAATATAAAGAAAGTGAAGATGAATTTTTCCTAAAAGATGATCCTAAAGCTATTTTAGGTGTACTATATGTAGTAAGTTCGCTTCAAAAAAATGGTGAGCTACCAATGGAGGTGAAGTTTGAGTAGACCAGTTATCGGTATAAGTCGTTCACAAATTGCTAAAGTTGACTTTGGATATTACGCCTTTGCTTTTGCTATCTGGCTTATGGGAGGTCAGCCCTTAGCTTTAGATGAAAGCAGTCACGAACGAAAAATTGATGGGCTAATTTTAGGTGGCGGCACAGATATAGATCCAGAATTATACTCAGAGAAACCTAAACTTGACTATACCTATGATCATAAACGTGATGATCTAGAAGCTTTTTGGTTAAAACAAGCTGATCAGAAAGATATACCAGTGCTTGCTATTTGTCGCGGCTCACAAATGATGAATGTCCAAAATGGAGGTACTCTTCATATGGATATCTCTAAAGTCTACGAAAATGCTGAATATCCAAGTGGTATTTTTTCTTATATGTTTTTCAGAAAACCTATCAATATTGAAGAAGGCACTATTTTAAATCGTATTTCTAATCTAAAAACATATATGGTTAATTCTCTTCATAAACAGTCTGTAGCTACTGTAGGTGAAGAAATGATTATAGCCGCAACAGAGCCCAATGGTGTAGTTCAAGGGATCGAAAACCCTAATAAAAAGTTTTATATGGGCTTGCAATTTCATCCTGAATTGATGATGCATAGAAAATTCTGTAGAGCTATCTTCGCTAAATTAATTGAAGCCGCCGAACACCACAGACATAACTTAGGTAAATTAGAAGATTTAGAAGTTGTGCACTCTTAAGTTTTAGTAAGACTGCATAACTAACTATTTAATCTACTCTTCTAAGCGAAGTATCTTTCCATAAATTTTCTACTATTTTCGTGAGAATCCCATTCTGGCCATTCACCTTTATCATTATAAAAACCTAAAGTTCCGCGCTCAGTACCATCATCAGCATTATCATTTAAACTTCTGATGTGCGTTAAACCAAAATCTGGACCTTTATAATTTAAAGTAGCGTGATTATACATATGTGAGTTAGTACCCCATATTTGCGCTAACATATTATCAGATAATGGAGCTGTGTTAGCACCTACATCATCAAGAATTTCTCTAACTTTTGCGCCATCACCAGCAATAGCAGCTATCGTAGCATCACCAGCAACTTTAGATAATTTATCATTATCCATGTATAAAGCATCACCTAAAGTTTTAGCTGCCACTGCGTCATTAAGTACAGTTAAAGCTCCTGCCATTTTCAAATCATCAGTTTTAGCTGCTGAGTATTTACTTTCATCCTGAGTATATTCATTTAAGAAACTTAACCCATCCATACCCATAGCTGCTGCTGCAGCCATAGTATCATCTATATCAAGTGCATGACCCATTTCAGGTCCAGTATGACCAGTATGACCTGTATGACCGCCATCTATAAAAGTTCGATCTAGTAATTCTATAGTACCATCGTCATCAATTTTATTACTTAAAGCGTCATATACTTCTTGCGGAGCTCTTGGAGCGTCTGTAAGAACTTCGTTAGATTCTCTAGCTGGCATTGAATGCCCCATAGCTGCATGCTCATCTTCAGAGTGTCCCATTTCATCAGCGCTCACATTAGAGTGATCCATACCAGACATATTAGCGCTGCTAGTAGCAGCTTCAGAGTCTCCCATAATTTCAGGATTATTTGCATCTACTGACATTTCTTTAGCATGATCATCTGCTGAGTGCATTGAATGATCCATATTCATTTTTTCGCTAGGTGCCATAGTACTATTTACTACTTCTTCAGCTGGCAAAGCACTTGAATCACTAGAGCTTGAAGATGAGAATGAACTACCAGGTTCTTTACCATCTAAAGGATTTTCTTTACCAGCGATTTTACCATTTGGCATTGCCATTTGCATGACACCTTGCAAAAAGTTCATAATAGTACTAAATACTTTTTCACCAGCTTGATTACCGGTATTTAAACCATTTTGTTGAAACATATTAGTAATGCCATCTAAAATTTCAACCGATTGAGTTTGAAATAAGTGATTACCTGATTTCACTTCATTTTCTAAGTTATTTACTTGCTGTGCTTGCTGCTCTAATTTTTTTTGCTCATCTACAGCTAAGTTATTAATATTATTCATTTATTATTTGCTCCTAAGGGAATATTTGTCCAACAAACTGAATATTAAAGTAAGAATGTTAACTGGTGGTTATCTTAAGCAAAAGTTTTACTAATACAAATTTGTTTAGAAAGTAACATTAAACTATTAAAAGTAAAATATTATTAGTACCAAAAGTATTCATAATTATAAAAAAGAGGTTACCAAGTTGTTTGGTAACCTCTTTTAACGTATTATTCTAAAGATTTTAGACTATATCTTTAGAACATTAGATATCTTAACTGTAGTTAGTTAATACTAAGCCATAGCTTTAGCTTTGCACATAGTTTGTCCAGCAGACTTAAGGTCCTGACAAGCTTGTACAATACGCTGAGACATGTTCTCTTCAGCTTTTTTCAAATAAGATCTTGGGTCATAGACTTTTTTATTACCTACTTCGCCTTCAACCTTCAATACACCATCATAGTTTTTGAACATATGCTCAACTATAGGTCTAGTGAAAGTGTACTGAGTATCAGTATCAATATTCATTTTAACTACACCATAGTCTAAAGTTTCATGAATATCTTTAAGATCAGAACCTGAACCACCATGGAAAACTAATAAATGTTCGTTGTCGAATTTAGATTTAACTGCTTCCTGACCGTCTTTTAGGATAGTAGGCTTCAATTTAACGTTACCAGGCTTATACACACCATGCACATTACCAAAAGTTGCAGCAAACATGAATCTATCACACAATGGATCTAAAGCTTCCCATACTTTCACCATATCTTCAGGTGTAGTATAAAGTTTGTCATTAGGTAACGCTGAGTTATCGACACCATCTTCTTCTCCACCAACTACGCCGGCTTCAACTTCTAAAATGATTTGATTATCATTACATTCTTTAATTAATTCTTTAGCAATCTTTAGGTTTTCTTCTAAAGGTAACTCTGAACCATCAAACATATGAGAGTGGAATAGGTTAGGTAAACCTTTAGCTCTTCTCTCAGCAGTTTTTTGGATTAATGGTCTTAAAAAACTATCTACTTTTTTAGGTTGGCAATGATCAGTATGTAAAGCGATCATTACATCGTATTTCTCAGCTAAAATATGAATAGCGTTAGCTAATACTTCAGCACCTAAAACAGCGTCTTTTTGGTCTAAACCAGAAGCGAATTCACCACCACCAGTAGAAACCTGGATGATACCATCTGATTTAGCTTCAGCTAAACCTTTTAAAGTAGCATTAATAGTAGCGATTGAAGTTATATTAACAGCTGGATAAGCAAAATTATGTTTCTTAGCTCTATCTAGCATTTCACAGTATTGTTCGTATGTTGCAACAGGCATAAATATCTCCTTAAATAAATTATATGTCTAGCTTTAAAAATAACATACTATGTGACCCCTTAACACTTTATTTGTTAAGGTAAGCTCAGCAAAAATGATATTTTTAAGTTTATCTTAAAGTTGGAAAGCTATTAACTTCTAATTTCCAGATCTTTTCAAAATCCCAACCAGCATATGTGCTGGCATCCATTAATTCAGTAGCAGTTTTAGCAGCTAACTTATTATCGATAAAACCAGCAAAGTCTTGATCATAGTAAACACTACTTAAACTGCTTTTAGCATTATTAAAACTTAGATTAGTCCTTCTGCGTTTAGCCTCAAGTTTGACACGCAAGTAACTATTGTTAAAGCTAGCTTTTTTGTTTTTAAAGGTTAAAGCTGCGCTGTGTCTGTTATCGCTATTAAGCGTTAAATCATTAAAATAACTATTTTCAAAAGCAGAGTTTCTAAAGTTAATTGCTAAACCTGCCACTTTGCGTTTAGCATTAAAAACGCTGTTTTCAATAGAAATACGTTCTATAAAGCTGCCTCTAATAGTAGTCGCTAAGCCAGCAGTATTTTTTGCCTGCATGTTTATGCTATCTAGCTCAATATTACTTATAGTTGATTGACGAATACGTTTACCAAATAAAGCAGCTTGCTTACTATTAGTGATAGTCAAATTCTCGAAAATAAGGTCTTGAACATTAGCTCCATCTAAAGCATTAAAAAAACCTTTACCTTCAATATTCAGATTACTAATTTTATGATTCCAACCAAGCAAATTACCTCTAAATACTGGCATAGCATTTAAACTGGCACCATTACAATCAATATCATTAGTTAGCGCAAAATCAAGGTAATTAGGATTATTTAGCTGCAAAAGCTCATTGCAGGTGCGTATTAGTTTTTCATCAGCAACATCAGTCACATTTACATTAACGGTCTGGGTTAACTGCTGATTTAAACCTTGCACTTCTATATTTAACTGATGACTTTGTGCTGCTTCGTAGTTAAGTGAGCGTTTAGTAAAAATTCGATTATTTATTATATCAAAATTATCTTGGTTATCAATTAATTTATAGCTGATGCTGGCTTCAGCTGGTGCATTAATCAACTCTAAATTCGCTACTAGATAATTTATGCCAGCATTTTCCGGCACTGTAAAATCTTTCAACTTCAGTTCAGGGTTAGCCTGAATTTCTAAAATAAGCTCTTTAGTAAAAGTATTTGCTGAGCTGTCTAAAACTCTAAATCTTAGTTTATAGCTAGCTTGAGTTAACTTAGCTATTGTAAACAGTTCAGTACCAACTAGTTTAAAAGGAGAATTAGTAGTTAAGAGCTCTAAAGTAAAAGTATCGTCAATATCAGCATCTATAATCTTAACTTCAGCTATCAAAGTATCAGTACTAAGGTCGCTTGCAAGTTCGGTTTTATAGTCAAGTATTAGATCACTTGGAGCTGTGTTACTAATATTATCTGTAAACACCAGCTGAAACTTTTTAATATGACTCAGACTAGTACTATCCGTAGCTCTGATATTCAATTCTACCTGCTCGCCGACTACATAACCAGAAGCAGTTTGAGCAAGCCTGAGTTCATCATTTACTATAGTAAATAGACCTATAGCTTCACCATTTTTATTTTTCTGAGTAAGGATTTTAAAAGTATGCTGATCATCAAAATCTGGATCAATAGCATTTAAACGACTAATTAAAGTACCTTTAGACGCGCCGATGAGAACTCTAGTACTTGAAAGTAAAATATCTGAAGGCGCGCTACCAGCATTTGCAGGAATATAATCAATATTTTTTAAAAATGGATAAGCGTTAGTAATGGACCAGTATGTTTCAAAACTCCATTGATTGAAGCTAGCTTTATCTTGCATTTCAGCAGTAGTTAAACCAGTAGCCCCGGCACTTTGTTGCTCCCCTGAGCGCTCTAGATCATAGTAACAGTTAGAAACCCTAGTTAAATTGTCTCTACCAGCTACAAAAGCTCCCATAGAAGTTGTGCCCGTAACTAAACCAAGACTGTATGATCTATCAACAACTGTATTGCCATCATACATGTAACCTACTATGCCTGCACCAAATTTAGTAGCATTAACATTCGCTTCACTGTATGAGTTTTGAATGATACTATTTTGCATCGAACCGATTAAACCGCCAACATCTTCCTCACCTGTAATATCACCAGTTGAAAATGAACTGACAATAATTGAATCATCGAAAGCATAGCCCATAAAAGCACCTGTGAAATTAGCACCCTTAACACTTATATTTTGCAACCCTAAATCAAAAATAATACAGTTGCGCGCTGCTCCAAGCAAACCTACATCATCTCTAGCTGACTGATCAATTTGTAAATTTAAAACTATAAATCCTTTACCATCGATGAGCATTTTATAAGATGGCTTAGCATATGTACTTGCAGGTACATATGATGTCCCAGCACAGTTAATGTGCTGACCCAAATCAAAATCTAAACCATAAAATTCGTCAGACAATGGATAATTAATAGCAGCAATCAGTTCTTCGCAGTTATTAACCAGTAATCTTTCAGCCTGATAGATAAAACTTTCTTCAGTACTATAAAAATTGCCATCAACATCAAATGTAGTGATTTTGACTTTATATTCACCTGCTAATTGAGGATCATAAGTTTCATAAAAACTTTTAATATCAATATTATCAAGTATTAAATCATTTTCTATACTAGAAAAGCCCTGATAAATCTCAACCCAAGGTAAACCAGTTAGATTCTTGCGGATTTCAACCTTAAAACTAGTTAAATTCTCAGCACTAACCGTTCCCTGCAACCTAACATTTTCATTTAAGCGTCCTAAAAAAGAATTTTTATCTGATAAAACTTCAAATTCGATATTTGCTGGCACATAGTCAACCTGAGATACTTTTTCTAAATTTAATAAGCCTGAACCAATACTGGAATTAGCTAGCTGATCAGTTTCATTTTTAATAGCTATCTCAAGCTGCTGCGGTGTGAAATTAGGTCTTAAAGACTTTAAAATAGCTGCTGCGCCAGCTACGTGTGGAGTTGCCATCGAAGTGCCAGAGAGACGATAATAAGAATGACCATCAACCCCATCTAAAACCTTAAGGTCGGGATCACCCTTAGCTATATTATGACTATCATCCATAGTAGACACTATATTATTTTTATCACCACCAGGAGCAGCAATATCCACAGCACTACCAAAGTTAGAATAAGAAGCTTTTTCTTGATTAACATTTACAGCAGCCACTACTAAATTAGATTTAATATTACCTGGTAGATATAAACCAGCATTATCGTTTTCATTACCAGCAGCTACAACCGATAAAACTCCTTGAGAATATGCATATTCAAAAGCACTTTCAAGTACAAAACTATCGCCTAAACCACCCCATGAAGCATTTATGATATCTGCGCCGTTATCAGTAGCATAGACAATCGCTTCAGAAAGATCAGTATCAGAACCGACACCTTTATTGTTAAGAGCCTTAACTGCCATTAATCTGGCTTTAGGTGCCACACCTACTATACCTAGAGCATTATCAGCACTAGCTGCAAGCGTACCTGCGATATGAGTTCCGTGTCCATGATCATCTAAAGGTCTATAATATTTTTTAGAGCCCACATTAGCAAGAGCATTAATTCCTAGACTATTTTCTAAGACTTCATTATCTTCGATTTTGCCATTAGCATTTACATCTAAATCTTGATAATCAACGCGACCATCAAAATTAAGGTCATCTACTACAGCTGGATTAACCCAAATATTTTCAATTAAATCAGGATGATTATACGAAATGCCAGAATCTATAATCGCAACCACAGCTCCTTCACCTTGATTTATCTGCCAAGCAGCTTCAGCTTTTATTTGACGTAAACCCCATAAAATATCTTCATCATTAAACGGGTAAGTCTCTAACTCAGCAGCTGGTAAGTTGTATAAGGTATCATCTGGAACGCTATTTGCACTAAGTGTTTTTACAACTGAGATCTTTTCGATTTCTTGATCGTTTTTTAAGCTTGCATAGATGTCTTCATTAGTTTCTAGTGCACTAAAATCGATTAAATAAATTCGGTCTAAGCCATATTTATGTTTTAAACTTTTCTTTTTAAATTTTCTTTTAGCAAACTTGCTAGAAATTTGATTATTAGAACTACGCGCTGATTTAGCTGATACTGCAACCGACTCATTTTCCTCAAATAATTTTTTAACTTTGGCTTTGCGATGTTTTTTACTTAATTTGGCAGTTTTCGCTTTAAGATAATTTTCAACATAATCTTTATCGCTATGTTTAGTCATAACAACAAATTGCGACATTTTTTTATCTTTAGTAGGACTTTTTACTCGTGCAAGTACGTTTAGCTTTGCACAAAGCATAATAATAAGCACGATATAAAAACGTTTTAACATTGATGGCCCTACCAAATAATTCTCTATTAATAATTTAATAGCTAGTGGTTATTATGTAGTTAACTTAGCACACCTTGTACTTGTGGTTTAGCAGAACCACAGCTATTTAAAATAATAACTTCTGTTAGAGGGTAACGATGCATTTCTTCATTCAGCATCTGCATTATATCGTGTCTAATTGCACCTTCAAGCTGTCTACTAAAGGCGTTAATATTTTCAAGTGCTTTATCTGAATTCGAATCAGGTAGAGATTCAAAAGCTTTCAGACAGACCTGCTTTAATTTTTTAGCATAGCTTTTAGCTGATTCTTTTTTAGGTAAAACCATAGCTTCAAAACGTACTTTAATATCAGTAATTAACCTACCATAGGCATCGATAGTTAAAATAAACAGTAAAAAGCCGTCATTTGCGATAAGCTTCCTTTCTTTAATTATCGCGCCATCAAGCTCACCAACATTATCATTATCGATCATTACGATACCTGCAGTAACTCTATCTTCAAGCTTACATTTACCGTTTTGCAAAGTTAATACATCCCCGTTATCCATTAAAAATATATTGTCTGGATCTACGCCACACTTAACTGCGGTTTCACCATGCTTAACAAGCATACGGTACTCACCGTGACATGGCATAAAGTACTTAGGATCACATAAACTAATTAAAATCTTTTGTTCTTCCTGGCTGGCATGACCAGAAACATGGACTTTTTGGTGAGAGCCATAAACTACTTCTGCGCCGCGGGCAAATAAGTTATTAATTAAATTATTGACGTGTTTTTCGTTACCTGGAATAGGAGATGCACTAACTACTACTAAATCACCAGGTTGGATTTTCACATATTTATGTTCATTTCTAGCGATACGTGATAAAGCTGCATATTGTTCACCCTGACTGCCAGTACAAAGTATGACTAAATCTTCAGGTGGGATCTTATGGATCTCTTCTTGCCTAACGATAAAATTCTCAGGTAGCGAGATATAACCCAGCTCTTTAGAAATATTAGCTAAGTTAATCATTGAACGACCAAAAACGGTTACTTTCTTTTTAGCCTGCAAGGCAAGTTGCATGATAATTTTTACTCTGTTTACCTGACTTGCAAATGTTGTGATAATAGTACGTTTCTGAGTTTGAAAAATAAATTCTTTAAGCTTAGGTATTACGTATTTTTCTGATGGCGTATAGCCAGCTTTTTCAGCATTAGTACTATCACTAATTAATAAATCTACACCTTCAGCTCCAGCACGTGCAAGCGAACCGATATCAAAAAACTGGTTTTCTGGTGGACTATGATCAAACTTAAAGTCACCACTGTGTACAATTCTGCCAGCTGGAGTATCAATAATTAAAGAATAGCTATCAGCAATACTATGATTGTTTCTAATATAGGTAACTGCAAAGCTTTGACCGACCTGAACAGTTTCACGTGGATGAGTCCACTTCATATTCTGGCTTTTTATCTTATGCTCACTAAGTTTAAATTTAATTAAAGCGTAAGCTAAACCAGAAGAATAGATAATTGGAATCTCAAGCTGCTTTAACATCGGTACGATACCACCGATATGATCCTCATGACCATGAGTTACGATAAGAGCTCTAATTTTTTCTTTATTTTCTTCTAAGTAATCTAACTTAGGCAGTACTAAATCAACACCGATCATATTTACATTTGGGAAAGCTAAGCCAGCGTCTACCAGCATGATATCGTTACCACACTCATACACCCAGGTATTTTTTCCGATCTCATAGAGTCCACCAAGTGAGATGACTTTGACCTTTTTTTCAGGATCCATAACAATGTTTTGAGAGACTGAAGAAGACTTTTTAGTGACTGATTTGATAGATCCATCGGTGGATTTCAAGATTCTGCGGGTTTGCTTTGTGATTTTGTTCATTTTTTACTTAATAATATATTAAAAGGATTAAATTTTATCTAACTGTTAAGAAATTAGACTAAAGATTCTTTAAGTTCAGCGATTTCAACTTCATTTAAAGGCAAAAGTGGTGATCTCAGTCGGTTAGCGCATAAATCTTTAAGACTTAAAGCGGCTTTAATACCGATCGGATTAGTTTTACAAAAGATAGCTTTAACAGCTGGGTACAAGCTATTATTAATTTCAAGAGCTTCAGCTGGTTTGCCATCTAAATACATTTTAGTCAACTCAAGCATTTCATTACCATAAATATGCGAGCATACTGAAATTATACCGTTAATACCTAAACTTAGCATCGGTAGATATAAGCCATCTTCGCCACTGAAAATAGCAAACTCATCTTTAGAGTATTTACGACGCAATCTAGTAATTAATTCAAAGTTATCACTAGCTTCTTTTATACCTATTATATTATCGGCTTTAGTTTTTATTTCTACAATAGTTTCATAATCCAAACTAACAACTGATCTTGATGGCACATTGTATAAGATAACAGGTAACTCAACAGCACTAGCAATTTCAATACTGTGATGAGCTAAACCAGCCTGAGTAGGTTTATTATAATAAGGTGTAACTAATAATAGAGCATCAGCGCCGATATGCTGCGCGCGCTTAGATGAAGCTTTAGCTGTTTCAGTACAATTAGAGCCTGAACCAAAGATCACTTTTAAATCATATGAATTCTTTTTTACCTCACTTACTATAAACTTTAAATAAGATTCTTCTTCTTCATGCGTCAAAGTCGGTCTTTCACCAGTAGTACCTGAGATAACCACTGCTTGAGAGCCATTACCAGCTAAGTGAGCAAGAATTTTGGCTGCTGCTACATAATCAATCTCATCAAGCTTATCTTGCTTAAATGGAGTAACCATAGCTGTAATTATCGGACCAAAAGTCTGCATATCTTAAATTATACCTTGTTGAATCATAGATTCGGCAATTTGTATAGTATTTAAGGCTGCGCCTTTACGTAGATTATCCGAAACCAACCAAAAATTAAGGGCATTAGGATTACTTATGTCCACTCTCAATCTACCTACATGAGTAGGATCGGTACCTGTCACTTCAAGTGGCATCGGATAATCTTCGTTATCATAGAATTCTATATCATTCGAATTTATTAAAGCCTGTTTTATAACAGAAAGTTCATAAGCATCTTTAAATTCTACATTTACGCTTTCACTATGACTAACCATTACAGGCACTCTAACAGCTGTGCAGGCTACTGGCAGTTCAGGTAAATTTAAAATCTTTCTAGTTTCATTGGTAACTTTAAGCTCTTCTTTAGTATAACCATCTTCAGCAAACTTATCTATCTGTGGGATCAGATTAAATGCTAGTTTTTGGTTAATAGCTTTGGCTTCATAATCTTTATTATCTAGCTGAAGCAAACTCGTATCTCGCAATTCCTGCATAGCATCTTTGCCAGCACCAGAAATACTCTGGTAAGTACTGACTAAAACTCTTTTTAAAGGGTAAAGTTTTCTAAGTATATCTAAGATAACGACTAAAGGTGCTGTCGAACAATTAGGGTTAGCTATTATCTTTTTAGTTGCATCTAAAGCATCAGCGTTAACTTCTGGCACCACTAAAGGCACTTCAGCGTCCATTCTAAAAGCACTCGAATTATCTATCAAATAAGCGCCTGCCTTAGTAATATCATCTTTATATTTTATAGTTATAGCTGAGCCAGCTGAAGCTAGCACTAAATCTAAGTCCTTAAATGAATCAGTATTAGTTTCTTCTACTATGTGTTCTTTATTATTAAATAGCATTTTACTACCAGCACTTCTATTACTACCTAAAAGCTTAAGGTTTTTAAGTGGGAATTTTCTTTCAGCTAAAATAGATAACATTAAACGACCAACATTACCACTAGCACCTAAAATGCCAACATTATAAGTCTTTTTCTCTGACATATTAATAAATATAATACATTTATAAGTGTTTATGCTGATACTTTATTACTAACTAGTTTAGTTTTGGACTATAAAATATATTTTTTTTAAAATCATACTCAGGCAACTATTAATTGCTACCATTGACATCATAGTACAAAGCACTATCTATTATAAAAAGCTTAGGAAAGCAAGTATAAGGCCTAGCTAAAATTTGAATAAATTTATTTTTAATAGCTATAGATGTTAGTAAAAGTTTAAATTATATTATTAGAAAAGCTTAATAATCATAGTGTAGTTATATCTTTTGTTTTAATTGACTTCCAGCATAAAATAGATTAAAAGCCATATAGGCAGAATGCCTCAGAGATTAGACGAATATTAATAAATTGTAAAACACCAGATTTGAATAATAAAGAAATTATAAAACTGCTGATTTAATTATTACAATACTATAAAATTTAAGCTATGAAAAGTAAAGTTCCCATGTTTTCGCATAACGAAGCGGACTTCCTGAACACCTGCTCAAAGTTTAAAAAAATCTATGAGCTTATGTTTGCTAAATTGCAAGCTCATATGCAGGCTCGCAAGCAAGATATTAAAATCTCCTGGATTCCATTTTTATTGATATTAGATGAAGAAATAAGTCTAGATATTAAAACACTTGCTTTAAGACGCTCAGTAACTCTGGCAGCTGTCTCTCAAATAGTAAAAGAACTAGAATTTAAGGGTTATATCACTTTAAAGGTTAATAAAAATGATCTCAGATCTAAGCAGGTATCTTTAAATGAAAATGGTAAAAATCTAGTATTAAGTTTAAAACCACAAATTGAAAACTTAGAAAAAAACTTTCACTTAGTTCTATCTAACTTTAAATCTGAATTTTTTCAGCAGCTTAATAATTTTGAATTAATAGTTTCACGTATGCCAGTTAATCAAACTTTGGGGCAAAAGTACCAATTAATACGCTATTCAAACTTTAATCTTGAAGATTTCATTCGCTTCGCTAAAAAAATCAAGCTACCAGCTAGCAGATACGAAGAATTTATTTCTAGTATTTTAGACCATCGTTATTTGATTATTGAAGACGAAGTTAAAGCTGATCCTATAGTAGGATTTTTATGTGCGAATAACTTAACTACTAATACTCTTAATCTAAAATATATTTATCTAGATAGTGATGTAATTAGTAAAAGCTCAGAAGATAAGTTAATTGAGTTTATTAAATACGAATTTACGAATAAACATCAAAAAGCATTAGCCTATAATGTTGATACTGTAATTAGTCGTTAATTTACTTAAAAGTTATAATAGTTTTTTGAAAATTCTTTTATCAAAAATCTAGTTCTAAAAAGGATAAATCTATAGTCAACTATAGGTCTATCCTTTTTAGTTTAATAGCACTTATTAAAGGCTAAATCGGTATTAAGTGAAATAGTAATATTAGTATTTTACAAGATCTTTAATACGCTTAGCGATAAAACTGCTAATAAAATAATAGCTATGATCATAATCAGTATGATAGCTTACAGTTAGCTTCTGACCATACTCTGTGCATAATTCTTCAAATCTACCAACTAAGAGCTGATTATCATAATACTCGTCAGCTAACCCCTGATCAATGGTTATACGAGCAGGGTGTTTTTTACCTGACATAATCAACTCACAGGCATCATTTTCAGACCAGACTTTGTCTAAATTACATAGATAAGCTTTAAAAGCTTTTTGCCCCCAGGGTACTCTAACTGGATTGCAGACAGGCGCAAAAACATTAATTGAGGCGTATTTATCAGGATGAGCTAAACCCATAATAAGCGCTCCATGACCACCCATGGAATGCCCCATCAAATGTATTCTTTGTAGATGAAATTCATGACTAATTATGGTATAAATTTCATGATTAATATAAGAGTTCATCTGAAAGTTTTTCTTATAAGGCTCCTTATTAGCATCTACATAAAAACTAGCTCCACTACCCAAATCATACGCTTCATCATCATAATCTAAATCTCGAGGAGAAGTATCAGGACAAACTATCATGCATTTGGCTTCATATGCCGCCTGAAAAGCGTGAGCCTTTTGCATAAAGTTATCTGGCGTGCAAGTTAAACCACTTAGCCAAATCACTGCTCTTAAAATATTAGTTTCAGGTACAAAAACCGAAAAGGTCATTTTACTATTAGTGCAAAATGAATCGTGCTCATAGTAATTGATCTTGCCTGAAGACACCTTATGTGACTTGATCAGATTAATAGTATTTGTGATCATGTTTGCTAATAATTATATAACTTAATCGTAAAAGTTTATCAAACGAATTAGCTATTTAAGCTAGTTTTAGTTAATTGATTAAATATATGTATGTTTTGACTTTAAATTTTAATGAAGTCATACTAATAATATTTAAAGTTCATAAGTAAAAATTCGTAAAAATCTGAGAATCTATGATAAATATAACTAGTAGTCGGTGCTAAACCGCTAAGTATAGTAACTTTGCATTCTCAAAAGTCTTAATAATGTATTTAAACTAACTTAAGTACATTTGCAATCTCATCTTGATCGGCTTCGTAACTTAAGTTTTCATCAATGTCGACTTCATTCATAGCAGTAGTAGGATCTTTTAAACCATTTCCAGTCAAAATACATACTATAGTAGAATTTTCTTTAATCAAACCTTCTTTAGCAGCTTTAAGTAAACCAGCTACACCAGTTGCCGATGATGGCTCGCAGGCAATACCTTCGGATTGATGTAAAAGCTTATAAGCATCTAAAATATCTCGATCACTTACTTTATCTATATGTCCCTGAGATTCACTTAAAGCAGCTTTAGCTTTAGACCAGCTAGCTGGATTACCGATACGAATCGCTGTAGCGATAGTTTCTGGTGTATCACAAACTTGATTATCAACTATAGGAGCTGAGCCAGCGGCTTGAAAACCATACATTTTAGGTAGTGCGCTCGGTAAAAACATGCTAGTTAAAGTTTTTTTACGATATTCTTTAAAGCCTTTCCAGTAAGCTGTTATATTACCAGCATTACCAACAGGCAGACATAAATAATCAGGTACACGCCCAAGATCATCAATAATCTCAAATGCACCTGTTTTTTGTCCTTCAATTCTATATGGATTAAGTGAATTTACTAGTTCAATCGGATATTTACTACTAAGATCTTTTACAATGTTTAAAGCTGTATCAAAATTACCACGGATCTGAATCAACTTAGATCCATAAATCATCGCCTGAGATAATTTACCTAAAGCTACATAATTAGCAGGAATAATTACGTAAGATTCTAAATCATACCCTAATGACCTAGCTCTAGCGGCAAAAGCAGCAGCAGAGGCGCTAGTATTACCTGTACTAGCACAAATAATTTTATTTGCTCCCTTTTCAACAGCTTTAGAAACTGCCATCGTCATTCCACG
The DNA here is from genome assembly GCA_964438425.1 of uncultured Gammaproteobacteria bacterium. Lineage (GTDB taxonomy): Bacteria > Cyanobacteriota > Vampirovibrionia > LMEP-6097 > LMEP-6097 > CAYTKM01. Next base: position 76,934 of record CAYTKM010000005.1, read on the forward strand.
ATCCTTAAAAGAACCACTAGGATTTAAACCTTCAATTTTACAATATACTTTTAAACCCTTAATGCCACATTTTTCAGCGATATGAGGGGCAGGTACAAGAGGTGTGCGACCTTCAAGAATACTTATAATGGGTGTAGTCTCGCTAGCCGGTAAAAATTTTTTGTATCTTTCTATAGTACCTCTATACATAATAACTAACAGCTTAGCAAATTTAGAGCTTATTATAAAGGATAGCTACTTATACAAAAGTTATTTAGCTATCATTTATAATAAAGCATTTAGTATTAAGTATATAAATATCTATCATTGACGATGAAATTCAAAGCCAAATTAACCTTAACTCAAGTGCAGGAATGCTTTAATGATAAAACCATCAAAAGCGCACAAAAGTATTTTGAAGAAGGTTTAACTAAAATAACTAATATAGAGCGAACCTGGATTGCTGGTACCAGTGAGGGTTCAAAAGGAAAAATTTATAATACTGAATTGCAAATTATTGGCTCCAAGCTAGCTTCAACCTGTTCGTGTCCAGTTTTTAGTAATTGCAAACATGGCGCGGCGCTCGCTTTATTATATATAGATCAAGCCAAGCAAAGTGCCAGTGCCAGTGCCAGTGCCAGTGCCAGTGCCAGTGCCAGTGCCAGTGAAGAAAATTTTAATTTACAGAGGGGCGCTCATAACGATATAGCGCCATCGACTGATCTTTTAAATAGAGAAGAAACTGATAAAGTACAAAATATAAATACTACTAAAGAAAGTGTTTATTTATTTGCTTATAGTATTCAGAATCACACCTTAAAACTCAAGCTTTATGAATATAACAAACAACATCCACTTAAGTCTAAAGTCAGCTTGAATGACATTAGTGAAGTTAGCTTTAAAGATGCATACAATAAAGCTATTTCTACTGAGCTTAAAGAATTATTTAAACTATTAAAGTCAAGCTCTAATAAACTTAATTCACGCAAAAGTGCCTGCTTTATTCAAGCTTCTATGTCAGTTAAAGTATTTTCATATTTAAAGCAACTTAAATTACCTTTGTTTTCAGTAGATAGTTTACTAATAAAATATTTAAAAGAAACTGAAGCTGACCAGCTTGAACATTACTTTAAACAAATTTCTTCAGAGCAATACTCTTTTAGCTTTAAGCTAAAAAGCATAGCTAAGAATGCTAGCTATCAAACTTTTCATGATCACAAAAGATTATTCTACTTAAAAGATACTAATACTAAAAAGCTTGAATATGGTGTAGTTGATACTGGCGATATCGATGTTAATTTGTTTAAATTGTTTACAACACAGCTAAACTGCTTTTCTTATGGTCATCTAACAACATTTAATAAAAACTTTAAAGTAAAGCTTATGGATCAAGCGGGTAATCTAGAATATTTAGATAATTCTAGTAAAGAAAATATCTTAAAAAATAACCCAATTCAACTTAAACTAAAAGTTTTTAAAGTAGATCACTTTAAAGAAGTTGAAAGTGTTGCAGATCTATTTAAATTAAATGATCAAGCCAGTTTTATCGATGAACTATGCTATGGGTTGCTGGAAAGTAAGCAGCCACACCTACAAACTAAAACTAATTCACAGATTCAAGAATTAAACAACTTACTAAAGTCTCAATTAAATATACTGTCTTTAGCCGAGCTGACAGCAAGTAAATATCACCCGCAAATTCAAAATTTTATTAGCAGGCATCCGCACTACTTCAGTTTTCATATTAGTTCTGCTGATGACTGGTTAAATTTAATAGAAACAGCTAACTTAAATTCAGATATAGAACTGATAGTTAACCATGACTTTCCATATAGACTTAATACTGATCTAAAACCTACACTTAATTTTAATCATAAAAAAAATGACTGGTTTGATTTAGAAATCTCTTCAACAGGTAACAATCACCAGCATAATCTTTGGCAAATCTTTATTAAAGTTCTGGAGACCGAAGGTACTTTAGCTGCTGCTGAAAATAGATTTAAGCGAGCTAAATACGAAAATATTTATTTAAAAGCCGATGATAGTTATATTAGTATCGAAAAAGACGAAGCTTTAAAATTAGTTAGATTTTGCAATACCTTACAAAAGTACAAATTTATTGACGATGATTTGCAGGTAAAACCTTTAAATAAATATGATTTAGCAAGTATTTTAAATGATATTGATTTAAATACTTATACGATAGCTTTGCAAGAACAGTTAAATTTAGGTGATTTTATAGCAGCTATTAAAGAACTTAAAGACTTTGATAAAAGCAAGCAAGCTCTTAGTCCTAATATAATTGCTAAATTGAGAGATTATCAATACAGCGGCTACAACTGGCTATATATACTAAATAAATATAATCTAGGTGGTATTCTAGCTGACGATATGGGTCTAGGTAAAACTCTTCAGAGTATTAGCATTTTACAAAAACTTAAAGATAGAAAAGATAATTTTAAAGCTTTAATTTTATGTCCGACTTCACTTATTAATAACTGGCAGCAAGAAATTATTAAATTTAGTAAAAATTTAAGTAGTCGTATAGTTCATGGTCATGAGCGCTTAAAGCTGCTTAAAAATCTTAATGATATTCGTGAAAACATTATTATAACTACTTATCCACTATTAATCCGAGATTTAGAGTTTTACGAGCAGCTCAGTTTAGATTATTTAATTCTTGATGAAGCTCAAAATATTAAAAACCCTCGAGCTAAAGTCACTCAAGCCTGCATTATGCTTAAAGCAAGTACTAGACTTTGCTTAACTGGCACACCTATCGAAAATAATATTACTGAATTGTGGTCACAATTTAACTTCTTGATGCCAAATTATCTAGGTACTTTAAAAAATTTCATTAAAAATTATAAAAAAGACATAGAAGAAAAAGAAAATCTGGATAAGATGGCTTTTATAAAAAAGAAGATTTCACCATTTATTCTAAGAAGAACTAAAGAAGTGGTGGCAACTGAATTACCACCTAAAACAACCATTTATAAATATGCTGAATTTAGCGATCAAGAAAGTGAGCTTTACAATGTTATCAGAGCGCAGATGCTAAATAAAGTTAATCAAGAGCTTGAAGCCAAGGGTAAACAGAAAGCTAGATTCACAGTTTTAAATGCACTTTTAAAACTTAGACAGATTTGTTGTCACCCACAACTTATAAAACATGATTTGGTTAAAGAAATCGACTCGGCAGCTAAGTTTAATCTGCTTACCGAAATGTTAATAAATTTAACAGCTAGTAATAAAAAAATTCTGGTATTTTCGCAGTTTACCAGTATATTTGAGCTAATAGAAAAATTTTTAAATGATCAAAAAATTTCGTACTCGCTGTTAACTGGTGCTACTAAAAACCGGGAGCAGGCTATTAATTCTTTTCAAAATGGCAAAAATCAGGTCTTTTTAATCTCACTTAAAGCAGGTGGCACTGGTTTAAATTTAACTAGCGCTGATACCGTGATTCACTATGATCCCTGGTGGAATCCAGCTGCTGAAGATCAGGCAACTGACAGAGCTTATCGTATCGGTCAAACTAAACCTGTGTTTGTATATAAACTGATAGTTAAAAATAGTATTGAAGAAAAAATAATTCAACTTCAGGGTGCCAAGAAAGTGTTAAGCGATAATATTCTTGATAATAAAAGTGATTTCTCAGAAGCTCACTTTAGTGTTGATGAACTGTACCAAAGTCTTTAATTATAAATTTAAATCTGCAACTATTATTTTCAATAAGATAAAATCCTCTAATGATCCTGCCATATATACGAAATCCTATGATTTAAAAAAATTTTCAATGATAAGTTATAATAATGTACTTAATAGGAAGGTAGATTAGTTTAGTGAATCTATTAGAGTTTTTTCGCTATTTATTTAATACAGATAATTATCCTGCCAGATGGTTTTGTGGCAGCTGGTCTAGTGAAATAGGCTGGCTTACTATAAGTTCTGATTTAATAATTTGGCTGGCTTACACAAGCATACCTATTAGTCTAATATATTTTATTTACAACAAACCTGGAGCACCTTTTCTTAGGATTTTTTATTTATTTGGTGGTTTTATACTATCATGTGGTTTTACTCATTTAATAGAATCAATTATTTTTTGGTATCCAGTATACAACCTGCAAGCTTACTTAAAGCTTATAACAGCTATAATCTCAACCATTACAGCAATAGTACTAATTAAAGTGATACCGAAGGCATTAAATTTGAAAAGTGCAGCTGAACTAGAAAAGAATTTAGTTGAAAATCTAAAACTAAACGAAGAACTATCTCTAAAGTCAGCTGAAATGTCTAAAAAGCTAACTGAACTTGAAAAATTGAATGACATACATATTAATCGTGAATTAAACAATTTACAAATGAAAAAAGAGATTAACGATTTAAGACTGGCTTTAAATATGGAGATTAAATATCACGATGTTTAAAAGAATCCTGAACTACTGTTCTTATTCTTTATTAGCTTTATTTATTGTGTTTGTTCCTGAACACTATATATTTCAAATTTTTGCTTTATTTTGTTTATTTATATTAATTTTTAATATTCAAACAGATACTAAAGCTATAGAGATAGAGCAAGATAAAATTGTTGAATTAAAAAATAAGCTTACTAAAGTTCAGGATGACAGAAATAAATATATTAATTCACAATTAGCATTAACTAATATTCTTTCAGATCTACAAACTTCAGAAAAAAGTTTAAAAGAAAAAAGTCAGTCTTTAGTAGATAAGAATAATGAGCTGGAAAGCTTTAGCTATATTATTTCACATGACCTTAAAGCTCCAGTTAGACACATAGGAGCATTTACAGATAGATTAGTTAAAAAATTAGGTGATGTCGAAGATCAAAAAACTAATAGATATATTGAAGCATTAAAGAATGCAAGCAGTCAGATGAATATCTTAATAGACGAGGTCTATAGTTATTCAAAAGCCTGCCAGTTTGATGATTTTGAATTGATTGATTTAAATATTTTAACCGATGAAATCAAAAATAATTTACTGAATGATCAAAGATTTACTGATATTGAAATCAATGTAGAGAAGCTACCTAAACTAAAAGTAAATAAAGTTGCTATTAGTCAAGTTTTTCAAAACTTAGTTGAAAACGCACTTAAATACAATCAAAGCACAATAAAAAAACTTACAATAAATAGCAGTGAAGACAATTCTGGTTGCTATATAAATTTTATAGATAATGGTATCGGTATTGATTCTAATGATTACGAGTATATATTTAAAATTTTTAAAAGACTTCATACTAATGGAGAGTATGAGGGGACTGGGGCTGGCTTAACTATTTGTAAAAAAATTATGGAAAAACATGGTGGTAGTATTTATGTAAAATCTAAACCTGGTGCTGGTAGCTGCTTTACATTATTTTTTCCTGCTAGGATAACTTAGTTTAAGCAATTTTATTAAGCTTTTTTATCGAGTTTTTATGTACAATATGACTCTTTTCGATAAATTAAAAATCTGGATTATTTATAAAAATTTTCTAAAAAAGCCATTAATTTAGAATTTATTTCTAAAAAACGTTGAAATTTATAATAAAATTCTAAAAAAAGTAATAGATTATAATTATTTTCTAACTAGCTTCCACTAAATTATACTGAGTATCACGCTGCGCTGGCTGGTAACCAGCTTTTTTAATTAAGTATTCCATATAAGCCACACTCGATTGGTAGCTGGTATTAGCTGCACTAACTACATTTTCTTCCATCATAGTACCACCTAAATCATTGCAACCAAAGTTTAGACTCAGTTGTCCAATTTCATGTCCCTGCGTAACCCAGCTAGCTTGAAAATTCTCAAAATTATCTAAAAATAACCTAGCTACTGCTAGTGATCTTAAGTAATCTTCACCTGATGAATTAATGTTATACTCAGGCAATTCAGCGCGCGCCTGCATGCTATCCATAATCTTGCCAAGTGGCGTGCCACCACGCTGGAAGTTCCATAAAACAAAAGCCGTAAAACCGTTAGTTCTATCTTGAAGTTCACGCAATTCAGCTAGGTGCTGAATGCGATCTTCATAAGTTTCCACATGACCATACATCATTGTAGCCGAAGCTCTCATACCGAGGTTATGAGCGATTTCCATAATTTTCAGCCATCTTTCAGTAGTGATTTTATAAGGAGCGATAATTTTTCTAACTCTTTCAGTTAGTATTTCAGCGCCCGCACCAGGTAAGCTATCCATACCTGATTTTTTAAGTTCTTGTAAAACATACCTTAGGTCAGCTTCACTAGGTACATCTATGTTTTTTAAATTAGTACCATCACCATACTTTTCTGCTGGGGTAATCATTTTTTCAGCGATATGATTAATTTCAGATGGGCTCAAAGCGTGGCAGGTAATTTCTGGAAAATCTTTTTTTATACGACTAAATAAATCCGTGTAATAGTCTAAACCTAAATCTGGGTTATGTCCGCCCTGAAACAAAATTTCTGTACCACCAATAGCAATCAATTCATCAATTTTAGGTTTAATGACAGTCTCATAATCATTTACATAAGCTGGATTATGCTGCTGCTCGACTCCAGGAAAAGTATAAAAAGCACAAAAAGTACATTTCGCTGTACATACATTGCTGTAATTTATATTGCGCTGCACACAATAAGTAATCGGCTCTGATTTAGGATGTAATTTTCTTTGGATGGTTTTAGCTGCATAAGCCAAATCAAGAAGATCAGCTTCTTCCATTAATTTTATAGCATCACTTGCGCTTAATCGCTCTCCATCTAATACTCGGTTTAATATTGGATTTGCGGTGTAAATCATTTATATTAATAATTATAGGTTATTTTAAGTCATTAGTAACCTTGATTCTAATATTTTTATAAGTCAGTTTTAGATTTAATTATTAAATTTAACTTTGTGCGCTAAATTTTTGCACTGCTGCTACCAAAGCTTTTAAGCGAGCTTCATCATGACCTTCAAAATAAACCCTACACATAGTAGCTTCCGTGCCACTTGGTCTAGCTAATAACCATGAACCATCTTCAAAATAGAGTTTTACACCTTCGGTTAAATCTCTTTTAGTAATCTTAAACTCTCCAATAGTTTCAAGATTATCATCTTTAAAGTTAGCAACAAATTTAGTACGCACTTCTTCTGCTAGATGTAAATCCAATCTATCATAGAAAAATTTTTGTCCGCAGAATTCTTGAACTTCAGCCCATAACTCTTTTAAACTTTTACCAGTTTTTGCTAAAACTTCAGCTGTCAAGGTGATCGCAAGAATACCATCTTTTTCTGGGATATGTCCTAGAATACTCATACCACCAGATTCTTCAGCAGCTAGCACCACGTCATCTTCACGCATCGCTGCACATAACCATTTAAAGCCAACTGGTGTTTCTTTAATTTCTAAACCTAGCTTTTCAGCTAATAAATCAAACAAATGAGTAGTAGCAAGTGTTCTAACTAACTTACCTTTGAAGCCTCTTTGTTCGACTAAGTATTTAGCAATAATAGGCAATACCTTATTAGCTGGGAAAAACTCACCGTCACCAGCTATAATCGCAAATCTATCAGCATCACCATCATTAGCAGCGCCTAAATCAGCTTTAATCTCTGAAACTTTATCTTTAAGTTCGGTTAGTCTGGACTCTGAAGGGTCGGGCAGTGAACCACCAAAAGTAGGATCTACAGCATCATGCAGTTTAGTAACCTCGAAACCAGCATCTTCTAAAATCAAGTCTACAAAACCTTTACCTACACCATGCAACGAATCATAAACCACTTTTACTGGTTTAGTTTGATTACTATTTTTAATGGCTTCAAAATCTACTAGCTTAGTTAAGGCTTCCATATAAGCATCTCTTGCATTATGCTGACTGGTACTAGCTACAGCGCTGGTTAACTGTTCGGTTTGCTTAGCTAGGTAGCTAGCATCATTAACTATGTTTTCAATTTCGGTAAGAATTTTTTCTGTGATTTCGACTGTAGCTGGTCCACCATACTCTGGAATATATTTAATTCCCATATATTCTGCTGGATTATGGCTAGCTGTAAACATCAGTGCACCCACTGAAGGCTTATCAAAAGCAGCATAGGCAATTACAGGTGTCGGGATCGGTTCCGCTATAAACTTTACTGGAATAGACCATTTGTTAAAAATTTCAGCTGCAAACTTAGCAAACTGATCAGCTAAAAATCTAGCATCATAGCCGATAACTATCGGTTCAATTTTAGAATAGTTTTTATGGATATAAATTGATAGCGCCTGGCAGACTAATTTTAAGTTATCGTAAGTAAACTCTTTAGCGATAAGTGCGCGCCAACCATCGGTACCAAAACGGATTTGGTGATTTGAAGATTTTTCTGAAACTGCTTGCATATACAAATCATTTTAACAGAAAGCACTTTTAAAGACATTAATCTTTTATCACATTTTAGATATAAACAAACTGAGTTACTTGATTTAATTTATCACCGAGTCTATTCAAAAAATACGAATTATTTAAAAAAGATTAGAATTAAGCTTACGATAAGACTAACTCTAGCGCAAGCTGCATTTAGTATGTAACAATTGTAATTAATGTCGACATATCAATACCGCAATATAGCCCTGACGGGTTTAATGGGTTCTGGAAAAACTTCAATTGGTGCTAAATTATCTAGATATTTACGCAGACAATTCGTTGATTCTGATATGTATATCGAAAGAATGGTAGGCAAAAGTGTTAAAGACATTTTTGCTAGCGAAGGTGAGGAAAAATTTCGTGAATACGAAGCATTAGCCCTGCAAGAAATTTTTAGTCGACCTAATCAAGTCGTTTCTTTAGGTGGCGGAGCTATTGTAGATCCTAAAAATAGAGCTCTAGTTAGAGCTAGCTCTAACTTAGTGACCTTACTTGCTGACTTAGAAAAAATAAAAGAACGTATTATCGGTAAAGGCTTTAGACCTTTAGTAGATCAGGTAGAAGATCCTGTACAAGCATTAAAAGATTTATGGGAAAAGCGCAAAGACATTTATTTAGATAGTGATTTTCAAGTTGATACCAGTAGCAAATCAATTGATGAAATCGTGAGAGAGATTATAGCTAATTTAAATTTAGAAACTATCGCTTATGAAAGATTAAATCTAGCAATCAACTCCAACATGCATGAGTATGATATAGTCTTCGGCGATCTTAACAATATTAATCTAAAAAACTTAGATATTGGTAAGAAAATATTAATCGTCACTCAAGAAGGTATCCCAGATATTTACCTGAATCGAGTCCAGAATTCACTTAACTCACAATACAAAGTGTTTACTTTAATACTTCCTAACGGTGAAAAGCATAAGAACTTCTTTAGTTATCAACTGATAGTTCAAAAGCTTCTAACTCATAAGTTTGAGCGCAAAGATACGGTTCTCGCTCTAGGTGGTGGTGTAGTTGGTGACCTGGCGGGCTTCGCTGCGGCTACCTATTATAGAGGAATCAGCTTCGTGCAAGTTCCTACCACTTTACTTTCCATGATTGATTCATCAGTGGGTGGTAAAACTGGTTTAAACGTCCCTGAAGGTAAAAACTTAATCGGTGCTTTTTATCAACCAGACTTAGTTCAAATCGATGTTACTAATTTAGAAACTTTACCTGAACGTGAATTTAAAAGTGGTCTAGGTGAGCTAATTAAATACGCCTTATTAGGCTCGCAGTGGGATTCTTTATTAACCAAAGAAGAAACATTTTTAGAATTTATCGAGAGAAATGCGGATTTAATTAAATCGCATGATCAAGAGATTATGCAAAAACTAATTAGACATTGTTTAATTATTAAATCTCATCTCGTGATTAATGATGAGCGCGAAAATGCTTTGCGTGCACTTTTAAATCTAGGTCATACTTTCGGGCATGCTATTGAAGAGGTAACCAGGTACGATAGGTTTAGTCACGGTGAAGCTGTTGGCATCGGTCTTGTATGCGCTTGCTACCTATCTAATAAAATCAATATGTTAAATCCACGACTTACTGAACAGCTAATCAAGGTTATGCGTGATTTTGATTTAGAGTATCAGGTACCTGGTGATTTAGATTTGGATGATTTGATTGAAGCTATGAGCCGCGACAAGAAAATGGAAGCCGGTAAATTAAAATTCATCTTACCTAAAGACAGATTAGGTCATGCTATTGTGGTTAAAGCTATTGATAATAAACTGGTCAAAGCAGCTTTAAGGAGTAATCAGGCAAATGGCTAAACTAATTTTAGAAGATGGTAAGACATTCAACTGTAAAATTTTAGGTAACACTAAGTTTGATAAAGTTAGCGGGGAGATAATTTTTAATACCAGCATGACTGGCTATCAAGAAATCGCTACTGACCCGAGCTATGCTGATCAGATTATTACTTTTACCTATCCTGAAATTGGTAATTATGGTTTTAATGCAGCTGATAATGAACATAAAAGCGTGCATGCTAAGGCTTTAGTCTTTAAAAACTATAGCCCACTTGCTTCTAATGCTAACTGCGAGCAGGATATTATAAATTTCTTAGATGATAATCACATTATCGCTGCCTATGATCTTGATACTAGATCTTTAACTCGTCATTTAAGAGATCAAGGCTCAATGTTAGCTCTTATATGCGATGCCAGTATTACTGAAGCTGAAATAAAAGACTATTTTAATAGCCAAGAGCCAATGGAAGGTCAAGATTTAGCTGCTAAAGTAACTATTAAAGAAAAAAAGGTTTACTCAGCTAAGCCACATACTAAATATGAAGGCAACAAGCTTAAAAAAGTTTGGGCTTATGATTTCGGTGTTAAACAAAATATCATAAATAAGCTAACCGAGCGTAATTGTGTAGTAACTTTAATACCAGCTAAGACTAGCGCTGAAGAGATCATTAAAAATAGTGAAAATATAGATGGTTTATTTTTAAGTAATGGTCCTGGTGATCCTGCCGCTGTTAGCTATGCCATCGATAATATTAAAAAACTAGTTACGAATTTTAAAAAACCTATTTTCGGTATTTGTTTAGGTCATCAGTTATTAGCTTTATCACAAGGCGCGCAAACTTATAAACTTAAGTTTGGTCATAAGGGTGCTAATCACCCGATAAAATCACTTGCTAGTAATAAAATTGAAATAGCTAGCCATAATCATGGCTTTGCGGTAGCTAAAGATGAGCTTGGTGATAATTTAAATATTACTCACTTAAATATTAATGATGATACTATCGCAGGCTTAAGTCTTAAAAATAGAGATGATGTTTTTTCTGTTCAGTATCACCCTGAAGCTAGCCCTGGTCCGCATGATTCGGATTACTTATTTGATAAATTTTATAAATTAATGTAGCTTATTACACCAAGCATACATTTAATATAATAAAATTAAGGATTTGGTATCTATATTATAGTAGCCGTTCAGTTTTGATCAATGCATTAAACATTATATTTTCATAATCTTTTTTAAAAATATACATTCTAACTAGATATTTAAGTCTACTTAAAAACTTCTTAACTAGTCTAGGTATATCAATAATATGAAATTTCTTAAGGTAATAAATATAAGCTTAATAATTTCTATTGTCTTACCACAGTTAGCATTTTCTAGCGTGAAGGCTAGTAGTAGTTTAATTTTAAATACACAATCAGGTGCTGTAGGAGCTTATGCACTAAGAAAACTTAATGCTAATTATAATGGTCCAGTAATCAAAATCAGGAGAGATTGTGATGAAACTACTGCTGATATCGGTTTTAATAACCTAAATTTTCTAGATGAGCAAGCTATCGATGCTTTTATCGCTGGCTGCCCTGCTAGCACCGATACACCACCATTAGATATCAGTGCAAATGCAGCTGGAGCTTATTCTACCCGTAAACTTAAAAGTGATTATAATGGCTTTGCTATGCAAATAGTTAGATCAAGCGATAGTCAAACTATGGATATAGGCTTTTCAAGTGATGATCGAGTTGATCAAAATGCTATTGAAACCTTTTGTGATACTACTACATGTTTTGTAGAAATTTGGTATGACCAAAGTGGTAATGATAATCATGCAACACCAGTTCATGGTGGCGCTTACGCGAAAGTTTATGATCAAACAAACGGTTTAATATTTGATGCAGATGGTAAATTGTCAATCGAGGCTGATGGCTATAACGATTTATACCAAACAGGCATCAGTATCGGTGAATTTTATAGCATCTTTTTAATTGCTACAAAAAATAGACAGTCGCCAACTAATTGGTCTAATGGTGCAGGTACTAGTTCCATGAGACCACTAATAGGAAATGATGCTAATAATTTAGGTCACACAATATCTATTGGTACTTACTCACAAGATAATTCAATTCTGGATATCAGACAAAACGACTGGCAAACTAGGATTGAGGTAAATAATGCTTGGCAAAACAATGAAAAATTACATCTTAGTGTAATTTCTACTGGTGATGGCGGTAATATGCTGGCTTTTAAAAATAACCAAGCTTTAGGTAGTGATGCTGTTGCAAGTATTCATAATTATGGTAATTTATATTTATTCGGTCAAAACACAGGTGCCTTTGAAAGAAGGTTTGCTGGCTTAGTTAATGAAATAATTTTTTATAATTCAGATGAGTCAGCTAATAGAGCTGCCTTAGATACAGCTATAGCAGCTTATAGCTTAAATGATGGTCGCCGGGCATATGTAGAGACTTGGTATGATCAAAGTGGCAATGGCAATCATGCTATTCAAGCTGATATAACTAAGCAAGCTGAAATTTATAGTGAATTTGAAGGTGGGGTATTACATGATTCTCATGGCTATCCAGCTATAAAATCTGATGGTGTCGATGACATCTATCCTACTGGCATTAATATTAATGAAACTCACGGTATTTTCGCGATGTTAAGTATACTAGATCAAACTTCAGGTGGTTCAACCCTAAGACCATTTATAGGTAATGAAGACCAGTTTAATTTTGATAACCATTTAGGTTATGGAGTAAGAAGAGGCGAAGACAATCCTAAAGCCAGATTTGCTTTCTTAAATGGTGGTAATGTCCGTAGGTACGAAGAAAATAATTTTGAGAGAGATAAAAATAAACCAGGTCTATATTCTATTTTGTCTGATGAGAATCAAACTTCTATTTACCTTGATGATGAATTAGTCATTAATCTAAATGGTAATTTAGATAGAGACTTTAATAACATTTGTTTACTTGGTGAATTAACAGCTGGTAGTAGAAGGTTTGCTGGTTTAATAAATGAATTTATCATTTACAATGAAAGTAAATTTAATGAAAGACTAGCTGTTCAAAATGATTTAGCTCAGTATTATGATGTCTATCCAGTAAATTTCAACGGTAAAGTTTCTTTAGATTATAATACTATGTATGCTTTTAGTCCTATCGGCACGCTTGTAAGTAGAATTACAGCTACTAACTTAGATAGTCCTGAAGATGATATAGTCATCAATCTTACGGGTAATGATAACTTTAGGCTTGAAAACGATAAAATTTTAGTTAATAAAGTATTTAGGGATGATCAAATTATTTCTGTAAAAGCTGTAAACCAGGTTGATAGCACCTTTATAGATAGAGATATCTTTATTAAAGTACTGCAAAGACCTATAGTAGAGCCGCCTATTAATGAAGATGATAGTACTGTAGATAATAATCCAGATGAAGATATAGATCAATCTGAAGGTGAGCAAAACGAAAATGAAATTATTGAAGAAGAAACTGTAATAATTCGCAAATATCCTGAACAGATTGATAGAAATTTAAATGAGATTATTGAATTCGATGAAGTAGTTAGGGTGATTTCTAACATAAATAAAATTAGACGTGCGCAAAGATCAAATATCTCAAATAGTGAGATAAGCACCTTAGTTAAAGAATTAGATGTAAATAATGACGGTACTTTTAATGCAAACGATATTACTAAATTAAACTCATACGCTGAAACGCATAGAGACTATAAGTATATAGTTAATATATTAGCTGAAATAGGTACTAATAAATCTGGTCAAGTTACTTTTAAAAGAGCTAACAGTACTTTAAGAGAATTTAGACGATTAGTTAGGGAAGTAGGCTCACGAGTTAATCCTAGAATAAAATATAGGCAGTCAGTTGACTTATTTGACTATAATAATAACGGCACTTTAGACAGCTTTGATCGTAATCAACTTGAAATTCTAATTCAAGTAGCACTTGAAAAAATTAATAGCAACTCTAAACGCTCAAATAGAATCAATAGATTCACTAGAAGAAAGTTATCTAATTTACCTTTTGATGATAATTAGTGCTTTAGCTTAGTATTTGAAAAGAACAACTGAGAATCTTAGTTTTTAATATCCTAACATGTTTAAATACTTACTAGTTTATCTAATTAAGTACCACAAAAAGTAGCTAAAACTTTTTCATCATGTTTAGGAGCTCGATGGTAAATCTTATTAATTTTATCTTCCTTAAAAGGATCTTTTAATATTTCCAGAAAATCATCGATGGGTTTGTAATTTTGCTGTTCCACAGCTTCGGCGATAACTTCTTCAATCATATGGTTTCTAGGGATATAAGTCGGATTAACAGTATGCATCGTAATATAGACTGTTTTTAGATTAGACTCTGACTTGCTTATACACTCAAACCAGCTTACTAGCCATGTATTTAAAGTTTCAAGATGCTTTTGCTTATCTGTGTTAAAAAGACTAGTAAATTGTAGTAACGTTTCATTATGAAATTTGGTTACATTATCTAAAGTCAGGTTATCAGTCGTAAAATTATCTGCTTCAGATATATCTTTTATTATTTGACTAAGCGCCCAGAAAGTCAGGGTAAAATCAGTCTTGGTTTCTTTCATTAAATCAAGCAGAGTGTTTAAAACTTTAATATCGCTTGAATCAGCTTCAATAAGACCTATTTTTTTAAGTAAAGTATTTTTAAGATTACTAGCTAGGTAAATTTGAAATTCTTCAAGTATTTTATCTATCAAAATATTTAAAGAATCTTTATCTAAAGCAATAACTGGCACTAATGTCCCTGCAAGGCAGGCTAAATTCCACTTAGCAATACTACCTTGCATAGCATATGCATATCTACCTTGCTGATCAATAGAACTAAAAACTTTATGTGGGTGATACTCATCTAAAAAAGCACATGGACCATAATCTATAGTTTCACCAGAGATTAAGACATTATCAGTATTCATAACTCCATGGATAAAACCTACATTTAACCACTTAATTACTAAATCAGCATAACGAATTGAAAAATCTTTTAGAAAGCAAATGTATTTATTTTCACTATATGAAGTATCTAGATCAGGATAATGCCTATCAATACAATAATCAGTAAGTGCTTTAAGAGCATTAAAATCCTGCCTAATAGCAAAGTATTCAAATGTACCTATCCTAATATGACTTTGAGCTACGCGAGTTAAAATAGCACCAGGTAATTTAGTTTGCCTATAGACATCTTCGCCAGTTAAAGTCATAGCTAAAGCTTTTGTTGTAGGTATACCTAAAGCTGACATCGCTTCAGACACTATATATTCTCGAATAACTGGACCCAAGCTAGCTTTACCATCACCAGAACGTGAGTATCTGGTGACACCAGAGCCTTTTAGCTGTAAATCAAAGCGATTTAACTCTATTTCTTCATCTAAGCGCGCTCCTCCTTGGTGGCTGATAACTTCACCAAGTAAAATCGCGCGCCCATCACCTAGCTGAGGTGATAAGTAACCGAATTGATGACCAGCATAAGCAAGCGCAATCGGCTGACTATCTTTAAGAATCGTTTTTCCGGTAAAAATATCAGCAAGTTCTGATGTAGAGAAATTTTCTAATATAAAATCTTTAAAACTTTCCATATCAGAATTTTTATATTCTTCTATAAGTTCTTTAGACGCCAATCTATAAAGTAAACTGTAGTTTAGTTTTAATAAAACAGGCTCTCTAACCTGCGCTGGTTTAATTTCTTCATAATAGTTATCATTAAAGTTTTTATAATATGAATTGTCGAAATCGAAAAGCTGAAGTTTAGTTTTAGACATGGCTACTGATACTGATTATACAATTAGATTAAAATCAGCTTACACAAATTTCTCTAAATGGTTCTAGAAGTATTTTATTTTCATTATTACTTTATTACTTAAGTAAGATAATTTATTAAATATTTGTTAATATACATTAGATTCTAATATTTATTTGTTAGAATCCTTAAATTGTATGTCAAGTGTAAATTTTAATGTTAAAAATATGTATGGTAAGCTTCAAGAAGCTAGCAAGCAGGCTAAAGAGCTGGGAAGCAAATCTGTAGCAGCTGGCAAGCAAGCAACTACAATGTTAACTAATCCTATTGGTAAAGGTCTTACAATGGCTGCGCTAATGAGTACGACTAATCTCCTACCAGCTCAGGCAGCTAATTTACCTACTGAAGCTAAGTTAGACTTAACTGATAAGGCTAGCTTGTTAAATACACCTAATAATAATCGTGAAAATATACGTAGTATTTCACAGGAACCTATAATGCTAGCAAATAACAAATGTAATCAAGATATAGCACCGCATGATCTTAATATCATAAAAGACGCAGTAAATCTTAATATTAGTGAAATAGCAGCTGATATTGGTAAAGATAATATGCTTGCATTAGGTACTTACAGAAGTTCATCTGGTAAAAATTTAAAAAACTATGTTCAACCAAGAATATCTGAAAGCAAACCAGGGGTGTTAATGATTACATTTACGCCTGTAAACAAAGATGGCTCAGAAAACATTAGAGGTACTTCAGTTATTGTTAATATGGAAGCAAGCTCAGTAAGAACAGCTAATAATTTAAGAACTACTACGGGTGATACATTCATTACTTTAAAAAACGGCATAGCCCATGTAAGTCATCCAGGAGCTGAAAATACTTACGAAGTTAAAAAAAATTCAATAGAATTTTCAAAAGGTATCATACTAGTTGATCCTTCATGTTTATAATAAGTGAATGTAAAAATTAAGAACACTTTTCAGTCATAGACAACAGTAAAAGCAGATTCAAAAAAATCATTTATAAAGACTATATTATTAAAATAGTTTTTATAAACTAGAATATCCTGATTAAACAATCAACCAAGAGAACACGTCTTTTAAAAACTTAGTTCCGCGCTGCTGAACATTAGCACCGTGAGCCATAATTAAGTGTTTAGGTTCTAAATCGATCAGATCTAAAATTTGTTTTTGCATGTTTTTTTTATAACCTGATAGATGTTTAAAGTTTTTACTCATATCTTCACCTTTGCTATCAATTAGCGCAGCTATGTCATAAATCATTTTAGTCATTTGTGCCGTAAATTCAGGATCAGTGTTTTCAATTAAATCAGTTACTATCAGGGTTTTACTAAGTTTATGATAGAAGACATATTCTTTAAAGCTGTGCCCATCATCAAACAAAATCATTTCGAGATCATCTTTACATGGATTTTGCTGGTTTAAAACTATACTATAATTTAGATCCCTTTTTTTCTGAATCAACTCTAGTGGCGCGCATACCTTAGCCTGCGGATAATAACTATGAACTTCATTCATAAAAACATAATGTAATACATTAGGTGCTATTAAATATCTAACCTTGCCTAATTTATTAATTTCAATTCGATCTTGCTCAGTTAAGCTCACTGGACTAAATAAAGCTAGCTCATTATTTGAAAGCTGAACTAAGGTCATCTGCGTATCATAGGTAAAACCGTTATATTCTAGATTATCTCCAGGTAAAATATAAATATTTTCAGCAAATTTAGTTAGTTTACTCATGCTTACTGTATTTTAACATCAACTTTTAGATCAGATAAAAACTTGCTCGCTAGCTAATTTAACGGGTTTAGCTCTATAGTATTTTAGATCAGTATCAGCTGTATGCATAGGTATGTTTTGGTAAACCATCGATAAAATCTGACTTTTGATAGCTGCTATTTTCTCAAGTGTAGTTAATGGTTTAATATTTGGCTTCATTTTAAAAATAGTTTGCTCGTCATCCCCTAGTATTTTAGCTCCCGCTGCCCCTGGATGACCGCCACCATCACCTGTACTTGACAGTGCCCGAGCCATTAAAGTTAAATCAATATCAGCTACTAAACCTAAATCATTTCTAGTCATCGATACCTTAAAATCTGACTGCTTGTTTGGTACAGCTGAAGCTGTAACTATAAACTGCAAGTCTGGTTTATTATTAGCATTGATAAGCTCGTCTTTGATAGCACTATAAACAAGCGCACTTTCACCAACTGTCAGGTAATCGTTAGTATTGATGAAAGTTATAGCAACATCTAAATCATGTATTTTATGATAGTCAGTTTGCTCTAGAGCCTGAGCTAATACTTGCTTCTGCGCCTTAGTTAACTTAGGTTTAAATAAAGTATCTATACCATCAGTATCTACCTTTTTAGTTTTAAAAAAATTTTTAATGTCTTGATAGGCAGGGTTATTTAAGCATTTTTGATTATCATGCACAAAACTATAGTAAATTAAACTCAAAAAATTTTCATCTTCTATTAGCTCTGGGCTTAAATGCTTAGCTATTTTAAAGACTATTTCTCCACTAGAACGTGAACTACTATCACAGATATGACTATCGGTAAAGTTGTGTTTAACTGAATCTGTATGTTCATCTATCTTCAAGGATCTTTTAGCATTATACAGATATGGTTTTAGTTTTCCTAAACGATCTAGCACAGGTACATCTAAACTTATAAAGTAGTCTATTAGATTTGCATTCAGCTCACTTTCGGTAGCAGCATCTAATAATTTTAACTGACCATATTTTTGTAAAAACTGATATTTAGTGTTTAAAGTTTCATCTGGACTAAGCGCACTTACTTTAAGTGCTGGTTTGAGCTTAGATATTAGCATTTTTAAGGCTAGAGCTGCCGCTAAACCGTCGCCATCAGAATTAACATGAGTTCCAAGTATCACCTTAGAATTAGGTTCTAACTGATCTAGATCACTTTTAAAATTTTGAATCGACTTAGATAAATCGAATATTTTAGTTTTATTATCAGTATTTTTATTAGTTAAATTTCTAGAATCTGATATATTTTTATCTAAATTACTCTGCTTAGCTTTTTGTACTACCTTAGAATCGTTTTTATAGGCTGGCTGCGTGCCCTTAAATTCTTTTATTACTAATGGACGCGCTAAAATACTATGATATTTGCGCTGCTCGGCGATAGCTAGACTTTTTTTAAAGAGTTTATTATAAGCTTGCCTAGAACTTTCTATAGTAGTCTTCATGCTGCTTGCAGCAGGTTTAGTCTGCGAGTCTATTAAATTAATATTTTTCTTATTAATATAACTACTTTTTAAAGTATTCTGATACAAATATAAATTACTATCAGGTAAATTATTCATAGGCACCTAAACAAGCTTCAAGTTATAGCTTTTTAAAATTTAATAAGTAAGTAAGCTATTAAACTCAACCTCAGCAGCTAATAATTTCTGTCTACCATTTAAAAAAGACAGTTCTATTAAAGTATCTAAATAAATTTTACTTGCCGCCAGTTGTTTAACCAATTTAGCTGCGGCAAGTGCTGTACCACCAGTAGCTAATAAATCATCAATAATCAAAGCATTCATATCATGTTTATTTTCGAAAGCATCTTCATGAATTTCAAGCTTATCAGTGCCATATTCAAGCTCATACTCTTCGCATAGAGTTTTAGCAGGTAATTTACCAGGTTTACGAATCGGCACAAAACCTACACCTAACTTCATAGCAAGCGGCACTGCTAAAATAAAACCTCTAGATTCAATACCTAATACATAATCTATTTTTTTATCTTTATAAGTTTCATAAAGATAATCGACTATTTCACTTACTAAGCTAATATCCTGGAGAACCGGAGTTATATCCTTAAAAATTATACCTGGCTTAGGAAAATCAGCTACATCTCTAATTTTAGCTTCAACTTTAGTACCTAAGGTAGATTTAGACTGTGTTTGCATCACTTTATTTTATCAAAACAAGCGCACTTTTGCTAATTTAACCTTAAGCATTTACTTACTTGCAGGGTCAAACTTATCACGAAGAAAGTCACCTAAAGTGTTGTAGCTCAAAATAGTTAAAAATATTAAACCTGCTGGCACAAATAAAATCAAAGGTTTATTAATAATATTACTCAGCTGATTTGCTTCAGCAAGTATATTACCCCAGCTAGCATCAGGTTGGTTGATACCTAAACCTAAAAAGCTTAATGCAGATTCACCAATGATAAATCCAGGTACAGCCAGTGTAGCAGCGATAATAATATAGCTAAAAGTCTGTGGCACTAAATGTCTAGTAATAATTTTAAATTTTGATATACCCATCAGCTTAGCAGCCTGAATATATTCGTTATTTCGAATAGATAGCACCTGTCCGCGAATAACCCGGCTTAAACCTGCCCAAGATGTCAAAGATAAAATTACTGTAATTAAAGCAAATCTCTCTATATTAGTTAAACTAGCTGGCAAGACAGCAGATAAGATTATCAGTAAGTAGAAACTTGGAAAAGTCATCACAGCTTCAGCTAGTCTCATCATCAGATCATCTATAGGTTTAGAGCTGTATGCTGCAAGCGCTCCGTATAAAATACCGATAGGAAAAGCGATTAAAAGCCCGATAAAGCCTATAGTTAAACTCGGTCTTGAGCCATGAATAATTCGCGAGAATAAATCTCGCCCCAACTGATCTGCCCCTAATATATATATTTGAGCAGGTTTAGCAACTTTAAATAGATGATCTTTAGTAAAAAAGTTTACATAATATTTTTTATCAGTTATTTCACGGCTCTTTTTTAAAAATGTTTGGCTATCATAGTAGTATGTCTGCTGGTAGACATATAGACCGTTTAAATCGAAGTGAATTTTACTTGGTTTGGCGTAACTGGCAGCTGGATTTTGATAAGTCGGATCATAAGGTGCTAGGTAGTCAGCAAATACCACCAAGCTATAAGCAAAAATTAAAAATACAACAGCAAATCGAACTAAAAAACTTCTCAAAAAGTTATACCTTTAAATTTACTGACATTCTAAAGTATCATAAATTAGCACCTGCAACATCTTCACGATATCTAACTTAGCTGCTGCTACCTGCGCTGGCAAGTCACTGGTTTCAGTCATACCAGGTAAGGTATTGATTTCTAGAATGTAAGGTTCCTGAGTTTGTTCATCTATAATGAAATCCACCCTGGCAAAGCCAGCACAGTTTAGAGATTTATAGGCATCTAGGGCTAAATTATGAATTTTTTCACTTAGTTCAGGTTTCAGCTCGGCTGGTAATTCAAATTTAGTCGCACCAGGAGTATATTTAGCCTCAAAATCATAAAACTGATTATCAGTACTAAGCCCCAGTATAGGTAACGAGATTAATTTATCTCTAATTTTCACATCAGGGTTATCACTTAAAGCAGTTTGATCAATTTTCAATTCTTGATAAAGCTTTTTATGATAAGGTGCGATACTAGTAGTAACTTCTTTACCCTTGATGAAAGGTTCAACAAAAAAGCCTGTTTTTAGTTGCTCTCGATACTGCTCGTCCTGTTCAAGCTTTTCAATTAGCTCTTCTTTAGTATTAAAAGCTGCTATACCAATACTCGAGCCTTCAGCTCGAGCCTTAACTATAATAGGAAATTTGATTAAATCAATTCTATCTTTAAGTGACGCAATACTTTTTTGAAAGTTTAGTTTTAAATTGTCTAAAACTGGCAGACCTTCAGCTTTTAAAATCTTTTTACAGACAACCTTATCCATGCACATAGCACTTGCAAGCACTTTAGAGCCAGTATATTTAGCCTGATTAAACTCAAGCAAGCCTTGCAGACAACCATCTTCGCCGTATTTACCATGAGTCATTAGAATAAATAAATCTGTTTTATCTGCTTCTTCAGCCACTAAATTTAGTTCAGCTGTAGTTTTGATATCAATTAAATTTAAATTATTAAAACCATTAGCTTCAAGTAAGGTTAAAACATTGTTTGCAGAGCGCAGTGAAACTTCTCTTTCAGGCGAAAAACCACCAGCGAGCACACATATATTTAGCTCTTTATGATTTTCAATTTTAGTTTGCAGCTTAGATATTGCTTGAGTTTGACTCATAGCTTAATTTTACAGTTTGCAGTGTTTACATGCAAGTTAATCTTTTTTATAGCATTGTATTTAAGTCGTTTTAAAGGAAAAATAAATTATTTAGTTTTAGATATTTGATTAACTCTTATACTAAACTGTATGACTAAAATATAAATTAAAGTGCAGGCAAGCTACAATGATGTGCCAATAAATAACTTACGAGTACAAACAAATGATTTACACTTGCAAACAAATATAAATCATAATTAGCTATTAGCATGCACATCTACTTTAAGACTACTCAGATTTTTTTTGACTGAAGTAAATAGTTCACGTGGATCTAGTATAAATAGTTCAAGTACAAATAATTTAGAAATAATTTCTAATTTTCATACATATTTATAAAAATATTCTAATTTTAACGATTTTTTATAAAATAATTCTAAAAAAGCACGCAATTTAGAAATTTTTTATAACTATTTAAAGAAATAAAATTCATATTTCTATAGAAAAGTTCACTAATAATTTAAACTTTTAACCCGCCTTATAAGAAATAAAGCCCATGTTCATATAGAAATGTTCACTAATAATTTAAACTTTAAGCCTGCCTTACATGCATACCAAGTTTATCTATCACAAGCTTGCGATCAGCTAAATCGCCTGGGTTACCTGTTGTAAGTAGCTTATCACCAGTAAAAATACTATTAGCACCTGCCATAAAACATAAAGCCTGCATCTCATCAGTCATCTCTAAACGTCCGGCAGATAATCTAACCTGAGCTTCAGGAACGAGAATTCTAGCAGTGGCGATAGTTCTTACAAACTCTATACCATCAATCGGATTATCTAAAGCATCTTCATAGACTGGCGTGCCTGGCACAGCGACTAACATATTAATCGGTACAGAGCTGGGTGCTGGGTTGAGTTGAGCGATGCTTTCCAGAAAACTAATTCGATCTTCGCGAGTTTCGCCCATCCCCATAATACCACCAGTACAAACATGTATGCCAGCTTCCTGAACCTGGCTAATCGTATCTAAACGGTCTTGGAAGGTTCTAGTTGTAATAATCTTAGGATAATATTCTGGCGAAGTATCAAGATTATGATTATAGCTATGCAGACCAGCTTCTTTAAGTCTGGCAGCTTGATCACCACTTAGCATACCTAAAGTAACACATGGCTCCATATTTAAAGCCTTAACCTCACGAACTAATTCAAGCACTTGCTCAAACTGTTCATTATTAGGTGCTTGCCTCCAGGCAGCGCCCATACAAAATCTGGTAGAACCATTTTCTTTAGCTGTGTTAGCTTCTGCTAAAATAGTTTTTATATCAAGTAAACCATAAACTTCAGCTTCAGTACTATGTCTAGCTGATTGCGAGCAATAACCACAATCCTCTGGACAAGCGCCTGATTTAATATTACTTAAGGTACAAAATTGAACCTCGTTAGGATCATGATACTGCCTATGAACAGTCTGCGCCTCGAATAGCAGATCAGGTAGAGGCTTTAGATAAATCTGACTTATCTTCGTTTTTAAGTTTGGTGTCGTCTGAGTTGTCATCGTTAGAATCTTTTAAACTAGTATTTCTGAGTTTAACACCTTTCATAACTGGAATATTTGAAGAAATTATAGATTTTTCATCAGCATGACTAGCCTGTACAATAAATTCTGCTTCTTGTGGATTAATATCAAAATACTTAGAAATCACTTCAAGAATTTCTTGCTTCATTTGTTCCATCACGCCTGGTGCGACTTCTTGCCTGTCATGAGTTAACATCAAACGCATACGATTTGCAGCTGTATTACCACTTTCACCGCCTGTCTTATTACCACCGAAGATTTTTGCAAAAAAGTTTTTCATTATTTAAACATCGCCTTTAATTTACTTAAGAAACCTTGATCTTTTTTAAGTTCCATCAATTCTACTTCTTCGCCAGTAATTCTCCTAGCGATATTACGGTAAGCCTGACCTGCTTTTTTACTAGAATGTGATAAAGCTAAAGGTTCACCTTTATTAGTAGAAATTACAATATCTTCATCATCTGGTACGATACCTAATAATTCAACTGATAAAATCTCACAGATATCTTCAACACTCATCATTTGCTGAGCTTCGACTAAAGCTGGTCTCAGACGATTAACTATTAAACGATATTTACTAAGTTCTTGTTTGCGCGCCTCAAGTAAACCTACAATTCTATCAGCATCTCTAACTGAAGACATTTCAGGAGTTACTACCACTATCGCTTCATCAGCGCCCGCAATACTGTTTTGGAAGCCAGACTCTATGCCAGCTGGACAATCTATTAGTACATAGTCAAATAATTTAGCTAAATCCTTGCTTAGCTTGCGTATCTGCTCTTCATTAACCGCAGTTTTATCACGAGTCTGCGCTGCTGGCAGTAAACTAAAGTTAGGCATTTTTTTATCTTTAACTAAAGCCTGCTTCACTTTACAAGTACCTTCTACTACATCAACTAAGTTATAGACAACCCTGTTTTCAAGTCCCATTAAGATATCTAGATTTCTTAAACCTATATCCATGTCAACGACACAAACTTCTTTACCTAAACTCGCTAAAGCGGCTCCTAAATTAGCTGTCGTAGTAGTTTTACCAACACCACCTTTGCCTGATGTTACTACAATAACCTTTCCTGTATTTACTTTACCTTTCGCCATGACTTAATTTAATAACATTATCGCATTATTTTCGATTTTCGCAAGCGCTGGAAGCTTAGGATCTAGATTTTTTGTTAAATCTTTACTATTTAAATCCACCATTAAATCAGCTATCCTTAACTGACATTTTTTAAAACCTAAAGCGCTGATAGTAGCTTCCTGATATCCATTCGAACCTGCCTGCACTAATCCTCTGACAGTTCCCCAAACAATTACATCACCTGTCGCAATCACTTCAGCAGAAGGGTTTACATCACCATTAATAATTACATTACCTGGATATCTAATTAACTGACCTGCTCTTAAATTAGCTTTTACATAAAGACTTTCAGGAATATCATACTCGCAAACACTTGCTGCATCTTCAGTACTAATGGCTGTTTCATTTTCATCAGTAGATTGCTCTTGTGTATTAACATGGTTTTCAGCTGTTTTAATGGAATTTTCAGCTTTAGCTTTCTTAGTAGAATTGTTTACAATTTCTGACTCACTGGTTTGTGGCATGCCAAGCTCAGAAGAATTGTACATAGCCTTAAGTGCTATATTATGTTCATTTAAGATAGCTTTAAATTTACTAAAGTTTTCTTTATAATTATTATCATCGATACTACCATCAGCTAAAATCACTGAAACTCCCTGCCCAGCATAAAAAGTGCCAGATTTATTAAGCTCACTGTTTAAATCATCGATAGTTTTTTGAGGATCAAACGAACTTAAGTCAAGAAAGATTTCTTTTTTCATTTGTTTTAGCTTGATTTGAGGCATAATCAAATTATAGTCATATTTTGAAAAAATGCCCGATGATAGAAAAAAATTAATATTTTGGCAGATCAAAGCCTTACAACTACTAGTCTTTTCACTAGTAGGATTTTTGGCTATTTTATTCATCAAGGTAACCATCAGCATTAACGAAGTGTTAATCGCATTTTTCTTAGCTATTTTAATCAACTACCTGCTCTCTAAGCCAGTTACATTCCTAACTAAATATATAAAGTTCCGTTTAATTTCAGTCTTACTAATCTATATAATCTTTATCGCCAGTATTACCTTCATCGGCATTTATGTTATTCCGATGCTCTCAGATCAACTTAAAGCTTTAGTAGCTTCTTTACCTAAAATTTTAAACAAGCTTGAAAGTAGTTTACATAACTTAACCCAGATCTTATACGATAACCAAATCGAAATTCCAGAAATTAGCTTTAATAAAGATAAAGCCCTGCAAAAAATTCTTAATGCTATTGAAAACAGTAATTTTTCTGACTACAAATTATTAGTTACTAATTTGGTTAAAAAGTTTTTTAATGTCTTAATTTATGTAATTTTAACCTTAATCAGTAGTTTCTATCTTTTACTTGATGGCGATAAAATCTGGAATCTATTTCTAGTACCTTTTTCAGCACGGATTCGTGATAACTTAGATTCGATAAAAGTCTATGTAGATAGAGGCTTATACGCTTTTATTATCGGTCAGTTTCAAATTGCAACTCTAACTACGCTTGTAATGTTAACTACATACTTTATTCTAGACGCGCCTTATGCAGTAATTTTAGGTTCCTTGCAAATGCTTGAAATCGTACCAGTCCTAGGTACCTGGTTTGCAATAGTACCTAGTATTTTAATTATTATGTTTAGTACTAGCTTTTCAAAAGGTTTGATTGCCTTTGTAGTTTATTTAATCTATACACAGATCTTTAGAGATAATTTTATCGCGCCAGCTATCATGGGCGGCGCGCTAGGTTTCCATCCGCTCGCAATAATTTTAAGTTTAATTATTGGAGCCAAACTAGCTGGTCCTATTGGTATTATTTTTGCTTTACCGGTTATCGCTTTGGTAGGTTCTATCTTCCAATTTATAAGTGACCAAGAAAAACTTAAGTTAAATTAAGAAGCTTAAATTTTAGTATATTACTATGCGAGCCGGTTCCCACATAAAGAATTATTTAAAATATATTAACGAATTTAATTAGCATTACTCTAATATATAGGCACATTAGTGTCTATTTCACACGCCCATGCATGTATGCCACCCTCTAAATTATATAGATTATCGTAGCTTTCATCCTGAGACTTTAACCATTCAATCACTCGTTTCGAGCGGCTACCATGATGACAGTGAACTATGACTGGCTTATCCTTAGGGATTTCAGCCATCTTTTCAGGTATCTCATTCATAGGTATTAACTTACCTTCAAGGTTAGCGTATTCATACTCATCAGGATTTCTAACATCAATAAGTAAGACATCATCTTTAGCATCAAGCATTTTTTTAAATTCGTGAACCGTTAGCTGTTTTACTGGTGAATACATATAGCTAAAATTATAGCCTAAGACGCTGCTATTTTATGTATGATTATATAGACCTTGCTAAAGGCTACTTTCTAAACTTTGAGTTTAGGAGTTTTTATAACCTAATAAGGTCTTTTACTAATATGCTAACCACGTTAAAACCTATTATCTTAGCTTCTAACTCACAAATTAGAAAAGAAATGCTTACTGAAGCTGGTATCAACTTTACTATAATTAAAGCAACCTGCGATGAAGAAGCTTTAAAACAAGAATTTTGCCAGAGTATGTCAGCTGGAGATGAGTCTTTATTTTTAGCTGCTAAAAAAGCTGAGTCTATATCTTTAGCTTACCCTGACAGCTATGTAATTGGCGCAGATAATATCTGCGAGCTTGAAGGTGAATTTTTATCCAAACCAGGTGAAATTGAAAAAGCTAAAGAACACTTAAAAAAGCTAAGTGGTAAAACTCACTTTCAAAATTGCGCAGTATCAGTTTATTTAGCTGGCACAGAAGTATTCAGTTGTTATAAGCAAACTAAGCTAACTATGCGCTGTCTTGAAGAGCAGGAAATTAATAGTTACGTTGAGACTTATAAACCTATTTTTGCTTGCGGCGCTTATATGTTTGAGGGAGTTGGTAAATATCTTTTTAGTAGAATTGATGGTAGCTATGATGTAATTATGGGCTTGCCTATGATTCCTCTAATAAATTTTTTACTTTCAGAACAAACTCTCAAGTTTTGTTAAAATAACTACCACGATTTAGCCTATTTTTAACATTCATTTTATAAAATCAAACTATAGAATGAGAGTTAATCATTCTCAGGGTGTTCTTTTCGAGATCAAATCTACCGAGTAAATATAGTATGAGTTCAAAGCATTTCAACAAAAAATTATTTACCAACGTCAAGTTTAACTATTCTATTTTAGAGCTAAGAATCCTACTAGCCAAGTTTAAATTAAAGAATCAGTATTTAAAAGAGAGAATCGAGTGATTCATAATGAAACACTCGATTCTTCAAAATCTTACATTAAGTTAGACTTTAGATTGAAAGATTAATATCAATTAATTCAAAAATATATCTAATATAATCTTTATCTTCATCATCAGAACGTCCATTACGATCCACATCAATTTTTATTACATATCTGTTTCTTGCAAATCTTTTAGCCAATTTTCTTTTTTCATAAAAACCAACAATACCATTTTTATTTATATCAACAGCATTCAATGAACGTTGAATTTTTCTAATAGTTTCAAATGTTTCAGGGTCATTACTAGCTTCATCTAACCATTGACGAATATCTCTCATATCATCATTATCTATCTGACCATCATTATCTATGTCTAAAGCATCATTATTAGTTAGATTTAAATTACGTTTAGCCGGTCTGTAATAAAATAACAGTTCTACTAAATCTTTCATAGGGAGACCTGAAATTTCTACATCGGTATCTTCTTCTACGACTTCTTCCACTCTGTCTGTATTTTTTTCAGGTGGATTCTTTTCGTTAGCATAAGCTAAAGCATCATAAGCATTGACTAAACCATATCTAACACTTTTATCAGAATTAATATTTTTAGCAGTAGAACTTAGAACCTTTAAAACATCCTTAGAGTTATATTCAGGGTGATCCTCTAGGATTAAAGCTACGATACCACTTACATAAGGTGTAGCCATTGAAGTACCATGCAAAATCCAGTAGCCGCTATCACCATTTATATTTTCAACAAAATTATTCGGATACGCATTAGCTAAAGCACTTTCATTACCCATAGTAGAAATTATGCTCACTCCAGGTGCAGCTAGATCTACAGTTTGACCATAATTTGTGAAGCTCGCAAAATTATTATTGTAATCAGTCGCTGCTACTGAAATGACACCAGGATAAGCTGCTGGATAAACTGGCATACTATCGTTATTAGAATTAGAGTTACCAGCTGCTGCAACAACGGTCACACCTACATCAATTGCCATTTGATAAGTCTCGAGTTCAGTTCTACTTGAAAAATTACCACCAATTGAAGCATTTAATACTCTAGCACCATCGATTACAGTTGAGTGAATACCATTTAATAAATCAGCAACACTAGTAAAAGAACCTCTTTCGTTAAAAATCTTCATCGCAATTAGCTGAGAATCATAAGCGATACCATTATATTTAGGATTAGACTTGTTATTTGCGGCGATAATACCTGCTACGTGAGTTCCATGACCATAACCATCATAAGGATTTTTACTACCCTTATAGAAATTACCAAACATGTTATTTTTAGAGCCACGAATGATCTCTGAACCATTGTTAAAACTTATGTACTTATCATTGTTAGCATCAGCGTCAGCTAAAGATACTTTGCCATCACCATTAAAATCTGTTACTACATCTTCATCAACATAAATATTATCAAATAAATCCGGGTGATTAAATTCTATACCTGAATCAATCATGGCAACTTTAATACCCTTACCTGTAGATAATTGCCATGCTCTTGAAGCTGATAAATTTTCTAAAGACCAAGATGAGCTATTACTAGGTGCTATAAATGAATTCATCTCAACTATAGGCGACATGCTTCTTCTAATATAGTTAGGTTCCACAAAATCTATTTCTGCATCTAAACTTAATTCTCTTAAAGTAGCTAAAGTCTCAACGCAGCTTTCAGTCTCATCTTGGTATCTAACTTCAGAGTGCATCACATAAAGATCACTCAAGCCATGCTCAGCTTCAGCCTGATGTACTTTGCTGTAATTAGTACTTGCTAAGGTCTTTTCATTATCCTTAATGATATGCTCAGCTGCTAAGTGGTGCTTTTCACCGACATAATTAGCTTCAGCTTCATTATTAAAATCTGACTTTAGATGAACGATAAAACCATCTGCGATCTTTTCTTCAGGATTAGCTGAACAATAAGATGCAAGTTCGTTGATAGTTTGGTTCTGCTTGCTTGTTACTTTGGCGCTTAGCTTTAATGCCATTAAATTATTAGTTAGCAATAAAGCTACTAATGGTAAACTTGTCTTCCATTTGTTAATTTTCAAAATATAATACTCCCCAGTTAACCATAACTATCGGAAACTTTATACCTAAATTGAATGAATTAAATATAATATTTTTGAACGTTAGAAGTTCAAAAATCTGGGTATAACGTACTATATAAAGTAAAAAAGATCACCTAAAAGGTGTTGATAAGAATTATAAAGATACCAATGGGACTGACCCAACGTATCAAAAAGTATATTAAACTCTGTACTACACTTGAGCTATTTTTAAGGGCTTTAGTGTAGATTTTTTTATCTAGTACCCATCCTACAAAGATTGATATTGCAATGGCTTCAATAGGAATTAATAGATCAGAAATAAATTTATCTATGTTAGTAAAAGTATTAGAAAATTCTAATGTACCGACTTTAATCCAAATTACACCTAAAATAGCACTTAAAAGTCCTGCGATTAATGCTGAAATTTGACGTTTAAATTTACATTCATCTATTAAATGAGTAACTACAGGCTCTAAGATAGCTATGCTTGAACTTAAAGCAGCAAAACAAAGTAATAAGTAGAAGATTATAGCAAAAATTTGTCCGAAAGGAATAGCATTAAATAAAGTAGGTAAACTTACAAATACTAGTCCAGTACCAGAATCTAGCGGTAAATTAAAATGAAAGATTATAGGGAAAATAATTAATCCAGCAACTAAAGCGACAAAAGTATCCATAGACACTACTATTAAGCTTAACTTAGCTAAATCTTCTTTTTGGTCTAAATAGCTACCATAACTTATCATGGTTCCAGAAGCTATACTAAGGGTAAAAGCTGCTTGACCAAGTGCGCGGAAAAAAGATTCCTTATTAAAATGCGTCCAATCAGCCTTAAAAAGAAATTTTATCGATTCGGCATCTAAAATTTTATCCCAATGACCAGAAAGTTCAAGATTTAAAGCAAAAAAGACTAGTCCAATTAATATAAGGAATAAAAATGGCATGCAAATTTTGTTAAACACCTCAATAGAACTACTAATTCCACCCGATAAGATAAGAGTTGTTAGTAAAGTAAACACCAAATGCCATAAAATCTGTTGATTATCTGAAGCCATAAAGTTCAAATAATAATTATTTATCTCTAAGGCGCTCGCATTAATGAAATTTAAATCAAAACTATGTAATAAATAATCTAAAGTCCAACCAGCAATAATCGTATAGTAACTACTTACTATAAAAGCAATTATTACCCCTAATAGACCTACAACTGTCCAAATAAAATTAGGCTTTTTAACTAAGTTATTAAATGCACTACCACTACCACGTTTAGCAGTTCTACCTATTAGTAATTCTGAGATCATAACAGGTGTACCGATCACAAAAATACAAATTAAATAAACCAGTATAAAAGCACCGCCACCATTTTCACCACATATATATGGAAAGCGCCAAATATTGCCAAGACCAACTGCGGCACCAGCAGTTGCCATGATAAATGCAAACTTGTTTGACCAGGCTTCGCGTAATTTCATTGTTATAAATATTACAATAAAGTCCAACCAATTGCTTAAGAATGTAATTTAACATTTTATTAAAGCACTTAATTTAATTAGCTATTAATAAAAAACTTAAGATATGTTAAAATACTATACTATGTTATTTGTAAATATAGATTGTCTATGTTTAGTGTCAGAGATCTGGGAAATTTAGCTAGATGACACCGACTGATCAAGTAAAACAGACCATTAATAATTATACTTCAGCCCGTGCAAGCGTTCTGGTGGCTAATAATGATCAGTCTATACAGCAGGATAACAACTCTAAAAACGATCAAATTCCTGCAAGTACTAACTCTAAAGCCTATAACCGTGAGCAATTAAGCGATATAGCTAGTCCAGCTAAACTAAATCAAGTAAAAAATAAATTAGAACAGGACTATTTAAAAGAACTATCAGCTGAGCAAAATGCTGCTGATCCTGAAAAAATTATAAATCAAGCTGAAGACCAAGACCCGCCAGTTAAAAAAAGCTTAGCTAACACAGTCTTAAATTACTTAACCAAACTTTCTACAGCTACTACCTCTGCTTCTCTAATAACTGAAACCATTACTGATATTTTTAAACCATTTAAGTTTGTTGATAATTTAGTAGAAAAAATAGCCATGGGAGCTACTAATTTGCAAGCCACTGGTTTTGCTACCAGTTTAATGACTAAAGCTTTTAAAACTAAAGATCCTATTTTACTTGGAGCTAGCATGTTTAAATTAATGCAACCAATTTTAAGTAAGTGCTTCGGTAATTATAATGGTCTCCTTAGATTATCTGCTTTTGCTGCTGCTGCTGATCAATTAAAACCAGCTTTAGAAAGTTCTATGGAAGATAAAGAATATAAATCTTTCGGTGAAAAAGCTGATGCCTATAAAAAAGCTTTTATGGAAGTTATGAAAGAAATGCTTGAAGACCCTTTATCTTATTTAACAGGTAAGCCTAAATCAGGTAAAACTGAAAGAACTTTAGTTTTAGATTCTATTATGATGGCATCTGGGGCAGCTGGTAGTTTAGTTTCTAAAAATGATACCGCTTCTACTATTTTAGGTGCTCAAAGACACCTGTTCGGTTTTAAAGCAGATACCACTATGGCTAAAATGGAAGATAATGATGCTCTTAAAGATGCAGGTCAAAAATACACCATAGCTTCGATTATCGATGGTTTAGGTATTGGCTTTAATAAAGTTAAAACTGTTACAGGTAAATTACATAAGCTAGCTTATATCTTTAACAATAAAGCTGAACTTAGCTACGCTGAAGGTGTATAAAAAACTTTATAAATCATATTAATAATTTCAATATGGTTTTTAGCTATCAATTTTTTTACTAGTTTTAAGATCTGAATTTTTCACTTACACATTTTTAATTGCTGCTTAAAAAGTATTTTAGTATTAGCTGCTATTGAACTAACGTTCATTTTTAAACAATTATTCTTATTAAATGAAGTATCTACTATAAGAAAATTATTTTCGCCAGCAACAGCTTTAATACGATCTACAGCAGGGTACTCAGTTAAAGCCTCTTTATATGTTTTACTATGCATTGGACTACTAGTTATTTCATATGAATCAAGCTCAGGTATATTTAAAATCTCACTTAGATGTCTGTCACCAGAAAACAGAATAAAGCTTTGTGAAGAATACTTTCTTAAAATATCAAGAAATTGATGATACTCATGACGATGATTGTTTGCATAAGATTCATAAGGATGATAAATAGTACTAAATTGATCACCTTTAAGTAAAAAATTATATTTACGATTATTTTTAGCTATTCCTTGATTTAGCCAAGCTAATTGTCTAGAGCCTAAATGATCATTTTTAGTCCTAAAACTACGTCCATCTAAGAAAAATAAGCTTATTTTAGGTAAATCATACTTAAAATACACTTCACCATTAGTATTATTCGCTGAAAAGGTATTAAACAAAGCTTTACTTTGCTCCCGATATTCATAATTAGCACCACCATTATTCATACCGTAATCATGATCATCCCAAATCATTAAAGTAGGCACTAAATTTTTAGCATGATACCAGGCTAACTTTTTTCTAGCTTCAGTATATGCCGTGGTTAGTCCAGCTGGAGTTGCATAATTGCTATCTAAATCAGCGTACATGTTATCACCTAACATTAAAAATAAATCTGGCTTAAGACTTAGCAAACCATCCCAGATCTGAGCATCATACATATTTTGATTAAAACAAGAAGCTAAAGCTATTTTATAATCAGATTTATTTGTAGGCATAGTTTTGAAAGATCTGGTATCTAGCAAATCATCGTTATTATAGACACGTAGCTCATATTCGCTTGCTGGCTCTAGCTTTTTTATCAGTAGCTTAGATATAAAATAATTTGAGTCACTTAAATATATATTTTCATAATTAATTAAAGTATTTTTTAGTTGAACACCGTTTCTAAACACTTTTACATTTGAATTTCCATAAGTCTTAGCAAGCATAATACTTATTAAGGTTTTATTAGTGTCAGTATACCCCTGAAAGATAGACAGGGATTGCTTATGATCGCTATAGCAGCTTACTAGAAAAAAACTTATTAGCAATAACACTAATTTTTTAAAAGACATCTTTAATTACCATAACATTTATTAGTGCTTTAGGATTTCTATTCCTAATCCCTTAGTATTATGCAATTAACATAATTAATAATAGTGGTTTACATAATTTTATTAGTAAGTTAAATTTAAAGCAGGTGTTATTTAATGTATTCAGTAGTTATAGCTGAGGAGGATGAGGATGATTTCTTTTTAATAAGAGAATCTTTCGACCATTGTCCTCAAAAATTTGATATTCAGCATATGCAAGATGGCAAACTACTACTTGAGTATTTGGAAGAAAATAAAGATAAATTACCACATCTAATCGTATTAGATATAAATATGCCTAAAAAGAATGGGCATGAAGTAATTGAAGAGTTGAATCTGAAAGATATTTTAAAGGACACTCTACTCGTTGTCCTAAGTAGCTCTAACAACATTATAGATATGGAAAAATGCGAGCAAGCTGGTATAGCTGAATACTGGTTTAAAGACGACTCTTTAGATATTGCAAGTAAAGCTATGGAGCTACTGAATAAATAATATGCCAAGTATTAAAGGTAACAAACAAAATTTATTAAAAAGACTAATAGATTACATAGAGCTACCTGCTTTTATAACAGATGAAAATACTAATATAATTTTAATTAATTCTGTGGCTAAAACATTATATGGTAATATTCAAGTTAATTCTAATAGTATTTATGATCTTTTACCAGATATTGATTTAAATGAACTTAACCAGCTACCAGTTGACTCAAAAGTTAAATTCAAAACCCATAGCATAGAAAAACTTCAAGTTGATGATAATAATTTTTTTCTAGTTTGCTTTAAAAAGACTAAAAGTAAAAGTTTTAAACCTAAAGAAAGTTTAAAACAATATTTTAATAATCTTGAATTGATAGTTAACAATATACCAAGTATGATTTGGCTAAAAGATAGCAATAATAAAATTTTATTCGCTAATAAAGTTGCACGTGAGAACCTTAAATTAGATTACTTCAATGATAACGATAAATTCTACAAACATGCTAAAGAGTTTTATAAACAGGACTTAGATTTAATATTTGAAGACAAAAAATCAATTAATTATTTTGAAACCTCTAGTGGAGATAAAAAGCTTAGTACTAAAAAAATTTTTTTAGATAATACTAATTTTAATCGTAAAAGCTTAATATTGTCTGAAGACAATGTTAATAATCAGGAACTTAAAACATCTTACTTTGATAAAGTGATTAAACCTACTTTAAGATTAGCTGATATAGGTTTCTTTAATTATGACTTAGAGCTTCAACATTTTAATGTTGACGAGCATTTAAAAGAAATCTTAGGTAGTGAAGATGATATTAGCTATCATCAGTTTTTTTCATGTATACATGCAGACGACCAAAGTACTTTTAAAGAATTTTTTAGTAAATTACTAACATCTAATCAACCAGTTAAGCATGAATTCAGGTATATCTGTGTAAATGGTAGCTTTTATAAGAGTTTAAGGTTTGGTGCGGAAAAATATCACAATTCTTTAAGAGGCTTTGTGCAAGATATAAGTGATACTTATAAAATTCATACTAAATATGAGAATTTTATTCAAGTTTCCAAACAAGTCTTTTTTATTTTAGACTTTGATTATAATATAGTCGAATACAATCATACAGAATATTTAGATCAGTCACATTTTACAGGTTTAGAAGATGTGAATTTTCTTAGATTAGTGCCTTTAAGTGAGCAAAAGTACATTCAAGATAACATCACAGCTGCTAAAAATCAGAAATTTGACAGTATAATTCATCTAAATACATTTTTAATACATAAAGACAACAACTGCGCTGAATATAATTTAAGTGTGAAATTAGATTTTAATGAAAAATTTATTTATATAGTTGCTCTGGATACTTCAAATATAATCATCGACCATGAAGCTTCTGATAATCTAGCTGGCATTAATAGCTATAATCCAAGTGATATCAATTTAGCCCTTACCTGGGAAACAGATAATTCAAATAATAGTCTCAATTATAATCAGGCTTGGCTGAAATTTTTTGAAAGTGATTTAGTTACAGAACAAAACCTTAGCTGGTTAAATCGTATAAAGTATGATGAACAAAAACATATTTCAGATCAGTTTACTAGCTGCTTAAAATCACAGACAAATTTTGAAGCTGAATTTAGTCTTATTAACCATAGTGGGCAAGAGATTTTTGTGACATGTAAAGCTAAACCGAAGTATTTAAATAATAAATTTATAGGTTATGCTTTTATCGCTTTAGACATAAGCCGCCTAATTAAAAAGAAGCAATTTTTACTTGATAAATCTAATCGTCTAGAAAAAAGTAATCAAGAGCTAGAGCGCTTTGCTTATTTAGCTTCACATGATCTGAAAGAACCAGTCAGAAAAGTAGTAGCCTTCGGTGACCGTCTCACAAAAAATCTAGAAGATGTCAAACTTAATTCTAAAGGAAGATTTTATTTAGAAAGAATGATAGACGCTGCTGATCGCATGCATGTTCTACTTGATGACCTGCTAATCTACTCGCGCGTGAATGAAGAAAGATTAAGTATGGTTAGCTTCGTTTTAGAAGATCAATTAAGTGAAATTATCGAAGAATACGAATATAAAAACCCTAAAAGTAGCATAAAATATATAAATAACTTAACCGAAGAATATCTTGTTAAAGCAGATACTCAGCAACTTAAATATTTAATCGACAGCTTACTATCTAACGCCTTTAAATTTAGAAAAATTGATAAAAATAATCATACTGTTAATTTAGTATTAGAAGAAGATCGAGAATATATAATTATCAGCGTTGAAGATAATGGGATCGGAATTGAAGCGCAGTATTTCGAGCGTATATTTGGACAGTTTCAAAGATTGCACGCCAGAACAGATTACCCTGGTTCTGGTATGGGCTTAGCTATTGTTAAAAAGATAGTTGATTTACATAATTTTAAAATGAAAGTTCAAAGTGAAGTTGGTATAGGTTCTTGTTTTTCAGTATGTATACCTATGGCTCAAGTCAGTCTAAATATGCATAACGAATATTGCTAAATTTAAGGTTTTAGCATAGTAATATAATTTACATTAACAAAAACTTGATATCTGTTTAAGGCTCTTTAATTTGAAATATTTATTACTATTATTTATGTTGCAAATTTAGCCTGGTAGCGTTTGTTTGCAAAGAAAGTTTGTCCACTTTGAATAAAGCCACTGACGATCATATAAATTAAAGCACCAGCAGGTAATGGAATAAACATCATCATCACTGTCATCATCACTGGCATCATGGTTGACATAGATTTTTGCATCATAACTTGTGGGTCATTACTATTAGCATTAGGATCCACTTTAGGTGTGTTTAGTCTAGAAGATAGCCAAATACTGGTACCAAACAATAACACTAAAATTAAAATATCTATATTAAGCTCACTTTTTACTTTATCGTAAACACCTGTTTCACCTAAGTTCTCAACGAACAAAAATGAATCTTTAACTGAGCCAGGTAAGATAGCCTGAACTTTAGCTTTACCAGTTTCTTTAGCGATAATTTTAGCTGTGCCATCTGCACTAGGAATTAATTCAACACTATCATCAGTTTTCTTAGCACCCATAAATTCCCATTTAACTGCGGCAGGTTGAAAGTCAGCAGCACCTACAGTCTTTTTTAAATTAAGATCAAAGCTTTCACCCTCAACTAAGGTTACACCTTTAGTATTCATAACAATTCTGGCGCGTTTACCATTTTCATCTACATAAATTTCAGCTTTTGAAGCTGGTTTAATTTGTTTTTTATGCGCTTCCGCTGCATTAACGACTTTTACGTCTACAAAAATAGGTTTAGCTTTAAACGGAGAACCTGAAAAAGTCCAGAATAAACCAAGTAAGATAGGCATTTGAATTAACAAAGGCAAACAACCACCCAGTGGATTTACATTGTTTTCTTTATAGAAAGTCATCATGTCTTTTTGGAAATCACTTCTAACCTGTGCCAGTTTTTCAGGTTGACTAGCATGCTTAGCTTCAGCTGCTTTCATTTTTTCTTGCAAACCTTTTAGCTTAGGCTGAATAACCTGCATTTTCTTAGTACTTTTGATTTGTTTATAAGTTAGTGGAGTTAGAGCTAATTTAACGATAGCTGTTAAGATAACGATAGACCAGCCATAACTAGCTAGACCGATACCAGACGCTAGTGCGTGAATTTTATTAAGTAACGGTATAAATACCGAGTAAGTGATTGCAGATAAATCCATAGATATATTTAAAGAGAGAATCCTAATATAAATTAAAGCATATATCAGCTGCTCTAATTCTAAAGCCTCTATAAAAGTTAAGGTATACGCCAATAGAGATATTTTGGATTAAGAAAGTAATACTTATAACAAAAAAGCTACCCAGGCATCTATAGCTTTTTTATTTATATTAAGTCTATAGGTTATAGCTAAAAACTAAGCAGCCACTGCAGCTAATTTTTCTTTAACCATACCGATAATTTCGTATGGAGTATCAGCTACTTTAACGCCAGCAGCTTCAAAAGCTTCGCGTTTAGATTTAGCAGTACCTTTGTTACCAGCTATAATTGCACCGGCGTGTCCCATACGCTTGCCTTCTGGAGCAGTTACACCAGCAACATAGGCGATAACAGGTTTTTTCACGTTATTTTTAATATATTCAGCAGCTTCTTCTTCAGCCGTACCACCAATTTCACCTACTAAAATAATTAAGTCAGTATCGTTATCTGCTTCAAATAATTCAAGTGATTTAATCTGGTCGATACCTATAATCGGATCACCACCAATACCTACAGCTGTAGAAATACCGATATCAGCTTGCTTAAGACCTAAACCAATCTCATAGGTTAAGGTTCCTGATCTTGAAATTAAACCAACCTTACCAGGCTTATAGATTGAGCCTGGGTGAATACCGATTAAACATTCACCTGGAGTGATAATACCAGGACAGTTAGGACCGTTCACGAGCACATCATTGGCTTTAGCCGCCGCATGCAATTTAACTGCATCTTGTGGAGGCAAACCTTCAGTAATGACTGAAACTAATTTGATACCAGCATCGATAGCTTCTAGAGCTGCGTCTAAAGCGAAGTATGGTGGTACGAATATTACAGAACAGTTGATTTCATGCTTCGAGCAAGCTTCGCTTACTGAATCATAAACAGGTACACCCTCAAATTCCTGACCACCTTTACCAGGAGTTACACCAGCTACGATCTGAGTGCCGTAAGCTTTCATAAGCTTGGTGTGAGTCGCGCCCATATTACCTGTAATACCTTGAACTACTACTTTAGTGTTTTTATTGATTAAAACTGACATTTTTATAAATTCTCCTAAATTTTAAAACTAGCTTACGCAGCTAATTTAACAGCCTCTTCTACTGCTTCTTCTAATACGTTAGTCATAGTGATATTAGCTTTATCCATGATATCTTTAGCTTTATCTTCATTATTACCAACTAATCTAACAACCATCTTCGCTTCTGGTCTAAGCTCTTTATAGTAAGCAAGTGCAGCTGCAACTTCGTCGCAGGCTGTGATACCACCTAGAATATTTACTAAAAGCACTTTAACATCATCGCTCGATGAAACTAAATCTAAAGCTCTTTTGACGTGATCTTTATTAGCACCACCACCTACATCTAGGAAGTTAGAAGGCTCGCCACCTTTATGTTTAACTAAATCCATAGTTGCCATAGTTAAACCAGCACCATTACATAGAATACCAATATTACCTTCAAGCTCAACTATATTTAGATCACACATTTTACCTTTAAATTCACGCTCACCTAAATCAGATAAATGCGCCGCTAATTGCCCTTTAAAGCGAGGCTGACGACCGATAGCATCTTCATTAATAGTAACTTTACCGTCTAGTGCCACAAAGTTATCATTGCCATCAATAATAAGTGGGTTAATTTCAGCTAAATCACAATCGTACTTAGTATAAACGTTATATAGTTTATCAACCAGGCTAGCAAACTTAAGCACTTCTTTGCCTTGCAGACCAATCTTGGTCGCTAATTTACGTGCTAAGAAACTTGAATATCTATCACCGATAGGTACAATCTGGATATTTCCAGAAGACTCGATTTCTACGCCACCTTCAGCAGATGCCATTAAGATAGGACCTTTATATTCTCTATCGATTAAAATCGATACATAAATTTCACGTTTAATCTGTACTTTAGGTTCAACTAAAATCTTAGATGGTTTTTCACCTTTAATAGGTAAATCAAAAATCTTTTGTGCTTTTTCATATGCGTCTTCTTGGTTATCACCAAACTGGATTCCACCAGCTTTACCACGACCACCAGATAGTACCTGGGTCTTCAGGGTTTTAGGAAAAGTTTTAGCTGGAATGCTAAATACCTCTTCCGCGCAGCTAATTACAAAACCTTCAGGTATGGTAATGCCGTTCTCTTCAAATAATTCTTTTGCTTCGTATTCAAATAATCTCATAAATATCCTCGCCTACCATTCTAACTTACTTATGATGATGACGACAAATACAATTTTAGTATTTAGTACATTTGGATTGAAAAAAGTGCTTTAAAGTGTTTTTTTTAGGTTGATTTATGGAGTTTGGTTAGCAAACTATTATGATTATGAACTTTATTAGGAATATCAATCCACTTGTTTAAAATTAAAAAGTTTAGCTTTAAAATTAATATGTTTAGCGCTTATTTTAATAATCTAATTAGAACCTGCAAGCTTAGCTTTGTTGAATTCATAATCTTTGAAGTTTGTAATTAACTAACTAGATTACCACTTCAGGCTTAACATCATACTTACAGGTACTAAATAAACTAATTAGTATAAAATTTCCTAATTTTAATTAATGACTAAGATTTCAAATTCACTAATTCTAAATCACCCAGTAAGTAAGCTAAGTAAGCTTCAGCTTTGTTATAGAGATTGGTAGTTATAACCAGGTTTTGCTCAGCACTGCTAAGTTGTTTTTCAGAATCGAGCAAATCGTTAATTAGATCAAGTCCACTATCATAGCGAGCTTGTGAGATTTTTAAAGCTTCGCGCGCTGCCTCTAAACGTGCGCGCGCTTCTGAAATCGCCAGACGATTACTTTGGATTTTAAGATAAGTCTGGCGCAGCTCTGATTCGAGGTTTTGGTTTAGCTGCTCAGCTTGATTTTTCGCCTGCTCTAAATTCTTTTCGGCTAATTTAACCTTCGAGACACTTGATAAACCTAAACTCTTACCAAATTCAAGTGACACTTGAAAACCTAAAGTATGCAAATCATTAATGTCACCTAAATCCTCACCTGTCGAACCAAAAGTATAAAAGGCATCAACCTTAGGTAAAAAGTCACCATAACTGGCATATAGCTGTCTTCTAAAAGCTTTCATTTGATCAGCCTTAGCTAAAATTTGCTGGTTGTGCTCTGCTAGGTACGCTTTAATCTCTTCAAAGTCTAAATCCTGATTAGTCAAATTTAAAGCTGAAATTTGCTCAGAATTAATATAGTATTGCTTATCTTGATTCTGATTTAAATGTTTAGCTGCGATTGTCTGTGCGATACGGTGACGACTTTCAGCCGTAATTAACTGTTGTTTAGTTTCAGCTAAACGTGTTTGAGCGACTAGATAGTCATATTTAGTACCTATACCTGTATCATACTTATTTTTAGCTAGCTTAGAATTAGTTTTAGCTTCTAGAAAAGCTTTGCGATAAAACTCTAAACTTAACTGTTCTTTTAGTAAGTCATTATAGATTACTATACTTTCATAAACTAGTTTGTAATAATCATTAGCCAGAATTTTGTTTTGTGATTCTCTTAAATATCTTTCTGCTAAGGTAAGTAAAGTAGTTTTGCCACCATTAAAGGCCCGGTAATTAATACCAAAGTTATAAAACCCCTGCACCTCATCAATTTCGGTCTGAAAAGCCGAGTTCAAGTAAAAAGTACCATTTAAGTCTCTCAAACCAAAATTAGCCTGCACGTCAGGTAAAGCGCTTGCAAATTGCTGCCAAAACTTCCAGTTAGCTATCTTAGAGTTGATTTTACTATCTTGAAAAGCCAGGTTTTCGTTAACAGCTTCATATAAAAAATCTGCAAAAGTAATTTCTTCAGGATCAAATTTACTAATTTCTAGTTTTATTAATTGAGGTTTAATCGTTTCAAGGGGGTCTACTATATCCTCGCTGTTTAAATTTATATCATTAGTAGAGCTAGCTGGTATTTCAGTAGTATTTTCATTGAAAATTACACCAGTATTATCATCTATTAAGCTTGAATCAGTAAAAGCCTTAGCAAGGTTGGTGTTATCCACCGGCTGCACCATTAAATAACTTTCTGCTGCTGCACTTTTAATAATCAAAAAAATATATATAGTTAAAAAAATTAATCGTTTCATGGTTCTAAAATTAGTGATTTACTTCATTAAGACCTTAGTTACATCGCAAGCTGCTATTTTAGTTTCGACTTAGGCTTTAATTTTAAATGCTAAATATACTCAAGCTCTAAATCTAGCTATTCCTGCTTTATAAAGATCTAAAATAAA
Source organism: uncultured Gammaproteobacteria bacterium (assembly GCA_964438425.1). Taxonomy (GTDB): domain Bacteria; phylum Cyanobacteriota; class Vampirovibrionia; order LMEP-6097; family LMEP-6097; genus CAYTKM01. The sequence continues at coordinate 119,502 of CAYTKM010000005.1, forward strand.
TATTAACACAATTTTTCAAACAAACGTTTGATTTATTTACTTTTTTGTATTAGAATAAAATTCATGGATGGAATGAACCAGTATTTTGATCACGAAAAATACTTAAAACAAGATGCCTATCATGATCTAATTAGAGCTGGCATGGTACATTTTGGCGAGTACGGTTTTAATGGCACTAGTATCAGAAAATTATGTCAGGAAGCTAATACTAATATTTCTAACATTAAGTATCATTTTGAACATAAAGTTGGTTTATATAGAGCAGTGCTAGCCTATATAAGTTTTAGATTCAAAGCTATGACTCGGCCAAAAGATTTTGATCTCAAAGAAATCAGCCAAGATGAAGCTAAGCATATGCTAGTAGAAGTTCTCTTTAGCTTTGCTCAATTACCTCTTATCGAAACAGAAGCTAGATTATGGCATAAAGTGATCTCACGTGAGCACGCCTCACCTAGTGAACACTTTGACATCATCTATGAAAATATTATTAGCCCCAAGCATAAACATATTTGCAGACTTGTTGAAATTATTACTGGTAAAAGTGCTACTTCTAGCTATGTAAGGATCAAAACACATATGCTGATTGGCCAAGCTTTGATTTTTTTAACTGGCACAGAAGTAATTTTAAGAGAACTTAAAGTAAGTGAATTCAATCAAGCTAAAAGAAACATAGTCAAACAAATTTTCCAAGAAGAAATAAACAACTTAACAAATAAACAGGACTCAACCCAATGAATAAGAAAAAAATTTTACTAGCTATCTTTATTTTAATTTTTATAGGTATCGCTATTTTTTATCTTTTAAGAGATAAAGGTAGTGAAGAATTAAAACTATACGGTAATGTAGACATACGTGAAGTTGATCTAGCCTTTGAAGTGCCTGGTATGATAGCCGAAACCTATTATGAAGAAGGTGAGACTGTGCCAGCTGGTGCAATATTAGCTAAACTCGATCAGACAAAGTATATAGAAAAAGTTAAAGCTCGCAAAGCAGAGTATGAGTTACAAAATGCTAATAAAAACAAATTTAATCGAGGTTTTAGACCTGAAGAAATAGCTAGCATTAATCAAAGAGTAGCTCAAGCTCAAGCTCAGTTAAACAAGGAGTTTCTACTATTAAAAAGATATGAATCCTTAAGACGTATCGAAGGTATCTCAGAGCAGGATTATGATAGCCAGACTGCTAATTATAACCAAGCTAAAGCTAACCTCGAAAGTTTAAAGCAAGATCTTAAATTAAAGAAAAGTGGCTATCGCAGTGAAGATAAACAAGCAGCCAGTGCGCGCGCGAAACTTAGTAAGACTAATTTAGTACTAGCTAAAGAAGACTATGATGACACCATTTTAAAAGCACCATCAGCTGGCGTAATTCTGACGAAAGCTAAGGAAGCTGGTGCTGTAGTTAAAACTGGTGAGACTATTTATAGTCTATCTTTATTAAAACCAGTCTGGATCAGAACAGTGATTGATGAACCTAACTTAAATGAAATTTATCCAGGTATGAAAGTTATAGTTCATACTGATAGTAATAAAACTTACCAAGGGCAGATAGGTTATATTTCTCCTAAAGCTGAATTCACACCTAAAACTGTTCAAACTGAAGAATTGCGCACTCAACTTGTTTATAGAATTAGAGTAGTGGTCGAAAACCCAGATCAATTTTTAAGACCTGGCTTACCAGTGACTGTAACTTTAAAGCATCAAGAAGCTGAGCATAATAAAAATACTAAATCAACTGAAAAGTAACAGTTGTACTTTTCACCATTAAAGCAGAAAATCTAAAATGCAGAATTTAATCTACAAACTAAAAAAATCAAATAAGGTCAAACCCTAGTATGAAGGACTATATTTTAGATATACAAAGTTTAAGTAAAAGCTTTACAAACGAGCCAGCACTAAAACCTTTAGATTTTAAAATTAAAAGTGGTAAAATGACTGGCTTAATTGGTCCTGACGGAGCTGGTAAGACTACTTTAATCAGAATCATAGTTGGTCTAATTAGCGCAAGTAACGGAAAGCTGACATATAACTTTAGAAATTTAGCAGACAATAAAAATTGTGAGTCTGATGATAATTTAGAATTTAAAGCTAGTCCTAATAATGATACTAAATTTAACCATCAAATTAAACCTAAAAATAAGCCTGCGGCATCTAAATCTTCTGTCACTTTAAACTATGATTCAGCTGCTTTTGATCATGATAATTTGCTTACCATAAGAAAAATACATAATAGTATCGGTTATATGCCACAAAAATTTGGTCTCTACGAAGATTTAAGTGTTATTGAAAATTTGAATTTATATGCAGATCTTAGACAAATTTACGGTAATCAACGCCAGGAAAGATATGAAAAGTTACTAAAGTTCACCGATTTAGCTAGATTTAAAGAAAGATTAGCAGGTAATCTATCTGGCGGTATGAAACAGAAGCTAGGTTTAGCCTGCACACTGATTGGTGAACCTGAACTACTAATTTTAGATGAACCTTCAGTCGGAGTTGATCCGATATCCAGGCGTGAGTTGTGGCAGATGGTAAGTGAGCTATCAGCTACTGGTATGAGCGTGATTTGGTCAACAGCATATCTCGATGAAGCTGAAAAATGCACTGAAGTTCTACTTTTAAATGATGGGCAAGCTTTATATTCAGGTCTGCCAGCTGATATCTTAAATAGAGTAAAGGGACGCGTTCATTTACTTGATGATTTTAAAGATAACCTCAAGCCTAGAACTCTATTGCTTGAAAATCTAAAAGATGGCTTATCTACTGACGCCGTCATCCAAGGTAAAAGTTTGAAGTTTGTGTTTAAAAAAGATCAATTAGATACTGCTCTTAATAAATATAAAAATCTAGGCACGCTTAGTCAAACACCAGCCAACTTTGAAGATGCCTTTTTAGACACTCTAGGTGGTATACCAGAGTACACTTCTAAGCTTGCTGAAATTATTACTCCTAAAGAATTTGATGAAAAAGTAATTGTGGAAGCTGATTCACTTACTAAAATATTTGGTGATTTCACCGCTGTCAAAGACAATAGTTTCATAATTAAACGCGGTGAAATATTTGGTTTGCTTGGTCCCAATGGTGCCGGCAAGTCAACAACTTTTAAAATGATGTGTGGTTTAATCACTCCCACCGAAGGTACTACTGCTATTTCGGGTATCAGCTTTGCAAAAAGTGCTTCAGCAGCTAGAGCGAAGCTAGGCTATATGGCACAAAAATTTTCTTTATATGGTAATCTTACTTTACTTGAAAATTTAGAATTTTATTCAGGTATTTACGGTCTTACAGGTAAAAAGCAAAGTGAACAAATCAAACTTATGCAAGAAGTATTTAAGTTCGATTCTTACAAGAATACTAAAGCTAGCACTTTACCTCTAGGGTTTAAACAAAGATTAGCACTTGCCTGCTCGGTGATGCATGAACCAGATGTGCTGTTTTTAGATGAACCTACTTCAGGTGTTGATCCAATAACTAGAAGAGAGTTTTGGTTGCATATTAATTCACTGGTAGCTAAAGGAGTTACGGTGCTAGTGACAACTCATTTTATGGATGAAGCTGAATATTGTGATCGTATCGGTTTGATTTATCGAGGTGAAAATATCGCGACTGGCTCTCCTACAGACTTAAAAACTAAGATAAAAACTTCCACGAACCTTAACCCGACTTTAGAAGAAACTTTTATAGAACTAATTAAAAAAGCGGAGCACACTAATGCTTAATTTAAAGTTTACATTTTCACTAATAAAAAAAGAGTTCTTCCAAATTATTCGTGACCCCAGTTCAATTTTAATCGCAGTAGTTTTACCAGCACTGCTAATGTTAATTTACGGCTATGGTCTAAGTTTAGACACTAATAGTGTAAAAATAGCTTTAATAGATCAAGATCATAGTAGACTTAGCTACGAGCTTAGTAAAACAATTGAAAATTCTAAATATATTGAACCTGTATATGGTGAAAGTGTAGAGCAGTTTAAAGATCTAATAACTAAAAGTAAAATCAGAGGTATAGTAATTATTCCAAATGACTTTTCCAAAAGCTACAAAAGTTCTAATAAAGCAGCTGATGTACAGATTATTACCGATGGTTCCGAGCCTAATACTGCTAAATTTGTAAGTAATTATATTCAAGCTAGCATCAGAATTTTTCAAAGTCAGTTAAAGCCAACTTCAACCAGTAAAAAAAGGATTTCAGTAAAGTCGCGTTTTTGGTACAACCCTGAATTAGAAAGTAAGAATTTTTTAGTTCCAGGTTCGCTTGCTATCATTATGACTTTAGTCGGAACTTTACTGACAGCGTTAGTCATAGCGCGCGAGTATGAAAGAGGCACATTAGAAGCACTGCTAGTAACACCTATAAGTAAATTGGAGTTTGTAGTCGCTAAGATTATACCTTATTATTTATTAGGTTTATTTTCTATGGTACTATGCATGTTTTTTGCGATCTTTATCTATCATGTTCCCTTTAGATCATCTATCTTAGTCTTATGGTTAGTCACTAGTCTGTTTTTATTTGCCGCCTTAAGTCAGGGTTTACTTATATCGCAAGTTACTCGCAGTCAATATCTAGCATCGCAGATGGCTTTAACGACAGCTTTTCTACCATCTTTTATGCTTTCAGGTTTTATTTTTGAGATTAATTCTATGCCTAAAATAATTCAAGGACTAACTTATTTGTTTCCTGCCAGATATTTCGTCAGCATGCTTAAAACAATGTTTATTGTAGGTGATGTTAGTAGTCTAATTTTAAAAAATAGTTTCTTTTTGCTACTTATCGGTGTCTTTTTCTTTAGTCTACTTGTTATGAAATCTAGTAAAAGCTTGGATTAGACTACTTTACATTTCAAATGGAATTAAATCTCTAATTTATATAATATAGTGATTTTACAAATATTTTCATAACTACTCCTAAATTAAAAACTTAAATCAGCATCTAATTACCCAACTAGTATTCAGTAACTAATTTTAGAAATACTCATTCAAAACAAGCTTAGCTTATTAAAGACTCAAGCTAAAAAAATAGAAAATTTGCAAAGTATAAATTACGCATCTACCAACCATCATGAACAGCAAACTTAAAACAAAACTTAACCGTATAATCTCTTTAATAAAAAAAGAATTCATAGCACTTTTAAAAGATCCTAAAAATAGATTCGTACTTATAGGACCTCCACTTCTACAACTTTTTATCTTTAGCTATGCAGTCACTTTAGAAGTTAAAAATATCAATCTAGCTATATATGATGCTGATCGTTCAAAACCAAGTGTAGAACTGGTACATCGCATCGAAAGTTCCAGTTATTTTACTAATATAGTTTACGCTAACTCACCTAAGCAGGTTAAAAATCTAATCGATAATGAAAAAGTGATTGCCGCCTTAATACTAAATGATAACTTTGCTGTTGATTTAAAAAAAGGTTCCAGTCAAGCTCAAGTAATTTTAGATGGTCGTAACTCTAATTCAGCTCAAATTGTTAATGGCTACCTGACCGAAATTATTAATGATTTTTCGATTGAAAACTCTAGTAGTGTTCAAGTTAGTCAGCAAAAAAACAATCAAGCTATAAATCCTCTCACTACTAACTGGTATAACCCTAATCTTAAATACATCTGGTTTACTTTACCATCAATTATAGGAATTTTAGCTGTCGTAATAACTCTAGTGATTACTTCACTATCTATAGCTACTGAAAGAGAGATGGGCACTTTTGATCAATTATTAGTTTCTCCACTAACTCCAGGTGAGATCATCATCGGCAAAAGTATGCCAGCTATTATCATCGGCACGCTAGAAGCTAGCGTTATGGCAGTATTAGCTATCAATATATTTAAAATACCATTCACTGGTAATATTTTAGTTTTTATATTTGGTGTAATTAGCTTTGTTTATTCAGTACTGGGTATCGGTTTATTTATTTCAGCTATCTCTAAAACCCAACAGCAAGCCGTACTGGGCACTTTCGTTTTTATGGTACCAGCAATAACGTTATCAGGTTATGCTGCACCGATTGAAAACATGCCTTTATTTTTTCAAAAAATAACATATATTAACCCTTTAAGATACTTTCTAATCTTAGTTAAAGGTGTATTTTTAAAAGAACTGAGTCTATCAATGTCTTTAGAATTTATTTTTCCACTTTTGATCATCGGTACTGCAGCTTTAACTATCGCTAGTCAGTATTTTAAACGTAAGTTAGATTAATAGAAAACTTTAAATGTATAAACTTAAAAATGTAAGCTAGTAGGGTGCACTCATAGTTAAAATGTCTGTAAAATGTATATAAATAGTAAGGTGGAACTTTATTTCCAGTAAGTATCAAAAAGCTTTAAAAGCTTTTAAGTTCTCTAGCTCAATAGTGATCATTTTATAGCTATTCATGAGTTCTGGAATTTCAGCTGGATCTAAATCCACTTTAGAATTATCTTCAAGTTCACTTAAACGATTTAGCATTTTTTTACGTTTATCTTCAAGCTTGATAATCTTCATTTTATTCTTTAAATTATCATATTTAGTTTTAAGATCAACTTTAAGTTTAATTAACTCTCCGTTTTTATCCAGTTCCTGAGATATCTCAGCTAAATGTTCACTAAAATCCTGGTTATCTTGGTATTCATTTAAAATACTAGTTTGCAAATAATTAAACTTAACGTCAATATCTTTTAAATCTGGATTTTCGTAGCACACATCAAGCACACTATCTAAAATAATGCGGCTTGATTCATTAAATAAAAGTGACTCTTCTTCATTCATAAAATCTTCAATTAAAGTGTTTTCAATTAGTAATAAAGCCAGCATTTCATGATCATAAGCTAGATTTATCTCTGATTTAGTTTTTCTAGCACTTAGACCTGAAGGGCTGGTTAACTTAGCTCGAGTCGGAGCACGCATATCACGCTCGAGTGATGAATTATAGGAAGAGTTTTTAAGTTCTTGTTCTTTAAAAATAGTTATTTGGCGTGAAAGCTCACTTTTAACTACAGACTGATCTAAATCCAAAGCTTTCTCTATTTCCTGCTGGTAATATGAATATTTATTAGCACTTTTAATATGTGCCATAAAAGTAGCTAGCTTTTTAATTAATTCATCCTTCTCATGATAATCAGCTCGCTTTTTACCAGCACAAAGCTTATTAATCTGGTACTGCATTAGTTCAGCAGCATTATTAATAGTATTTTTCAGCTGCTCAGCCCCATATTTAACTATGTATTCATCTGGATCCTTAGCTTCGCCTAAATCTATAACTCGAATATCAGCACCCAGTCCCTCAAGTTCTTTCATAATCACCTGATAAGCTTTACTCGCTGCTTCCATGCCAGCACGATCATTATCTAAACATAAGTAAACTTTTTTACTCATGGTATATTTCATAAGTAAACGTGCTTGCCGCGAAGTAAGAGCAGTGCCCTGATTGGCGACACAATTTTTTATACCAGCCTGCACTAAAGTTATTAAATCGAAGTAACCTTCAACTAGGATAACTGCATCTTCTTTGCGAATATGTTCTTTAGCTAAATTTAATCCATACAGGTTACTACCTTTATGATAAATTTGGCTATCAGCTGAATTTAAGTATTTAGCCTGCTTGTCATCAGGCACTAAGATACGCGCGCCAAATGCAATACATTCATCACGATCACTATAAATAGGTATCATCAGGCGCGCGCGAAAACGGTCATAAACCTTACCACTTTTAGGACTTTTACCAGCTAAACCCGCTCTAAACAAATCTTCTTCACTTACTTTAGTTTTTTGTTGTAGATATTCGATTAGCCCAGTCCAGGCTTCAGGCGCGTAGCCTAAATTAAATTTAGTAATAGTTTCGCTACTTATTTGCCTATCTTTTAGATAGTTACGACATAATTCAGCTTCACCAGCTGCAAGTAGCTTTTTATTATAATATTCAGCAGCTAGTCTATGTAGCTTTAACCAAAGGTTTCGATCTTCGTAGTTTTGGTCATTTTGCTGCTCTTCTATCGTAATACCATAACGATTCGCTAAATCAACTAAGGTTTCTTTAAAACTTTTATGATGAAATTCAGACCAAAACTTTATAATATCTCCGCCCGCCCCGCAGCTAAAGCACTTAAAGATGCCTTTTTGTGGGCTAACGTTCATAGATGGTTTTGTATCATTATGAAAAGGGCATTTACCAACATAACTAGCACCAGCTCTTTTCAAAGGAACATGATCACCGATCAATTCCACGATGTCACCTTGCTCTTTAATTAATTGAACAAGATTTTGCATAAACTAAGACCTGGCTTTATACAGGTAAATAGTAAGAGCTATGCTGCCTAAAATTAAGTTAGGAATCCACATCGAAATAAATGGCTCGATACGTCCAGAATCACCGAATGAATCAAAAGTAGACTGACTCATATAAAAAATAAACACAATTAAACCAAGCATTACATAACCCCAGTTTATAACTGCACGCCTAGCAGTTATTCCTAAGCAGGCACCGATAATAGCTAGAAAGATACATGAAACAGGATAAGCAAACTTACTATGAAAACTTGTTTTAGCTCGACTCAAAGTATCCGTTTCAATATTACCTTCTTCATGAGTTTTAATATAAGCTGCCAGTTCCATAAAATTCATTTCTCTTACATGAGAAATCTTTTTTAAAATTTTACGTGGGTTTAAGCCACTAGGTATAAAGGTTTTTTGGAAATTAGAAATTAAATGCTTGGACTGGCTGGCATCTTTATCGCCAATTTCACGTTTAATATATGAGCTGCTACCATTAAGTAGACTCCAGCCACCTTTACGAGGATCCCAGGTAGCTTCTTTAGCTAGATAAATCTGTAAGAGCTTATTATCACTAAAATCTACGATAACGACATTTTTTAAAATATCATCCTTAATATGTTTAACGTAAAAAATACGTTTAATAATATCTTTAGAGTCTTTTTCAAGATAGCTAAAACTATATAAACTTTGTTCTGGCATGGGATCGTTATATAAGGCTATGGTATAAACTTTTTTAGCGAGTGGACCTGTAAAAGGTACTAGATACTCACTGATCGCAAAGCAAGCAAGCATACAAAACATCCCCATATATATAACTGGACGCATAATACGCCCGAAACTCGCGCCAGCAGCGCGCATAGCGATCAGCTCTGAGTGCCCAGACAGTTTCTGGAAGGCTAAAAAACTAGCAAGTAAAATACTAACAGGTAGTGTTATTGATAAAATCTGTGGAATTTCTAACCCTAGAATTACTAAAGCATTAGAGTAAGAAGCTCCAGACTTAGCTAGTAATTTAAAAACTTCTTTAAACTTATCAATCCCTAGCCAAACACCAGTAATAATTCCGGCGCCACTAACTAGTGGCAACCAGAATTCTGAGATTACATAACGATCAAGTTTTTTAAAGATATTAAGCATTCACCAAATTACTTGCTTTTTTAAAGCTTTGTTGAAGACCTAAGATAGCAGCTACCATCTCTAGTTCGTTATTTAGTTTGTTTACGTATTTACCTACACCTACACCATTTGCACCAGCAGCTAATGCCATAGGTAATGTGTCAGGAGTAATACCTGAAGCGGTCATCACAGCAGTTTCATTTAAATTTTTAGTTAACTCTACTGTACTTGCTAAAGTTAGTTTGACTTTTTCGATTTGACCTAAAGCGCCAGCAGCTTCAGTAGTTACCTGAGCAGCACCTTCAGTTTGGATTACGTCTACACCAAGTTCTTCAAGTTCGATAGCTAGCTTAATTTGCTCTGCAATAGATATATGTCCAGGTACAGTGATAGACACTAGAGCCTGCTTGCGGTAAGTTACAATTTCACTAGCTAGTGAAAACACTTCAGCAGCACTTAAATAGATCCCCTCTTCATGCAAAGCTTCATAATTGCCAAGTTCAAGCATAGTAGCACCAAGCTCCTCAGCTCTTAGTAATTCAGCTGGAGTCACTGAAGATACGCAGACAGCCAGTTCAGGATATGCGTTAAGCACTTCATTTATAATATTTTCATCAGCGCAGATATCAATTAAATCAGCATTCGTATGATTAGCTGCTGCTGCAATTTTCATAACCTGCTCTAGATCGAAATTATTGATACCAGCGATAACCTTTAATAAAGATTTATCAGCTAGTTTAGCTTTAATTTTGTTTTTTTGATGTAACATAGCTTTTATTATACAAGACTTATTCTTGCTAGCAAGCCTGCTTTTATACTTCTTTAATACAAAAGACTAGTTATAGAATTAATTAACTTTCATTTTTATCGAATAACTTCAAACATACTATTAGTAAGTTGACTAAACCTAGACCAGCCAAGGCTGGTTTTAAGTGATAATTAGCAGTTTTACGATCAAAAATAATATAAGTCCAGATAATTTTCACAGCTACTAGAACATTAAATACTATTAAACCTATTTTAAGTGATCTTTGCCAAAAAGCCTGCACAAATGCCAGCATCCCTAATGGTACTAGTAAACTAAGCAACACTTTTTTTAGATCCCAGTTAGATTTCAGGTAGTTTCTTTCATAATCTAGAGCCTTTTTAGCTAAAGGATTCACCTGCTGCGGTTTATTAAACCAGAACATACTAGTCATGAAGGCGATAAAGCTTACAATTAATAAGTAGGACTGCCTAAAGTAAGCAGCAAGCGCGATCGGAATCATTAAAACTGGTCTAATATACCAGCTTAATGGATTTAAATGACGATCCCAGATCCAATTATCAATTTTACGCAAAGCAGGCTTAGCTTTTTTAAATGAGCGTCTAGTTTGATTAGCCACTTTGTGAAGTAACTTTTTTTCAAGAATCAAATAATCAGCAAGCTTGGAGTTTAGAGTAGGCGCAAACATTTCTTTTAACATTCTAGCTTAATTTATAGATTTTTAAAGAGCTGACATAAAGTTGCTTTTACACCAATCTAAAGTCAAGAGCGATTGATTCTGATCACAAATAAAAATCTACAGCAAAAATTTAGTAGTAAATAGTAAAGCTAATTTAAGGTAGCAAATCCAAAAGCATTTGTGGAATAGTATTAGCTTGTTGTAACATAGCTACGCCAGATTGCTGTAGAATCTGAGCTTTAACCATATTAGAAGATTCTAACGCCATATCAGCATCCACTATTCTAGATCTCGATGCTTGCAAATTTTGGCGTTTAGTATCTTGGGAATCGATCTTAGCTTGAAGCGAATTTTGGATGGCACCTAAGTGTGATCTCATCCTAGAAACGTTGTCTATCATATTAGAAATATCAGTTAAATTACCATGATCAAAATTACTACCAGCATAAGAATCTATAGTTGATCCTGCCACTCTTAGCTGACCCAAACTAAAACCTCTAGTATCTGCATCTTCTACTAGCTGCCCGCCATCATGTAAATTATATTTAAGAATCTCCCATTCTTTATCTTCGATAGCAGCTGGTCTAACTACTGGCGCGTTAGGACCAGTTGGAGGCTGCCCAGCAAAAATTTCATATAAATATTGACGCAGGTCACCCATATTTTCAGCCTGATGAGCTCCACCTGACTTAAAAGTATCTAAATACGCTGAAATTGCGACCCGATTATTAGTACCTTGAGCATTAAGATGATCTTTTATTTGCTCGATTTTATCATCGACATAGTTAGAACCCGCGGTACCAGCGAGCACTTCAGCAGCAGCAGTAGCAGCGCTCGCGTTTTCGGGGACACTTATATAACTGGGATCAATATTAATACCTCTATCTGACACATACTGGGGCGCAGCAGGGTTATTTACATTAACAAAGCCAGGCTCAAACTCCACATTAGTCACTTGATCAAAGGTTATACCACTTTGAATTACTTTATCTTCTTGACTAGTAATATCACTAGCTTCTGCTCTTAATAAACGTACACCATTAAAGTTAGTCTCGCGGGCAACTGCATCAATATTACTTACCCAGGAATTAATTTCACGCTGGATAGTATCAAGTTCATTGGGTGCGTAGGTACCGTTAGCCGCTTGCACCATAAGTTCTCTAACTCTTTGGAGACCATCTTGCACAGCTAGCAGCTGACCTTCGGTAACCTGAATTACAGAGATACCATCATTCATATTTTGAATGGATTTATTAAAACCGAGTACATCAGATTTTATACGCTCGGAAATCGTCATGCCAGCAGCATCTTCACTAGCACTATTAATTTTATAACCTGATGAAAGTCGATTAGATGATAATTCAAGCTCTTTACTACTTTTTCGGAGTGAAGCTTGAGCGTTCAAACTAAATCTATTTGTATTAATGACTATACCCATTAATATGTTTTATTGGTTGATTTAGAGAAGTCTAAATACTCTACTTGCAGGATAATAAAAAAATAGTTTTACTAAGAGATCTAGGTTATAAGGTTTAACTTAATCAAAATATTTTTGATTATAAATCTTTAAGACCTAACTTATTAGCCTTTTCTTTCCAGGTCTCAAGTGAACTTAAATCTGTTTGATTAACTCTTTTAGGCAAAATTGCTTTAAATATATTAGCGCTCTGAGGTTTACCTTCTATATTTTGCTTTAATCTCGAACTTGCATATCTAATAAGTTTTTCTACTTGTTTACTCTTCGGTTGTTCTCCAGCTAATAAGTATTCTTCAAAATCAGGATTTTCAGAAAATATCTGAGGATAATCCTTATCATGAGTAAGTTTATAAAAAGCTTCTACATTAGTAGAATCTTTGATCGAGTCATGATACTCATCAATTTTTTTAAATTCCTGCTGTCTTAAAGTTTCTCTGTTTTTAGAGCTTGAATATAAGACTAACAATTTATCTATTAATTCTAATTTATGACTGAGGTTAGTTGTTTTATCTATAAAGTGATCCATTATTTTCACTAGCTGGCTTTCCTGATTTAGCTTTGCTTGATCTTCACTAGCCTCATTTAAATCAAACGAATCTATTAATAAATGTAAATTAATTAGATTATAAGTTTTATCAAGATCAAAATCATTTTCTTTTAAATAGCGCTCATCATTATTTAAGAAAGCATCTAAGTAAAGTTTGTTTTCACTAATCTGTTTTACAAATTTTTCATGTAGGTCAGAGCCAAGCTCTTTACTAACTAAAGGTTGATACTTAATAATTTTAATAGCTCCAGCTAAAAATTTGTTAGTATCTTCTTCTAAGCTATTAAAGCCAGCTGGTGCGGTATCACTTTGAATCATTTGAAGCAGCTGATCTCTTAGCTGAGTTAAATTACCAGATCGGGAAATATCTTCTAAATTAATATTAATATCCTGATTTAAACTAGTATCTTCATTTTTAATCGCCTCTTTAATATTATTTTTTAGTCTAGCCTTTAAGCTTTCATGATCTTCTTTTAAATCCAAACTTAGATATTTATCCGGGATAAATTCTATTAATTTGTTGACATAAGTCAAAGCATTTTTTTGTTTTTCTATGCTCATGGGATTATTAGAATCTAAGTTATAGTTTATATTTTTAGTATGATTTTTGAGTAATTTAGTAACTAGGTCAGACTGCTGCTGATTGTATTTAAAATCTGCGTCAGATCTTTGAATAGCAAATGATGTAGCAAATAAATTATTCATGAATAAATTAGTGCGAGCAATAGTCATCATTCTATCTGTATAAGTGTCTTGAAAAATTGCACCCTTATTTTCGAGAAATGGTTCAATCACTGCAAGTTCCATATTAAAAATCATTTCAGATACTTTTTTAGAGTTGAGTCTTTGATTACTATGGGTAATATTAGACATATTGACAAAAGATTTAGATAAATTTGTTGTAGATAAACCTATACTAGTAGCTAAAGCCTAGTAACATTAAAGATCCTACTGGGTTTTGTCTAGGCTTGAGTACCATAGCTGCAAATGCTTCATCATAGTATTCTTCATTTTGATTAGTTTTACTAAATGCTGAACTTTCTATCTCATTCCATAATTCCTGAAATAGGCTATCTCTTTTACGGAAATCAACGATAAATTCTTCGCCAAATTTTCTATGCTTAAGCTCTTTGCGCATAATCGAAGCTTTGTTTTTTTGCTTATTTACGTTAACTTGTTGATTTTTAAGTCTAGAAGTACTTAGTTTTTTAATTTTAGTGACACGTTGCTGCTTAACTGATGAGGTGCTCTGAGTAAACTCAGTACCAGCTTGATTAAAATTAGATAGTAATTCAAGCTTCTTTGAACGTTTGGTAGGATTTTCAGTTAAAGCTTTAATAGAATCTGGCACTTCGTAGTCCATTTTCTTAGCTGCTTCAACTTTAGGATTAGCTCTTAATAAAGGTTTAGCAGTTTTATCTATTTTATATGATGTATTAGCTCTAGGTAAGCGATAAAATTTCATATATTAGATACTAACCATTAAGAAGTAATATCTTGCTTTAAATAATTAAACCTTAATAATCTAAAAAAAGCTATACAGTTTATGCGTTTACGCTTCTATAAAACCTACATAAGGTAGCTCTCGATACTTTTGGGCATAATCCAGACCATAACCAACTATAAAGTGATCATCAATATCAAAACAGCAGTAATCAGGCTTCAAATCTTTAAATTCTGGTGAGCGGCGACACTCTTTATTAAATAGTGAGACTAATTTAACCGATGCCACTTCTTCTTGTGTTTTAAAGAAGTCAAGTAGAAACTTAGCTGTACGCCCTGAATCAACTATATCCTCTACTAGAAGTACATTTTTACCACTCATATCAGGTAAAGATAAGTCTATAGCCTTGACCTTACCAGAGCTTTCAGTACCATCATCATAGCTACTTAATTTAATAAATTCTAGCTGCAATTCAGGCTTTAGATAGCGTACTAAATCAGCCGTAAACATAAATGAACCCTTTAGTACACCTACGACTACAATATTATCAAGATTTTGGTAATCTTGATTAATAGTTTTAGCTAAATTTTCAATTCTACTTTGGATTTCAGCAGCAGAAAATAAAACTTTTATTTCGGATTTTTTTATAGTTTCAAGCATCTTAGTAAATAATAATAGCGCACTGCACAGTCAACTAAGTTCAAGCCAGATTTTTTTTTGTTTAATAGTGAAAAACTTACCATGCTGGTAGTTTATACGATGAAAACCGCCATGCTTAATAGCATTTATAAACAGATCTTGAAATTTAATACTATGACAATCAAACTTACTAATAATTAGTCTACGTAAAATTAGTTCTGGTAATTCACGCACTTCAGCTAGCTGCCAAGGCAAATCTGCTAGTTCATTTAACTTCAGTTGTACTTCATAGTTTAAAAATTGCTCATTTTCTTGAACTAAAGTAGCTAGATTACTGATATTTGCAACCACTTCAGGGTTAACTTTCTCTAGTAAAGGTAATACTCGGTTACGGATTAAATTTCGCTTATACTTATCTTCTTGATTAGTATAATCTTCGTAGTAGGGTACCTGAAAGGCTTTTTGATAAGCTTCAATCTCACTGCGCGCGGTATTTAATAAAGGTCTATAAATAACAGTTTCAACTGATAGCTGACGCTTTACTGGTATTCCTGATAGCCCGCTTAACCCAGTACCACGACTTAATCTAAATAAAATAGTTTCGGCCTGATCATTTTTAGTGTGTCCCAAAAAAATTTTTTTAATGTTATGTTCACTAGCTAGTTTTTTGATCCCTTCATAGCGAGCATTTCTAGCTTCGTTTTCACTAGCTGAAGCTAGCTTCAGGCTTTTATAACGTAAGGTGAACTGATTTAATAAGCTAAACCTCTGCAAAACTTCATAAGATTTATAAGAATCATCTCTTAAGTTATGATCAAAGTGCCAAACTTCAAAGTTTAAAGCTAACTGCAAGCAGAGCTGAACTAATACCATTGAGTCTATACCACCAGAACAAGCCACTGCTATTTTATCTACTGCTGGATCTAGCTGCTGATCTTGTAAAAACTTTAAAACAATATCTTGGAGTGCATTCATCTTAAATTAGTATATTTAAACTAATTGCTTTAAAGCTTTATAAGATTTCTAATCTATAAAGATATATAGTTTTTATCAAAGCACTAAGTTTATATAATGTGTTGTAATAGAGATTTTCATAATGAACTTAAGATACTTTGATACACTTAAGTACAATATCCTCTAAAGACCTTAATCATCTTTAGAGTTAGCATAAGAATCTTCAACTATGATTGAGGATTCTTTTTTCTTAGGAAGGTCTAAAATGTTAACTCGCTTAGATAGGTAAACTAAACCATCAAGTTTAGGTTCAACTATACCTTTATAGATTAAAGCTGTTGCGCTAATAAGTTCATTGTGTCCATCGCCATTAGCTTGGTACAGTCTTTCGAGTTTATTATTAGTTACGGCATGATTGTCTTCAGCTTCAAGCTCAGGTGCATCACCTATATATTCGATGAATTCGCGGCTAATAAAAGCATTTAGGCTTACATCTTCACTACCAACAAAATATAAAGTTCCAGAATATAAATCACCAGCAATTACTTGTTCTGGCGCACTGAAATATATGTAATGTTTGTCCAAGTATTTTTTAGCATTACCATAAGTTACTGTCATCAATTCGAAGTACATTCTATCTGAATTAATTTTCCAATCAGAACCATATTTTTTTAAGAAGATATGGCCTTGTGCTAAAGCGTTTAAATTTCCGTAAGTAGATAGTTCAGGGTACTTCTCTTTAGACTGACCTTCAAAAAGATCAACTGTTGCAACTGTAGAATACTGATCTTGATTACGTATTGAACGGCGTTTATTAATAATTTTTATGTCAGGATAATCATTCCAAAGCTGAACCGTCAAAGCCTTATAATCATTTTTATGAATACCATCACCAGTTATAAAATCTGAACTATAATAGCTCATTACTTTATCAATATCATGCTCGTTCCAAGCTGAGTAAAGTTGATCAAGCAGGCTTTTGATCGGATTAATAGCTGCTTTTTTAACAGGTTTAATCGCTTTGGTTTGCGCTAATTTAACAGTGCTAGGAGCTAGACTGTTTTCAGCTGAGCTAGCCAAAGTAAAACTAGCGAGCAAGATTAATAATATAAATGATGATTTTTTGATAGAATTTGCCTCCGTATAATATGATAAAGGATTTTGTGAAAGTGTATAGGATAAATCAGCTGGAAAGCTATCATGCAGGTTTTGCTCTTTTAGCTGATAAAGACCGAACTTTAAAGTTTTGGGGGTTAAACCATTCACCTGAAATGATTTGCATGCGTTCACTTACCAAAATTATTCAATTAAAAGTGGCTTTGGATTTTATTAATAAATATAAAAGAAAATTAAACTTAAGTCTTGATTTCAGCCAGCAAGAACTTGCTTTAGGCTGCGCCTCACATACAGGCTTACCGGCGCAACTAACTATCATTAAACAGCTAGCACTAAAACTAAATGTAGATCCTGAAAAATTGGCCTGTGGCTGTTATCGCAATGATGGCAAACATTTATGCTCGAAAGTTCAGCATAACTGTGCAGGCAAACACCTTTTCCAGCTATTAGCTGCTAGCTTGCATGATTACTATCATAATATGCAGTTAGATAACAATAAATTAGAGACTGAAAGTAATGTGAATTTAGCTAAGCCTAGTAAAGGAACAGACAATAAAAGTGAAAAAAGTATAACTGAAGGTAACGAAGGTTTAGCTAAGCCTAGTAAAGAAAAAGACAATAAAAATGAAAAAAGTATAACTGAAGGTAACAAAGGTTTAGCAAATCCTAATAAGAGTGTAATTCTCACTATACAAAACTTAGATAAAGCTGGGCAATATGCAGTTCAAGCTAATATGAACTCAGTTCTAACTGACCAGTATGTTGGTTTAGCTACACAACATTCAGTTGAGACTGATAATCAGTATTTGGTTAAAAAAAAGTTTAACCTTATTAAAGATACCTCAGAATTAATATACAGCTATCATAACTATTACAAGCCCAGTCATCCACTACAAATAGCGATTAAAAAAGAGCTCTCAAGTTTATGCAAGTCTGAATTATCAGAAGCTATTGATGGTTGCAGATTACCAACATACTTTTTACCAGCAGAAAAACTAGCTCAGGGACTAGCTAAAATTAGTACAAATGAAAAGTATATAGAGCTGTTAAATATAGCTTTAGAGTTTCCTCAGCTTATTGGTGGTAATAAACAAGCAGATAGTCTAATTATGGCAGCATCTTCTAAAACTCTATGGGCAAAACTGGGTGCTGAGGGGCTAGTTGCAGTTATAAACCTTAAAGATCAGCAATGCTTATTATTAAAAATTGCTGATGGCGCCAAGCGAGCTAAAGGCATCGCTGCTAAATATTTACTTAATAAGATTAATTGGTTAGCTGATAGTAAGCTTTGCAAGATAGACCATAATTTATACGATAGTACAGGTCTAAGTGTAGGTGAGCTTGTTTGCGATTTCTAATGTAATATACTAAAGTTATTATAATTGGGTTTACAAGTGTAAGATTAACTAAACTCTTTATAGGTGTAGATTCAATCAATAAATTCTAGATTTTAGTCACTTAGAAATTTAAAATGAAGTATTTCATTATAATTTAATCTTCGTAGCCTGTTTTTATTCGTTATGATGACCAAAATTGCTCTGCTATATAATTTAGTTTTAATTAATATATATTTAAACCAAAGCATTGATCACTTAAAGACTAAACTTAGGTTCAGGTTGAAAGCTTAAGAATTTTATATATAGACAATGCTACATCTGATTAAAGTTTTAAGCAAGCTTTAAAGATAACCTAAGTAAGGACTCTAACTTGAATGAGCTTATAAATTTTGCATCTGCACCTTAAATTATCAAGAGCATATAGTATGATTTAGATATATGTTAAAGGACGACTGTATATTTTGCGATATCATCCAAGGTAAACTACCTTCAAAAAAAGTTTACGAAAACGAACGTGTTTATGCTTTCGAAGATATTAAACCAGCCGCTCCGATACATGTATTAATCGTTCCTAAAACTCACATAGCAACTATCAATGATATTCGCAATGAAGATCAGGAATATTTATCTGCAATGTTACTGGCTGCTAAAGAAGTGGCTAAAATCTTGAATATTGAAGAAAATGGCTATCGTTTAGTATTCAATACCAACTCTGATGCATGCCAAACTGTATTCCATATTCACTTGCATTTAATTGCAGGTCGTAAATTCGCTTGGCCGCCGGGTTAGAGCAAAACAAACACTTTTCAAAAGTGATTATAATTATTAAAAATTTTGACCTAGCTAAAGCTGGGTTTTAGTTATGCTATATTATTGCTATGTCAATCAAAGAAGATGTCATTACAATTGGTATTGATTTGGGTGGAACTAAAATCGCAGCAGCTCCTTTAAAAGGTAGCCAGCTAATCCATGATGATCTAATTAAAGAATCAACTCCTCAAACTGGCGCTGAAGATATACTCGCCACTATGGAAGCTATGATCAGCAAGATTAGAGAAAAGCATGATATTCAAGGTATCGGTATTTCTACAGCTGGTATGGTGGACGATAATGGTCAAATGATCGGTTCTTGTGGCAACCTTAGGTATTGGAAAGGTACTAAAGTTAAAAAAGAATTAGAGGCTAAGACTGGTATCTTCACTTACGTAGAAAATGATGCTAATTGCGCAGCTTTTGGTGAATATATAGCTGGTTCAGGTAAAAATCATCGTAGTATCGTTATGGTAACTCTAGGCACTGGTATCGGTGGTGGTATAGTATTTGATAATCAAATCTGGCGCGGCGCGCATTTCGGTGGCGGTGAAATCGGACATATGAAAATTCATAGTGCTAAAACACGTAGATGCACCTGCGGTAGCTGGGACTGCTGGGAAGCTTACGCTTCTGGTACAGGTTTAAATAATACGGCGCGCACGCACTTAGCTGACCCAACGATAGATAACTATAAGTTAATAGATATGTATAAAAGCGGTGATATGGAAGCGATTGCGGTTATCGGTGTCTGGCATGATCATATTGCACAAGGAGTCTCAAGCCTAATTAATGCTTTTGATCCAGCAGCAGTTATAGTAGGTGGTGGTCTCGCCCAATTTGTAGATTATGCTAAATTAAATAAAAAAATTAAAGATAGAGTAGTCGATGGCTTAAAGCCTCACGTAAATGTTTTAAAGGGTATCTTAGATAATGATTCAGGTATGATCGGTGCTGCGTGTCTCGCTAACTTGAATTTAGCTGCCGTGCAGGTTGGCTAAGCCACCTAGAATCTATTTATTACTAATAATGCTACTAACTTTATAATTTACTAAAAGTTTAAACTCCATTCGCGAATTATTTTTTATTAAATGCATCAAGCAGTTTCCCTTCAAAGTCTAAACCTGTTTGATCACCTTTAATATAGATACTTTTTAGGTTTTTCTTGCTATCAAGTTCATATATATTTGCTGCTATGTTATCTTCTTGCATGCTCTTAGCTAGGCTTTCAGTCATATTTTTTATTTGTTTAATATACTCAGGCTTGTAAGGTTTTTTGTTAGCTATTTCAAGCGCTGAGCTGACCTTCTGATTTTGTCATTAGCGGATTTTTTTAGCTGTTCAATTTTATCAAACTTGACAGCTTGAACCTTTACCCGATTAGGTCTATGAACTTTTTTCCATAACTGATTATTATGCCAATCACGTGATCTTTCATAGCCAACAAGAGAATTTATATTGTAATATTATCTTATATGTACAGCTTAATTAAAGACTTCAAGTGATACAATATCTTTATTTTATTATTTAGAACAAAGGTTCTTATTTAAGCTGTCTGCTAGCCTAACTAGGCACATACTTGAGACTATTCATCATTCTTTTATGAAGATTTGATGCATTTTTAGCAGTTGAAAAATTTTCATTCATTAAGTTACTTAAACTATTAAAAGTTTCAATTAACTTAGTTTGGTTTTGTAACATTTTTTTTAAAATATCTTCTGGTGAACCAAATTCTTGTTTAAGGATCTTAAGTTGCTCAGTTCTTGGCTTGTTCTCAAAATCAGCAGCATATTTATTTAATAAATCTTCACGTGCATGTCTTAAGAAATCAGCGATATGCTCATCAACTGACTTATTTTCATATAGATCTACTGCTCTTACATCCATCTTTTTTAATACTTGCCTGAAGTCTTCATAAATAAAATCTAATAATTTGTGCAAAGACTTTATCTCATCTTGATTATCAGATTTACTAAGCTTGATTTTAGTATCATGATAAAGCTGAAATATAGTTTTATCTAGTAAATTTTTATCTTGATCACTAAACTTTACTTTATAATCACCATAATAATTTAATTTATCCTCTATATAATTTGACAAAAAAGTGTTTTCCGGAAGAATTTTATCTAAATCACTTAAGGCTTTATTTTGGCTTATAAAAGCTAAATCAGTAAATTTTTCATTGTGCTCGCTATACTCTGGAGTAGGATTTAATTTTTTATAAATTTGCTGTAAAAGCTTTTGGTCTAAATCACTAAACTCAGTTTTATGAGTAGCTTTGTAAGCTATTAATTTATTTTTCAAATGAACTGATAACTTACTATTATCCGCTTCAAGATGATTTAATACTAGCTCGACTTTATCTGATTTTAAAAAATTCTGCTCAAAATCTTGCTTAAAGCTAGCTTTATCGTTAAATTCTTTATCTAAACTAAGACCTGCTCTTTCATAAAGTAAATCTATTAAATCTTTGCATGTTAACTCAGTTGGTACTTTCTTTTGCACAAATTTTTCGATTAAACTGTCTTCATTGATAGCTTGTTTATTAATATGTAATGCATTTAAAATCTGCAAAAATTTAGTTTTAACAAACGACTCCATCAGGTCATTAGTACTAATATTTTTAAACTTATTTGCAGTATCAATAGCGCATCTTGATATTAAATCTGGCTTTATAATCGAGTTTGAAGGTAATTGAATTTGGAAGTTTTCCACTAATAAAAGATCTTTTAAATTTGGTTTAAGATCATCATCAATCTTCACATCTAATGATTGTTCAAATTCATCAAAAACCATCATATAACTATTAGCTTTAGCTATAACTTCTAAACTAGATTTAATGAATTGACTTTTATATACTGGTAAAACACCGCTTTTTAATTCAAGTCCACTAATATCTGTTACAGACTTTAGTAGGCTTTTCTCAATTTTTGAATTATCGATATTAAGCATTTTAGCAACTTGGTTTGAAGATGAAGTATATGAATAATTATCTTGTAACTTTTCTTCAAAAAGCTGCCAGATAACATAATCTGTTTTAGATGCAAAAGTTTCTTGTAACTTGTCAGTTTTTAAATATTTTTGTTCTAAATTATCTATTTTTGAGATAATAAGATCGTATTTTGGTAGTGCTACTCCTGTAGCAGCTGCCGAATCGAAGTTCACATGAAAATTTCTATACAAACCAGCCTGCTTCTTAAAGTTATCTTTAGTTTCACTAGAGTGCTTTAGAGCTCCTTCTGCTAAAATTTGCTCTAATGCATTATATGTGTAACTTTTTTCTGTCCTATTAAACTTTAAATCTATAAAAACTTGTTCTAAATCTGCTAAATACGATTCTTTAAAGTCATCACATCTAGATTTCAGTTCACTTATATCTGATATATCAGAACTTTCTTGAGTTAATTCTGTTAAAGCTGAATACCTTACATATTTTTCTGCTATCTGAAAAATTTTGTTTTGAACTTTTTTACTTTCTAAAATTTTACTAGTATCCTGCTGCTTTTCATTAGTAGAATTTATAACACCTTCTTGAAAAGCAAAATTTAGGTTTTCCATGACTGGTTTAACCATTTCTGACTGCCTTAAAAAGTATGCTGTGTCGCGTGGTAAATATCTTTGTATTTCCATAGTATACAAATATATAATACGAATTATTTATTCATCACGTTTGTAAGATTATTTTAACTAAATGAAAACTCTTAGTATTAAGTACTTATCTAAGTAGCCTCAGCTTGAGCAGCTTCCTGCATATCTTCAGGTACTCTAGCTTTAAATAGACTCACTATCGGTGCAGCTGAACCAGCCAGCATTTTATTTACTACAGGTATAGGTAAATTACTTAAATAAGTAATGAAACCATCTAGATTATTATTAAGTTTAACAAAGTTTTTAGCCATCTCAATACTCATAGCTTTTTTAACTGATCTTTGACCAACACCATTGGATACCATACCTTCAAGCATATTTTCAGCTACATTAGCTGGCGCTACTAGCTGGGTTATATGATCAAGTTTTTTAAGTTCTTCATCAGTAATCTCATCTTTACCCTTTAAAATACCGTTGATAGCTTTAGTCACCAGTTTATAAGACTTACCAGCACTCATAATCTTAGCTGGCGCCATAGCGAAAATATTTAAACCTTTATCAAGCATACGCACAGGGAACTTACCTCGATCCTGCACGTAAGCATCACGTTTATCTATGACAGTAGATAAATACTGCATAGATTTTTGCAAAGCTCTAATATTATTATTGTATTTTTTAACAGGCAAACCTTCAAGCAAGCCCTCAATGCCAGCTTCTTTATTTGCAAGTGACTTTATTAGACTATCAGCCTTAGTCGCTAGACCTTCACTTATTCCTAAGTACTTAGTTAAGTTTTTTAAATGCTTGGTAAATTCCAGTTCACCTTCATCATCTCTCTGGAAGATATGATTCATAACATCTTTAATTACTAAAGGTAACTCTAATGCGTTTAATAACATACCAGCACTAGCATTAAACATCGAGCCCAGCCCCTGCTCCGTACGTTTAATATCATTAATGGATTTAGTGAAGCTAAGTAATCTATCACCTGGCTTAGCTAAAAAATCTGCTGCCTTTTGTAAATCTTCATTTTTAAATTCTTTAGCCACAAACCCTAGTGAATGCCCTACCGTACTAGTACCTAAAGTCGCTACATTAGCAAGCGCGCGTGCTGGCAAGGTGGCTTTAGCAAGAATATTAAATACTGGTTTAAGTGGACTACTTTTTTTAGGGATTTTTTTGTTTTTATCAGTTATCACTAAAAAGCTGTACATAGCTTTAGATAAAGGATATAAACTATCAACCTGAGCTTGAATATTGTGCTTTGGCTTTTCACCATGCATAATATGATGATTTTTATTAGTAATTTGCTGACCTACCAGTCTACCAGGATAGTTTAAAATCCCAGCCACTTTAGCGTAGCCTTCACTAGAATCATTAATATGAGTTTGAGTAGCATCCGAAAGTTTACTAACCTGCGAAATCAGTAAAATACCAGCAGCGAGCGCTGAGCCCATACCATTTACCACCTGCAACTGATCTTTCATTGCAGCTTCAAGCGCTATACGCATTTCAAGCGTACTTTTAGGATTTTTAGCTATTTCTTTGAGAACTTTAGCCTCGTCTGGACAAATTTTTTGGTTGGCAGCTAACTTATTTAAGATTTTTCGTTGAAGTTCATCTTTTTCACTTAATTTTTTAGCTTCTTTAGGAGTGGTCTCTGCTGCTGGCTCTAAACCTTCAGCAGGCAGTTCACCTGGAGCAGCGCTATCAGTTAAGTTAGCCGCTGGCATAATGTCATTTGCCGCGGCTGGCATTTCAGCTGGATTTAATCCTGAAATATCAGGTGCTGGCGGCGCCGTAGGCGCGCCAGCTGGAGGTGCCGCTAGTTTAGTAGCGGCAGGAGTAAATTTAGCTAGATTAGCAAGTGGGCTTGGCAGTTAAGTTACCTTTTTATTGTTTCCTGAATCATAGTTTTACCTTTTTAAGTAGAGTTATTTATAAGCACTTTAGTTTATAAAGTAAGCTAGAAAAGCTCTAATATAAGCCTGATTTTAATAAATCACTCCTATACAACTACTATTATAGCAAAACGTAATACATATTTCTTAATCTAAGCTTAATCTTATTTAATTTTATAATAGCTAAAGTCTTTTTGGCCAGTTAAGTCTTTTAAAAAGATCGCATGCGCGCCTTTTTGCTGGGCATGCACTATAAAACTATTTCTTAAAATAGAAGCTGTAACTAATTTATCTATATTTGTAGACTTAGCGCAAGCATCTATTAGACGATAAATCTCACGGGCGCTGGGTAATTCATAATAAATTTTACCTAAAGCATCCATTTGGCGCGTATATAGGAGTTTTTGCTCGGGTTTAAGCTGGTTTTTCTCGATATGAGCTTCTATAAGTTCTTTAATATTTTTAGAAAATGGAATTAGGCGAGTTTTTCTACTTTTAGAGTTGCGCACTACAGTAATAAGCTGAGTATTTAAATCAATATCTGCTAAAGTCAGCTTTCTAAGTTCACTTACTCTTAAAGCACAGGAATATAACAGCTCTAAAATTAATCTACTATAATCAGCAATATCTTTTTGGAACAAAATCTGCTTGATTTCATCTAAGCTAAGAGTTTTAGCTTTTTCTCGGCGCGGCTGTTTTTTACGGATTAATTGACTAAAGGGGTCGCGTTCTACTAAGTTTTTTTCACGCAAAAATAACCATAATTTTTTTAAGGCTGTTAGCTTACGATTAATACCAGGTACCTGCGCACCGCGCTGTTCAAGCCAGCTGACAAACTTTTCTAAAGTGGCTAAATTAAGGTCTTTAATTAAATATTCACTCTTAAAATTTTCTTTAATAAATTCTTCAAAATCTAATAGATCCCTTTTATACAAACGATAAGAGTTATAACTTAACTCTGAATTAAGCTCTAAGTTTTCAAGATATAATGCTATTTCCTGCATAGTGTGATAATTTTTAGATTATATTATGACTTCAATATATGCAATTATACCTGCTGGTGGTGTCGGTCGCAGGATGAATAATCGAAAACCTAAACAGTTTTTAATGCTTAAAGATAAGCCTATTTTATTTAGAACTATCACGAATCTAAATAATAGTAAACTGATCAGTAAATTTATTATCCCCAGCGTTGATAAAGTAATGACGCGTAAGTTATTAGATAAGCCAGAACTGAGTGATACGGATGTTCATATTATAAAAAGTGGTAAGACTAGACAGCAAAGTATCCTTAATGGTCTAGAGTTAATTATTAAAGGTGAACTTGAAAAGCCAGACTTTATCCTAATCCATGATGCAGTTCGAGCACTTGTTGAATCTTATACTATAAAAGAAGTCATTGAAGCTGCCCAAAAACACGGAGCAGCTATTGCTGCCACTCCTATCTTTGATAGCCTAAAACTTTCTTATCCTGAAAATGCTAAAGGTGAAACTTTAATTAAAAAAACTGTCTCTAGAGAACACATGTGGCAAGCACAAACTCCTCAGGTCTTTAAAACTGATGAAATTATTGATGCTTATCTTAAGGCGAAAGCTGATCATTATGAAGGAACAGATTCAGCTAGTTTGTTTGAAAGATTAGGTAAGGAAGTTAGCTTGGTTTCAAGTCCTAGAACTAATATTAAAATTACTACTCCATATGACCTTGAACTAGCAGAAGTGCTGTTCGATCACCGTGACGAGTGGTCTAAAGATTAAGTAAATTTAGGATCTATTCTAAAAATAGGATCTAAACCAGGTATGGTTGCACCATCGATAATCAGACTTATCTGTTCGCGCATTTTTTGTTTATATTCAACCTGCATAGGATGAGTTGCTGCCATGCAACCTAAAGCACAAAACTCGCCAACCCATTCATCATTTTCAATACGATCAGCACCTAAATTCTGAGCGGCTAATTTAGCAGCATCATTAATTACACCAGATAGAAAAACAATTTCTCCATCCGTTTTTAAAGCAGCAGCGCCAGTTTCTTTATCTTTAGTAACGATCCACGTTACGGTACCATCATCAAATCTCTCAACAGAATTATGAGCATAGCCACCACCCTTGGCGCCAAGGTGAGCAATCTGCCTAATGTTATCAAACTTATCTATCTTAGTTTCATTAAGTACATAAGGACAATTATCATCAAAACTACAATGCCTGATTGCGACTATTTGATTAAATTTATTAAACAAAATAACCTGCGCGAATTGAGAAACCTTACTTACAGTATGTGTATAAACAGTAACCACCTGTTTAGACTTAGGGAAAATCTTGTAATAAACATCAAAATCTCGTTTATCTGGACGCGGGATGTTCATCATCTGATTAAAAGCAAAAGCACTTAAATGAGACATTTGTTTTTGAATTTTAGCCAGTTTTTCTTTAGTTAAGACGACTTCGGTTTTATGAAACTTATTTTTTATCAATAATTTTTCATTTGCCATAGTATAAAATGGCTTTAGATTTCTAGAAGGTAATAACTCTAAGTTATCTCTATATTCATCTACAGAGTTATGTTGAGGAAAAACGCCAGCGCGATCATCTTGATCAGGCATAGTGAGACTCACTTTACGCGCTTTACCATAACCAATCATCATGACAGTTTCACGCATGTTTTTAGTAGTAAAGTCTTTAGTTTTAGAATTTTTATAAGCAAAAGCACCACCAACATAATTATGTTTGTGGTCAACAACTATATCTTCGATCTCCTCGTCTTCATCCTCTTCTTCGTCCTCATCAGGCATAGCAGGATGACGTTTTTTAGGAGTTTTGATTTGACCAGGAGTGTCAGGCTTTTTCTTATGCTTTTTACTCACGCCTATTCTTAATTTTACCCGTTTTTATAGATAAAAGCTAAAGAAGACTTATAGTTAATTATTAAAATAAGCAATTTAACTAATGTAAAGCTTAAACTTACTAAATAAACTTGTATTAAGACTTACCGTAAAAGTTCTTTTGACCGAAATTAATCGCATCTTCAGCACCGATTTGTAGATTACTAACGCCTGTACCACCCTGACGAGTTTCAACATTATCTATTTGCTGACCTGAAATGTTAGTTGGTTTTTGACGGGCACCTACATTATCTAACTGCTGACCGGAAATACCAGTAGGCTTTTGTCGTGTGCCCACATTATCTAACTGCTCACCTGAAATACCAGTGGGCTTTTGTCGTGTACCCACATTATCTAGCTGCTGCCCCGAGATGCCAGTTCCACGCGATCTGGTAGTTGTCGCGTCATATTGCTGACCGGAAATACCAGTTCCTCTTTGACGAGTAGTATCTGTAGTGTATTGCTGATCAGCAATACTAGTTCCTTGGTTAGCTCTTTCAGTTGCTGGGTCTGGAGTATCACTTCTACCTGGCTGCATTTCTAAAATAGTTTTACCACTACTAGCCAGCGGTTTAGCAGCAGCAGCTCCGTTGTCACCGCCTACTGTATAGTAAGGATCTATAGTAGCACCAGCTTCAAAATATTTAGGCTGAGTAGGATCAGCTTTAGCAGTAGTTTGTTTAGGCTTGTCACCAATTTTTACATTATCAGCTGTAATAGGAGCCTGACTGATACGATCCAAGACTTTATCTTCGTCACCATTTAATAAAGTGCTTTCAGTTATAACTCTACCGTTAGCTTCACCTTTGCTTTTAGGTGCATCTTTACTAAGTTCAGGTGTACTAGCAGGATTATCAGTAACGCCATCACCAGTTTTTTGACCAGTTGCTGCACTAGGCTTAAAAGTTTCATTTTCTGCTAAATTATCTTCTAGTAAAGCTTCATCTACTTCAAAACCTTCAGTAAAGTTTAATAATTGCATTAAAGCTGCATTGAAACCTTCAGCTTGATCTAAACCACCACCTGGCTTAGCATCATTAAAAACACCACTGATATTTAAACCTGATTCTTCAAAACTTTGATCATCAAAAAAGTCTTTCTGGACTAAATTCTGAATCATTTTTATGTTTCTTTCTTCAGATTTTTTAACACTTTCATCCACTTTATCCTGAATTTTAGGAGCGTTTTGTGCGACTTCATTTTCTGAAAGCTTAGAATATTCTTCAACTCTAGCGTTAGCCGCTAAAGCTTCTTGCTCAGCCATACTTCTAAGAGTAGTATTTTTAGCTATATTAGATAAAATTTTAGCTTTTTCATTTTCTAAAGCAGATACATCAGCACTACTAGCACCACTGCCACTAGCCTGCGTCTTAAAACCAGTAGATTCAGCTGGCTTAAAAGCTACTTCAGCGCCTTTTTGATCTTGAAAAGTTCTACTTTCCAGATATTCATCGAATGTTTCATCTTCGATTTCATTCCAAGCACCAGTCTCCTGATCGTTTATAACAGCCTGATTATCTTCTGTTAAACCAAAAACCAAAGCTCCGTCTTCATCAGCACCACTAACTGGACTTTGAAAATTGCTAATTTCAGTAATACCAGCGTTTCTTTCGCCGCCTCTTTCAGACTCTAAAGCAAGTCCAGTTTGCATAGTCTGATCACCTGAAGTAACATAAATACCTTCAGTGAAGTAAATACCATTACCTTCTTCAGTTTCTTCTGTATTAAATAAAATTTCAGTACCATCATTTAAAACTAAGGTAGAATCATCACCGAAATGAAATTCATCTGAACCATCATTGCCCATATCTACATGCGGGTCACCATGAACTTTCATTAGATCTTTACCTTCTGAGTTACGGATTATCGTAGTATGACCACCTTGATTGACGTCAGTTTCAATTTCAAAGCCGCCCTTAGTAGTAAAAACAGCATTACCATTTTCTTCATTAATACCGTTTAAAACTTCTCCTCCACTAGAACTCGCTTCAGCCTTACCCTGAGCGCTATTTATTCTAGCGTTAATACCAGCTAGCTGAGCTTGATCAAAACCAATCTGATTATCGTAAAGGGCATATGCTATGTCAGCTGTAGATCTTTCTAGTTTAGCGGAATCAACTAAGGCACTCTTTAAAGTTTGTTCTTGAGGGCTATCGTTATTTAATTTAGCCGAAATATCTTCAATACGATCTTTAGATTTATTCTTATCGGTTTTAGAAGTTCCCTCTTCTGGTACCGACTTTACTGTCGTGATTGTTGATTGTTTAGAAACGCTATCGATTGTGCTGTTATTTGCCATATTTTTTACCTTGATGTAACTATCTATACAAGTATCTTTTTTTTATTAAGCTTTGTTTAAGTGAAAGCACTTTTTCGCTCTAGACTGGCTTGCCGGCAGCCAAATAAGTAAGCTAGTAGGTTATAACAATATGAAAAAAATAGCCTAACAAATTTAAATCATTTATAGCAGATTCTATAGCACCATTAACCAAGCACAAATAGCCCGTAATTCGCTAAAATAGTAAAGATATTCATGACTCAACCAACAACATCAGAATTAAACATAAAAGAGACTATTGACCTACCACAGACCAGTTTCCCAATGCGTGGCAATGGTCCTGTACGCGAACCTGAATTTCAAAAAATCTGGCAGGAAATCGATATCTATAAGCTAGCGCGTGAGATTAGAAGAAGCGAGCAGGCTGAAATGTTTATTTTGCATGATGGACCGCCTTATCTAAGCTCAGACAAAATTCATATCGGTACTGCACTTAATAAAATTCTAAAAGATATTATCGTAAAATACCAATATCAACGTGGTTTCGAAACACCATATGTGCCAGGTTATGATAGTCATGGCTTACCAATAGAAAGTGCTGTCGTTAAAAAGATTAAAGGTGGTAGAGAAGCAGTTAGTATTACTAAGCTAAGAGAGCTTTGTACTGAATTTGCTCTTAAAAACCTTAAAGGTCAAGAAGAAAAATTTAAACGCCTAGGTGTAGTTGCTGATTGGGAAAATCCATATGTAACCTTACAACCTAACTACGAAGCTAGACAACTAGAATTGTTCGGTTTAATGGCTGATCAGGGTCATATTTACCGTGGTTTAAAAGCTGTTCATTGGAGTTATGGTAGTCAAACTGCATTAGCTGAAGCTGAAGTTGAATATGTGGACGATCATATTTCAGATTCAGTGTATGTAAAATTTGCTATCGATGAAGAAAGTTTGACTAATTTAAACGATGACAAGCTTAAAAATGAGCTTAAAGGGTCTAGTATAGTTATTTGGACTACTACTCCATGGACTTTACCTGCAAATTTAGCGATTTCATTACATAAAAATGTTGATTATCTACTAGTTAACTCAGCTGAGCACGGCAAAATGATGATCGCAGTTGAGTTATTTGAAGATTTTCAAAAGCAGGCTAAAATCGAAGAACTAAATAAAGTTAGTAAAACTTTTAAAGGTGAAAAATTAGCTGGTTTAGAAGCTAAGCATCCATTTTTAAAGCGCAACTCTAAAATTATCTTCGGTGAGCATGTAAGCACCGAATCTGGTACTGGTTGCGTGCATACCGCTCCGGGTCATGGTCAAGAAGATTTTGATGTCGGTAAAGAGTATAATTTAGGTGTAATCTGTCCAGTAGATCAAAAAGGTTTTTTAACTGCTGAAGCTGGTGAAATCGAACAACTGGATATTAAATTAGCTGGTTTGCATATAGCAAAAGACGCCAACCCGACTATTATAGATGCTTTAACTAAACTCGGCGCTTTAGTCGCCCATAACAAATATAAGCATAGTTACCCTTATTGCTGGCGCTCTAAAACACCACTTTTATATAGAGCTACCGAGCAGTGGTTTGCAAGTGTAGATGCGTTTAGAGAACAAGCCTTAAGTGAAATAGATAAGGTTACCTGGTATCCAGGTCGCGCTCGCAATCGCATTTATAGTATGGTTGAGTCGCGCGGTGACTGGTGCATTTCACGTCAACGTGTCTGGGGTGTACCTATACCAGCTCTCTATGATACTTCAGTAACTGATGAGTACGGTAACTTTAAAGCCATTTTAGATCTTGAAATCATTAATCATGTTTCAGAAATCTTTAAAAAAGAAGGTTCTAATGCTTGGTACGAAAAAGAATTAACTGAGTTAATACCTCAGCATTTATATCACGGCGAAAATGCTAAATACCAGCTTGAGAACCTAAAAAAAGAAACTGATACCATGGATGTCTGGTTTGATTCGGGCTCTAGTCATCGTGCGGTAGTTTTTGATCGTCCTGATGACTATAAAATGACTGATGAATTCAAACCAGTAGAAATGTACCTTGAGGGCTCTGACCAGCATCGTGGCTGGTTTCAATCAAGTTTGCTAACTTCTGTTGCAGTTAACGGCTTTGCGCCATATAAAAGTGTACTGACTCATGGTTTCGTTATGGATGAAAAGGGACGTAAAATGTCTAAATCTTTAGGAAATGTAGTTGATCCAGCTGACGTTATTAAAAATAATGGCGCTGATATTTTGCGCCTATGGGTAGCAAGTATCGATTATAGTGTAGACATTAAAGTTGGTAAAAATATTTTTAAACAGCTTAGTGATATTTACCGTAATTTTAGAAACACTAGCAGATTTATGCTCGGTAATCTATTTGATTTTAATCCTGAAACTGATTTAGTTTCGTACGATAAACTGTGGGATTTAGATAGATTAATCTTACATAGGTTGCAAACTCTAAACCAGGATTTAACTAAGGCTTTTGATAACTACGAGCTATCGCGTTTTTATCAACTAATCCAAAACTTTTGTACTAATGATCTAAGTGCCTTTTACTTCGATATCTGCAAAGATAGACTCTATACTCATGGTAAAAATTCTTTATCTAGAAGAGCAGCTCAAACTGTAACTTTAGAGATTTTATCAAGTTTAAGTCGCTTCTTAGTACCTGTGCTATCTCACTTAGCTGAAGATTTATATACTCATATGCCTGAAGCTGTTAAAAGGTATTTAGCTGATCATGAATTTTATAATCCTGAGCTTAAACTAGCGAATAAAGATTATAAAAAATCTATTTTACTTGCGAATTGGCCTGCTTTAAAAGAGCAGTTTATAGATGATGAACTAGCAAGCAAGTGGCAAGATATTTTAGAACTTAGAGATATAGCTAATAAAGAGCTTGAGACTTTAAGAGCTGAAAAAGTGATTGCTAAATCTTTAGAAGCTGAGTTAACTTTAGAAATGCCTGCTGATAAACTAAAAGTCTTCAGTGAGCTTAAAGCTGAAATTCAAGCTAGCTTTATGGTATCAAGTCTAATTTTAAAAGAAGCTGATACACTAAAAATTAGTGCAGGCAAGTTTATCGAAGGTAAGCGCTGCGAGCGTTGTTGGAAATATTTTTCTGAATTACATGAACACGGTCTATGTACTACTTGCCTGGAGGCTGTAAAGGCTTGTGCTAACTAAAAGCCCTTTACGTTACCCAGGCGGGAAATCTAAAGCTTTAAATTTTTTAGCTGACTTTGTACCAGCTGACACTAAAACTATCTGCGAGCCCTTTATGGGGGGTACTTCTTTTACGATCTGGGCGCTGCAAAACCTGGATTTAAGTGATAGCGTTCAGTATATTTCAGATATAAACCCTCATTTAGTGTTATTTTGGCAGGTACTATATCTAGAGCCAACTTCACTAATCGAAAAGATTTATGATTATTATTATAGTTACCCTAAAGTAGCTAGTTTAATCAAACGTAACCGTTATAACACTTACAATGAGATCCACAAAGATTACGAGCATGAAGCGCGCGCGAATCTAGATATCGCTAATCAAAGCTCTTCTACAGTAGGTAGAGTTTTATATGATCATATAAAAACTAAGTTAAGAGCTTTAGCTGATGATAAACTAGCTGATTTAGCTTTAAAATTAGAAAGTAATATTAGTCGGTTGAATTCACATAAATCTGGCTTTAGAAGTAAAAACCCAATTAAGGCTGAAAGTGAGTTGAATCTGGCTAACACTATCAACTATCAAGATAACTCAGATCATGATGATAATTTATCAACAGAACTTTCGTTGATAGATGAAGAAACCATCACTTTAGCAGCTGATTTCTTCGTTTTAAATCGTATCACTTTTTCTGGTCTATTAGAAGCTGGTGGTTATTCTGAGCAAGCTTTTCAGAAGCGTTTTACTAAATCTTCGATTGATCGTTTATATAAATTAGTTAAGTTGTTTGAACATCATAGTCTAGTTATTAGGCATTTAAGCTATGAGCAAGCTATAGCTCAGTTAGACCATGATCCAGCTAGTACACTAATTTTTTTAGATCCACCTTACTACAGTGCAACGCCATCTAAGCTATATGGCAGGCAAGGTAAGTTGCATACTTGCTTTGAGCATGAACAGCTAGCTGACATTTTAAGTAAATCTCCTTATAAATTTTTACTAACCTATGATGATCACGAGTATATAGCTGATCTTTATCCAGACTTCAAAATCACTAAATGGCAGTTAACCTATGCTATGAATAGTTTTAAAAGAGCTAAAACTACTACTGGAAATGAATTATTAATACAGAATTTTGAGTTACAATAGTAGCCATGATTCTAATTCGACTCTTAATTAGCTGTGATGATCAGGCTGGTATAGTAGGTGCTGTTAGTAGCATGATCTACGAGCATGGTGGCAATATTTTAGATTTGCAGCAGCATTCACTTGGTTTTGATAATAGTTTTCATATGAGAATTGAATTTGATATTTCTCAGCTAAAAGTTGAATTAGTAGATTTCGCTGAAGAATTTGCTGAAAGAATCGCTAAAAAGTACCGAATGAACTTTAGATTTACTGGTGATGTCAAACGCATGGGTATTTTAGTTAGTAAATATGATCATTGTTTATATGATTTATTGCTTAGACAGCAATATGGCGACTTAGATGTAGTAATACCGCTAATTATAAGCAATCACGAAGATTTATGGCATGTAGCAGAAAGTTTCGGTGTGGAATTTTTACATTTACCTATTGAATATCCAGAAAATGCTGATAAAGAAACTAAGTTTAAGATTAAAAGCGAGCAAGAAGCTAAAATTATCCAGAACTTTGATGAATATAATATAGATTTTATTGCCATGGCTAGATATATGCAGATTTTAACTCCTCAGATCATTCAGCATTACCAAGGACAAATCATTAATGTTCATCATGGTTTCTTGCCATCTTTTAAAGGTGCTAAACCTTACCATCAAGCTTATGAAAAAGGCGTTAAAATAATTGGTGCGACTGCTCACTACGCGACTGAAGATTTAGACATGGGACCTATAATTTCGCAAGATGTAATTAATGTTAGTTATCGTGATGGAGTCGAGAGTTATGTATCTAAAGGACGTGATATTGAAAAACGCGTACTTGCTAGCGCTGTAAACGCGCATGCCTCAGATAAAATTATTGTTGAAAATGGTAGGACGATAGTTTTTGACTAAAGTGCCTTTACTTTTCTTAGGCTTTATTTCTAAAAAGTCTACAATCCATAATTAGAAAATTTTTATAAAAAAGTATGAAATTTATAAAAATTTTCTAAATTTCAGTCCGATTTAGAATTTTCATCTAATTTTACTATTAAATTAGAATTTTTTTATAATAAACTACTACCTTTTTTCACATATAATTTGACTCATTTATGCTTATAAATCTTGCTAATAAAGTGGATATTAATTCAGCCTATCCATGTAGCTATTTAAGTACTAAAGGTTTTAGAGTTTTATAGCTAAGATTTAAATCCAAGTCTATTAAAAATTTGCTCTCCATAATAAGCTGTTTTAAATATTAAATCAGCTGTCAATTAAGATTAGCTTGATGCCACTAACGCCACCTGAAACGTTTAGATAATTTAAACATGTTAATAAATCTCAATAAGTTAAAATTACAGTATGGATGAGCTTGATATAAAGCCAGATAACCTTAAAATTTTAAAAAAGATTATGTCACGTGTAAGCATGCATAACTTACATGAACAAAAACAGTCAGTCGATCATATTTTAACTAAAGTTAAAAACGAAGGTAATCAGGCACTTAAAGAATTCTCAGCAAAATTTGATAAATATACATTAGGTGATAGCGAACTTTCTGGTATAAATGCCGAAGGTTACTTTAGTAGAAGTGATGAAAGTTTAAAAGAAGCTTTAAACGAAGCCAAATCACGTATTGAGCATTTTCATCAGCAAGAGTATATAAATTCTAACTTTGAAACTGGCTGGCGTTTTAAAGGTCAGCTAAATGAATCTCTAGGTGTGCGCTACCAAGCACTTGAATCAGTAGCAGTATATATACCTGGAGGTCAAGCACCTCTACTATCTACCTTATTAATGACCGTGATACCAGCGCAAGTTGCTGGCGTAAAGCGTATAGTTATGTTTAGTCCACCACCTATTCATCCTAATGTGCTAGCTACCGCTGACTTACTTGGCATTAAAGAGATTTATCCTATCGGGGGGGCGCAGGCTGTGGCTGCAGCGGCTTATGGCACTGAAAGTATAAATGCTGTCTCTAAAATTGTAGGTCCTGGCAATATATACGTTAGCTTAGCGAAAAAAGAAGTTTTTGGTACCATTGGCATCGATGGTATTTATGGACCTAGCGAGCTTGCTATTGTAGCTGATGAAACAGCAAACCCTGAGCTTATTGCTTTAGACCTTTTAAGTCAACTCGAACATGGCTCTGGACTTGAATCAGTTCTATTTTTAACCAGTTCTGATCAGGTACTATCAGCTACTAAAGCAGCTTTAGAAGATGAGTTTAATAATATGAAAAACTTTAAAACTGAGCAGCAGATTAAAACTATAAAGTCATCATTAGATAATTATTCAGCCTTACTTAAAGTTGAAAACATGAATGAAGCTGCTAACTTAATTAATATTTATGCACCTGAGCACTTAGAATTGCAAGCTAATGAAGATAAATTAAAAATTTTACTTGATAAAATTAAATATGCTGGCGCCATCTTCATAGGTGAAAGCTCGTGTGAGAGCCTAGGCGACTATATCGCAGGGCCTAGTCACTGCTTACCGACAGGAGGTTCAGCTAAATTTTCTTCAGGTTTGCAAGCACATGATTTCATGATTAAAAGCTCACTAGTAGACTTTAGAAAAGTAGCTAAAAGTAAATTTACTAAGCTAGCACAGCAGGCAAGTGTAATGGCTAGAGCTGAAAGCCTTGAATACCACGCACTCGCTATGGATGAACGCTTAAAAGATTAGTTAATTAGCTATAATATAAAAATTAATTGACTGTATAAAAACTATCTTTAATAAAATACTGATAGTACATCACATGAACTTAGAAAAATTCCATAATCTACTTCTTAAGAAAATTCGCCGAACTGTAGGTAAAAATAACTCTATTTTGCACTTAAGCTCTAAACAAGAAGAGATTAGTCAGCTTGTTTCAGCCCATCAAAATCATTTAAGTAAACTTACGAGTTTAGATTATGATGCACGCGCTCATTTAGTTAACCCACAGCTCAACAAATCTTTTAAATATATAATCATTGATTTAGATTTAGAGTTATTTGATGATCTAGAAAGTTTTTTAAAGCAAGCTCGAGAGTTTTTGATCGAAGATGGCTTAATTATAATTATCGCTCAAGATCTATGTACAGATATAAATAAACTTAAATTAGTTTTTGATCAAGAACCTAAAAACTTTACGCGCCCACTCAGACAGGTTCCAGCCAACTGGCTACGTAAAACAGTCCTAGAAGCTGGTTACTGTTTAGAAAGTCGCCTATGGAAGTATGACCCGCACTTAATACTTATCGCTAGCCCGCATAAGTATACTTAAACTTTCACTTGTTTACCAAACGCACTTTAGCTCAGTAAATAGATTTAGCACTAAATTTAAAGTTAAGTTTAAATATATATAAGACCTACACGCTATTCAACAAATTCATTAAAGTTAACATAGTTTTATTCCTATTTATTTAGCTATGTACTATTAATAAGCTAAAATATAATTCAATTTGGCAAGCAAACGAACCACTAGGTAAGATCCCCTAACTTTAGAACTAAGCAACAAAAAATTTTTAAAATAAATTTTATGAATAAATCACATATTAATTTAGTTGGAACCTTGAGCGATGATCTAAGGATAGATAAGTTTAATCCAGATATGATGAGCGCTCAGCTCCAGGTTAAAAATACTATTGGAGGTAAAGAAATGAAAAGCTTATATATTTTAAAAGCTTCAGCAGATAAATTCAATGAACTAAAAAACCATACTACTAAAGGCTCTCTTCTAGAAGTAAGTGGCGTGCCTTATAGCTACTATTCAGCAGTTAAAAAGCAAAATTGGTTTTGTGTAGAAGTTGAAAGCGTTAAAGAGCTTGAATTAGCTATTTAAATCTAGATTTTAGCGTTAGGTTGTTATAGATTTTAGTCACTTAGGCTTTAATATGAGTGCTGAGTGACTAAATTTTAATAGCACATGACTTGAAGGTATATTTCTACTAGATTTGTAAAACACAATCCTAAAGCTGGTTCATAAGTTTATATTTACACAATTTAATAGCAAATTTATGAGTTTTAAACTGCTACCAGACATCCTTGAGATAGCTTATGTTTATCTAAATAGTTCTCGAAGTCTCTTAAAAAGTTGGTTTTCAGACCGTGATCTGCCCACTCGGGAGCAATCAGTTCACCGACTTTACCTTCGCCCATTAGTCTTTGAATTACTATATGTCTTGGGATACGTGAAATAAATTTAGCGAGTAACTCAATGTATTCTTGCCTAGCAAAAACTTTAAGTTCATCATTTAGATAATCAATTTCCATAGCCGTCCCCTTAAAAATACATAATTGATGAATTTTAAGATCATCTATCGGTGATTTAGCTAATTTTTCAGCAGTTTCGAGCATCATTTGCTCGTTTTCACCAGGTAATCCTAAAATTACATGCGTGCAGATCCTGAGTAAAGGATTATTACGTGCCTTAAGTCTAGCAGCGGCATCTACAAAATCTTCATAAGTATGAGCGCGGTTAATTAAATCTAGAGTATCATTATGAACACTTTGCACACCTATATCAATCCACACTTCAAGTCCGCGCTTAGTATACTCCTCTAGTAAATCAATCACTTCTTCAGAAATACAATCAGGTCTAGAGCCGATTGCAAGTACTTTAATTTTCGGATGTAAAACAGCTTGATCATATAAAACTCTCAGCTCATCAACTGGCGCATAAGTATTAGTAAATGATTGAAAATAAGCGATAAAATATTTAGCCGAAAAACGTTTGCTTTGTTTAGCTATACCATCTTCAACTTGAGCTGCGATAGTATCAGCTGGATTACGCGCCCCAGATGATGAACCATCATCAGTACAAAAAGTACAACCACCTACAGCTTTAGTGCCATCACGATTTGGGCAAGTAAAGCCACCCTCGATAGTCACTCGATGAACGCGAGCACCAAAGCGCTCATTTAAATAGTCTTTCAGACGATAATAATGCATTTATCTTGTATTTTAGCAAAATTTATCATCTCAACTTAATAATCAATATAATAATTTTAGTTGCTGGTTTAGTAAATTTATTACTGGTTTAGTATAGCGGAGTCATAAATTAAGTAAAAAGAAAGAATAAAATCTTTATTTATAGTCATTTGCATACTTCTCTAGAAGATATAATATAGGCTTAAGTTTTTAAATCATATGATTTTTTTAGTTCGCCAGCCATACTATCAAAATAATTTACTAATTTCACGGACTACTATCTTAACAAAGTGATGTTTTATCTTACCCGTACTTAAGAATTTATTAAAAAATGAGACTAACTAGATATGTAAAAATGATTTTTAATGCCCGAGTTACCAGAAGTTGAAACTGTCACTAGAGGTTTAAAAAAACACCTATTAAATAATGAAATAGTCGAATTTACACTTTTTAGAAATAAGCTTAGAAACTATATTCCTAAAGAAATTAACCAATTGAAAAATGAAAAAATTCATAAAATCTATCGGCGCGCTAAATATATTATTATTGAAACCGGCTCTAGTTACTTAATCATACACTTGGGTATGACAGGTAAGTTTCTAATTAAAGATTACCTGTATGAACCTGGCAAACATGACCATTACATTATTAAGCTAGCAAATAACTTGCAAGCTATCTATAACGATGTTAGAAGGTTTGGAGTGCTTGAATACTTAGCTAAAGAAAACAATTTAGATCAACAGCCACTATTAGCCAAACTAGGCTGCGAGCCATTATCAACAGACTTCACTTTAGAGCTATTAAGCAATCTATGTCAAAAAAGTAAAAAAAACATCAAAAGTTTTTTATTAGATCCTCAGCATATAGTTGGCATAGGTAATATATATGCTGCAGAAGCTTTATTTCAAGCTAAAATAAGTCCAACTCGCGCTGCCAGCTCATTAACTAAAAAAGAGCTTAAACTACTTTATAAAGCTATACCAGAGATTCTAAATAAAGCTATAGACGCTGGTGGATCAACTTTAAAAGATTTTTCAGACTCAAATGGAGCAAGTGGTTACTTTCAACATAATTTCCAGGTATATGGACGTGAAAAAGAAAATTGTTTCACCTGTAATAACAAGATTTTACGTATAGTACAACAACAGAGAAGCACTTTTTACTGTCCTACTTGCCAAAGCACTTAACTAATCACTTGATATACATATAACTTGATTAAAATATTTACAAAATAATCTTTAAATCAATTTACAAGAAGCACTAAAAAAGTTAAAATAGTCTAAAAGGTTAAAAAATTATATGCAATACTTTCCAGTACATGAACTGCCTGGTGAGCTTTTATCTAAAATTGTAAGAATTACTGAAAATTCATACACGGAGCAGCTTACAAGTAAAGATATTTATGATTTTTACCAAGTTTTAAAACATTATGATCTAAATCTTGCTAAACAATTTTTTGCTGATTCTGCTATCGTAGAGTTTCTAAATCATCAGCTAAATAATTCCCTTTTAGATGAATATCAAGAGCGAGTTGCTGATCAGATGCTTGAAATCATCGAATTTCATCAAATCTTTTAGTTAGATTTATTAGATTTCTTTATATATCTTGTGAGAATATTTAAATAGGTTTTAAAATTAAAGGCTAAGGCAAAAATAAATTAGAACAAAGGAGACATTTTAATTACCGTA
This sequence comes from uncultured Gammaproteobacteria bacterium, assembly GCA_964438425.1. Classification (GTDB taxonomy): domain Bacteria; phylum Cyanobacteriota; class Vampirovibrionia; order LMEP-6097; family LMEP-6097; genus CAYTKM01. Next base: position 160,173 of record CAYTKM010000005.1, read on the forward strand.
AAGTTGCCTTAGCCAGACTCTCTATTTTATGGATTAGAGAAAGTTGATATATTTAGTTATGATTTTAATCGTCATTGATTATTTTATTAAGTTTTAGCTTAAGTAAGCTTAGCTTTAAGATACTGAATATAAAATTAAAGCAGGATTCTATTTTAGACACTTTAACCTTAGAGATATACGAACCTAATAACCATATATATTTAAGTTAAATTTCATAGAACTTTCTATTTTCTTTTAATTAGCTATATTTAAAAGTAGAAGATATTTTCTTTAGCAGTTTTAAAGATGTACGACTGAGATTACTTCTGAAAATATTATTCTTTTTATTAATTTGGTCTTGCTTCAACACCTTAGTTATTTTTATGCTCAATTCTGACACTTTATCGTTGATATAATCAGCTTCCTGATTTATATCAGAATTTATTGAACCACAGTTAGTAGAATTAATTGTTAATTCCATATTCTAGACCTCCATTAAACTTTATAGTTTCATTTTAAACTATTTGTATAGATACTACTTTTATAAAGTGTTAATATTACTAGTCTTATCTGTATGGTAAAATAAAACATTTTTAACAAATCCTTTATTATCTTAAACGAACTTACTATTATTGGTCTTGCTACAATAATTTACAATGCAAACTACTGTTTTAAAGAAAAAAGTTTTTATTGAGACTCTAGGTTGTCAGATGAATATGGCTGACACTGAAAAAATGGCTGGTCTATTGGATGAAATTGACTATGAAACCACCACTAACTTTGCTGAAGCTGATTTATCTATATTAAACACCTGTAGCATCAGAGAGCATGCTGTCGATAAAATGCGCAGCTATATCGGTAAATGGGATAAATTACGTAAACCTGGCAGCCTGATTGCTGTTGCAGGTTGCGTCCCGCAACAAGAAGGTACTAATTTAGCTAAACAAATCAAAACCGTAGATATCGTTTTAGGCACGCATAATATTCATAGATTGCCAGATTTGGTACTAGAAGCTGAGCAAAAGCATGAAATTAATAAACTAAATCAAGTCGAAGGCGCTGAAGAAAACAGAGGTATTTATCATCGACCGCAGGTAGCTGAAATTTGGGAGTCTTTACCTGAAGAAATTCCTGAAACACCTATTATGCGCAATACCAAGTATTACGCTTGGGTAAATATCATTTATGGTTGTAACTATCGTTGTACATATTGTATAGTTCCTAAGACTCGTGGCGATCAAAGATCACGTCCAATAGCCGAAATTAAGCAAGAAATCGAGAATTTAGCTAGCGAAGGTTATAAAGAAGTAATTTTACTTGGTCAAAATGTTGATGGTTACGGCTTAGATATAGATACTAGTCTAAGTGAACTGTTAACTTCGATTCATGAAGTAGCTGGCATTGAAAGAATTAAATTTTTAACTTCACACCCCTGTGATATGACTTTTGAGTTGATTGAAACAGTGGCACGCCTACCTAAAGTTTCGAAATATTTTCATATCCCAGTGCAGTCTGGTAATAATTTTATTTTAAAACGTATGGCACGCCGTTATACTCGTGAAAGATATTTAGAACTTATCAATTATATCCGTGAGCTAATGCCAGATGCCTCAATTACAGGTGATATGATTGTGGGCTTTCCCGGCGAGACTCACGAGCAGTTTATGGATTCAATCCGCATTATTCAGGAAGCTAAATATGATGCCTGCAATACGGCAATTTACTCTAAACGTCCGTTTACACCAGCTGCAACCTGGCCTGACAATATCAGCGCAGATGAAAAACAAGAGCGCATCCGTTTTATGAATGCCGTCATTTCAGAGCAAGCTGAAATTCAAGCCCAAAGATATTTAGGTCGAATAGAGAGTGTGATGATTGAAGGGCGCTCTCAGCGCAATGCACGTCGCTTAAGTGGTCGCATTGCTAATAACAAGACTATTAATATCGAAGTAGATCCGCAAGATCATGATAAATATATCGGTAAGTTTGTCGATGTAAAAGTTACTCAAGCTAAAGCTTGGGCCCTAAGAGGTGAGTTAGCATAAATCAGACCTATAAAAGATTGCTTTCTTTTAAAATGCACTATTAAATATAAGCTAGTCAATGGTACTTATGATTTCATTGTTACAACAATTAACAATTAACAATTAACAATTAACAATTAACAATTAACAATTAACAATTAACATATATTAATTGTATTTTATACTTAAAAATTTAGCTGCTTAATTTAATAAATTTTAGTTAAGCATAAAATAGATCTTCATAGTATTATGAAAAATTATGTCTTTGCGCAAACCACACTTAAATAAAACCTTTGAGCTTAATAAGAGCTATCGTATAGCTACTATTACAGCTAAATGGAATATTGAATATAATCAGGCGATGCAAACAAGTGCTGTAGAAGTTTTATCTGCATATGAAAAGATAAGTCAAGATCACTTTACAGTTCCTGGTGCTTTTGAGATCCCAGTTATAGCAAGAAAGCTTATTGCAACGAATAAATATGATGCAATTATCTGCTTTGCTACTATTATCCGCGGTGACACTTATCATTTCGAGATTGTAGCTAATGAATCAGCGCATGGTTTAATGCAACTTATGGTACATAGTGGTGTACCTATTATAAATGGTATTTTGACCACTAATAATGAAGAGCAGGCTTTGCAAAGGGCAAGTGCTAGTCATGAAGATAAAGGAAGTGAGTTTGCTTATAGTCTGCTAGAGACATTAAGCCTGCTTGAAACAATTTAAATGATCTCAAACTCTAAATCAGTTCGCTTAAATGATAAAACCTACCAGAAATTAATGGTAATTTCTAAATTTATTAGTAAATCTCCTAAAGCTATTGTGCAAGATGCTATCGAAAATTTATATACTGAGCACCTACCTTTAGAGTTTGTTGATTATAATATTGATCAGGTTTATCAATTCCATGAACTACCGACTAGCAAGCAAGAAGAGTTTCTAAATCAGGCTAACATGATCTTTAATAATATACAGACTCACGAACTAATGGGTATGCTTCAAGAAAATAAATACAGTTTTACCGGTCTTGATTTTGAAGAAGTCAGTTAGTGAATTTTTCTGATTTAAGGGCATGCTAGTTATTTAGCATTACGCAAGAGTTTATTAAATTTAAAAAAGATTATCTGATACTAAAACTTAGATAAACTCTTAATATGTCATTAAAATATAGCTTTTTTAGAATTTTTTTCTAGATTAGATACTTTTTTAGAATTTTTTCTAAATTATAAATGGCTAATTTCATATAATAAAACTATAATTCCCAGCGCATTTACTTAATTAGCCAAGATTTTCCAGCACCCATATTTAGCCTATATTTTAAGCAACAATAGTTAAGCTAGAACTTGCATTTAGTTGCTTTTCTACTAAAATTTGAGTAGTAATTCTATTTTTGATAGCTTCAACATGCGAGATTAAACCGATCTGAAGGTTTTGCATTTTCAAACTCTCTAAAGCAGTTAAAGCCTGGTCTAAAGTATCAGTATCTAAACTACCAAAGCCTTCATCAATAAATAAAGTTTCAATTTTAGTTCTATGACTAGCAAGTTGAGATAAAGCTAAAGCTAAAGCCAGACTTAATAGAAACGATTCACCGCCAGATAAGCTTTGTGTAGGTCTGACAGTATTAGCCTGATAAGTATCTACTACTTCAAGCTCAAGTTCCACTTCATCATTTTTACGTAAAAGGTATCTAGGATTTAATTTAGCTAAATGAATATTAGCTAGATTTGTTAAATAAGTTAAACTCAGGCTTTGAGCAAATTTAGCAAACTTTTTGCCATCAGCTTGCCCGATCAAGTCATTTAATTTACTCCAGGTAATGGCTTCCTCTTCAAGGTTCTTCAAATTCTGTTGATGGTCTTTAAACAGGTCTTGATTTTTTTGATTTTCGGTCAACTTATAATTTATCTCCTGAATTGCCAAAGTTAGTTTTTCAGTTTCAGTTTCTAATTCTAAGATAGTATTTTCTTGGTCTATTAAAGTTTTTAGCTCTAATTTACTTATCTCAGCTATTTTTTTTGTTAAGTCTTCATGCAAGGATTGAGTTAGTTTTAGCTCTTCATTTAATTTCGCAAGCTCTGATAAGATTTTTTCAAACTCGACTTTTCTATTAATCAAATCTAAAGCATCATTCAAGCTTAAACCAGAAGTTACTAAACTTTGGTTGAGATCTTGATAGATTTTAGTTAACTCAGTCTCTATTTCACCTAAATTAGTTTTTAGAGTATTAATATCTTGTTGAAATTCATTTACCTTATTACCTAAGTTTTCGATCTCTGCTTCACTTTGTTTTATTTCTCGATCTAAAGTTTCGATTTTTTCATTTATATTTTCAATTTTTTCAGGATCATTGTTAGTGTCTATGTTTAAAGTGTTTTCTGCTTCACTATTAGCACTGTATAATTTGTTAGCCTGATTTACATCTTCATCTAGCAAGCTTTCATTATCTAAGCTGTAACTTAAAAGTAAGTCTTTGTATTTTTGTTGCTGAGTATCAAGTTCTTTAAGAGATTTATGGTTCAAACTTACCTTATAGTTTAAATGTTCAAGTGAACTTTTTAAGCTTTGATAACGCTCAATACAATTTTGATAAAGCTGCTTATTTTTTAGTTGTTGTTCTAACTCAGCTATCTCTTGCTCATTAGTTTCTTGCTTAATATTGAAGATATCGTTAATATCAGTAGTTTTTTTATTAATAGCTTTAGAATCTATGTTCATAAAACTTTCTTTATATCTATCTTGATCACTTAAACTATCACTATTAGGGTTTGCAAAAGATAAACTAATATCTGAGCTTTTACGAGTACCTTCAAACTTAACAGTGTCTACTGACCTTAGATTATCTGGTTGAAACTGTTTTTTAAAACCTTCGACATCAAGTAAACCTTTAAGTGATTGAGTTAAATCCAGCTTATCAATAAGTTTTAATGTGAAATCGTACTCAATTTTTAATTTATTTATTAAAATCTCTTCCAAATCATAAAAGTAACTAAAGTTAAGCTGCTTAAGATCTAAATTGGTACCATGCAGAAGTTTTTCTATCTTAGTATTTGCTAATAGAGCTAAAGTATTAGTCAGATTAATACAAATATACTCAAGTTTAGTCTTGAGTTCTTGTTTAGTCACTTCAAAATCTGAAATTTTCTTACTTAATATTTCTACTTTTGCATTATTATCACTAATCTTTAATTCTAATTGTTTATCTAACTCTGAATTAACATTAAATTTTGCGCTTTCAAACCGCTGAATTAAATCTAATTTCGCGCTATCTGCTGATTTTTGTTCACTTTCGAGTCGCTTTAGTTTTTCCAATAAAACACTATGCTCTGTTTTAGCTTGATTTAGACTTTCTGTAGCTACTATTAATTCATGCTCAGCCTCACTTTTCTCATTTTCTAAAGTATTAAGCTCTAAATCTGGTTCATTGTCCGCATAAGGATGGTGCAAAGCACCACATAAATCACAAGGCTTACCATCGACTAAACTTTTGCGTAGACTTTCTAAACTTTGAATAGCTAAAGCTTGCTTTAAGATAGTAGCTTTATCCTGCGCGCGCTGCTGTTTTAGTTTCAAATCTACCGCTAACTGCTCTAGAAGATCTTTTAGTTTTAACTCTTCAGCTACATACTTAGACTGCTTTGCTTGGATAGTTTCTAGCTCGCTAACTATATTTTGATAATTCGTGACATCATGCTTTAGCTTTAAAAATGTATTAAACTCATTTTTAAGTTGCGCAAGTTTACTAGTATCAGCTTCATATTTATTAGTCTCAATCTTACTAAATAGTTTTTGGTTGTTTAAACTATCTTCAACTATATGCTTGCATTTACCATATAAACTTTCAAGATTACTCGAGTATAGTTGAAATTTGTTAAATAAATCTAGCCAGCTATCTTTATCAAGCTTTAGTCCACTAAGTTTATTGTCAGTCACTCTTTCATTTATCTGAGCATAGTGAGCATGCTCTTTAAACCAAGTTTCGCCTTTAACTAAATTCTGTCTTTGCTCACTTTGTTTTTCTATAAGCTGCCCAGATTCTTTAGAAAGTAACTTTTGCTTAAATATTAACTTCGTTAGAAGATCTTTGATAGTTTTTATGTAACTATCTTTAAGGTTTAATTGACTATCTTGTTTAAATTTTAAATCTTGAGATAAGGTCTGTGATTTAGTCTTTTTTCGTTGATAATCTTTTATGTAATATACTTTATCTTTGATATTTTTAAAAGAACTAACTTCAACAGTATCTAGGCTATCAATTTTAGATTTAATTTCTGAACATTTTATGTCTAAAGTTTTACTTTCCTGCTGCCAGGCTACTTGCTGTTTAATTTTAATCAGATATTCGCGCTCTAGTTTTAATTTTTCTTGCAGCTCATTTTTTAAGCTAGCTTTAGATTTTTTATCTTCTAATAGCTGACTTTCTTCATCAGTAGTCAACAGTGAAATATCTTGTAATTTATTTTGAAAGTTTATTAACTGTTCTTGTATGGCTTTATTTTTAATATAACACTGCCTAGAGAGCGCAGCATAAATTTCTGTACCAGTGATTTTTTCTAGTAAATTAGTACGATCAGCGCTTTTAGCATCTAAAAACTCTTTAAACTTACCTTGAGCTAATAATACAGACCTTAAAAATTGTTCGTAATCTAGATTAGAGTATTCTATAACCAGTTTATTTACTTCATTTACCTTAGTTGCGATGATTTTACCTTCATCATCATTTTCTATTTTAGCTAACTGGCGTTTTACATTTTGAAACTTACCATCTAATTTACCGCGCGCGCGTTTAAGCTCCCAGCGCGCCACATAAACACCTAACTTACCTTTAAACTTAACTTCACAAAAACATTCACTAGCGTATCTTGATAAACAATCCTGCACAGATTTGCTCGCATCTTCGTAGCGAGCAGCTTTACCGTATAAGGCTAGCGTAATAGCATCAAAGATAGTACTTTTGCCAGCTCCAGTAGGTCCTGAAATTAGAAAAATACCAGCTTCGTTTAGCTTGGCTTCTGTAAAATCAATTTCAACTACTTTATCATGAAAAGAATTGATATTTTTAAATTTAAGCTCTAAGATCTTCAAGCTGGTAACTTTCCTCTAATAACAACTTAAAACAATCTAAAACTGGTTCTCTTTCTTCTTCAGCAAGACTTTCAATCTTTTTATTAAACACTTCAAGCACAGTGAGGTCTTTGATTTGGGTGTACTCGCCTGTTAACTTTAGATCTGAAGCGTCAGTCTTCAAAACTAAAAGTTTTAAAATTTCTAAATCTAAATCTTTAGCCTGTTTATGCAGCTGATTAATCTCATGCTGCATGTATGTATTTTGTTTTAAACTAACTTCCAGCCAAGGTTTTAAATTAGTCTCATCTTGAGCAGCTATTTCAATAAGTTTTTTAGTTAAAAAAGCTAGATCACCATTTAGTCTATAAAAGTTTCTAAATTTAGGTATTTTTTGTTTTTCAACCCGATGACCTGAACTATCTATAGTGATTAAATTAAAAAATTTATCCTGCTGAGCTTCACTAAAGCTCATAGGTATCGGGCTACCAGAGTAATAAATGTGCTCAGCTAATTTTTGAGGTTTGTGTAAATGACCCAGAGCCACGTAATCAAAGTCTAAAACCTCATTTAAATCTTTTTTAGTTAAATTACCAGCTAAACCACCTATATGAATCTCTCTTTCACTATCGGTGTTTTGGCTACCTGTAATCGTTAGATGACCAGTTATCATTTTAAAATCATTATCATTTACCTTAAACTTTAAAAATTCAGCGGCTTGCCTGTAAATTTGTTTTAAAGCTTGTTTTTCTGCCCGATCTTTTTCTGTTATCTCTATACCGAAATCAAGCTTTCTCAAATCTTGTTCTCTTAAAAATGGCAAAGCTAGAACATGTACTTTTCTATTTGATTTAATACATTCATTAATAGCTGTTTCAGGTTTATTATGATAATTTATGTCACAGCTTAAATCAGCTAAATTTTGGTTATCAAGTTTTTCTGCATGATCGTCTATTAAGTTACTAGAAACTAAATCTGGCACATCATAACTATAGTAAAGACTTTCAAACTCATTTTTAAACTGACTTACAACAGCAATATCAAGCACCTTTAATAGATTTTTAGAAGCTGATAAGTGAGCTACTGAATCATGATTACCAGCTAAAACTAGCACTTTACAAAATTTAAGCTTGGCTATTTTCTTTAAAAAGTTAAAATATTGCTTTTCTGCTTCTCGACTGGGGTTTATAGTATCAAAAATGTCACCAGCTATTAATAGTAAATTAACGTTCTCAAGCTTGATGTATTCGTAAATGTAGTCTAAAAACAAATCGTGCTCTGTTAAGCGATTCATTTCGTGTAATCTATGACTAAGATGCCAGTCTGAGGTGTGTAGAATTTTAAACACTAATCTTTATTCTAACTATTTTAATTAAAGTAAACTAGTTTAGCTAAGCTAATTACCTAAATTTTTAGCAATATCAGTAAATCTAGCTTAAATTAAAATGTAGTAATCTGAGAGAATAAAGATATTATCTAAAATACCCTAAAGTTTAAGTCGTCTGCATTTAAAATAATAAACCAACAACTTAGATACACAAAACAATTTGTAAACAAATTACTTCAACAATAATGCTAGGATTATTATGATAATAAGTTGAGTTTAATATTTTGCCTATGAAAACTAACCAAAAAATATTAATTAGAGCAATATTGATCCTATTAGGCTTACTTTTAATTGCTAGTGCTTTATTTATAATTACTATTCCTATTAACCGTATTGCTGACGAACTCGCTATTTTAAATGTAAGTATGAAAAAACTAGTTAAAATAGAAAAAAATGTGGCTGATTTAGATACCGAACTTAAAGCTATGAATAAAAACTTTAAAGAGTTAACACCACTTCAGCATGATTTAAGAGCGATTAATAATAAGCTTGGTTATATAAACGGTAATTTAGTAAACATGGATGGTTTACATACTGAATTGCAACACCTCGATACGCAGTTTTGTAGATTAAATAAAAAGATCGGTGGGTCGACTTTACTTGGTTTGTAACCAAAAAGATACTATACTTATAATTCAATGCCTGAAGAATCGCATTTTATAATATCTCATCTAGGTGTCATCCTATTTTGCGTAATCTTCGCTCAATATTTAGCTTGGCGTTTAAAGATGCCGGCTATCATACTGCTTATCGGCATTGGTTTAATTGTGGGTCCTGGTCTAAACTTCTTAGAGCCAGAACAATTGTTTGGGGAATTTTTACATCCATTTGTAGAGCTATCTGTTTCGATAATTTTGTTTGAAGGTGGTCTTAATTTAAAGTGGCAAGAATTAAATGAAGTTTCTTTCGGTATTAAACGGCTTATATCTCTTGGCTTAATCTTAAATTTTTTATTAGGTAGCTGCGCTGCGCATTACATTTTACATGTACCTTGGGAGATTAGTTGCCTATTAGGCGCCATGCTGGTAGTTACAGGACCAACTGTAATCTTACCTTTATTAAGGCAAGCTCACCTAAATAAAAAAATTAACTCATATCTTAAATGGGAAGGTATCATAAATGACCCACTTGGGGTCTTATTAACCACTTTTTGTTATCAGTTCGTGCTTTATTACGATAGTACTATCGCATTTTCTATGGTATTAATTAGCTTACTTAAAACTGTCTTTCTATCATGTACCATCGCACTTGGTACCGCAGTCTGTTTAAAAAACTTTTTCAATCGCCTGATGGTGCCTGATTATATTAAAGTGCCTATACTACTTTCTAGCATTTTAATTATCTATATTATCTCAACTATCATACAAAATGGTTCAGGTTTGCTTGCGGTAACTATTTTAGGAATCTATCTAGGTAATAGTGATATCAACATCGTTAAAGATTTGCGTAAATTTAAAGAATCCATTAGTTTGCTAGCTTTATCTATAGTTTTTGTGGTACTTTCAGCAAATATCGAGTTTGAAATGTTAAAGACTCTGCACTTTAAAAATATAGTTTATATTTTAGCTATCTCATTTTTAATACGACCAGTAGCTATTTACTTATCTACCTTAGGTAGTGATATAAACTACCGTGAACGTACTTTAATAGGTTTTTTCGCGCCTAGAGGGATTGTGGCAGCTTCTATGGCAGGTATTATATCTCTTAGATTAAGTCATCAGGGTTATGAAAACGTCGAATTTATATTACCGACTATATTTTTAATTATCATTACTACAGTGATAGTTCATAGTTTTAGTTTAAAACCATTTGCAGGCTTGCTTGGTTTGCAGGTTAAATCTAAAAACGGTATTATCATGGTAGGCTGCTCAGAGTGGACCATAGCTTTATCCAAGCTACTTCAAGATCTAAAAATACCTGTTCTAATAACTGATAATGTTCATCACAGGCTGCTTAAAGCCCGCAAGCAAGATTTAGCTGTTCATTATGGTGATGTAATTACAGAAATAGAAGAAGATGAAATTGATCTTAATGTTTATGATACTATTTTCGCTTTTAGTGAAAATGAATCATATAATAATTTAGTTGCAGAATCAGTAACCGAAGATTTTAATCGAAGTGATATCTTTCAGCTGCCAGTAAGTGAAAACTTAAAATCAGCTGATGAAAACTTAAGTAAACTAAAAAACCTGATTGTAAATCCTGAACTTAACTTCACTATTATTGAAGAAAAGTTTTGCAATCATTGGGTATTTAAGAAAACTAAAATTAGTTCAGAGTTTACTTATGAAGATTACAAAGCTAAGTATAAAGATATAAGCTTACATCTTATGTATATTAAAGCAAATAACGGCTTCAAGTACTACTTCATTAATGAAGACAGCAAAAAATCTAGCACTAATTTAAATAATGAAGCTCAGGTTCCTGCTGCTGGTGATATAGTAATCAGCCTAATCAATGAAAAAGCGTTAGAAGATGATATTGTAGCTAAAAAGAAAATTAAAAAAGAAAAGAGTCTTAAGATTACCAATGATTTAGTCAAAAAAAAGATGGATAAAAGCATAGTAAAGACTCCTGCTGATGATATCTAATTCTTTTAATCAACTTTCATAAAATCGGCTGGAGAATCAGCTCTAAATGCAGCTTTTAGACTATTTTGATAATTTTTAAATTGTCCCTTACCGAATTTTTGTTCAAATTTAGTTTTATTATTTATACTAAAATTATGGTTTAATAGATTTAGACAAATCTTTATTATTCACTTTATCTTGATAACCGAGTTTCCTACCTATAGCTTTAACGGCTGGGTCAGCATTTCTAAAAAGACCATCAGCTATAGCTTGATATAGCTTTTTACTAGTACCAGCGCCTAAAAGTTTCATGTATCTGTTATCAATATTATGGTTAAACTCACTTAATTTAGCAAATCTCCTTTGATTAGGTGAAGTAGCAGTGACACTTGGTGCAAAATTTCTGTAAAACACTCGAAAAGCCTTGGCTATTTTTTTTCTACCTGCCGTTGAAAAATCTTTTAAAAGATTTTCATTAGGAGGGCTATTATTATCAAATTTACTTATTTGTAAAAAGTCATTATAATTAGTTTCTTTTAAAAACTTTAAACTAGCAGTTCTGGTATAGAAATTTTTATATTGATAATTAGATTCTTCTTTAGTATTTGCAAAAGCCTGTCTTATATTTTCATAGCCATTGAGCTCAGGATCTTGTTTCATAGAAAATAGATCTTGGACTAACTCTGCATTTTTTACACTTAGATTTTTATATTTATCTAAATGCCTGCCTGTTACTTCTTGAAATACAACAGCATCATATAGTCTTTCAGGCTTAACGCCTATAATAGAAGCAATTTCTTTAATTTTTCTAACATTTACCTCTATAAATTTGCCTGGCACATTGTAACGTCCTAGCCATTCTACGTTACTATCTATAGCTTTATATTTTAAATCTTCATCTTTAATATTTTTACCAAATACTTTTTTTAATAGATTTATATTCTTTTCATTATCATAATAAAAAGTTCCTGTAGAAAGTTTGACTTGTTTATTTTCAGCAATGCTAGCTATAGATTTTACATTAGTATTACCTAAATTTATCTCACTAGGAGTTTTTGCTGCCATTGCTGCCATATCGGGTGTATTAGTCAGGGCAAGTACACCTGCAAGTAATCTACCTGCTGTTTTATTTCCCGAAGTTTTTCTTTCATTTTTAGTTACAGTAATATTTTTAGGGGTTTCAGATACAGTTTTATTATTATTTGAATTTAAAGACTTATCATCTTTAGATAAATTAGCCTCAGTAGCGCGCTCGGCACTTAATTTAGCGAGATTTTTTTCTCCTAAAGTTTCATTAGGAATCTTAATAGTCAGATCTTTAAGTAAAGGTGAAAACGTATCCATATCAAGATAATCTTAACATACTTAAGATAAAACTAGCGAGTCTATATAGGAGATCTAGCTTTCATCTCTTGATAAATAGACTTATAAATTCCCAATCCCGTATTACTGCCATATTTACTATCAACAGTATTAATAAAATTTTGAGGACTAGTAATGCCAGCTGTACCAGTAATACTATACATCAATTCACCATAAACCTGATTTATGTTTCTTTTATCAGCAGAACTAGGATTATTTAAATTACTAATCTTACCAGCAGCAAATTTTGAAAAAGTTTCAGGATGCCTGCTTTTAAAAAACTTTAAAGTTCCAATTCTAGTTGCCAGATTTTTCTCACCATAGCCAGAATTTTCTTTTATGTTTTCAAAAGCACTAATCATAGCTATATTCGCTGCAAGTTTTAAATCATAACCTAAACTAATACGATCTCCAATAACTTCATGAAGTTCATTACTAATCGTATTTCCAAATTTTCTTTGAGTAAGTCTTTGCGCTAGTTCTTGTACTATAGCAAGCTTGGCTAATGGCTTGGCTGAAACTTGCATTCTATCAGCGGCTTTATTAACTGCATTTAAATTTATAATAATTTTATTACTACTAGGTAAATATAAGCCCATCGACCCTTTAGGGTGATTAGCGACTACGTTATAAGATAGTTGAGAGGAAAATCTTTCATCATCTTTAAATAATTTATTTAAGAGCTTTCTAGCTTTAGCATCATTTAGTTCATAACTACCTGGTTTAAAATTTGATTTATTATTCTGCTTGGCTTTGATACTAACTAGATGTACATCTTCAGTTGATTTGTCTATGATATTACTACTAACAGGCTGCTGAGCGTAAGTTGGACTAGCTACTAATAGAGCAGCTGAAGCTACTGTACTTGCAAGCATACTTTTAGCTAAATCTCTAGTTGTTTTAAAGCTTGAATTTAGTTGATGCAATTGCTTAGTATGATCGTCTTTACTAGTAGTCTTAAGCGCAGAATCTGCATTAGGTATTAAATTATTTTTTTGTTTAAAACTAACGTTATTTTCAGTAGTAGTATTAACGTGATCTTTAGATTTAAAGACTATCGCTGGTAATTTAACCTTAATATTAGATCCAAGCATATCAAAATAACAACACCACACCGAAGATAATCGCCATAAACTAAAAAAACTTTTAATTTTTAAACTACTAATTTGTTTATTATCAAGAATACTTAGAATGATTTAATTTTTTTTAGTTTCTTTAAAATTTAGATTTTATAGTTTTAAAATAATATACTATACTAAATTTTCTTTTAAAGTATCTAAATATATTATTTTAGGTAACTAAAAAATATAATTTATGGCTAATACACTTCTTGCAGCTAAAAATATCAGTTATTTACATTACTAGTTTATGAAAAAAAACTTTAATATATAATTATCGGAATTTTATGTTTATCTATAAAAAACACTAAAACTAGCCAAACCCTAAACTTAACTTAATACTTTTTAAATTAGAGCTCCTTCATTTTCAGACAAAATCTAAACCTAACTTTAATTTTTTTTAAGAATGACTTTTAACCTCCAATGCTAAAAGTTTACTGTAATCAAATATTTATAGGAGGGATTTGATGAAACACACAATAACAAAATTACTAGTTGCAGCAGCAATGTTCACTGGTATCACAAGCGCATCTGCGGTAGTACCACATTACCCAGATCTAGTATCAAAAGGTAATCTGTGGAGATTTACTAACTATAATGATGCTAGTTTTGATCATAATACTATCTTCTCTGAGCCAATTTGCTTTGAGTATGATTCTGTGATTGGTAGTCACTTGAGATACAGATGGTATGTACAAAACTTTCCACAAATCAATGGTATAGCATCACAAGAGGGTGATCAAATTACCATGACTGGTGAGTATCCGTTCTTTAATACTGGCAAGTATGCATATCAAAAATCATATCAATTCGAACTTGCGACTCAAGAAGCTAAAAGCATGGGTACTGGTCATAGCCAAATTCTATTTAGAAGTGGTGATCGTCAGTTCGGTCTTTTCATGAACTTGCTTGCTAGAAGAGCTGGAAAGTGTGAAGGATTTAATCCAGAACTTACTCCAGATAAGCTAGACAGAGTAGATGAAGAAAGTGATAATGGTCTATATCAAGACATTATCAGATCAATCAGAAAAATTGAAAAAAGACCTGATATCCAGCCTGCAAGATCTGTAGCTGGCGATGATGATGTAAACACTGATTCATAGTTTATAGTGAACCACAAATAGTAGTTAAAACAGTCGTGAAGGTAAAAATTTTCACGACTGTTTTTTTAAGCTCGGTTCAGCTGTATCGTGAAGCAAGAGCCCTTATCAAGTACGCTAGTGCAAAAAATATCACCATCTAAAGCTGTCATTAGATCCTTGCAGATGGCAAGCCCCAAACCTAAACCATGAACCTTACGAGTAAGTTTATTTTTCACTCGATAAAATCTATCAAAAATCTGACTGGTATCCTCTGCACTCATGCCAATCCCTTCATCAACCACCTGCAGATATGAATTATTATTATCAAAATCAGCTTTAACAGTTATAGTACCGCCATCAGGTGAGTATTTAATAGCGTTGGTAATCAAGTTTTCAATTACCTGAAGTAAAAGTTTTCGATCAGTTTTAATATTCGGCAGATCATGATCAATATCTACTACTATATTGTGAATATCTGAGTGTGCTTTTAGACCTTTTAAAGCTAAATCAACCAGATCACACAACTTAACTTCCTCAAAATGTACCTGCCAGCCACTGTAATTAGCTCTATTTAGTTGCAACATGTCATCTATCATACGTGAAAGTCTGTTAGATGCTGCTGAAATTTGATCGCTGGCTTCTTTAATTAACTCAGGATCAAGATTAGGTCTTTGTAGGATATTACTAAAACCTAAAATACCTACTAAAGGAGTTCTAAGTTCATGAGAAACATTATTTATCAGATCAGCTTTAAACTCATTTAGCTCAGCTAACTCTAAATTACGCTGTTCAAGTGATTTTAATTTAATTAAAGATGCTTCAAGGAAGCTACGCAGATTATTAAAGATGGTTTCTGAAATGGTTTTAATTTTAGTCTGATTAATTAACTTATTTTTAGAAAAATTAAACTGCAATTCATAAATTTTAGCTGATAACTGATCTACAAAAGCATATAAAAGATCAACTTCAGCTTCATTAAGATCAAAATTAGCTTTAAAATAGATCAAACCTAACACTTGATTGCGACATTCAAGTGGAAAAGTCACCTCCACAGCACTACGTTTATTGGGTGATTTTTTATGTAGGACGCTTTCTATTAAATTTCGATCAAAAAAGTCTTGATCAGATAGTTTTGACAGGCTGGAATGCTCTTCAGTTAGCATTAACATTTGGTTTTCATCTAGAATAAAAACCTGTACCTGACTAAAATTCAGGTAATCTTTAAAAGACTGCTCGATACGGTTAACTACATTTTCACTTGAATCATAATCATCGATTATTTTTAGTAAGTTTCTGAGCCAACTCCAACTAACATTTAAGCTATTGTTTTCATTAAGTGACATGTTAAGTTAAAATATAAAAGTGGGCTTATAACTCACATGAGCACTATGAAAACTTTTATATTAATCCTTTTTATTATTATACAATTACCTGCAAGTGCCAAACTTTATAATTCAATCTATCAAAATAACAAACAATACGGTCCTGAACTTAATCGTGTGACTTTTTCTGACCCTAAAAAACCTTTTACTGGTTATGTTACTCATAAGGTTAATGCAGATCATAGCTTCGTAGTTAAGGCCTATTATATAAATAATAAAGCCCGCTCAGAGCATCTACTACCAGCTAACCCAAACAAACCTAAAAGCTTAACCAGGGCGCAAGTGAAAAATTGGGCTGCTAAGATGTTTGCTAGCTCTAATCGAGGTTATTTTAGAAGACAGCTAGAGCAACCTAGAGTAAAAGCATTTTTCTTTGATCGTGGTTTAATTAGTTATGAATACTTAAATCGTACCAAAAAAGGTGCTGGCTTTAAAACCGTAAAAGTGCTGATTTATGAAAATGATAACAGATATTATCAAATAAGAGGAAAAGCCTATATTTAAAGACAAGTTTTTTCATTGATTGGAGTTAGTATCTAGGTTTAGATTTGTAAACCATTAAAGCACATAGCAATATTTTTATGATTATGAATTAAGGACGATATTTTTACCTTAAATTTGATAAATTTAATTAAACTATAGTGTACTTTTGTTTTATATTTAAATTAGGTGTCCATACAGAAAAATCTAATTGTCATTCATGACTTAAACAGTGAACAATTCTCTAGTAGTAAGAAATTTTTACTTGAAAACACTGATTATCAAGATATAATTCTAAAAAAGTTTGAAGGCTATAAAACTATTAATGCTTTAAATCCTAGCACTGATCATCTAGTTTGCTTGCATTTAGATTTAAATAGAGAAGTTAACATCCATCATCGAATCTCACTATTAGCTAATGAAAATAATATATGTATGTTAAATCCTTATGATGCTTTAAGTGAAATAATGGATAAAAAAAATCTTTTTATAAGTCTGATGCAAGCTAACGATATCAAAGTACCTAAAACTATCTTTATTGATCAGCATCGTAAATTTGGTACTTTTGAGCAATTAGATAGAGTAATAGCTTCACTAAAATATCAACCTGCCTGTATCATAATTAAACCTAATGCAGGTACTGAAAATTATGATATTGCTAGTTTTGATCTTGGTAATGATAATAGTCAGGCTATCTTAGATCATGTTAATAGAATTCAAAGTTATGATGACGTTTTAGTACAACAATTTATTGCATTTGATATGGAATATAAAATACTATTTTTAAATAATGTAATTTACTCATCAGAAAGGCTAAATGACCGTTTAATTAAACTTACGCTCAGTATTGTTCATATACTAAAAAGTAAGGTTAATGGTAGCTTAGATAACAGAATATTTTCATTAGATTTACTTATTAAAAATGATTTATATTATATTTTAGAAGCTAATACCAGACCTGCTGGTATTTTCAGACAAGCGAAGCATTCTTATGATTTAAATTTCGCTTTAACGTAACTAAAAACTATTAGTGATATAAAAAATATTACTAAAGCTGAAAACATAGCACCTAAACTTAATTTAAAGAAGCTAATCATTATAAATAATAGTGCAGCGAAGATGATTGCTCTAAAAATAGAGAAAATGATCTTTATTTTACTCAGAAAACTATTACTTTTATAATTATCAGCCTTACCAAAACTTAAAATAGAAGCAAAAGACAGCTTTAGCGACCTGATGTATAGATTAAAAATTAAACAAGTAACTAAAAAGCTAATAAAAAACCAAACACCAAAAAACAGCATCGGCAGACATAAAACAAAAGCTAGTAGCAGATGAAAGTTATCCAACTCTTTAAGGATTTTTTTTAGCATGCTTGCTATTATGACACTCCTTAAACCTGAAAGCAAAAAACGGCGCCAAAATTAATTAGCGCCGTTAATTATTAAATGTATATTTTTATCTAAATTAATTAGTGATGCTCGCCACCATGATGGTCGTCATCGTGGTTGTGATGCTCATCACCATGATGATCATCGCCGTGGTTATGATGCTCGTCACCTTCATGATCACCACAATTTTGAATATCATTCATAGTGATTTCATTTAATTCTAGATTATTAATTAGTGTTGCCTGCGCAGCGATACCTGAACCTAATGTTAATGCAACAAGTGCAGCCGACAGTTTTTTAAACAAATTTTTCATTATATTTCTCCAATTAGTTTTCTTATACCTAATTTTATCTGCTATATAACGTATATCAGGTTTAAATTATTTTTATTTTCATTTAAACAGATCTTAATTCTACATCACGATCTAGACTGAAGTCATTTATAGTATTAGAATTAATTTGGTACTCTTCAAGATTTAACACTAACTCATGAAGTGCATGGTAAATAAGTTTTTCATCTTCGTTGATTAATAAATCATCAAGCATAAAACTCTCTAAGGCATCGATCACACAATCAAATGAAGTTTCTCCATTCATATAGACGATAACTTCCTTTAGCATAATAATTGTATTAGCTGATCGCTTATGATCTGGCATAGCACTATGAAATTCATAAAGGTTAATTAATTGCTTTTTCATAGGCAAGTCCTTAAGTTGTTTTGTTAAACTACAATTCACTTTGTAATTCGTATTATTTTGCATTTCGACACTCCTTATTTAAATCTTCCCCTATTAAATAGTAAAACCCATATTAGTTTTTTTGTCTAGATTTAAAAAGTGTAAATTTAGCTTAAGAATTTTATTTATAAACTTTATTTATAATTTCACTCGTAATATCTTGAGAAGTATCTATTAGATTTTTTATATTTTCAACTCTAAAAAGTTCACCTAGAATGATTTTAATAAAAATTATTCCAGCGAAAGTAACAGTCTCTTCGTAGAGTTCTAACAAAAGTATCTTTTGGTTTAATTTCAAGAAAAAATACTATACATAATATTCCGCTTAGTATTAATTAGTATTTAGATCGGTTAATAAAGTCTATTATTTAATAAAATGAAATAATATTCCTAAAACCCTAAAGTTAAAAACTATTATTTGAAATAGATTTCACTTGTAAAAAGTGGGTAAATTTTGGTTAAATTTTTTCAAAAGTATTCTACTTAAAGCTAGAATTAACAAAGTTAAGATTAAAAAGTACTTTTAGACACATATGAACAAAAAAATAATACTTACTGGAGATAGGCCTACAGGTTCTTTGCACCTAGGACACTATATCGGTTCTTTAAAAAACCGAGTTAAGCTTCAAAATGAAAAAGACACAGCTAATAGCACATATAAATATCAACAAAACATTTTAATAGCTGATATGCAAGCGCTTACTGACCATTTTAATGAACCAGAAAAAATTTCTAGTAATATTTTAGAAGTCGTTAAGGACTATTTAGCTGTTGGCATAGACCCTAGTTTAACCACTATTTGCCAGCAATCAGCTTTGCAAGCTTTAAGTGAATACACTATGTATTTTTTAAACCTGCTTACTTTAAATCAAGTGGAAAGAAATCCGACTGTAAAAGAAGAATTAAAGCAAAAAAACTTTAGTGGACAGATTCCGATGGGTTTTTTAATCTATCCTGTAAGTCAAGCTGCTGATATTTTAGCCTTCGATGCTGATTTAGTGCCTGTAGGTGCTGACCAGCTACCGATGATCGAAGATACTAACACTGTCGTTAGAAAATTTAACGCTACCTATGGTGAAGATTGTTTTAAAGAATGTACAGCGCTGATTCCAGAGAATTTCGCTAGATTAGTGGGCATTGATGGTAAGGCTAAAATGAGTAAGTCTTTAAATAATGCGATCTTTTTAAAAGATGATAGTGATACTTTGTGGCAAAAAGTGCGTAAAATGTATACTGATCCTGATCATATTAAGGTTGAAGATCCAGGTAAAATCGAAGGAAACACGGTTTTTAGCTATTTAGATGCATTTAATCCTGATGTAAAAGCTACTGAAGAGCTTAAAGCTCACTATCAGCGTGGTGGTCTGGGTGATATGAAAGTTAAAAAATATTTATTTGAGGTCTTAGATACCATGCTTAAGCCGATCAGAGACAATAGAATTGAGATAAGTGATGCTGACGCGGCTAAAATCCTAGTAGAAGGTACCACGCGTGCGCGTGAGTTGACACAAACTAAGCTTGAAAAAATTAAGCAGGCTATGGGGTTTGGGTTTAAGCTTTAAAATTTTGCGTTAAAAGAAAGTTTATTCGATAAAACTACTATTAAATTACGTTAATCAGCAGACAAATACATTAATTTACAACTAATATAATACTACTTAAAAAAGAGCTAATAACAGACTGTCTTTAATCGAAAAGCAGTCTGTTATATACAAAGCAGCGACTAAGTTACAGCAAAACCTCAGCATTAACCTCAAACTCAGCGCCATCTATCACAAGAATATCTCCATGCTGCGCGCCCAGTTCACGCAATTCATCAAAAACACCAATCGCTTTAGCTATACGGTATAAATATTTAAGTGATTCGATCTCACGAATATTAGTGATACGCATCTGACGCTCTAGCTTCATGCAATGTATCACCCAAGAAACTTCTTTAGCAGTTTCCACACGTTCAATCTGAAAATCACTTTCGTTTCTATTTACCGCACTATCGTCTTCATCAAGCACTTCAACTAGCTCTTCAGTATCTTCAATAGTATCTAAATGCTTAGTTATCGAGCGTTTTAACTCAGTTAAACCTTCACCAGTAGCAGCTGAGATATAAAATGTCTCTAAAATATTTTCATCGCCAGCTGCAAGTTCATTAAATTTAGCTTTAAGCTCGGTTAATTCTTCATCTGGGTAAGCTTCGACCTTATTTATAGCTAAAATTTGTTTTTTAGCAGCTAGTTTAGGGCTAAATTTAGCCAGCTCAATATTAATTCTTTCAATATTCTTTAAAGGGTCTTGATACCAAAGCTGCTCGAAGCTCTCCACGTTTTCCCCTTGGTAACCAAAAATATCTACTACATGCACCAGTAACCTCGTGCGCTCGATATGCTTTAAAAATAAATGACCCAAGCCATGCCCTTCAGATGCGCCTTCGATTAAACCCGGAATATCAGCTACAGTAAAAGCTTCGCCATTTTCTTTTTTAACTACCCCCAAGTTAGGTTTTATAGTAGTAAAAGCGTAATCAGCGATTTTAGGTTTAGCTGCACTGATACAACTAATTAAAGTAGATTTACCAGCATTAGGAAAACCGATGATACCGACATCGGCGATCATCTTAAGTTCTAAGCGTATCTCACGTTCGATAGACGCCTCGCCTGGCTCGGCGTAGTAGGGCGCTCGGTTGCGATTAGATTGAAACATCGCATTACCGCGCCCACCTCGACCACCTTTAGCTATTAAAACTCGCTCGCCATCTTCTTTAAGATCAGCGATAGCTTGCTCTAAATTAGCATCGTATACAATAGTCCCGCAGGGCACTTTTACAATTAAATCCTCACCGCTACGACCACTGCGGTTATTACGCGCGCCATTGCTGCCGTCATCAGCCTTAAAAATAGATTTATATTTAAAGTCTAGTAGAGTATTTAGTGTTTTTGAAGCTTGCAAGTAAACGCTACCACCGCGCCCACCAGTACCACCATCAGGTCCACCATGCGCCACGAATTTTTCCTGTCTCCAGGTCGCAATACCATTACCACCGCAGCCACTAGCGATCTTTATTTTAACTTCATCAACAAACATCTGTAGTTAGCGCCTTCAATTCTTTGTAAGCTTCCTGCCTCTGATCTTTAGGCATTTTTAATACCGCTGCTACTTCAGCCGCATAATCTTCCCACATGCTAGCTATATTATGTTTATTTTGGTTGATAATTTCATCAGCTAAATCTAAATTGCCTTTAGCTAGTCTGGTCATACTTTTAAAACCGGGTCCAATTAGTTTAGCTGCGACCGGGTTTTGTTTAAGTAAATCAGCTAGACCATAACTTAACACAAGTGGCAAATGACTAATACAAGCCACAGCTTCATCATGTTTAATAGGATCTAAGTAAATAACTTCACCAGCTGATAAAACTTCTTTAATTAAAAAGCTCAAAGTATCGTTAGTTTTAGTCAGCGCCCACTTACAATCCTGGAAAAGCTCTGGAAAACTGTTATCATAACCTTGTTTTTCGGTGCCAGCCATCGGGTGCCCACCGATAAAATTTTTAAGTCCTAACTCTTCAGCGTGCTTGCAAATCTGGGATTTAGTGCTGGCAATATCTGTTATAAGCGTATTTTTAAAAGGGATATCACTTTTATCAGCTGCCTGCGCCATATATTTAGCGATTTGGGTTAGATCAGCTTTCACTGACTCCTGACCATTGCATAGAAAAATTAGATCGCAATCTGCTAAATCCAGAATATTATCCAAGCGGTTTTGACTTTGGCTAACACATAAAATCTCAGCCAGCTGAAATTCTGATTTCTTTTGTTTGAGTCTTTTTTCAATCGAGCCGCCTATTAAACCTAGACCTACGATACCGATTTTTTTGCCAGTAAGCATAAGCTATTATTATCTCATATTTTATGGTTTTGGCGTTCTAGAGAAAGTTTTTAAAGTGTTAAGTTTGTATCTATTAGTTTCAAAAAGTGCTGAGGTTGATACTTAATTTTAATGTTTTAAAGTGGTTTTGATCTAGTTTTCGATATAATGTAATCAAAAATTTATTTCTTAAAGTAAGATTAATCCGAATATAAAGTTTGCACCAGTTAATACTTTTTATACATTCAAGTACTTTAAACACAAGCTTTAATTTTATAATTATTTTATAAAAAACTCAATTATTTAGAATTATATTTTAAAAACACACATAATTTATAAATAAATTCTAAATATAACTAAAAGTTATAATATTTTTATAAAAAGTGCCACCTTTTATAGCTTATTTTCTAGAATTTAGGCAATTTTAGAATACCAGTCTAAAAATCACATTAATTTAGAATTTTTATCTAAAAAGCACATTAATTTAGAAAATTTTTATAATAAAGTAAAGCTTAAGTTAGAATTTAAAGGCGACTTAACTGAAAAGTAAAAACCTCAGAAATCAGGTTAGCCCTGAGATCTGAGGTATACATAAAATTTTAAATTAAAACTAATTTTTAGTTATAAAGTGGACCTAAATGACGGTATTGTTCCATATCATTGCTAGCAAGTTCAGTAGCTTGATTATATTTAAGTTCAGATGGATCAAAACCTACTCTTGGTGTATTCATACCACGCGCAAAGTCTATCGCTGCTTTACCAACTTCAACCATCGAAATGACACCAGCCAAAGGAAACATTAATTTAGGGATAAAACTGTTACCAAGCATTGGTAAAACTGACATAATACCACCCTGATTCATTTGTGCAGCAACTTGCGCTGTAGTCATATTACGTACTGATTGTTGATCACCAGGCATAATACCCATTTGTGCGCTTTGAGTAATACCAGAAGTTAAACTGTTACCCATATTGTTCATGCCACCCATGACACCTGAAAAAGCGCCACCAGCGCCGCCGCCAAATTGTGAAGGTGAAGTGAAGTTAGATACTTCCTGATTTAAAAAAGATGAAGCAAAGCCACCTGCAGAAGATTGTGAAAAAAAGTTGTTCATGATTGTATTATTAAGTCCCTTATTATGTATTATGTAAATTTATGGATAACTTTAGGTTAACGTTATAAATTTCTAGAAATTGTTGAGTTTAAGTCACCGTGCATTTGATCTAAAGTCTTGAAAATTTTCATTTCAGCTTTTATCGCTGTGTTAAGTTCAAGTATTTTAGACATACCTTCCATTAACTGAGCATTTGAACCTTCAACGTAACCTTGTAAAAGTTGAGTCTCACCGCGCATATAACCGATTTTAATATCTTTAGTCTGCCCTGCATCTTTAGTAGGTACATATAAACCATTACCCAGATCACGCAAACCATCTAAGTTAGTAAAAGTAACCAGATTAATCTTACCTAATTTATCATTAGCCGGATCAAAAAGCTCACCTTTATCATTTAAAGTAACTGGCACACCAGTTGGGATTTTAATCGCTGAATTAGACAGTGATAAACTAAACTGATTAGTGTCAGCATTACTTAAATCTTGCTCTGAAGCTGTAGTAGAAATAGGATAGCCCTGCGGAGCAAGCAGCTCTCCATCTGGACTTAATTTAAAAGAACCGCTACGAGTGTAAGCAACTGTATTATCAGGCATAATAACCTCGAAGAAACCTTCACCCTGAATGGCAAAATCTAACTCACGGTAAGTTTTTTTAGCAACACCTGAAGAAAAATCATGAGTTTCATAAGTTTTTAAGCCATTTACAGTTTCATGAAAAGTAGTTTTTTTAGCTTTATAGCCATCTGTAAGTGCATTTTGTACATTATGAACATTGTCACTTAGGTTTTCCATGTCGTGACGTAAAGTATTATAGCTTTCGTTCTGTAAAATATTAAACATATTAAATTACACGTTCCTTCCGTAAGTATCCACTAAAGCTTTTTCAACTGATAAATTCATTGCCATCATGTTTTGTAAAGTTTCATAATGTCTTTTTAATTCAACAATCTTTAAAATATTATCATCCATATCTACGTTAGATGATTCTAAACGTCCTTGATGAATCTGAGCGTAGTCACCAGGCTGGCGATTTTCATACTCAAGAGCAATCTTACCTAAATACTGGTCTTTTACTCGAATATCACCATTATTAGAAATCGTCACTTGCTCAACGTTACGGATAGCTTCGCGCGCTTCCTCTGTGTCTGGACGATTTAAAACTACTAATTGTTGTCCTTGAGCGTTAACAATTTCGCCCTGAGCATTTAAATGAAATTTACCATCACGAGTTCTTTCAGGACCATTTTTTCCTTCAACTAAGAAAAAAGCGTTTGACTTATCAATAGCGAGGTTCAAAGGACTATGTGGCGTATCAATCATAACTCCTGCGTCATCATCGCGATATAAATTTTTAGTCTCTGGGTCTAATAATATAGAGTTAGTAAACACACTTTTAAAGCCCACAGTCTGAGAATTTTTGACATTGTGTTTTATAATGAGACTTAAGCGTTTGGTGGTTTCTTCCATGCCAGAAAAAACAGATTCGTTGGTAGGTTTATTATAAGGAGAACTCATACTATATATAAGGTAGATAGAAACTTTTAATAGATGGTTAAGGAAAACAAAAATTTTAAAATAATTGACCTCGCTTGTAAGTACATCCTTAGAGACAGTCAGGATATCGGTCAAGATATTTCTGATTTATTAAATGAGTTAGAAAATGTATTAAATTTAGATTGGCTAATTGTTAGTACTGAAAATGCTCAAAAAACTTTCACCAGTCAAAATTTTGAAAAAATGGCTAATTTTAGTCAGATTTTTGATAATGACCCTTTTATTAAATCGCTACATATAAATAAATGGGGTCTGGCTTACTATAAAATAAATGCTACAACCCCTGAGATTCCCACTGATGAGCTAATTTCACTTTTACAATTAGTACTTAGAAGCCTAGATGAAAGACTTAAAAACTCGATCATCATTAATCTGACGGCTGAAACCAGAAAACCACAACGCCCAGAACTGGCACTTGAAAAGCTTTGCTATGGTCTAAAAGGCTATCTAAATATCAGTCATTTTATGTTTTTTATAAAAAACGAAAATGAAAATTTATATGAATTATATTATGAACATAAGCCTGCTCATAATATAAGCGAGCTTAGTATACCTAAAAACCACTTCTATAGCTATGATGACCTGAAAGATATTATCGCTAGCTACACTAATTTAAACTTACTATTAATCGAAACTAAAATTCGCAACGATAAAAAAGGGTTTATCTTAGTAGATAAGCTAGCTCAATGGCAAAGTGAAGAAATTGAAATGTTAGATCTGTTTGCTGAGCAAATAGCTATCGTTATCAACCAGCACAAACTAAATAATGATGTGCTCTCTATAGTCGAGCGTGAATTATTACTCAACCAAATCACTACTTTAATCAGAAACTCATTAGATATAGATGAAATTATTGATCAGGCAGCCACAGCGCTAGCTCAATCACTATTAGGTGATGCCTGTGTAATTCGTTTATATGAAAAATCTAATATAGTAAAAAATACTAAAATATCCAAGTGGACTACTAATCAAGAGCTAGATCAGCAAACTCTAAAAATAGCTGATGTCTGTTTTAAAGTTCGCAGTAAACAAGTAGATGATCAATACAGTAGCTTTAACTATAATCAAAAACTAAATAAAGATGCTGAATTAGAGCGAGAATTAAGTAAGTTTCCTAACTTAAGTTCGCTTTTAGGTGTAGAACTGTATGATAGCCTGGGTAGCAATCCAGTGGGCATGATTTGTTTATTAAAATACGCTAAAAAGTCTCAATGGACTGATAAAGAAAAAGATTTACTTGAAGGTGTCGGTAAACACTTAGAGATGGCTTTAAGTCATGCAGCTTTGTATCAGGAGTCTCAGCAAACTAAACGTCAAATGGCACTTTTGCATCAACTTAGTATCGATATTAAAAATAGTCTTCAGTTAGATGATGTTTTAAGTAGTATCGCTCATGGAATTGGTGAAATTTTAAAGGTTAGTAGATGTTTTGTCAGGCGTTTTAGCCCAGATAGACGTATTTTAAAGACCCAAAAGGAATTCGTTGCTGATGGTTTTTCTCCTTGCGCTGATTTGATATTTGATTTTGAAAAAATCTGGATTAATTCTTTATTTAACAATCACGATAATTTAAATGCCGGCATGCACACTGAAGTTTTATATTTAAACTCTTTTCAGGATATCTTTGCTAGCCGCGAGGCTAAATTTCACCAGATTATCGATATCATGCAAATTAAAAGTTATCTTTCGATACCATTAATCACTCAGGATCAAGTGCTTGGTACTATTAATATCCACCAGTGTAATGCTAATCGTGATTTTACTGAAGAAGAAATAAATTTTATCGCTCAGGTGTCGGCTGATGCGGTGGTAGCGATTAAAAACGCTGAGCTGTTTAATACCATCGATACTATGAGTAAAACTGATACTGACACTGGTCTTTATAATAAAAACTACTTTAATATAGTAGCTCAAGGACAAATAGTCTTAGCTGAAGCCAAACAAAGGCATATTTCCATGATCATGGTAGATCTGGATCATCTAAAAACCATTAACGATACTTTAGGTCATGACGCTGGCGATGAAGCTATTTTAATTACCTCTGAAGTTTTAGGTAATACAGTCAGACAGACGCCTGTTGATGAAATTTATACCAGGATGGCAGATATAGTTGGTAGATTTGGTGGTGATGAGTTTATTATTTTACTACCGAATACAGACATAGAAGCTGCTAAAAGTGTAGCTGATAGGATCGCTAATAATTTATCTAAAGCTAGATTAAGTTCTTGGGATCAGGAGCTAACCTGTAGTATCGGGGTCGCTAGTGCTAAAAACGATGCCTATGATCTTGATTTTCTTAAAAAACGTGCCGATCAGGCTTTATACTTATCTAAGGAAAAAGGTAGAAATTCAGTCAGCACTTCTTTAGAATTATAAAATAGATGAACTCAGATACTATTGCCGCTATTATTACAGCTCAGGGTAAAGCAGCTGTCTCTATCATTCGCTTAAGTGGACCTGAAAGTCTAGCAATCTTTCATCAATTAACTAAAAAAGTTATGATTAGTCCTGGCACTTTTAAATTATGTAAAATTTATGATTTTAAAGAGTATACACTAATAGATCAGGCATTAGTACTTTATTTTAAAAAACCTTATAGCTTTACTGGCGAAGACGTAATCGAAATCCAGAGCCACGGCGGGATCTGGGTAACAGATAAAATTCTTGAACTCTGCATTAAAGCTGGAGCTAGGCTCGCTAAAAACGGTGAATACACTGAAAGAGCTTTTATTAATGGTAAACTGGATCTTTCTCAAGCTGAAGCTTTATATGATTTAATCGAAGCGCGTACTAATTTATCTGGTAAAAACGCGATTAAACTATATAGCGGTGAGTTAGGTAGTGCGATTAAAGACTATAGAAATCAGTTACTAAATATCTCAGCTGAAGTAATGGCTGCTACTGATTTTCCAGATGAAGTTGAACCGTATCCAAGTAGCAGGTTTACTCAAGAGGTAGATGAGATTATTAATAGCTTAAATATGCTAATTAATTCAGCTGCTCAGGGCAAAATACTTAGAAAAGGCTATCGCATAGCCTTAGCTGGTAAACCTAATGCTGGCAAATCCAGTCTACTTAATAATCTACTAAAAAGCGAAAGAGCTATCGTAACTGATATTGCAGGTACCACTAGAGATGTAATTGAAGAAAGTATAAACTTAGCTGGCTATGAGATCGTTTTAATCGATACAGCTGGTTTAAGAAGTAGTGATGATGTAGTGGAGAAAATAGGTATCGAGCGCTCGACAGAAATTATTAATAGCGCCGATTTAATACTTTATTTAGAAGATATAAGTGAGCGCCCAGTCGATCAAAACTTTTCAGCAAGCAAGCGTGATATTCAGGAGCTTATTTATGGCACTTTAAAACATAATAATGTAACAGCTAACGGTAAAAATGAAGAAACTAGTGTAAAAACTGATTTAAGTGACTATGATAGTTTAGTAAAGCTGGAAAATATTTTACATATCGGTACTAAAATTGATAAATATTTAGAAAGTCAGGCTCAATTAAATTTAATAAATAAAACTAATCACAGTTATGACTTATTAATCTCTAATTTTAATAAGCAAGATCTTAATAAGTTAGAATCTTTAATTCTAAATAAAATAAAAAGTGAGCTTGGCTCGACTGCCAGCGAAGAAACTTTATCTATCAACGAAAGGCAAGCTAATATTTTGAAAAAGTGTTTGGTTTCATTAGAACATACTAAACAGGCCGCTGAAACTAACTTAGATCAAGAATTTTGGTTAATAGATCTAAAAACTGCTATTGATAGTCTGGGTGAAATTACAGGTGAATCATTAACTGAAGAGATGCTTGATTCTATGTTTAGTAAGTTTTGTATTGGAAAGTAAAAATCCAAGTTAGAAAATTTAAACTCATTGATTATGTCTTGAATGCCTTTCTAAGTGATCAGATAAAATATCAATAATTCAAAAGTATTATCTTTATATTAGTATGGTATATAAATTGACTCAAGGTTTAACAAACTTATACAAGAATGCTGGTACCAAACTTTCTAATCTAAAAGAGCATGCAAAGCCTAGCAATCAAAAGTTTAAATTAAATCAGGTTTACCAAACTAATAGTGGTCTAGATACAATTCGAGATGAATTGACTGAAAATAAAAAAGGTTATTTGGTTCTCACTGATGATGCTAAGGAGAAACTAAAAGATGAAATTAAACTACAAATACGCTTGGCACAACGTGATGGTCTTAGATTACCTCAATCTGTTAATAATTTAAATAAAAATACAGGTATTAATCAAGCTCGTTTAATTGAAGAGTTTGTAGAAACTGTACTTCCTATCCGTTTAAATAACGATACTAATGACTTAGATGACTTATTAAACAGTAATAAAGAGTTCTTAACAGCTAACAAGACTGCAGCAGGTAGTGTGAAAATCTGGAATTCGATGTTACACCAACAAAGTTCTTCTGAAGGAAATTTTATACAAATATTAAATAATTCAGTTAGTGTAGTTGCAAGGCAAATTGCTAATGAATCAAATCCAATGGCAGAATATGACAAAAATTTTAATGTTAATGTTTTAAGTCGGTTAGAATCGTCACCTGAGCAGCCCGATTTAACTTATCAAAGTAACCTTGCTTATATGAACATACAGAATACTCAAGAGTCAACCAATAATTATTCTTCAAATCCAGTTAATCCTCAACCAAATGCTCGCATTATTCAGCCAGATAACTCAAATGAAACCATAGAAACTCAGCAAACAGTTTTAGTTTCACCTGGTAATTCAGATGCTGATAATAAACCTGAAGTCACCACTTCAAATTCAACAACTAGATCAATCAATAATAAAAAAACTTCGTCAAAATTGTTAACACCATTTAATATTGGTATTGCTGGGTTATCTACAATAGCTGCATTTGGTGTGATTGGGTATAATTTTGCTAATTTATTACTAAATGTAGATACTGACCAACCTACAACTAATACCGAACTAGCACCTCAAGGCGAGCAAAATTTCGATCAACCATTTGTAAAAGGTGGCACACCAGAAGCTCCAGATAGTGGAATAAACCAAGAAATAGAAGAAGCCGCACCTACTCCGACTCCGACAGCTTCTCCTAAACCAAACTTACCTACACCTAAAGTAAAAATTACACCATCAGAAGCCGATGTTCAAGCAGCTCCAACTTTAAAGGCAACTCCTAACACTAGAGTTCAGCCACCTAGACCACAAGTAAATACGCCATTAAGTCAACCACCTACGACTAATACTGATAATCAAGCTCCAGCTATCACAGTGCCGCCAGTTATTAATACAACACCTCAGCGAAGAGCACCTGCTCCTATTCCAGTACCGCAGCCTAGAAGTGTTCCTATGCAACCCCAAACGCCAGTTATAACTAACACTGCTCCGAGCCTACCTACACCTAACATACCTGCTAACGTTACTCCAAATACAAATGTGAATCAAGCACCACAAAGAATAAATGTTCCGCCACCAGCTGTTCAGCCGCGTCAAACTTTGCCACAGCAGACACTACCAAACTCAAACAATTTAGAGGTACAAAAAGAAAGTGCTACTAAAAAGTATAAAGGCGCTGAGCAATTATTTTAAAATATTTATGCTGAATATATAAAATTTAACTTATAGCCATTCTATATATTTTTAATTTGAATTCTTAATTTGAAAGTACAGTTATACTGCTATTTTTAAAATTTATTATCTAAATATATAAATTAAAATCGCTGTAACTATTAACAATAAAACAGACTGAATACGATAGTTTAGGTACCAAGGTAACATTTTTAGCTCTTTAGTCTCTTCGTGATAATGTCTTGGTGTCCAAATATAAGCGGAAATCTGCTTTTCGTCAGGTTTTTTATCAAATAGACTTATTAAAACTAATATAACTGAAGATAAAACAAATAAAATAGGACCCTTATGCAGAAAGTGAATATTATGAATAAATTCAACTTTATCGAAAGCTAGTAAAAATACAGCAGCTAAAATACCTAAAACTAAGCTAATAAAAGCTGCGTTAGCGGTAGCTCTTTTCCAAAATAAACCCCATAAAAATACGCAAGCTATAGGTGGAACAACATAAGCAAGTACTGTTTGAATGTATCTAAATAAACTATCAAATTTCATAATCTGCGGTGCGATTAAAACTGAAGCTATCATCAGGATTAAAGTAATCACTTTACCCCACCAAACCAATTTTTCATTAGTCACTTTAGGATTTAGTCTTTGCACGAAATCCATAGTAACTAAAGTCGATGCTGAATTTAAAGCAGCTGACATACTTGATGCCATCGCAGCAAGCAAACCAGCTATCACTAAACCGATTAAACCTGTAGGCAAAATATCGAAAACCAGAGTAGGAAACACCATGTCTCCGCTTTCTAAGTCAGGATATAAAAATCTAGCCATCGTACCTGGTAAAACCATAATAAATAATACTGGTAGCTTAATAAAACCAGCTAAAAGTGAACCCCAACGAGCATGATTAAGGTTTTTTGCTGAAAGTGTTCTTTGAACCATAAACTGGTTAGTACCCCAAAAATAAAAACCAAGCAAAGTAACTCCGAAAACAAGTCCAGTCCAAGGTACATGTGGGTCATCTATCGGTCTAATTAAACTAAGCATATTTGCTGGTGTGACTTGAAGTACATTTTCCCAAGAACCTAATTTCATAAAAGTAGCTATGGCAACAATCGTAGCTGCCACTAATAACAAAATAGTTTGGATTAGCTCAGTGTAAATAACAGAAGTTAAACCTCCAGGTATAGTGTAAATGGCAGCAGCAACAGCTAAAGAGATAATAACAATTAAAGGATCAGCCGTTGGAAAAACCAATTTAGCGACTATATAGCCCCCATACAAAGTACCAGCTATATCTACAGCCACATTAGAAATCACAGTAATGCCTGAAAAAAATAGCCGCGATCTAAGATCAAAACGTCTTTCAAGAAACTCAGGTATGGTATAGATTTGGGATTTCAAGTAAAAAGGTATAAAAAATATCGAAACGAAAACTAAAATTATCGCTGCCACCCATTCATAATTAAAAACAGAAATACCAAAGCTATAAGCATCACCTGGTAAACCGATTAAAGTGATACTGGTTATATTAGCTCCGATTAAAGACAAGCCGATAACAGGCCAGGTAATACTAGAACCTGCTAAAAAATAATCTTTGGCATCCGCAGATTTTTTAGCAAAGCTTAAACCATAGATTACAATTCCTATCAGATAGGTAAAAATAATAATTATATCTAAAGTCGATAATTTAGCGTCGAGCATTATGAGGGTTAATCATATCACAAGGTTTGCGCGTTGCAACTTCTGAATCAAGCTACAAAATTACGCATAAGCTGTATTTTATTTGCTAATTTTAAAGCCTGGACATCATAAGTTTTAGTATCCCAATTAGCAAAAGCCTTAAATCTATCTAAAATATCTTTAGCATACTTAATAATCAGATCAGGCTCATAGTAAAGTTTGGCTGTGCGCCTTTCAATAAAATCTAAAGGCTCGACTAAGTGATCATGAATTAGCATATATTCTAATTCAGCCATTAAAAGTGAATACGCTAAATCCTGATTTAAGCTATAAAACTTAAGCATAAGATCGATAATTCGAGTCGCTTCTTTACCATAAATCTCAAACAGGTAATTGATTTGGTTGTGGTTTAAGTTATACTCATCAGCGGCTTCAACTAACCTGGCTTTATGATCAAGCAGATCGGCTTCGTCTTCAAACTCACATGCAAGTAGCTTTAGCTTGCGGGTATCACACTTTTTATCAATTAATTTTTTTAATTTACCTGTATTATGTAGGACACTTAGCACTTTATCAAAGACTCTTTCGGCCATTTTACGATAACCAGTTAATTTACCTCCAGCAATAGTAATTAGCCCAGAACCACTAATATAAATCTCGTCTTTACGAGATAGTTCATAAGTACCTTTTTTATCAGGTTTACTAACCAGAGGTCTAACCCCAGCCCAGGTAGAGACCACATCATTTACCGTAAGCTTAGTATCTTGCATAATAGTATTAGTACTATTTAATAAATAATCTACTTCAGACTTTAGAATTTTAAAATTATTCAAATCACTTTCATAAATCGTATCAGTAGTACCGATATAAGTAACCTTATCTTTAGGAATCGCAAAAATCATACGTCCAAGCTCAAATTCATCAAAATAAACTGATTGTTTTAAAGGTAAACGATAGTGCGGCACCACTAAGTGCACGCCTTTAGAGTGAATAAGTGAGCTTGCAGCCTTCTTGTCATCTAATTCGCGTAATTCAT
Source organism: uncultured Gammaproteobacteria bacterium (assembly GCA_964438425.1). Classification (GTDB taxonomy): domain Bacteria; phylum Cyanobacteriota; class Vampirovibrionia; order LMEP-6097; family LMEP-6097; genus CAYTKM01. The sequence goes on from CAYTKM010000005.1 coordinate 193,577, forward strand.
CAACCCATGGACCAGCTGCATTAACAACTACCCGAGCATTAATCTTAAATTCTTCATCCTCAAAGCGATCATTTATTAAAGCAGCATCGATTACATCAGCTTTATTACGCGTAAAGCCAGTAACTTCAGCATAATTAAGATACTCTAAACCATACTTCGCTGCGGTTTTAAGTACCTGCATAGTTAAACGACCATCATTAGTACGGTATTCATAATATAATGCTGAGCCTTTTAAATTATCAGGCTTGAGTAGTGGTTCGTTTAGTCTGGTCTCTGCGGCATCAAGCATCATTTTACGTTCACTGGGTTTAACTTTAGCTAAAAAGTCATACACACTTAAACCAATACTAGTCATAAAACGGTTATAAGTGCCACCTTTATATATAGGAAGTAGCATTTTTTCGGGATAAACTAAATTAGGAGCAAGCTTATGAATAATAGCCCTTTCTAAACCGTATTCTTTTACTAAGCCAAACTCAAAGTTTTTTAAATACCTTAGACCACCATGTATAAGTTTTGTGGATTTAGTACTTGTACCACTGGCAAAGTCGCCCTTATCAACTAAAGCTACTTTAAGACCTTTAGCAGCAGCCTCTAAGGCTATGCCAGCACCAGTAATACCACCACCTACAACTAATAAGTCAAAAGCCTGAGCTTTTAAATGAGTTTTTATTTTATATCGTTTGGCTTTTAAAATCAATCTTCTATCCAAGCTAAAGAGCGCTTCAATGCCTTATGCCAGTAAGTTAGCTTTTTATCTAATAAATCATCTTGCTGAGCTTCAAAACATTTAAAATCTTCTTTTAAATGACTTAGCTTATTTAAATCATACCCACAATAACTCATACTTAATAATTTAGCAATGCCAAGTGAAGTAACTTCATAATTTAAAGCCAATTCCAGCTTAGCTTCAAGTAAATCAGCTTGAAATTGCATAAGATATGAATTTTGGCTTAAACCACCATCTACTTTTAAAATAATATCAGTTAAATTAAGCTTAGCTTTAATGATATCGATCACATCATACACCTGAAAAGCTATAGAATCCAGACAAGCTCGAATTAAATCAGCTCGGCAAGTGGCTTGATCTATACCTATCAGTATACCTTTGGCTTGCATATCCCAGTATGGCGAGCCTAAACCATTAAAAGCTGGTACTAAAACTAAACTTGGCTTAGCCTTAGCTTCTATAGCTAAATTAGAGCTACCAGCTACGTCTTCTAGTATATTAATACGATCAGTGAGCCAGCTAAGCGCCGAGCCGGCATTAAATAAGGCAGCTTCATAAGCATAATAAGTTCGCTGATTTTCAAGTGAAAAGCCAATGGTTGTTAATAGCTCGCGGCACATACTTGCAGGCTTAGTACCCGTATTAGCCATTAGAAAACAACCTGTACCATAAGTGTTTTTCAAATCTCCTTCCTGATAGCAACCATGCCCGAATAAAGCCGCGCTCTGATCGCCAGCAACAGCTTTTAAAGGAATTTTAACTCCTGCAAACTCTAGAAAACCGAAATCACTATCACAAGCTTTAACTTCAGGTAACTTAATATCAGCTAAGTCCCAGATCTTTAATAATTCTTGATCCCATTTAAGGTTGTGAATATTAAATAACATGGTTCTTGAGGCGTTAGTATGGTCGGTGAAGTGATGCTGGTGTTCAGAAAACTTGTAAATTAGCCAGCTATCTATAGTACCAAAAGATAAATTTTCAAGCTTTAAACCACTAGCGAGCGCGCGTTGCTTTAACCAAGCTATCTTGCTAGCTGAAAAGTAAGTATCGACTGGCAAACCTGTTTTTTGTTTAATAATTGTGGCATGGTTTTTAGAAATTTCATGACACATTTTACTAGTCCGCTTATCTTGCCAGACTAGCGCGTTATAGATAGGCTGATTAGTGCTTGTATCCCAGCAAACTATAGTTTCACGTTGGTTAGTAATACCAGCTGCCGTAATTTGCTCAGCTGTAAGTGAGGCTCTTATTAAGGCTTCTTCTATGGTTTTAAGTTGATTATGATAGATTTCTAATGGATCATGCTCTACCCAAGAATCTTCAGGGTAAAATTGCTGGTGAGCAAGCTGACTTTTAGCCAAAATTTTAAAATTCTGGTCGTAAATAATACTTCTAGTACTGCTGGTACCCTGATCTAAAATCAGAAAATACTTGTCTTCCCTCATCTTATTTATATTATGCCACTAGAGTTCATTAAAGAATGTAGTTTTTAATTTAAATAAGTTAAGTTACGTGCAACTAAAGTTATAAGTAATCCATAAAGCTATGTTGACATTTATAACCATTTTTTTGACATTTGTTTCATAAATAATTGCACAATTAGATAATTTGAAAATTCAATACTATGGAAAAAATGAAAACTTGTAGTAATCTTTCTTACAAAAAAATTTTTAATTGTAGTAATCTTTTTTAAATTTTAAAATAATAACAGCCATACAATTAATTTAAAATTCTCGGTGGCTACGAATTTAAGCTACTTAGTTTAAAATATAGCTAAAAATTTACACGTTAGTATCCAGCGAAGTGCCATAAGATGATTCTTTAGCTGTTTTTTCAGCATCAGGGTTATTCATGCCATCATGTTTACGCAACATTGCCATCTTTTGTTCTCGATCAGCTTGCATATGGATGGCAGTCAGCTGCCTATCAGCTGTAGTCATATTACCAGGACCGTCTGACTCTGTAAGTTTTAGATCTAAAGCCGCCATTAACTCTTCATATTTTTGGTTTTGTTTTTCTTTAGTAGACATGTTTTCTACAGCTTTAGCTATTTCAGTTTTAGCAGTCGCCATTAAACCATTGATTTTAGCTTGCAAGTCGTTAGGTGACATACCATTTTTTAGACCAGCTGAGACTAAACTGTTAATAGCACTGGTGTATGCAGAGATGATGGGCGCGATTTCAGCGCTAGCTGCGCTAGGAGCGCCGCCTTTACCTATATTACCTTTAGATGGCATAAATTCTGACATGGCAGTTAAAATTTCAGATTCTAGTTGCGCTGCTAAAGCATCTGCATATTGTTTACCTAATCTATCAGCGTTTTTATCACGCTCAGCTTGTTGTTGCGGAGAAAGTGGTTTTTTACCTTGTGCTATCTTTTGTTCTTGCTCTTTTATTTTATCTACTCGATCATAAGTTTTTAATATTTCATTTACGGCTTGTTCTTCGCTTAAAGTTTTATTTTTAGGCGTAGTAACTTTAGCACTTAGTTTTTCGGCTGAATTAGAAGTATCGATAATAGTTTGCGTAGCTTCAGCTGAAGTAGTTAATTTTTTTGGTGGCGCGACTGTCTTTGCTGAATTTTGATAATAATTACTAAAAGCAGAAACTGTATTTATATCTGTTAAAAAATCCCAAGTAGGCTGCGCGCCAGCACCAGACCAACCTAATACAAGATCAGTAGCACCCACACTATCTGGAAACTGAGCCGTGCCACTAGAAGCAGCATATTTATCAGTATCACTTATTTTAGCTACTTTTTCAGGCTCTTTAGCTTTTACAGCAGGTTTAGACGTAGTCAATCCAGTAGAGACAACATCAAATCTGGGGTCATATTGAAAACTTCCAACCATTCAATGTAAATATACAATTGCTAGGTTAAATCTATATTAAAGAGCTACATCCATGTTTTTAGTAACCATGATCTGCAATTCTTGACCTTTATTAATCACCGCTGGGTCTCCATGACTAAATAGAGCGATTACCGAGCCACCTAGCAAGGTACCAGCGACTGGCACACCAAGCGTTGCCACTGAAATAATCTTACCCGTATCTGTTTTTAGAAGTTTTTTAGTCGGTCTGATAGCTTTATCGCCGTAATTAGTTTGCGGGTCTAATAGTCCTTGTTCATTGACTACGCCTTCTTGAAAACTTAGTTCAGCGTCTAGAGGTACATACTCACCTTGAGCAGTTAGTAAAGTATCTAGTTTTACACCTAACTTACCAGAACGGCTAAATAGACGTGGACGTTTTAGCTCGGTCACTTTACCTTTAATCCAGCTATTTTTAGGTACTATCAGACGTCTTAAGTTATTGTTACCCTGAACATAAAAATCTTCCACCACGCGCGCTTCGAAATCATCACCGTGATTTGATGTTTTAGCTGATAAAGGCTTAGTAACGATTAATCTTAGTCTAGTCTGTACAGGAACTTGACCAGTAGCAGCATTAAGTTTAAAAGGCGCAGCAGCAAAACTTTCCATTTCCTGAAATTCACCAGGATGATTGGTATCTAAATTCACTACAGAATTTTCATCCTGCGGCATTCTATCTTCAAGATTTATAGGTGAATTATGATGGCTGATCGCAAGTATTGGATTGAATAAACTTAGTATAGAAAGCGATGCTATTAGAGATAATCTTTTCATATAAACTTAATTATACTAGAGAGCTGAAATCATTCAATATTACACTTATTATTTTTACAAATTCTCAAGTTCACTTTTGTTTGCATTATTACTAAAACCAACTATTTCTTCGATAATATGGCTAATCATCTTGAAGCTTCTGGCGATAATACAGATATTCAAACAATCCTGCTCGAAATTTCTACAAAAATAACGATGTGAAACTAATTTAGCGATAGCGCCTTCAGCTAATTGCGCAGCATATTCATCAATTTTTTCATCTTCATTATAATCATTTAAAGTGTGATTATGGTAAATGCTCGTTGCATAAGCTTTATCATCAAAATGTCTTAGACCGTTTTGGTAGAAACTAAGTTTTTGATTAAAGCAAGCACTTAACAGATCAAACACATTTTCATCCAATAAGTTCAGGTTCACTTCAGCACTTAGTTCAGTAAATACGGTACTTATACTTTGTAATAGAAAATCACCATTCGCCTTTTTACCAATATTAAAACTTAGCAATCCTTTATACTTAATATTTTTATGATTTAAATGATTAATAAACGGATTTATAATCTTATTAAAGATCTTATTTATGAGCTCATCATCCTCGAAAGTCTTCACCATACGCTCAAAATATCTGGTATAAAGATCATTGTAGACTCTACGTCTCATAAGTGGAGTTAAGCTTAGACTTTCAGTGCCATCATGCAACATCGAAAATGAATATTCCTGAACATAATTTTCATAACTTTCGATGACTATCTTTTTAGGATGCTCAGCCAGAAAAGCTTTAGCAAAATAACTCTCTATAAAAGATCTGGCGTTATTGTAATCTTCAGCAATATATTCTTTGGCTACGTAATTAAATTCAAATAAATTATCAGGTTTAATTAAAATAGGATACTCTATGCTTTTTATATAAACTAAAGCCAGTTCCAACTGATCAAAGCTAGCAAAATCAGTTGCTGGAATGTCAGCTTCATGGGTAAATTCATGAAAATTATAAGCTGATGATTCTAATTTAGCCACTTCTGCATTTGGACCCAAAATAGCTAAACCTGAGTTTAGAAAAATATCTACTATACTTTGGCTATACCAGCGATTGTCGTTAACTACAGTTAAACTAACCTGACGAGCGATAGCTATTTCAAGCATTTGTTCAATATTCAATTTATCAGGGCAGATACATTCTACTTTATCTTCAAGCTCATAATTGCCTGGTACAGCAATAATTTCTAGTTCCTGTTCATTGTTAGCAGCCAATAGTTTATTGACTAAAGCGGTATCTTTAGCACTGCCATTACCAATGATCAATAATTTTATCTTTAACACTATTGAAATCATCTCATAAAAAATCTGATTTGCCTAGCGTTTGTTAATATGTTCTTAAAGATAAACTTGCTATAGTATTTTAGGTGAAAAACCAACTAAAGACTGCTTTATTAGCATTTACCCTCACGGGCATGTTTAGCATTTTATATGAAATATGTTGGTCTAGACTTTTAAAATTAGTATTTATTAATGAAACTTATGCCATAGCTGCTACTTTAGCTATCTATGTCTTAAGTCTCGCCATAGGTGCAGCTTTAAGTGCTAATTATTTAAATAATATTTATTCAAGAAAACATAACCTTTTAAAATTGTTCAGCTTGCAGCAGTTTTTTATAGTACTCTTCGTAATAGCCAGCAAATATCTATTAGACGCTGATGTATATCAGCCTTTAATTTTAAAAATAATCAATCAGTTGAGTTTATATTTTTCCTTAACTAACTATTTAACGGTAATAAACTTAATTCTAAAATTTATTTATTGTCTAATTATAATATTCCCTGCTGGTATTTTACTCGGTACCAGTTTCCCTGTGCTAAGTGAAATTTTAAATTTAACTAGAATTGATGCTTCACGTAAAACTCAGATGAGTCTGGCTTATATTTTAAATATCACTGGTAGCGTGCTAGGAGCTATTGTAGCTGGTTTATACCTTTTAGTTAACTTCGGACTTAGTCAAACTATTTTTATCGGCGCGCTCGCTAATCTACTTTTAGCCCTGCTGACCTGGTCGCAAGCAAGCAAACTAAAAACTAAAACCAAATTTAAATTAAAAAATTTACTTAAAGTACGTAACATCAAATATCCAGCTAGAAACATTTTTAAAATTGTTTATCTCTATAGTTTTGTCTTAGGCTTTATACTTTTCGCTTTTGAAGTTTTATGGATTAGAATCTTAGCTGAATTTATCTCTTCCTCGCATTATTCTATTACGATTGTCATAGTTTCAGTACTAATCGGCATTGGGCTAGGTAGTATTTCATTTACTTTTATTAATGAAAGTCTTAGTAGTAAATTTTATTTATCTAAAAACATTATTCGTACTTTTAAAGTGCTAACTGTTATTCTAGTAGCTTTTACCTTTTTAAATATTTTCGAAGTAAATCTACTTGCTAAGTTACTTGCAGGTTTAAATAGAGATTTAATCTTACTCGGGGATCAGGGTCTAAGGGCAAGTGTACTCAGTTTATTAAATTTTTTAGTTAAATTTTTAATAGCTAGCCTTTTAACCATACCGATAAGTTTTGTTTTCGGTTATCTTTTCACTTATTTCTTAAATATAATTTATCAGGAAAAAAACAATATATATTCATCTTATGGAGCTAAAATCGCTAAACTCTATACTTATAATACGATAGGCTCAATTTTAGGTTCATTAATTATGGGCTTTATATTATTACCACTTTTAAAAGATCCTTATATAAACGCCACTAAAATTTTGGCTGGTATTATTATCCTATTAGGACTAGCTTTATGCTTCCATGAAAAGGTTAATTTCGCGCGCAGCGATAAAGCCAAAGTCGAAAATTTATACTACACATATTTTTATGTTTTTCTTGCAGTGATAGTCGTAATTTTCAAACTACAGTTTAATTACGCCAGCATTATTAATGCAGCGAATCCAAATCCTTATAAGTTAAAGCTTTTAGAGCATCGCTTCGGTAAATACAGCTCAATTAGTATCGCTGAGGTTGAAAACTCTAGGTTTTTACTAAGTAATAGTAAAGTTGAGGCTGGAGTTCCTTTAGATAGACACAAATATAGTGCGACTGACATTATTACAGAGCAATCACTAGCGATACTACCTTATTTAGCGCTTAAAGAAACCGAAAAAGAAGCTTTAGTCATAGGCTATGGTTCCGGTATGACAGCCAGGACTTTAGCTAGTTATCCTTTAATTAGAAAAGTTACAGTAAATGAAATTGAAAAAGAAGTCTATAAGCTAAGCGATACCTATTTCGGTAATAAGCTTGCAGCAAGCTTAGATAAAATAGAGCGCAAAGTAATTAATGCCCGCGAATATTTAGAAAAGCCTGATACACCTAAATATGATTTAATAATTTCTCAACCCTCAGATCCCTGGATTTCTAATCAGCTATTTACTAAAAGTTTTTATGAACTTACCGCAAGCAAACTTAAAAATGACGGTATTTTTACCTGCTGGCTTCAATTATATTCTCTAGACGATAAGCATCTTAAAATTATGCTTAACACCATTCAAAACAGTTTTAAGCACTTTATCATCTTTAAAATGCCACGTACAGCCGAATTAATCATTTTAGCTTCGTTTACACCTATCGAATTTGATTATGAAAACATCAATTATAAATTACTAACTAACCCTACTTTAAACGAAGATTTGGAATTAATAGGATTAAATAACTTTGCTGAAGTTTACGCTAATTTAGTAGCAGATGAGCGTAGCGTAGCTAAAGCTTTAAGTGAAACCAAACTATATAACACAGACGATAATATGTTACTAGAGCTGCATACAAGTAAAAATGAACGTAACTCACTTAAATATTTTAAAGAGGATCTCGACTTTTTTTTAGATAATCTAAAACTAAACACTTTTCATAAACATATAAAATTCGTAGATTTGTTTGATAAGTCTATGTTTTACCATCGTTTACAAAATCTATTTGAGGCTAGAGACTATAAAAAGATTTTAAGCCAGCTAGAAAAATTTATCAAAGGTAAGGAGTTGACTGCCTATTTGTTAGATAGCCCTAAAACTGCTGAAACTAAACTATTAGAGGAAGCTAGCATTTATTATATTCAGAAACGCTTTGACAAGGCCCAACTAGTCTATAAGAATTTGATATACCAAAATCCATATTTAGCTAAAGCATATTATGGTCTAGCTAAGATACAATTTAGAGAAAAAGAATATGAAAAAGCTTACGATAATCTAATTTACGCCTTAGCTATCAATCCTAATAGTAAAATCATTAATTATCTAATGATGATGACAGCTAGACAACTCGGTTTGCATGAAATCAGTCGCAAACATTATCACAGCTATAATACATCCAAATTAAAACTTGAAGATAAAGTAGAAATTAAACAACTTAGAAAATTAAAAATACTTAAAGAGAATTCTTGATTCTATAATTTATTAATATTTTAAATTAATTAGATTACAAATCAGCAACTAAAGCTTTGGCTCTTTGTTTGCCTTCATTAGCTTTTTCCATTGGTGCATTTAGTTGAGCTTTCTCAACTCCTAAACCAGCTATAGGATTATTAGCAGCGACTGCATCAGTTTCGTTTTTTTGGCTTTCAGCTTCTTGCAATATTTTCTTATCAAGTGCTTCAAGAACTATGCCAGGTCCACCAGCTTCAATTTCTTCAGGCGAAAAACCTAATTCATGTTGCTGGGATAATTGATGAAACTGGACTAGACGTGCGTCTTTCTTATCTAGTTTATCTAACATTTCATCCTCTAACTCAGCAATTTTTTCTTGAGGTGACATTTGATCAGCTTTTGCAGAATTAGCTCCAGCACTTCCACCATCGGCGCCAGCTTGATTGTTAGCTCCACCTTGATCTATAGTAACTGCATCAGTTAACATCATATCTCTAGCTTTAATACCTTTTTCAGCTCTGCCTACAGGATTTAACATTTTAGCTTGACCTACATACTTATCAAATAGCTGCATTACATTAGCTTTGGTTATTTTAGGTGGCGTTTCACCAAGTTTAGCTGCTAAATTTTCAACTTTAAACTTTCTTTCATTAAATATATCTTCTTCACGACCTTTAGATTTAGCTGCATCTTCAGTAGCTTTAGCGTTTGGGTCTTGTTTTGTACCATTAGCATCATTAGAATTAGGATTACCGAGTTCTTGCTTTAAATTAGCTATACGCTCCTTAGCAGAAACTTTATCGTCTTGATTAGCAAAAACGTTATCTTGATTAGGATTTACCTCAGGCTTACCTACAACTGCAATATTCTGATTAGCTAATCTCTTACTTGGATCGATTTCTGGCATACGAATAATGTATATCAACCAGACATTAACTAAATGTTAAGTATTTTATAGATTTCAAATATATAGAAAGGGAGAACAACCAATTAAAATTATAAAAATACTACTATTTTATAAAAAATTTATAATTTTGATAATTTCTTAGAAAATTATTCTAAATTAAACATAAAATTAGAATTTTTTTCTAATTTTAATAAAGAGTGTTTGTATAGATTATTAGTTTTTTCTATATAAAATAATAAGTTATTTCAAAAAATGTACAAGCAATAGCTTTATATACCAAAACTATTGACTCAAGATAATAAAAGTGTGATAATAATTCCCAGGGGTTCATCATGGCAATACCATCTTCAGGCAATACTAGTAATGATAAGTTCAATCAAAATGGATATACAAAACCAGATAGCCCTACTAATAACAAAATAACTCCAAGAAATGATACTAAAAATATCTTCAACCCTATCGTTAAGAGAGTAAAACGTAATGATTTAACCGAAATAAGCACTAACTCCACATATTCTAAATCCAAAGCATTGGCTGATGAAATTGCCAAATTAAATTTGAAAGATGCTAACTGGTCAAAAATAATGACTGATTTTACTGATATATTAGCTTCGATAGCAGATAGTGACGAAAGAAGCAGCTTAATTCAAAATTTTAAAGAAGTTATACTTACTAAATTAGATAGTGAAGTTAACAAAATAAAAAATCAGCATGCTATAACGACTGACGATGTAGAGGGCTATCTAGATGATATAGCTGTATTTCAGTATAAAAATGATGATACTGCTCATGAAATAGAAATATTGTCCCCTAAAAATAGTTCTGGTAGTCAAACTTCGCCTGAACTAGCAAAGTTAAGTTCGGAAGAATTATTAAAATTAATCGACCCACAAACACAAGCCAACTCTCTTGATGAGTTTAGTAATCAGGTACTAGCCGATGACCCTAACTTTAATTCCTTAAATAATTTAAAGAAACTTCTTGAACATTCAAATTCAATAGACTCTGAAAACAAACAAAATTTTTTAGAGCGCCTTGAAATTATTATAAACAAGCTGTAGATACTAAATTACTTAACAAAAAACAGAAACTATTATCTTTATACTATTAAGTGTAGTTTTTAATTTAAAAAGAGCTAAATAATAATGATTAAAAAGATTCTGAATTTTTTACCACCAAATCAACAGTCAAGTTCAAACAAGAATAATTTTAATAGTCAGAAATCTAAAAATACAAACACGGGTATCAGTGCTTCTAAACAAAATGAAAGCGCTAATAGTCCAAGTGATGATAATACTATACGAGTAGCTTCAAACTCAAATACTCTAGATATAAAATTAGCAGAAGATTCAGGCAAACTACTTAAATTAATTTTAGAACCAAATAATTTTTCCACAGCTGATGCTTTGGGGTTAATAAATAGTAAACATAGCGAGTTTAAAGAAAATACTTTAAATAGAAAAAACTTAAATGTGAGCACCGAAGCTTATAAACAAACAAAGCTAAACCAGCAAGAAAACCAAACAACCCGCGATATAGCGAACCAAATAATGGAAAGTTTACCAGATGGTAAAGTTAGCAAACTACTTAAATTAATTAACACTTTGCCACCAGAAACTAGCAGCAAATTATTTACAGAAAAAGGTAATAATCTAGTCCAAGTTATAGCTGGTATACCTAAAAATATTCTTACAGAAAGTGACAGTATCACACTTATTAGTACTCTAAATCCTCAAGCTGATAGTAGTTTAATTACACATCATAATGATAGTCATATATCAGCTTTAGAGTTAGCTAGTGCTAATCAAAAAAGTGAGTTAACTGAATATATGTTAGATCAAATAGAAGCTGATACAAACCATAGTAGTCATCATAAGACTCTAAACTTAGTTAAAGGTTTAAAAGCAGCTTTAAGACATCCAAGTAATAATAAAGTTATCGAAGTATATGCTAATAAGTTAAAGCCAGATTTAGACTTAGAGACTCTGGGCTCTAACAATACTTTAACTCATATCATAAGTGCTAGTAACTCTGACAATAACATAAAAACTTTTTTAGATACATCTAATAAAATGCATCGACAAGAACTAGTAAGTAGCCTTAATACTAAAAATGAATTTGGTTTAGATCCTGCGCAGATTTATGTAGCGAGTAGAAACACCGATGAGCTAGCTTTAAATAAAGATATTTTATTTAAATTAACATTATATAAGCAAGATGATAGCTCAACTATAGACAGCATAAAAAATACCGATGATCAACCAAAAGAGTTGAATCTAAGCAAATCTATAAAAATTCACAATGAAAGACTGAACAAAACTCCTAAATTAGATTATAAGCCTAATTTAAAACCTGAATCCACTTTAAAAAACGACATCTCTACTTTTTCAATAGACGAAGCTTCCACTTTAATAGCTAAAAAAAGATCTGGTATAAGTGCTAATAAAATTAAACTGATTAATTACGATCTTAAAAGCCGCCTAGCAGATTTAACCGATATTAATAAACTTAATAGTCAGAACTATAGTTTACTTGAGCAAGGTGTCATCCATAAAGATTCTGAAGCTTTAACGTTAGTCGTGGACGCTATGAACGCTAATCTTAATAGTAAAAATGCGAGCACTGACACTAAATCTGCTTACTTAACTAATGTGTATAATAGCTTGGGTAAAGCTCTTGATAACAAAGATAGTGAGAGCTTTAAATTTATAGTTAATAATATAGAAAATAAAAATGATTTACTTAGCATTAAAGATAGCTCAGGTAATACTTTATTACATTTGATAGCTAAACATGAAAATAGCGACCCACAAATGATTTCAGGATTAATCAGTGATATCGACGCTAAAAGTGCACTCACACTTGAAAACGATACTGGAACTAACACGCTCGATTTGTTAGCGCGTCATGGAAAAGTTACAGCTTTAGATGCAGCGCTAAAAGCTAGTGGTTTGAAAAATGAACTCAGTGAAAATAATAAATTAAGTGCTGGTATCGTAGACAATGCTCTTGAAAACCCCAATAACATGAAAATGTCTACATACTTAGCTAAAGTAATTCCAGCAGATCTTAAACTAGATTCCGTTAGTACATCTGAAAAGTTTACTCAAAGTCTTTCAGATAATAACCTGAAGGCCTATTTAGATAGTGCGCGCGAGCATCAAGCCGAAAATTTAGCTAATAGTCTTGAAAATATGGATACTATATATCTTAAAAACAAAAATAATCATCAAGCTTTAGTAGATGAAAGTATACTTTTAAAATTACACATTTACCGTAACCCTGAAGCTAAATTATCTATAACAGCGAATGACACTAAAAAACAAATCGCACTTGATCAAGCTAACAATCTAACTGAGATCAATCTTGCTAGTCTTGAAATTTCAAAAGAAAGATTTTAAAAAATTATGATATTAACTTGAAATGACATGACTTAAACTGTCATAATCTTTCTATGGAAGGCATCCCAAATAATCCAAAACAATCGCTAAATTTTAATAATAATTTTAAAACTAATAAACAAGCTGAACTAAACTCAGTAGATAGCAGGTCTGAGCAAGATATAAAGCCTCAAGAAAATCTCTTAAGTAACCGTCAGCACTCAGCCTCTTTACGTCAGCTTAGTCAACCATCGTCTAGTTTACTTAAAAATAAAATTGATGGTGTTATACCTATATTTAAAGCACGCACTCAGCAAGATCTAAGGTTGTATTCTAGATATTTAAGCAACTACCAGCAATATAAAAATTTATTAAATAATGATTTAATATTAGCTAAAGATCCTGAACTATTAGTAAAGACCTTAGTTAGCTTAGACAATGATATAAAAACTGGTCAGCTACCACTCGTCATCGATAATATTAACAACAATATAAAAGATAAGCACACCTTATTAAATACATTTAGCTCAATTGGAAATGTAGCTGCACTTGAACTTGTTTTAAAGCACGGCGCCAATATACATGAACTTGATGGTAATAACGATTCAGCTCTATCACTTGCTAATAACGCTATGGTAGCTAAACAATTACTTAATACTGGTGCTTCTACAAATCTAATAGATAGACGTAATAGTTTAAATTTGTTTGATAAGCTACTAAATAAACATAAATTTGAAGTTTTAAAAGTGATTTTTGATCATCTAAATGAGCAAGGCTCTAGTGGTAATTATCTTCCTAAGCATATAGCTGATGATCAGCTCCTACCAAGTAAACTTGTCTTAGCTAAAGCCGCTGACTCACTTGAGTCTAGCTCGGATAAAAAACTAGCCATGTTAGATTCAGCTTTTGATTTACTTGAACATAAAATGGATACTAAAGACGAAAATGGCAGTAACCTGCTTCAGCTAGCTACACTTCAGGCTGATACACAGACTACAAGCTGGCTAATCGAAAATAAGTTAGCCACAAAATCGCCTGCAAGTAATCAAGATAGTTCTTTTAAATTTGATATTAACTACCAAAACCAGCATAAACAAACTATTTTAGACACAGTTTTGAATCTAGCTATAGCTGAGCCCCAGCAAGCAGGCATACTTTTAGATAAACTCTTTCCAGGTGAAGGTGATGGTATAGCTAATCCTTACAACTACGACTTTAAAGCAAGCAACTCAAGCATTAAAAACCTTGAAGCTATTAAAAAGCTAAAAATGAACCTAGCAAATGGAAAACCACCCTCACAATCACCATTAACTTTAATAGGTCAAACTCTAAAAAGTTTTTATTGATAAGAACTTTAATTATTAGTAAGTTACTATATTCTAAAGCTTGATATATTTAATTTAAAGAAAAATAACTTTAAAAGTACAATTTAGCTAGCCTCTAGGATTCTATTTACCTATAAATTAAGTAGATGATTTAAGATTCTTTTGGCTAGACAGTAAAAATTTAAAACCACGTTTAAAGATGGTTAAACCAGGTAGTGAAGAAGCTACAGTTGCGAAAAACACTGTAACAGCGATAGCAAGTGCGTTTTCAGGACTAACTCCAATTAAACTAAGTAAATAAACATAACTAGCTTCTTTAGCGCCTAAGCCTTTAATAGCAGGGACTACGAAATTCGCTAAGGTAGCTACAGGCACTATTAGTAACCAAAACCAAACTGGTATAGTATTAAAAGTTAAACCTACGGCTTTAGCAGCGAAAATATTAGTTAAGATTAAAAATAAATGTGTAATAAAAGTCCAGAATAAGACTGGTAATAGTTTAGCTAGGTCTTTAGTATAAATATCTAAAATACTAAACACTTTTTGAAAAATTTTAAAAGGTATCTTAAGCCATAGTCTATAGGTTAATAAAAATAGTACAGGTATAGATGATAAAGCCACTACTAAATATAAATATTTCGAGTCGAGTGCAAACTCTATACCTGAGTTTACTAAAATTAATAAGCCGATAGGCAAAAAGAAAAACATCAGGGTAAAGCCAGTCAGCCTTTCCATAATAATGGAGCTACCTGATTCAAGCCAGCTACTATGATTAGTTTCTTTTTTTAAAAAATATGTTCTAAGTGCATCACCACCTAAGTTACTAGGGAAAAAAGTGTTAGCAAACATAGCTTCAAAATACCAGTTAAGACCAAGCCAAAAGCTCACTTTAAGGTTAATGATTTTAGTGAGTAACCACCAGCGATAATTATTAGTAAAGATAGTTGCTGTCGCAGCTAAGGTAGCGAAAATAAAATTCTTTAAATCTAAATTTAATAACTGCTCTAATAGAACTTCGAAATCCATTTTAAAGATCATTAGCAAAATCTTTAACAGTAAAACTGTAATTAAAAATTTTAAAGCTAAAAAACGATATTTAGTATTAAAAATGCTAAATAAGGCCAAAGTGCCTATAATTATATAAATAATCATCTTTTAAATTAGCCTTTAGTTAAAAAATTGACAGGATTTTTAGGTTTACCTTGATGACGTACTTCAAAATGTAAATGTGGTCCGGTAGCATAGCCAGTAGAACCTTCATAACCGACAACATCACCCTGACCGACTCTATCACCAACTTTCTTAGCTGTAGATGACATATGCGCATACAAAGTAGAGTAACCACGCGCATGATCAATAATTATTACTTTACCGTAACCACCATACCAGCCAGAATAAATCACCAAGCCACCTTCAGATGCCTTGATTGGGGTGCCTCCTGGAGCAGCTAAATCGATACCACTGTGCATACTTCTAACACCGAATATTGGGTGCCTGCGTGGTCCGAATGGCGAAGTAATACGCGCATTAACTGGATAAATAAAGGTACCAGCAGCATTTGGGTTAGTAGATTTATCTGAAAGTTCAGAAATTTTATAAATTAATTTAATCGATTCACGTTCCAGCTGCCTTTCAGAAATTTCAAACATAGAACGCTCTTTTTTTAATTTAGAGACAACTGTTTTTTGGCGTTTACTCTGAGCTGAGATAGTTGTCTGGATGTTTTCTAAGCGATCTTTAAGTTCTTTAATCTTGGAACTTTCATCTTCAAGCATCGCCTTATATTTATTTACTTCATCACCCTGCTTGATTAAAGTGCCTAGTAGCTTATTATCGTACTGAAGTAGACGTTTTTGGTAGTAAAGATAGTCCATATAATCGATAGGACTTTCAGAATTAACCAGACCATCGATCATTCTAAGCTGATCTTTTTTATAAATAGATATGATCCTATTTTTAGCTTTACTTTCAACTACGAATTTTTGGGATTGCAGTTCTTCAAGTTTTTCTTTAGTCTTTTCCCAAGCTTCCTGATTAGAAGTTAAGTATTTATTGTTAATTTCAGCTTCACGGCGCGCGTTTGCTAGTTTTTGATTAATTTTGCGTAATTTATTAGATGCAAAAGACTCTTTCAAACGTGCCGCTTTTAACTTTTTTGCTAGATCTTCCTTTTTTGAAGTGATGTTATCGAGCATTTTTTGTTTTTGATCAAAGCCGGAACTTCTTTGGGGAGTGCTTTTTGCAAATAAAGGTAGTAATGTAGTTAGCAAGAAGCTAATCAACACCACCAATATAACTATTTTGGTAAGCAAATTTTTCTTTTTCTTAGCCACAAGTCTATTATACCGAAAACTTCAAAATTTAGAACCTTGAATTACACAAGTATAGACAAATATAATATTCTTGATTTAGTAAGGTTTTATTAAGATTGATTAGTTTAAATGAGTTATTTCATAGCATTTATATTTTCAAATGCAACTTAACTAAATTTCATTAACTAAAAATGAATAAACAAGAGTTGTTTCATATAATTTTGCTGAATTTGAATTAAAGATTATTAAGATAGCGCGAGCTATCGAAATTAATCGAATAAATTAAAAGTTAGAGATTCTTATAATTAGCTTCTACATATGTTTTAATATTATTATCAATTTCAAGCACTTCAGCAAGTTCAGGCTCTTTAATTATTTGATGCTGCTCCAAACAGGCTTCAATTATACGCGTAATCTCTAAATAACTGATCTTTTTTGCTAGAAATAAAGCAACTGCTGCTTCATTAGCAGCGTTAAATACCGTATAAAATGAATGCTTTGCTTGGCAGACACCTTTTAACAGTTTTAGAGCATTAAATTTCACTTCATCTGGCAGCATAAACTCTAGTTTAGGGTGCTCAAATATGTTAAAAGTATCTTCTGTGGCTAATTTAACTTTATTTGGATAATCTAAAGCGTATTGAATAGGTACTTCCATATTAGCTGAGCCCAACTGCGCCAGCGTATTTCCATCATAGTAAGTAACGGCTGAGTGTACTATTGACTGTGGATGAATGACGATTTGAATCTTTTCGTAAGGTATCTCGAAAAGTACATGCGCTTCAATCACTTCCAAAGCCTTATTCATTAATGTGCTTGAATCAATAGTAATTTTAGCGCCCATTTGCCAGGTTGGATGCTTAAGAGCATCAGCTAAAGTCACTTTATTTAGATCAATTAATGACTTATTTCTAAAAGGTCCACCAGAGCTGGTAAGAAGAATTTGTTTAACATCTTTACTATCATAGCCATGCAAACATTGATGAATAGCCACATGCTCACTATCAATCGGTATTAATTCAGCCTTAGTTTTAGCCTGAGCGCGCTTAACAAGATGCCCAGCTACCACTAAAGTTTCTTTATTGGCGATGCATACACGGCGCGCATTTTCTAGCGCGCGCAAATTAGACTCTAAACCGGCAATTCCCACTATCGCACTAACAAACAAATCAACCTTTAAAGCTGAAATCTCAAGTAGAGAATCTAGAACTTCTAAATTTGGAAAAAGTGTTTTGAGTGTTTGGCGATCAGCCTGATCTTTTAAAAAAGCATATTTAGGTTTAAAAGTTTTAATCTGCTCAACTAATAAATTTAAATTAGCACCAGCACTTAAAGCCAGCACTTCAAATTCATCGGCTCTATTAGTAACTATGTTTAAAAGTTGAGTACCAATCGAGCCTGTAGAACCGATTATATTTAAAGTTTTCTTTGACATGAATTGTAACTTTAGATAGTCATCAATTCTTTTTCTTTAACGCTAGCTAATTCATCAGCTTTAGCTACATATTTATCAGTTAGCTTTTGAATGTCATTTTGATAAGCACGTTGATCATCTTCAGTCATTTCTTCATCTTTTTTTGCGTCATTTAAAGCATCACGTCTAGCGTTACGAATCGAAACTTTACCATCTTCGACAGCTTTTTTAGTTAATTTCACCATTTCCTGTCTTCTTTCTTTAGTTAATTCAGGAATTGTGATCATTAACTTAGAACCATCATTAGTAGGATTAAATCCTAAATCACTTTCTAAAATAGCTTTTTCAATATTTACTAGAGCTGACATATCAAATGGGTTTATCTGAAGAGTACGACCTTCTGGCACGGTAATATTAGCTAAAGATTTTAAAGGAGTTTGCGAACCATAATAATCTACATATATACGATCTAAAATATTTGGGTTAGCTCTTCCTGTACGGAAGGTTTGTAACTCACGTTCAATCGCTTCAATAGCTTTTTTCATACGCTCTTCATATTGCTGCATAAATTCTATCTTAACCTTTCGAGTTTTGTTCTGCAAATTCTTTCAATAAGAATTAATAAATAATGCACAATTTCTAGTTCGAGATAAGGTAATATAGATTTAGCAATGCAAACTAATGAAGTCGTACTTATTTCTATTATAGCTGGCACGCTTGCCATCATTTTCGGGATTGGCTATTCAATGTGGATCTTTAGATTAGACACAGGCACTGAAAAAATGGTCGCTATTTCTAACGCTATTAAAGATGGAGCTTATGCTTACCTAAAAAGGCAGTATTTCACCATCGCGATGGTTGGTATAGTACTTGCAGCTTTAATATTTTTTACTTTAGGCGGCAAAGTTTGCGTAGGATTTTTAATTGGTGCCATTTTAAGTGGTGTTACTGGTTTTATCGGTATGATAGTTTCAGTAAACTCGAACGTTAGAACAGCTCAAGCTGCTAACGATGGCATCGACAAAGCTCTAGATGTAGCTTTTAGAGGTGGCGCTGTTACTGGTTTACTGGTAGTAGGCTTAGGTTTACTTGGTGTAACTGGTTTCTTTGCTACTTTAATCTATATGTTTCCAGGTGAGATGGAAGATAATATTAAGGCTCTAGTCGGTTTAGCTTTCGGTTCAAGTTTAATTTCTGTTTTCGCTAGACTTGGTGGTGGTATTTTCACTAAAGCAGCAGATGTGGGCGCTGACCTGGTAGGTAAAGTTGAAGCTGGTATTCCTGAAGATGATCCTCGTAACCCAGCAGTTATCGCGGATAATGTTGGTGATAATGTAGGTGATTGTGCTGGTATGGCAGCAGATTTATTTGAAACATATGCTGTTACTGCTACAGCAGTTATGCTACTTGGCTACTTACTATACCCAGAAGCCGTTGAAAGTGGTAACATGTCGACTGTTTTATATCCACTTGCTATGGGTGCAATTGCAATTTTCGCTTCAATTATCGGTAACTTCTTTGTTAAGTTAGGTAAAAGCCAGAATGTTATGGGCGCGCTTTATAAAGGTTTGGCTGTAAGTGGTATCGTAGCTGCTATCGGTTTTTACTTCGTAACTAAATCAGTTTTAAGTGGTATGGAGTACCCAGTTATGAATTACTATTACTCTGCTTTAATCGGACTTGCTTTAACAGGTTTATTTGTAGTTATCACTGAATACTACACCTCAACAGAATTTGCTCCAGTTAAAAAAATAGCTAAGGCTTCAGAATCTGGTCATGCTACTAATATTATTGCTGGTTTAGCTGTTTCACTTGAAGCAACTGCCGCTCCAATTATTATCATAGTCGCGGCAATGATCGGTTCATATATGCTATCAGGTATTTATGGTATCGGTGTAGCTGCTATGAGTATGCTTAGTATGGCTGGTATTATTGTAGCTTTAGATTCATATGGTCCTATTACAGATAATGCTGGTGGTATTGCCGAGATGGCTGGCATGGACTCTAAAATTAGAGCTATTACTGATCCACTAGATGCTGTAGGTAACACTACTAAAGCAGTTACAAAAGGTTACGCTATTGGTTCTGCTGCCCTAGCTGCTATCGTTTTATTTACAAGTTTCAAAGAAGATTTAGCTCAGGCTATTGCTAAGAAAAATCTAGCTTTCGGTTTAGATCTTCAAGTCCCAAGTTTCGATATCTCAGATCCTTATGTATTAAGTGGATTATTTATCGGTGGTATGATTCCATTTTTATTCTCTGCCTTTGCGATGAAATCAGTAGGTAAAGTTGCTTCTAATGTAGTTTCTGAAGTAAGAAGACAATTTAACGAAATTAAAGGTATTATGACTTTTGAGGCTAAACCAGATTATGCAAGATGCGTGGATATCGTAACTAAAGGTGCGATCCAAGAGATGGTAATTCCTGCTTTACTTCCTGTTTTAATTCCATTAGTAGTAGCCTTGATCGGTGCTTTATTCTTAAACCAAGCTGTACCAATGTCTGCAGCTAGAATCATGGGTGGTATTTTAGTTGGTAGTATTATTACTGGTATTTTCCTGGCTTTATCAATGACTTCAGGTGGTGGAGCTTGGGATAACGCTAAGAAATACATCGAAGATGGTAACTGTGGTGGTAAAGGCTCAGAAGCTCATAAAGCGTCAGTTACTGGTGATACAGTTGGTGACCCTTATAAAGATACTGCTGGTCCTGCTATTAACCCGATGATTAAAATCTTAAATATCATCGCGCTACTATTAATTTCATTCTTGATTTGATAGAGCAAGTATTTTAAATAACTTATAAATATTTTCTAAAAAAGCCTTAAATTTAGAATTTTTTTCTAGATTTAAGGCTTTTTTAGAATAAAATTCTAGAAAAGCATTAGCTAATAATAAATTTCCTATAGCTTTAACCTAGCAAGGATCAGTAATTTTCAACAAAAATCAATTTTTTTTTTAAATTTAAGGCATCTTAAAATATATTTGTAAATATTACAGTGTAGAGCTAAAATGCATAAACAACTGGTGTATATATTTGCCGGCTTAAAAATCAGGTTCCTTGGCTTCACCTAAACAAAAAACCCCTCACTAAAATTAGCAAGGGGAAATATGCGATTATTCTTCATCCTCGATTTCAAATGATTGCCCATCAACCATCATGTGATCAATAATACTATCTTCATCATGGTCTTCAAGATCAAAATAATCTTGGATTATAGTGTCATAGTCTTCTAGCTGCTCTTCCATAATCTAATCTCCTCTATAATTCTGAAATTACGAGAAGAACGTAAAGAATAAGTTAATATGTATATAAATTTTATTTTTAGTTAATAAACTAACTTATAAAAAGCGACTAATTAACTATCTTTTAGATCATTTTGCTTGAACTAGAAGAGTAATTAATTATATGTTACTTTCTATTAGCAATCGGCTCATAAGAAGTTACATTAGCTCCTTGATAAACCTGTCTTGGTCTACAAATACGTTTTTTATCTGATTCCATTTGCTCTTTCCAGTGAGCTAACCAGCCAGGTAATCTACCTAAAGCAAACATTACTGTAAACATGTTGGTTGGGATACCTAAAGCACTGTATATGATTCCTGAATAAAAGTCTACATTAGGGTAAAGCTTACGTTCAACGAAGTAAGGATCATTTAAAGCCTGCTCTTCAAGTCCCTTCGCGATCTCAAGTAAAGGATCAGATACTCCTAACTTATCAAGCACTTTGTCACAAGCCTTACGCAGGATCTTAGCTCTTGGATCGAAGTTCTTGTAAACGCGGTGACCGAAGCCCATTAAACGAATATTAGATTTTTTATCTTTGACCTTGTTTAAGAACTGCTTGTAATCCTGACCACTTTGATGAATCTGCTCTAACATCTCTAGTACAGCTTGATTAGCACCACCATGTAGTGGACCCCAAAGAGCGCCAATACCAGCAGAAATACATGCATAAATATTAGCACCAGAACTTTGTACCATACGCACTGTAGAAGTACTACAGTTTTGTTCGTGATCAGCATGCAAAATTAGCAGCTGATTCATAACTTTGACAATCTCATCATCGATATAATACTCTTCAGTTGGTAAAGCAAACATCATATTAATAAAGTTTGCACAGTAAGAAAGTTTATTATTAGGGTAAACCAGTGGCTGCCCCATTGATTTTTTATAGCTAAAAGCAGCTATAGTTCTGAGTTTAGATAAAATACGGATGATATCTAAATTAATCTGATCTTCACTAAAGTTAGTCAAAGAATCAGGATAGTAAGCAGATAGCGAGCAAGTCATTGAAGATAAAATAGCCATCGGGTGAGCTTTACTCGGGTAGCCTGAGAAGAAATGAGTCATATCTTCATGCAATAGTGAATGTCTGGTTAAACCATCAGAGAAGTTAGCCAGTTCTTGTTTATTAGGTAACTTACCATAAATTAGTAAATAACAAACTTCAACAAAGTTAGATCTTTCAGCTAATTCTTCGATATTATAACCGCGATAACGTAAAATACCATTTTCACCATCTATATAGGTAATTTTACTTTCACATGAACCAGTATTAACGTAACCAGGATCAAGTGTTATTAAGCCAGTTTCGGATCTTAGCTTACCTATATCGATAGCCTGTTCGTTTTCGGTTCCTTTCACTAAAGGCAGGTCTAAACTTTGGCCATTATAGTTGAAAGTCGCTTTGTCAGTGGAATTTTGTAGTTCTGTAGTCATAATTTAATATAAGGTAGAATTTAAGGCAATCCTACCAATCTATATTGTAATATAGACAGGAGTATAACAACATGGCTAATTTAGATTCAAGTTCAGGTTCTCGTGATCAGTGGGGTGGCAAGCTCGGTTTTATTATGGCTACTGCCGGCGCGGCGGTAGGTTTGGGCAACTTATGGCGTTTTCCATATGTTTGCGGAGCAAATGGTGGTGGCGCTTTTATAATCGCCTATATCCTATGTATTATTTTCATTTCTTCACCGGTGTTAATCGCTGAGCTTGTCATAGGTCGTGCGGCAGGCACTGGTAGTGGTGGCGCCTTTACTAAATTATTAAGTCAAGCTAAAACTTCAGGTTTCTGGAAGTTTGTCGGTACTGCGGGTGTAGTTATTTCATTCTTATTGGTTAGTTACTATAGTATTATCGCTGGTTGGACAGTTGAATATTTAGCTCAAACCTTAATGGGTAATTTTAGTGACTTTAGTGGTGAAAATTCAGCTAGCTTTTTTAAAGAATTTACTTCATCAGCTAGCAGACAAATTTTTTGGCATATATTTCTCACCTTAGGTACAGCTTTAATCTTAATTAAAGGTATTAGTAGTGGTATCGAAAAACTATCTAAAATCTTAATGCCTTTACTGTTAGTGATTTTAGTTATAATGGCGATCTACGGCTTAAACTACGAATTTAGTCATATGGATGAAAATACGACCATTACTTCATTAAAGTTTTTATTTGAGCCAGACTGGTCTAAATTTACTTTCGATTCTTTTTTTCAGGCTTTAGGTCAGGCAGCTTTTTCGCTTAGTATCGCGGTAGGTACTTTAATTGCTTATGGTAGTTACTTATCTAAAGATGAAAATATAGTTGAGCTAAGCTCTTATGTAATCTTTATGGATACAGCAGTAGCATTGCTCGGTGGTCTAGTTATCTTTCCAGTGGTTTTTGCTTCAGGTTTAAATCCAAGTTTAGGTACTGGGCTAATTTTTGTAACTTTACCTAATTTATTTGCAGGTTTAGACAATGGTGCTATTTTAGCTTTTGCACTTTTCTTACTCATATTCTTTGCGGCACTGACTTCGCTAATCTCTTTATTAGAGCCTAGTATTACTCACTTAGTTGATGAATTTAAGCTAAGCCGCACCAAAGCGTGTATTTTAGTCGCTTCAAGTAGCTCTATATTAGGTGTAGTTTGGGTTTTAACTAAATCTCTAGATCAAAACTTACTATTTTTAAATGTCGATAAAATTGTTTCTAACGTGCTTATACCGTTAGAGGCTATATTTATAAGCGTTTTTATAGGCTGGGTATTAAATAAGTCCATCAGTAAAAGTGAATTGAAAGATCAGGGTAATTGGTTTTTTAATATGTGGTTTTTTGCATTAAAGTGGATTAGTCCGATCGCGGTGACACTTATCTTAGTGAAGGGTTTAATCTCTCAAGATATGGGCGGCTAAATAACACAGAAAAAAAATAAAAAAAAGTTTTTAAGACTTAACCAGTGTTTAACAAAGTTGTAATATACCTGAATTCAGATAGATTAAGAATTCGGAGGTA
>CAYTKM010000006.1:0-198709 GCA_964438425.1 uncultured Gammaproteobacteria bacterium
TTAAATACTTAAAAATTTATTAGAGAATATATGTTTGATTTTTGAGGCATTGACAAACTCAGATCATAAACAGTAATATTACTTAAAATACTTTTGGTTTCTGAATTAACCTCTTTCAGATCCTGCTCATAGTACATTTTGAAAACTAAAATATCTACTAGAGGTCTAAAAGGTTCTATAAGATCATCAACCAGACACATAGAGTTACGTTTATTTTTATGATGCAAGCCTAAAGAAGGGTGCAAACCGTTAGATACAGTTAACCTAGCTACTAAAGACCTTAGAACAATGTATCCATAATTCAATAATGAATTCAAGCCTGCTTTAGTACGATCACGAGTAAAGTCTTTTCCAAAAAGTAAAGTCCAGTATCTTTTAGCAGCTTTAGCTTCTTCATTAGTATTATCATCTGTTTTTACTCTTTCAACATACAAATTTAATTTATTTGGCACTTGCAGGAAAGTTAAAACTTCACCTTGAGATCTAATTTTCTGTTTAATAATTTCTTTCCATAAATTTTTTTTCAAAGGTAAGCTTGCAGCAGCCTGTTTTTCAAAGATTAAAGTTTGGTCGAAATGCCCAACTAAACTATGAACTAAGGCATTAGGCTGATATTTACTATCACAAAACACAATGCTAGCTTTACGCTCTAAAAGTGACTCTATCAGCTTATTAGATATAGTCATACCATCAGCAGAACAAATTAAGCTACTAATATCGTCTAAGGGTACTTTACCTATCTCACTTTGATCTTCATTTACTACTAAAAATCCTCGGTGCTTAGATAAATATTTACCTGATCCAGTAATTTCAATCAAATTACTTTGCATAAATATTATATTCCCTAAAATAACTCAACTTCAAGTTGACTGAACAAATTTTTTCTAGTTTGAAATGCCTATTTTACTTAAGTGAAGTTTAAAAGTACTTAACTAAGGTAATAAACATAATTTATATTTAGGTCAAGTGCCAATTGGGCTTAACTGCAATTTTTTTAAATTATACTTTTGCAAAGGACCTGACCCCTTTTCCATTGAACCATCAATATAAACATCTTTCGAATTACCAGCTACAGCAAGATTATGTTTTATAAAAGCGACTTTATTATCACCTAAATTTCTAGCGCTCGTCATCTTTACAACTCTAAAAACATGCGGTTTACCTTCATCATCTTCAAACTGAACTAAATCATTAGCAAAAAGATCAAATTTTCTAATACTATGAGGTGGTAAAAGACTATTTTCATCTAAAAAACCTTTGGCTATCTGATAAGCCTCATAGGTAGTAACAACTTTAAATCTAAGTTTACCTTTAGCATCTTCAAAAACTATACACTTCCAATTATTACCACCTTGATAGCCTTTATAGGGTTTGCCAGCTTCATTATGCATTAAAACCATTTTTTTAGGTTTTTGTTCATGCTGCATCATTACTTTTTTTATGTTAAAGCAGCCTTTAGGAGGTTTCGCTACAAAATCACTTATGGCTTCTTTAAACTCGCCGTGATGATTTAAAACATAATTTTCTAAAGTTTTTCTCAGGTGCAAGTCTTTTATTTTAATAAAATCTTTTTCATTTTTTAATTCACTTAAGTTTTTACGCCTAAATGGATAATAAAGTCCAGTTTTAAGATCAGGCTCTTTACTTAAACCCAGCTCCGTTTCTTCATGCATTTCACCTTGATAAGCATGATCAGGTTTGAATGAGACTATAACTTTATCTAAATGTTTAGGTAACTCCTCTATTAGCTGAGAATTATAATGAAAATATCTTTCAATTACTCCCTCGAAACTCTGGATTTCGTATTTACCACAAAGCCTACTAATTTTATTAATAAATCCTCGGTCAACAAGACCTATAATAAAGGCATCTAAAGCATGATGTCTATGATCACTACGGTTCTTTTCATTAAGATCATCGTTTCTTAAAAGTTTATTTAACTCTAGAGTGTTTCTAACCTTACCTGTGAGTGTTCCAGGCAAAACTGTAATATCTGAGCATATACATTCCAAATAGTTTTTAGCAGCGCGAGATAAGTATCTAGTATCGTTTAGATGTCTAGCTAAAAAGCCATCTACTTTAACTTCTTCTTCACTAACTAGGTTAAAGTATTTACCTCTATTTTTCGTATAAAACATCTGATAAGCTCTTTCTTTAATTTCATCCCAGTCATAGCCATCGTTATAAGCTTCATTATTAGATTCAAAGGCTTGAAAAGGGGTTTTATTTTTTTTACAGTGATTGATAGATTCATATACTAAAACTTTATTTTTAAAGGAATCATCTAAGCTTTTAGAAAATGGTTTAATATGTTCCACTTGAATCTCACGACTAAAAACCTTTTCTAAACTTATAGTCTTACCAGTATACACACACTGACGGCCACCATCTACATCCATTTCTTTCCATAGCTTAAAACGCTGATAATCATCAGCTGAGTTAACATTTACTCCAGGTATTCTTACAGCTGTTTCTTCAAATTCTTTTTTTAACTTTTCATTAGCAGCTTGAGAGTCTTTTATTCTTTCTTTCTGCTTTTTATTATTTCTTAAATCACGAGATAACTCAATCGAGATCTGTTTAGGTGGAATATCATATTTATCTAAGATACTATTTACCACAGTTCTAAGTTGATTTAAAGCCACATGCACGGTAGGGTTAGCAATCCAGTAATCAGACTTGGTATCTTTCGCTAATAAAGCTTGTTCAGGAGCTAGTACACAACTACTTTCAAGTACTTCACCATAATATGGTAGTTTATCGTTCTCTAAAGCTATATTTAAGTCTTTTTTTCCATAAACTATTTCCATAGCTTTATCTGAGGTTAAAAGTGAATTATATTGAAGACTTTCATCTTCCATGACTTTAATTAGTTTATTTAAAGCAAGCTCACTCAAGCTTGAGTAACCTGCTTTTAAATTCTTTAGTAAGTTAGGAAAAGCTTCATCTAAAGCGGTATAAGCATCAGTTTCAGAAAAATTAAACCTCTCAATTAAAATATTTTTCACTTCTCTATCGTCTTTTAGTTTAATAAATTCAATTTTTCTTTTTTTGTTTTGCTTTGAATCACTAATATTTTCTTCTGTATCAACTTGAAACTCGCAGTCGCTTTCTTTTTGATTAGTTAAAGTAGCGTTTTGATATTCATCTAATTCATCAATTAAATCTTCACCTAATAGCACTTTCACTAAATTATTTTTTTGCTTAAAATTTAAGTCAAGCCAAGTATTTTTTAGTTCAGTTTCAAACTTAGCTCCAGCTATAAAAGCTGGGATACCAGTTTTCTTACCATATTCGTAATTAAACTTATAATCCTCACCTACATTTAAGATTTCTCTAATCTGTGTAAAAGTAAGCTTTGCTGTCTGTGCCTTTTCAGCGGCACTATAAATCCTATCTCTATACTCTAAACTGAGTCTGAATTTTTCTTTTCTATTATCTACATGATAGTATTCCAGATTAGCTAAAGTCTGGAGTAAACGATACTTTTCAAATACAGGTAACATGATAGAACATCTTCGTTGTTTTTTATCTTTTTCTTTAGAACAATAGCCAGCTAACTGCTCTTTAAGTGGTCGCTGGTAAAAAATAGCTTGTTCAATTTTATTAAAAGCCTCATTAGTATATGGTTCAGGGTTTAAATTTTTCTGAATATCCCATAAAGTTAAAAATTCTTGATGTATTATCTCTCTATCAGGGTAAAAACTATATTCCTTAGCATTATTTGAACTTAACTTAATACTTAATAGATCTGGTTTTTCTAAATTAGTAGCAGGATTTTTTTGTTTAGTTAACTGATACTCCTGACTCTTTATTAATAAGCTATAAAGATACTCTCCGTAAGTTCTGTGAGAATTTTCGGCGAGCTTTTCATGAAGTTTTTTAATACCAGTAGCTATTTTACCATCGCTTTCACCACTTTTACGATTACTTTTAAAGCCTCTTCTTTGAGATAAATGAAAGATAGCACGACCAAATTCATAATTTTCTAAAGCGCGATCTAAACCTTTAACTCTAAGCTTGAAAGGATCTAATAGCTCTAACTTTTTTCTTTCAGTTATATCTTCTGGCATGAAACCATAAGATACTAAAGCATTCATTAAAGTATTTTTACGCATTTTAGTACGAGCGATGCCTCGTCTATGCAGGCGTTTAGCTCTTCTTCTACTAGCTAATGTAGGTTTATCACATTTGTTGGGAATTCTGGAATCTGGAAAAATCCTGACTCCCATTTTTCTAATTTTATGAGGTATATACTTTATCTTTTCATTAGTAGATTTAGCTGGGTCTTTAATTAAATCAAAGATAGTCCAACCGATAGAACTGGTGCCAAGGTCTAAAGCTAGCTTATAGTATTGTTTCATAATTAACCTTATAGATTATTTAGCAGCATTAAATACTACAACATAACAAATCTAAAATATTATTTACTGATTATAGCCAGTTTTAAATAAGCAGTTTAAAAATTTATTTTTTATATTGAGTTTAGTTAAGGCTTTAAGCTTTAGTATAATCTTTAGTAACTTATGCAGGTAAAATAAACTGTTTAAGATATGCTCATTTTAAGTTAGTAAAGACTTGATAGTATAAACTTATTTTTGTTAGTATTGAAGATAACTTAAGATTTGAGGTCAAACTTTATATTAATAAGGAGTGATTCTCCGCAAAATCTATAAACCAAGCGTACCAGCTTGGTTTTTTATTTGGTTTTATAAATATAAATGCTTTAAATCTCTTAGGTATATAAAATAGACTCTAAGTTAAGAAAAGGGTTTTTAAATTTAGTCACAAAAGGCGCTTTGAAAATTTATGAATTAAGCTTAGTTAACTGTAGGATAAAAGATTAAATTAAAAAAGTAGAAACGGTATGAATGTAATAGCTCAGAAAATAGAATTAGAAAAAAACCTTATTGAAGAAGTCCCCGACAAAGACAACTTATTTATAGCATGCATGTCTTTAGTCACCAATTGGTCTCTAAACAGATTAGAGCAAGTTCTTAAATATACTAATCCATTTGAGACTAATAATTTATCTAAAAATCAAAATAATTTATCTAAAAATCAAATTGAAGCTAGAGAGTTATTGAACTTGTGTGAAGAGTCAATTAGCGCTTATAAAATTATAGACTTTTTGTTTTTAGATAAAATTAGATATCTAAGCAGCATAACTAGAAACAAACCCCTAAACAAAGAATATCATCAAGCTTTAAATTTTTTATTAACTTCATATGATTATAAAAATACCGATAGTACTAATATTGAACAAATAAATAAAAATGTACATCAGTTTATTAAGTGGTATATAGAGAATCTAAACCGTATTAGAAATTGCTTTAGTCATCATAAAGCAAGTGAAAATGACTATTTATTATCTTTTAATCAAGATATTTATAACACTTTTACAAGCTTAATTAATTTAACTGACTATTTAAATAAAGATAAATTAATTGAAAGTTTTGAAAAAAACTATTACTTAAACCAATCTAAAGCTTATGAAATAAAACTAAAAATCTTCATAGAAAATTATAGAAATAGTATCTTTAATGAAGATATTATTAATTGCCAAACTTTTCTGATATTTATAGTGAGCTTGTCATCATCTAAACTAGATATAGTTAATTTATTAAACTCTACTAAAGGCTATATTCATACCAATAAAAAGCCATCAGAAGATAAAAGAAAGTTTACAGCATTTTATAGTAAAAGAGAATACAACGATAATCTTTTTGAAAATACTCCTGAAAAGCAAATTAGCTTTGAAATTATAAACTATCTTAACTATAAACCATCATTTATTGAAGAGTACAAAGATGATTTAAGCCAGCTAGCTTTAACTGAAAATCAAGACGGTAAAATTCTTAATGAAAAAACAACTTCCATTCTTTCAAGATTAAATGAACATTACTTAAAACTTTACAACAATGAAAAAAATAATATCTTAACTCGTAAAGTGGATAAGTCTATCGAATTTTTTATAAGATATCTTAGGCTTAAACAAAAAGATAAACTACCTAAATTTGCTATTGCAAGAATTAAAATTAGCCAAGCAAAATTTAAATATTTAATAAAGGAAATAAATAAACTTGATAATAGTAGTAATTTTACAAATATAGTTAAATCTGGCGGGTTTATCTATAGTCAAAATGATTATGATGAATGGAATATTTTTTTAAATAAACTAAAAGAGATACTTAATTTACCAGATGATGGTAAGAAAAAAATCACAGTAGATAATTTAGCTAACCTTGTAGTTTCATTAGAACATCAGCTGAAGTTAGGTTTAAAATATTTTGAACACTATCATTCAGTAGAGAGTAAAGATATTTTTTCTAAGGTAGAAGCTGTTTATACTAATCGTGAAAACTACTTCTTTAAGTATGACAACATAAATCACATAATTAGCAAACGCGCTTTAAAAGATTTTGCTATTCACTATCTAAAAAACGAAAAATTTCAAGAGTGGGATATGCTGCTAAGACCTTTATATAGTTTATTTGAAAAAAAATCACAGTTTGCTTTAAAAATAAAGCGTGATAGAGAAAGTATTAAAAAACTATTTCCAGAGCATAAAACTAGAGATAAAATTATTAATAATAAAGAGAAGAAAATCAACAGATTTTTACGGAACGATAAAACTGAAATAAAAATAGTCGCTACAAATTATATCGATAAACTTATTAAATATTATAAAGACTCACTTGATCAACTTGAAAAAGATGAAGAATTATATAAAAGTGGTTCTAAGTTAATTAGTCGGACGCATTTAAACAATGTCTGTAAAATTATTAATCTAAGTGGATTAAGTAAAGTCAATTCAAAGGACAATCTAAATGAAAGCCTGTCAGGTAAGGAACAGATCAATCATAATGAACTTTTCAAAAAGAAAGTTTTATGGTCAACTTCTAAATTCAATCAGGTATATAATAGTCTAAGATTTTTTCAAAATGATGATGAACAAATCAAAACTTTCAACGGTTATTTAGATAAAAACACTTTTGAAGAAAGTGAGATCAATAAATTTTCGTTACCTAGAAATAAAGTAAAAAGAGATATAACTAAACATAAAAACCTATTTGATTACATTGTAAATGTTTATTACTCTTACATAGATCATTTGAATAGCATTAAAACAGATTTAGATAGTAACTCTATAGCCTCAGATGATAAATATATTGAATTTGACTTACTATACAGTTTAGGTGTACAAAACTTAAAACAATACTTTAAAGATTTAGTGCCAGACTTAGATAATTATATTTCAGAAGATCCACTTATAATTTCAGAAACTATTATTAAAAATCATATTAAAGAACAAAGTAAAAACGATAATGACAAACTACTAATTAATAAAATCGACTTAAATCAGAGCACTAATTCACTTTTTCAATTATATAGTCATGTTTACGATGCTTACTATAAATTAGTAAAAAAAAGATATAATCAAAAAAAAAACAAAGATCAAAATAAGCTAGCCGATGTAAATCAAAAACTCAAAAACTTAAGAAAAATTCATTACCAAGTGATGAGCTCATATAAAGGTGATTTAATTTCTTTGATGGTTCATTTCAGACTAACTAACAGCGATAGTAACAAAAATATTAAAGATAAAGCTATAGCTGATTTATATCAACAGATTATTTCTTATAGTTTAAACTATCAGCTTTCAGAAAATTGGGATATAAAAATCAAAAGCTATGCTGAGTTGAATAACTTAATTAATTTACCTAAGCTTTTTTTAAAAAATATTTCTAAATTAAATTCTTTACATAAAGGTAGTAAAAATACAAAAATAAGTAAGGAATCTTTTAATAACTGGCAGCAAAATAATCATGCTGATCAATCTGAAATAAATTATTTACATTACGAGTACGTTAAACTAAGAAGGAAAATGATACAGGCTCAAAACCTGATTCTATCAATAGAAAAAAAACTATTTAATAAATTACCAAGTAATATAAATATCGAATCAAAAGAGGAATTAAAAATCGTTAAGTTGATAGATTTATATAATAATCAAGCTGAAAAACAAATTAGTCAGATTCAGAAGGAAGAAATTAAAGAAATTAAAGAAATTAGAAATAGCTTAGCTCATGAAAATTATAAGAGAGCTGATATAAAAAATGATATTCAAACTCTAAGTAAAGTCTATAAATCTATCTAAGCATGAACCTTCTAATACTCAGATGTTACTTTTAATCAGCGTTAGCTTTAATACGGTATTTTTCATACTTTTCTGTCATAGTGGCTCTAGTAATAGCTTCAACTTCCAAAGCACCTAATGCCATATCGAAAATAAGATCTTCTATATTATCGGATTCACGTTTATCTAATAGAGCTTTAAATGTTAAACATTTTTTAGTAAATTGAGCAAAACTTTTATTTTTTGATTTACACATCACTTCCATAATATTACAAATGAAACCATTAGCACATATTTTTCCAAACCTATAAACCTAAACATCCTTAATAGATCTAGTCTGCTGGTATTCCTTATATAGTTCAGGTATTTTAGTACGTGTGATCGTCACAAATTTATCAAGTTTTCTAAGTTGCTTGCCTGCTTCACTAAATAGTTCTGTAAGTTCTTTGCGTGCCGTTACTTTCTTAGCACGCAGTGTTTCGTTATCATTAGTAAGATCCTTAAACTCTGAAGTGAGGGTTTGAAGCTGAGCTAAAGCCTGATCATCAAAACCATAATCAGCTAACTCGTCAATATACTTATCTGTTTTATTTATGATATCTTCGCTCTTAACTATTAGTTCAGTATCACGCATTTTTTCAAGTTTACTTTCAGTTAACTCAGTTTCCTGCTTTAATTTATCTTCATCATTAAAATCTGCATATACATTTAGAGCAGCCGAGCATATTAAAAAATTTTCTATCAATTGATCTTCGATTTTATTTTTGTCTGCAGTTAAATTAGCCTGCTGGTAGGTTTGGTCTTTAACTGGAATAGCGTTTAAAGTTTCTTCAAATTCTTTAAGCTGGGTTGCAAATTTTTCAATTTCATTAATTTTATTCTGATGCTTCTTTAATAAACTCAGTACTGCACTTTGCATAGTAAATCTATTTTCTTCAAAATCGTTCATAATATTTTTTAGCCCATCTAAAAGTTTTTTTATAACTAGGCAGTATGGTTTAGAAATATCTTACTTGCAGTTTAGTATTTTAAGTATATTAATTTAAGTCAAGTTATATTCTAGATACATGTTTAATTTAAGCATCATAATAGTGAGTTTAAATTTTTAGTATTGAAATGTTTTCATTAGTAAAAAAGTATATGAATATAAAGTGACCTGCGGTTAGCTTTAAGTACTAAGAAATAACCTTTAAGTAACCCGCGGTTAGCTTTAAGTATTAAGAAATGGACTTTATACGACCCGCGGTTAGCTTAGAGCATCAAGAAATGACCTTTAGGTGACCCGCAGTTAGCTTTAAGTATTAAGAAATAACCTTTATGTAACTCGCGGTGAGCTTAGAGCGTCAAGAAATAACCTTTATGTGACTTGCGGTGAGCTTTAGGTACTAAGAAATGACCTTTAGGTGACCCGCGGTGAGCTTTAGGTACTAAGAAATGACCTTTAGGTGGGCGCATTAAAATTATGTTAATAATATGGAAATTAAGTAACTAATTTTTGCTTATGATTTGTTTAATTTGCTTAAAATCTATAGCCACAAATTCATATAAATTAAAAAAAAGTCACCTTTTTCAGCTTAATTTTAATAGATTTTAGGCTTTTTTTTTGAGAAAAAATTAGTTTCAAAAGTGCTAAAATATAGATACAGTAAGTCTTTTAGACCTACTTATAAAGTGACCTGTTACATAAACCTCGAATTTGAGAGGTTAGTACAACTGTGTAATTAAAAGTGTATTTCCTATTACCGTTACATAAACCTCGAATTTGAGAGGTTAGTACAACTAAATTAGATTAAATACCGATAGCAAACTTGTTACATAAACCTCGAATTTGAGAGGTTAGTACAACAATTTAGTTTCGTGTCTCTCAACTTGGCGCGTTACATAAACCTCGAATTTGAGAGGTTAGTACAACATATACTTGCACGTCTACATTTCCTCCTGAGTTACATAAACCTCGAATTTGAGAGGTTAGTACAACCTAAAATCATTCGCTGAAACATCAGATCTTGTTACATAAACCTCGAATATGAGAGGTTAGTACAACAGAATGTCATAATCATTAAGAAACAATTCGGTTACATAAACCTCGAATTTGAGAGGTTAGTACAACGCTTGTATAGCGTGATAACTGCCTTGATTGGTTACATAAACCTCGAATTTGAGAGGTTAGTACAACTTAGCTTTTTCTTAACTTTTTCTTTTAATTGTTACATAAACCTCGAATTTGAGAGATTAGTACAACTGTCTAATGTTAACTTCACCGCAATAAACAGTTACATAAACCCCAAATTTGCCATACTCCATTCTAAAAACATCCGTATAACCTACACGAATTTTGTTTTTAATCTAGTAGCGATATCATCAAATAAAACTAATTATATTTCAGCAGGCATTAAGACTCTAATAACTTCATTCTGTAAGCGAACCTCACTTAAGCCTTTAAATAAACTCAATCTGCTACAACATGAATTTTTTTCATAATTTTTTGAGCTGTTATACCATGAAGAAAAATCGAACAAATAATCACAAGTATAGTAATACGCCAGATTTCAGGTAGATTCTGGAAATTTTCATGATTTTGAGCGTAAGCCAGATAATATAAAGAACCAATACCACGAATACCTAAAAATGAAATAGCAAAATGATCTAATTTACTACCATCTGTAAACATTAAACACAGGTAAGCTATTACAGGTCTGATAATTAAAACTAACCCTAAAGCAAACATCACTTCTAGCACTTTTAAATCTAAAAAAACTTTAGACATAGCGAGGTAACCTAACCAAAGCAGTAATAGTGCCACTAAAATTTTTTCAAATTGTTCTGAAAACATATGCGGTAATTTAGCGTGATCCAGATCTTTATTTTTTAGATTAAATAATTTTTTACCGCTTAGCGCTGCAATAAAAACTGCTAGAAAACCATAGCCTGAAAACATTTCAGCTACTCCATAGGATATAAAAGTTAAAGACATTAAAACCAGTGCAGCATCATTTTTAAACCTATCTTTACCTTGGTAGAACTTAGGCATGATGTAACATAAAACTATGCCGCAGATAGCACCTATAACAATCCCCATAAAAACTCTATAGCCAAGATCATATGTAAGCCAGTTTATCAGTTTGTTTGGCAGACTTTCTGAGCTAGTAGCTGTAGAAGCTAGCATAATCGCTAAATAAATAAAAGGAAAAGCTAAACCATCATTCATGCCAGCTTCAGAAGTTAACGAAACATTGACATCATTTTCCTCTCCTGTGTTAGGACCATCAACCTGAACTGAACGAGCTAGTACAGGGTCAGTCGGCGCTAGCACCGCAGCTAACAAAAAAGCTGAAGCTAAAGGCAGACTTAAAGCATAATAGCCAAGCGTAGCTATACATACTATAGTCAGAGGCATTACTAGTAATAGTAAAACCCAAGTATGTTTCCAAGTCTGCAAACCAACCTTTCTATCAATAGCTAAACCAGCTCCAGCTAAAGATATAATTACGATAAGCTCAGTA
Source organism: uncultured Gammaproteobacteria bacterium (assembly GCA_964438425.1). Lineage (GTDB taxonomy): Bacteria > Cyanobacteriota > Vampirovibrionia > LMEP-6097 > LMEP-6097 > CAYTKM01. The sequence continues at coordinate 11,644 of CAYTKM010000006.1, forward strand.
AAGTGTTCAAGAATTTTTCTTTGAAAGTCATTAGTTAAAATATCTTGCAGAGGTAGGCTAACACTTGTAAAACTTAGCAGCGAGCCCACTATTATAAACAACATAGGCGCTGAAAAGTAACTTTTACATTTAGCAGAAGGCATGACCTTAATCGCCAGGAAAGCCAGACCACTAATAATATAAAATATATCTTTACTATCTAAACTAAAGTACATTAAATATTAATCCCCAAAAAATACCTAGTCCCTTTCAGCTCGCCAGTCTTAGTTAAAGCATTCTTATTAACTAAATCATTTAAATCTCTAGTAGCTGTCGCGCGCGAAGTGCCAGCTATCTTAATATAGTTTTCAGCACTTAAGCCGCCCTTAAAACCACTTAACCCTTCAGCTAACATAAGTTTTAGCACTTTTTCCTGTCTTAGGTTTAAAAGATCAGCATACTTGCTTAAGAATCTGTTTTTTTCTATTATGAACTCAAGTAATTCTAAAGTGTGCTTTAAGGCAGCTATAATCAGCTGCCCATGATAATACAGCCAACTTGTAATATCGTTGTCTTTATTATTATGTTCAAGTGCAGCATAATAAGCTTTACGATTTTTCTGAATGGTTTGCGAGATAGCTATTAAAGTAGCTTCGCCTAAAGACTCTGCTAAAGATTTCTCTGCTAGCGCGCGCGCTATGCGACCATTACCATCCTCAAAGGGATGAATACACACAAAATACAAATGTGCGATTCCACATCTACTAAGTGGAGTTAACTTAGCACTATCTTCTCTCGCTGAATTATGCCACCATGCTAAAAAGTTATTCATCTCTGTTAAGACCTGGCTTGAAGGTGGTGCCTGAAAGTGCACTTTAGTTTTACCAATATGTCCAGATACTACCTGCATAGGCTCTTTATGTGTTCTATAAGCTCCGATACTAGTTAGATCCTGTCTATTTTCAGTCAGCATTTGATGCCAGCGATATAAAGTTTCATGATCAAGCTTTTTATTAAAGTTTTGATACAGATCACTCATCATAGCTGCGATCGCACGCTCAGCTGGTCTATTTTTAGACCTATCAGTACTAAAACCAAAGTTATATGAAATAGATGACTGCACGCTCTCACGGTTTAAATATTCACCCTCGATCTGAGAAGTACTTACAGCCTCGTCTGATAATATTTCAACTACAAGTTTTTGCTTCTCTGACTCGCTAAAGTGCTTAGTAACCCCCACCATTAAACCAGACTGATATAAAAACTCTTCTTCAAGTGACTTTAAACTAGCTGCATCCCAGTTAAAATTTCCCCAATTCTTTTTTTGCCAGTTCCACATACTATCTACACTTATATAACTTAGTAAAGTTAATTTAAATTATATATTTAAGACTGCTAAAGAGCTCCTTTCTTAGCTTTTTAGCTTAGATTTTAAGACTCACTGACTATAGTAAACTCTGTTTTATCATTATCAAGATAGCTTTGAACTTGCACGCATTAATTTTACTTAGTCAGATTTTAAAATTATCTAATTATAGCTCATTCTTATTATACACAGCATGAGTTATAAATCTACGCTTTATAACTCAAAATTTATACTAATTTGAGCTATAAAATATATACAATAGTTAAAATTATAGGCTATTACCCTAATAATCAAATTTACTAATAGTAAACAAAATTTAGCTAGGCTGTTAAGGCTCTTTGAATTTATAAAATAAATCTTTTAATCTTAAATTTAAGCTATAACTTATTTAATCTCAAAAGGAATTACATATTTAAGTGATTTATTGTTATTAGCTGGTGAATTTTTAGCTAAAGCGGTTAAGAGGTATAAACCTGTTTCACCTTTTTTCTTTAATAGTGATATCTGCTGCGTAAAATCATCTTGCATAGGTAAAACCACTTTTTCTTTTTCAGTTAATTCATCAGCCAGCTGCATGTCCACGAACTCCTGGTGTCTACTTAAAGAATCAGGATCAGGCTTTAGTGTAATCACTTGTTTGTTTTTATACAGATCAACTAGAGCACCATAATGTTTAATTTCAACATTTAAATTAGGTTTAATTTCATTATTAATGATTTCATCTACTACCCGATAATCATCGCTAGCTATATTTTCATATGAAATTGAGGACTTAGCATTATCTGATCTCACCTTGATTAATTCTAATTCTAAGGGTTTATATGACTGCTGATCATCTGCAATCATTTTACCGAGCGCTGCTTTAGTTCTATTAACTGAATTTAGTCTAAAGTTAGGATCAAGTTCATTTTGAAGTTTAATACCTTGAATTAAACTATTTCCTAAAGTACCAGAATCAACAGGCAACCAAAGTTCAGGTGTCTCCATACGAGGGTCAGGATCTATAGCTTGCTGCCTAGCTCTTGATAACGTATCTTGATAATCAATAAAATTTACAATAGCTGATTGACGTGCAATATTTAGCATTTCACGCTGGCTTAGAGTTTGCTCATCATGACTAGAAATTGAAGCAGCTGCACTTTGAGCTAAACGCGTATATTCACTCTGATGATGATTAAGACAGTCTTTTATCTTGTTAACAACTGGACTGCGATCTTCGAACTTAGCTTCTAGACAAGCTGACATTTTTTTTAAAACCTGAGCTCGACTTTCATATTTATAATAGTTAGCTATAGGATTAGTATTACGCTCGGAATCTTGCCTATCTAACTTAGTTAATGAAGCTAAGGTTGATCTAACCCTATTTAAAGATTTTATTAAGCCTGATTCTGAATTATGATTACTAGCATGCAAAGTATTAAGGGTTTCAGCTAAGGTATTTAGCATTTTGTTATTTTGTTTTTCGATAAAATCGCTGACATTGTTTTTTGCACTACTCGCGGATTTAGCTATATTACTAGCTGAGCTGATAGCATTATCTTTCGTATCACGATAAATATCTAAGGCTTGATTTAAAAGTGGTTTAATCATATCATAAATTTAACATAAGATTAAACACATCTATGCCAAAATTCAAAATGTCTTAACATACTTATGATATTTGAGCATCAAGGAGTTAATAAAGTATTTCAAACATACTTTTTAGAGTATCAACTAAAACCACTTAAAACACAAAATGCTTATCGGCGAAATGGTTTTACAGAAATGGTTTTACAAAGATAAGTCTATAAACTAAAAAGTATGATTTATAAATAGAAATCTTAAACCCTAAGCCCACCACCACTAGCTGGATTTAACCTAGCCATCTTAGTATTAGGCTGCATTTTAGGTTTAACCTGCGCGCGAATACTGTAACCTGGATAATTGTTTATATTTAGATTAGGAATATTAATTTTTAAGCCTGGGGTCTTTTGCTTTAAAGTCTCTAGTACCCCGCGCACTACGGAATTACTATTAGCGTCATTTTTGTTTACAGTCAGTTCTGGTTGAGCTGTATATTCTATGTTTTTAGCTTTAATATTTTTAACTTCCTGTTTAGCTAATTTCCAGGCTTTTAAAATTTGCTCTTCAGAACCGCTTGCCACTGTCGCAACCGGCTTCCAGTGTCTTTTAGCAGAATCTAAATAAGGAGACATCTGCCTGACATGCGGAGAGTCACCACCGAAAAGATAATAACTTACACTTGAATTCTGTTTTACAGGCGGCAACGCAAACTTAAGTGAAATACCATTGTTTTTTTGGGCACCATGAATTTCAGCTGCCGCTACACCATGATTGTTTACTAGTGTTAAATATAAATGTTGTCTAGTACCCGAATTACCGAGCTCACTACCAATAGCATCACGTGATCTTAATTCTATTTTCCAGCCTTCTGACATACATATATAAAGAAGCTAGTGATAAAATATTTATTTAGATTAACATAAATTCACTTAGCTATTTTAATCAATTAAGTAGCACTTAGGTGAAGATAACAATTACTAAAAGTAGGAAATTATTTTAAAAATTATTATTAAGCTAAGATTTTATAGCTGTTAATTTAACTTATAGCTTTTTAAGTTACTTAATAATATATTTCATGCTCAAATTAACTTGATTGCAGAAATTTAAATAAAAGTAAATTTCAAACTAGAAAAGTCTTAATAACTGGATCTATATTAAACTCTCAAGCGTATTTAAATAGCCTTATTTAAACAAAGCCACTAACTCTTGACTTAACTTCGGGGTCGCGCCAGCTTGCGAGCAAACGTAAGCAGCTACTTTATTAGCGTTATCATTTATTTTATTTAAAGTTAGACCTTTAAGTAAACCAGTAGCTACCGCAGCTGTAAAGGAATCACCAGCTCCGATTGAGTCTTTAACTTCAGTCGGACAGCCAGGATGCTCGGAAATTTTTAAATTAGAGTTCACGAGCATGCTACCTTTATCTCCTCTGGTTAAGACAGCGAGCTTAAGTTTATAAACATTTACCAGTTTCATTAAAGCATCTTCTTCAGTTTTTACATCCCACTTAAACATTTTGACGAGCATGATTAATTCATCGTCATTGATTTTAATCACATTTGCTAACTTTAATGAACTCTCGATAGTCTGCTGGTCATAATACTTTTGTCTCAGATTGATATCAAAGATCTTTAAACTTGTCTGCGGCACTTGTTTTAAAAAGTTTAAAATACTAGTACGTGAAGTTTTTGATCTTTGGGCAAGACTACCAAAACACACTACATCAGTCTGACGCGCCAACTCTTCAGGCACTTTAGAGATATGATCCCAAGCCACATCTTCTTTAATTTCGTATGATGGCATGCCCTTTTTATCTAAAGTTACATTTACTACCCCAGTCGGTTTTTGGCGATTAATAAGTAAGTATTTTAGTTGTAGATTTAAAGCCCCTAACTCTGAAATAATTTCCTCACCAAGCTCGTCATCACCGACACTTGAAAAAATATAGGATTTAAATAAGCCTTCTGAAAGTGCGCCCGCATGATAAGCAAAATTAGCAGGAGCGCCACCTAGTTGCTTGCCAGCAGGCAGCATGTCCCATAAAATTTCACCGATACCGACTATGTTATATGCCATAAAAATGTTTCAACACAAATCATTGTGGCATAATTTTTAAGATTTTAGTAGTAAAAAAATGATAAAAATCATAAAAAACAAGCTGGCACCTGATAAATATTGTCACAGATTTCTCTTACTTCATCAGCTTGGTTTATCACGACACCATAAGGACACTTCATAGTTTCGACAAAATCTTTTAAAGCTTTAAGCTGGCTAACTTTAGTATAAGTGCCCACTTTAATTTCAAAAGGTATTAAGCCTTGTTTAGAATCTAGAATAAAATCAACTTCAGCCTGATCATGAGTTCGATAATAATAGTAACTAGCTCGAATAAAATTTACTTCAAAGTTCTTAATCAACTGTTCTATGACGAAGTTTTCCCAGATTTGACCATAGTTAGGCTGATTTTTAAGCTGCTCCAGTGAACCTATCTTTAAAACATAGTTAGCTATCGCATTATCTCTTAAGTAACCTTTAGGTGTTTTAACTAAGCGTTTACCTAAGTTGGCGCTGTAGGGAATTAATTTACGCCAGATCATCGTACCTTCGGCTATCTCTAAATACTTTTTAATGGTTGGCTGAGAAACATCTAAAGATTTAGCAAACTTAGCAGCATTAAGCATCTCGCCTGAGGCATAACAAAGCATCTTTATAAAACGTTTATAGATATCTAATTTTAAATCTGGGAAAAGTGCTCTAATATCACGGTTGATGTAAGTCTGAAAATAACTGTCTTGCCAGATATCATAAGCATATTGATCGTTAAAACTTAAGTATGCTTCAGGATATAAACCTGAAACCGCCAAATTTAAAATCTCATCATAGCTATAGTTCTTAACTAAGGTCTTAAAATTAGCTGGATCTTTTAGACTAGTATAAAAATTAGACTGAGGTTTAGCTAAGACCTCATGCCAGCTTAAGGTTGGCACCTCTACTATAGCAACCCTTCCAGCTAAAGATTCACTTATATTATTTAATAATTCAAATGAGCTAGATCCGCTAATTAAAAACTGACCATTACGTTTTCTATCTTGATCTATCTTTACTCTTAAAGCTCTAAATAAAGCTGGTGATAACTGAGCTTCATCTATTACAACTAAATCTTTAAAGTCTTTTAAAAAAAATTCTGGATCAGTATTTATCCGCTCAAAATCACGATCACTTTCAAGGTCATAACTTGGTGCCTGCGGCGCAACTAGCTTCATTAAAGTTGATTTTCCTACCTGACGCGAACCGAGCAAACAAACCACCGGGAAATTGCTTAACAAATACTTTATACCGCTTTCTAAATCTCTTTTTATCATTTTGTCTCGTGGGTAAGTTATTTTAGTATATGCTTGCAGGATTAAGTATTTAACACTTTAAAAATGCGTTTTAAATACTCAAGGTTTCTTACTTTTAATAGTTAAGTATTAAAAGTTAAATTAAAAACCCATAGCAATATTATACCCCGAAATTTCAAAGTCAGACTTTAGGATTTCAGGGTTAAAAGCCCTAAGAATCTTTAAAGACTTTATAGATACGCATAAAAAAGATTTTAATAAAGCTGACTCTAAGTTTTTTAACAAAAATAGTAGATAATTTTAAACCAAGATAAGATTTAAGCTAATAATAAAGATTAAGCTTAGACTAACTAGCTAAAATAAAGCTAATGCCTAAAAAAATTAAAATCGGCTATACCATCGGTGATCTAGCTGGTATCGGTTATGAAATCTTTCAAAAAATTGAGACCATCTACCGTGATGATCGGCGCATCGAAGTGATTTTAGTTGATGATCTTAAAGCAGTCGCTGAGTTTATGCCAAACATCATTCCTGGACGCTCAGGCTCTGCTGCTGGCAGGCACGCTATCGCTACACTAAAAAAAGCTAATCAAATGGCACTAGCGGGTGAAATCGATTACTTAATCACGGGACCTGTCAGTAAAGAATCACTTCATATGGCAGGTGATAACAGCTCTGGTCAGACCGAATTGCTGGCTAAAATTAATGGTTTGAACCGCGAACAGATCGAAATGTTCTTCGTGTTAGATGAATTTAGAGTGGTGCTAGCTACCAGGCATATTCCACTGAGTAAAGTGCCTGAAACCTTAGTTAAAAGGTTGGCGCATGTACTAGAAAATTCATGCGCCGCCCTTAAACAGATCTGGCAGATTAGCGAACCTAGGTTAGCTATTTCAGGTTTAAATCCACACGCCGGCGAAAATGGGCTACTAGGCAAAGAAGAAATCGAGATGATGATTCCTATTATTAATAAGTTTAAAAAAGTCCATCCTGAAGTTAAAATTACAGGTCCCAGCTCCGCTGATTATATTTTTTCCGATTCAGCGCGCCGTTATTTAAAACATGATGATCTGGCTTATGATCTGCACATCGCTTGTTATCATGATCAAATTTTGCCACTAATTAAAGGTATCGGTGGTTATAAATCGATAAATCTAACTGCTGGTTTACCATATATTCGTATAAGTGTCGACCATGGTACAGGCTTTGATATAGCTGGCAAAAACCTAGCTAGTCCTAAATCCCTTGAAAGTTGCACAGAGTTTTGCATAAAATTATCTGAAAATACTAGGCAAGTTTTTATAGATTAGGTTAAAATATGATTGTTAACTTGTAAAGGAGTATTAGACACATCGCAGGAAATATAAAAAAAAGAAAGGGTGGCTTTCGTGGTCGTAAACCAAAAATCCAGATCCCTTTAAACGAATACATCAAATACAAATCACTTCGAGTGATAGATGATGAGGGTAATAACCTAGGCGAGATGTCTAAATACGATGCCTTAGATTTAGCTCGCAGCAAGCAGTTAGATTTATTTGTTATCTCAGAAAAATCAGAAGTACCGATCGCTAAGATTTTAGATTACGGTAAGCATAAGTTCGAGCAGTCTAAAAAAGAAAAAGGCCAAAAGAAAAAACAAGGTGGCAACGATTTTAAAGAAATTAAAATGCGTATTAACATCGATATCGGTGATTATAATACTCGTTTAAATCATTCGAAAAAGTTCCTTGAAAAAGGAAAACGTGTTAAATTGAATATCACTTTACGTGGTCGTGAGATGCAACATAAAGATCTAGCTAAAGATCTAGCGCGCAGATTTATCAATGATTTAGCTTGTGACGGTCATCCAGATGGACCAATAGATAAACTAACTGGAAGATCTCTTGTCGCTTATGTTATTCCAGGCGCTGATAAAGCTAAAGTGAAAAAAATGGAACAAGATAAAAAAGATGCTGAGAACAGTACTGAAGAGTAAATTACATCGCGCTACAGTCACTCAGTGTGATCTAAATTATGAAGGCAGTATTACTATCGATACTGATCTTTTAAAAGCAGCTGATATAGTTCCATATGAGCAAGTCCAAGTTCTTAATATAAGTAATGGCGCGCGTATCATCACTTACGCTATCGAAGGTGAAGCTGGTTCAGGTGTTGTAGGTATAAACGGCGCAGCAGCCAGACAATTTCAAACTGGTGATCTAACGATTATTTGCACTTACACGCAGGTGGAAGATATATCTAAGATTAAGCCTCAAGTTGTTTTACTCGGTGATAAAAATAAGGTTCATTAAACAATTTTCTTTTATTAACATCCTTAATAGTACATTAATTTGCTCAAATGTCATATTATTATATATGTAATAGTGTTCAATTTAATATGCAATGAACTTAATTAGTATCACCAAAAACACTTTCCAGTTTATTTGTTATACTGAAATTAGGTATCAATATAACAAGCCTTAACCAAATCTTATAACTAGATTCATAATAATGAGGGTGAAATCAATATTAATCTAATTAAATTTTACTAAAACCTGTTTTTACCTCTTATTAATATAATTAACAAGGAAATAACTATCAAATGAGAAATCTTACTAATATATTTAAAAAGCTATTTAGCTTAGCTTTAATTCTAATTTTACTAGCTCAGCCTAGCTCGGCGTTCTTTGGCTTCGGTGACGATGATGATGAGCGTGATCGCCGCGACCAGCCAGTGCGTATCAGGTTAAATACCTTTGAGGGACCTAAAAATCTAGTTTCCAATGAACCAGTCACTTTAAAATTAAGACTTTTATATCGTGATAATGTTTTAAATGATTTTAGAAGAGTAAGTGTCTTTGCTTTAGAGGATATAGTAAATCAGGATATAGAGTATAAAAAAGCTGTCGGTGATGCTGTAGAAGATCTAGATCTAAACTTCACTTTACAAAGAAGAAAAGTGCGCTCTAGAATTAGTGATTATTACGAAGCTGTGTTTATATCAGATCCTATTACTATCGATACCCCACAACGTATCAGCGCGCAGATTAGAATCAATAAATTACTTGAAGGTTTAGACCTAACCCGTGAAAATGATAATAAAACTATTTTCAAATCGGTTCAGGTTAAACCTATCGATGTTTTCATCAAGAAAGCTACTATTACTGATGTCAATACTAGTGATTTTCAAAATTACTCTGCTACAGTAAACTTTAGTTTTAACTTGCTTGAAGATTCTAATTTAAAAGATATTAAAGTTCAATATCTGCCTAACTTAAATTTAAATCAGACATTAACAGTTGATGGACTAGAGTTTACTAAAGACAAGCGAGACTTTATCCCATTTTTAAGAGATCGTAGAAATCGCCGTATAATTAAATTAAATGTCGAAGATATAGTAGATACTGATGTAGCTATTACACAAATTACAGAAAATACTTACCAAGGTAGTTTCAATGTCGACTTTACAACTAAATTAACCAGTGATTTTAAACGCTTAGGTAAGGGGAGACTTTTTAATATTCGTTTACCATTCATCTTAGAGACTACTAATGCTGAAGGTTTAGCTGTACGAGTTAGAATTATCGGTAAAGCTAATCGAGTGGAGTTATAAATCTGTTATAGCTAATTAGATTTAAGCTATATATACTTTTAAAAGAGAGTTGGAGATGATCTGACTCTCTTTTTATTATTGTGGAGACTTTAAATATTTATAAATCTAACTAATATTTATGATTTTAACTATGATATTAGTAGTTTTATATAAGCTTAGATGCTGAAATACAGTTTTTTGTATAATTTCGAACTTAGATAATTAAAAATGTTTGTTAATTATTCAAGTTAAGCTGTATTAGTTTAAGTTTAACTATAGGTGATTGCATGATTAATGAATAGTATTATTAGATATTGTATACAATGCTAATTTCAGTCTAGATTATGTGGCTATAGTTTAAATTACTATAAATTAGCGCTATATAAGTTAATTTTAGGCTTAATGAAAGCAGGATTTTAGTAATTATAAGTTGGTATTCTATGAATTAATTTTAGGCTTAATGAAAGCAGGATTTAAGTAATCATAAATTGGTATTCTATGAATTAATTTTAAGCTTGATGAAAGCAGAAATTCAGTAATTATAAATTGGTATTGTATGGGTTAAATTTAGGCTTAGTGAGACCAGAAATTCAGTAATTATAAGTTAATATTGTATAAATTAGATACTTAGCTTAAAATTTTAGACAAAAATCAGTTTTCGTATAAACTTCAATCAAATATAAAACAATTAAAATAACTTCTATCTTTTATTGAAATACATACTAAAATTAAAAGCCTGTGTTTAATCAGGAAATCTTAATTTTAATTGTCAGTATGCTAGCTGCTGGCTCCCTTGCTGGTTTAGTCGCTGGGCTTTTCGGTATTGGTGGTGGGCTGGTAGTAGTACCGACTTTAATTACCCTGTTTACTTGGTTAAAAGTAGCTCCTGAACATATAATGTATTTAGCTTTAGGCACTTCACTAAGCACTGTGATAGTTACTTCGTTGCGCTCAACTCAAGCTCATTATAAAAAGGGTTCAGTAGACTTTAGTTTAATAAAATCCTGGGCACCATATGTAGCACTTGGAGTTTTAATCGGTGTCATAGGTGCGACTAATTTAAGATCCAAGACCTTAATATTTTGTTTTGCAGGTTTTATAAGTGTGCTAGCTTTTAAATTTATCTTTCCCAATATTTTTAAACATATTAAGTTCGGTGATAGCATGCCTGAAGGCATAGTTAAATATCTATTAGGGATATTTTTAGGTTCAAGTTCAGCTTTATTCGGTATCGGTGGCGGTTCGATAGTGGTTATGATCATGACCTTTTTTGGGCGCTCAATTCATCAAGGAATCGGTACAGCCTCAGGTTTCGGAGTTTTAATCGCCACTTTAGGTACTTTATCTTATATGGTTGCTGGTATGAATCAGGTAAAATTACCATTTTCATCTATAGGCTACGTTAATTTGATAGCTTTTATAAGTATCATCTGTACTTCAAGCTTCACCGCACCGCTTGGTGCTAAGCTCGCACATAAATTAGATCCCATGGTGATGAAAAGAATTTTCGGGGTTTATTTATTATTTACGGCAGGTTTAATGTTTTGGAAGAATCTTTAGTTTAATATGTTGCTCGTGCTAGAATTGTTTATCCTTGGACGGTTAGCTCAGTTGCTAGATTGCGTTTAGCATCGACTTACTAAAGTTCACTTGCATAGCAAGTGCTCGTGCTAGAATTGTTTATCCTTGGACGGTTAGCTCAGTTGGTAGAGCACTTGCTCGACACGCAAGGGGTCACTGGTTCGAATCCAGTATCGTCCACCATTTTAATTTTTAATACTTTGTTATTTATTTAACTTTAACTTCCTGATTAGTGAAAGATTTAACGGGGTAACTTCCAGAACAAACATCACCTTCAACCGTCCCAACAATCCATTTTTCTAAAAGTTTTATTCTGAATTTTAACAAGTTAGTAGTCTCATTGCACAGGCATGAGCCTGAAACACTTCCATACTTAATATTTCTATCTTTGTTTTCTTCCAAAGGAAACCTAGATTTCATATGAGCAATTATAAACTGTGACCAATAATAATTACTTTCAGCAAAATTATTTAAAAAAATGGCATCATTAGCTTTTTTAAGCTTAATTTGATCTATATAATCATTTAAAATATTTTGATGCAGCTCCAGCTCTAAACATTGATTTCGATTTTGAGTTTGTTGTCTGACATTATGGTTCGCATATACATGATTAAAACTAATCAAACAAAGTAAGAGAATTGGCAAATTTATCATATATCTTAGTATAATTTAATAATTTTAAGTTTAGTGAAATAGTATATTAAAAACAAACAACGTAGTAAAATAATTATAAACCTATGTCTACAAACCTAAACGCTACTAAAATGAAGATCTCAGATAAAGGTCTGCAAGAACTAAAGCTCTCAGAAGGCTTAAGACTTGATGCTTATCAGTGTTCAGCTGGCACTAATACTATCGGTTTCGGGTCTACCTATGTGCCACCTGGCTTTGAAGGTTTTACTAACCCTTATTATAATAACCAGAATACTACTCAAAAAGTTCAACCTGATATGAGACTTAAAGATGATGTTGCAGCTTTAGAGTTATTAAGAGTAACTTTAGATGATTTCGAAGCGGCTGTAAACGATAATGTAACTGTAAAAATTAATCAAAATCAGTATGATGCTTTAGTTTGTTTCGTTTTTAATATAGGGGTTCAGGCTTTTAAAGATAGCACTTTGCTTAGACTTTTAAATGAAGCTAAGTACTATTTAGCGGCTGAGCAGTTTAAACGTTGGTGCAAAGAAACTGTTAATGGTAAATTAGTTGTAAACCAGGGTTTAGAAAATCGTAGACTACGCGAAGCTAATTTATTTTGCTCACCTTAAACTTTACTTTAAAATACCAAAAAATTTAGAATCAAAAGCAGATATATCTTAAAAGTCAGATTAGATATTATTGTTAGTCAAATAAGTAGATTAACATTAATATTATTAAAACTTGTATAAATCCAGGATACCAGTAAGATACTAATAGTTACTCTCCCTCAGGCTCATTTAATTTCGACATTAAAATTTTAGCAGCTGGTGCTAGACGCTGGTCTTCAGCGTTATCACACCAGAAATAATCTTCTATCTCAGCTTTAACGTTTACTTCTTCTATGTGCTTATCGGCGTAGAAACAGTGCATTAAAACTTCAGGTTTTTCACCCTTCCCGATTGAAGCTGCTTTAAAGTCAAACAAATAACTTAAATTGTCATCATTTAAATCAATACCTAGCTCTTCATTTACTTCTCTGATAGCAGCTTGCTTGAGACTTTCACCAGCGTCTATCTTACCACCAGGTAAATAATATAAATCTTTACCTTTCGATTTCAGCATTAAAACTGAAAAGTCTCCAGAACTCATATCTACAGTATCTGATTCATCATTACTGTAAAAGTCATACATAGATTCTTTATTATTTAGTAAATCTTGATTAGCAAGGCGCAAAAAACATATTGCTACTACTTCAAAATAATCGGGCATAATGTAATTATAGCCATTACCCTAAACGAAACTTTAAATAAAGGCTAATATAAAGGTAATATGTACTTTTTCAAATATGAAAAATTAAGCAAAGACTTCATACTGGACGCGGTCAGCGAGTATGACACTTTTAAATATTTACTAGCGAGTATCGCTGTGCAACAATTAGTGATCCCCTTTATGATTACTGTACTTAAGCTGTCTTCAGTTATGGTAAACACTGCTAATTTTGTGTATGTAAATGCTTTTATTACCGTTATAGGTATCTCTATTTGCTATGGAACCAATCGTATGTACGAAGATGAGGACTTTATTAAAAGGTTTTTTTGCCTTAGCTTTCCAATCCGTAATATAGTACTACTAATGGTTATCATCTTATCTCTAGGTTATTCTTTTTTCTGTTCGATGACTAAATATGAGGTTAATGCTAATGCACTAAATATTATTAACTCACTTGGGACTTTTTACCAGTTTTACTTAATTAATAAGTGCCTCAGAGTTATCGGCGAATCTAGAAGAAATCTGAATAGCTCAGTAGCTGATGACATGGCTGGTTTTAATCATTGACGCCATGTTAGATAAAGAAATGAAATGCAAACAAGTTTTTGAATTTAAATAAAAAAAGGCTTTAAAACTAATCTTTCATAAAAAAAGACTACCCTAAATTATAAGGTAGTCTTTTTAAATTTCACTTTATATTTTAAAGTTAGATCTGCTGAGCTGCTGGTAGTAACATTGCGTAACTAAAAGCATCTCTTAGTCTAAATTCTTTAGCTGTATCATCAATATCAAAGTAAGTAGTTCTTAAAACTTCATTTTTAATAAAGTCAAATTCTTGCTTACCATAATCATCACCTACAGCCATATTTAGAATCGAATGAATTAACTCGTCTACCGTATCTAGCTCACCATTTTTAGATAAAGTATTAACTAGATTAGTATTTTCAGAAGCATAGAAAGATATACTTCTATTAATCCTAATTCTATTTAAATACTGATACGGATTAAACCAATCCACACTTTCTTCTTCAAAACCAGTTGGTCTAGCTGATTTACCAAATACATGTGTTTGATTTTTTAAATACTCATAAATACGATTAAATAGTTTAGAGTTCATATCATTTTCTATATAATCAAGCTTTCTTACCATTTGAGTAGCATACAAATGTGGTGTTGCCATCTTAGAACGGTAGTTTTTAGCTGCATAGAAGTTTTGATTAGTGAACATACTTTGCAGAACTTTCTTGATCTGATCTTTAGAGTTAACATTCGCCAGGAAAGTATTTACACAATCTTTTTGAATATTTGAATCTATCTGATCATTAACAAAGTGAACCTGAAGCTTAGTACACATGAATTCTGCTGCCGAATTTGACTGAGAAATTCTTTTTAAGAACTCTTCACCCTGCTTAATACCACCAGCTGGTATTTCAGATGACATAAAACTTAATTTTTGAGGACTAGAATCATGATCTTCAGCTACAAAAGCAAATTCAGCACCCCTGATCGTCCAGCCAGATAGTATTTTAGCTACCTTTTGGATATCAGTTTCATCATAACCTCCATTTACACCAAGTACATGTAATTCCATTACTTCACGTGCATAATTTTCATTAAGTTTATCTTTGGTGCTAGTGTAATTATCTAAGTAATATAACATATGCGGCATTTTAGAAGTTGCTTGCACCATATCTGTAAAGTTACCCAAAGCATTAGCGCGATAAAACTGATGATCATCTTCGTGTAACTGATAACCATTTGAAATTAAATCAATTTCTGGATTACGATTACTACTATCTACCAGTGATAAATGTTTAATTCTATATCTACTTTTAGTTCTATCATTATCTATAAACTCAGGTTGAACTCTTAAAGACGCTAGTGTACCAGACGATTTAAAGCTCTTTTCTGACAATTGGTTATCTTTAGTATAGATGTTTACCACTTTATTAGAATTAGCAAGCTCAGTATCATCACCTACAGTTGTAAATTTAATCTGAGTATTATAATCTCTGTTTAGATCTTTTTTATCATTCTCAATTAAGATACGCATCTTATCATAGTTAGCTAAATTTACTTTTAGTTTATCAAGTTGTTCATTATAGGCAGAATCGTCCTTATCCTGGCTTCTTCTAGTTATATGAACACCCTTTTCATCAATATTTCCAAAACTACTAGACTTCCAGCCAACATTTTTAAATTTAGCTGACAAAGTATTGAAATGGTTTTGCCAGAACCAAGTCATTCTTTCTTGCAACTGTTTATTGCTGTTTAGCATATGATACAACCATAGTTTATTAAGTTTTTCTTCATGATCAATCTTAGTACCTTGATAAGGTATATTACTTTCAAAACTAGTGTTATTGATACTTTGTGGGTTCAATTGCTGATTCAGAAAAGCATTCAAACCATTTTTAGAAATAAACTCACGATTATCACTATTCATACCAAAAGTAATACGGTCACCTAAGTGCTTTATTCTATAATCAGCGTTTACAAAGACTTTTTCTGAATCATTTTTAACAGGTTTATTTAGATCTTCATAGTCTAGAGTTATATTTAAGACTTTAGGGTCATCAGAAATTAAATTTTGATTCTCTATTTTAAAAATATGATTACAAAAACTATTACCCTGACAAGTAGTTTTTAATTTATCTAGAAAACTATCATTACCTACATCTAAACCATTGACTTTAAATTTGCGATTAGTTTTAAATTGAACCTGCAACTCATCATCATCGGTTATTAGTTGATTGTTTAATGAGTTAGTAGTACTAATCTGCACGCTATCAGTGAAAGTATCATCATTATCACTAGTTACTGGCGGCTTAGGTTCAGGTTTTTTATAACTAAGCTTACTATTATCAGTAGTTTGGTTTACAGTCACTTGTTTATTATTAGTTTTAAAACTTAGAATAACAGGTATATTACCTTCTTTAAAACTATCATCAGCAGTAACTTCAACAGTATATAGATACATGTCTTGGCTCTGATTAGATTTTTTTAAGTCATTTAATTTAAAACTTTTACCTGCCACTAATAAATCTACTTCATTTTTTGCAGCTAAGTTAGAGCTAGTGAAGCTAACTGTAAATTTATCACCTGTAGTAATAGTATTTCCCTTAGTAGAGTTCACTACCAAACTACTTACAGTAACTATGTTATCCACTACTGGTTTTTTATCATCAGCTGGCTTTTTACCGTCCACTACTGGTTTTTTATCATCAGCTGGCTTTTTACCGTCCACTACTGGCTTTTTATCGTCAGCTGGCTTTTTATCGTCCACTACTGGTTTTTTATCATCAGCTGGCTTTTTATCGTCCATAGTACCAGGAGTCATGACTTTAGTAATTTCCATTAAGTATAAAGGTGTATTAACAAAAGTTATTTTCCTTAAAATTTCAGAAGACTTTTCTCTCAAGTCAGCTTTAAGATTTAATTTACCTTTAGTAGTATTAGCAGCTACCTTATACTGCAAACTATAAACACAACTACCACTTATACATCTAAACTGGAATGGTACGTTTTTATCATTTAGGTAAATATTTTCGACTAAATATCTATCATTCACTTCCATTTTCAGGTAAATAAATTCGTTTTCAACTGCAAGTAATCTATTAGCAGCATTAGAACTAAAAAGTTCAATCTGGTTAATAGGCTTCATAAAATTAGCGTTTACAGCTGATACATTTAACGTTTGTAGAACTATCAGTATAACTAATAACAAATTAGTGATTTTCTTTATTTTACTCATTCTATAACCTCCTATTGATCAGCCTCATACTTAGCAAACGCCGCACCAAATTTTTTATGCGTGTAAACAAAATACTTAATATCAGCTGGCAAATTACCTAATTTCACTTTCTGTCTAGTTTTCCTACGATTTAAGTTCTTTAAATTAACTAATTGATCAGTACCATCTTCAAATACTAAAGTTAAGTTAGCTTTATTTCTTAAGTTTTTACCTATTAAAACTACTTTACCTTTCTTATTTACTCTAATGGTCTCAAGTTCAGGTAATTTAGCTGCACGCTTATTATATTTTTTCTCTTTTAAAGTATTTAAATTTAAATTATCTACGTTTAAATCATAATTTTTATTTTCATACTCTAAAGTTGAAGTTAAATTTTCTTGATTAGTCAACTGAGCAGCTGCAAATACAACTTCATTGGAGCCTTTAACTTTATAAACAACTGGTAAATTACCAAGAGCTGCTATTTCAAGATTTTCATACGTATTTAATATCTCAAACTCTGGCTCAGATACTGTAACTACTGGCGCTTGATCCTGATCAGGCTTAGGTGTAATTACTATCGGCATAGGATCTTCACTAACATCCATTTTAGGAGTTTCAGCCATACCATCTGGCTGTTCATTAGGAGTTTGACCTGGCATCACAGGATCTACTAATGGCTTTTCGCTATCATCTTTATCAGCGCTTTTCTTCGGCATTGGGTCACCTTTAACTGGCGCTGCTGGATTTTCACTAAATTTATAGGCTAACTTATAGTCCTGGTTTAACACACTATATTTAACTTCAAGTTCTAAATCAGCGAGTTTAGTTTTATCTAACTTGAAATCATCACTAGTAAGCTTACATCTATCATTACCACAAAAAACCTGGTAATCTATATTTTCATCATTATTAGTTATTTTAGTAATTTGAAAAAAGTTATTAAAGTTTTTAGGATAATCTAAACCTAAGTAAGATTTACTATTTCGTTCAAGTAATTTAACATCATTTAAATCATCGTCAATATCTCCTAAGTTAACTACATAGACAAAATCTTCAGGGTCGTTTTTAGAAGTGATAGTACCATCTTCAGTTTCAAGCATAAAACCGACTTTATTTCCTTCATAAGCCTGAGCTGGGATTAAAGCTGAGCATTTTTTAACTTTATTTACTTTTTTACAAGTTAATCTTAGATCTTGCTCTAAGTCTCCGACTTTAAAACTATCTACATCATTAGAGTTTTTATGTAAGTCTATACTAAACTCTATATTATCTGTAGGCAGTGCAGCATATGTACTATTTTTATTAGTTGAATCAAAAACCAAATTCGAATAAAAAGGTAATTTATTAATATTATTTACATAATTAACTTTAGAATTTAAAGTAGTTAAAACTTCATCAAACGAATTTTCAAGAGTTTCAGTAATCTCTACAGGAATTAAACCTTCGGTAATTTTTTGATTAATTTTTAGTTTTGCACTATGACTACAATTAGTGGTACATTTCGAAGTAATCTTAACTTCCTGACCGGCAATTTTTACATTTTTAATTTTAGAATCTAAACTAGTATTTATAGTTAGATTTAAAGTATCTTTTAAAGTGGCATAATTTTCGTTTGTCGAGTTATTGCTTTTTAATTCAATATTTTGTATTTCAGCATTAACTTTATTAAATATACATAAAGCTAGGGCGATACAAAGAATTCTATTATTTTTCATTATCCTTTCACCATATTTAACCTGTTACCGGTAAACTCCCAGAATCTATTTAGATTTTTATAACCCATATGCACGCTTAATAGCTCATGAACTATATCTCTATTTTCAACTGAGTGATCAACAGCGTTTCCTCTTACCTTAAGTGCTGATTCGCTCATACCTGGCCATTCACCATAAATTCCACCTTTAACGTTTTTACTCATAACCATCCAGGTAGCAGCATGACCATGATCAGTTCCACTGTTATTGTTTTGTCTAGCAGTTCTACCGAATTCAGTACAGACTAAAACAGCTACATCATTCATCAGGTTACCTAAGTCATCATAAAAGGCTCTTAGGTTTTTAGCTAAGATATCCATTTTAGGCTCAAAGGCAGGCTGGTTAACGTGACTATCAAAACCATCAGGAAATCGAACATAAATTATCTCAGGTGCTACGTAGCGTATTAACTTAGCAGCATCTTTCAATTTAGTTTGAAAATCCTTATATGGCTCATACTTAGCGCCGTTTTGTGGCACAGCTTCACCTAAATCGGCAAGTGTCTTAAGTGTAGTGGCATTTTCAAAAAAGGTGTTACCGAAGTTTTTAACCTGATCTGAATATGGTTTATCTTCAAGTTTATAGTTTTGAAAAATCTCAGCAATTTTATCTTCATGAGGTTTATACAATCCTGTATTGAAGCCACTTAAACTATTAAAGTTAGCAATACCTTGCTTACCAATAAATAGTTTATTTATGTTGTAACTAAGACTGATACCACGCATAGTATTTAAGTTTGGGTTATTAAACAAAGCGTTATTTGCCCATCCTGTGTAATCAATCTTATTAAAACCAGACAGCATATGATCTTGCGCTTCAAAGTGTGACCTTGTGAAGTTATCATTATGCGTGGCTGGGAAGATAGCTAAATCACCATTGTCATAGACTTTTTTAAGTGATTCTGCCCTCTTATTAAGACCAAAAAAGCCGTTTAAGTCAACAAGATTGTTTTCTTTAACGGCAAGTGTTGGTCTGATATCGTAATAAGCGCTATCACCATAAGGTACAACTAGATTATGTCCATCTATACCCCCTGGTAAATCGCATACAACTAATGTTTTAGTTTTATTACGTTTTATGGCACCATTTGCTAGTGCGTTTTTTGTTACTATGCCTTCTAAAAGACCATAACTACCCAGTAACGAGCACCCTTTCAGGGTCGAACTGAGAAATTTTCTTCTATCCATATTATTAATTACCTCAATGCCCAATTATACTGAACAGAATTACAGATAAGCAACTGAACTTAAGTTTAGAATAATCAGATTATAAAGAAATTATAAAGGCATTAATTATCGAAGAAACCGGTCGGCACCCAAGAGTTAGCAACTGGATTGTTGGAAACATTAACTAATTCCAGAGAATCGCCATTTTGTAGTTTTAAATAAGACCCACTTGGTATCAACTCACCTAAACGAATGTTACCACCTGAAGCACTTAAACCAATAATCTTGAAATCCCCATGCCGACAGACAAGGAGTATCCTTTGTCCAGGCTTACCGTTAATTATTCGATCAAAACCATAGTTAGTTACAAAGTCGTTTCTTATGATTACACTTCCATTACTTAGCAAACCAATTTCACCTAAGTCAATTTTTGTACCATGAGTATCAACATAACTTTGTTTTATATCAAGGTTAGCGTGAGCTACATATTTCTCTTCAAAACGGCTTCTGTATTCTTTAGGTTTTGATAAAGATTCGCGAGAATATGGACTTGAAGTTGCTAACTTTTTTTTCTTTTTATATTTCTCTTCTTTTTTATTAAAAGGATTTTGATAGATTTTACTAGATTTAAGCTTATTTTTTCTTTGAAAATCGTTTTGAAGGGCGCTGGTTTCGATAGAACTTTCAATATTCATCTTACTAGGAGTGGGTTTCTTTAAAAATTCATTATTAGGGTCTGTCTTCATTTTAGGTTTAATTTTATTAGCGCCACCTAAATTAGGCTTTAGAGCAGCGTTATCCTCATCAGTTACTAAATTACTCAGTACTGTAGATCTAGAGGCCTGATTTAAATGAGCTATCGGCAAAATACTAATGGCCTTTTTTTCTACAGGCACTATCGTAGGCTCACCATCAATGCTATCTACCAGAGCCATTTTACCTGGCTGTTTATACTTAGCTTTAAGCTCATCTAAAAATTCCTGTTCTTTTTTAGTAAGAGCAGCCTTGGTCTGCGCAGCTTCACCAGCTTGCAGCTGATACTTTTCTTCTATTTCACTTAGTCTGGTATGAATATTACTTTCTGAAACTCTAATCGCATCTAGGATCTGCTTTTTAAACTCTGCCATTTCTGCTGCGTTTGCAGTGCTAGCAGGTGCTTGAGATTGATTTAAATCTGGATTATTAGTTAGGTCTGTTAGCTTATCTGAAAAAATCAGATTATCTCTAACCATGATCGGGAACTCTAAAGGTTTATCGATAGAAGTTTCACCACCATAAATTACTAAAGTGCCGTCAATATCTTCTGAGATACTAGGTGAATAAACTTTAAAGGTACTTTTATCTAAAATTTTAGTCTGCAAATCAACAGTAACTTTTTCTGAGATTTTTAGACGCACTTTAAGCGGATTTTCATCTGAAGTAAAATTTCTACCAGTTAAAGTAAATGTTTCTATCTCATCAATTACACTTGGCACATAGGCAATCTTGGCAAAGGCTACACTTGTGCTTAAAGTTAAAGCAGTCAATATAGAGAATTTTAAGATATTCCCCGAAATCTTATTTAGTGATACCATATTAATATTATACTAAATATATGTTAAGTAAGGTCTATGTGCTATTTGATAGTGCTTATAGTATATAAGCTAAATTTGAAAGGCTATTACTGTTTCAGATAACAAACTCATCACAGATTTATGCTGCTTACAAGTTTGAGGAAAAGTACCTTATATATTTACTATACCATTTTTGCTTATCGGCAAAGTACTC
Source organism: uncultured Gammaproteobacteria bacterium (assembly GCA_964438425.1). GTDB lineage: Bacteria > Cyanobacteriota > Vampirovibrionia > LMEP-6097 > LMEP-6097 > CAYTKM01. The sequence goes on from CAYTKM010000006.1 coordinate 33,376, forward strand.
TATTTGATAAAAGTACTCTATATTAGAAAAATGATCTATTCTAGAAGATTTAAATTCAACCAAAAAACTATTGATTTTAATTAGTTAAGAAATTTAAATAAGCTTAAAAATATTTTGATAAATAAGTAGTTTAATACTGATAAAGATATAACAAATAAAAGTTTGAAAATTAGAAAATAATTCTAAATTTAAGTTGAAATTAGAATTAATTTTCAAAAAAACACTTAAATTAGAAAAATATTACAAATATATGTAAAATTTAGAATTTTTTTCTAAATAAATTTAAATTCACATACAGAATAATTAAATAATAACTTAGGATTTAATAAGACTAAAAAACTAAATATTATTAGTATTTAAACGTACCCAATAGTTATTTTCGGTGCCAATATTCATAAAACTTACTGAGTCATAAGCGTTTAAACTTAGACTAGAAACACCTCTAATATTTTGCAAGTCTGAAGCATTAATCGCAAAACTAGCTTTAGATTCTGGAGTTACGATTATATTAACTTTCTGACCTCTTGCTGCACCAACAATTTTTAAAGGCGAAGTCAAATAACCATTAAAATTAGTACTCATATTACTATCTACTGTAACAAACAAATTAATTTCAGATGCAAGTGGATAAGAACTTAAGTCTAAAGTCGCATTATTAAAATCAATAATCTCAGTTAAATCAACTAAAGTTACTTTATTAAAATCTAAATCTAAGTTAACTGGCGCTCCTAAAGTTGCAGCTTCAATATTATTTACTTTAGATGATAGAGCTGTAAAGTTATTTCTTAAATCATTGATAGCACTTTGTGTAGCATCGATAGGTTCACCGCCATTAGTAGGATCAGGGTTACCAGAGTCTAAATCTCTAATTACAATATTAAAAATCTGCGCATTGTTAGGTTTGCGGTTACCACCAACTAACTTGATTTGAGCGTTCAGATCACCAGAACTAACTTCAGGCATGGTAATAAAAGCAACTTTACGTCCTTTTTTTACTCTTACTTGTAGCTGTTGTTCTTCCTGTCCATTAAGCAGCAAAGTCGCACTAAAAGGGTTATTAATTGAATGCAAACGATCACCTCTAACCCTAATTTCTTCTAGCTCATTCGCTTCTACGGGAAAAAACTTTCTAAATACCTGTGAGTTAGCACTTTGAAGTGAACTTAAAGCCATAAGTGAGCTGAATAATACTGTAAATGATTTACGCACGAGTATTATAATATCAAACAAAAGTTTAATTTAGAGTTTATTTACTTAAAAATTTTTAATTTTAAGAATTTAACTTAGAGTTTAGAATTTTCACGAATTCACTAGCTTTATCATTTTGATAATTAGAAAGACGCATACTTGATTGGTTACCAGCAGTTCTATATTTAGCCTTCATAAGTCTCATCTGAAAAGCATGCTTTAGATTTAAATAAATTTTAGCCAGTACATCTTGCCTACTTATAAATAATACTTCTTTATTTAAGATCAAACGCGTTAACTTATCTAAAATTAATTGTTTACGATTATTGCGCACTTCACCGTAGTCTTCATTTATAAAGTCAGTTATAGTTTGCTCTAGCACAATTAGATTATGTAAATTAAGCTCTATTTTACCTTCAGCTAGTTCAGCTAAATCTAAATATACTTTCTGTGGGTCTGAGCTAACTTCCATATATTTTTGTACTTTAGTATTCGAGTTAGGTTTCATCTTGTTTGCCTTTAATAGTTGTTGTTGGTCTTTAGGATTAAAGCTCGGGCTGGCAGCAGAACCTAATTTAATTTTAGTAACTTCACATTTTTTATTTAAGCTAACTTTAGGTTTAGTAGCTACTTTAAAAGTAGAATCTACTTTACTAGAACCTTGCATATCTTCAGCGAAATAAAGAGTTTTTTCAGTTGTATTAATTCGAGTTTTTTTAATAGTTTGAGGCTGATCAACTACTTCTAAATCTTTTGTTACTTCTCGAGCTAAATTTATATTTTGCAATTCCTGTAATAGCTGTGACCAATTTTCGTGAATATTTGCATGTCTAATTGTCAGTGCTTGTTTATTTGTTAACTGGAATTTGACTTTATTAAATTCGTGAATCTGCTCATCAGCTAAAATATGAGCTAATTTTACTCTGGTTACATTATGACCAAAGCTCTGCTTTAGAACCTTAATTAAAGATTGGTAATCATGCTTATCAGCTAGTGCTGCGATATCTTTAAGTAAAGTAAGACTGTTATGTTTTATTTGAAAAAGTTCATCACCATAGATAATTAAAGTAGTATCTTGAGGAGTCAAAGTAGCCTGGCTGTTCTTTTTCTGATTAACCTTGATGATAATCGGTAAAGTAGCTAAAGATCTTAGGACATGGGGAGCAAAATCTAAGTTAATGATAGGCTTAGCAGTGCATAAACCAGGTGCGCGCGTAAAATCAGTTACTGAAATTAAGTTATAGCTGTGATTAAAAAATTTATTTAAAAGTGTTTTGGTTTTGGTTTGAGCTAAATAGAACTGAATAAAGCGTCCATTTTTTAAATCATTAATAAAAGTAGACAAATTTTGTTTTATACATAGCAGTTGCTGAGAAAAATCTGATGAGTTATTCGATGAAGTTAAACTAGTCTCAAAAAAGCTGCTTTGATCTAAGATAGTAACACCCAAGCTCTCATTTTTTAAATTTGCGATTGAATTAGTTTTATTTTTAGAAAACTTCATTAAAAACCTTCCTACTTAGATTAAAGTGCCTTTAATAATAGAAAGATTAAATTTAACTATATTTGATAAGTAATTTTGTTAAGTAGAATTAGACTAGCTTATAAAGAACTATTTACTTTTTCAATCACCAGGTTCGTCAACTCCACTATAGTAATCTGAATTGTCCTGTCCGATTTAAAAAGCCTCATAATGATATCATCTTGGACATTTATGGGTGCCATATCGTTAGTCAAAACTACTGGCGTGCCATCTCCAGCAGCACATTCTCCTGAACCAGTTATAATGGTGCTATCAAATTCATAGTCTGGAGTACCACCTATAGAACCTTGATAACAGACAGTGGTATTACCTAAAATTAACTCAGCCCAATCAGAACCAGCATCACCTTCGGTTACTGTTAAAGTAGCTGGTACGCGGATAAAACCACTTGCTTTAGTTTTATAAGCACCTTCGATAATTCTTTCATTAAAAGTTACATTAGTCGTATCTGGTTTTTCTGAATCAACAGAAACTACAGCAGCTTTCAAATCAAAGATTCTCTCTGGTACTGCTAGCGAATTATCATTTATATAAGAGTTTAATTGTGAAGATATACTATTTATATTACTAGTTAGATTATCATTTATATTAAATTGCAAACCTGAAACGTTTAAAGCCACATTTTTTATCAAATCACGGTTAGAGGTAAGCTCTGCATCTAAATCATCTAAAGTTCTCTCGAGTTCATTTATGGTATTTAATTGATCAGTAGTGATTGAATTCATACGGTTGACAGCTAATTCATAGGTATTGATCCGATTACGAGTGTTAATTTTTAAAGTTACCTGATCAGTATCAATATCAATAGGAATATTTATAATAAGACTATTAGCGTTTTTTCTTTTTCTAAATATAAAGTAGTCTAAGTTAATTTCATCATTACCAGCAATTAAAGTTATTTTAGTAGGCGAATTTTTAGACCTTAGTTTTTTACCCTGAAGTATTAATTGGCTACCAGGAACTATTGAATTAGGAACTGAACTATCAAAAATTTCTGCTGATAGTGGAGTTAGCACCATCAGCAGCATAATTAATATCGTAGTTTTATTAATGTATCTTTTTTTCATGACTAGAAAGCCAGCTTATAATACATTAATTCCACTATTAACCTTCTCAATCAATAAACTATTTAGTCTAACTTTAGTAACTCTAGTATTACGATCTGAGTTCTTTAGCATTAGTTCAATTTCATCACCTTTAGTAACCGGTAGTAAATTATTAACAGCAGTTACGACATTACCAGATCTTTGCTCACATAAACCGCTACCAGATTCAATAATATTAATTAATTCGTAATCTGGCGCTCCACCCATACGACCTTGGTAACAAATGGTGTTTGCGCCGATCTTAAGATGAGCCCAACCTGAACCAGCATCACCTTGGTTTACCTCTAGCTTAGTAGGCACTTCGATAAAGCCATCAGCTTTAGCTGTATAATTTCCTGTATAAACTCTATCGAAAAAGCCTAAACGCTTGCCGTCTGTATCAACTGATTTAGTAGAGATAAAAGCTGCACTTAAATCAAAAATACGTTCTTCAGCGCCACCTGAGCTTTCAAGATTTTCAAGACGCTTCATAACACTATTTTCAGTTAAGTTATTACGATCTTGATTAGCACCAAATAAACTTTCTTTTATTTCACTTGTATTTGAGCTAACTCTATTTAAATTAGTATTAAAACTGTTTATATTAGCAATCAAGCCATCTAATTTTATATTATTTAATGCTAAATCCTTTCTAGCCTGGCTTAAAACTTCTTCAATAGCTGATTTTAAATCCGCCTGCTCGACTAAATTACTTGGTAACTGATTACCGCCTTCTTCTTCAATAATATTAGTTTCACTAGCTTCTAAACCTAAGTTAAAAACTTGAGCAGCATTAACTGGTACATCACCGCCCGAAATTACTAAATCTAAATTACTAATATTTGCTATTTTTGGTATGTTTATCACTACCAAGTTAGCAGATTTCTTGTTACGGATAATACTTGCTTCTAGGTCATAACTAATATCTTGATTTTCAAGCCTTACTTGTAGTGGGTTAGCTTTAGAATTAAACCTATTACCTTTTAAAATGACTTGTTGCTCTGATTTTATAGTTGACGGTACGCTAGTTTCGATGATCTTAGCACTGATAGGAGTACCAAACATCAGACTAGCTGTGATTAATATTTGCGATAATTTAGGACTTCTCATGCATAAAATATGCACTTTTAGTAAAGATAATCAATCAAGTAAATGGACTATTAGCAGACCCAGACTAAACCCTATAGACTATTACAAATTTACTAGGGTTTAAGATAGCTAATTAAACTAAGTTTTAAAGCTTCTTTACCGTATAAAGTAGTAACTTTTCTTAACAAATTATAATTTCTGTTTTTAAAATGTTTCTTTAAATCACTAAAATCATCCCAGTTTTGAAAGATAAAAAAAGTATCTGAGTGATCTATATCTTTAAAAAAACGATAGTCGATGTTTCCATCTTCATCGCGGCTTCTTTTGGCTATAACAGCTAAATGAGATTGTATTAGATCTAAATCTGCTTTATCTTTCACTTTAAAGTGACCTATCATAGTAATAGGTTTAGGATGATCTAAGGCTTCATAATCTTCGACTAAGGAATTTAGCAGTTCATCTTCGTCTGCGAGCTCACATTCTTCTATATCGTGCATCATGGCGTCAGTTACGATAGGACCATAAATCTCAGTTTCTTTAAAAGTATCAAAAACTGGTAAAGTATTGTAGATATTTTTAATTAAATCTGTCTTTAAATAGTATTTAAACTGCTCTCTAGTAGCAAACTTCTGTACCCAAACTTTCTCATTTTCATGCCCTAAACTATCAAAGATGACTGAGGTTTTAACAAAAGCATTTTTATACGCTAGTTTGTTTTGTTGCATAATCTCTTTGTAAATATCTTGCTGATCTTCACCTAATACTACATAACTAACTAAAACAATTTCTTTATATAAACCTGCTTTTTCAACTCTTTCTATTAACTGCTTGACATAGTTTATATTATTTTTACCAATATCAAGTTTATGCACCTTCTTTTTTACAGGTTCTTCGGTGGTTTCACTTACTTCTGGCTCAACTTCATCAGTTTTAGCTTCTTTAAGCTCAGCGCTTTCTACATTTCTAGACCAAAATTTCAATTTACTAAGCCAGGATGCTGAAACAGAATTATTTAATATAAACATATTTAGTATTAAGATAATTATCAAACTATAATTTTTAAACAACATATAAATAACTATAATTGCATATTTAAGAACTGGTAACAAATAGATCTGTATAAAAGTCAGTAAATTATCATTTCAGTAGAACAATAGATCTGCTAGAATTATTTCATCAGGAACTAATATCTAAGATGAAAGGCAACATGGATACAAATTTGACGACAGGCAATTCTAAAGATATAGCTAATGACTCCAGTGATGAAGATAGATCTGGAGATAACAAAACTAGCGATGTAGTTGATAGCTTACAGTTTGAGTTAGCCGAGTTGCGAGCTTCACCAAAAGCCCCTAGTGATTTATATGTAGTAGCATTTGGAGCTTCAGCTGGTGGCTTAGAAACCTTTAAAACTATTATAGAAAATTTAGAAAAATGTACAGATCGTAATATAGCTTATATTCTAGCTCAGCACTTATCTCCAAATCATCGAAGTATGTTAACTGAGATTTTATCGCGTAGCTCTAAACTTAACGTATTAGAAATTCAAAATGGAGACAAACTTGAAGTCAATACTGTATATGTGACTCCAGAGAATAAAGATTTAACTTTAGATGGTGATGTCATGATTCTTGATGAACCTACTAATTTAATAGGTCCTAAACCTAACATAGATAGATTTTTTACCAGTTTAGCCGATAATTTTGCGACTAGAGCCGTAGCTGTGGTGTTAAGTGGTACTGGCTCTGATGGTATGCATGGTATCAAAGCGGTTAAAGCTAAAGGTGGTATCACGATAGCTCAGAAACCTGATACTGCTAAATACGATAGTATGCCTAGAAATTCTATTGATTCAGGTAATATAGACTTTATACTGTCAGCAAGTGAGATAACTTATGAGATTTATAATATTATTAAAACTCCTGGTGATCTTGAGCAGCAGTTTAAACTTTATAAAAATACTAACGAATTAAAAGAACTACTTAGTCTTTTATTAAATAAAAGTGGAGTCGACTTTAGTCATTATAAAAATGGTACTTTGTTTAGAAGAATTAATCGTCGTATTACGGCTTGTAATTGTCTTTCACTTAGTCAGTATTTAAACTATATTCAATCTAACCCAGATGAACTGGATAAACTTTATAAAGATATATTAATTTCCGTTACTAAGTTTTTTAGAGATACTGATGCCTTTTTAGTCCTGCAACAAGAAGTTAGCAAATTAATCCAACAAAAAAAACGTAATAACGATAACACTATTAGAGTTTGGGTGCCAGCCTGCGCTACCGGTGAAGAAGCCTATAGTATAGTTATACTTTTCGCTAAGACAGTTGGTGGCATAAATCAGTTAAAATCTAATTATAATTTTCAAATTTACGCTACTGATATAGATACTGATGCTCTTAACATTTCTAGAAAAGGTTTATATCCTTCAACTACCATTGAGAATCTAAGTGATGAAGATTTAAAAACTTATTTCCAATTTAGAGATAATCATTATGAAATTAATCGAACTCTTAGAGAAATGGTCGTTTTTTCTAAACATAATGTTTTTCAAAACCCACCATTTTCGCGTCTAGATCTGATCAGTTGTCGTAATTTACTTATTTATTTTGATAATAATCTACAAAATAAAGTATTAGAAATCTTTAACTACGCTTTAAAAAAAGAAGGTTTATTGTTCATAGGCAAATCTGAAGGCATCAATAAGTCTATTGATTTGTTTAAGCTTGTTAACCCTAAAGCCAGAATCTTTAAGCTTAAAGACAAATTCTATCAAAATACTAGTTTTTATCAAGGTAGATCAAATTATAATGTAGAAACTAAAACTAAAGTACTAGCAAGGCAAATTACACATGACTTGCCAGATGCAATTGTAAGTGCCTTCGCGCCAAATAGTGTTTTAATAGATAATGAATTAAAAGTTATCAGGATCTATGGTAACGTATCAGATTTTACAACTTTACCATCAGGCTCTTTAACTAACAACATAGTCGATCTTGTAAATAAAGAAATAAAGCAAGAGCTTAGAGCAAATGTACATTTAGTTATCAAAGATAAAATTAATCAGATTAGCTTTAAAAAATATATTAAGTCATCTAATAAAGCTATCAATACTTTAATAACTCTATATCGTATAACGATTAAAAAAAGTAACGATAGTCTTATTTTAGTTTCTTTTAAAGAAGACACTAATACCATAGCTGAACCTGCTAAAATTTCTGACCATAATAGCGATATAATTTCAGATTTAGAAAATGAGCTATCAATGACTAAAGAATATTTGCAGACAGTTATTGAAGAGCTTGAAACTACTAACGAAGAATTGCAATCAACTAACGAAGAGTTGCAATCATCAAATGAAGAGTTACAATCATCAAATGAAGAATTGCAAACTTCTAATGAAGAGCTGCAATCAACTAACGAAGAGTTGCAAACTGTAAATGATGAACTAAATAATAAATCAATTGAGCTTAGTATCTTAAACTCTCAGCTTAATACTATTAAAGAAAATATTCCAATTGCCATCATTAGTTTAGATGATAAGGGTTATATTATTAATTCAAACTCAAAAGCAGATGAGTTTTTTGAGATGGAATACAGCAATACTAGTAAACAAAAACTTGCAAATTCATATCCGAAAGTTGAAATACCTGAATTTTTTAATAACTTAAGAAAAGTTTATGATGATAAGAATATTATTGATAACTATCAACAGCTAAATGATAAGCATTATTTATTGAACTTTATTAGAGTTAACGATGAAGAGACAGTTTGTAAGTATGTGATTATAACAATTCATGATAATTCAGAAAAATATTTAGCTTTAAATCAATTAGCTGATAAACGCAGGCAATTAGATTTAATTATAGAAAGCTCTAACATTGGTTTATGGGAATGGGATATTCAAACTAATCAAATGTTCTGGTCAAGTGAATTTATGAAACTGTTGGGTTATAAGGATAGTGATTATAAAGAACAAGATTTTTCTTTTTATGACTTTAAAAAGAGAATACACCCTAGTTGCCGTAATGATGTGATTGATATTTTTGATGCGCATCTTGAAAGGAATTTTGATTGTAATTTAGAATTGCAGATGTGTAACGCTGATGGTGAATATATATGGCTTAAAGTATCAGCGGTAGCCTACACAGAAGATAAAACTAAAAAGTTAATTGGTTCAGCAATTAATATAAACGAACAAAAATTAACTATTAAAAAGTTGATAGAATCTAATAGTTACTTAGAGCAAATCGCTTATGTTTGCTCCCATGATTTAAAAGAACCAGTTAGGGTTATAGGTTCTTATGCCAAACTATTAGCTGAAGAGTACCAAGATAAATTAGATGAAAGTGCTAACAAATATTTAGAATTCTTGAACAGTAATAGTCTAAAGATTAAAAATAAAATAGACAATATTTTAAGGTATTCCCAATTTGAAAATTCTAAATACGAATTTACAAAAATAGATGTTAAAGATATAGTAGATGATGTTTTAGCTGAATTAAAGAGTCTCTCTCTTGAAAATAAGGTTAAGATTAATACTAATAATTTACCTGTTTTAAATGCCGATAAAATTCAGCTTAGACAACTTTTCTATAATTTAATTCTAAATGCTATCACGCATAATATCGGTAATAAAGACCTTGTTATTGAAATTGATGTTAAAGAAAGAAATGAAGACTGGTTATTTACTATTAAAGATAATGGAATAGGTATACGTAATGAACACTTAGATAAAATCTTCGAACTTTTCTGTATAATAAATCCTAAAGTTGGCATTAATAGTACTGGTATCGGTTTAAGTATCTGCAAGAAAGCTGCCTTAAACCATCACGGCGATATCTGGGTAGAATCTGAATATGGTAACTATACTATCTTTAATTTTACAATTAGTAAAAATTTAGCAGGTTAAAAATGACAAATAAATTAATAAATATATTAGTTACAGAAGATTCAGAAGCAGATATATTTTTATTAAAGCACTATTTAAAAAAGAAAAATATAAAGTGCAATTTAGAGTTTGCGTCAACTTTAGATGAATTTCAAGATAAACTTCAAACTAATCCTGATCTATTTATTTTTGATTTAAATATGAATGAACTAAGTGGTATAGATGCCTTAAAAAAAGTGCGCGCTAATGATAAATATAAGTCTACACCTGTTTTTATACTTAGCGGTTCAGATTGGAATAATGATATAAATCAGTGTAAGGCTGCTGGTGCTAATGATTATATGGTAAAGCCATTTGAAGTAAACGAATTTCTTAATAGAATTAAAAATATAGATTGCTTCGCTGTTGAAGTAAAAGAAGACGAAACGCTAATAGTAACTAAAAACTAAAGTTTAGCTGTGATCTAATACCGTGTTGGATTAAATCAGTATCGCCATTTTGATGATTCATAATATAACCTACAAGTAAGCTAGTATGCTCACCAAACATTTTCTCAACACCAGCAAAAACCCAGTTCTGGTCAAAGCCAGCATTTGGTCCATTGGATGCCCCGTTTAAATTTACAAATAATTCATCAAAAACAACTAGTCTCCAACTGGGATCGCGCACATATGGTACTCGCGTACCTAGTCTAACCCTAAGTCTATTGACGGTAGAACCTGCCCCTTCTATAAATCTGTGCTCAAATCTAGTCCAGCCAAACATAGAAAATCGATCAAAGTTTCTAGAAAAGTGTAATTGTTCCCATACATTATGTTCATCTCTAAAGACACCAAAGTCACCTCTTCTAAAATTAGGTTTCCAAGTGTAGCCAGCAAGTACACCAAAGTTTTCATTAAAGTCATAACCAATACCGGGTCTAACTACAATAACCCCATGTTGAGTCATATTATCAACGACACGGTTTTGAAGCTCAAAGTAATACCACCAGTGCTCATCAATATGATCATCTAAAGTAATTAAAGACCACTTATTAAATTCATTATCAGTAGCGCAGGCAGGCAGACATAGAAATAAACTTAGTAGGGTTAATTTAAGTAGGTTTATAGGAAGTAGCGCTAAGGTTTTTCTCATTAAGTTTGCTTAATAATATTATACACGCCGAATTCAACATAAGACCCCTTGTGCTAAAATCTACCTAAATTATTTATATTTAAATCTGATAGTCTCACACTAAATAACTTTTTTTAATAAATTTAAATAACTTTTTTTAATAAGTTTTGAATTGAAATAACTAAATTTAAATAACCTTTTATTTAATGAATTGTGAACTGAGGAAGCTTAAATTAGAAGACTTTTAGTTTATGAATTGTAAGCATAATAGTAAACTATGATAACTTAGTATGAATTAACAATAGCTCTTAGCTGTAAGGTGAATTAGAATAAAACCCTAATTATCAAAGTGAATTACCGAACGTATACTTTTGCCAGATTCAATCAAATCAAAAGCTTTATTAATATCTTCAAGTTTAAAATTATGGGTAATATATTCATCAATCTTGATTTCTTTGCTAAGGTATTTTTCAACCATACCAGGTAGTTCTGATTTTCCTTTAACACCACCAAAAGCTGAACCTTTCCATGTTCTACCAGTTACCAGTTGAAATGGTCTGGTACTAATTTCAGCGCCAGCTTCTGCTACACCGATTATAATAGACTCACCCCAGCCTTTATGCGCGCATTCTAAAGCCGCGCGCATCAGTTTTACATTGCCGATACATTCAAAAGAGTAATCTACTCCACCATCAGTCATTTTTATAATATGCTGAGTAATGTCATCATCAATTTTATTAGGGTTTACAAAGTCAGTCGCACCGAAGTCTTTAGCTAAGGCAAATTTATCCTCATTAATATCGATAGCGATTATCCGACCAGCATTAGCAAGCTTAGCTCCCTGAATAACAGATAAACCCACACCACCTAAACCGAACACAGCGACTGTCGCTTGAGCTTCAACTTTAGCGGTATTTAAGGCAGCGCCGATACCTGTAGTAATAGCACAACCTAGTAAACAAACTTTAGCTAGATCAGCTTCTTTATTAACTTTAGCCAAAGCAATTGCCGGGATCACACTATATTCAGCAAAAGTCGATGTGCCCATATAATGATAAATAGGCTTGCCATCTTTACTAAATCTACTAGTACCATCAGGCATAACACCTTTACCTTGAGTTTCTCTGACACTTTGACATAAATTAGTTTTAGGTGAATGACAAAACTTGCACTCACCGCATTCAGGAATATAAAGTGGGATAACGTGATCACCGATCTGCAAGTCTTTAACACCTTCACCTAATGCTGTGACTATACCAGCACCTTCATGCCCTAAAATCACTGGAAAAATTCCTTCCGGGTCTTTACCTGATAAGGTATAGGCATCAGTATGACAAACACCAGTTGCTGACATTTTAACCAGCACTTCACCTACCTGAGGCTCAGCCAGATCGACTTCTTCGATACTTAATTTAGCACCTGGCTCCCAGGCAACAGCAGCTTTAATCTTCATAAAAGTTATTCAGGCAGGTTACTGTAAATACTTTGAACTTTAGTTAGTACTTCTTGTGGATCATCAGTTAATAAGAGTAAATCTAAATCACTTTCACCTATAAAGCCTTCACTTAGCATAGCTTCTTTAACCCATTCAAGCATCCCCGACCAGAAATCACTACCATATAATATGAGTGGTAAGCGATCCATCTTGCCAGTTTGGATTAAGCATAAAATGGTATATAGCTCATCCAAAGTACCAAAACCACCTGGCATGAAAATATGAGCAAATGAATACTTAGCAAACATCAGCTTTCTAATAAAAAAGTAGTCGAATTGTAGACCTAAGTCTTGAAAGTCATTAGGTTTCTGCTCAAAAGGTAATTTTATGTTTAAGCCGATGGTACGCGATGCACCTTCCTGACCACCGATATGTCCAGCTTCCATAATACCGCCGCCACCGCCAGTAATGATGTTAAAACCATTATCTGATAATAATTTAGCTAAATCCTGACACTTTTTATAATATTTATGGTCTGGTTTCATGCGCGCTGAACCTAGAAACGAAACCGCTGGCTCAATATTTCTAAGCGCCTCAAAACCTGCAACCACTTCAGATTGGATTTTCATAACTCGCCAAACATCATCAATAGTGCCATGACGTGGCTTTTTATGTGACTGAAGAAGATTATGATCTTCAATATTAAGTGATTTATCTCCGTAAAAACTTGTCATAATTTAAAATCTTTTAATTTACTAACTACTATAAAACGCAGCCAGTTGCTCTTATTTCTTCATGTAAATAGTCTAATCTACTATCAGGTAATGGGTGCGTACTAAAGTATTCTGTGATCTTAGATGGTTCTTGACTCGCGCTAGCTATTTTTTCAAAAAACTCAAGTTTACCTGGCGTTTCACAGTAAAGTGCAGTGATTAAATCTTCAGCAAAGTAGTCAGCCTCTCTTTCTTTAGAGCGGCTGTAGTGAAGACCGTGAATATAATCTATGCCACTGGCAACAACGCTATTTCTAAAAAAGAAGGCTCTCACTAAACCAAACAAATTATTTCTAACTAAACCCTTAACCACATGACTTTTTTCAATATGACCAAGTTCATGCGCTAGAACAAATGCTAAGCCAGCTTCACTATCTAAATAGTCTACTAAACCAGTGTTAACTACCATTTTTTTGTTTAAAGTAGCATAAGCATTTAATTCTGGTGTTTCATGCACTTCTAGAATATAATCATTAGGATTTTTACCAATTGACTTTACCAGTCTTTCAAAAATACTTCTTACCTGTGGGTTTTCAACTACTACTGGATTTTGTTGAGGTCCATTAGCCTGAACTGGAGCTAAAATTAGACAAAATATAGCAATTAAAAAACATTTTTTTAAGTGATAGCAACTTATCATTGAGAAAATCTTAGCATATCATAAGAAATAAACTCAAATAATTTGACTTGAAAGCATTTTAAGCAAGTAAATTAGCTTTAAATATAACCATAAGTTTAATTAACTAAATATAATGTTTCAAATAACATTAACTACTTTTATCTATTAAGAATTATGTATAATAATTTCTTAGTATTATTATGAACCGTTTACTTGCATTTTTAGTATTTATTTTAATTTCTAGTTTTGGAAAAGCCCATGCTACTAGTAAATTACCTGAAATTTATAAATTAGGTTTGTACAATACTAAAACTGATACATATATTAGGGATTTGAATTATCCAGAGGATGTTATCAGTTTAGCTGAACTGGGTGATAACGTTACGATAAGAGCTTTTGCTAAAAATACTGAGTCTGTAAGGTTTAACTATAACGGTAAATCTAACTTCATGGTTCAAAACGTAGATCCTTATACTCTATATAGAAACCATAAAAATGATTATTTTCGAGCTGAATATAATATGGGTTTAAATACTTTGAATGTAACTCCTTTTGAAAAAGATCATGCTACCGGAGTTTGTGGCGTAGAAAGAAAATATAAGTTTTATGTATTAGGAGATTTTAGATTAGAGCATAATCAAAGTCCATGTATAAGTGTGAGCACTGCTGCTAAAAACAAATATTACGAGTTTACCGCTACAGTATTAGACGATTATATTAATACTGATTCTGCTCAGGTTAAATGGACTAAAAGATCAGGTCCAGGTAATGTTCATATAAATAAAGTAGGCAATTTAAAAGCAAAGGCTTATTTTTCTAAAGAAGGAATTTATGAATTAGTTGCTGAAGTAAGTGACGGCATTCATAATTCGGGTAGTGTTTTTACTGTTAATGTTAATAATGTAAGCCCAGCACCACCATCAAGTGTCTTTAAAAAAGTATATATTTATGATACTAAAAATAATAAGATAGTTACAGAGTTAACTGATAATGCAATTGTAGATATCAGCAAAATAAAAAATCATTTTACTATAGTCGCTGATACAGAAAATAGAGTTCAAAGTGTCAAGTTCGAATTAGTTGGTCAACAATTTGTGAAGATTGAAAATCATGTACCCTATGTTTTAACTGGAAATGATGGTAATAATTATCGTCCATGGACTAATTTTACTGAAAAAAAATATCTACTTAAAATGATTGCCTTTGATCGTGATCAAACTAGTACTAAAAATCAGGGCTATATCGAACCTAAAGTAATCAACTTTACTCTAGTTAATAACCCTAAATAGTTTGCACTTTTAAGTTATTTAGAAAATAGTTCATGATCTCGATGTTAGTCTTTAGCTATAATTTTTAAATAATGATCTCAGTTTTAACTATCACTCATAATAGAGATCATCATCTTAATAATCTTGTTAGAGGTTTAGAGTTTAGCGAATTTAAAAACTTCGAGCTTGTGGTAGTTAGATTTAACGAGCTTAATCGAAATCCTAGTTTAAAATCTGATCACTTTAGTATAAAAGAAATTTTTTTACAGGATAAAAATAAACTTCCATTAGCAAAAGCACGTAACTTAGCAGCCAGATCAGCGACTTTCGAAAAATTGGTTTTTTTAGATGTAGATTGCATTCCTGGACCTAAACTATTAAAAGGTTATTTGAATTTTTTGATAGAACATCCTTATAGCCTTGCGATGGGACAAGTTAAATATTTAAAACAGCAGCTTAAAACAAGTTTTAAAGGTGATTATAGCTTCCTTTCTGATAATTCTAAGTTTAATGATCTTAGGTTAAATAAACTGAATTCTAAATGGTCTTATGAAGATAATTATGATTTGTTCTGGTCTTTATCCTTTGCTCTTACCAAAGAAAGTTATCAAAAGATTGCAGGTTTTGATGAAAACTTTATCGGTTATGGAGCTGAAGATACTGATTTTAGTTACTCAGCTAAGAAAAATGGTATTAAACTTTATTGGGTAGATCAGACTCTTTGCTTTCATCAATATCATGCAAGTTACGACCCTCCTTTAAATCACTTTGAAGACATTATTAAAAACGCTAAAACTTTTTTTAAAAAATGGAATAGAGTACCTATGCTAGCTTGGCTTAATAAGTTTGCTAATCTAGGTTTGATAGACTTAAAACTTATCGACGATAAAAATAGTACCAGCTTAGAGCTTATAATATTACAAAAACCTACAGAAAAAATGATTCAAAGTTGTATAAAGGAAACTTAAAGACAATCTTAAGTTATTAATTCATAAATTATGAATTAATAATTTTTAAATACTCTTGATAATCTACCTTAACTTCTTCACCGTCGACAACCTGACATTTATATGCTAAGTCTATTATAAAGTTAGTAGCTTGACTAATAGCATCAGCATTAAAGTGTTTAGACCATTTATTTAGTTCAAGCTCGCTTGCTTGTTTAAAAATCTTAGACCAAGCTGCCGCTTTAGGAAATTTTTCACTATATAAAGCCAAATTAAACTTTTTCAAAATCTTAGCTTTAATTTTTTGTTCATCAAAAGGTCTAACTGCTGGTATTAGTAACATTGGTTTTCTAAAACTAGCTATTTCGCTAACTAAATTATGCCCGGCACTGCTTACTATTAAATCAGCTGAATTTAAATGCTCAGCGATATTATCAACCACACCATAATTATTAAAATTAGTTGCGGTGTTCGTATAATTCTTTTTAGAACCTACAATATGCCAGTTGTATTCAAAATTTAATCTAGCTGTATAAAAGAGGTAATCTAAATCTAAGTCATCTGATCCTGAACCACTTAAAACTAGAATGTCTTTCTTTTTTACACTTTTATACAGATTTTCAGTTAAATCACTTTTAGCTAAGTTATCGAACCTAGAAAACATACCGGTATATAAGGTTTTAGCTTTAGTTTCACTTGTAGTATATCTATCTTCTAGCTCTTTACTATAGGGTGCTATTAAAGCAATCGCATTTTCATACGAACATTTATGTGCTAGATCCACGCGCTTACCGTGCTGTTTAAATAAAATAGTAGGGATTCCACACAGACGCGCTAACATGTTAACCTCAGCGCATACATCAATTAACATCAAGTCAGGTTTAGTTTCATTAATCCACTTAACTATGGTCGACATGCGAGATAAGCTTTCTTTACCTTTTAACTCTGAACCATGAAGGGCAGAGCAGGGTCTATGCTGTTGTAAAAATTCATTACCAGCTTTAATAGAATTAATACTAGTATAAACTTTATTTAAGTCTTTAAACTCGTTAAAATTATCAATTTTATTACTTAAAACAGTTATATCAGCTTGCTCTAAGAGCTTAGGCAATAAAGACTTAGCTCTATTTATATGACCACTGCCATGATGACTTATATAGTAACCGATTTTAGGTTTATGATTCATTAGATAATCCTGAATTTTTTATCGCTTTCATTGATACTATGCTTAGTGACATAGCATTCTGCTGCATTTCTATAGAGATCATCATACTTACTTATCATTTTTGATAAGTTAAGCTCACTATAGGCTCTAAGACGACAATCATATCTATCAAGTTTAGCTGCCTTATTAATAGCTTGAGCTAAGCTACATATATGATTATAATTAACTATAACTGCTGAATTTTTATTAACTAGTTCACGTACAGCGCCGCTATTATAGCCAGCTATAGGCGTCCCGCAAGCTAAGGCTTCAGCTATCACTAAACCATATGGCTCTTGCCACTTAGAACTATAAACCATAACTTTAGAGTTACTTACTACATCATTTAGGTCTTTAATATTTAAATGTCCTAAATAGTCTACATAATCAGCATATAAATATAAAAGTGGCTTAATAGTATCTAGATAATATTCTCTATTACAAATAGGTCCAACTACTTTAAGCTTTCTTTTAGCGAGGTAACAAGCTCTGATAGCATCTTCTAAACCTTTATCTGGAGTTATGCGACCAAACCAAACAGCTGAGTTAGTATCTGGTTTATCATTAAAGTTCCACTCACTTAAATTTATACCATTGTGTATAACACCATTTACCTTAATAATTTCAGACCAGCTTTGCGCGCAAGTTTCTGATACAGCATAATAGCTATGGTTAGGATTAGCATCTTCATTTTTAATTGCATTAGCTAAACTTTCGAACGGCGGTGTATGCAGGGTCGTAATTAATGGGCAAGCAAAGCTAGTAGATAGGTTAATAGGCAAATAATTTAATGAATTATTATGCACTACATCGAAATTCATATTTTTGATCAGATTTATGGTTTTTAGGTAAGCTTTATGTTCTATCTGTTCTCTTTCATGATCAGTTATATCTACTAGCTTAGTTGCTTTATCTATCACTGGATAGACATTTAATGAAGGGTCAGAATTAGCAGAAGCAAAAAGTATAACCTCGTGATTAGCCTTTTGCAAACCTTTAACAAGATCATAGGTAAATTTTTCTAAACCACCTGCAAAGGGTTCTTTAATATCGTATTTAAGGTGACCAATAACTGCAATCTTCATACGAAATATATTAACACGAAAGATTCGAGAAAATATGATTTGTACACAAATTATATTTTTATTAAATATTTTTAATTTGGAAGATTTGTATTCTCACTGTTAATATTCTATATACATTGTCAGTTAAATCACTATTTACTATAGGTCGTAGAGAAAAAATAGATTTACCTGATTTAAATTTAGCTGGCATAGACGCTAAAGTAGATACTGGAGCTTATACTTCAGCCCTGCATTGTCACAAGATTAAAGTAGATGACGAAAAAAACTGTATTAAGTTTTATTTGTTAGACCCAGATCACCCGCAATACGAACAAATGGAATTTAGTTTTAGTCAGTTTTCTACTAAAGAAATTAAAAATTCTTTTGGTACTGCTGAAAAAAGATTTATTATCGAAACTCCACTTAAGATTTTTAATAAAACTATACTCACCGAGTTTTCACTTAGTGATCGCTCTAATATGAAATACCCTATTTTACTTGGTAGAAAATTTATTAGCCAAGGATTTTTAGTTGATGTTAATAGCATCAATCTATCTTATAAACAATATGAAACTAGTCATACTCTCAACTAACAAAAGTCTTTACTCAACTCGAAGATTATTTAAAACTGCCTCTAACCGTGGTCATGAAACTCTTGTAGTCGATCATACTAAGTGCTCAATGGTGATGGAAAAGGGCAAACCTAAAATTTATTATCAAGGACAAGCACTTAAAAATGTTTCAGCGATCATACCTAGAATAGGCGCTTCAGTAACAAAATTTGGTTGTGCGGTAGTTAGACAGTTTGAGATGTGTAGAGTGCTTACTACATCTAAAGCCTATGCTATCGAAATTTCACGAGATAAATTAAAAAGTCAACAGATGTTTTCCATGTATAATATAGGCATTCCAAAAACAGTTTTTGCAAAGTTTCCTAAAAAAGATGATATTCCTGAACTAATGACTCATGTTGGTGGAGTGCCACTAGTTATTAAGTTACTTGAAGGTACCCAGGGGCTTGGTGTAGTGCTAGCTAATACTAATAGTGCAGCTAAGTCAGTGATTGAAGCCTTTAGTTCACTTAAGGCAAATATACTAATTCAAGAATTTATTGAAGAAGCTGGTGGCGCTGATATCAGAGCATTTATAGTTAATGGTAAAGTTGTAGCTGCTATGAAACGACAGGGCGCAGCTGGTGAATTTAGATCAAATTTACATCAAGGGGGCTTTGCTACTCCGATAGAACTAAGTAAAAAAGAAAGTTCAGCTGCCATTAAAGCTGCTAGAGCTATGGGTTTAAAAGTAGCTGGCGTAGATATGCTGCAATCTAAACGCGGACCACTTATCATGGAAGTAAACTCTTCGCCAGGTCTAGAAGGTATAGAAAAATGCACTAAAATAGATGTGGCTGGTCATGTTATTGATTATTTGGAAAGTGCACTAGAAAAACGCGAAAAACGTAAAAAAGAAAAAGCTGATACTGATGCTGCTGAAACTAGTCAATCTAAAGATCCTACTACAAGATTTCAATCTAGTTTTATTAATGAAGATGGCAGTGAAATTTTAGTCTAAATGAAATGCTTATAGCTAAGGTTTCTCGCTATTCGTATGGTTGTATAGCTCATAATTAAATAATTTATATATTTCAAGTTTAATAGAAAATAATTGAAATGCATAATTTATATAGCCTGACAAATCAGCACTGACTTATCAGGCTTTTTAACACATATGCTGTAAGGTTATTACTTATATTTTGGGCATTTGAAATCAGGAAATGGGGTTTTTATGGGTAAGATTAATCCAATCGCTGACCTAGCTAGCAGTGATTTGCTGAAGCTAAAACCTGGCTATAATTATTTTAAACCTTGAAAAATTTTAAATTTAGTTTAAAAACCAGAATTGCATTCCAAAATTAGTCAAGATTTTAACTCTTCTAAAAATCACTAAAAATTATAATTATTTTCTAAATTTGCTTATTTTTTAGAAAAATTTTCTAATTTTAGGCTTAATTTATAATAATTTTCTAAATATTATCAATATGAACTTCCGCCAATTTTCAAAAATTATACTTAGAATAATATTATAAAGTCAACTACGAGTCTAAACTTTAGTTAAACTATTTGTACTTATCATATAGCCTAAATATAAATAAAAGCTAATACTATAATTTAGTTGGGTTAGGAGCGTCACCATAAACTTCTTGCGGGTCAAACACTTTTTCGGTTTGGGTGAAGTTTAATTTAAGTCCATTTTCAGTCTGGTTTTCAGGATTAGTTAGTTCATCTGCTAATGGAACTGTACGGTAAAAACAGGTTCTATAGCCTACATGACAGCTAGCACCACCGACAACTTCAACACGCAACCACACGCAGTCCTGATCATCATCAATATAAAGCTCTTTTACTTTTTGAATTAAGCCACTAGTAGCACCTTTATGCCAAAGCACTTTTCTACTTCTACTATAATAAACAGCTTCGCCTAGCTCAATAGTCTTTTTTAAAGCCTCGCTATTCATATAACCGTGCATAAGTAACTCACCTGAAGTTATATCTGTAGTGACTACTGGAATTAAACCATGTTCATCAAATTTAGGAGCAAGTTCGCGCCCTTCTTCAACTTGTTCAATAGTGTTTCTAGTACCAAAAAATTCCATGACTAGAAAATTTTATCATAATCGATATATAAAGAGCACTATCGTATATAAAGTAATAATGTAAATTAAAGTATTTTAAATATAATCTGTTAAGTAATTACATAATATCTTAAAATGCTAAAGCAATCTAATATTAAAGTATATTTTAAATATAATCTGCTATATAATTACATAATATCTTAAAATGCTTGAGCGCTGAGTTTAAAACAAATAAAGCTCATCTAATAAATACAATTGAGACTTCAATTAATTTAAGAATAACTCATCTAATAAATATGGACTGGGATTTCAATTAATTTAAAAATAGCTTATCGATAAATATAAAGTAAGGTTTTCAGTTATTTTAAAAATAACTCTTCTAGTAAATATAAATAGCTTCCCCGTAAACAGTAACTAATATTTAATGATTTGAAAATTTAACCTAAAAACTACTAAGTTATTAATTTGAAAATAAAATTATATTAAAATATGATATTTGTAAGTTATTTTTGAATCTAATCGATCAATTAAGGGTATAAATAAAGTGGTACCCAGAGCCGGACTTGAACCGGCACGAGCAAACTGCTCAGCAGATTTTAAGTCTGCTGCGTCTACCTATTCCGCCACCTGGGCACTTTATGTTAAGTCGTGAATACATATCCTGCAAACACTCAAACTATTGTACAACAAAATGGCGATTTGTGTTATTTTTTGAATAGAAATATCATGAAAGCTTTAGAAATTCGTTATAAACAAGCCATAATCGACTATTTAGGATTAACAGAATATCCATTATTACTTAGAGTTAAACGTATTTCTATCTCAACTGACACCAGAAGCTTTAAAAAAGGCCAAATTTTTGTCGCCTTAGTGGGTGAAAAATTTGATGCTCATGATTTTATAGCTGAAATTTTACCTAAAGCCTGCTTAGTTATCTCTGAATATAGCTTAGAAGATCTAAAAGCTAAATACCAAGATCAAGCTGAAGTATTTGATAAATATGCAAGTAGATTAGCTAAGGTGGATGATAGCCTACTTGCTTATCAGGAAATCGCTACTATTTACCGCGAATTAGTTAACCCTCTGACTATAGGTATTACTGGTAGTTCAGGTAAAACTACTACTAAAGAATTACTAGATTTGGCATTAAAAACTCAATTTAAAACTCATAAATCAGTTGCTAATCATAATAATGAACTTGGCGTACCGCAAACTATTTTAAACATGCCTATAGATACAGAAGTGCTAATACTCGAAATGGGTATGAGGGGCACAGGTCAAATTGACGAATTATCTAAAATTGCTAAACCCAACTTATGTCTAATTACTTGTATAGGTAGCGCTCATATAGAGATCTTAGGCAGTAGAGAAGCTATTAGAAACGCTAAGTTAGAAATCATTAATCATATTGAAGCCTTCGCTAAAGATACGTATGCTCTAAAATACCAGTACACCGAAGATATTTTAGACAAGTTTATTCCAGCACCTAAGGTTGAAAGTGTTGAATCGGAAAAAATTATGCAAATGGCAGCTAAGGCGCCGCCAGCTTCGCAAGTAACTGCTAGTAGCGCGCCACTAGCGGTAGAAACTGAAAACACAGAAAGTGAAGAAACTTTTGATAAATCACCATGGTTAGATTTTGATCCAGGTAAATTAAAACCTAATTTAATTGACGACTTACCTAATACTTTAATTATCGATGATGAGCTATTAAATGAATTAGCTGAAATGTCATTTATAAACCCTAATACTAATTCAGAGTTTGATATTGAAAATATTTTGTTTTTTGGTAGTGAAGAGATCTTTGAATTTCCTGGACTATATAATTCAGGAATTATTTCAGATATTAACGCCTGTTACCAAGTTGCTAAATTACTTGGAGTGAAGCGCGAGCAATTTCAAGAAGCTATACTTGAATATGAGCCCCTGGACGGGCGCGGAGGTTTATATAGGGATATAAATAATAATATTTTCATTGATGACACCTATAACGCAAATCCAGAAGCTTTAGAAGCTAATATCCAGTCTTTTATACGTGATTACCCACAAAAATCTATTATTTTTATCTTTGGCACTATTGAAGAAAGTGATGATGACTTAATAGAAAAAGCTATTGATAAGCTATATAACCATATCGAGAAGTACGAAACCTATGAATTTTTAGATGCGCGTGCTAAAACTCTAATCGATGTCAAAGACTTTTTAGAAAAAGATTTAAAATTAGAGCTAGCTAAATTAAATATTGAAAAAGTGCCCTTTAAACTTTCTAAACAAGCTATCAAAGAAGCTAGTATGGTTATTTACCTTAAAGCATCTAACAGCTTCGGTCTAAATAGAGTTTTATTCGATGTTGCTGCTTTGCAAAAGGCTAGTAAAGAGCTTGCTGCCTTAAAAGAAAGTTTGGAGCTTAAAGATTATAAACCACCTGCTAAAAGTAGTAGTAAACCAGCCGGTAGTCTAAAATCTAAACTTGAAGCTGAGCTCGCTGCGGAAGAAAAAGCAGCTGAAGAGGGAATGAAAAAACCTTTTAAAAAAGGTAATCGCACGCCACCAGTGATGAAGAAAACTGAACCGCCTAAAAAAAAGTAACGGGAATAAATCCAATTGAAATACCTGACGCTAAGAATTAACACTTTATGAGACACTAAATTTTTAAAGTATTAGAGATCTTCGGTAACTTAAGATCTGAGTGCTAAAATTAAACTATTATGATCTTCGAGGGAATGTGGAAAGGTGTTGTTTTAGGTTTTGCGATGTTAGGCTTCGTACTAACGATGTTCTTAACCGTATTTTCAAAAGTAATGCCCAGTCACGATGATGAAGAAGGTAAAGATCTTGATCCGCAAGACATGTAGTTTTATCTAAATTACAGAATGTAGTATTTTAATTAACATAAAAGTTTAATAAATTACTTTTTAAGCTAAACTTAAAGCACTTTAAAATTTACTTTCTATTAATAAAATACTTACCTTAAGTTTAAATACACATTATATTTGGTCTTAATTTACATAATGATAACTTACTTATTTTCTGATCTAATTTAGCTTAAGAATTTTCTCTAAATATAATAGAGCTGTATAAGTAGGTAGGATATAGATATCTTCTTCGTTATCACTTTGTAAGTTTAATTCCTGCACTTTTTCTAAAGCTTGGTTTATATCTTCAATAACTATTAATTTATCAGTTTCTATCCCAGTGTATTTCATTCTTAAAGCCATGTCATAAGCCCTAGAACCACTTAAAACTATAAAAGAGCTAGTATCAGCTAAAAGATCAAATTCTGCATCCCATAGCCAGGATACATCTTTTCCATCTGCATAATTATCATTAATAATAATAAGCTTGATAGCTGATCTACTTTTAGTTAATAAATTTAACACCTGAGTGCAACCACTTGGATTTTTAATCAAAAACAGCTTAGCATGTGAACCGCTGGGAAGCTGCATCGTTTGCGCGCGCCCAAAAGCAGCTTTATAAGAGCTTAGACCTGCTTTAATAAATTCTATAGGTATATTTAAACTAAGTGCCATACTGATAGCCAGACAAACATTATAAGCATTATATATACCAGGTAATTTTACTTTAAAGTAAGTTACCGGCTCAGCTAGTTCTAGTTCTATATATTCTTCATTAGCTTGCACTAGTTTAAACTTATAATCAGGCTTTGCAGTAGACCCTAAAACATTATCTACAAGTAGCATTTGATCCTGATCTAAGTTCTTTGTAAAATGATCTGGAATCTCTAAAGTATAAGTTACAGTCCCTTCAGTAGCATGTGGTATTAAATCTAATAATTTATTATCATTTAAATTAAAAGCTAACTTAGCTTTAGTCTTAGAAATAGCATTTATTAATAAGTTTTTAGTAGCCTCGATCTCACCAAATCTATCTAGCTGATCACGATATATATTAGTTATCGCGATTAGATTAGGCGATAAGTCATGACTAACTTTAGGAAAGGCAGCTTCATCCACTTCCAGAATATAATGAATATCCTGATTCTCTAAATTAGACTTTAAAAAAGCTGTACAGATACCATAATACAAATTAGCACCTAGATCGTTACTTACTAAAGTAGAATTCTCTTCAAAGTCTATAGTTTGAACAATACTTTTTATAAGTCCTGTAGTAGTTGTTTTACCATTAGTACCACTTACCGCTATTTTAAGTGAATTAACTGGTATTAAAGCAGCAATTTCATTTAAAATATTAGAGTTTAATTTTAAAGCAATCCTACCTGGCAGACTACTAGCATTACCTAGTCCTAACTTTTTAATACTGCTACTAATTAATTTTGTTAAAGGTTGGATTAACTTTAAGCTCATTTATAAGATTATATTATTTTTAGAGCATGACAATAAGATATTTTAATTACTTGTTAAAGATAGCTGAGCTATCAAAAATGCCAAATACATACACTATAATTTTAAAACTCGATTGATTCTATTAATTCTTTTAGATTTATTTTCAATATTATCTCTTGATAATCCCAGCTCTAGAACAGTTTTTAAACTATTAAGGTCAGTTTGATCAAGTTTTCCATCACTATTATAATCGAAAACTTTTATTAGCTCTGCTTGCCTATCTTTATTCTTAAATTTATTACGCATAGCCCTATTAAATTTATCGATTGTTGATTCACTGGATTTAAAGGTGATATTACCTTTCTTATTAGTTTTGATTAAATTCAGTACATTACGAATGTAATTAAAATCTGGTAGCTGATCAATATACTTATGAATTTCTTTAATATCTTGATCATCGAAAACTGAATCTTCATTTAAATCTACTTTATTAATTACAGATCTGAAACTACGTTTTCGCAACTTACGATTTAGTTTTAAAGCTTGGTTTAGATTTATTACAATTTTACTTAGCTCAGAGAAATCAATAATATTATTCTGGTCATGATCAAGTTCTTGAGGTAGCTTAGATACTTCATTTTCTTTATCTTCCTCAGCTTGATCTGAGTCTGCATTATCCCCATTATCACGTCTTAAACTATTTAATATACGAATGCTAAAGTTCTGTTCACGATAAAAACTACTGTTTTGTTCTTCAGCTTTTATATTTATGTTTAAATATTTTTTATTAATAGGTAAATTTTTAGCTATTAATAGTTTACGACCATCGATTTTAAAGTACTTACTATCAGTGCCACTAAGATAAAAGTTATACTTAGCATTGCTATTAGAAATATTATTAACTTTTATATCTGTAACTACGCTACCAACAGGCAGGAATTTATAAGTATTTTTAAAGCTTAAGAAAATTCTGCCATTAAAAATTGGATTATTTAAATTTACTTCAAATTCCTGATCTATAAATTTATTACCATTTTCTTCAGTAGCTCTAATAGTTACAAGGTAGCTAGATTTTTGGTTGTAATTAAATTCCTTTTTAGTAATTAGTTGATTGCCTACTACTTCAAACATATCATCAGGGTCGGTTATTAACTGATAACTATGATTAAAGCCAGGATTATCATTATTTACTGTAGCTAATTCACCTACCACAGTGCCTATAGCAGCATTAGCATCGATAACAGTATTACTTAAGCTCAGGTTACCAGAAAAATTAGCAAGTGAACTCAAGCCATAAGCGCCAGCTACATCAAGTCTAAGATCAACTCTAAAGTTATCATCTGTTTCCACAAAATCATAAACTAAGATTTCATTAGTGTAACCAGCAAAGTTTCTACTGGCATTAGCACCTAAAAGCTGTATATTTTCATAAGTTGCATTATTTATATCTGCTGTTTGTGTGTTAAGGTAGTTTAAATTCTTTAATGTAATCATTTGATTAGCATTAGTCAAAGCTTCAAAGATCATTTTCTCATTATTATTCCAGCTAGAACCAACAAACTGTCTTCTAGGTCCATTCATGCTAGCTGCCATTCGTCTATCATCTCCACTTCTAGTACCATAACCAAGATAATTATCAAAATCACCAAAATCATCATTACCTATAAAAGGTCGAAAAGCTGAGCCACCTGAAGTTTGCGGTAATCTAGTAACTGAAGCAAACACACTATGTACCTGATTCAAATCCATAGTAGTAACATATTTATCATCAATTCCATCAGATTTAACAGCTTGCATTCCTTCACTATCAAATATCAAACCATTTTCATAAATTAAAGCCTGTTGGTTACGCTGAGCTTGATTAGCATGAAAATCATTACCACTTTGGTCATACCAAATAGTCACATAGCCTTTGTTTATTAGGTTCAAATCATAGGCGACACTAGCACCTAGCAACTCTGCATTAGAAGTTTGGTCATTATTATATATAATAAATTCGTTAGTATAGCCTTTAAATCGTCTTTCAGCTCTAGTCGTTTGTCCGAATAAAACTATATCTTTAAAATTGCCTATATGTTTAATAGTAGCCTGCCCCATGAAGCTATTATTTTTATAAAATTTAAGATACTTATTTAACCCTTCAGCAATAGCAGTAAAAAGTAATTTTTCATCTAAAAGCCAAGCATCATCAAAAGCGATTTTAGTTTCGTTATTTTTTTCATTTAAAATCAGTCTAATTCTTTCATCTCCGCGTGCTCTAGGTCCATAAGTTAAAGCATTGATTTCAGTATTTGATACATTACCTATTACAGGTCTATAACCTGTAACATTCTCTACCGTCTGTTCAAGCTTAGTAGCACTAATAAAAATACTATGCTCATCACCAAAAGCTAGATCAGTTCTATATATATCATCGATACCATCAGTCAATATAGCTATGCGACCATTTGCATCTTCTATTATTCCATCAATACTATCGTAAATTTTAGCCTGATGATCTAAGCTAGTTGTGTAAGCATGATTTAAATTATTACTTTGGTCGTACCACACACTAACATAACAGTTTGTAGCTGGACTATTACAAAATGCTTCTAAAGCTACAGTATCTAGCTCACCGTTCTGATTAAAGCCTATATCTAAAGTGTTATTGTTATCAGCTCTACGAACTTCAAGTGCATCACCTAGATAATTACTACTAAGTTTTCTTAAGCCATAGGCGGCGGCGGCAGTATTATCAATATTTAAAGGTAAAGGTATCATGCTCGTATCAGCACAAACAGCCATAAAATCTTCTATCACCTGCGTATCTAAAAATTCCTGTTCATTAAAGCCGACATCAATTTCAGCATTATCGCAAGCTCGCCTAATTCTCAGTGCTGAGCCTGCGTAGTCTGCTCTAAGTTTTCTTAAACCATAAGCAGCTTTAGCGTTAGGGTGTCTATCAAGTAGCAGACTAGATTTAGCTCTCGTATAATAAGGTACTGTAGTAAAATTAATTACTAATAAGATTATTATTAGAGCTTTATTTAACTTACCTTTAAGCATCTTTATAAAACCTACCCCTGTAGGTTAAGAATGAACTAATTCAATAAATACATCTATGTATTTAAACTAATTAGACAACTTTATAATATAAAAACTGAAGGTATATAGTTGATTTAAATAAAAAACCAATGATTATATTTATTCAATTTATATAATTCATTTAATATTAAGTTGATTTTTAAAGATTTTTAAAAGATAGTTTTACTAGCAAGAAGTATTAATATGTTAAAAATGGCATAATTTAATCATAAATAATTATATAATTTAGGCTGGCGGTATTAATCTTCTTTTAAATTAAATAAAAGCTTATACCAGTTATACTCTCAGACTATGGCAGATACAGCATATAAAGATCAGGCTACTCAAAGTGGCATTCACATGAAAAAAAACTTGCATTGGTACCAAGATGCAGTCTTTTACCAACTTCATGTAAAGTATTTTTATGACTCTAATGGTGATGGTTATGGTGACTTTGTCGGTTTAAAACAAAAGCTACCTTACTTAAAAAATTTAGGTGTTACTTGTTTGTGGTTAATGCCATTTTTCGAATCACCGCTTAATGATGATGGTTATGATATCGCTGATTATTATAAAATCAAGGATGAATACGGCACATTAGAAGATTTTAAAGCTTTTATTAAAGAATCTCATAAATGTGGCATCAGGGTAATTGCTGATCTAGTTATGAATCATACCTCTGATGAACATTATTGGTTTAAAGAAGCTAAAAAATCTAAAGATTCAGAATATAGAGACTTTTACGTTTGGAGCGATGATAAAACCAAATATGCTGAAGCACCGATAATCTTCGAAGTAGAAAACTCTAACTGGAAGTGGGATGATGAAGCTGGGCAATATTACTGGCATAGATTTTACTCTTCTCAACCTGACTTGAATTTTGAAAATCCTAGAGTTAAAGAAGCTATGCGCGAAGTGGTATTTTTCTGGCTAGATCTAGGTTTAGATGGCTTTAGATGCGATGCAGTACCGTTTTTATTTGAAGAAGAAGGTACTAATTGTCAAAATTTACCTGAAACTCATGTATTTTTTAAAGAATTAAGAAAAGACATAGATGCCAAATACTCAGATAAAATTTTGCTGGCTGAGTGTGCCTTTGAGTATGGTGAAGAGCTTACTAAATACTTCGGTAGTGGCGATGAATTTCATATGGCATTTCATTTTCCCATTATGAACGGTCTATTTTATGCGATTAAAAAAGAGGACTCTTCTGTTATCGAGCAAGTCATGCTAGATACCCCGCAAATACCAGATAACTGTCAGTGGTGCTTGTTTTTAAGAAACCACGATCAGATTGTTCTCGATACTTTAACTCCTGAGCAAGCTGACTTTATGCTAGAAAACTACGCGCCGCAACCTAAAATGCTGCGTCATGGTGGTATCAATCGTAGATTATCACCGATGATGAGTAATAGTAGAAGACGTGTAACCTTGCTTAATAGCTTCCTCTTTTCTTTACCAGGTACACCTATCATTTACTACGGAGATGAAATCGGCTTAGGTGATAATATTTACCTGCGCGATCGTGATGGGCTGCGCACACCGATGCAATGGAATGAAAACAAAAATGGCGGTTTTAGTACTGCTGAAACTCAGGCACTTTACCTGCCAGTTAGTACTGATGCGGCTTATGGCTATCATTCACTAAATGTTGAGGCTGTTTCTAAAGCGCCGACTTCATTATTAAATCAAATGAAGGATATGATCAAAATCCGCCAGAAACATGCAGCGGTCTTCGGGCGTGGCAGTCTAGAGTTTTTACCTACTAGTGATACTAATTCTATCGCTTATGTACGTAAATATGAAGATGAAGTTGTACTAGTAATAGCTAGTATGTGCGATTATAATATTCCAATCGAAGTAGATTTGACAGAATATTCAGGTTGCAAGCTATATGATTTATTTAGTCGTACTTCTTTTCCAGTAATTCCGGCTAATAGACCTTATATGTTTACCTTGCAGAGGCATTGTTTTTTCTGGTTTGAGATTCAAAAGTAGTTTTATTTAGCAATGTCAAAAATTCTTAGTAGATATATAAATAATTATAGTGCTCGCTTTTTATATAAGTTTCGATATAAATAGTACCTAAGACTAACTTAGAATTATTCTCTAAAAAAACCTTAAAATTATAATTTATTTCTAAAAAACACTCTTTTTTAGAATAATTTTCTAGATTTCAATGTAATTTAGAAAATAATTCTAAATTTATAATTTTTAAATTTTATAGCTTTATATCTTATAACTAATAGCAGCAAGCTTGCTATAACCTAAATCGGTGTCTCACTTAAGCACTAACTTGGATTTCTAAAGCTTGCTTAATTCTTTTTAGGCTAACTTCTTTACCTAATAAATGAGCTATTAAACCTAAATCAGGTCCACGTGTAGTTGCACTTAATGCGATACGTATCGGCCAAAATAATTGCTTAGCCTTTAAACCCTGCTGCTCGCCAATAGTATTAATTACATCTTTAATCGCCTTAGCATCATTAAAAACTTCAGGTCGACTGTTTAATTGTTGATGCAACTCTTCTAAAACAGCTGAACCTTCATTTAGACATTTAAGCATTTTAGAGTCTTTAATAGCTTCCAGTTCAGTAAAGAAATATTCAATATGCTGATCGATCTCATCAAATTTATTTAAACTATCTTGGATAGCTGTAATAATAGTTTTAATCTCTTCATCACTGTACTTATCGTTTTCTTTTAAATTAAACTTAGAAAACTGCTGACAAGCGCTTAGTACTTCTTCATAAGAAAGCTTATTAATATATTCGCGGTTATACCAATTGATCTTTTGGATATCATAAATTGCTGGACTTTTACTTACTGTAGAAATATTAAAGTCTTCAGCCCCCTCACTTATGGTAAAGGTCTCACCATACTTAGCTGAATTATAACTACTAGCAACTAAATAGTTACAAAGCGCTTCTGGTAGATAACCCTGATCTTTATAAATATCTATAGAAGCGATATCACCATGCTTGCGTTTAGAAAGTTTTTGCTTATCTTTAGTAAATACTAAAGGCAGGTGCGCAAACTGTGGAATCTCAAAATCTAAAGCTTGGTAGATAGCTATCTGCTTAGCTGTATTAGAAATATGATCTTCACCACGAATAACATGTGAGATGTGCATTTCAGCATCATCCACTACCACAGCAAAATTATATAGAACCTGGCCATTAAATTTTTGGATTACAGGGTCACCACCTAGATCTTTAGTATTAATCTTCATTTCACCGCGCACTAAATCTTGCCAGCTTAAATCACGATCTTCATCCAAATTAAGACGTATTACAAAAGATTTACCAGCAGCCATATTAGCTTCAATTTCGCTTTGCTCTAAGTTACGCGAGCGATTGTCGTATTTTTCTACTTCTTTACGTTTTCTTTGCTCGGCGCGCATCTCATCTAGCTCTGCTGGAGTAGCAAAGCATCTATAAGCGCGCTTACTTTCAAGCAGTTGATTAATATATTTTTGTTGGATTTCCTGTCTAGTAGACTGGTAAACAATTTTATCCTTAAGACCATGAACATCAAAGTCAGGCTGATCCCACTCGATGCCAAGCCATTTAAAACCAGCTAAAATTTCATCAGTAAATTCTTGTTTACTGCGCTCGCGATCAGTGTCTTCAAGCCTAAAATAAAAATCACCCTGGTGCTGGCGAGCAAATAATAAGTTATATAATGCTGTTCTAATCGTACCTAAATGTAGATTACCAGTCGGGCTAGGAGCTATGCGGGTTCTGACTTTTGTAAATTTTGACATCTCTTACTTATAATAGTAGATTTAGCAAAGTGCGTGTCATCTTTTACAGGAAAATCTTCTCTAAAGTGAGCTCCACGTGATTCTCTGCGATTTAAAGCGGCTTCCACTATTAAGTTAGCTAAATGTGTATGCTGGTTATCTAAGCAATCAGCGAGTAATTCCTTAGCTTGCTCTAAAGACTCTGCTGATCTGACGATACCGACATGTTTTTGCATTATATTTTTAATACGCTGCATGTTCGCTATAATTTCAGTGTTATTAAACGCGTGTTCAGTGCTAGTTATGTCAGTATAGCTTAAGCTATCTTCAGTCAAAGAATTCAAATCTAGCTTAGTATTATCATTGATGATACTTTCATAGCAAAATTCTGCCATCACTAAACATTCTAATAAAGAGTTACTAGCTAAGCGATTAGCACCATGCAAACCAGTACAAGCAACTTCGCCAATAGCTTTTAAACCAGGCACTGTAGTAGAAGCATTTAAATCAACCTTCACACCACCAATACTATAATGTGCGGCAGGTTTAACTGGTAATCTATCTTTAGTTATATCGTAACCATAAGTTTGACAATACTTATAGATATTAGGAAATTTAGTTTTTATTTCTTCACTATTTAAGGCTTTAAAATCTAAATATACATAATCAGAGCCAGTTTTTTTCATTTCATTAAAAATAGCTTGACTGACTACATCACGAGTAGCTAACTCTTCTGCTGGATCATAGTTTTTCATAAAGGCTACGCCATCAGTATTAATTAATTTAGCTCCGCTACCACGGGCAGTTTCTGAAATTAGTAAACGTCCTTGTTTATGAATGAAAACTGTCGGGTGAAATTGCATAAATTCAAGATTTTCAAGCTCAGCGCCAGCCTCATAAGCATGCACTAACATTTCACCAGTTTGCGTTTCTGGATTGCTGCTTGCCTGATAAATAGCACTATAACCCCCAGTAGCAAGTACTATATTACTCGCAAAAACCTCATATTCTTCGCCTGATACAGTTTTAATTTTGACACCGACTACTCTTTTAGCTGATTTAATCAAAGATTTCACTTCAGAGCCTTGCGCTATGGAAATTTTCTGGTTTAAAGATACATTATCTAATAATGGCTTAATTATAGCTCTACCTGTAGCATCAGCCACGTGAAAAATACGGCTATATGAATGAGAAGCTTCAAGATTAAAGCCTTTTTCAAAGTCTACACCTAAGTTAATAAGTTCTTGCACTTGCTGCCAGCCTGCACTTAAAATCTTTTTTACTGTCTGGGGGTTTACTAAGCCCTTAGCAGCCTTTAGAGTGTCTTGAATATGACTTTCTAGCTTATCTTCAGGATTAAGCGGCGAAACTACAGCAATACCACCCTGAGCGTACTTAGATGAACCCTCCGTAACGGCTTCTTTAGCACAAATATAAACATCTTGACCAGCTTGAGCAAGTTTTTTTGCTAATGATAAACCCGCTAAGCCAGAGCCAACAATAACAGTATCAAAATAAGTTATCACTTTGATTTATTCTACCATTTTTCGATTGAAAAATTCTGGATAGCTTTTGCAATAATTTTAGCAGTTTTTTCCTGGAAAGTTCGATCACTGATGATATCTGATTCGATAGGATGTATCAAGTAACCAAGTTCAATTAAAACCCCAAAAACATTAGGATTTTCTCTTAGTACATGTAAGTTTTGTTGGTAGATTCCGTGCAACGGTATATCTAAAAAATCCTTCATTTTACTCGCTAAATAATTAGCAAAAGCCTGCGATTTATGATGATAATAATGCAACGAAAAACCACGATGTTCGTTAGGATCTAAACCATCAGGCAATGCGTTATGATGAATGGCGACATAATATTTAGCTTTGTTAGTTTTAGCTATCTCGATTCGTTCTTGCAGGGAAATCGCTTCATCTTCAGTTCTAGTTAAACAGGTTTTAAAGTCAAGAGCTGCTAGTTCATTTGCTAGAATCTCACTAAAACTTAAGTTTAAATCCTTTTCAGGTATACCTTTTAGGGACATAGTACCTGTTTCTGTGCCACCATGACCAGGGTCGATACAGATCATGTTATCTTCATTAATTAGTTTAAGTTCAAGAATTAAATTATTATCTGACCAGTCTTCAAGAATGCATTTAACCGCCTGCTTAAAGTAAAGTGGCAATCTAGCATTTTTCACTTCGCCCACTTCAATAAGCGGATTAATATTTTGGTAGTATATCCAGTCTAAATCACTTTCAATATTACCTAAATCTAAATATGCTTCATAAGGATTAATTTGCTCAAGCTGGTAAGCTGGTGGAATATTTAAAGGAATATATACCTTACGACCTTCAATTATGACACTTCTTAAGATATTTTTTTTATCATGATTTTCACAAGTAAAATTTTCGTATTGACGAGCATAAGCGACTGGATGAGCCAAATCCGCCTTAACACCGATAATCTGACGTTCAATTAACTGATCATCAAGCTGAACTTTAAAGTTATTTTCACCTAACTTAAGGTCAACAATTTTGCAAAAATTGTTTTTAGAGTTTAATTCCACTCGCTCATCATTAATAAAAACTTCTGAGTCAGCCGAACCAACAAAAAAAATCTTTTTACTATCGGTTTGATGCTTATCAGGTGGATAAACTAACATTAATTACTTACGAAAAGCTCCCCAGCTAAATCTCTGTTTACTATCCTTAGCTGCATCACTAGGAATTGCAGCAGCGGTTAAAGCTTCACTTTCGCTACTTTCTGAGCTTTCGTGGTTAGTTTCACTAACTTTAGGCTCTGAGTTATCGAAATTAAACTCATTATTTTCTTTTTTTTCAGGTTTATCAGTTTTTGATGAGTCTTGACTTATTGGACTAGAATTTTTTTTTACGTTAGACTCCATTTGAGGCAGATTTTTGAAACCTAAATTAGAAGCCACATCGGAACCATTTGAACCTGGACTTTGGCTAGTTTGACGAATCATCTGCTCAAGTAAAGCATTTTTGTAGCTAGCTTCACGTTCACGCAATTCAAGCTGTTCTTTAAGCTCATCAACGATTTTATTATTTTCTCTAATAGTACGCTTAGCAGTCTCGCTTTCGATATTTCTTTCTTGTTCAAGTTGTTTAATTTTATGTTTAAACTCAAGAATTTCAGATTTCATTTCATTACTCTTATTCTCGCTAGCTTCTTTCCAAGCAGTAAGTTCATTTACTTTTTCATGAAGACTCGCTCTAATAGACTCTAAATCCTCTAATTTACGGTCATAATCTTCTTTAACCTGCTCTAGGTCACGCTTGTATTTATTGATATCTAACTCAGATAACTTTAAAGCTTCGCGAGTAGCATCTAAATCTGAAATTAGTTGTTTATTAGATGATTTCTGTGTTTTAAGTTCTTGCTTTAATTCTTCGAAGTGACTTTCGATATGCAAGTATTTAGCGCGCAAGGTTTCACTTTCATTAGCTTTAGTAACGTAACCATCCATTAGCGCTGTAAACTCTGGGCTAACACGCTGAGATTGTCTTTCAGCTATCACTTTAAGTTCTTTTTTAATATCAGTTAATGCTTGTGGGAATGTAGCAGGATCATTACTTACTACTAAATCAGCAGAACTATTCTCTTCAGATTTTTTTTCTTTACTTTTTTTCTTAGCAGCTTTTCCTTCTTCAACTTGAGCTTGCTCGTCTTGGCTGTGTTCAGCTTCTATATTATTATTTTCTTCAAAATCCATAATCATTAAAATTCTAATTCACTATTTAATTAAATGCAAGCTACTATTAGAGCTTTTTGTTGATATCATGTAGTTTTCACCTTAATTTCAGCAATTTAGCCTACTTATGAAAGATAATACAGACCAAAATGAATTAAACTTAGATGGCTTTAAATCTTTGTGGCATGCCAAACTAGAGCATACTTCAGAATTAATTGCTAACAATAATAATCAAGTTTTTGCTGATTTACTAAGTAAAGAACTAGAAGATTATAAACATTTGTTTAATATTCAAATCCAGGAAAATAAAAAGTTAGCTACCGAAAACGAAAAGCTAAAAAACATTATTAAAGAATATGAATTAGTTTGTCAAAAATTTAAAAAACTATTACAAAACACTGACTTAGATAAACGAAAGTAACCAAATACTAAGAACTTAAGTTAAGTATTTCTTCATGGATATTTAATAACGAAATACTCAACAATATTTACCACTTAACCTTAATATATAAATGCTTAATCTGATATGAATACAAAAAGAGAAGATTTAACCTATCTACTACTTATTTTATAAATTTCAAAACCATCACATGATATTCATAATATTTTAATGTTCTAATTATCTTGCTTTATTAATTTCTATAGTGATATAATTTTACTTCGTTATGAAAACAGAAATTCACCCAGAAACTCATTTAATTAAAGCTACTTGCACTTGTGGAGCTGAACACTGGATCGAATCTACTGAAGCTAGTATTCGTGTAGAGGTTTGCAGTAATTGTCATCCATTTTATGCTGGTACTAATAAAATTATCGATGTGGCTGGTAGAATCGATACCTTCTATAAGAAATATAGTAAGAAAGATAAAAAACAGAAGTAAAACAAGTAAGTTTTCATTAACATTAGAGTTTTTAAGAGTGGAGTTGAGTTGAGTCAACTTCACTCTTTTTTATTTTGAAATATATAGTAACTTGGGTATATTGTATCTGAAGATTGTAATAAAAACTTTCAATTGCTAATTTTATGTTTTAGAAACGTTTTTAGAATAATAAGTTAGTACACAAATCATTACAATCAACACATATAATTGGTGATATATGTTACAAGTAAGCTATATGCAAGATGAAATTTACGAAATTGGTAAAGAGTTACTGGATTACTCTATATCAAAAGATAAACAAATCAATTTATTCGAGCGTAAGTGGTGGAACGATAAGATCTTAAACCTGTGCGCTCAAAACAAAGCACTACAAAATCAATTGTTTAGGTTTGTTGACCTATACGCCAACCTGAAAAATGATGGAGATATTTGTAAATATTTTGCAGAATATATTTCTGAATATAATAATCAGCTTGGTAATCTATATAGCATTTCAAGTAAAGTCAGTACTAATAAAATTAGCGCGCAGATGATCAGCATCGGCATTAAAAACATGGCTTCTAACTTTATAGTTTCTAATAATCTTAAAAAAACACTACATATTATTAATAAACTTGAAAAGAAAAAGCTAGGTTACACCTTAGATGTATTAGGTGAGCACGCAGTCAATGAAATTGAGACTCAAGACTACTACGATACCTATACAAACCTCTTAAAAGATATACCTAATGCAAATATCTCAGTTAAACTAAGTAGCTTGTACTCACAAACTGATAGTATGGCGTTTGAACATAGTAAAGATATTTTAAAAGATAAATTACGTGAAATTTATCGTCTAGCTAAACAAAATAACTGTTTTGTTAATGTTGATATTGAAAATTATCATACTAAAGATCTGTTTTATTCAGTAATCGAAGAATTATTGCTTGAAAGTGAGTTTAAAAACTGGAAGTCAGTTGGTACAGTACTACAATGCTACTTAAAAGATAGCGAAGCTGATCTAATAAGGCTAATAAATTTAGGTAAAAAGCGTGAAACTCCACTATTAGTTCGTTTAGTTAAAGGAGCCTACTGGGATTTTGAAGAAGCTGTTAGTAAACAGGAAAATTGGCGTTGTCCCGTGTTTGAAAACAAACACCTGACTGATATTAACTATGAAAAGTTAACCAAAATGGCACTAGAAAATTCTAGCTATATAAATGTAGCGATTGCCAGTCATAATATACGCTCTATAGCGTACGCCATCGACATAGTTGAAAGACAAAACATTAGTCCTGATAGGTTTGAATTTCAAATGCTGTATGGTATGTTAGATCCACTTAAAGAAAAACTCATTAAAAAAGGCTATAACGTGAGAGTTTATTTGCCTTATGGTGATTTAGTTAAAGGTATGTCTTACCTAGTAAGACGTTTACTTGAAAACACAGCTAACGAATCATTTTTAAAGCAAGGTTTTTCAGATAAAGTTGATGCTAAGCAACTGTTAGCCGATCCCAATCTTAAATATAGTGCTGATCAAGCCAGATTTAATCCTAATCAGGAGCAGCTTGAATTTATTAATGCTGCAAATCTAGACTTTTCGGAAGCTAAAAATCGTAAAAGTATTAAATTAGCAATTGAAAATGTTAAAGACGAATTCAAGCATAAAATTTTAACTACTAAGTTAATAATAGCTGGTAAAGAATATAGTGCAGACGAGACTTTCCCCTCTATTAACCCTGGCGATGAAAGTTTAGTAGCTAATATTGCTAAAGCCAGTTGCGCCCAAGCTGAGCTCGCTTGCGAAGCTGCTGTGGTAGCGCATAAATTCTGGCATAAAACTCAAGTAGAGGAAAGAGTTGAATTTATTCATATCTTTAAACAAAAACTAACGCCACTTAGAAACTACTTTAATTCTCTGATGATTTTAGAAGCTGGTAAACCCTGGCATGAAGCTGATGCTGAGTTTTCTGAAGCTTTAGACTTTCTAGAATATTACGCACTTAACGCTCAGAAAATTTATCAAGAGCAGCACTTAATTAGCCCGCTCGGTGAGAAGAATCTTAATTACTATCAATCGTATGGAGCTAGCTTAATTATTTCACCTTGGAATTTCCCACTTGCGATCATGATAGGTATGAGTGCAGCTAGTTTACTGACTGGTAATACTGTCATTATAAAGCCAGCAGAGCAAACATCTTTAATCGCTTATGAAGCTATAAAACTAATGCATAGCTGTTTGCTTGAAGTAATAGGTACTAAAGCTCGCGGTGTTATAAATTTAGTAACTGGTATTGGTGAAGAAGTCGGTGCTTTTTTAAGTGAGCAACCTGATATTAAATTAATCGCTTTTACTGGTTCACATCAGGTAGGTATGCATTTAAATAAAACCTCTAATGCTAATCCAGATACGCGCAAGCAAGTTATTACTGAGATGGGTGGTAAAAATGCAATTGTCATTGATGAAACAGCCGATCTTGATGAAGCCGTACCAGCTGCTATAAAATCAGCTTTTGCTTATGCTGGTCAAAAGTGCTCGGCTTGTTCAAGAATTATTATCGTTGAAGAACTTTATGAACAATTTATGGAAAGATTTACTGAGGCAGCTAAAAGCTTTCATATAGGCTTAGCTGAAAACCCAGAAAATTTATTACCAGCAGTTTGCGATAAAGAAGCTTATGAAAAAATTAATCGTTACGCTGAGCTTGCTGATAAAGGTGGCTATAGTCAGCTTGCTAAAAGAGATTTACCGAGCAAGGGTTACTTTGTAAGTCCTGTAATCGCTGCTAATGTACCATATAATCATCCACTGATAGAAGATGAGATTTTTGGTCCAGTAGTAGTCTGTATTAAAGCTAAAAATGTAGCTGAAGCGATAGCGATCGCTAACAACTCTAAATATGCCTTAACAGGTGGTTACTTTAGTCGCAGTCCTGTTAATATACAGCAAGCTATAGAGAATTTTGAAGTCGGTAATCTTTACATTAATCGTAATTGTACTGGTGCGATAGTTGCCAGACAAGCGTTTGGTGGTTTAAAACAGTCTAGTATCGGTTTTAAAGCTGGTGGTCCTTTATACTTGTATAATTTTGTGCAGGAGAAAACTGTCACTGAAAATACCATGCGTAAAGGTTTCGTTATTGAAAATTAAATCGATTTCAGCTTTTATACTTTCTTAACTATTCTACATTAAACTCTTCTTAGGGTAAGAAAATGGACAACAAGAGACTTTTTATCTGTGAAGACACAGAGCACTTATATAAATTCATTAAAGACTCTTTACCCGTTGAACAAAATTTTGAGCTAAGAAATATAGAGTTAATAGTTAAACAAGTTTTAAGAGACCAAGGTTTTACTAAAAGTTTAAGTATTCTAGCTAATTCATCTAGTAAAAGCGATTTAATAATAACAAGCTCAGAAGTATCTGAATTAAGTAGACTATATAATAAATTTATAGATTTAGAAGTTTCACATGTTAACGAGTGTGAATCTACTAAAGTTTATAGCTCTTTTTTAGAAGAATTGCAGTTTACCAAGCCACATCTTTTATTATATGAGAGATTAATGAAATGTATAGAAGCCTACATGGAAACCCACTGCAAGCATTCGACTTTAAAAAATCAGATTCGCAAGTATTTTATTGACTGGTTAGCTAAAAAGGTAACTGATGAGCAACTCATTAACAAATTCAATAAGCATGGTTTTAAAGTCAACCTGACTTTAAAGAGTTTGCTACGTGAAAGAATCAAAAATTTATCTGATACTGAAAAATCCTACGTGAAAGCTATTGCTTATGAAGAATTACTTCTAAATGATCTGGTAATAAAATATTTAACCGAACATCAACATCAAAATTTAATAGAACGTCAAGCTCAGCTAAACTTTAATTTAAAAAAACGTAAGAACCTTGATGATGAAATTAGTCATGCTTATCAATGGAAATGTATAGTAGATTACCTCGACCAGAAAAATCAGCAAGCATACAACCATCAGAATACAAATTTAAGCTTTATAAATAGCTATCACGCTTGATTTGGTTTTAGTTGAACCTTT
The DNA here is from genome assembly GCA_964438425.1 of uncultured Gammaproteobacteria bacterium. Taxonomy (GTDB): domain Bacteria; phylum Cyanobacteriota; class Vampirovibrionia; order LMEP-6097; family LMEP-6097; genus CAYTKM01. Next base: position 73,967 of record CAYTKM010000006.1, read on the forward strand.
AGGCCATACTTTAGGGTCTTCAATATCTTCGCCTGGATGTTGAACTGATAAAAACATAGTTTTACCATCATGACTAAAGCAGGTTCCACACAATTCAGCACCTGGTGGCGCCACAGCAAAACGAAAAGGAATACCAGCATTTTTACCCTGAGTTGGCACCATAAAAAGTGAATTATTACCATGAAATTTATATTCATCTTGGCTTAACTCAGCGCCAGCAACATCTGTAGCTAGCCATAGGTTAGCTTCTTTATCAAAAACTATATTATCTGGGCAGGCAAAACCATTTTGCTTGCCACCTACCAGAAAATTGGTATAAGTAAAATTATAATCACCATTTTCACTTATCTTCAAAACAGAACCATATAAATTATCTTCCTCAATGTTTTGGGTTAAAGCTATTAATACCGAATCATCAATATGATTAATAGCTAAAGACTCTGGTCTATCAAGTGGAGTTGCTTTAAGCAATTTAGCGGCTTTTCTGGTATTAAGGAATAAGTCTGCTTCATCTTTAAAGTTACTTTTTAATATATTTTGAGTTAAATCTACTTTAATCCACTTACCACTACCTGTATCAAACTCATTATCATGAGTAGGTTTCTTATCAAATTTAGCTACATATAAATCTCCATTAGCTAGCAAATCAAGTTCATTTAAATCAGATACCACAGTAAACGAGTTTTCAGAAATAAATTTATAAATATGCTCGCCAGCTTTATCATCTCCCATATATACAATTACTTTATTATGTTCGTTTACCTTTAAAGCAGCATTTTCATGAGCAAAACGACCAAGTTTACTATGTTTTATAGGTAGAGAATTAGGTTTTAGGGGATTAATTTCAACTATATAACCAAAGGCTTCTTCATTAAAATCTTGCCAGCCATAATAGTCTTCATAGTAGTGATAATTTTCTTCACAAGTTAAAATTGTCCCCCATGGAGTAGCTGTACCACTACAGTTAGCCACTGTACCTTTAGGTTCATTAAAGTAATCCTTAAGTGGTCCACTAAATCTTACTGGTGTTAAAGCATCAAACCTTCTATTATATATAGCCTGCTCAGTTGGTTCATCTTCAAAGACCCAGTTAGAACCTTTTTTAGAAATCATAAAAACGCTAGCACCAACATTTCTTTTTTGATCACTTATTTCAGGGATAGTACTCGGGTTAATAAACTCATGATTAACAAATAAAAGTGCTTTGTTTTTTGAACTTTCAAGCTCTATAAAACTAACAAAATCGTTATTATCACCGAACTTCAAATCACTTTCAGCCTTAAGAGAGTCCCCCCAGCTCCTAATAATCGAATACTTAAAACCTTCAGGTAGGATCAAATCATCATTATCAAAACTAAAGTTAACTTCATTAAAATCATTGAAAGCAAAACCTTTAGGCTCTAAAAAACTGAATTTATTACATGAGCTTAATATAAACGGGCTTACACCAATAAATTTAAGTAACGTTCTGCGATCCATAGTTAATCTAATAATATCAAAAGCTTTAGCCTACTAAAGTATTTATTTAATAATACCTAAACCACCACGCCTACTATCTACAGCAGCCTCAGCTCCATGAGAATCGATAGCTAAGCCATTTGTGCCTGATCTAGCAGGCTCAATTTTATCAACTATTAAACAATTTGTAGCATCAAAACTATCAAGCTCAGTTAAGCCTAAAGGCTCAAAAGTTTTAGTACTAATTAAAAATCCTTTTAGCTCTTCATCTTTAAATAATTCTGGCTCTAGGTTAATAGTTCCATTATCACGATTAAATAGCCTTGGCATCTCGATAGCTTGCTTTAGACTTAACTTATGGTCTATAAAATTAATTAAAGTTTGTGCTACAGATAAGGTAATAGTCGACCCCCCACCTGCTCCTAAAGCTAACACTGGCTGATTGTTTTTTAATGCTAAGACTGGTGTCATGGAACTACGTGGTTTTTTTGTAGTAAAAGTCTTACTAGCTACCTCATCATAGCTAGTCTTTAAAATTGCATCCAGTGCTAGCCGCTGGCCGCTAAGTATAGAATTAGGATGATCGACTTGTGGATTAAAGTCACTGAGTTCATTGTTTAAAAAGAAACCATATTTATCTACGTATATACCACTACCAAATGCAAACTCTACAGTAGCTGTCGCACTAAGCCAATTACCATACTGATCTTTAATTGCAATATGTCCAGTACCGTTTTCAACTGTATTATCCAAACTGTAGTCTATATCTTTAAATTTTAGCCCAAGCTCGCTTGCAGTTTGTTCGATTAATTTTTTAGATCGAGGTTTACTGTAACTAATACTATGTGGATAATAATCTTCATTAAGTAGATCTTTCATATCATAATGAATAATTTGCTTAACTAAGTTGCTAGCATAAGCTTTAGAAGTAAGTACTTCACTTAGTTGTTTACTATTTTCACTAAAATTATGATCACCAAAGTATAAATTTCGATCGAAATAAGCAATTTTACTTAGTTCACTGTATAAAAACCATTCTTTTTTAGAAATTTTTTGTTCTTGCAACTTAAATTTACTAAAATCAAATTTAGTTTCAGCCAAATTTAAAATCTCAGCTAGTGCTATACCACCAGCACTAGGACTTGGCATAGTATAAATCAAATAATCTTTATACTCAATCTCTAAAGGTTGCTTAAAATATGCCCGGTAATCTTTAAAATCAGCTAAAGTTAGCTGAGAGTTAGCATCAAAAGTTTTTAAAGTATTAATAATCTCACTAGCTACCTGCTCATTATAAAAATAATCAAAGCCATGCTCACTGACAAGTTTTAAAAAATTCGCGTAACTCAAATTTTCAACTAACTCATTACTTTTAAAAGTTTTTTCAGATAACTCTTCGCATACATTATTTTCATCTATATTAGACTGATAAAACTGAGCTCTTAGATTAGTATTTTGAAAGAGCCTAGGTTTAATATCATTTTCACATGAAAGTTTAGCATCGATAAGTAAATTAGTACTTAGTTTAGAACCGATTTTATACCCACTTTCAGCTAATGAAATAACTGGCTGCAAAACTTTAGCGACTTCTAGCTTACCAAAATTTTTATGTAAAAGACTAAAACCTTGCATCACACCTGGAATACCTACACTAGCCGAATTATAAATACGTTCTGGGAAATAATTTATAGGTTTACCTGCTGAATCTAAAAACTGCTGGGGGTTAATATTAGCTGGCACAGCTTCTCTGGCATCAATAGCAAACACTTGATCTTGCTTAGCATCGTAATAAAGTGCAAAGAATCCACCACCAATACCCATAGCGCCAGCTTCACTCATACTAGCTGTAGCTAAACTGGCTATAAAGGCATCTGCAGCAGTGCCACCTTGATCTAGTATCTGCTCAGCACTTTTAGTAGCTTCTTTACTGCCTGTAGCAACAGCTGTTTCCACTTTAGGTTGCCTGGAGCAAGCTACTATAAATAATGAGGTAGTAATTAAAGTTAAGAATTTTTTCATTTAGTTTATTTTTAAAGGGTTATAGAAACAGCTATACATATTTATAATTTAAACTTAAATTCACAATATATAGGCCTTTCACTTTACAAATTTACCATTTTATTTAGTCTTAAAGATGTTGTTTCAAAATAAATGTTAGTTAAAATGATACTTTAGTACTAAATTAGAACCAATTTACACTAAAGCGTTTTATAATATTATATTAGACAATACTCTATAGTCTGTGTAATAGGATAATTTGATTTGCAAACTTATAATGTTTTAGTAATTGAAGATGATATTGAAGACTTCTTTTTAGTTCAAGAAGCTATAGTAGAGTTGGAAGCTGATATATATTTAAAGTTAGATAAATATGGTGAGCACACTTTAAAAAATCTAAATCAAACTACTAGAGTACCTGAGATTATAATTTTAGATTTTAGCTTACCTGTTTTAAATGCAGTAAAAATTATCAGATATATTCGTGATAACTCACGATATGATCAAACTAAAATTATCGTTCATACCGAATCTACTTATACTGATGATCGCGATCAAGTGATTGGAGTTGGAGCTAATTATTTTATTCGTAAGGAATTTAGTTGTAAAAATATTACTAATGTTTTAAAAAGTATCATAGAATCAACTACATATAAACACGAGGATGAAGGCTTTATTTTAGATGAAGTTAAAGTGAGTTCATCTGAAACACCATAAAACTTCAGTTTAGATAATAATCAATGTCGGTCACCACACGGACTTTCTTTTTATATGGCATCTGATAATGAACGTTAGTAATACTAAAAATACCTTGATTCGCTCTTTTTATACTACCTAAGTTAGCTCCAGAGTTAGTAGCGAACTTACTTGCAGCTTTTCTAGCTTCCTTAGTAGCCTCTTCAACCATATCGGGTTTAATATCATTTAAATGTGAGTACATATACTCTACATTGCCATGATTTAAGCTAATATCTTTTGCTATTAGCTGGTCAGCATTACTTAAAGATTTCCTAACCGCTTCAATATTCGTACTATTAACAAGTATCTTAGCTTCAGCTATATATCTAAATGGTTTGTAATTATTATTACCGTAAACTTGCGCTTTAGTATCATTAATACTAGGTGGATTGATGATAACATCTTGTTCAGTTAAGCCATTTTCAAGTAAAAAATTTTTAATTACTTGATTATTTTTATTAATCTGCTGATAAACCTCACTTAAGGTATTAGAAGTGGAGCTATAACTAATCAGCCATAGAGCTTTATCAGCGAGTACTTCTCTTTCAGCTAGACCTTTTACATGCACGAATCTAGTATTTTTTTGTAAGTTGTTTACTGCAAGGATTACTATCGCACCAAAAACAAGTAATAAAATTAAATAGTATAAAAAACTCTTCTGGTTCATATATAGTTTATATTATAAACTTAAATTATGACGACACGTAGAGCAGCTCCAGCTTTTATTAGACAAAAATTTGCTGGCGCTATGTCAGATATGTATCAGCGCGAAGTGCCTTTATATAAAACTTTAGTTAATGAAGTTGAAAAGATCAACCAAAGCTATTTAAACCGCAATCAACTTAATTTACCAGAGTTCGAACGTATGCATCAGGAAAGGCATGGTGCTATTAGAGTAGCTTCCAGTGATGAGTTGCACGATTTAAAGAGGCTATTTGCCATTATGGGTATGCAAGCCTGCGGTTATTATGATTTAAGCCAAGCTAATTTACCCGTGCACTCCACTGTATTTAGACCTATTACTAAAGCTGAACTAAGTTTAAACCCCTTTAGAGTCTTCACCTCACTTTTAAGAATGGATTTAATGCCGATAGAACTTAAAGATACCATTGAAAATATCTTAAAGACCAGAAAGATTTTAAATGAAGATACTTTAAATTTTATAAGATTATATGAAGAAAGAGGATTTTTAACAGTTTTTGAAGTACCTGAATTTATCTCAGCAGCCATTCAAACTTTTAAATGGCATCAAGAAGCTTTAATCCCACTTGAGGTATATCTAAAATTGGATTCAGTTAATCCACTAGTAGCTGATATTTTAGGTTTTAAAGGTCCGCACATCAATCATTTAACCCCGAGAGTTTATGATATCGATCTATTATTTGATACCTTAGTTAATGCAGGTATAAATATGACTCCTAAAATTCAGGGTCCACCTAAACGTAAGTATAATATTTTACTTAGGCAAACTTCATTTAAAGCTTTAAAAGAAGATGTATTATTTAGACTTATAGATGGTAACAGCATGAAGCACGGTCATAGAGCGAGGTTTGGCGAAGTTGAAAGTCGCGGTATTTCACTAACTCCTAAAGGCATGCAGCTTTATTTCAAACACCTCAAGTCTGACTTTAAAGATTTAATAAACGATTTACCCGATACCTTAGAACAACTTTATAAAGATGAGCTAATCTACGTAACTTATAAAAAACTAAAGTCTGATTACGAGTTCATCGATAAAGAATATACTCGCGATGATCTATGGGACTTATATCAAGCTAAAGTAATTGATATCTCACCTATAATTTATGAAGATTTTCTACCGGCTAGCGCTGCTGGTATCTTTAAATCTAATTTAGATTCAGATTATTTAGAAAAAAATCTATCTAATCGAAAGGGGAAAGTGGTAGATAAGTCAAATTCTACCGAAAAACAAGATAATAAAGAAAATTCAGCTAAAAACTTAAGTAATAATGACACACTTAATTTAGCTTACCAAGAAATGGTAAGTGCTTTAAAAGAAGAGCCACTTAATATTTTTAAATTATATTATGAGGAAAGTCACAAGTCATATTTAGAGTTATTCGGGCTTCATTGATTCAGTGTATGAGGTTCTAGCTGGCAGCTCATCAGTAGGGCAATATTTATAATCTACTTCTTTAGCACCTGCGTTGCGCGCATAAGTTAAACTTTTATAACTCTTATAATATTTACCTAATTCAGCAAACTCTAGTTCAGCGCAAACTTCAATTTTAGATTCTTGAGGTTCTAGGTAATTAGTAGCTACATTAACTGGAACAGGCATAGTGTAAGTCGGCTCAACACCTGGTTCAGTGCTTTCATACATATTTAAAATTATATAATTAGTTTTAGGAGAAATAAGATCTTTAGCTTCAAGCTCGAAGACAATCGCATTATTTCTAACATTAACTTCATTTTTAGCTACTGATTTTAGAGCTGGTGCGTGTATTTCATCAACAACTACATCTACTTTTTTAATTTCTTTAGGTAAATTAAGAATATCTACTGAAAATTCATGATCACTAATCAATTCAAGGTATTCAGTTTTAGCCTTCATAATATCTAAAGATAGATTAGTCATATCAACTTTCTGCTTGGGCACGCAGCTCACTGCGAGTAAAGATAAACTTAAAATACTTAATAACTTTTTCATATTGCACTATTAATATACAACAATTCTTTAAATAAAGTAAAAATTTTAATCATATTTTCAGGTGCTACAATTTCGTTTATGAATAATTTTGCCTGCTTATTTGATATGGATGGTGTCATTGTAGATAATAGTGATTACCATAAACAAGCTTTAAAAGATTTTAGTGAAAAATATAATGCTAAGCTATCTGAAGCTGAGTTCGAAGATAAATTTCTAGGTAGAACTAATAAAGACTGGATTACAAATTTTTTTGGTGCTGATTTAAGTGAAGCTAAAATTGAAGAGTACGCTCAAGAAAAAGAAAAAATGTACCGTGATCTTTATCAGCCACACTTTAAACTAGTATCAGGTTTAACTGAATTTTTACAAGAGTTAAAAGAGCATAAAATTAAAACATCAGTAGCGACCTCAGCGCCACCAATTAATGCTAAGTTCACTTTAGAAAATGGCAATATAACTGAGTACTTTAATTTCGTAGTCGATGATACCCAAATTACAAATAGCAAACCGGATCCTGAAATTTATTTAAAAGCTGCTAAAAAATGCGAGCAAAATATCAAAAGCTGTATAGTATTTGAAGATTCTATGTCTGGTATTGAGGCTGGTATTAGAGCTGGCGCTTACACTATCGCTTTGGCTACCACACATAAAAAAAGTGAGCTTCAAAACACTAAAGCTCACTTAATTATTAATGATTTTAACGAACTTAATGTAGCTAAACTTACAGAGTTACTTAAAACTAAAGTTTAGTTTATAAACTACGCTAAGTTCATTTATACCATCGCAGGTTGTTTTTTACTGTTTAAGTATTCTTGCAACTGGTCAGCGCCACCGATTAACTTTTCACCGATAAAGATTTGTGGTGTAGTTTTATTACCCTGACTTAATGAGTACATAGCTTCTAAACTTAAATCCTTACCTACAACTAACTCTTCAAAATCCATACCTTGGTCATGTAGCATATCTTTTGCGCGCTTACAATGCGGGCAACCAGGCTTGGTGATCATAACGATATTTTGTGGTTTTTCAGCTTTAGGGTTGATAAAGTCAAGTACGTTATCAGCGTCAGATACTTCAAATGGATCTCCAGCTTTTTCTGGCTCGATAAACATCTTAGTAATCTCGCCATTTTCGATAATCATCGCATAGCGCCATGATCTCTTACCAAAACCAATAGCCGATTTATCTACTAACATACCTACAGCTTCAGATAATTCACCATTACCATCAGGTAACATTTTTACTTTACGCACATCAAGATTTTCAGCCCAGCTATTCATAACAAAAGTATCATTCACTGATAAACAGTACACTTCATCCACACCATTTTCTTTAAAAGTGTTATAAAGAGCTTCATAGCGAGGTAAATGAGCTGATGTGCAAGTAGGAGTAAAGGCACCTGGAAGACCAAACACGATTACTTTTTTATTATCAAACATTTCCTTTGTAGACAATTCTGCCCACTGGTTGTCTTTTTGTATTTTAAATTTAATTTCTGGAATTTTTTTCCCTTCAGCATTATTCATTAATTAATTCTCCTTTAGATTTTATAAGATCTTTACATAACTATAGATTTTAATCTTGTTACCTAAACTTAAAAACTGATTAACCTAAAGGTAACTCAAGCTTTTTTGTAAGATCTTTATTATGAATTAGGTTAGTTTGTACATAGAAATTACAATACAAGTGAAATTTTCATAGCAAAAAACACTATCACAGTGACTATTTGATTATAAAAACTTTGTACACTAACATTTACTATTTTAGCTAAATTTTCAATATATTACAGTAAAATTATTTATTTATATTTTAAAAGTTTTATCATGGATTTTTATATATTTAGATACTATTTCCGATGCCTTTTCTAACAAGGTTACTATTTCTAGCAAGAATATTATTTCCAGCAAAGATGCTATTTTAAGCAAGAACTTGAATATCAGACTGGTCTACTTCACCTTTTAAATATACATAATTATTAATAGTTAGTATAAATAGAAATCGATAATATAACTACTTTAAACTTATAAAAAAATTCTAATTTTAAGCGTTTTTTAGAAAAAATTTACAAATATAGAGCTTTTTTAGAAATAAATTATAAATTCAGAAACTATTTAGAAAAAATTATAATATAAAGATAAGCATTATTTAGGACTTAAACTAAGAAAGTCAGTGTTAGTCAGATCAGTCGTGGCAGCTCTTAGATATCTAAAATATTAGTCTTATTACATCCAGAAACTATTTTGTTATCAGTGTTCCTTTGTTGAAGATAAACTATTATTTCCGCGCCGAAAAATATAATCTGATAAGTATAAAATAACCAGAGCATCATACTAACTAGAGTACTAGCAGCTCCGTAGTATGAACTAATTTCACTTTTAGATAAATATATAGACAATAAAAACTTTCCTATAAGAAATAAAATAGTAGTTACAAAAGTTCCCCAAATTGTATATTTTAACTTTGCATGCCAGCTAGGTAGTAACCTAAACATCGTAAAAAATAGCAGCATCGTAATGGTAAATACCACAGCCTTTTCTGTAAAAAATGCCATCTCAATGGAAAAATCGAAAATTTTAATCTGGTAAGCGTTAAGTTCAAATAAAATATATTCTAAGAGAAAAGCTAACAAAAAGAATCCCGACATAATAGGAATAAACAGTAAAGCATACAAACGACTTTTTAAAAACCTAATTACAAAATTATCTGATATATGATCAAAATCTTCACTCCAGATGCGATCAAAATTCATTCTTAATTCAACAAGAACCGTTGGCGCAGTGACAAATAGCACAAAGACAAAAATAAAAATATCTTTTTTAAAATCTATTTTTTGTTGAATAATACTATCTACGAGATTAGCGATATCTGGATTAAAAAACTTAGAAACATTATAGTAAATAGTCGCACTGTCATAATTCACATCTAAAAAGTAACGTAAAACATCGATTAAGATTACTACTAATGGTGTAAAAGAAAATAAGGTATAAAAAGCTGAAGCTGCTGCCGAGCGGCGACTATCATGACTAACCCAGTTAGTAAAAATATCACCGACTGACTTAATTCTTTTTATATAACTTTTTGGCATCTAAATATTAGTAGTTTATACTCGAATTATTATTCTTGCCTACATTTTATCATCAATTAAAAATGAACTAAAACAATCCAGCTGTTGAATGTGCCAGAGTTTCTTCTTGAATCGCAGCGGTTACTGCACTATTAGTTTCTGATTGGTCATCATCATTTATCTCGTAGATTTTAAACTTCTTGGCAAAACCATCTATAACATTATCTAAACCTGTAAATAAGCCACCTAAACCTACAGCTTCAAGTACTTGTTTTTTTAATGTACCTACAATGCCTTTTTTGTTACCGATAGCCTTATCTAACTGTTTTTGAACTTTATTTAAGGCAGTCATTTTAAGTTCAATATGCGCAAATCTAGGTAAAAAATTCTTAATAAACTTACTTGCTTCAAACTTTTTAGACTTACTTTCTCCATGTTGCTGCATTGCAGTTATCACAGCACCGATCAGTACTCTTACCCCTGTTTCACTGACTTTACCACTAGCACCAGCTACCTCACTACCTAAAATTAGTGCTTCATTACGCGCCAGTTTATCCATACCACTACCACCATTTACACCTAAGTATGACAGCATGTAAGCGAGCGGCAATTTAATAGTTTTAACTAATTTATTTTTACCTATAAAAGGAATCATACCAATAGCTGAAGCTCCTGACATCATAGTTAGTAGCTTTACGGTAGTCTTAGAGAAGTTCTTTAAGGGAGCATTAGAGATTTGATCAAGCTTACTATTAATAGTGTTCTTACCTTTTAAAAAGTCTTTAGCATAGTTTTTTAGTTCATCTGGTAACTTACTATCATCAAGAGCAGTTTCTAGACTCTGCCCCATGGCAGCGCCTATACTTTTACCAGTCTCAGATTGTGATATGTTCTGAATAAAGTTACGATTTTCAGCCTGACTTTTTTGTTTATTGTCTGCTAACTGATCTTCCGATAACTGGGCTTGAGTATCAGCTTCTTTATCTTCGATCTCATTAATTTGATCTGCTTTTAATTCTTGTTTGATATCTGCGCGTTTCTGAGTTTGCTCTGCTAGCGCAGGGTTTTCATTATTTATGCCAGTATCTGATTCATCAAAGGTGGTTTCGTTTGTTCCAGTAGCTTTTGGCTTTGCTTTACGCAAAGTTTCCGGTCTATTAATAACTGGGCTACCTACCTTTTTCATTAATTGTTAAAAGATTATATAATAATCATAACTTATATAATAGCAAATAATATGTATATCGATATTAAATGGATTTAATAAAAGGTTAAGAGCTTATTATAGTAGGGTTTAATTTAGTTTATATTAACTAAATACTAAATCGAAAGAAAAAGCAAAAATCTGACATATATATCAACATTTTCTGAGATATTATATAAAATATAAAGAGATGGCTACACAAAATGAAAGTCAATATCTTCGTAAGAAGATTGTAATTATCGGTGCTGGTTTCGGTGGTATCTTTGCTGCGATGCAACTTACCGACTCACCAGTCGATATCACGATTATAGATAAAGAAAATCATCATTTATTTCAGCCTCTGCTTTATCAGGTAGCTGGTGGTATCCTATCTCCAGAAAACGTAGCAGTACCTTTAAGATCTATTTTCGCTAAGCATCATCATATCGAGTCACGCATGGAACTAGTTACCAGCGTAAATAAAGCTAGCAAGCAGGTTATTACTGAGAAAAACACTTATCCATATGATTACTTAGTAGTTGCTACAGGGAGTACTTATAACTTTTTTGGTAATGATCATTGGCAAGAACATGTATTCACTTTAAAGAGTTTAGGCGGGGCTTTAAGCTTGAAAGATCACCTACAAACTCAATTTGAAATCGGTATTTCAGCTACTGATAAAAACGAGCGCACTGAAGCTTTAACCTTTAATATAGTAGGTGCTGGTCCTACTGGCGTAGAGATTGCAGGGATAATTTCAGAGGTTGCTAATAAATATTGCTCAGAAACTAAGCAAATTAGTAGAAAAGATATCAATATTAACTTAATCGAAGGTTTTCCAAAACCACTTGGTCCATTCTCTGAAGAATCTAGTGAATATGCACGCAAAGCACTTGATGATTTACAGATTAACCAACTGTATAACACTATGGTTAAGGATGTTAAACCTAATTTAGTAGTTACTAATAATGGTGAAATTAGAGCTAATACTATAATCTGGGCTGCTGGCGTGAAAGGTGTAGCTTCAGCTAAAATTTTAGGCATCGAGCCTGCTCGTGGTAATAAAACTCCAGTTGATGAGTATTTAAGATTAAAAGAAGATAACAGTATCTTTGTTATCGGTGATACTGCTGAAGCTATGCAAGATGGTAAACCGCTTCCGGGTCTAGGTTCAGTAGCTAAACAACAAGGTGAGTATACTGGTCAGGCTTTAAGTAAACTTTGTGAAGACAAAGATAGTGAAGTTAAACCATTTACTTATAAAGATTTAGGTATTATGGCTATTATCGGTAAAAATAGTGCAGTGGCTGAAATCGGTTCTTTAAAATTTAACGGTTTTATTGCTTGGTTAATGTGGTGCATTATTCATCTGTTTTTATTAGTAGGCTTCAGAAATAGAGTGATAGTACTTATTGATTGGTTAATCGCTTATCTAGGTAATAAATTTAATTCTAGAAACATTAATCGAGTCTGCTTTACTGGACCAACTTTAAACGATTAACATTTTTCACTTGCTATCCTTTAATTTATGGACACATATCCAAGCGCAATAGTTGATATTCTATATTATGATGATCAATGCGGCATGTGCACTAATACTGTCGCTAGATGGCAAACTTTTTTTAGTAAATACAATATAAAATTAGCTTCAATTAATAGTCCTGAGGCTAAAACTAGAGTTAACCTTCCTACAAATGAAAGTGCTGGTGAAATTAAACTTTTCGATAGCACTAAAAATAAAATACATGGTGGAGTAGATGTATTTTTATATATAGCTAAAAAAATCTGGTATTTAAAACCATTAACTTATTTAGCTCAGATCCCTGTTATAAAAAAAATGCTATCTTATATATATAAGAGGGTAGCCAATAATCGACAAGCCATATCTAAACTCTTCTTCAATTAATCTAGTCTGGCTTAAGCGGGATCTTAGATTAATAGATCAGCCAGCTCTAAAAGCTGCTTTTGATGATGATACACCTATATTAATTTTCTATAGTTTCGAGCCCAGTTTAGTATCAGCGCCAGACTGGAGTGAAAGACATAGCGTTTTTATAGAGCAAAGTTTAAAAGACCTACAAAGTCAGCTGCAAGCAAGCTGTAATTTTGTTTATGTTTTTAATGAAGAAATTGATAATTTATTAAGTAAACTTAGCCAGTACTATAAGATTCAAAATCTCTATAGCTTAGCTGAAACTGGCACTAAACTCACCTATGAGCGAGATAAAAAAGTAAATAGACTTTGCTCAGAGCTAAAGATTAACTGGCTAGATATTAAGCATTCAGCAATTAGTCGTGGTCTTAAGGAACGTAAAAATTGGAATCAAGGTTTCACTGAATATATGAAGCTAGCTTTAGAAAATCCTCAAATTAAAGTTAATCATAGTTTAAGTATCAGCCTAACTAAATTTGCTGAGATGAACATTAAAATCTATAAAATTAAAGATAAATTTTCTGCATCTAAAGATAAGATTCAGTTAATTAATACTGCGTTAAATGGTTTAAAGACTGATAAAAATCTTTTAAAGACTAACACTAGCGCTAATTCTAAGATCAAAGCTGCCCCTAAAGCTTACTCTAAAGCTCACCTTAGTTTTGAAGTGAAAAATACAGGTATTACAGACCTAAATAAGCCATCTGCGCAAACTCACTTAATAAATTTTTTAGAAGATTACGACGGCTCTTACAATCTAGAAATGCAAAAAGGCGGCGAACAAGAAGCTATAAAAGTGCTAGATAGGTTTTTTGAAGAAAAAAAATATCTAAATTACATTAATTTTATTGCAAGTCCACTTGAAAGTCGAGAGTTTTGTAGTAGATTATCTGCTCATCTAGCCTGGGGTAATATTTCACTTAGACAAGTATTTCAAAGATTAGAGACCGTGCTTAAAACTAAGAGCTTAAACGCGCGCGCTCAAAAAAATCTGGACTATTTTCGCTCAAGACTGTTTTGGCGCGCGCATTTCATCCAAAAATTTGAAACTCAAGTTGAAATAGAAGATGAAAATATTAATCCAGCTTTTAATGTTATTCAGCGTGATTACAACCCAGTTTATATTGATGCCTTCGAGAAAGCACAGACTGGTTTTCCGTTAATTGATGCTTGCATCAAGGCTTTAAATCAGACAGGTTATTTAAATTTTAGAATGCGCGCTATGATCTGTTCTTTTTTTACACATATTTTATTTCAGGACTGGCGCTTATGCACGCATTATCTAGCCCGCCAGTTTTTAGATTATGAACCAGGTATTCATTACCCGCAGCATCAAATGCAGGCTGGTACTACCGGCATAAATATTATTAGAATATATAATCCTTTTACCCAAACCAAAGATCATGATCCAGAGTTTAAATTTATTAAAAAATACCTACCCGAATTAAAAAATCAACCTGCAAGTTTTTTTCTTAAGCCTAGATCTAAAGTTCAGCCTAGTTTGTTTAAGTTGGATTATCCAATGCCTATAGTAGACTTTAAAGAAGCTTATCAGCGTGCTAAGGAAAAACTTTATACAGTAAAAAATTCAAGTGAAGCTAAAAGTTACAAACCTCAGATACTAGCTAAACTTACTAATAATCTAAAGCGAAATCCTTATTAATTAAGTTAATTATTATATTTTAATCTTTCACTTCATAAAATCTCATTCTGTTAATAGCTTTGTGAAAAGGAACCTCATCACCATTTGCATACCTATCTAGCATTGAAGCATCTAATGCTTCTCCATTGAAATCTACTATACTTATCGTGCGTACATTAGTTTTATTCGTACCAGCAGGATTTACAATGTTAGATTTTTTCGAGCTAACATAAGCATGATTAACATTACATTCTTTATCGACGTTGCCTGATGTTGAATTAATAGTATAAGTTTCATATACATTCCCTGCAACCTTTCTCAGTAACTTAACATTATATTCTAATTTACCTAATTTAAGTGGGGTACTAGTTATATACAACTTATCACCACTTTGAACTTGCCTATGAAATTTATAGTTCTGAGGGTTAAGTACTTGTTCTAAAAGTTTTTTAGCTATACCATGATCACTAGTAAAATCACCATAATCACAATACCTACTTTTAGCAGGTTGTTTATCACTTTTAGTTCGCATATTATTTACTAATTTAGCTGAACCTGAATTAGACTTAGTATTACCTATTGGGTCGATTAGTTTAGAAGTAATATTAACTTCTTTATTTTTAGGAAGTTTATCTAAAGCCTTGTTATTTTTATTTGGAAGTACTTTTGAAAGTTTTTGCCAAATTGGATCGCTGTTTGTAATTTGTATTTTTTGACTACCAAAACAATTTGTAAATTCAGCTTTATTAGGTTGACCATTAGCGCCATATGTAAGAGAAATATTTACAGTAGGATTTCGAGTTCTGTCACAATGCGGAAAAAGATTACTCGTTTCGACTATTAAAATATTATGCTTATTACCACTGGTTATTTCGTAAACTCTGAAATTATATTTTTTACCATCAAATTTTCTATGATAACTTATATTTCCAACTTCAATATCAGGCTGAAGATCTGAAAATTTAGGTTTGCCTATAAAGTCTCTAACTTGCTCATATATTTCTCTAGTAAGATTTATACTTCTAAAGCCACCACTTTCACCTTTTCTTAAAGGTTGTACTACATTTTCTAAAAGTTCACCTATAGTTATACCCTGATGCTTACCTTTTTGTTTTTCCTGAATAGCAGATGAAGCGTGAAGATCTATCATTTGTTTTGAATTAGTACTATTATTTTGTTTAGTACTTAAGACGGTTTTTGCAGCTCGCTCAGATTCTATATTAGGTAAATATTTTTCAGCTTTAACCTGATCAACTTGTGTAAGTGCGATTGCTGATCCAAGTCCTATAGGTGCTAATTTTGTAAACATGTTTTGCATAATTTCATAAACAAAATTTAATTAAATTTCGTTTATGAAATTATAAACTCTAAAGCCCCATTGAAATATAAATAATTGTTTAATTTATAAATTAGTACTTAAGTATAGCTATTTATAGCTATAGGGTTTACATACTATAAAGCCTATAATCTTACTTTGTGTTTACATTTTTCATAGATATAAATAATCAGCTGTATTTATTAACACAACAAATCAAATTATCAGACTTAATTTTATAATTTTTTTACAGAAAAGTGAGTATTTTAGAAAAATTTTACAGAAAAAAGCCATAATTAGAAAAAATTTCTAATTATGGCTTGATAATTAAAGCTTCAGCAATTACAGTTAACTATGAACCAATCTTCACTCTAGTTTTATTTGAAGATCTAATTTCTTGCTTAGGAAGAACGATAGTTAGTACACCATCTTCGTATTCAGCAGTTACATCATCTTCACGCACTTTTTCTGGTAAAGACATTACACGCTTAAAGTTACCAAAACTGCGCTCAGCATGATACACTTTTTCGCCTTCAGCAGCATCTACTTCAGCTTTAGGGTGAGTATCTACATTAAAGGTTTCCATTACCTGTTCTTTAGTACGTTTACCACTAATAATAAGCTCTTGCTCATCAACATCTACACTTAGATTTTTCTTACTGAAACCTGGCAGATCTACAGTTACTACGTACTTATCGTTTTTATCAGTCATATCTAATTTAGGACTGTAAGATTTAGACGCTTCAAATACCGTACTATCTGGAAATGTTCTTTTTAACATGTCCATCATGTTTGATTGAATTTGATTAAATTCTTTACTAGCTGGTGTATATACAGTAGTAGATTCAGTATCTCTAGCCATAACTGAAGTACTTAGTAAGGCAAGTGATGCCAGTGTTAATAATTTTATTTTCATTAGTTTCTCCTCGATTTTATTTGTATTAAAACATTTTCTATTATAAAATAAATTCAAGCTAGAAATAAAGTTTTTATATTAATCCTTTAATCAAGCATAGCTTAGTCTTAATATGGCAGCACTAAACTAATGTTCAACATACTTTAAATTATAGCTAGTCATATTAATAATCAAACTGTTCATTTAAGTTTTCTAGCTCTTGTTCACTTTGATTAAGATCAACTTCAAAGCTATGATTAGAGTTAGACAACTCAGCTGACTTAGGCTTAGAGCGTGAAAGCTTTTGATGCTTACTAAGTTTGCCATTTACGCGCTTACGCCACATTCTAAAACTACTGGGTTTAAGCTCGCGTTGCATTAACTTAATAACTTCAGCTTCACTTAAAGTAAAACGCTCTTCGATTTGCTCGAAAGTCGTATAATCGTGCCAGGCAAGCTTAATTACTGCATTTACCGTAGCATCTGAAAGTGTTTTTAATTTATCCTTTGACATAATTCTGTTCCAACCAATGGTTTATATATTTACCACTAGGATCATAAAATCTCTGTTGATCAGCCACATCAAATTTATGAGCCTGGTTAGTAGCAGCTAAACCAGTTATATATGCAGCATTGCCCCAATTAGAGTGTACATCATAATCTAATAGATTAGCTTCAAGCCAAGCTGCAACTGCGCGCCAGTCTAAACCTAAATCAAACACCCCATAACTAAACAGGTTCTGGCGCATACGGTTAGATAGATAACCTGAGTGACTAAGCTCTATTAAACTAGCATTTATGAAATTATTATCAGTGCGCGCTTCGATAAATTTAATAAATGCTGCTCTATCAAATTTAAACTCACTATAATCTCTAGTATGTGGACCATACTTATAAAATAGCCTACTAGGATATTTAGCCATTAACAAATGAAAATACTCGCGCCATAAAAGCTCAAACTTTAACCAATAAGTAGACTTATTTTCAACTACCTCACGCTCATATTTATTTATTTCACTAAAAATATAATGAATTGAAACTGAACCTAAGGCTAGACCTGCCGAAAATTTACTACTAAAATCTTTACCTAAAAGCTCATTGCGTGTCTTTTTATAGCGCTTTATACGTTGTTTATCCCATATATAATGTTTTACACGCTCGCAGGCTTGACTCTCACCACCTGACCAAGGAAAAGCTGATTCTATTTCAGGTTTATCTTTAAAATAACTATTTTCTAAGTCATCTAAAGCGAGCTTCAGATCAAAATTTATTTGAATGTCTATTCTATCAGAATTTTTTATAAAAGAATTATCAATTTCAAGTGAATCAACCTGAGTAACCAGCGACTTAGTTAAACTAGGATGGGATTTAATGAGTTGGTTCACTTCACCTTGATGACTGTTTTTAAATTTGGTAAAACTTGAGCCTAATTTACTTAGACTAAAGCTAAGCTTAGAGACCTGAAAAAGATGGTTGCTATCTATATATTTAAAGTTTACTTCATTTAAATTATTTTCTAATTCATTTTGCATCGAAGCTTCTTCAAAAGCCACTTCCTGCTCTAATAAAATATCATTTACCTGATACTCACGTACAATCTTCGAAATAATCTCTACAGAATCACCTCGAACTACATTTAAATTTAAACCATAATTAGCAAGATTTGATTTAAATTCTGCGATAGTCTGATATAAGTATCTTAACCTGGGAGCAAGAGTACGCTGAAAGCCGAAATCAGTTTCTTGGAAAAGTAAATCATCGAGCACGTACAAACAAATTACTTTATCGTAATTAGCTAAATCTTTAAAAATTGCATTATCTTTAGTTCTAAGATTATTTCTAAACCAGATCAATGCCACCTTATCTTGCATATTATTATTTTAGCTGAAATGATTATATTTTAGTTGAAATCATCGATTATTAACCCTACTAAAACTTAATAAACTTACTGCTAATTAAAAATTATGATTAATTTATTTAAATATAGAAATTATAGATTGTACTGATAGGAGCACAGCAAAATTATATTAGATATAGAAGTGACTAACTTCTCGATGATAGATCAGTCAATTAATTATTTAACTTCAGTAAATCTATCCTGACAATGCTGCGTCAATCTAAAATCTGTTAATTTTAAGCAGTCACTTTTATCTATTTCTATATGCATATAATTTAGAGCACTATCAGTTTTGGTAAAAAGTGCCTTACCTAGATCATTATATTTTAAGTCAAGCTTGTTTTCACCAAACTTAATTAGTTTTTTATCAATAAAACTACAAGAAATCTGATTATAGTCTTGGGGTGAGTAACATTTATCTGTAAAATATAACCTACTATAGATATACGGTTGATTTACTATTTCAATTAACTTATTTTCACATATTTGATTGCGAAATTTAAGATCATAACAATTTGTTTCGAGCTCAGCAACATTTTTGCAAATATTTACATCGCCCTGATTATAGAAATATTCTTTACATTTAAACTGAATGAATTGTTGATCTTTATCCAGGTCTCTGCGCGAGAATAAAGTTTCACAATCATCTAATCTACTATCAGGTTTTTCAAGCATATTTATTAAATTACTACGGTACCTGTCATACTTAGAGCGATTCAATGCCTGACTTATTTTTTGAAATGGATATACTACTGCTGCAATAGCAGTCAAAGCAATTGTCTGAAATGGGTTCATTTTAGGACTAGCACCAGCTTTAACGATCGAGAAGTTGAAAATTGATAATAATAGAAAAGCTATGATTAATTTCTTAAACATAGAATTATTATACTTAAGTTTTCATCGATATTAGTTTAAGTAATTATATAAGCAGAGCTACTAATCTAAAGTGATCACAAAACTACCGTTAACTGGTATTCTTTTAAATTTTTTGAATTTTGAACCTGTAGAATCCTTCTTCGAATATCCTACATTACGTAAATAACCTTTAACTTTAACTAAATAGACCGGATTAGTATTACTAGAGCCATCAACTATTCTTTTAAAAGTCATACGACCACCACCAAATCTTTCTCTTCCAGCTTGTGAAGTACTAATAATAATGTCATTTTTATTAGAGTAGTAGTTAGTTTCGATTAAAACATTAGCATCAGGTACTTTCTTAGGTTTTTTATTATATAAATCATTAGCTATTATAAAACTTCCTTTCTTTTTAGACCTTAATTTACTCATAGCATTATCACTGAGCTTTATAATAAAACCACCAGTCATGCCACCAAAGCCCACTGGTCGAGGAGCAACGAACATATAGTATCTAGAACCAAAACGACCATCAGATAAAGCCACGTATTCATCGCCTGGAGTATCTGAACCTACTAAGCGTAGTGGTCCTACTCTTAATCTGGCTGTATCATTACCGTTATATTTTAATTTTTTTTTCTTAGCAAGCACACTACCTGCTGGTATTAAAAATGAAATTAGTAAGAACAGTATAGTTATAAGTTTGCTTTTCATGAATCTATTATCTTAAAGTTTAGCCAGGGTGCTTGTCAATTGTTCATACAGAAAATTACGTTTTCTATATAATTCTAGACACAATCTATTTAAATGTATACAAGTTAAATATAAGTAAAAGTTTGTTATTTATCTAAGCGCTTAAATTTATTTAGCATAGTCAATGAAATTATAGCTATAAAAATAGATACTAAAAAGTAGCTATCCCAAGTATTAAAATCCAGCCAAGCATTTAATTTGAAGCTTAAGTCTAGCTTATCGGCTAAATCTAAGCCTAGCCCGCCGACACCAGTACCTATAGCTGCTCCTAAAGCTGATAAAGTATAGCTATTAGTCAGCTGAGTGCTTGCAACAGTATTTAGTCTATAACGGTCTAAAGATACTTTGTTTAAGGCTATTGTTACACCAAAAATTAGCATATTTAAAACTACTAATATAGGTGAATATTTAATTAAGGCTTGAGAACTACTTAAAATCCAGCCAATAATTTCGATTATTAACATAGCTGAACTTGCAAGTAATATCTGCATATTAGTAAATTTGCTATATAAGCTACTGGCGTATTTATAAGTGATTAAAGTGCTCAGTTGTGATAAAGTCACGATAATTATGACTGCTAAAACTGTAAAGTGCAGCATCTTAAACATATAAGCTATAAAATATGAAGTTGAAAGGTATAAGGCTAAGTCCCAAGTAAAAAAGTATCTAAACAAATGACTTTCATACTTATTAGTAAACAATGACTTTAAAGTTTTAAAAAAACTAGGCTTGAAAAAATTAGTTTCTTCATTAAAACTGGTATCTTTCACTTTAAGCAGCTTTAGAGAGCCTAACATCGACAAAACTATTATTATTGACCAAATAATCGGATAAATGTAGATTAAATCCAAGTAATAAACTATTAAGCCACCCAGTAAGCCTAAAAAAATACTAGCTATAGTTGAATTAGCATATATATCATTTAGAAATTTAGCTCTAGCCTTATCCTTAGCTAAGAAAAACTTTGTATTTAAGTTGTTTAGTACTTCAAGCAAGGTATCAAATAATGAAAAAAAGCTAATCGAAGTTAAAATTACAGTCACTTTAACAATAAAAGAAGTTAAAAAGGGTAGAAATATAAAACCACTTAGACTTATAGCAGCTAGTATTTGTAAAAGACAAAGTGCTTTACCTAAACCTAAAGTACGTTTCAGCTTTAGACTAGACCTAAGCAAACTTGCTTGCATAACCTGAGCAAAAAGCGGCATTGCTAGTACTAATCCCAGCACCCAGCTCATACTAATGTTTTTATTTAAATAATCAACTATTAAAGTACCACTAATTAAAGTTTGCAAAGCACTTTTAAATAAAGAATTCTGAACTAAAACTTTATAAGAAATAGCATTTATACCCTTCATTTAAAATTTATCACTTAAAAGCTTGTCTAATGAGTAACGTCCACTACCAGCTAAAATAAAAGTGATAAAAATAATAATATATAGCGGTTCGACTGAATAAATAGTAGTAAATAAAAAGTCTTTAAATGATTCTAGCTTGAATGGTACGATTTTATAAACTGCCAGCTTAGTAGTAAAAATAGCTACGCTCATGACAAAGATTAAAGCCAGTGACGATAGTTCAAACATAAAACCAATTGAGATAAATAAACCAGCAAGCATTTCAGTAAGTGAAGCTAATAAAGTATTTATATAAGGCAAAGGAATACCAGCCCCACTTATAGTTTCATACATTCTCTGCCAGCCAGCTTCAGTAAATAACTTATCGAAACCTGAAAAAAAGAAAAATCCCCCAACAAATATTCTACAGATTAATAAAATTATAGACTTAGCTTCATAGTTTAGAAAATTAGAAATGGACATAATTAATAAAAGTTATATCATTTTAATATATTTTAAAATTTAAGCTCATTATAATGATAATTAAGATTTTTATCAGTAAATTAAAACATTAGGTTCTAGTATTTTAGTGTACACCCAAATTAAACTAGCGCATACATCTAGTAAATTTAGAATCTATAATATTGATGAAATAGTATTCATAGATTCAGAATGGCATTCAAAGATAACTAAAAAATTGGCAGCCCCTCGTGAATGCGTTTCGCAACCGAGAAATTGCATTTGAAGTTAGTATATCAATGGTTACAAGCCTTTTAGATAAAACAGCAAATTAAAAAGATAATCTCCGGTATTATCTAGAAATCGTCTGCACTACTACAACTTCTTCCAATTCAACCTTAAAGCATTAAGAACAACACTAACTGAACTTAATGACATTGCTACTGCTGCAAAGATAGGAGATAAAAGCACTCCAAAGAAAGGATAAAGCAAACCAGCGGCTATTGGTATGCCAGCAGTGTTATAAAAGAATGCAAAAAATAAGTTTTGGCGAATATTTTGCATCGTAGCTCGTGAAAGTTTTATTGCAGTGGTAATTCCATTCAAGTCTCCCCCAAGTACAGTGACCCCAGCACTCTCCATCGCAACATCAGTACCTGTACCCATTGCAATCCCTACATGAGCAGAGGCCAAGGCAGGAGCATCATTTACTCCATCGCCAGCCATAACAATTATTGCACCTGCTTCTTTGAGTTCATTTACAATACGGCTTTTGTCTTGTGGCAATACATCAGCATGTACGTCATCAATATCTAACTTTTTCGCTACTGATTTTGCTGTTATTTCATTATCACCAGTAAGCATGACTACTTTAAGTCCAGTATTTTTTAAATCTAAGATAGCTTGAGCAGTTGTTTTTTTAATGGGATCAGATACAGCTATAAGCCCCGATAACTTTTCATCTACAGAAATAAACATAACTGTAGCTCCTCCACTTCGGTATTCATTAGCTTCTTTTTCTAAGATATCAACTTTTAAACCTAGATCTAGCATTAATTTGTCATTACCAAGTTTGATTTTTCTATCATTTATAATTGCTTCGACCCCTTTACCTGTAATGGATTTAAATGATTTAGCCTTAATTAGTTTTAGATCTTTATCTCGAGCGGCACTAATTATTGCCTCTGCTATTGGATGTTCACTACCTTGCTCCAATGAAGCTGCGTAAGTTAAAATATCATCTTGGGAAAACTCTCCTATTGACAATAAGCCTGTTAAAGAAGGTTTTCCTTCTGTGAGTGTCCCTGTCTTATCAACAACTAGAGTATCAACTTTCTCTAATGTTTCTAAGGCAGTAGCATTTTTAATTAAAACACCAGTCTTAGCTCCTCTACCCACTCCTACCATTATTGACATTGGTGTTGCTAATCCAAGAGCACAAGGGCAAGCAATAATAAGAACCGAAATCGCTGCTATTAAACCGAAGCTCAAGCCTTCTGACTTCATAAGAAGAGCCCAAGTGATAAATGCCATTACAGCAATGCTAATTACTATTGGCACAAACCAAGCAGAGACCTTGTCTACTATACGCTGTATTGGAGCTTGACTACGCTGAGCATCTGCCACCATTTCTACAATTTGCGAAAGCAGAGTATCTTCTCCAAGTTTTTGGGCTTTAATAATCAAAGACCCAGTACTGTTGACAGTCCCGCATATAACAGAAGAGTCTTTATTTTTATCTATTGGCATTGGTTCTCCCGTAAGCATCGATTCATCAACATGACTGCTACCTTCAATAACAATTCCATCTACAGGTATTTTCTCACCAGGTCTAATACGCAAGTGATCGTTTAACTTTATATCTTCAATAGAAATTTCTTCTTCGTTTTCACCGCGGATCCTATGTGCTGTTTTTGGTGCAAGTCCAAGTAACGCTTTAATTGCACCACTTGTTTTTTCCCTAGCCTTCAATTCTAAAACTTGTCCCAAAAGCACAAGCACGATAATCACAGCCGCAGCCTCAAAATATACAGGCACAAAGCCATTAGACCTAAAAGCAGCTGGAAAAACATGAGGAGTAATTATCGCAACAACGCTATAGAGCCAAGCAACTCCAGTACCCATAGAAATTAAAGTGAACATATTTAGAGAACGATTAAGAATAGACTGCGAACCTCTTTTAAAGAATGGATAACCAACCCACCAAACAACTGGTGTCGCTAAAGCAAACTGAATCCAATTTGATAGATTTTGGTCTAGAAAATGCAAGTTAAAAAGATGCCCACCCATTTCAAGAACCAAAAGAGGTAAAGTCAAAACTAGACCAATCCAAAAACGACGACTAAAATCAATCAATTCAAGATTTTTCACATCCTCTTGTATAACCCTTTCAGGTTCTAACGCCATACCACATTTTGGACAACTGCCTGGTTGACCTTGACGAACTTCTGGATGCATTGGGCATATGTACATCAGGTCACTATTATCATCCTCGGACTTAACTTTTGCTAACTCAGGTTCATTTTTTTTACAATGGCTATGATTCTCATCTAACTGTTTCATACTTATTACTCGTTATTATTTGTAAACCTATTAATCTTGCTATCAAAGTAGTAAGAAATATTTGTCCCAAAATCGCTTCTAAACTTGAAAGAATTTGAGCAGGTAAACTAACTGGTGAAATATCTCCATAGCCTAGTGTAGAAAGTGTTGTTAGACTAAAATACAATAGGTTACTTAAAAGCTCATGCTCTCCCCAAGCCTTAATGCCTTGAAAGGAACCTGGTATAAATATTTCAATCAAATTAAAACTATGAGCCCAAAATAAAGAAAGCAGTAAATAAATAGAAATTGCACCAAAGATAGTTTCCTTATCTATTTTGTTAGCTCTTATTAAATAGGCTATTGATAGAACAATGATATATGCCAAAAATAAGACTTTGAAAATACAACCGAGTAGTATAAAAATTTTCAAATTATTAATATAATGCATTATAGAAAATAAGATCGAAGGTATTACTAAGGCTAAACCAATTAAAAATTTATTTGTCCCATTGCACACTGAATATAGTGCTGCCATAGTGACTATTAATATAAACAAATCCAATATCATATCCCTTGAGATAAAGTCAGGGACGAATGGATAAACTACAAAAATCACTATTAGAGATATTAGAAGAGCTGTATATCTCAGAGATTGTTGTTGACAATCAAAGAGTGATTTAAAGAAGCTGATCATGTGCTTTTCTTGCTCCACATACCATACCTCCACTTAAGCCATAATAAATAAACTGAAGGAATAATCAAAAGTGTTAGCACCGAAGATGATATCAAGCCACCAAACATTGGTGCAGCTATTCTTTGCATCACATCAGAGCCTTTACCCACTAGAAAAAATATTGGCAAGAAACCAAGTATCGTTGTTACTACAGTCATAACTTTTGGTCTTACTCTTTGAACAGCTCCAATGTGAACTGCCTCTTTTATATCTTTATATTCAAAATTCTCTTTAACACCCTCAATATCTTCAGAGTCAACTTGTTTTGAAGCAAAGAGATCATTTAAAGCTTCGTCTATAAACACCAGCATCACTATTGCTGTTTCATTAGCCAAGCCTAAAAGACCTATAAAACCAACTCCAGTAGCAACACTAAAGTTAAAACCATTCATCCACATAAACCAAAGCCCACCAATCATGGCAAACGGTAAAGAGAGTAAAACGATCGCTGCTTTTGCAAATGAGTTATAGATAAAATAAGTCAAAACAAAGACTATAAAAAGAGTAACAGGAACAATCAGGCTTAATTTCTTCTGTATACGCTGTAAAAATTCATATTGTCCTGTCCATTCCAATCGATATCCTGTTGGTAAGTCTAGCTTCTCATCAAGAAGTTTTTTAGCTTCATCAACATATGAACCTATGCCTCTATCAACTATATCGATATAAACGTATGAAACCAATGATGCATCTTCGTCTTTAATCGACATAGGACCTTTTTCCAATTTAATTTCAGCGACTTGTGATAGAGGGATTTGGTGACGTCCATTATGAGCATTAATATAGATATTCTTTATTCTCTCTACAGAGTCTCGAAATTCTCTTTTGTATCTAACTATCACATCAAACCTTTCTTTGCCTTCAACAGTAGTCGTGATAGTGTCTCCACCTAAGGCAGATTCAATCACAGTCTCAACTTCTTTAACGCTAAGTCCGTGACGGGCAATTCTTTCACGGTCAATATTTATATTTAAATAAAAACCAGAATTAGTTCTTTGAGAAAAAATACTTCGAGTACCTTTTACTGGGCTCAAGATGTGTTCAATATGCTGACCTGTCTTTTCTAAAGTACTTAGGTCTGAACCATAGAGTTTTATTCCAAGTGGTGTCCTTAAACCCGTTGAGAGCATATCAATTCGACCTTTAATTGGCATAGTCCAAGCATTTGTGATTCCTGGTATTTGTAATTTCTTATCAAGCTCTTCGATAATTTTGTCCCATGTCATTCCTGGACGCCATTCTTTTTTATCCTTTAGGTTGATAATAGTTTCAAACATATCCAGAGGGGCTGGGTCCGTTGAAGTAGTAGCTCTTCCAACTTTTGCAAAGACTGATTCTACTTCTGGAACAGTCATGATCAACTTATCTTGGATTTGTGCCATTCTTGTTGCCTCGGTAATACCTAGACCTGGTAATGAAGAAGGCATATAGAGAATAGTACCTTCGTTCAAAGGAGGCATAAATTCTGATCCAATCCTATATATAACTGGTACAGATAGAAGCAAACTCATAAGCGCAATTGCAACGGTGATAAGAGGTTTCTTTAATGCTAATCCAATTATAGGGTCATAGATTTTTACTATATATTTACTGATAGGATTCTTAGATTCTGATTTAACTTTATTTGGAATCAATAGAGTCATTAAAGCTGGTGTCAAAGTGATTGCAAGAAATGCTGCAAAAAACATTACAAAAGTTTTTGTATAAGCAAGTGGATGAAAAAGCCTGCCCTCTTGAGCCTCCAAAGCAAAGATTGGCAAGAATGATACGGTGGTTATCATAAGAGACATAAAGATGGGCTTACCTAGAGCTTTTGCTGACTTTAAAATCACATCCCTCTTTTCAACAAAACTAAGCCTTTCTTCTTTGTTCTCTAAAAGTTTCCTTTCTTGTACTTTTTCAATGTTCTTATGCGTATCTTCAACCATTACAACTGAACCATCAATTAGATCACCAACTGCAATAGCTATGCCACCTAGTGACATTATGTTTGAGCTAATACCAAAAGCATACATTGCTATAAATGCAATCAAAAAGACAAATGGCAAAGTTAAAATTATTATAAGAGCACTACTTAAGTCAAAAAGGAATATGGTAACGACAACTGCAACAATCAACGATTCCTCTAATAAGGTTTCTTTTAAGGTGTCTATAGATGCATGGATTAAATCAGACCTATCATAGACTGTTTTAATCTCAACTCCCTCAGGTAAGCCTTTTTTAACTTCTTTAATTTTCTCTTTTACTTTCTTTATTACATTTAAAGCATTTTCACCAAAACGCATCACAACTATGCCACCAACAGTATCTCCAAGCCCATTGTAATCAGCAGCTCCACGCCTCATATCAGGACCTTCTTTTACATTGGCAACATCTTTTACTCTAATAGGAACACCAGATGAATTAACTCCCAAAGATATCAGCTCTATATCTTCTATAGACCTCAAGTAACCGTCGACATTGATTAAATATTCATGACCAGCAAGTTCAAGAGTCCTTGCGCCTGTGGCTTGATTG
Source organism: uncultured Gammaproteobacteria bacterium (assembly GCA_964438425.1). GTDB lineage: Bacteria > Cyanobacteriota > Vampirovibrionia > LMEP-6097 > LMEP-6097 > CAYTKM01. The sequence continues at coordinate 101,962 of CAYTKM010000006.1, forward strand.
CTAAATCTAACTTTTTCAATAAGATTAGATAGATTTACATTCAAAGCCCTAAGCTTATTTGGATCAATTTCTATTTGATACTGTTTAACATAGCCACCAACACTAGCAACCTCTGCTACACCAGGAACTGCTTCAATCCAATACTTTAAGTACCAATCATTTAAAGTTCGCATATAAGCAAGGTCATATTTATTTTGCTTATCAACAAGTACATATTGATATCCCCATCCCACTCCAGTTGCATCAGGACCTATTATCGGATTTACATCTTTGGGCAATGAACCATCTAGAGTATTTAGATACTCTAAGACTCTAGATCTTGCCCAGTAAATATCTGTCCCATCTTCAAAAATTACATAAACAAAAGAAAGACCAAAAAAAGACTGCCCTCTGACTGTTTTTACTTTTGGTGCAGCAAGTAACTTACTTACAATAGGGTAAGTTACTTGGTCTTCAACCAGCTGAGGACTACGCCCTTTCCAATCAGTAAAAACAATCACCTGTGTATCAGATAAGTCAGGAATTGCATCAAGAGGTATGTTTTTTATAGAGTAAATGCCACCAAAAAGAATTACGATAGCAAAAATAGCAACTACTAATATATTTTTAGTGCAGTATTCTATGAGCCTAGAAATCATATTAGTGCTTATGACCTCCAACCATTTGATTCATTGTAGACTGTAAATTACTTTCAGAATCAAGCAAGAAATTACCTTCCGTTACAACAAAATCATCTTCAGTCAAGCCACTTGTAATCACTTGATACCTTCTTTCAATACCCAAGTCAGATTCTTTTATATCTAATTCAGAACCTATTTCAACTTCTGTAGGCAAAAAGCTACCTTCTCCTGTTTTAACGAAAGCTATTTTCTTTTCTCCCGTGTCTATAATTGCACTTTTAGGTACGATCAACTGCTCACCAAGACTTTGTGAGATATAAGCATCTACATACATATTGGGCTTCAGCTTAAAGCCTGGATTATTCACTTCAACACGAGCTTTAACTGTTCTATTACCGGAGTCTAACTTTGGATAAATATAGGTAAGGCTTCCTTCAAAAGAATTTGAACTTTCATAAGGAAATCTCACAAAAACTTTTTGCCCAATAGCAAGATCAGCAAGATCTTCTTCATAAATCTCAGCAATCACCCAAACTCTTGAAAGGTTTGTGATTTCATAAAGTGAAGTCATTGGATCAACAGTAAGTCCTTCAAAAGCCACTCTCTCAGTAATAAAACCTGAGTAGTTAGAGTAAATAGTCAAATCTTTTTTAACTGCTTTAGATTCCTCAAGGTTTTTAATTTCTCGCTCTGAAATATTCCATAGCTTGAGACGTCTCAGACTAGCTTCTTTAAGATTTCTTTGTGATTGATTGATAAGGTCATAGTTTGTTCCACTTAATTGCTTCTCTGCTTTAAGAGCTAAAAGGTATTCTTCTTGGGTACTTACCAACTCTGGACTATAAATAGTGAATAATGGATCACCATAATTAACAAATTTTCCTTCATAGTCAGCATAGACCTTTTCTATATAACCTGAAATTCTAGTATGAACATGATTTATAAGCCTTTCATCTGGAGTAACCGTACCTAATGCTTTTATTTCTTTTGATACCTTTTGCTTTTTTACTTTGGTTGTTGCAATACCTATAAGTTGTTGTTTATTGACGTCAATTTTAATATCAGAATCATTTCCTTCTTTAGACATTTCATGAGCAGAATGATCTTCCTTAGGTGTTTTATCAACTAGCTTCATACCACAGATAGGACATTCACCTGGTTTGTTAGATGTATAACTTGGGTGCATAGGGCAAACATAAATTCTCTGTTCACTGCTGGCTTTAGAGTTGTGACCATGATGGTGCTTGCGTGAACCACTAAGAGTATTTTTGACAATCAAAACGATTAATACAATCAATACAAGGATTAGAATTGTAAATTTCCATAACTTCAGCTTTTCTTTCATTTAATTAAAATCTCCGATTTCTTTTCCGAGTAAAGGCTCTAAAACTGCAATGCTTTTAAGACCCATGCTTAGCTCCATATAGTATTGAATCTGAAATTCAAGTAAATCATTAATACTATCAAGCACTGAAGGGAAATCTGTTTTACCAACTTTATAAGTTGCCATAGATGATTCAACAGCTAAGTTAGACTGAGGCAATAATGCCGTATCTAAGATGTCCGTTAGGATTTGACTTTTTTGAATTTGGATAAACAATTTTCTTGCAGAAGAAAGTGTATTTATTTTTATATCTTCTAACCTTTCCTTTTGAGCTTGAACTAATTCCTTAGCTTCAAGCACCTTTTGTCTTTGCTTTGAATTGAAAAATACTGGCAAACTTGTTTCTAAGCCAATCCCAAATAATGAACCAAAGTCAGAATTATTTCGAAAACCATAAAATGCATTTACATTTAAATCCGGGATATATTCTTTTTTAGCCAACTGCACTTGAGCCATAACCTTGTCAACAACAGCTGCTTGTGAAAGAAGTTTTGGGTAGTTCTCTTTTGAGATTTCTAAGATTTTCACCTCATCTAGTGGTTTTAACAAAAGACCATTTACAGTTATATCCTCATAATTAGGATTTAAGTCTTGATTTATTGGTCTTATGGCTAAGGCATTAATCTCAGTTATTTTAGTAAGCCTATCTTTTTTTAGAGTTTCAAGCTTCTCAATCACTTTAGTATTTTCTAGTTGAACACGGATTAAGTCATATTGAGTTCCTTGTCCAACTTCGTATTTACTTTTCACCGAACCTTCTATACTTCTCAAAAGCTTTTGGATCTTCTCATAAATCTCTATTGATTTATCCATAAAAAACAGTTCGTAATATTTTTGCTTTAGTTCTGATTTAAGAATAAGTGCTGCTAGTTTTAAATCCTCTTCAATTTTTTGTGTTTCAAAAGATTCAGCATCTTCAATCAAGCTTAATTTACCAAGAACTTTTAATTCTTTTGAAGCATTAATTCGAAGCATATTATTAGGCAAATCTCCAATTGAACCAAAGTTTCCCGGATAATCATTTGTTATCAATTCAACACCCACTCTAGGATCAGAAGGTGATTTGGCTACTTTTAAGTGAGCTTGCTGAGAGGAAATTCTGTGCTTATATTCTTTAATAATAGGATGACGCTCTAATAGTTCAGCTTTAAGAAGGTCTAAATTAATGGGCTTATTACCACTCTTTGCAAAGCTTGCATTACCGATAAATAGGTAAATCAAAATATGAGCGCATAGTATAAAGCTTCTCAACTTTCCTCACTTGATTCTTTTTTAAGCTCGCCTTCTTGAATTTTATTCATAATAGGGCATGATTCAATAGGCATTGACCCTTCACAACTCGAATCTAATTGTTCTAAAAAACTTTTAACAGAACTAAGTGTTTTAATCTTTTCATTTAAGTTATCTATTTCTTTTTTCAAAATTATTTTTGCATTAATACCTTTGGCTCCATCTTGTTCAAATAAAGCTAATAACTTCTTGATCTTTTTTAGAGTAAGACCAATAGCCTGTGAATTCTTTATAAAGTTGAGTATCTCCAAGTACTCATCACCATAAACTCTATAACCAGATTCAGTTCTATCTGGTTCAGGTATTAAACCTTCTTTTTCATAGAGCCTAATAGCTTGAACTGAGCAATTAACTTTTTTAGCGAGTTCACCTATCTTCATACTGTCATCATAAACCCTATACTTAGGTATAGAGTCAAGCAAAACTTGAAATTAAGTACAGAGTTTTCATTAACAACCAATTAATACAGATTTGTTATATATAAATCATGAATACGTTAAACCCAACAAAGAATCCTTATCTCACTGGAAGTGAGAATAGGACCTCTACAAATAATAATCAAAACGGAGTTATTTGTCAATGCCTCAAAAACCAAACATATATTCTCTAATAAATTTTAAGTATTTAAGCAGCTAATTTAGCAAAGTTGTAAGGGCTCATTTTCAGCTTAGTATGTATTCTTTTATGGTTGAAACTATTTTAAATATTACCTCTCAAGCAAAAGAAATTTATGGAAGTTCGAAACTGGAGAGAAAACGCCAGTTTCTTAACTTACTATTTTCGAACTTCCAACTTAAAGATGGAAAGCTTCTCTATGATTGGAACAAGCCCTTTAAGCAGATGGTCTTATTCACTTGTCGTTCAGAATGGCAGGGCATGAGAGATTCGAACTCCCGACGTCTCGGTTCGTAGCCGAGCCCTCTATCCAGCTGAGGTAATGCCCTAAGTCATATTTATTATAACCTAAAGCAGGTGTTAACTTATTATTTTTTATAGTTTACTTATAGTTTAAAAACTTAGAAAAATATTCTAAATAAGCCATATTTTTAGAATTATTTTCTAAATAAAGGTCAAATCTAGAATATTTTTCTAAATTATATATTATATTAAGAGTTAAGTAAGTAACATTAAATCTAAAAGTAGCAACTAGTACTAGCTAAAGCAATTAGTATTTATTAACTATAACAACTATGCACATTTAGCTAAATCTTTACACATACTCAGCTAAATCTTCTAGCTTTAGATCGTGCAGATCCATTACATAAGATTTACCGTTAAGTTCAACTACCATCTCATCTAAACCCTGCTTTAAACCTTCATCCCTCATATTAAGTAAGCTATTAATCTGCGACTGATTTAAATCTACCCCGCTTAAACTTACTTCTCTGTCATTAGTAATATCATCCGTACCTGTAATATGATCAATTAACTGCATAAATCCTCTCCCTTCGTTTCTATTAAACTGCGTTAATAATTTGCTACCAGCTCGCTCTGCTAGTGAGCCTGCTAAAATTCCTACTAAATTCATATATCCTCCTAGATATTTTATTCACCTATTTCGCTGCCAATTTAACTTTTACTAGTTTAATTAGATTTCAGCTAAATGATGATTTCTAATTTATATTTAATTTATACTGATAAAATCTAAGCTATTAATACTCTTGACTTATTAAATTTATGATTTAAAAAGTGTATTTATTTTCAATTAAGATTTTAAAATGTCAGTTAGCTTATTTTAAATGTCAGTTTCTATATACGTTTTATTTAATTTACACATTAAAGCAAATTAATGGAACTATGCTTTAGCGACAAACGTAAATTTAAAATTTTTAACATAAATAAACAAGACTGCAATCTACTTATCAGCGAGCTTACCTAAAGCGATTTGCATTTCACTTAAAGTCGCATTGAGAGTTGTAAGCTCACTTTCAAGCATATCTTGAATATCGGTCACTGCGGTAGTTTGCTTAGTGATCTGCTCAACTTGAGCCATCATAGCCTGCTGATCAACGATTTGCGCGGTATCTGTAGTATCAAAGGGACTTTGATTTTGCATCTGCGCGGTCATGATCTTTAAAAATAAATCTTGATCATAACCCAGATCTTCATCGGCTCCACCGATAGCAGTATCTTTAACGACCTGATCTACTAATGCTTGGTCTATTTGACCACCTATTGGGTTTACTGACATATTATATACTCCTTATTATAGAAAATTCCTCAAGCTACTATCAAACAGCGTGTCATTTGAGGCTGTATTATTTTTAAACTGCTGGCGTAATTTTTTACGTTGCTGCTCTTCAGCTGAATCTTGCTCACTAGTGGTCTGCTCGCGGTTTTGGTCCTTACCAGACATCATGCCCTCTTCACTTTTAGTAACAGTAATCTCATCTAAGCTAACACCTTTATCATTAAGCGAAGCCACAAACTCATTAATCTTTTGTTTTAAAATTTTATCAGTTACATCATTACTAACCTTAAGTTCTAAACTTAGATTATTAGTCATATTTTTACTGATATTAACTTCGATCTTACCCAAATTTTCTGGATTAAGCATAAACCTAATTTCCTGCTTACCGCCAGCTGGGACTTTGCTCGCGTATTCAGGTATCGTCTTAATTAAATTTTTCACGTCGATCTTCTGTTCAGTTCCTTTAGAGCTACTTCCAGGATTAAACTTAACGTTACTAGCGCGCGCATTAAACATTAGTTCAAAGTTTTCAGCGCCAGTTTCAGATTCACTAAAACTTTGCTCGCCAGTTTGAGTATCAACATCAACTGTTATCTCAAGCTCACTAAAGATTTCATCTAGCTTGTCACTTAGCATACTATCAAGCTGCTCAAATTTAGCATCAAGTTTTACATTCTCGTCAGCTGCTAGGCTAGGTAAACTCAGGCTAACAGTCTCAACTACATTTTGTTTTAAAGCTTCTAAAGCTTCGCTTTGCTTGGCTAAAGTCAGTACCTTATCAAAGTCTTTAATATTCACTTTTAAGATCTCTTTATTAATAGCATTTTGCTTGTTTTCAAGTGAACTTAAAACTTTATCTTTCAACTCACTAAAATCTAAACCTTCATTTAAACCCTCAACCATTTTATCGATATGAGCTAAAGTTTCACTATCAAATTCAGTTTCAGTAAACTCTGGTAATTTTAATTGAGCAGTTTCATCTAAACCTGTTTCTTCACCCAAGCTAAAAAGTTGCTTAGAGCTAATTACTGCATTAATTAAATCTGCCTGCTCTGGACTAGCTTCATCATTAGATAAATTATTTATTAATGATAAATCTTCAAGATGACCAGTTTCAGTTTCAAGTAATTGACTTAAATCTTTTAATGTTAGTTCATTATCTTCATTTAATTGTGCTACGCCAAGCATTTGCAGGATTAAACTATTTAAATCTTCATCGCTAGCTTCAATTTCTTTAACTGAAGATTTATCTTCATCATCAACATCTTCTTTTAATTTAAAACGCTCTTTAACTTCGCCATCAGCTGATACATCTTCTTTTTTAGAAACTTTATCATCTCTTTTAGTAGCTTCGGTTTTCGAATTAAGTTTATTATTACGGTTTATATTATTATCGCCAGCATCTGTATTAATTTTCTGTTCACTCCGCTCTTTAGCTAGTGCTTTAGTTTCAATCTTAACTTCTTGAGTATTTAAGTTTAAAATATTATTATTCTGAGGAGCGCCAAAGTTAAACATATTTAGGCTATTTAAATTATTGAGTTGATCCATTACTAACTTTCAACCCTAAATCTACTTGATATTAAGTCATCTATTTCCTTGATCTGCTCATACAAAAGTTCAGATTTAAATTCTTCAACCGCTTTTTCCTTTAAAATTTCAATACCCTTTTCATCTTTAGCGATATGAATTAATTTTTTTTGTTCTAACTCTAAGCGCTGCCTGCGCTTAGCCAAGCGCACTTTTTCGCGGTGCAAATCAGTATTAAGTTTATTTATATAAAGCTCTTTAGTCTCATGACTAAGCAGATCAAAGCCAGTCTGAGCCTGATCTATCATCAGCTGCTGGGTGTCTTTTTGGGCAGTTTTAATGTTTTCAATATCCTGCTCTACTTCACGGTAAGCACTTTGCGCCTGACCAAACTGAGCTAACTGTTTATCTTTTAAGATCTTTTTATACTTTAAAACAGGTTCAAGCTTAAATTTAAATTTTTTCATCGTCTTTACTTGTTATAGGTAATTTGGATGAACTTTTAACACACTAAATAGACTATAAATTTATTTTTGGAACAAATTTACAATTCATTTTTTTCATTTTACTTTGATGTTAAAAACATATAGTAAGTCAAATATCTAAGTTGTACAATTATGTAACATTCTATTATAGAATAAACCCAAATAGCTCAGTAAAATATTGTGTGAGCTATTGATAAAGCCTATAGAATCTTTAATACATCTGAGCTCTTGGCATCAAGTAAGCGTTTAGCATGATTGTTTCGATAATATAATCTTTAGCAGCCTTAGAGTAGTTCTTAAAATTATTAGGCACTAAAGACTTTAAGTAATCGAATTCCTTTTTCGTATAATCGTCACCAACTGTAAAATAAAGAATATAATTTATCATTTCATCAGTATCGTTATATAAACCATCATGAGTAGCTATATTTTGGATGTTTACTAGCTTATTTACTCGGTTGATCAGATCTCTAGTGAACCTTATACGGTAATAGAATTGATTAGGATTAAACCAGTCAGCACTTGCCTCATCATAACCAGTAGGTCGAGGGTTTACACTAAAGATATGATTTTGACTAGTTAGGTAACTAAACAATCTTTCAAAGATTACATGGTTTTCGTCAAGCAACTTTAAACCAGATTTTCTAAGCATCTGTAAAATATATAAATGTGGCGTAGCTACCTTAGATCTATAATTATTTTTAGTAACAAAATTAGGATGCTTAAACATACTACCTAACACTTTTGCAATCTGCTGAGGGTCATCTACATTAGCTAAAAATGTATCCACGCAGCTAGTCTTGATATCATTATCGATAATTTCATTGATGAAATGTATATGTAGTTTAGTACAAATATGATCTGCTGTAGATGGATGCTTAGCGATAGCATCAAGTAAGTCTAAACCCTGCTGATAACCACCCCAGGCTATATCTTGATCTAAAAAACTTAGGTCAGCTACATTATAATGGTGATCGTTGTCACTATAATAAAAATTAGAACCTACTATAGTCCAGCCAGTCAATATACTAGCGACTTTCCTAATATCCTCTTCAGTATAACCACCATTAACACCTAAAGTATGTAGCTCTAAGATTTCACGGGCATAGTTTTCATTTAAACTACTAGCTTTGCTCGCATAATTATCTAAGTAGTAGAGCATATGTGGCATATGAGACGTAGCTAAAACTAAATCTTTAAAGTTACCTAAAGCGTTTTCACGGTAAAACTTATGATCGTTATTTTGCACTGTATGGATGTTTTCTAGCATAACCATTTTAGGGTTAACACCAGTACTATCAGATAAAGCTATATGCTTGATAATATAATCTCTAACTATGTCTTTGTTAGCTCCAGGCTCTATTGCCATGTTCTGCAAAATACCAGTATCACTAAATGGCACTATAGTCATTTTATTATCTTTGGTATTTTCGATAGTAATTTCATTAGTAGTTTCACTCAAACTATCACTATCTTGATCAGTAGTCCAATTTACAATAGTAGTAGTTTCATCATCATAAACATTAGGTATTTCTACTAAAATTTCAAACTGATCATACAAGGAAGTATCTATATTTAATTTACCAATTTCGTATGAAAAAGCCGTATCATTCTCTCCACTACGCTTATATACGTTTACACCACGCGCACGTGAATCACCCCAGGTCGACCACCAGCCTTGACTTCTAAATTTATTACTATTAGTATTAAAATGATTTTCCCAAAACCAAGTCATACGCTCATTTAATTGTTTTTTAGTGTTAAGCATGTAGTACAACCATTCAATATTCATGTTTTGAAGGATATCCATATGCCTGTCTATAAATGGTATATTATTTTCAAACTCGCTATCATCGATACTCGCTGGGTTTAGCTGTTGATCAATAAAAGCAGTATAGCCATTTTGTTTAATAAAATCATAGACCTCTTGGTTCATACCGAAAGTTAGTCTATCAGCTACAAGTTTAGTCTTAAAATCATCTATCACAGCAACTTTTTCTGCTGGGTTTAAAACGAAATTTTTGTGCTGGTCTTTATAATCCAGCTCGACAGCCAGTAAATCAGAGTTATTTAAATTAAAATTATCAAGTTTAACAAAATGATTGCAAGTGTTATTAGCAGAGCATGAAGTTTGAAGCTCACTTTTATACTCCTTGCCTCCAACTTTTAAACTATTAATCTCATAGTCTAAGTTAGTCTTAAATCTAACAAAAGCATTATCATCTAAATTGTAAATTCGATTATTAATCTTATTATCAGTAAAAATCGCTAAGCTATCTTCAAAAGTCGGTACATTGTTAGGTTTGCGGTAAGCTATATTCACCCCATCACTTGTTTTATTAACGTTTACTACTTTATCGTTTTCTTTAACTTTTAAAGAAATAGCTATTTTACCTTCATTAAAACTACCACTTGCAGTGATTTGCATTGAATATTTATATAAGTTACCTTCAACTAACACGTAATTTAAGTCAGCTAACTGATAACTTACACCAGCTATTTTTAGTTCGATAAAATCAGCAGGGTCAATCAAACTACTATAAAAACTAACATTTAATTTATCACCATTCGTGATGTATTTATTTTTACGACTATCTTCTGGATAGATTCTTAAGTTACTAATACTATGCAGATCATTAGAGCTGTTAATAATCTCAACTGGTGTATTATTGAAAACAATCAAATTATTTTCACTAGTAAACTTTTTACCAGTATTCATACTTAATTTCACTTTACCTAAAGCATCTACATTAGTAACCTGATAATCACCAGCATAGACGCAGGTATCGCGGCGACAACGAAACCTAAATTTAATTTCGTTATCGTTAATACTTATATTTTTAATAGCTTTACTATTGTCTGTAGTCATATATATTTTTATCAGATCACCTGCCATAGCCAAATTTCTATTTTCAGTATTACTTGTATAAAAATTTAGATCTTTTAGTGGTGAAGGCAGCTGAGCGCGAGCCGTTGATAAACTACTTATCATCAAGATAGCCATTATGACTATTTTATTTACTTTAATGTCTAATATACTTCTAATCACTCGCTTTCACCCTCTTGTTTAATTTCTAAATAATTTGCACCAAATTTATGATGTGAGTAAACCAGATATTTAATATTTTCTGGTATCTGATCAAGCTTCACTCTATGTTTGGATCTACCACCACGCGCTTTACTAAGCTCTACAGATTGATAACTACCATCATCGAAAACAAGCGTCAAATTAGCTTTATTTCTAAATCTTTTACCTTTTAAGATCACTCTACCTTTTTTATTTAGACTGATACTTTCAATTTCAGGTAGCTTAGCAGATCTATTTTTATACCTTCTATTATTTAAAGTATTTAGCGGCAGATCAGTAAATTCAACTTGATACTTAGTATTGTTTATTACCACTTCTGTGCTAGCAGTTTCTTCATTCTTAAATTCAAGTTCACTAAATATAAGCTCATCAGAACCTTCTAATCTAAGTATTACTGGCACTTTACCTAAGGCTGCAACTTTACTATCTATTGGTACGGACTTTAGATCAAATACAGGTAATGGCTGCTCTACAGGTGGCTCAGTAGTTTTTTCACCTTCTTCACTATTACCTTCATCTTGATTATTATTCTCATCATTTCCAGAATCGTCATCAGGTGGTGATGGTGGTGGAGTTACTACTATATTAGGTGTAGCTGGATTTACCAGATCATAATTACGCTGGTACTCAGCGCCCAGCACTGAATAAACTATGTTCATGCTAATAATATTCTGTCCACTACCAAATGGAGTAGCTACTAGAGCGCAATTACCAGCATCGCAGGTAATTTCATAAAGTAAATTAATATTATTTCGAGTAATGCTGCTAATCTCAAAAGTACTATTTAAATCTACAGCGTAGCTTAGTCTAAACTCAGCTTGATTAGTTACTTCAGTTAGTTCGCCGTTACTAAGTGCACTAGCAATTTCAGTTAAATCAATTAGTTCTACAAAATCATCATCATTATTTACATCTGATTGAATAGTGCCAGCTGAACTTACAAAGGTAAAGTCTAGTTTACCTTTATTAAAGGTACTAGCGGCTATTTCAGCACTGCAACGTCTTAAATCCGTGCCTAAACTACTACAACTAACATCTCCAGTGTGGTTGATACCAGCTATAGTTAAACTGGTAAAAGATATGGCATCGTTTAATAAATCTATACTAAAAGTAAGGTTATCATCTGTGGTGGCAAATAGATTACTACCACTGTTATCAGAGTCAAAAGCTAAGTTAGCATAGTATTCAATATCATTTTCTGAAGTGACATAATTAATACCAGTTTCATGCACGGTACTAAATTCACCAAAACCACTATTAGAGGTCTCGACAATTTCTAAGCTAAGTTCGCCCACTGCAAAGTGAGAGCTAATATCATAGCTAGCTTCATAAATGCAGCTGGTATTACACGAAGTAGTATAACTAATACTTACATCATTAATTTTAATCTCGCTAACAGATGATTCTAAGTCTGACACCACTGTTAAATCTAAAGTATCGTTTAAAGTCGCATACTCTGGATTAATAGAGTTGTTTGAGGTTAGCTCAGTGGACGTTATAGCAGCCTGAGCGCCGCTTAGACCTAATATTAAACATAAAACTAAACTATAAATCATAGATCTACACTTTCACCAGATTATTTACGACGCTTGGATTAAAGTCCCAAAAAGGATCAAAGTTTTGATAACCCATATGCTGACTTAGTAAGCTATAGACTATATCCTGATTATCTACCGTATGATCGATAGCATTGTACCTAGTTTGCAAAGCAGTAGGGTTCATACCAGGCCAAGCACCATAAATGCCACCACGAATATTTTTGCTGATAACGAGCCAAGCAGCGCCATGCCCATGGTCAGTACCTTGATTAGTATTTTCTCTAGCAGTTCTACCAAATTCAGTACAAACCAGTATCGCTACATCTTCCATCAGATCACCTAAATCTGTATAAAAGGCATTAATGTTATCCGCTACTCGCGTTAATTGCCAGTCTTGATTACGTTGATTTAAATGAGTATCAAAACCACCAGGGAACTGAATATATATCATTTCTGGAGCAACATTACGTATTAATTTAGCTGCATCCTGTAATTTTTCTTCAAAACGATTAAAAGAATTATAAGTGGCGCCATTTTGTGGACCTGAGTCACCTAAATCATTTAAAAGCTTTAAAGTATTAGCATCTTTAAAAAGTGTGCTCCCGAAATTTTTAACAAAAGCAGAATTTTGTTTGTCTTTGGTGTCATAATCGCGGTAAATCTGCCATAACTGCTCTTCTTGAGTACTTGGTAGTGAAGTAGAGTAACCAGCAATTTTATCAAAATTACTAACTGAATGTTTGCCGAAGAAAAATCTGTTTAGTCTATTAGTCAAACTGACGCCTCTAAGAGAATTATTGTTTTGATTGTATTGAAGAGCGTTATTCATCCAGCCATATTGTTGGATTTCATTAAAACCAGACATTAAGTGATCTTCAGCTACGAAATGTGAGCGCGAGAAATTATCATTATGAGTAGCCGGAAAAACTGCTAAATCACCATTATCGTAAATATTTTTTAAAGCACTAGCATGGTTATTAATACCAAAAAACCCATCTAGATCTTGAGTATCATTCACGTCCACACCAAGTGTGGGTCTAATATCATAATAGGCGCTATCACCATGAGGAATTATCAAGTTAGCGCCATCAAGACCACCAGGTAGAAAAATATTTACTATAGTTTTAGTATTATTTTTAACTATGCCATTTGCTCTGACTGGCTGTGCAAACAAGCCGTCAAACAAGCCATAAGAACTCAGTAAAAGTGAGCCTTTAAATATATTATCTATAAAGTTTCTGCGATCCATGATTTTTTACTTGGATATGCACAGCTGCTATTAAGAAACAATTATTAAATTAAGTAACTTATGCCACATTTTTTTAAATTTATATTCATCATTTATGCTGATTTTTAATTAATACTATCTTTGGATATTATATGAAGCTCTGTTTATATAATTTTAATTATGTAGACCTACTAAATAAATAATATTGTGATAATATTATTAACTGTTGATCCCAAGTAGCTCAGTGGTAGAGCAATCGGCTGTTAACCGATCGGTCGTTGGTTCGAATCCAACCTTGGGAGCCATTAAAAATAAAAAGGCTACCGCAAGGTAGCCTTTTTTGTTTTTAAAGTTACTAAATTTATGATTTCAAATAGCGACCCAATGCGGTTAACTTTCTGATAGATCGATCACTGGTGCAAAATTAGTATTTAATACTAGACTGCTGGTCGTTTCGTTGGTTCGAATCCAACCTTGGGAGCCATTAAAAATAAAAAGGCTACCGCAAGGTAGCCTTTTTTGTTTTTAAAGTTACTAAATTTATGATTTCAAATAGCGACCCAATGCGGTTAACTTTCTGATAGATCGATCACTGGTGCAAAACTATTGTTTTTAAATTGCCACTGGTCGTTTCGTTGGTTGATATAAGTGTTATTGGCTTAGTATTTAAACACTCCCTAAAAAATTTAAAAAAAAACGTTATAAACATTTAAAATCTGGGTATATAATACTTATCTTATTAATATCTTCTTGTTCTTAATGTACAAAAGACTTAAAGCTTCCAAATTTAAGTCTTTTGTACGTTTTTTGTTTAATTTTGAAATCTTACTTAATATAAGTAGCTTGATGATATTCACCCTACTAACAATCAAACGAACCCATAAATACATTAGTGGTTTACACAGCGCATAATATTAAAAAAGCACCAGAATATTATCTTGTGCTAAGATATTGTATTGACTTATTAATAGTAGATGCCGATAAATCCAGCCAGCCCGCATACTAATCCACATGAAAATCAGTATAATAATGCATTTTCTGATGAGTTTGCTAGCAATTTTAATGATGCTAATTTAGATGAAAACACTTTAATGGAAAGCCAGGCGGCGCGCACCTTAAACACCCCTAAGTTAGCAAACACAGAAAACTTAAACCATAAAACTAATAAAAATACTGATTCTAAAACGCAAGATACTAATAAGACCTCAGCTAGACAGCAGTTAATAGATATTAGTAAAAGTAATCATACATATATATTAAAGGCTCATGAGTCATTTCAAGAAAATATTAGCAATCAGCTTAAAAATATAAATCAGCTATTAAGCGAACCTGAAGCTGAGTCTAAATTAAAAGATTTATTTTCTAAAGCAGTTAAAGAGCGTGACGCTAATCTAATTAGCATGATCATTAAAAAGAGTCCATTACTTACAGATAAATATATTGAAATCTTAAATAAAGCAACTGGTAAGCCTGATACAGGCGAGATGCTAGAAATAAAAGCCCCTGAAAATAATACGACTTACTTATATCTAAGCTTATACCTGTTAGCTAAGCAGGACTATAACACCCATGAACCAACTTCACAAAATAGTTTAAATAAAATTTTTAATACTCATAAAGTTTTAAAGTTAATAGATAAATTAGAAACTGGTACGAGCATTTTAAAATCACCTATATTACTAAAACAGGTAGCTAGAGGTGATAATGATCGAAGTTTGTATCGATATTTAATTAACAAAAACCCTGAAATAGCAGATGACCTAGTAAAAAGTTACTTTCCAGAAGCGCAAGTAGAAAAGTTTAGAGAAGTAAGTATAAACTCTGATTATCAATATCTAAACCTAGCTAGAGATAAAAATATTTATAATAGTGAATTAATTACACTTGCGCAGGATTATCAGTCCGCAGATGAATATAATGAATTAAAAAATATTGCAGTTAATTTTCAACAGCTAGCAACATTAGGTTACTATCATGATAATCAAATAGATAAAGATATAAACCAAGCTTTAAGTCTGATTAAAACTGAAAAATATAATAGTCTGTCAGCTTTTCAAGAACTATTTACTTTTCTAAATGTAGAAACCGATGTTGAAGAAAATCCTAAACTAAGCTTAAATTATGAAGGCTCGACTATAAATACCAAGATCATGTTTAGTGAAATCTTTGAATCTATGATCAAAATAGCTGCTTTAAACGATAATGAAGCGGCAGTCGATACTCTCTATGATAGCTTTAAAAGTAATATATTTAATAAATCGGGTTTACTAGATTTTTGTCATAAACATAATAAATCTGAAGCATTTGATCTGCTTATTAAAGAGTTCTCGCACGATAAAGCTCCTGACGTACAATCAGCACTTGATTTTTTCATTAAAGAAAACATTGATCCTAACCAGCAGACTAACTCATATGAAGCTAATAATCAACTATTAATTAAGCTCTCTAAAGAAGGCTTATTTTTAGGCGATACTATAGAGAAAGCCCAAAATGCTTTATATCAAGTGGCAGTAGCTGGTAATGAAGATTTAATTAAAGCCACTCTTGAAGATCAAGATTTTATAAGTCATAGTAATCTAGTCAGCTACCAAAATGAGCCAACTAAAAACAATCTTTTACATCAACTAATACCTAAACTAACATGCTCTAAGGTCTCACCTGAGATCATTAAGTTGCTGCTTGAAGGGCAAACTAATGCTATTAATACTTTAAACAAACATGGATTGACTCCTTATCAGTTACTGTTTAGTAAAATACCTTTAAGTGAGCAAGGTTTAGATAAAATATTAGATACAGCAAATATCATGGCTAGGCAGCCTACTTTAAATAAACATAGTCGAGACAACGCTTTAGGGTTAACTCCACTTGAATTTATGTTATCAAAGCTAACCTGCATAAATTCTAAATTTCTACCCGCCACCAAAATAGCAAAAGAGATTAATAGATTAATTAAAAGCTTTCATCAAACTGCTGATAAAGATGATCTAAACTTTAATCTTAAAGATGTGGATGCTAATTACAACACTAGCTTGCACTATATACTACCAGGTATAACAAATACCTTAGATGATGATTCAACTGTAATAAAATATATAGTAAACGAAGTTTTCCAAGGTGACATAAATGCTTTAAATAAAGAAAACAAAACTCCACTTACAGTCACTCTCGAAAGAAAAGATGGTGGATCACAAACTTCTGAGTATTTATTAAAAAACTTAGATACTTTAAAAGTAAAGCTAGACTTATATAAACACCCAAACCCCCAAACAGCAAAAACACTTTTAACTAATATAAATAAATATTTAGAGTCTAATAAACAAAAAGCTGCCTTAGCTAATCACTATATTGAAGATGAAAGCTTTGTTGATTTCATCAAGTCCTCTTTTAAAGAAGTATATTCAGGAATAAAGTTTAAGAAAAGTAACAAAATTATCAAACCCAAACTTAAAAATAGCCCATTTAGTATAATAAATTCTATTGCTAAAAACTCTTTAGCTTATGAAGGTAAACTTAAATTAGCTAAAGTATATCTAGCAAAGCTGGCTGAGATAAGAGACTCAGACCATCAAGGAATTATAGACTCTTATAATAAGGTGTAAACTATGTCTATTAAAAAACTAGAGCTGGGTTGTGACTTTTTTATAAAATCTTTACCAAAAACTAAAAGCAGTCAACTTAAAAAAATCATTAGCGATAATAACCAATCTATAAAAGCGCGCGCGCAGCAAGTAAAAGAAGATAATATACTAGCGCAGTCGAGTAAAGAAGATAATAATAAGCTGGCAGCTCCTACAACAAATTCCAGTAATACAAAAGTGTTAGATCACTCTGCTGAGCAAGCTTCAGCGGTCTCAGAGCTAAATAATTCAGCTAGTAAATCTGATACTAATCAAAACGCAGAAGAGGATCTAGAAGTCTTAAGCATAGATCATGGTGCTAATATCCGTAAAAATGTTTTCCAAGCCTCGCAAAATGTCAAAGCCGCCACTGAAGCTGAAGATCAAAAGATTAAAAACACTATCATGAATAATCTAATTAGCCAGGGCAGTCATTACTTTAAAGATTTAAAAGCTCAAATTAAGCCTGAAACCTACGAAAAGTTATTAGATCAATACTTAGACAAATTCACTGTCCAGGAAGTCAGCGAAAAAGACTATAGTCGTCATCAGCAGATAGGTCTAAACTTAGGTGTTAACATAGAAGAGAACACTGAATATAACAGATATAGCTTTGCAGTAAGCACGAATAAAGAACAAAAAGTACAGCTTAAAAAATGGCTAGCTAGCTTAGATGAGTTAACTACAGATGATAAGTTAAAGTATTGGATTTTTAATTCCGTAGTAAATTTAAAGGTAGTTTATCTAGAAAATGAGCAACACGCAACTTTAAAAAGAACAGATTTACAAAACCGTAGGGTAAATGATATAACTGATTTCCCTGAAATAAACCAAGACGCTTTAAAAGAAGTGATAAATACAGTAAATACTTTAAAAAATGAAGGCACGCAGAGTTTTAAAGATTCCAAGCCTACTTTATATAAGTTATTAAATAAAAACACTTACCCTAAGTTTAAAGATTTATACGAATACTTTATTAATGAAGCTAGTCTAGAAAATAAACATTTTAATCCTGATAATACTAATGGTAAATGGGTAAAGTACCCACAATACAGCCCAGCTGATAAATTGGTAGACTCGCTAGCAGGTAAAAACACTGGCTGGTGTATAAAGAATCAGCAAACTACAGCTAATATACTTCAGTATTATGATCTAAATATGTATTATTCTGAAGATCAAAACGGCGAGCCTACTATTCCTAGAATAGCCATCAAATCATTAGATGGAGAAATTAAAGAAGTGCGTGGTATCGCTTATCAGCAGGAACTAGATCCAGCCATAGCTAAAACTAATATTTTAAAAGAAAAACTAGACACTTTTAAAGAACCAGAGATACAGCTTAGCCTTTTAGAAGGTACTAGGGAGTTAACTCGAATATTCAACAAATCGAATAAAGGTGAGGTATTAACTTATCCTGAACTGGCTAAAATTTATTCTGTCAATGGCTATAAGTTAAACACCTTAAGTGGAAATGATCCACGTATAAGTTATCTACGTAATAAAAGAGATAACCAACTAGACATTTCTATACTGCTAAACATAGCTCCAGAGTTTATCGCTACTAAACCTAAAGAAGTAACAGAAAGTACTTTAATCTATGTGGATAAAAATGATTTTAGAAATTTTAGAGAAGAAACATATAAAGAGTTAGCTAAAAGCAGACCTAGCGAGCTACTTAAAAGTAAAACTGAAGTGTTAGAGCATTTAAAAAAGATAAACTTTAGTGCTAATTATCTGCATAATATTAAAAATCTAAATAAGGTTTATTTAGCTCAGCAGGTTTTAGAACCTAAAAACAGTGATAAACAGAAAGTAAAAGATAGTGAAAATGTAGATGCTAGCCTGAATCAAAAAAATATTACCTCTAATTATAGTGACCAGGTAATAAGTGAAGTAGAAGCTAAGCAGCGTATTAAGGATTTATATTTTATCAATAGAGAAAACTTATTACTAAGAGATACTTCACTGCTAGCAAAACTTAAAGAACAACGAAATCTAAAGCAAGATTTAGCAAGCGCCTATAATATGCAGACTAAAAATATTGCTACTGATTCTGAAGAGCTAATTTCACCTCATACTAAAATCTTTTATAACCCAGGTGACAGTCTGCATCCCTATTTAGAATTAAAAGTAGAGGAAGATCATTTAATAAATAAAGCTGAGATTCAAGCTAACTTTTTTAAATATCCAGAATTATTAGATCAAACAGACATGGTAGGTAATAACGCTTTGCAGGCTATCATTAATAAAACCTCATATAAAATGACTGAAGTAAATGAAGTGCTAAATAGTGGTTTAGACCTTAATAATATTAACCGCCGCGGTGAAACAGCTTTAATGATGGCAATTAATAAAAAAGATAATCAACTCGTAAAAACTTTACTAGCTGCTGGCGCTGATCCAGCAATTGCAGATCCACAAACTTTCCAGTCACCTTTATTTCAAACACTATACACTAATAATCTTGAACTTTTTTTTAGATGTACTAGTCGGAGCCGGCGCTGATATAAACTCAGTTAGCTATACCGGAGATAATCTACTTAGTTCAGCGATAGCAGAGCGCAACCAAGAATTTATAGACAAAATTTTACAGCATCCTGAAACAACTATAATAGATGCTAAGTTACCTAGAAATAAAACTGCCTTAGGCAGGGCTATTGAAGTTAATAACAAGCAAGCTACCTTAAAATTACTAGCTGCTGGAGCTGATCCTAACTTATATTATGCTTATAGGCAGCCACCTCTACAGTTAGCTATTAATGATCAAAACACCGAGCTAATAGATATCTTACTAAAGCATGGTGCAGACCCAGATATAAAAGACGCTTCAGGTAATAGCGCTTTAAGTTTAGCTACATACTTAAGAGTAGATAACAAACTATTTAATAGGTTACTTGAAGCCAATGCAGAGATAGATTCAGTTAATCAGCAAGGTGAAACTGCTTTAACCAGTGCGATCAGGCAGGATATCCGTTATATTCACGAGGAAAATTACCCTGAAGAGCAGGCTGACAACATTAAAGCGCGCGCACTAATTAAGAGAACTAAAAATATAAATCAGGTTAATACTGAAGGGATGTCATATTTACATATAGCTGTACTCGGCAAAAATACAGACATTATGCCAGATTTAATTAAAGCTGGCATAGATACGGAAATAAAAAGCAGTCAGGGAAAAACTGCTTTAGAGTTAGCTAAGTTAATGGGTTACGAGGATGTGGTTAAGATGCTGGAGGGGGGTTTGTAGGGCTTTACTGCTTACTCAGTAGTGAGCCAACCTTCTGTAAAACCTATATTGTTACACTAAGTAAGGAATACAGTCCAAAATATCGAAAACTCTAACTTTTATTGAATTTACGAAATCACTATTTATAAGCTATCAATAAAAGTATTCCGAAATAAATTACTGAGAACTAGAGTTTAAACTAAAACTTAAAAGCTATATCAATATAATATATATAATCGAGAAAAAACGCTACTAGTAGCATTAAGAGACGGAGATATTAGTTTACTTTATGCAGGTATTCTAGAATTAAAGCTCAAACCATAAGAATTAAATTCATCAATATGAATATCACCTTCTATAGTTTCCTGTTTAATAAACAGCTTAAAATATTGTTTCGAGCT
Source organism: uncultured Gammaproteobacteria bacterium (assembly GCA_964438425.1). Lineage (GTDB taxonomy): Bacteria > Cyanobacteriota > Vampirovibrionia > LMEP-6097 > LMEP-6097 > CAYTKM01. Next base: position 122,560 of record CAYTKM010000006.1, read on the forward strand.
TATACTATATAAGTTAATAAAAGGGTAATTAAGCTCGGATTTACCAGTAGTTTTATCCTGAATTACTTCAAGTGCAGTCTGAAAATCAATATTCTCACGCCTAGATAACCTTAAAGCTATTCTACGTAATTTAGCGTTAGTTACATTAGGCTGCACACGTTTAAGCATATAAACTTTTTTTGAATCTTTTAATTCTTTGGGTGCACTAACTTTAATTTGGTCGATATTACTTTTAAAGTCTTCTAGCTGTTTATATATATAATTTTGATTGTCTATGCTACATATAAGTTTGATTTCATTACCTAAAGACTTTTTACCTTTATTTACATAATTAGGAAAGCATAAACCTACATCCTTAAAATTATTACTAACTATCATTTTATGAATTCTAGAAATAGTTAAATTTATAAGGTGTTCAATTTTTACTAATGTAGAAGGTAAAAACTTTATCCTGAAATAAACATAGCTACTCACTTTTTCCACCAAAGACACCTCCTCGAATTAAAATACTTAAAACAAAAGTTAAATCATCATCATTTAATTTAGCCCCTTTAACCCAGTTTTCAAATAAAGTATAAAAACTATTTTTGCTAGTTCTGTATGCTTTAGCCAAACTAGTAACAGCACCATATGGCTCAGCTGCAATAGGTCCGACATATTCCATCTCACTATCGCTAGCATACCAGGTGTCAATTGTTCTTAAAGCATTACCAATTTTTTGTGAATGCATAGCAGCATGATCATTATTTAGTTTATATAAATATTTACCTTTATCATTTTTGTTGTTGCCTTTCTCAACAAATTCTTGTGAAGGAAAAACTTCTAAACCTTCAGCAAGTCTGACATATGCTTTAATGTTTAAGTACAAATTATTAGTATCAGGTCTAGCTTTAAAAGTGTTTTTTACAAGTTCTTTTAATTTATTAAAGCCGTCTTTATTATTAATTTTATCGATATCAAATTCAAACATAGATAAGCTTTCAGTATTAACAAACTCAAATTTATTTTCTTGATTATCCAGATCTTGGACTAAAACCTTGATCCCTCTTGAACCTAGTCTATTTCTCCATAAGAATCTAGCTGAAATCAAATTATAAATATATCTTTCAGCTAAAGTGTCATAAATGTTATTAGGTACTTCTTGCTTAAGTTCATATATTCTATTAGAGTAGTCAATATTATTAGAAACGCAGGCCTTACCTTCGAAGTTCAGAAATTTAATAGTAAAATCTAGAACTAAAGTATCTTTATCATCGGGTAGGTGAGCACAGTCAACTCTTTGTATGTTCGGTTTTTCAATCTCCTTATTAAGTTTGATCGGGTCTTTAGCGACTGCATCTTTTTGTTTATTAGAAATAGTACCTCTAATAGTTTTTTCGAAAACCTTTATCTCAGATCTTTCATCTTCTTTATCCCAGTTACAAGCATACATCAATGCAGGTGATGGTTCGATAGTTCTAGCAAATGCTAGTACCTCAGGTAATTTAATTTTTTCAAGTGTTTTTGACATAATATCTCCTTCTATTTTACGAGCCAAATTTTAAAGTTTATCTACCTTAAATCAAACTAATTTCTCTTTCTTCATCAGATACGTTTTCTTTGATAAAAGCTTTACTTACATTTAGATAAGCTGAGTTTTCTTTATCATAATAGTATTGCCATGTAACATCAGCTAAATCTTCAAAAGCATATGAAGACAACCATTCAGCTAGCCCTATTAGAGGTTCAACGAATTGATGAGGCTTAGAACTATTTCTTGAATTAATAATTTCAGAAGGCTCAGTATAAAGTTTACTAATCCCTACAAACCCTAAAGGTACTGGCACTAAATCTTTATTAATTAGTTTAAATGATTTCCATTCGTATTCGTATTCATCTTCACCATCTTGATTTTTTTTCAATTTTGTAAAACACTTTTTAAACCATGAAGTATAAGCTAAAATCCTAGTTAATAATTTACTATTAATATTAACTGCTTCATCTACTTTCTTTATTTCTAGTTCAAAATCAAGATTATTTTTATAATTATCATTATCAGCTAATAAATCGTGACGAGGCATAATAACTTTAGCTGGATAAAGAACTTTTCTTACAGCATTTGTAAGTTTTTCATAGTCTTGGTCACTTATAAAATTAATACATTCATATGTGAAATCTAGAGTACCACCAGCGATTCTAGCTGCTTTTAAACTCTCATAGATAAATTGCTTTTTTTCCAATTCATCTAGCTCATTATCAAAGCATTCAATAGCTAGAGTTATATTCATACTAGCTTTAATTTCATTTACTATCGGTCTATCTTTAGCATCTTTAAGCCTAGGGTGCTTAGCGTTAATTACCATATAATCGCCGTAAGTGTCACGCTCAGCCTGAAGATTCAGCTTATTGCAAGCTATAATTACACCACCTAAAAGTGATCTTGAGTTATTAAATTCAGTAAATTTTTCTTTAAGTTTCAGCTCTAAATTTTTAACAAAGCCTAATATAGCATTTATAGCAGGAAAACCAAAAGTCATGTAACTTGAGCCAGCATTATAATCACTAACTTTAAGATCTTTTAAAACTAAGTACTGATCAACTTCTCTATACATTAAGCATTCCTTCTAATCTAGACTTCATAATTCTTCGAATCTGGTTCTTGATGGCACTACGATCTCCATCATCTATAACTTTATGACGCTGCATATAAAGACCATCTTTTTCATTTTCAATTCTTACTGTTATATAGTTAGCTAGCCCCTTATAAAATTTATCCAATAAAGAATCATAAGATTGACGATTACTATTCTCTACTTCAACATCATTTTGCTTATCATTACTTTTTGGTGTTAAGTTTTTCAGCTCATTTAACAATCCTGGAACTAAAACAGCTTTAACATACCTAGGTAAATCTTGATCACTAGCATTTTTTAATTTATCTAATAGATCGGTTTTAAGTGAATGAATTTCACCTATGTAACTAATAACTAAAGTACAAATTTTATTTAGAGCTTCATTGATAACTCTTTCTTCTTTTTCTGCTACGCTTAATTTGTAACTAGCATAAGTTTGATCTAAAGTTTTAAAATAATAGTCATATTGATCTAGTATGATACGAAATAAAGATCTAGTCCCATTTACTAATTTATAAATATCTTTAATCAATTCAGTATTAGTCCTAAAATTTGGTCCGGAATACAACATAGGAACTCCACCCGCTACCTTAGAGTTCATATAACTAACATTTTGAGCTTTACTACCACCATAATTAATTTTAAGTGTCCTTGCTTTAGATATTAAGTAATCGTCACTATGGTCTCTTTTCTTAGATTTAATATCAAGCTCTTTACTTCTTTCACCAAAATTAATATCTCGCACAGTATTATTCCAGTCTAATAAAGTCTGCGAGCAAATACTAGGTATAACAATATGAAAGTTTTCTTCATCAATAGGAAAATAAAGTAATTTCATTCTTTGATGCAATTCTAATTTAGATCGATCAGGATTACAAAAACTATAAATAGCTTCAGTAATTCCGACTAATAGTTTTTGATCTATACCTGGGTTTAAAGTTTCTTTTAAAAGATTTTTCAGCTCTGCAAGACTAAAGTTTTTAATAGTTATAAAAAGTGTTTCATTTTCGTTCACGGAGTAATTCAAAAATTTAATAAGACCATATGCTGCGGCATTCCCGTAAAAATCATATTGAATAGTACCAGTAGAATTTTTCGAATAAAAATAATCTAAATTTTTAGTACTTTCTTGATTAATATCTATGACCTGTTTTACGTTTATTCCTGAGTGAATATATTTTATAGGGTGAGTAGTATAAACTAACTGGCTAAATTTTTTATAATTATCACTTAACCAGTCAGTGGCAGTAAGACCACTACCTTCTTTTTGAGCTGCTAAAGCAGCTTTATTTAAGACTTCTGCGTTTATTTTCTGATAAGTTTGCATTAATGTATACCTTACTATAGATTTACCAACAAATCATCCGTTAGATAGACTTGTAAGATTAAAAAAATTTAAATATTATTTTTTAAATTTATGTTATTGAGGTAAATATTATAAAAATTCATATTTAAAACCACAGACTAAAAAACGGTGCCTATAAAAGTATCTCGAAGTTATTAAAGACCACCGAGATTTTTTCAAAATGTAAATGTATAAGATTTATCTCCATAAAAAAGTTATAGCATACTTCACACCATTTCTGGTCCATTATATAATTAAATTAGTAGTAAATGTTTTCAAGTAATCCCAAGAACCTTATTAAACTCATATTTAGCATTCATATCTTCAAAAACATTTAAGTTTAAACTAAAATATTTTCGACAAACTTTATCTACTAAATTTTTATCTTCTTCACTGTAAGGGTCAAGCTCATTAAAACTTTCTAATTCAAGTAATGAAAGTAAAATTTTACTGTAGTCATTAATTTTAAATAACTTACAATACTTCGGATCACTATGAGTATCAGCATAAATATCATTAATAAAAACATCATTCGCTTTATGTCCATAAATACAAGCTAAATAAAACCTTTGATTTTCTAGATCATATTTAAAATAGTAAAACTCTTGCTCACTAGATTTTCTAAATCTCGTCTTTTCAATTAAGTAATCACTCAGATCAGATCTATAAAACTCTTTATACTCAATATTAAAATTTTCAATTAAAGCTTTTTCACCATAAGGTAAACCAGTTTCATCTAGCCAATATTTTGAAAAATTAGTTAAGGGATTATTGAAAGAGTCTGGATTACTTACACTTGCAATAGCTCGATGCTCATAATTTACAAAAGATTCATTAGGGTGAAGATTAGCTTGCTCTATTAACTTAAGTGAAGAGTTTAGGTTTTCTATAGTTATATTAGTAAAGTTTAATTCTGCTAACTGGGTAGATTGTAAACTAATACTTTGAGATTTTGAACTAGTGTTAGTAAAGTTTTTACTTTGATAGCCAGGTCTAGAAAAAACATCATAATCCTTATTAGTCTTAGCTTCAACGTAAGATTTATAATTCTGATTCAATATGTAAATATTAGCTTCAGAGACTTTATCAGCCCGATGTCGATTAACTCTACCAGCAGTTTGGATAATCGATTTAACTGAACTAGGTTCAATAATAGCAAAGTCATAATCATGATCGCGTCCTACTTCTGTTACAGGTGAGGCAAACACTAAAAACGTTATATTTTCTACTGCACTATTTACAGAGGTTTCCTGATCAATTAGGTTTTTAATATACTCATTTTCTAGAAAGCCATCTGAATCCTTTTTACGAGTCAAAATTTCATCTAAAGTTTTTTCTATTTCGTATCTAACTATTAGTGGAAAACTTGAATGATAGACTCCACAAATAAATTTAGTATTTTTATCAGCTTTTTTTATTAACTTCTCAAAGTTTCTATAAACTTTAATTAACTTTTTAATATTAGCGAAACGTATTAGCCCTATTGAGACTTTAATATTTTTATATTGACTAGAATGATTTTCATGAAGTTCGATAGCAGACTCTAAAATATTTTTAGTATAAATTTCTAATCTTCCTTTTTCATCTTTTGATTCAATCTCACTATGATTAACAATAAATTTTAAAAAGGCTTTTTGTTTTAACGGTAGTTTCATTAATTCTTTACATCTAGTTTCAGCAAAGTGTTTAAATTTTTCTCCAAAATCTACTATCAAATTCTTAAGACAAGAAGAGGTTTCCATGCTATGTACCTTAGGTGCCGTTAACTCGTCTATCATTAAGCAGTGAGTCTGATCAAATTTTAAATTATAAGCTTCTATATATTGCTGTCTACCTAAAATATAAGCATTATATAACCCCTGACAAAGAACTGGACTTAATGTCGCTGAGGAGATAATAATACTACCACCACACATACCACAAGCATAAATTAATCTGGATAAAGCTGGTAAATCATCTAGACCAAAATCATCTGGTTCATCAAGGATTAAGCTACCTGATAATAGTCTTAATAAAGGTAAAATCTGCTTACCACCTCTAGTACTTTCAGTAGCTTTTACCATATAGTCTATAGTCGCGCATAAAATTGGTACTTCAATAAAATCTTTTACTTTAGTATGAATGCTTTTAAATTTATCTGAATTTAAAACCCCTATTAAGCTATGATCGACTTCAGGTTCGTCTTCTTCCTCATCTTCTAAATCTATCTCAATAATCTCAGTCAAATCTGAATTTTCAGCATTTTCAATCACAGCAAGTTCTAGTTCATCATCCATTAAAAATCTTGAGTACTTATTAGTATCTATGACAAATTCTTTGTGATCTACTAATTCATTATCTTTCTGGTTTTTGTTAAATAGCTCTTTAGTAGTTGAGCAACCTATAAGCACTTTCAACTCAGTTTCATCGAGACCAACATCATTAGCTAAGGATCTACCTGCCTGTAAAGTAAGTGTTCTTAAACCGACACAAATCGTAGTTCGAAGTCCTCGATGCTTATCAGCCATAGAATTAGCAAGTCTCATATTAGCTATAGTCTTACCAGCACCTGTGGAAGCCATATTAATTACAAAATATCCCGATGATTTAATAGTGTCTTTTTTATTTAATTCTAAAAGTTTAGCGCAAGCTTTGTTCTGCCATTTAAATTTAGCTATTTTAGTATCTTTTTTTAGATATTTATGTTGAGCAACGTAAGGTAAATCTTCTTTTAGTGTACTTACACCTCTAAAAATACTTCGGCTTAAATTTTCAACACCTAAAAGATGCTCATCTAAAGTTTGGTTTAATATAGTTTTATTGTGTAAACCTTTAGTGGTATTTGCTGCGATACCTTTTGATTTACAAGGTTTATTAGTATTAACACTAGAATAAGTATGATCAGCAAGCATTAAGCATAGCCTAGAAACATGCAGGTTATGTCTGTTACTAAAAATATGATTAAAACCACTTTGATACCTTAATAAACTACTTGAGATTCTTTTTATTTTTGCTATTACACCTGTTTTATTACGGTTATGTTCTAAAAAGGTAAGATCTTTAAATTCTAAATTAGGACTTAAACTTTTTAAGAAAGTCTTTTCATCTAAATTTCTAATATTAGGGAAATTATATGAAGGCTTAAACTTTTCAAATCTCAAACTTTTTTGCTCACCTTTATTTAATAACCTATGGTGAGTAACTATTAACCAGGCTATAGCTTTAGCCAGTTTAGGTAGTTCCTTAAATCTTGATTCACATTCAATGCAATCTTTAAAAACCCGTAAAGTCTTTTGAGGCTCATAAGACGCTTGAATATTATTTAATGCTGATTGAAAATCGTTTACACTAAGTTTTTCAAATTTTTCAATCCATACTTGATCTAAATCAATGGAATTATCAGTAAGTTTAGAATTATCAACTAAGGCACTGAAAACGAGCTCTTCGAAAAATAAGTAGCTTAACCATTCATGTCTTAAGATATCAGCATGATAGTTAGGTTTGCCATCCTTAGATTTTTTAATTGAGGCTCTTAGTTTATTTTGAAAAGCTGAGTTAGCTTTACCTATGTCATGAAATAAACAAGCTATGGAAGTTGCATACTTAGATAGTTTAAAATAGTGCCAATTATTACCTTCATCACTTTTATGAACTTCTTTACTAGTAGTTCTGGTAGCCACATGCCCTTCTTCATTGAATTTAGTAGCATTACCAACTATCCACTCAAGTTTACTTTTATTACGATAGATTTTATGACAAGCAACTGCTGTATTTTTACGAGCCCCCTTCCTTAAAGTTAGCTTTAGATGCTCTAAGCCCTCAGCGGTTATTTTAGTTTGCCAAGTTCTTTGCCCCATACGCATAGCAAAGTTATCTAAGATTCTTCTAGTTCTTTTTAAAGCATTTTTAGAGCATTGACTATTGATTACTACATACATTTAACCCTAGTTTAGCAATTTCTTTTAATTCATCAAAGATTAAATCCATAGCCTTAACATCACTAAAGTTTTCTAGGCATTGCATTCTAAACTCTTTTTCTGTATCTTCATTATTAGCAGAAATAAAAGCTTGAGGTAGTATCAAAGCATCTTTAATGAGATCAGCTGCATCAAAAACTAAAGCACCTCTACGAGTTTTACCATGCAAAATAGCTAAACTATGACTTAAACCTAATACCCAAATAGCTGAAGCTGCTAGACCATAAGCTAAATAATTACCGTGATCCAAAAAATTATTAGCTTTATCGGTGCCCGAACCATGTTTAGCTCTAGTAAATTTGAAGTCTTGATCAAAGTTTATAATACGACAAACTTTTTTGTAAAGCTTCTTAGTTAATTCCCCTTCAAGAGCAAGCAAGTCGCTTTGACTTTTAGCATTATTAATACCATCTATATAAGGTAAAGTAAGACTTTTCAGTTCATCTTCAGGTACTTTAAAATCTTGATTCGTAAAAATATAATGAGTCCACATTTTATTAATCATATGTATTCTATTTATTTGTAAGTGCTTAGCCGCTGCAAGTCTTTTATTATCATCAAGCCAAAATTTAATCCAAGCTTGCATATAGTTAGTTGGACGATATTCGTTTTGAGGTAAACACCATTCAATATCTATATCTAAAGCAGGTTCAGTACCACTAAATAAAGGAGTACCACCACCTCCACAAAAACCTACTGTAACCCCAGCTTTAGAGAACTCTCTCATAGCTTGTTGAGTTACCGAAGTGCCAGTACCAAACAATACAACTGATGTGTTAGCTATAGGTATATTCCAATAAGCTTGTTGTTTATCGGCATCTGGCGTTACATAATTTACTACACCCTGATTTACTAAAACTCTACAGTGCTCTAAATAGTAGATATTAGCTCTTTTAGACATTAAAATAGGAGTTAGAGAAATCCGTTCCATATATTTTATTAAAACATGCCTAATAAAATAAAAACTGCCTATTCGGCAGTTTATTTTATTTTTAATTGAATTATATAATTTTCTAAACTACTTACTCAGCAGTAATTCAATATAATAATTTATATTAGCACTTTTATTTTTTTGTGATTTGCTTAATTAAAAGAAATATATACTTGCTGTAAGGTTTTGCTTTTAAGTCATTATTTATATCTGCTTACTCAGCAGTGAACTTAGAGCAAGCAAACAAAGAATCAGGCTTCATTTTCTAAACTGCTTACTCAGCAGTGAACCTAGCATACTTACTCAAACGCTTTCAGATGGCTTTCTAAACTGCTTACTCAGCAGTGAACCGTTGCTTGTCTGCATTATACTTTTGCGTAAATTTCTAAACTGCTTACTCAGCAGTGAACGATGTCCAAAGAGATCGCCTAGAGTGTCAGTTTTTCTAAACTGCTTACTCAGCAGTGAACGCGGTTGTAAGATAAAGGGCTTCAAAAAGTAGTTTCTAAACTGCTTACTCAGCAGTGAACATAACCCTAGTAGATAAATGATAAACGTTTTATTTCTAAACTGCTTACTCAGCAGTGAACCTTCCACGGCGTTTCTGCTCATGAATCTGCGGTTTCTAAACTGCTTACTCAGCAGTGAACCGGACGTAGCTTGCGACCCAGAATCGTATGGATTTCTAAACTGCTTACTCAGCAGTGAACGTATCACCAAGTGTGATTATTAAGTCACAGTTTTTCTAAACTGCTTACTCAGCAGTGAACGGTATATTGGATACATAAGAACAAGCACAGCATTTCTAAACTGCTTACTCAGCAGTGAACCCGCAAAGGCCTACCAACGTTTAGTAAGCGAATTTCTAAACTGCTTACTCAGCAGTGAACCATGCTTACGCCTTCTAGTTTTGCCTCCTCTATTTCTAAACTGCTTACTCAGCAGTGAACCAAGTATGTAGACGTTCTAGCACATAGTCTAGTTTCTAAACTGCTTACTCAGCAGTGAACATTTGTGCCTTCCTGACTCAATTCTGAGTCTTTTTCTAAACTGCTTACTCAGCAGTGAACAGAGTATAATAAAAAAAGAATCTTTAGTTAATTTTCTAAACTGCTTACTCAGCAGTGAACCCTTCTTTGAATTTGTGCATTACTCTTAGATTTTTCTAAACTGCTTACTCAGCAGTGAACCTAACCCAATGTCTGACTTAGTGACTGAATGTTTTCTAAACTGCTTACTCAGCAGTGAACTCAACGCACTAGAGAACACGTTCTAAAACGTTTTTCTAAACTGCTTACTCAGCAGTGAACAATTTAATACTCAGTGCGACGCTGCTATTGCATTTCTAAACTGCTTACTCAGCAGTGAACTTAATAGAGCTCCAAGAGCGGAAAGCCTATTTTTTCTAAACTGCTTACTCAGCAGTGAACATTTCGTTACCAAGTGTACCTTTGTGTTTAGTTTTCTAAACTGCTTACTCAGCAGTGAACATCAAAGAAGCTTAAATTCTGCTCATCGAATTTTTCTAAACTGCTTACTCAGCAGTGAACGGCAGCACATCAATAAGTTTTTCAATCTTAGTTTTCTAAACTGCTTACTCAGCAGTGAACCCCATTTACCATCAACTATGTCATTACCTGTCTTTCTAAACTGCTTACTCAGCAGTGAACAGCCACGGGTTATCTAATTCTAAGTTAATAGATTTCTAAACTGCTTACTCAGCAGTGAACGCTTTGCCGCCTATAGCGGTATGAGTATAGAATTTCTAAACTGCTTACTCAGCAGTGAACATAAATTAGCTAAAGCGTCTATGATAGTTAGTTTTCTAAACTGCTTACTCAGCAGTGAACAGTCAAATCGAATCACGACGAATTTCTAGATATTTCTAAACTGCTTACTCAGCAGTGAACAACGATAATCAGGGATTATTTTTCGGTCCTAATTTCTAAACTGCTTACTCAGCAGTGAACTTAATAGGTATTACAACTGGTCTTACGCACTTTTTCTAAACTGCTTACTCAGCAGTGAATGCAATATTTCTTCTTTCAATATTTCATTTGGTTTTCTAAACTGCTTACTCAGCAGTGAACGCAACCCCATATCGCTACCAAATTCCTGAATATTTCTAAACTGCTTACTCAGCAGTGAACGATGCAAAGTAGAAGCAGATATTTATTTCAATTTTCTAAACTGCTTACTCAGCAGTGAACATTCATATTCAGCTTTAGTAGCAGCATTATTATTTCTAAACTGCTTACTCAGCAGTGAACGAATAAAATCTTTATTGTTAAATAAATAACCTTTTCTAAACTGCTTACTCAGCAGTGAACAAAGACTATATAATAGAGATTTCAAATCTTATTTTCTAAACTGCTTACTCAGCAGTGAACGTGATGAATTAGAATTTCTAGGATATTCTGACTTTCTAAACTGCTTACTCAGCAGTGAACAAAGATTATATAATAGAGATTTTAAATCTTATTTTCTAAACTGCTTACTCAGCAGTGAACGTATTTACTTATATGTAGAGATAATATTGGTATTTCTAAACTGCTTACTCAGCAGTGAACGAATTAAAACATTGTTGAAAAACAAATTAAAATTTCTAAACTGCTTACTCAGCAGTGAACGAAAAGATTTTTAAGATACAATATCCTTGGTTTTTCTAAACTGCTTACTCAGCAGTGAACAAAATTTAATTTTTGATAAGTCTACCTCGGTATTTCTAAACTGCTTACTCAGCAGTGAACTGATGTAAATAGACTACTTAATGATCTAAAAATTTCTAAACTGCTTACTCAGCAGTGAACATGCGGATGGTACTACAGGAGCCGAATCTAGCTTTCTAAACTGCTTACTCAGCAGTGAACAGTCGATAGCATTCTGCTGAGCAGAACTAACATTTCTAAACTGCTTACTCAGCAGTGAACTGTCACACACCATCAAGGTGGGCTAGTGGAGCTTTCTAAACTGCTTACTCAGCAGTGAACAGAAATCAATTGCTGCAAGCTATCCAGAATCTTTTCTAAACTGCTTACTCAGCAGTGAACAATTATTAATCCTGATCATCTGTTTTGCATCATTTCTAAACTGCTTACTCAGCAGTGAACTGTTATCTTTCTCAAAAAGTGTTAATTCTAGTTTTCTAAACTGCTTACTCAGCAGTGAACGCTTGCAAAAAATGCTGAAGCTGCTGCCTTAATTTCTAAACTGCTTACTCAGCAGTGAACTCCGATCTTGATAAGTACGCTAGTATTCAAAATTTCTAAACTGCTTACTCAGCAGTGAACAGATCATCGCACTTCGTGACGCTTTTTATGTCTTTCCAAACTGCTTACTCAGCAGTGAACAAGTATTACAAGAGGGGGTGACACAAGCAGAATTTCTAAACTGCTTACTCAGCAGTGAACAAAATTACATGCTACATCTAAGATATCTTTGTTTTCTAAACTGCTTACTCAGCAGTGAACTTCTTTTCGTTGTTGCGCTTGGTCCAGTAGATTTTCTAAACTGCTTACTCAGCAGTGAACCTAAGAATTGGTAAAAATAACATGCAATTTATTTTCTAAACTGCTTACTCAGCAGTGAACGCTTTGCGAAGGTGACAAAATAATGACTAGTATTTCTAAACTGCTTACTCAGCAGTGAACTTAACTGTAACAAATTGAAGTTCGTCACCTTTTTTCTAAACTGCTTACTCAGCAGTGAACAATTATTGGAAAAAAAAGAAATAGTTGAAATATTTCTAAACTGCTTACTCAGCAGTGAACATCAAGGAGACGAGGGACCACAGGGACCGGCATTTCTAAACTGCTTACTCAGCAGTGAACCACTGTCTCAGTGCCGCTTAGTGTAAACGATTTTTCTAAACTGCTTACTCAGCAGTGAACGAAACGTTAGAAAATAAATATTATACTGGTAATTTCTAAACTGCTTACTCAGCAGTGAACGAGCTAGTAGTAAGAGTTGTAAAAGCATATAATTTCTAAACTGCTTACTCAGCAGTGAACTTACGTTTATTATTAGTAACTACTTTGTTATTTTTCTAAACTGCTTACTCAGCAGTGAACGGATTTTGAACATCGTAACCAAGTGGGTACAATTTCTAAACTGCTTACTCAGCAGTGAACACTAAAGCTATCACTGGTGGCGTGGATCAAGATTTCTAAACTGCTTACTCAGCAGTGAACGAGCAGAAACCTAAGATCTTGGGTTTGGAATTTTTCTAAACTGCTTACTCAGCAGTGAACGATTGAAGGAGTTGCACACTGTGTGCAAGCGTTTTCTAAACTGCTTACTCAGCAGTGAACAAACGTGTTTAAAGCGCCGGTGTCATTCTTCATTTCTAAACTGCTTACTCAGCAGTGAACTATTATAAAAGTATGTGTATACATCCCGATCTTTTCTAAACTGCTTACTCAGCAGTGAACAAACTGATTCTAATATCAAGCTGCTTTTTAATTTTCTAAACTGCTTACTCAGCAGTGAACGTTATCGCTTTGTCTTAGGAATAACCCTAGTATTTCTAAACTGCTTACTCAGCAGTGAACCTTTCTTCGTTTTTCATAATTTTATTAAATTATTTCTAAACTGCTTACTCAGCAGTGAACTTTATAATCTACGGGTAAAAATTTAACATCTCTTTCTAAACTGCTTACTCAGCAGTGAACATCTTTCAGTACAGCCACACGAAGATTTCGATTTTCTAAACTGCTTACTCAGCAGTGAACCAAGCTTCGATAAAGTTGCTGATTTCTTCAAATTTCTAAACTGCTTACTCAGCAGTGAACGCAGCTTTGAAACAAGCTACCAGATTGATAATTTTCTAAACTGCTTACTCAGCAGTGAACAAGTTGCAAGCGTGAAAATAAATAAACCGAAATTTCTAAACTGCTTACTCAGCAGTGAACATGTTATCCGACGTCAATACAATAATACCTTGTTTCTAAACTGCTTACTCAGCAGTGAACGCCTCAAGCCCAGCGCAGGCAAGAAGTCAGAGTTTCTAAACTGCTTACTCAGCAGTGAACCTCACTATTAAAAAAACAAATAGATACAATTTTTTCTAAACTGCTTACTCAGCAGTGAACTAAAAGGTCTAAAAGGCGATAAGGGAGAAAAATTTCTAAACTGCTTACTCAGCAGTGAACTGCGAAAAAACAATTTAGAAATGTCTTTAACTTTTCTAAACTGCTTACTCAGCAGTGAACTATATAATTTAATAAACTCTTACGATTGTAAGTTTCTAAACTGCTTACTCAGCAGTGAACCTGATTTTAGACCGAAGCCACCGCCGATATTTTTTCTAAACTGCTTACTCAGCAGTGAACATAAAGATACCAAGTGGCAACAGATTTTAAATTTTCTAAACTGCTTACTCAGCAGTGAACAAACTAGAAAACAATGTAGAATTTGCTACGTTTTTCTAAACTGCTTACTCAGCAGTGAACTCTGCTTACAGTAAGATTAGCGATGAAGATATTTTCTAAACTGCTTACTCAGCAGTGAACCTAAACTAAAGCTAGCTATAGCTGCTCAAAGTTTTCTAAACTGCTTACTCAGCAGTGAACAGAAAATAATGAATTATTAATTAGGTTAATGATTTCTAAACTGCTTACTCAGCAGTGAACAATCTATACCCTTTTTATACTTATATACATTATTTCTAAACTGCTTACTCAGCAGTGAACAGGGGGTTGTTGGCAACTTATCTAATACTTTTTTTCTAAACTGCTTACTCAGCAGTGAACCACCAAGCCTTAATTCATTGATCATGGCAAGTTTTCTAAACTGCTTACTCAGCAGTGAACATAAGTACTAGCTTGCACGTAAGGCTTTTACTTTTCTAAACTGCTTACTCAGCAGTGAACTCGTTAATCCCATGGCTAATCTTACGAATATATTTCTAAACTGCTTACTCAGCAGTGAACAGGGGGTTGTTGGCAACTTATCTAATACTTTTTTTCTAAACTGCTTACTCAGCAGTGAACCACCAAGCCTTAATTCATTGATCATGGCAAGTTTTCTAAACTGCTTACTCAGCAGTGAACTTCACCAGCCAAAGTATCGTCACCAGCTAAAGTTTCTAAACTGCTTACTCAGCAGTGAACTGCTAACGTTCACTGGATAGCCACCACCGCTTTTTCTAAACTGCTTACTCAGCAGTGAACTTTAATCTTAATTATTAAAATAATGTCTAAGTTTTCTAAACTGCTTACTCAGCAGTGAACGATTATTAATCCTGATCATCTGTTTTGCATCATTTCTAAACTGCTTACTCAGCAGTGAACTGCCTGCTCTTTATTTTCAGCTCTTATTTTATTTTCTAAACTGCTTACTCAGCAGTGAACTTATAGCAGAGGCTGACAGCGGTTCGCTATCATTTCTAAACTGCTTACTCAGCAGTGAACTGATAACTAGAAAAATTATTTCTTTAATCCTATTTCTAAACTGCTTACTCAGCAGTGAACGATATAGATATAGAAAATGAATTAAGTAAACATTTCTAAACTGCTTACTCAGCAGTGAACTAACTAATTTTGAAACTGGTTTCAGTGAAACTTTTCTAAACTGCTTACTCAGCAGTGAACGTCAAAAATATCTCTAGGACTAATCAAGTGCTTTTCTAAACTGCTTACTCAGCAGTGAACAGGCGCATAAAGATTACAGACTTTATGTAAATTTTCTAAACTGCTTACTCAGCAGTGAACCTGTTTATCTGTTATGCCGCCGCCAAGTGATTTTTCTAAACTGCTTACTCAGCAGTGAACGTGAAGTTGGGAAATTTGCTGCTTCAATTGCATTTCTAAACTGCTTACTCAGCAGTGAACGTTAAGTTTCCACTGTTGTAATTGCCTTCACCGTTTCTAAACTGCTTACTCAGCAGTGAACGATTGTCGATATCAATCGTAGAATGATATCGATTTCTAAACTGCTTACTCAGCAGTGAACCTCACTATTGAAAAAACAAATAGATACAATTTTTTCTAAACTGCTTACTCAGCAGTGAACTGAAAAAAATATTTTTTGATACTAATCTAGAATTTCTAAACTGCTTACTCAGCAGTGAACTAAAAGCATTGTATTAACTGTTACAAAAGTAATTTCTAAACTGCTTACTCAGCAGTGAACGATTAAAGGAGTTGCACACTGTGTGCAAGCGTTTTCTAAACTGCTTACTCAGCAGTGAACGCATTAGCCGTGTCGTAACACCAGTCACCGTCTTTCTAAACTGCTTACTCAGCAGTGAACGTATATTATACCCGTCCTTGACCATCAAGCTATTTCTAAACTGCTTACTCAGCAGTGAACAGCCAATTTCACAATCAGCTACAAATGGTATTTTTCTAAACTGCTTACTCAGCAGTGAACAAGAAACTATACTGGGCGGTGCAACTGGTACATTTCTAAACTGCTTACTCAGCAGTGAACTTATTTGTAGATTACATAAAGCCAGATGGTCGTTTCTAAACTGCTTACTCAGCAGTGAACTACTTGGTCAGGCTGGTAGTGTCTTTAAGTTCTTTCTAAACTGCTTACTCAGCAGTGAACTAAAAAGCAAAAATATTTTAAAAAAAATTGAATTTCTAAACTGCTTACTCAGCAGTGAACTAATAACGATATAGATTTATTAAGTCTTTTTTTTTCTAAACTGCTTACTCAGCAGTGAACAGGTCTTGCTATCCAAGTTACATCTCGCTCTTTTTCTAAACTGCTTACTCAGCAGTGAACTTCCAGTGCTTATTGGAAATAGTAATTATCGGTTTCTAAACTGCTTACTCAGCAGTGAACTTAGATTGAAGGGGTTGCACACAGTGTGTAATTTTCTAAACTGCTTACTCAGCAGTGAACTTTAACAGGACTATGGAGTCTTTGGGATTTGATTTCTAAACTGCTTACTCAGCAGTGAACATGCAGGCTGGGTGCGGTTATCGCTTTGTCTTTTTCTAAACTGCTTACTCAGCAGTGAACATCGATAAGATGCGCTATAGCGTCAGTAACTTTTTCTAAACTGCTTACTCAGCAGTGAACAGTTAAAAGATAAAAATGTGATACAGGTTTTATTTCTAAACTGCTTACTCAGCAGTGAACGCTGGGTCTTCTACCCCCTCCGCCCCCTGCTATTTCTAAACTGCTTACTCAGCAGTGAACAAGATAGTAAAAAATACAAATACGCTTGTACGTTTCTAAACTGCTTACTCAGCAGTGAACGTGAATACAAAGATCAAAATATTCAAGCTTCATTTCTAAACTGCTTACTCAGCAGTGAACACTTCTTGGCACAACCAAGTAAGACATATTAAGTTTCTAAACTGCTTACTCAGCAGTGAACAGTCGTATTCAAATTGTGATAAATATTCTAATTTTCTAAACTGCTTACTCAGCAGTGAACTTCTGCTCATGCCTTCATTGCTATATTTAGTATTTCTAAACTGCTTACTCAGCAGTGAACCTACAGAATCTACTAAGTCACTACTTCCTTTATTTCTAAACTGCTTACTCAGCAGTGAACTATAAGTTTCTAACATGACTAGATAACCAGTTTTTCTAAACTGCTTACTCAGCAGTGAACATGGGTTTGGTTCTGATATAGGACTTATAACATTTCTAAACTGCTTACTCAGCAGTGAACATATAAATATTTATATAAAAAATCTATATATGTTTCTAAACTGCTTACTCAGCAGTGAACACTTGCTGAACTTCATTAACAGTCTACTAATTTTTCTAAACTGCTTACTCAGCAGTGAACAATACAAACGTCACTTCAGTTGATGACTTTAATTTCTAAACTGCTTACTCAGCAGTGAACGTCTCGAAAATGAATTTTAAGCAAGGGCAAGTTTTCTAAACTGCTTACTCAGCAGTGAACGAAGATATTTTAGTTAATTTTAAGGTTTTGGTTTTCTAAACTGCTTACTCAGCAGTGAACTATATCAGTTTTGTTCTTTATGTGACTTTTTTTTTCTAAACTGCTTACTCAGCAGTGAACCCTTATTGTGTTTTGTATTTTAATTTTACTATTTTCTAAACTGCTTACTCAGCAGTGAACTATATAAATTAAAATCAATCGAGTTATATGTATTTCTAAACTGCTTACTCAGCAGTGAACTGTTGTTTTTTCCTTTTGTTTTTTTGTTGTTTTTTCTAAACTGCTTACTCAGCAGTGAACTATAAAAGTTGTAAAAGACAGATTAGACAAATTTTCTAAACTGCTTACTCAGCAGTGAACAAGCTAGTAGTAAGAGCCGTAAACGCATATAATTTCTAAACTGCTTACTCAGCAGTGAACATCAGTACCAAAGCAGTTTATAGACTTACTTATTTCTAAACTGCTTACTCAGCAGTGAACAAGAAGAAACTTCTAGATCTGGCTACCCAACTTTTCTAAACTGCTTACTCAGCAGTGAACCTCTAATAGAAGGTAAAGTTTTAAATTATATGTTTCTAAACTGCTTACTCAGCAGTGAACTTGTGTGATTTAAAATTACCATCGTTACTAGATTTCTAAACTGCTTACTCAGCAGTGAACTGTCCCCCATGTAGTCTCCAAAATAAAACTCATTTCTAAACTGCTTACTCAGCAGTGAACCTTTTGTAGCGGATGATAACCAAAAAATTAAATTTCTAAACTGCTTACTCAGCAGTGAACTTAACGTCAAACTCGCTTGCTATCGCTTTAGCTTTCTAAACTGCTTACTCAGCAGTGAACATAGTTGTCAAATTAAGTGTTACCGCCCAAGCTTTCTAAACTGCTTACTCAGCAGTGAACTTTATCTAAATTAAGAAAAGCAGAAAACGAAGTTTCTAAACTGCTTACTCAGCAGTGAACTAAAGATTAATTATCTTATCGTTTTCTTCATATTTCTAAACTGCTTACTCAGCAGTGAACTATATAAAATAAAAAAAGTTTTACCCACGTTATTTCTAAACTGCTTACTCAGCAGTGAACTTTGAGGCTGCGCGTCACTGTGCAGTAGCTACTTTCTAAACTGCTTACTCAGCAGTGAACTTTGAGACAAACGATTTGTCACCCACCATCGATTTCTAAACTGCTTACTCAGCAGTGAACTGTCTTTAAGAATTTGCGTAAGCTCTTCTTTATTTCTAAACTGCTTACTCAGCAGTGAACTATTCCATACCTTGCTTAGGTCTGCACCCACTTTTCTAAACTGCTTACTCAGCAGTGAACAGCTTTGGTGAAGGTAAAGAGCGGAATTTTGATTTCTAAACTGCTTACTCAGCAGTGAACCGCGCTAAGTGGAATGGAAAATGTCGAATGGTTTTCTAAACTGCTTACTCAGCAGTGAACTTCCTTTTTGTTGTTAGTTTTTGATTGTGGGATTTCTAAACTGCTTACTCAGCAGTGAACTGCCGATTCCCGCGCCTGCTCTTACTATCACGTTTCTAAACTGCTTACTCAGCAGTGAACAAGTTACTTGTGTCGAAATTCCTGAAAGCTTTTTTCTAAACTGCTTACTCAGCAGTGAACCTTTATCACTATGTTCAGGTTTAAGAGTTTGTTTTCTAAACTGCTTACTCAGCAGTGAACAGCGTTGAGCGAGTGAACACGCTTCGATTAGTTTTCTAAACTGCTTACTCAGCAGTGAACTTATATATATTGTATTACATATATATATATAGTTTCTAAACTGCTTACTCAGCAGTGAACTGAAATTGTGGAAATTTACCGTAACATCTATATTTCTAAACTGCTTACTCAGCAGTGAACGTGGGGTTTTCCCTAATTTATTTTTTTCAGGGTTTCTAAACTGCTTACTCAGCAGTGAACTATAAACTGTATCTAAATATGAAATATGCGGATTTCTAAACTGCTTACTCAGCAGTGAACGCACGTCTTTAAAAGGCCTCCAATTTAGTAAATTTCTAAACTGCTTACTCAGCAGTGAACAGTACCAGCAGAAAAAAAACAAAACGCATATATTTCTAAACTGCTTACTCAGCAGTGAACCTGTGTAAGTCAAGCGGGAATCATTAAGCTCATTTCTAAACTGCTTACTCAGCAGTGAACAATCGCATTCCTTTATACTCATCAATCAACGTTTTCTAAACTGCTTACTCAGCAGTGAACGTCTTGTGAACTTATGTGTCATTGCAAGGGTATTTCTAAACTGCTTACTCAGCAGTGAACGTGGGGTTTTCCCTAATTTGTTTTTTTTAGGGTTTCTAAACTGCTTACTCAGCAGTGAACTGCAGTTATATTCAAACATTGCTTGCCTAATTTTTCTAAACTGCTTACTCAGCAGTGAACATTATATGATCTACCATCTTAGTCGCGAGTTATTTCTAAACTGCTTACTCAGCAGTGAACTCAAAAGCAGCGTGTCCATGGCTGATACTGCTTTTCTAAACTGCTTACTCAGCAGTGAACATATTTTCTTCAATCCAGGTATTGCCGTAGCTTTTCTAAACTGCTTACTCAGCAGTGAACATAGCAAAGAAAAATACACTAGACACTGATGATTTCTAAACTGCTTACTCAGCAGTGAACATATCAGAAACGCTTGCGAAACATGACCTAACTTTCTAAACTGCTTACTCAGCAGTGAACGCTGGTAATTTAAATCATCAACAAGTGTTCAATTTCTAAACTGCTTACTCAGCAGTGAACTCCAACGGTCACTGAAATAGCAGCTGAAATTTTTTCTAAACTGCTTACTCAGCAGTGAACTGTTCTAAGAATTCTATATTAACATACTGGTACTGGTTTTAATAAGCAAAACTATGAATTACTCAATTTTTTAAACACTACCAGAAACCCAGATTAGTAAAGGGTTTCAAAAAAAACAAAAAAAAAGGGTATTAATACCTAAGCATTAGTAATAAAAAAATTCAAAAAACTATATTAAATAACATATTTAATTAAAATACACTTAATACATACAAAATTTACCTTGTACGAATCATTAATACACCTGAAACCCTTACATATAATGTACTTAAACTACTTAAACTTTATTTTTAAAGTTTTAATACAATTATCATATTACACAATCAAATTTCTAATTATAGCTGTATCTTTCTATACTATTACTATTTCCTATATCAACAACCAAAAATCTACTCATCACCATCAAGAATTCACTTTCCACCATCAAGAATTCACTTTCCACCATCAAGAATTCACCTTCCACCATCAAGAACCCACTTTTCACCATCAAGAATTCACTTTTCACCATCAAGAATTCACCTTCCACCATCAAGAACCCACTCATCACCATCAAGAATTCACTTTCTACCATCAAGAACCCACTTTTCACCACCAAGAATTCACTTTTATGTTCAAACAATTGAATTTAGTTAAAAATAAATAGTATTTATTTAAAATACATTGCTTACCAGGAACAAAATCTACACTTAGTTTAAAATAAAAACTTTATTAATTTATCAACTTTGATACAGAACTTACATTGCCGCTCAGGTCAAAATAAATCCAATGCTAAAATAAAATAATGTACAAAAAATGCTTAACAGCGTAGGTTATCCTTTTTATTAAAATTTTTCTTCAGTTAGTTAATTCAACTAAATTAATTTTTATAAATACTATTTCACTTATAGCTAATAACTTAATAGGCTAGCTAAAAATGTTAATATTTTTAAGATAATTTACATAGCCATATAAGAATTAAAAGGAATAAAATGCGCAAAAAAGAAATTAATAAATATAATATGTATCAAAATGTTTTAGGTATATTTAAAACAGAAACAGAGTTTCTAGATAGTAATTCAATAGTAAATCAAGCAGTAACTGATTTAACTAAGACTTTAGCTAGTATTGAAAATCTCAGCCAAGATTATGTTAGTCAAAAAAATACCTCAATCATTAATCGTAAAAATGAGATAGAAGACCAAATAATAGATGATGCAGACGTCATTGTAGCTGCTCTTAAATTGTATGCTAACTTACATAATGATACAGAAATTGCTGCTTCGGTTAGTAAATATACTAAGACTGAATTAAATAATATGCGCGACCAAGAGTTAATCATTGCCGCTAAAGTTTTAGCAGATAAAGCTAGTTCTAAAATTGAATCTTTAACTGAGCTTAATGTAAATGCTGAAAAAGTTACTAAGTTTAATGAAAATATTAATGAATTTAGTAAGCTAATCAATGATAAAGAAGTAATAGATTCTGACCGTAAAACTACTAGATTAAATCTTGATACAGAGTTCGACAAAGCTAATGATTTAGTTTTAAACAAATTAGATCTATTAATTAAAATTAACAAAGCAAGTAATACTGAACTGTTTAATCGCTATGAATCAGCTAGAGTTATCTTCGATAGATAAGTTTTATTTATATTAAGTTAATTATTAAAATACCCAGTTTTAAGTCTAAAAGCTGGGTATTTTTGCTTTAGTTTAAAAATTATAGAAAGTTTATTTTAAAGATTTAACATCTGTCGCTTCATAATTTATAAGTGACCTAATAAATTCGATTTTTCCAAATAGCACTTTGTCTTCTTCACTATAATCTACTGAACCAATATAACTTTTATATTTAAGCGTCATGTTAAATTCTCCTTTCTTAAAAAATCAATTAAATGATTTAAAAAAGTTCACAAAGCTACCTTAACATTCTACATAATTTTTAGAACTACTAGTAACTAATTTAGGTGGCTTAATAATAGTCTGATTCCAAAACCCCTATTAAAAACTATAAACAACTAAAACCACTTGCACTTATGAGCATTATTTAATCTATCAGCCCTTCATAATCAGCTAAGTTAACTACTTAAAAACTTGCTTAAAAATTAAATTGTGGGGATAACTAGTTCAGTTATGAAATCTATGGAAACTATAATCTTTAGTTTAGGCCAAATAAGTACTTGAACCTTAAACATATGTCCAATTTAAAAACCTTGTAACTTCTTGTCAAATATAAAAAGAAATAAAAAATAATGACAGATATTAGCTCTCTTCCATCTATAACAGCTAGCTGTTTTGGTGATGGTAGAAACTCAGACAATTTCGATTTCGATGCTCACTCAGGTGAGTTTGGTTACCGCTTAATAGTAAGTGGTGTGCCAGAAACAGATAAAGTTACCTTTAACATCTCGCACGATAAAGTTGGTCATGATACCAGATGGTACAGTAACTGCTGTGATGGCTATCCAGTACCAAATGCCTACACTGGCAAGCATACAGCTGGTCATAAAATCTATATTAGTGGTGCTAAATATACTGGTTCAGGTGATCCTAAAGGTTTTACAGTATCTGTAGAAAAATTAGACACTAAACCAGCAGACTTAATCTTTGCGTGGTGGTGATAAACTTAACGTAACTAAAAACCTAAGTAAAGTGTTTGTAAGTATCATGCCTACAGCTGGTGATGCCAGTTCTTCGGATATAGTTTATAACTACTTTTTCCCTTACCAAGGCAAAACATTTCTAAATTATATTGGTGGTCATGCACCTGGAAGCGCTCATACTTCTGACTGGGAAAAAATTACCGTTAGAATTAAAAATAATGATGCACTTAATCCGATAGCCTACGGAATGTCACAACATGGTAATACTGAGTGGGTTCATGAGCCTGGTAAAATTAGGTTTAAGTTTACCGCAGATCCTGAAAATAAAGATCGAGGCTCATTTTATGTCTCTCAAAATGTACACTCGATTTACGATGAATCTGGTGAAACTGATGTAGGCTTTGCTAATGCAACTGTAGATTATCATCGACGTAGTAATGTTCACCTAAAAGGTGGGCGCCCGATCTTAATTTATGCATATAATAGAGATCTAGCTCATAAGGTTGACCTGGCTGCTGCTCAGCAGATCGCTTGGCAACATGATTGGGGTTTCCATGTGCTATCTCAATCATATACCGATGATTCGCAGACTGTAGCACCGTGGGGCACTGCCGTAGATCCACTAAAATTTCTTAGTTCAATTAACAAATTTATGGATTCACTGGCTACTGCTGCTGGCTAGTAAATCTTTTAGAAACTAAGCTAATTATTAAAGTATCCGAGATCGTTTAGGTTTCGGATACTTTTTGTTTATGAATCTCATACGTAAAAGTACGGGTTTCTTGATGATATAGATATTGGGAGATAACATAAAACATGGAAAGTAAAAATTAAAAACAACCTTCAAACATTATTAATACCCTAAATTAGCATCAAATCGATATCAGATTGGGTATAATTAGATATAGATTAATGATAATATAACGTTAGTCTGATAGTATTTTTATTATGTCTACTAAAATTCAATTATCTATACCTGATGATATGGCAGCAAGTTTAAAAGCAAAGTCTAAAAGCCTAGGTTTTAGCTCACAAAATGAAGCTGTTAGAGTAGCTTTAAAAGCATTTATTGATGGTAGGTTAAATTTCAATTCTATTCCTGACAATCTGCCAGTTGAATATGCGAGCCCTGAGCTTGAAAAACGGTTAATAGATGCTGAAAACAGCAGTTTTAAAATGCTTGACCCAAATAAAAGCTTATCGGAGCAATTATTAAGTGAGTAAGTACCAAATTGGTACTGCTGGTAGTTTTGATTCTGCTTATAATAAGCTTGTAAAGAATAACAAACAATTAGTTAAAAAATTCGATAAGGCTAAAGATCAACTATCTATAGACCCGTTTTATCCTAGCCTAAATACTCATAAGATTTATTTAAGTAATGGTAACTTTTACTATAGCTCATGGGTAACTGGCAATATTAGAATATTTTGGCAATTCAATGAAGAAAATAAACTAGTAATATTATTGTATGAAACTGGTGGACACGATAAGCTGTATTAAAGATCTTATGAATAAATAATTCTATATCTGAATAAATTACAAAAAAGTAATATTAATTAGTTTCAATACCTCTAAATAATTAATATTACTTTGATCCATACTTAAACTTAAATTATAACCATTCTACATTAATAGCTTCAGATTTATCAAACCACTATCTAAGCCAGTAATCACTCTTAAATTAATTTAACCATTAACACCTAACCTAAAAATTTCTAACTTTATCCAAATCTTATCTTGTGCTAAAATCATCAGGTAAATACAAAACCACTTTTAAAACTAGTCAAACCTGAAAGCCATGAACATTAACCCTTATAATCCATATTTCAACGCTAGTGACCCATTTTCAGATGATTATGCAGCTAATTTTAAAGATGATGATTCTACTATTAGCAACTCGCCAGATAATAACTTATCTAAGGTTAAAACTACACAGAAACATTTAGCTTCAGCCAGCCAAACTGCCCCGATCGATTCAACAAATCAAACCTCAACCCAGACTAAAACCAGCCTGAACCTAGCTAAACCCGAGCTGGCACTGATCACTAGAACTGAGCGCGAGCAGCAACTTAAACTAGTAAATAAACTTAGTGAAAACCAAAACTTAAGTGAACTTTTTAGTCTATTTAAAAGTGGTATCGCCAAGCAAGATCTAAACCTGCTTAGCATGATCATTAAAAAGAATCCTTTATTAATGCAAAACTTTAAATTCTGCCTGGACAAGGAGCTACCTAATAATCAAGCCAACTTAAGGTCTAATCCTCAGTTGACAAATGAAATTAACAGCGAAGTTCCGGGTGAAATTAAACTAATCGAGCAAATCAAACCTAGTAACTACCAGCGCTCTAACCTGATCAATAAAACTTTCCAAGCTGCAAGTAAAGTGGAACTAATAAATAGACCAGATCAGACCAGTAAAATAATAAGTAATTTAATAAAGGTAAAAAATACTGATAGTGGCTTAAAGCTTTTAAAATCTGGCAAACTCATGGCACTGGCAGCAAGCGAGCATCATGATCCAGGCTTCACTAAATTTTTTATACAACAAAGCCCGCAAGCAGTTGATAACTTCCTAAAGCTTTACTTCCCGCAAGCTAAAAATGATTACAAATTTGATCAAGTCGAACTTAAAAAATCTTATGCCATGAGCGAGATCCCTAAAGTGCACTTAAACCCTCATACAAACCCTTTCACGTTAGCAGTAAATTTTGACGATGTTAAAAAGTTTGATGAACTAACTAAAATAAATACTGTTATTAAAAAGTTTGAGTCCTATAATCTAAACTACAGTAAAGAAGTTAAAGCTGAGATGATTGATCTATTAAACACTGTTAATAATCATAAGCAGCATGCACTTGAAAATTTCAGTGGCTTATTTCAGGCACTGCAAGCTATCGAGAAGCAGTCATACCATATGGAATTTACTAATAAGGGGGATATGAGAGAGTTTTATGAATTGAAACTCTATAATAAGCCTGAACATATAGTCGAATCATTACTTAAATTTAGTCTACTAAAAGAAAATATTTCAGCAGCAGATACCTTGTTTGAGGCGTTCCCTGATCTTATGCGCCATACAGAATTACTCAATTACACTACTAAAAATAATCTAAAGTATGCTACAGGGTATTTTAGTCAGAAGTTTGCTACAGACCCGAAGCTGACACATAATTTAAAGTCTTTTTTACGCTTTAATATTATAACTTCAGGTCGAAAAGCCAGCTCCAATGACTCTAAACCTAACTTGAGCCAGGGCGTGCAGCAGGTAGTTAATAATCTATCTAAAAGTGGTTACTTACTAGGTAATAGACCAGCTGAAAACTTAGATCTGCTAGTAAATCTGTGTGAAAATAACCAGACCTCTTACCTAGATGAAATCTTAAATGAAACCAAGTTCACGACAATCGGTAATCTGGTAGAGCACCAGGATAAAGTAGATCAAGAAAGTTTATTACATAAACTTTGTGGTAACTTTACTAACTCCGAGCTTGAACCTGAAACTTTAGCTCAGCTGTTAGATTGCCAGATTGATGCTATTAATCAACCTAACGCGAGTGGGCAGACTCCTTTAGATGTATTATTAAACCTAAAACCTAAAGGTAATAAAAATGCAGATCAAATTTATAAGTGCGTTCAAGAACTTGTCAGTCACCCAACTTTCGATAAACAAAGTTTAAAGAATGGAGCACTTAGAACACCTTTTGAAAAGATTTTAAAGCAGCAGTTGCATGCACAGTTTTTTGATAGACCATTTAGTGTTAGAGAACCTGTGGATTTAACTACGGATTTATTAAGAACTTTCGGCAAAACTAAGCTTGTTCATAGCGAGAATCCAAGTGAACTAGATAGTATGCCAGATATACTCTTTGATCATAATTATACAGACTCTGATGGTAATACAGCTTTGCATCGATTATTTAAAACTACTGATAATGATGTTTATAACATAAAAAACCCTGATCTGTTAGAACATCTAATGACAGATCTGTATCCTGAAGCTAATAACACTTTTAATAAAGATGGTAAATCGCCACTAATGATGTTGATTGAAAGTTCAACTTTTGATAACGTGAAACTTGTATTAAACAAACTACCTGAGCTAAATGTAGATCTAAATCAGTATAATAACCCAGCACCAACTCAGCAAGCACTTAATACTCATGAAAATAGTTTAAAAAGTGGTAATCGACTTACTAAAATGATCAAAAATACCAGTAATAGATTTAAAGATAATCTTAGTTTCTTTAAAATGCAGGTGATGAGTAGTTCTAAGAAAAATATTATCGCCTCGATTATGAAAACTAATTTTACTAAGGCTCAAAAACATGAGCTAGTGAATCTTTACCTTAAGCAGGTAAGTGAGCTAGCATAATTACTTACTATCAGCCTTAGCTTGCTGATGGTCAGTAAGCTTCTCACTTATCGTAATCGCAGCAGATAGAGGACCACCTACAGCAGTAGAGAGCATGCGCTTGCCGACTTTTTCAGCAGCCAGATCGAGATATTTATCGTATTTAGGCTTAGTCTGATGGTAAAGTTTAACTTTCCTACGTCTAGCTTTAAAAGAATTATTAAAAGCTCTTGGCTTTTTAAAACCCTTCGGTGTAGTATCTACATAAGCAAAAGCTGGCTGATTATAATTGATAGTAGCTATTAAGACTAATAAAAACCATACTTTCATATTAATTTTTTACCACGAAGACAGCAATTTAAATCAGTACTTAAGAATACAGCTCAAAGCAGCATCTCGTCTACTTACTAAAAACCGATTTTAAGCTTAAAACGTTTATTTCTACGACTTAAATTTTCAGATATCCAGTCTGATTGTTTATCTTTTAAAACTTCAAAGTATTGCTTGAAAACAGTCACGTATTTTTGGAAATCAGCTTTATCAACGGTACAGCTTCTATCAAAATCATAATTTAAATCTTCACATTCCAAGAGGTTTTTATTAAATTTTTTATGCTCTTTTTTAAAAGATCTCACGAACTTTCTATAATCTCTTATAGTAATCTTATTTTTATTAGACCTTAGATTATTAATCTTTTTTAACGCTCTTTGAATATTTGCAACATCAGTATTTACTTCCTGACATTCTAAAAGATCTTCAACACCTTTACTTTCAAAGTTTTCAAGGTAATACCTAGCTAGGTCTTGAAATTGTAAATCATTAGACAAGTTTTCATAACCTATTAAAGATTTAATTCCACTCAAGCAGCTTTCATCTTCTAATTCTTCGTCTTTTTCTTCATTCTCCATATCATCTGCTGGTGGTTGTGTTTTATCAAGCAGCGGAATCACTTTTATCGAAACTGTTTCTTCGAAAAATTCACCTTTATCATTAGAAATTTTGAGAGGAAGATTATATACATGATAATCATTATCAATTAAAAGCTTTTTTGTATATATTACATTATCTTCAATATAAAAGTTTTGATCCTCTAGACTGTGAGTAAACTTAGTTACGTAATCACTAAAATCATAATTAGATTTTACATAAATAGTAGAAACTCTAGTATCTGCGGCAAGCTGATTATAAACAGTTTTAAAATCGAGCTTAGCTTCACTTTCAGAACTGTCAATTTTTATAGGATTATTTTTTAAAGTGACTATAGTATCACCATTAGCCCAGATATTATCACTAAATGAAGAATCAAAATTAATCAGGTCAGTGATCTGAGACGTAGTTAAACCTGTAGCTTTAGTATTAGGAACACCTGGATTAGTTTCTGAATTTACATAAACATTATTAACTAAAAAATTAGCATTATCATAACGAATTAATAAATTATTATCAGCGCCTGTCAGCTGAGTATTAAAATAAGAGTTTATAACACTTGAGACTGTACTGCCATCAGCCTCCACTGTAAAACCAGCAGAGTTGTAAGTGGCAGCTAAAGATGAATTATTAACAAAACAATCCGAAACTTGGCTTTCCTCCATATAGCCTATAAACATCGCTGAATAACCGCCGTTACCTACATCCATAGCCACCTTATTTAAATAGCATTCACTAATATTGCTTTGGTCTGCTACAGCTATAAAACCAGCATGTAACCAACCTTCGTCCACCACATCAATATTTGCATTAGAAATATAACAATGCTTTACATTCGCTTTATAAGCATAATTAGCGAAAAAACCTATATCAAAGACACTAGCTCCTAAGACACTAATATCGGCATCTTTAACATAGCAATCTCGTAAAACACAATAATCAGTTGGTTTAATTATATTAATAAAGCTTGAATTCTTATCATTAGTAGTATCAATAACAGTATTATCCACAAAACAATCTTGAATGTCACTATTATTACCAGAGATATAGTTAATAAAAGTACCAATATTGCCATTACCAGAGATATTAGAGTTTTTCACATGACACTTTTTAAATTTAGAATTACCTTTGACTTGATTAGCTATGCCGCCAAAAGCAGTTTGAGTGGTAGCATTTATACCATTTAAAAAATTGTAAGTTAAGCTACTACTACCATCCATAGTACCAATCCAGGTCGACACGCGACCGTCTGCACCAGTATTAGTGTTAGAAGTTAATTGTAAATCTGTTCCATCAGCGTAATTTAAAGTCGAATCATTAAAATAAGCTATTAAGTTACCAAAAGAAAAATCTGTACTCGTGCAAGTAGCTTGGATATTATTAGCGCTAACATAACTTATATCTGAATTATTTATTCTACCGAACATAGCTCCTGAATACTCTTTAGCACTTAGAGTAATATCTTTTAAAGTTACGCTGTTTACCCTTGCATTATTTACATAACCCGCTAAACCTGAATTATAGTCAGCTCCCTCTATTACATTATTTTTAAGAGTTATATTATCGATTACGTTTCTGCCACCTAGCAGCCTGGCACTTAAAAAACCTGAATAGGAATTAGCAGTTAACTGAGAATTACTAATCTCGATATTTTTAAAAACACAGTTTTCAGATTCTGAAACTATTAAAGAGGTAAAATCATTAGCAGTTACATCACAATTATTAAAAGTTAAATTTTCAAAGACTGAATTTACTGCCTTAGCAAAAATGCCACTATTATCTAGGCTATTATCATTGATCACCAGATCACGAATAGTGAAATCTCGACCATTTAATTCACCAGTAAATGGATGAGAGCTATCACCGAGCGGTAAAAAACCTTTACCACCATTCCAATTAGTACTGTCAGAACAGTCAATATCCTGTATTAAGTAATAATCGCTAGTTAAATCAGTTATATTTTGTAGATCTAAGCAGGTTTTTATACCAATATTACTGGCTGATACATAATTTATATTTAACATTATCATAAAAAGCATTACAATTAAATAAAAATGCATAGTATCTACAAACCACTATTAATTAACAACTAGTTATATTTTAATTAAAATACTAGTCTTTATAATAACTATGTTCAAAAATCGGCTAAGAAGAGCAAAAAAGCTATAAGCAGCTGATCGTATCAACTTATTTATAGCTTTAAATTTACAGCTTTAAAAGTGTTTTATATTTAACTAATTCTTAGTAACCACCAAGTTGGTCTACGTTACTGTAGTTACCCTGGATACCAGGTGTTGGTGGATACGGTACATCAGACTGTTTTAACATTTCTAGATTGTTTTGAATATCACGTGCAGAGATATCTGGATTTTCCTGGACACCACCACCTACTATGACGCCACCCCAACTAGACCCTTTTAACATTTCTAAATTCTCAGATATAGCATCATTAGTAATTACTATATTATTTGATTGTGAAAAAACTGTTCCCTTAAAACGTTCAGCACCTTGAGCTGGCGGTGATGGTGGACCCCAGTTAGTATTCTTTAATGAATTTAAATCACCTTTAATAGGCGCTGAATAGAAAGGATCGACTGCTCCCATGACTGGCTGTGGTTTAGGAGTGAAACCTTCACTGACTTCCTTTTTGGTAAATTTGATCGGTTGCATATTTACACTGTTACTATTATTTACGTTGTTAATTCCCATGATAATATAAGACACCTTGTCTATTATTTTGACAGCAAGTTTTATATCTTAAGTTAAATTTTATTATTAAAGTATCACTCTCTTACTGTATCAACTGAGATGCATTCATAATGAATTCATGACCATTATTATCTAGCAAGCATAACTCAACAGTATCTAAAATCACTATAAACCTAACTTTGAATTTAACATTAAATTAACACTTATAGTTATTTTGATTCAATATTATAGAAGATTAAATTTGACCTGAAATCTTATAATTCTAAGATCATTTACTTCTGACCAAATTTAGGCTCCTTGCCTTCGAGCAAACGCTTAATATTACTTGAATGCTTAAATAGCACTATATAAATAAAAGCTATCACTCCGAAAAATATAATTGGTACTGGTTCTTTAAATAACCATAGCCAAACAGCGACCAGTGGTACTGTGACTATTGAGCCCATCGAAGAGATTTTAGAGATATACACAGCTAAAATCCAGATCACTAAAGCGATCAAGCCAGCCCAAGCATTTAAAGCAAACAGTACACCGAGCCCGGTAGCTGAAGATTTGCCGCCTTTAAAGCCAATATAAATACTCTTAGAGTGAGCGATAATCGGTGTAATACTAAAAAGTAAAAATAACCAAGTACCATAAGTTATGTAGTCAGTATAGACATGCTTGAGTAAATATACAGGTACAAAGCCCTTACTAAAATCTAATAAAAGTACTAAAATAGCCTGCCATTTACCTAGATTACGCAGCACATTAGTCGCGCCCGTGCTACCACTACCTATTTTAGTAAGATCTTTACCATAAGCCAGCCCCAACCAATACCCAAACGGCATAGCTGCTATCAGATAGCAACCTACAAACAATCCAATATTAATCAACATAGTTAAATTTAATTTTTAAAGTTTTTAAGATAAATCTATAGTAAGCTCTAGCTTGACTATTACTAGGATCCAACTCTATAGCTTGCTTTAAAATTGGCTTAGCACTTAGATAACGATCTTTAGCACTTACACTAGTATCAGCAACTATTTCTTGCGCTAATCTTACGTGAGCTTCAGAGTTTAATTTCGCTGCGCGCGCACCTTCGTACTGCTCTAAAAATGCTATCGCCCCTTGATAATCTTTAGCTTGCATCAAATCTTTAGCTGGACTTAAATCTAATAATAAGTTACAACTAACCAGCATTAAACACATTAATGAAGTTAGGATGATGTTTTTTAAACTACTAGCCTGTAAGTTCGACATGATGACGCTATTTAAGTATAAACTTTATGCAGCTATTTAAGTACAAATTTTATCTTACTAATAATAGATTCTAGTTAATATCTATCATGATTCACACTTTAATAAAGTGGCGTAGCAGCTAAAATATTACTTTTACCATAGAAATATTATTTATAAGATACTTTTAAACTAACATATGAATGTAATTTTTAAAATCAGTGCTAATAAAAAGTAGACTTACAACTTAACATCAAAGATCGGAATCAATCCAGGTATACATGAACCATCAACTAATGAAAAACACTGCTTTCTGATCGAAGTTTTATATTCACGCCTAATAACATAACGGTCATTCGCTTCAGGCACACATGAATCTGGTGAAAATCTACCAGTCCAGCTTTGGTTAACTGGGTTTACCTGCTCCGCGCCGATGTCTCTAGCTGCAGTCTGAGCTAATAATAAATCCTGACTATTTCTCATTAGTACTACTGAGCCGTCTGGTCTTAAAGCAGCTGCTCCAGTACGATAACGACCACGTTTATAAGCACTTACCGTCCAGATTACAGTACCATCATTAAATCTTTCAATACCACTTCGCCTTGAGTTACTAGCCGCGCCCGTAATACCTAAGTGAACGTAATTACGTAAATTACCATCTTTATCTACATATGATTCATTTACTGAAACAGCGATACCAGCATCAAAGTTAATGTGAATGATACTATCAACTTCACTTAATTTGTTTCTTCTGATAATCTGAATAAATTTAACTAGTTTTGTATCTGGGTGAATAACAGCATAGCGTGTTTCGTATTCATTAACTTTCTTCGCAACTACATCAAAATCTCTTTTATCAATCTTAGGATCACTATAGTTAATCATCTCCATAAAACCGAGATAGTTCAGGTGTTTAAAGTTGTTATAGACTAGATCCAGACGTTTTTTAGTAGTAACTACACTGATTTCCTGATACTTTTGTAGCATTAAATACTCGATACTATGAAACTTCTCAAATGGCTCAAAATCCATAGTCGGCTTAATTTCTAAATTAGAATTAAAAATCGCATCAGTATTATGGTATTTAACAATACCTACACGTGGATCTTCAGGCTCTAAAATCAGCTCTAAACCACGCGCGTTACCAGGCTCGCGGTGGGTATAAACTACCTTTTCACGATCAAGTGTCGGGTGCGGACCTTTACGAAAGTATTGCTTAGAATAAACTGAATTACGCCCGATATAATCAAAAGACTGTGTAATATACACAGAGCGCGTATTTTCTTTTTTACCAAACAAAGTAAGATTTGATTTACCCTGCGGAGCTGGAGGCTTAGAACTCATCTATTATATATTTAAGGGTAAAAGTGTTAAGAAATGCTTATTACTGTAAGTAAACCTTAGGTTGCTTGTAAAGAATTAAGTTCGTTTTGGAATAAATCCTGTTCTTTTTGTAACTTAATTAATTCAGCGCGTGCCTCTTCAATCTTATCAGCGGGGGCTTTACTCACAAAATTCTCAGATTTTAAGCGTCCATCTAAAGAGTTAATATCTTTATTAACTTTATTTATCTTATTTTCAAGTGAATTACGTAATTTTTCTAGATCTACCATACCAGCAAGTGGAATAAAAACCTTAGCACCATTAAAAATAAAAGTATTTACAGGCTTAGCAGGCTCGGTTTCAGTAAAAGAGACCTGATCTACCTTAACTAACTCTAAAATATATGGGGTCGCGAACTCTAGATTAGCTTTAAAATCACTAGCTAGCTGATCTTCAACTAGTACAAGCACATTAAAGCGTTTAGACCATGGGATATCCAAGCTTTGACGCGCGTTTCGTAAGTTGCGCGTTAGCTCGATGGTAAATTCAAGTTTAGCTAAATCTTCAGCAGTAATAATATCTAATTTAGCTGCGCGCGGGAAACTAGCATGCGCAAGCGGTAAATCAGCTAAAGTTAGCTCACTTAACTGCTGTTTAGAGATGTAATCAGCGTAGATTTCTTTTAAAAACTCTTCACTATCGATCTGACTTAAAAGTAGTTGTGAAATTTCAGCACTTACAAACGGCGTGATCGGCTGCAAAGCTCTTAAGCAAGCTTCCAGCACATAAAATAGCACCTGGTTTTTAGCCTGCTGGTTAGTCTGAATTTTAGATAGTTCCAGATACCAGTCACAAAAATCATGCCAGATAAATTCAAATAAACTGCTTTGAACTAAGCCTAGATCATAGTTATTATATGCACTTTCGATAGTGGTTAGTGTTTTATCAAATTTACTTAAAATCCAGCGATCAGCAGAGCTTAAAGCTAGCTTTAGAATTTCACTTAAAGCAAGCGGTTTAAACTCGCTAGCTGGCGCTGCGTTTTCGATACTCATTAGCACAAACTTAGCTGCGTTATAAATTTTGTTATTAAACTTTTTATACTTATCGATGGTCTCGCATTCCCAGCCTGTTTTTTTATTTTTCTTACCAGGGAAGCGTACATCCTGGTTACCCAGCACACCGACACTCGCGTACCACATTCTAGAAGCGTCCGCACCATACTTTTCGATTAGCTCAAGCGGATCTATCGCGTTACCTTTAGATTTACTCATACGCTTGCCATCTGGAGTCTGCACGACAGGATGAATTAAAATATCCTTAAACGGTACTTCAGCTTTAAAATATTCAGCTGAAAAGATCATTCTCGTTACCCATAGGTTAATAATCTCTCTAGCGGTCGCTAAAATAGAAGTCGGGAAATATTTGTCTTGTACTTGCTGATCATCATTCATAGCAGCGTAAGGCCATAAAGCGCTACTAAACCAGGTATCTAGTACATCTTCATCCTGATACACTTTCAAACCACTGATATCATAAGCTGCGCCACTAGCATCGAGTCTAGTCGGATCTTCAGTCGGTAGATTTTCGGCATCATGATCTTTACTCGCGAAGTAATGTAACTTACCCTGATCCTCATAATAAAAAACCGGGATACGGTGTCCCCACCAGATTTGGCGGCTAATACACCAGTCCTGAATATTTTCCAGCCAAGCTTTAAATAAATCTGTGTACCTAGCTGGCGTGAAGACAGCATTTTTATCCTCGCAGACTGTTTTTAAAGTTTTTTCAGCAAGCTCTGACATTTTCAAATACCACTGATCGCTTAAAAACGGCTCTATTTCAGTCCCACAACGATCATGCAAGTTTTCTGATGAACTGTATTCACTAGTTTTAATGAGTAAACTTTTTTCACTTAAAATCTCACAAAGCTGAGTGCGCGCCTCGTATCTATCTAAACCTTTTAAAGTATCTGGCACTTCAGGAATATCTAATAGTTTAGCGTGCTGATCAAAGATATTTAGCTCTTCTAAATCATGTCTTTTACCGATTTCATTATCATTAAAGTCATGTGCTGGTGTAACTTTAAGAGCGCCAGTACCAAAATCTAGTTTTACATACTCATCAAGCACGATACTTATCGGTTTATCAATTAAAGGAATCAGTGCTTTAACACTTTCAGGTTCTTGTTTAAGTTTCTCGATTAAAGCTGTGTAACGAGTATCTGCTGGGTTAATCGCCACCGCCGTATCCCCAAACATAGTTTCTGGGCGCGTGGTAGCGACTACCAGCTCACTTAAACCTGCAACTTCTTCAGTTAATTTGTATGAAATTTCGTATAAAGTTTTTACTTTTTCCTGTTCATCTATTTCTAGATCAGAAATGGAAGTTAGGCACTTAGGGCACCAGTTTGAGAGGCGTTTACCACGGTAAATTAGCCCTTCATTAAAGTATTTGACGAAGCTATCTTTAACTTCGGTGGTGTAATCATCGTCCATAGTGTAACGTACACGCTCGTAATCTGGACTAAAGCCCATACGCTGCATTTGTTTTACGATCTTATTACCGTATTCTTCTTTCCACTCTTTAACGCGTTTGATAAATTCTGTGCGACCGTACTCTTCTTTACGTTTGTGTTCAGTTTTCTTTAGGTGTTTTTCAACCACTAACTGAGTACCGATACCAGCGTGATCTGAACCAATTTGCCAGTGCACGTCATGACCAAGCATACGGTGATAACGTAAAAGCATATCTTGGATAGTGCCACTAAGCGCATGTCCCATATGCAGCTCACCAGTTACGTTAGGTGGCGGCAGGGCAATACTAAAAGTTTCACGTGTACTATTTGTATCTTTATTAACCTGATAGACCTTAGTTGTTAGCCAATTTTCTAGCTGGCGCTCTTCTACCTCTTTGAATTGATAACTATCAGCAAACTTACCCATATAGATAGATAATGATAGTAGATTAGCAGGCGCGCTGTCTAGCGATCGTTAATATGAATTCACTTTGATGAAGGTTAAATAGTTATATTAATTTTATTTTATTATCGTTATTTGAAAGTAAATTCTATTACCTTACCTGGCTAAGAATTTTGATTTACATAATATAGCTAAAAAGTTTTGGAATACCAGCTAAATAGCACGAATGTTTATGAATTTTTAATAATCATTTGTTAATATTATTTATATGCAAGTTGGTTCATTTGGAAATTATGGTCAAACTAATATAGGTCAAAGAGTAAGAAATTCTATACCTCAGTCATTTTTTAAGCATATGGATATGCTGTTATTTGCTGCGCCATAAGAAAATTAGTAAAACGTCCTTTATAAAACCATTAGGTTCATTGAAACTTAAATAAGTTTCTTATTTTTGTATTTTAGTTTACGAAAACTCTTAATGTAGGTATATATTAAAGTTAAAAGTTTACTAATACATCAACTTTTTAATTACATCAAAGTAAGTAACAAAATTAAAACAATCAATAAAATCTAATTTAGTAGATATATATTTTTTTAAAATAAAATATATACTTAATCTAAAACTTTTATTTAATACACAAATAATTTAACGAAATTATCGTAAGTAGATTATAATATTAGCCTGTGCTTAGCTTAACTACTTTACTTTCAATTGCTTCTGTAGGCTTATTATGGGTAGCCTATGACACAGTTCGAAAGGTCTTGGTTAATAAGATTGAGCGCATGCAACTGCTGTGCTATTTCGAGTTTACCCAATGCACGCTGTATTTAATCTTTTTATTAATCACTAATCAATTCGTCTTCGATCCTAGATATTTTGCGCCTGGTGTAGTTTGCGTAGTGCTAGCAATGATCGGTACTTATCTATTAACTAAAGCGATTAGCATCTCACCTATTAGTAGTGTAATTCCGTTTTTATCTTTCTTACCATTTTTTACAGTAATCACTGGTTACTTTTTACTGGGCGAAGCTATCACACCTATTCAAACTGTCGGTATGATAGTGCTGGTACTAGCTTCACTGGGAGTCAACTATAAAGCTAAAGAGGGTAAAAAGACCATTAAAAAAGTGTTGACAGGTTTATGGCACGATTTTCTATCTGAAAGAGGCTGCAAATATATCGTAATCACCTCACTTTTATGGGCACTTGCGATTCCATTTGATAAAAGAGCTATGGTATACGTTGGTCCAGCTGGACATGCTTTTTACCATGCACTTTTAACAGGTACTTTCTTTTTTATTATTACTAAATTTCAGGGTAAACGCTTTGATAAATCCCAGTTTATCGGCGAGCAGAGCATGCTTAAAGTTTTGCCGACTCTCACTTTAGGTTCTCTAATTGCTTCATCTGCTCTAATGACTCAGTTTTATGCTTATACTATGACTTACGTAGCATACGTTGAAGCAGGTAAACGCTCAGTCTCTTTAATCGCTAACTTACTTATCGGTGCGCTAGTCTTTAAAGAACAGATCAGCACTTTTAAAGTTATAAGTACAGTGATAGTCTTACTTTCGACTATCATTATTATTAATCCGTTTTAGATTTAGAGCCAGTAAATTAGCTATTTAGCTTGGTATGAGGTGCTAGATTTAAGCTCACCATTTTTGTTATAGGTCTGGAATTCATAGTGAGTTACTTTTAAATTGTCATCATGGTGTACTACTAAACCATATTTATTAGCTTTTTTATCATTTAAATTAGCAAAAGTTAACTCAATTTTATCAACAATATTTTCACCAATATCAGTTTTTTTAATAGTACCATCAGAATTCTTTTTAAAAGATCTGACATATCTTACACCATAGTCGTCATTATTTATTTTAAAAATACCCTGTTTAGTATTACCATTGTTACCAACTGAATTAATACCACCATCAATATTACTTAGATCAGATCTTAAAGTATTATTCATGTACATAGCTCTAGCTCGCTTAGAAACCGTAAAATCAATAGCCTCAGCTACTCTAAGAGCCTGATCAAAGCTTACTTTTTTAGCTCTACTAGCTATTACATCTACTTTATTAACTTCACCGACTGGCACAGGAGCTTGAGCATTTAAATCATTTTTATTATTTGCCTTATTATTTAAGCTAGTTATATTAGTCTCATCAGTAGTTTTGTTTTTAGGATCTTTTATCTTAGTATTAAACTCTGTATAATCATCTACATCATCTTTAACGCTAAAGTCATTATCGTTAATAGTAATAAATTGTTGATTTGAAATTGATTTCTGATCATTTTCGTTTAGATAAAAATTTACTTCTCTTAAAGCCACATTATTAATGCTTGGATCTTTAGTCTTTTCACCTGCTGTAAATTTGATTGCCTTAATGACTAATTTAGCGGTGCCTGAAAGATCAGCCACATCCATAGTATGATGGGTTTTACTTAACTTGCCTTTTACACCATTTAAAGTAACTTCTATGCCAGATTGATCATTTTTAGATTCTAAGTCATCTTTGATAATTTTACTAAACGGTATTTTTATGTTATCAGCTTTAAGCTTAGTGAGTAAATTTATAAATTGACTTTTTATTAATTGCTCTTTTGCTGATAATTTAGAAGCTGCAACTTTAGCAGATTTTAAATTTTTAATAGCTTTTGAGTCATTTACTAAAATAATTTTGTCAGCAGGTGCAGCATGCAAGTCAGTCATAGCTTGTTTGTTATTATTTGCCGCCGTTGCATCCATAGGTAATAGACTGGTAGCGCCTATTAAACTAGCTAATGCAAGTGAATTATTAAATTTATCTGCTGAATTGGTTTTAGAAGTAGATACTGGATTTGTTTGTCTAGGATTAAATTGAATATTCATAATTTTCGCCAGAGAACTATACTATCATTTAGGCTAGTAAAATAATAAACTTTTAACTGTTTTATAACTTTTCAGCATTTTGTATTATATAAGTACTATGCAGTATTGTTATGTTGATAAATTTAAGAGCTATGAATTTCCAAATCAAGTTCAAATAATAAACAGAGTACAACTTAAAATTAAGTAAGAGATAAGTTCTAATCAGCTAAGAATAAAAAATCTTTATACCATGAGATCAACTAAGTGCAAACAAAAATATGACCTATCTTTAAAAGGATAGTTTGCACTCGTAAAAATTTCCAGACTAATTTATTTAGAACTTTCAGTTTTAGGATTTTCGACTTTAGTGCTAAATTTAGTATACTCATCAACATCTAAAGCAGTACCAAAGCTCTTACCATCAATTTTTATAAACTTACCAGCAGTAAAAGTTCCACTGTTATCACTTTTACTAAGAACAGTTTTAGTTAAAGAAATTTCATTTATATTTTCGTTTTTGGTATTTTCATCTTTATTCGGGATAAATTTGATACCACTTTCTGTTTGTCGCACTCTACCGTTTTCGTCTATCTTAGTACTTACTTCATAAGTCTTACTAAGCTTACCTTCGACGCCATTTAATGTAACATTCAAACCAGATTGATCATCTCTAATTTTTAAACCATTTAGATTAATTTTGCTAAAAGGTATATTTTTACCGTCATCTTTAATTTCTTTAAGTAATTCGATAAATTTATTTCTAAGCTCTTTATGTTCAGGACTTATTCTCGGTCCCTTTACTCTTGCAAGCTCAAGACTATCATTAGCTTTCTCTTTATTAACTAGTACACTATTTGGATTTGGAGCAGCATGTATATCAACTATATTTTGTTTTATTTGAGCTGAATTAGCTGGCATGGCTGTAGCTCCAACTAAGCTAGCAGCGATAAGCGGATTCTTAAGCTTTTCGGCTATTTTTGCTTTAGCTGTAAATGTCGAAAAAGCTTCTTTGAAATTTATATTTGAGTTGATGTTCATAATGTATTACTTATTAATAGTTTATTAACCATACTATACAAAAAACTAAGATAATAAACTTCTAAGCTTTTTTTTATTTTTTAGCTAGGTTGAAGTACTCACACTAGTGAAATTAAGTGTAACTAATTAAATTAGCTATCACCGACTAAGGAATACAGAATAGTATAAATTAATTGCTAGCAATCATATAAACACTAACTTAGCGCAAATACCAATGAACTTTTTCATTCTGCCTAAACCAAGTAAGCTGCTTTTTAGCATAGCGCCTAGTTTTTAGCTGAATAGCACGCCGCGCCGCGTTTAAACTTTCATACTTACCTTCCAGGTACATAATGATCTCTTTATAACCTATAGTTCCATTCATGGTTTGAGTGGCACCATATTTTTTTACTAGCGCCTCGACTTCATGCACTAAACCGTTTTTTATCATGTTTATGACACGTTTATTAATCAGGTCATATAATTCGCGGCGTTTTTCAAAAGTTAAACCTATATAATGAACATCGTAGCGGTCTTCTTTATCAAAACTGCGCACTTTAGCTAAAGTTTCGCCTGAAAGCTCGCAAATTTCAATCGCACGAATTAATCTAATTTTATTATCTAAATCAACCTGCTTGCCAGCTTCAGGATCGAGTTTTAGCATGCGGGCGCGCAGCACGTCTAATTCGAGCGCAGCCAGTTCTTCACGCAACTCAGGATCAGTCGAAACTTTAGGCATGTTTAAATTCGCTAAAGCAGCCTTCAAGTAAAAACCCGTACCACCGACTACTATAAATTTTTGATTTTCAGGTGCAGATTCTATAATCTGATCAAAATCACTTTGATATTCAGCTGCCGAATAACTTTCATCAGGTCGCTTAATATTAACTAAATGATGTTTCACTTCACTTAGCTCACTTTCGCTTGGCTTAGCAGTGCCAATATTCATTTCTTTAAAAATCAGACGTGAGTCAGCATTGATAATCTCAGCATTCAAGTGCTTAGCTAGTTCGATAGCCAGGTCAGATTTACCAGTACAAGTTGGACCAACTACTGCTATGATGTTTTTAGCAGAATTGCTAGCGCTATCTAAGATACTATCTAAGTTATAGTTCATAAATTTCTATTATAGGAGTAGTAGCATTACAAAATCTAAAAACCACGCCTTAAAACTTGTAATTAAAATTATTTTAATTATCTTAGCGATCGCTATGTTTACAGCATTAATCGCTATACGTTCATGGTATCACCCAGAAATTAAAATTAATCAGGTCAGCCCGATTAACATCCAGGTGGCTGATGATGTCGCTGTTAAAGATGTAGTGGCGACTAAAGAAGCTCGAGAAAAAGCTAAGTTAGACTCGATTAACAACATCGGTAATATCGAAATTTTAATGGTAGATGACGCTGCCATTAAACAAAACAAACAGAACCTTAAGGAATATATCACTGTAATTAAGAGTCACCTGCGCGGTGATACCCAATTCTTTAGAAAAATAGATAGTAAAATCTCGATTGAAACCCAAAGAAAAATTATTAAGCTAGAGGATTCAGAGTTTTATGAACTAAACTCTTTTATAAATGAAATAGAAAGCTTAAACCCTGAAAATCTAAAACCCGAATTATACGAAATATGGTCTAAATTTGAAGCCCTGCCTGAAATAGAAAAAGAGATTTTTTGGGATCGTATAAAACTACTACGGGATAAATACGTTATGCACCGCAAGATTATTAGTGATCTAGGTGGAGATTTCTTTGATAATCTGGAAAAACTAGAAGATACTGATGACCTTTTTAATGATGCTAGAAAAGTGCAGGCTAAGTTGATGGATTTAGGTATTGTAAATGGTTATAGTAAAGAAAAAATAGCTGATAACATCCGGATACTGTACCCGACACTGGCTAATAACAAGCTCAAACTAATCCAAAACCTGCTATCAGCTACCACTACACCTAACGTAACTATAGATTGGCAAAAAGTAGCGCACATAGAAGAAGATGCCGTTAGCTCAGTGCCAGACCTATTAGTTACACTGGCTAAAGGTACGATCTTAGCTGAAAAAGGTAAAAAAGTAAGTGAAAAAAATTATTTTTTTTTAGATGAGCTTGATCTATTACATCCAGAGCCTGACTGGAAAAGTATCAGGCTTTATTTATATATTGTCATGATCTCGGCGGCTATTATGCTGATCTATGTAACTATTGTCGAAAAAAGACGCTACTCTATCCAAAAAATCGGTCTAATTATGTCAGCTAGTCTGGCTGTGGTCGCCATCATAGCTGTGATCTCGATGTGGGGTATTAATAAACTAGCTATCGCGCCACTTAGTGTGATGCCGATGATCCTCACACTGTTTTACTTCCCGGCACTCGCGATGTTTTTAACCACTCTAATCGCTTTTTTCCTAGTTTTTAGTTTTGATTTAACTGTCTGGCAGGTTTTACCACTTTACGTAGGTGCTATGTATTCGATACCTCTAGTTAACCGTGCTCATCAACGTGAGGATTTATCTAACGCTGGTACTAAAATAGCTGTCGCGCAG
Source organism: uncultured Gammaproteobacteria bacterium (assembly GCA_964438425.1). GTDB lineage: Bacteria > Cyanobacteriota > Vampirovibrionia > LMEP-6097 > LMEP-6097 > CAYTKM01. The sequence continues at coordinate 165,542 of CAYTKM010000006.1, forward strand.
GCGGTAGTTTTTGTCGCGGTAGTGACTTTAGCTGCTAAAAACTTTGCTGTCAGCCAAATTCTAATCATCGCTTCACTTTATATGATAAGTGGTATCGCGTCTGGTTTAATTTCGATTGCAGCATTACCTTATCTGGAATCGGCTTTCAGACTGCTTACACCATTTAAATTAGCTGAGCTCTCTAACCCGAATCAACCCTTACTTAAAAAGCTTAAAAAAGACGCCCCGGGAACTTACCAGCATTCTATTAATGTAACCAGACTGGCAGAGGAAGCTGGAGCAGCCATCGGTGCTAACACCGAGCTGATGCGTGTGGGGCTTTTATATCATGACATCGGTAAAACCTATAAAGCTGAGTATTTTATCGAAAATAATTTAGGCAAACCTAATCCACATAACACTCTAAACGACCCTAAAAAGTCAGCTCAGATCGTCATCGCGCACGTACCAGAAGGTATTAAACTAGCTAAAAAATATAAATTACCACCAGCGATTATCGATTTCATTCCGATGCATCAAGGTACTACTATTACTAATTACTTTTACTATCAAGCGATTGAAAGATTTGGCGCTGACAATGTCGACCCCGAAGATTTTAGATATCCAGGTCCTTCACCTAATACCCGCGAGACTGGCATTGCGATGATCGCAGATAGCGTAGAAGCGGCTTTAACTAGTATGAAGGATTTGCATGATGAAAGCCTAGTATATGAGAAGATTAATAATATAATTAATTCACGTTTTAATGAAGGCGAGCTGGATAATTCAGGTTTGACTGAAGATGAGCTTAAGATTATCGCTACTGCCTTTCTAGATATATGGAGAAGTCAAAATCATGAACGCGTCAAATACCCCGACAAGCCCGCTGGTGCTAAAACAGCTTGAACTAGGTCCGATGAAAAACTACATCTACCTGATCGCTAACAGCGAAACTAAAGAAGCTGTAGTAGTTGATCCCGCCTGGGATGTAGAAAGTATTAAAGCACTTAGCACTGAAATGGAGTATAAGCTAACCGCTATGTTTATTACCCATGGTCACCCAGATCATACTAATGGTATTGAGAAGTTACTTAAAACTCACGACTTGCCTGTATATGTTTCTAAACATGAAGCTAGTTTTTATAAACCAATCGGTGAAAATATTAAAGAAGTGGATGACAGTTTTAGCTATAACTTAGGCGATCTTAAAATAGATTTTATTCATACTCCAGGTCACACTCCAGGCTCGCAGTGTTTTCTAGTCGACGGTAAGCTAGTTTCAGGTGATGTGCTATTTTTAGATGGTTGCGGGCGCTGTGATCTGCCTGGTGGCTGCGTGCATACTATGTATGATTCGCTATACAATAAGCTTTTAAAATTACCTAAATCTACTAGTATCTATCCAGGTCATAATTATCACCATCTAGATCACGATACTTTAGAAGCGCAAACTAAAACTAATCCTTACTTAATGGCTGATAACCTACATCAATTCGTAGCTAGGCGTATGGGTTAGAGTGACCAAGATCTGTTTAAATTAAAAATAAATTCTGTGTTGTATTTCATTCGTCTAAATAATTTAAAGTTTATAAATTGATAACTGACGCGGGCTTTATAAATTAATATTTAAGGTTTATATAATTACTTATTTATTGATTTATAGCTAAGTTCATAAAATAAGCGACATCTCATTTTAAGAAATTTATTAAATATAAAAACTAATAAGTCTGTCTTATATCAGATATTAAAAATCAATATGGAAACTAAGCTTATATCCGCCTGCCAAGGCAAAACATAATGTTACAATAAAAAAGTTATAATGCAAGCAAGTATCAGCGAAAAGACTAATAATAAAATTGATTACCTAAGGCAACTTGAAGCGGAAAGTATGCACATCATCCGCGAGGTGGCTGCTGAGTTTAATAATCCTGTGATGTTGTATTCAGTAGGTAAAGATTCATCGGTAATGGCTCATTTAACCAGAAAAGCCTTTTACCCAGCTAAAATTCCGTTTCCTTTCATGCATATCGATACTGGCTATAAGTTTAAAGAGATGTACGAGTTTAGAGATAAATTTTGTCAAGATATTGGCGTAGATTTAATCGTACACCGTAATGAAGACGCTATTTCTAATGAAATGAATCCTTTTAAGTTCGGTACAGATACCTGCTGCGGAGCTTTAAAAACTGGAGCTTTATTAGATGGTTTAAGTATTCATGGTTTTGATGCGGCTTTTGGTGGTGCGCGCCGCGAAGAAGAAAAGTCTAGAGCTAAAGAAAGAGTTTATTCATTTAGAGATGAGTTTGGTCAGTGGGATCCTAAAAATCAAAGACCTGAACTTTGGAATATTTATAACGCGCGCATTCATCCAGGTGAATCTATTCGCGTATTTCCTTTATCTAACTGGACTGAAATTGATGTCTGGGAATATATAAAACTTGAAAACATAGATATCGTACCGATCTATTACGCTCAGGAAAGAGAAGTTGTCTTTAGAAATGGTGTAATGATTCCTATCGTAAAAGGTAATAAATTTACTGAAGCTAAACCTGGCGAAGAAGTTAAAGTGGTTAAATCAAGATTTAGATCTTTAGGTTGCATGCCATGTACTGGTGCAGTCGAATCTGACGCTAGTGTTATAGATGATATTATTCGCGAAGCTAAATTAGCCCGCAAATCAGAGCGCGAGAACCGAGTGATAGACTTAGGTTCTGATAGTTCGATGGAAGATAAGAAAAAAGAAGGATATTTCTAAAATGCCAGGAGTTACTATATATCATGATGATAGCTCGAACAATAACGAGCAGTTTAAAGTAGAAACAGCTAATGTTCACATAAACGAAGATAAAGATGTTGAAATTTTAAAATTTACGACAGTCGGTAGTGTTGATGATGGTAAATCTACTTTAATCGGTAGAATGCTATATGATTCTAAGTCTGTCTTTGAAGACCAATTAGCTGCCGTAGCTAAAACTAGTAGTAAAAAAGGGCATGATGGTGTAGACCTCGCGCTGCTAACTGATGGTCTGGCTGCTGAGCGCGAGCAAGGTATTACTATCGATGTAGCTTACCGTTATTTTTCAACTCCTAAACGTAAATTCATTATCGCTGATACTCCAGGTCACGTACAATACACGCGTAACATGGTAACTGGCGCGTCGACTGCTAATCTAACGATTATCCTGATCGACGCCCGCAAAGGTCTTAGTGATCAATCAAGACGCCATGCTTTTATCTCTTCACTTTTAGGTATTAATAAACTAATCGTAGCAATTAATAAAATGGATTTAGTCGATTACAGCGAAGAAGTTTTTAATAACATCAAAGCTGACTTTAAAGAAATGGCTGATAAACTAAATATTACTGATGATCGCTTGGAATTCATTCCAATTTCAGCGCTTAAAGGTGATAACGTAGTTTTTAAAAATCCCGCTAATCCTGAAAATAACGATGAAGTTAGCATGCCATGGTTCAGTGGACGTACTGTTATGGAAGTTCTAGAAAACACACCTAACTTTAATCACTGTAATAGTGATAAATTCAGACTCCCTATTCAATATGTATTAAGAGTAGATAACGCTGAGTATCCTGATTTTAGAGGTTTTGCTGGTCAAATAGCCAGCGGCGATATTAAAGTCGGTGATGAAGTTATTAGCTACCCGTCTAAAAAAACAGCTAAAGTAGAAAGCATTCATTTATTCGAAGATAAATTAGAGCAAGCTACCAGCCCTCAATCTGTCACAGTAACTTTAGATCGTGAAATTGATACTAGTCGCGGTGATATTTTAGCTAAAAGCTCTGAACCTTTAATGGAAACCAAGTTATTTGATGCTGATTTATGTTGGATGGCAGAAGAAAAGTTTAGTACTAAAAAGAAATACATTCTTAAATATTGCTCAAGCCAGCTAAAAGTTATGTGTAGTAAGATAAATTTCTGTTACGATATACACAGTTTCGCTAAGAAAGATCAGTGCGAACTGGAGTTGAATGATATCGCTAGCGTTGAGATAAAAGCACTAAAACCTATTGCTGTAGAACCTTATGCTGATAATAGATTTCTAGGTTCATTTATTTTAATCGACGAAATTTCATTTAATACAGTGGCTGCTGGTATGATCAGAAACATAAAATAATCTTCACTTCTGAACTTAAAGCCATGAGTATTTTAAACCGCATAGTATCCCGTAAATTCGAAGAATTAGCAGAAATTCCTGATGAAGATATGCTTCTTCGTGATTTAGATGATAGGCGTACCAATGATCGAATATTTAGTATGATCGAGCAGCGCTCCTTTTTACAAACCATTACTGATGCTGATGGAGTGGTTTTAATTGCCGAACTTAAGAAAGCCAGCCCTTCTAAAGGTCTTATTCGCGAAGATTTCGAACCGATTAGTATAGCTGATGCTTATAAAAGAGGTGGCGCTCAGCTACTATCAGTTTTAACAGATGAAGAGTTTTTTCAAGGTAGCCTAAAAAACTTAGAAATTACTTCTGCGACATCAGGGTTACCTTGTCTTAGAAAAGATTTTATTATCGATATTAAACAAATTTTGCAAGCTAAAATAGCTGGTGCTAGTGCGATTCTTTTAATCGCGGCTATTTTAAGTGATGATCAAATAAAATATCTAAGTGATTATGCTCATAAGTTAGGTTTAGATGTTTTATTAGAAGTACATGATGAAGCTGAACTTGAAAGGGCACTTAATACAAATCTTAAACTAATCGGTATTAATAATCGTGACCTTAATACCTTTGAGACTAATATTGATACTAGTATTAATCTGCTAGCTGACTACCGCCGTGATCTACTTTCTAGATTCGTTATAACAGAATCTGGTATAAGTACCGCTGATGATATTCGTAAACTTTATTCTGCTGGCGCTAAAGCTTTTTTAATCGGTGAATCTTTAATTAGACAGGCTAATATAGAAGAAGCTACACGTTTACTACTTTCGTAGGTGAGAACTGTTTATTTAGCTTATATTCACTATAAGCGTATCTATAACTAAATTAGTTATTATATCTATATTTACACGATATAAAATATCTTTTCACTTGATAATAAAGGTGTAAATTAAGCTTGATATAAGATTAGTCTATTGAACTATTTTGTAATACAAATATTTAGATCTTATTAACTTCACATAATATTTGCATTAGCAGTGTTAAGATAATTTTAATGCTTGAGCGGATAAACAATCTAAAAACACATTTAAAACGAGTTTTTCAAGCTACTAAGAAAGATCTTAATACAGTAGACAATACCCAACAAAACCAGAATTTAGGTTTAGAGTCTACTAATAATACTCGACAAGTTAGCAGCTTAGATAAAAATTTTAGTATAAATGGTAAAGCCCAAATTAGTCTTGATAGTAATAATTTAAAGACTGAAACTAATGATTTAATTATAAGAAAACTTCATCAGCAAGCAAACACTAAAAAAATAACAGGCAATGCAGAAAATTTATTTAATGAAATTTATCAAGCGAGTGACATAGATTCTATACCTCACGAAAAAAAATCTCTAATTTTAAAGTACTTAGTAGCTAAAGATCCTAAAGTAACTTCAGCTAACGCAGATATAATACACTCAGAATCTTCCTTAAGGAAGCTCTTAGATAAAGGTTTAAAATTTGACGATAAACCCTTAATTATTAGTTCAAAGTTTAAGTACGATACCTATAAAAAACTAATTAAAGCTGGGCTTAATTTGAATTCAGTTGATAAAAATGGCAAATCACTAATAAGTATAATGCTTAATGCTAGAGAAGGTTTTGATAATCAGTATTTAATGGATTTAATAAATAATCCACAGCTTAATATAAATTATCAAGACCCTAATACTGGAAATACTGTTTTACACGATGCATGTAAAGACTTTAATAAATATGAAAATCAGATCACAGCGCAGCTAATGCTATCTGACCCTGAAGCTGAGCAAAGTGATACCAATATTAATCCTAGAATAAATGTTAATTTACAAAATAATCAAGGAGATAGTGCTTTAAGTTTACTTGCAAAGAATGATAACACTGATGACTATCATATACTCACAGCAAACGACTTACTGAGAGCTGGCGCCAAGCCGAATCTAAAAAATAATACAGGTGATAGTGCTTGCACTTTAGCTTTAATGAATAATAGTAAGCTATTTCATACCATTTTTAAAAAGACTCGTGAGCTTCCTGATCTAAACCTGCAAGATCCTATCATTCAAGACTTATTAATAAATATGGCTAACCAACAGTGTGATGATGATTTACTAGATACTATAGTCATTGAGCCTGATATTAAACAAAAACTAGTTAATGATATGGACAGTATATTAATTAGTATCGCTAGATCCAAGCATAATCCAGCTAAAGGCACCTATCTTGAAAAGTTGTATAAAATAGCTCCAGATAAATTATTAAAGCCAGGTGATAGTAGTTTATTTAAAGAGTTACTTAAAAATCATGATTTAAAAGCTACTGAAGGTCTTCTTAGAGTTGATCCAGGTTTAAAAGAGCATAATTTTACTCAGCCGCAAAGAATTGACCTACTAATGTTAGCTTTAAATTGTTCTTACAATCGTAATGCTGATGATTTAACCTTAATAAAAACTTTAATAAAAGATATAGATAAGTTAGATCAGATTCAACCTAAATCAAACAAAAGCTTGGTTAAAATACTAAAAAATTCTAGTTATTTAAGTCACACTGGCATGCAATGTGTATTTAATGTTATCAACGACAAGCAGCTCATTAATATGTTTAATAACCCAACCACCAGCGTGCATAATATTTTAGATTTATCTAATAACGATAAAAATAGTTTACAAAGCAGCTTATCGTATTTAGATGCTTTAACTACAAAAGTTCTAGATAGTGATAATAAAACTTTAAAAACTAGTTTTATAAACGGTTTAATTAAGTTTAATGCTGATAACTTGATGCCAATTTTAACTCAAGTCATGAGAGATCCGGTAGCTTACGAAAAGATAGTTAATGAATTACCTGAACATATTTTAAAGCAGACTGATAGTTCTAATCAACAGATGCTTGAATATGCTATTAATAATAACCTATCAAACTTCATCATACCTTTAGCTAAAGCTGGCTTGAAGGTTGACCTTAACAACTTTGAAGAAGATTTAATAGAAAGATCGTTTCTATATGTCTTACAGAATAGTTTACTTGATCCACAAGATAATTTAATTGAAGAAAATTTAATAGCTCTAGCTAATGCAGGTTTAGATATTAATTATAAAAACAACCGAGATCAAAGTCTTGTAGATTCAGCATTAGCGCTAGAACGTTTAAGAGCTGTAAAAGTTTTAAATTTAGCTAAAGTCAACTTTACAGAAAAAAATAAGATTGACTACTTAAAAGCTTTAGTTAATAGTCCTAATAACATTTTTAATGATAAAGATAAAGAAAATAAACAATTCGAATCTCACATAAAAGCTTTTAAAAATAGATTCAAAAATTTAGACTTTCCAGATAGCCGCAAGCAAACAGCATTAATACATTCCATTATGTCTGGTGACGTTTTTAAAACTAGTAAACTCATAGAATATGGAGCTGACTTAAATAAAAGTGATTATGAAGATACCACCGTAGCACATCACGTAGCTCAGCAAAAAAAAGTCTTTATTAGAAAATTGCTTAATACCGGACTTTTATATATAGATCTAGCTAAGTCAAAAACTGTACTAGATAGTAAAACTAAAGATGGTTATGGTCAAACACCTATAGATATTATTAATAATAGGCTATCTATAGATATAAAAAATAGTACACAGTTACTAAATCATGAGACTTTTTACAAATTAAACCAAGATGATTTTTGTAGTGCTTACGGTGAAGGAGACTATGATGCCATGTATCAGATGCTTGAAGCTCAAAAGCAAAAGGAACTAGCTAAAAGTAATATTAATTCTAAAAAAGATACTCAAGCTAACAAATTAACTAATTATGATAATAGTGAAGTAATAACTAATCAAAATGATCAAGAAATACCTAGTATAAATCCTAATCAAGAATTTAAACCAATTAATCTAACAGATAAATTAGCTGAAAAATATGCATTAGATATGAAAGAATACTTTAGCACTAACTACACCTATATGTTTGCTGATCGCAAGCCCAGTTCCGCTACTAGAAACTTTAGAAAAGCTATGTCAGCTAATAATCAAGAAGGCATCCCTTTAACTAATCATCAGCGTTATCAAGAACTTACTAAAAACGAATCTGGTTCAATAACAGCACTACATTTAGCTGTAGAAGAAGGAAACATAAATAAAATTAATGAGCTGCTTGATCGAAGTAGTTTAAATCAGCCTCAGACAAGTAACCTGCTAGGTGCTCGCGATCAAAATGGTCGTAATGTGCTAGCTTACCTGTTAGATAATAAAAAGAATTTATCGACTAAAAAGCAACTTGAAATATTAGAAATTTTAAAATCTCATAGTTCGCCTGACGATCAACTAGACTTCAATAATCAGGATTTGATTCTAGGTGATCCAATTTATTATCTAAGTAGTACTTTATCACCTGGCTCAGATAGCGAAAAGCTTTACCATAAAATGCTGTTAAACCAAACTATGATGGGCTTAACATAGTGAATTAAAATACAAATTATTTCTTATTAACTCAAAAACTTTTATTTTAAAACCACTTTTCATTTAAAAATTAATTATTTAAGCATTTTAATACTAGTTTTTAATAATTTTTACTTTTGATAAAATTTAATACTAAAATCATATATTCATCCAGAAAGGCTAAAGATAATAATCAGCAAACTATGTTAAAATCTATTTAATATGTCAAGCGTCTTTAGATCACATTTTGATAATTCTCAGACTCCAGGTATACCTACTGAAACCAGATATGTTACTCAGCAGCATAAAAGTACTAATAAGCATCATCCAGGCATACATATAAAACCTCAGATAAGTACCCAGACTGAAGAAGAAAAAGAAGATGAAAATACTTATCATCTTAAAAGAGAATTAGCCAAGCTTTTGTTTGAGGATCCAAAAAAACTACCTAAGAGTATTAATAGAAACCTCAAGCTTAATGTTAAAGATTTACCTAAAGTAAATTCCTCGACTAAAACTAAAATTAATGTTTTACATCAATTAAATCAGACTAAAAATTCAACGCAAAATTTAGAAGATCACTTTAGTAAAGTAATTCAGCTTGATGAACCACAATTAAATAAAAGTGTTGAAGCTCAGCAAGTTTTTAAATATTTATTAGCTAAAGCTAATACTAAAAACCAAAATACAGTGCCAAAGCAGGATTTTGCAAACAAATTACATTCTTTACTAAACAATGGTATAAAACTTCAAAATACAGAGAAGTATACCATCAGCCCTAATTTAGAAACAGAAACATATAAAAAATTAGTACATAATATTAATAATTCGAAACTTAACGTACAAAATAAACTAGGTCTAATACATAATATTGCTCAAATCTCAGCCAAAAATCTAAACTCAGAATTACTAGAATTTTTAGCACAAAACAATGAAATTAAACATATTATAATTGATGTAGCAGATGAACTTAAAAGTCTTGCTTTAAATGTTGAATTTGATAAAAAGACTACATATTACGGTAGTTTTAAAACTAAATTAAGTAGTTATCTTGGTAAATTAGTAGATATAGCTCCAGAAAAATTTGCTAAAAAAGATAACTTTAGTTTAATTAGTAGTTTATTATCAAGTGGTAATACAGATAAAATAGAAAAAATCTTAAATCAAGATCCTAGTTTAAAAAAACATGGCTTTGATGCTGAAGAAAAATTATTATTATTAAATTTATCAGTTTCAGCTCATTACGGAGAAGTTGATACAGCTAAGATAGTTAATACTATTATAAATTCTGGCATGAAGCTTACAGAAGTAAATCAACTTAGAGATCTTAGTATAGTTTCAATTTTAAAAGAGAAGTTTTTTACAGATTCCCAAATGACTAAAGAAATATTAGCTTCATTTAGTGATCAAGATTTAAAACAAATTCTATCAGATAAAACACTAAGTAAGAAGCATGGATTAACTTCATTAGATCATTTGACTAATAACTTATATTTAGACGCTATGGTCGATAGAGTAACCAAGGCTAATAATATAGAGTTGATCAGTATATTCGGTGAAAGTCTTTTACAAGATAATGATATTAGTAACTTACATTCACTAATAGATAAAAACACTAATAGCATGGAATCTAAAGAAAAACTTTTGAGTATTTTACCTAAAGCATATGCTGATATCACTGATGACCTAGGTTTAAATTTTTCAGATAGGCTAGTATTTTATGGAAACTACGAAATGATTCTACCTGCTGCTAAAAGTGGTCTAAAGCTTAGTCCAGAATATCCTAAACTACAATTCAGTTATTTAAATGCTTTAGAATATCAATTAATTAATAACATTTTAGATGAGCAAGGCATAGTAATAAATGAAAATTTAGAAGCTTTAATCGAAGCTGGCTTTGATCTTAATTATAAAGATAGTAATACTGGTAAAAGTATTATAAGCCAAGCACTTGAAAGAGTTAATTTTAAAAGTCTTAAAGCACTTGCAAGCATCGGTATAAAATTTTCAGATAAACAAAAACAGGAATATCTTTTTCAATTAACACATCAAACTAGATATAAAATATCATTTACTGAAGATGATTTAGAAAAATATGATCAGGAACTGAAAACCTTTAAGAAAAACTTCGGTAATTTAAATATGCAAGATGAGCAAGGTAATACTGCTTTAATGTATGCCCTTAAAAATGATGAGTTTGATAAGGCAGCTATTTTACTAAAAAATGGTGCTGATAGTCGCATTCAAAATCATAATAAACTTACAGCTGCTCACTTGATAGCTCGACACCAACCTAAAAAAACTATTTATAAACTTTTAAACGCTGGATTAGTATTTGATAATAATCTTAGAAATAGTAATGGAAATACAGCTTTAGAGCTATATAATAAATTTCATTCAGTTAAATTAGATAATATAGAAGACATCAATGACCATAAAAAGATGTATGGTACAGGCGAATCAGCTTTTACTAAAGCATATAATAGCCAAGACTACGCTGCCATGTACAAAATGCTAGCAGATCAAGCGAGTAAGCCTGAGTCTACAAATCTATCCGATAAAATCACTGGTAAGCCCGTAGCTTTAGAGTTCGCTAAACAAGTAGTTCGAGATGTGCAAAATCAAAGTGGTAATTTTTTTGAAAGAGAACCAAGTTTAGAGACTAAAAAACTTTTACAGGCTATCAAAGAAGACTCTGAGCAAACTAAAAAGATTTACGGAACTATCACTAATACAGGTCTTCTTACTGCTCTACATTTAAATGCTGAAAAAGGTAATCTAACTAAAAAGACCTATGATACTATTACTGAGAAAAATACAGGTTGTATTACAGCTCTGCATTTAGCAGCTGAAGAAGGTAATCTAACTAAAATTCGCGAGTTACTATCTAATCCTGAGTCTGCAAAAAACTTACTAAATGCTAAAGATCCTAATGGTAGAAATGCTATCGCTTATGCCTTAAATAATCCTAATGATTTATCAACTGATAAAATACTTGAAGTGTTAAAGACACTTGAAATATATAGCACAAATGACAATATCTTAGATTACTCAAATAAGGATTCAATCTTAGGTGATTTAGAATATAATATGGGTAGCACTAATGATATTTTATATATTCACCTACTTGAAAAGTTAATGCTGATGGGCGAATAAGAAGAAATAATATATAGCATTAAAATGTTCAAGTTACCCAAACTAAATTTCTATAAGCCGCCCAGTATGCTAGATAAACTATTAAATGATAGCTTTTGTGAAGAAGTGATTAGATTATATGGTGTGCAAGTTAAAAGTTACCGTCAAGCTAAGCGTATTAAACTGATTTCCAAGTCTGAGCAAGGTTTGATCTTAAGTTTGCCAGCAGATGCCAGTATTAATACTATAAAAAAGTTTTTAGAAAGTAATCTAAACTGGCTAGCCGAACAAAAAGCTTTGCAGCCTAAACCTATTTTTAATGATGGTTACAAATTTAAAACTCTAAACTATGAATATGAATTTATCTCAAGTGAGCTTAAAGAATTACGATATAGAAAAACGGGTCATAAGTATAAAATCTATTTACCTGCAAAAACTAATGCAAGCTTTGATAAAACTAAGGAACTGACATTAAAACTTTTACGTAAAGAAGCTAATGAGTATCTACATCCAAGATTAGAGTTCTTCGCAAGTAAGTTTAATTTAAAATACGAAAAACTTAGAATAAAAGATCTTAAATCTATTTGGGGTAGCTGCTCAAGTATGAAAAATATAAATCTATCTTTATACTTAGTAAAATTACCGAGTGAGCTTTGTGATTATGTTTTATGCCATGAACTATGCCACTTATTACATCAAGATCATAGTGGAAGATTCTGGCACACCTTAGATCAAATGTACCCTGGCGCTGATAGGGCTGATAGAGCTCTTAAAAAGTATCACCCGCTTAAGTTTGATTATTGTGAGATATGATTTGAAAGTTAAATAAGCTAACTTTCAATTAATACCATTAGAAAAATCAATCGTTCTTAAAATAGTATTAAAAATAACTTTAGGCAAAGAATCCATAATACCTGGAATCACTAAAGCATTAGGTTCATGGTCATTCGCTCTAATCGCTCCAATCAGCGCGTAGCCTTTATAAGTTCTATGCTTGTTTTGCTGGATATCCTTATAGTGAACTTTCTGTACATTTTCATCTTCCACTAAATAACTTTTTATACCTTTATTTAATTGAGTACTTTCATCTTTAGTTGATAAATTATCTTCACTTTCATCTAACTTCAGACTCTCATCATTTCTATGCACTTCACCATCATAATCATACAGCGGGCAAGCATCTTCATCCAGGCTTATATTCAATTCTTCATAAGCTTTGACATTAGGTTTATAGCCAATTAAAGTGAACTGTTTATCTGTTTTCACTTCGATAGTCTCACCAGTTCTAAGCTTAGCTTTAAGTATCTTATTTTCTAGATCACGCGTCCACTCTACAACATCAGCAATTATACATTTTTCTTTTAAAGCTTTTAAATACACTTTTCTAGCTGCTGGTATATCCCCCTCTAAGTCTACTAAGTTAGATTTTTGTAAATCTCTAAAAACTCGATATTCTTTACCATCAAGCTCGATATATTCATCAGGATTATGGACACTTTTTTCTGGATAGTGAGTTAAAACCTTATAGCTGATATCATAGCCCTGGCGATTATACTCCTGAATCTGCATTAACATCTCGATAGTACTATTACCAAGTCCGATTAAAGTTATATGCTTGCCAGAAAAATTACGGGCTATCTCTTCTGTGATTTTCAGCTGCCATCTAAAACCACAAAGATTAGGTGTAGTAGTTTTCATAGGCGCCTTTCTATCATTAAGATCAGTCGGTCTACCAAGACCTAATGCGTTTATGACTATCGGGGCAGTAATAGTTTTCAATTTCGAATCAGCATCTATATACTCAACTTTATGGTTTAGATCATCAGCAACTATACTTCTAACTTTAGCTTTTATCGGTTTAGGCATACTCGACATAAAATAATCTTTCATACGTTTACCTTTATCATCTTTCTTACCTAAGACAACTTGGTCTAGAAATTTAAGTAGTTTAGATCCTGAGCCTTTACGCCCAGTCGAAGCTGGTAACTTAATACCCAGGAAATTAATATTAAACGGGTTATTAATAGTACCTTTACTGACCGAATTCATACGCCAGACATCATTAAATTTACCACTTTCATCTAAGATCTGAATATTAGTAAAACCTATTTCCACTAGTGTTCTAGCTGTAAGTATACCTGCTGGACCTGCTCCTAGAATAATAATTTTAGTGGCTAAAAAATTTTTATCCTTAGTATAATGCAGCACACCACGCATAGCTTTAGTTGCGCCTTTGCGAAAGATTCTAGCTGTGCCGAAACCAGCAGTCTGGCGTTCATCATAATCCTGCTCGTATTGAGGGGCTAAAGTTTTATATTCTTTAATGGCTGCTAAAACTTTTCTTTGCTCAGAGCGCGTTCCCTGATAAGGTTTAAAATACTTATCACCCAAGTTTAAAAACTCTTGATGACCTAAGCTATTATACTCTAGACTTAATCTAAAATAAGCCTGCATCATATCCACTGAACCATTATGATCGCCTGCATTAATAGATTCATGAATACCTTTAATCAATAAATTCTGGATTAAGGCATTAAGGCTGTTATCTTCGATAAGTTTTTTAACTGTCGTCTCAGAGTAGTTTTTAGACTTTAGTAAAGAAGCCGTAGCAGCTAGTGCACGCCTGACATTCGTTTCATCATGCGCGTAATCGTCATCAAGATCTTTTTCGTATTGGGGGCGCGCTAATAAATACTCGATAGCAGTAAGTTTAGGTTTACCTAAACTATCGAATAGTAAATCATCAGGAGTAGGCTGATTTCTAAGTTTTCTTTGTCTTGGTCTAGCAGTTGACTCTTTTATTGACATCTTTAGGTATTATTTTACCATTGACACCATTTAAGGGGTTAATTAGATTTACATAATCGCACATAATTAACTATATAATTTAGCGCAATGAATATTTATTAAGTTTAAGGAGAAACTATATGTTTATTGACCCTGACCAAGTGAAAACACAGGCTTATCATTAAAATGATACAAACCTTCAGTTTTAATCACATCGAAGCCAGCTTTATTTACTCTATCTAGAAGAGCGATCACAGCTTCAAAAGAAATCTCAGTTTTTTGGTCTTTAGACATAAATCTACATCTCCAGTGATCTGTACAGAAAGTTTCTGGGTGTCCATTAGGATAAACAGTTAAACCACGGTTACTAATCATAAGTAATTCGATATCTTCGTTATCACACTGCTTAAGGCTATCACCTAGTTTTTGGGCATCACGATCATCACAATAAAGGAACACATCAGTACCTACAAGCTTTCTGGTAGTAGGTTCAGGCTTAGTAGTCTGCACTTCAATCGGCTCAGATTTATCATAAAAGACTTTAGTTAATTCATTAGGTTCTTGTCCTAATCTATCAATTACCGCTTGCGCAAATTCTTTAGTATTAGCTTTTACTTTACTAGTAGTTTCGTTAAAAATATCACCAGTATGAATACCATCTTCAATAGTTTTTAACCAGGCATTATGTACTTTAGTCGCCACATCACCTTGACCGATATGAACTAACATCATAACTGCACCTAAAATTAAACCAGAAGGATTAGCAATACCTTGACCAGCGATCATCGGCGCTGAACCATGAATAGCTTCGAACATAGAAATCGTCGGGCTGATATTAGCAGAACCACCAAGTCCGATAGAACCAGTGATTTGGGCTGCTATGTCAGATAAAATATCACCATAAAGGTTAGGCATAACCACTACATCAAACTCCTCAGGAGTATCTGCAATCTTAGCTGCACCGATATCTACGATCCAATGATCAGTTTCAATTTCAGGGTACTCAACTTTAATTTCATCAAAAACTTTATGAAATAGACCGTCAGTCAGCTTCATGATATTATCCTTACTAAAGCAAGTCACTTTCTTACGGTTGTACTTCTTAGCGTACTCGAAAGCATAACGGATAATTTTTTCTGAACCAGGTCTAGTAATTAATTTTAAACACTGCGTAACTTCAGGTGTTTGTTGGTGCTCGATGCCAGCATATAGATCTTCTTCATTTTCTCTAATAACAACTATATCCATTACTGGGTGCTTAGTTGAAACAAATGGGTGGTAAGAAACGCAAGGTCTAACATTAGCGTACATACCTAAAGTCTTTCTGACTGTTACATTTAAACTTTTAAAACCGCCACCTTGTGGAGTAGTGATCGGCGCTTTTAAGAACACTTTAGTTCTTCTAAGTGAATCCCAAGTCTCTGGAGTAATTCCAGCAGTTAAACCTTGATTATAGACCTTTTCACCAATCTCAACTTCTTCAGTCTCTATCTTAGCGCCTGCTGCGTTAATGATATCAAGGGTCGCTTCCATGATTTCAGGTCCTATTCCGTCACCTCGGGCAACTGTAATTTTAGTTTTAGTAGCAACTGCAGTATTCATATCAGTATTATACTAGCATTATCCTTGCTGTGATGGGAATCTATTTACTTATAGGTTAAATTAATGCGGCTAATTCATCTCAGAAAAATAAATTTTTACAGCTTAGTTTAATAACTATTTTATGCAGCTCTATTAAATACTTAAAAATATTTCTTGAAGATTCAACAACTTATGAATAGTAAAGTATTATAAGTTTAATCATAATAATCTATAAATTGATTTGCTCTAGGTTTTCTTCGCTAATCAAGCGATAACTTGTACTTCTACCACTTTTCCCTAGATTTAGAACTAAGATATCTCTAGCTAGTAGTTCTTTAATATCTCTTAAAGCTGTATCCCTTGAACACTTCGCCATTTTCGCGTACTTAGATGTATTCATAAAACCTTTAAACTCTTTACTTAACATGCGATTTATTATATTCTTTTGGCGTAAATTAACAGGTGCCTGATTGATCCAACGCCAAAGTTTAGCTTTATATAAAACATCATAAGTTAAACCCTCCGCGCTTGAGATAGCTTTATATACCTTATTTATATCTAATTTTTAAAAGTGCTTTATTTATTTTCTCATGATCCCAAGTAAACTTAGGCCAATTTTCATATTCATAAATCCACATATAATCACCGCATAATCTAAGGTGATTATACCCTGTATTCATAGCATAAAAACTTATTAATAGATTTTCAGTGATGCTGACCTATGATTTAAAATTTTCAATTGGTAGACTTAAAAGTATAGTGTTTAATTAATGTTGACTATATCAAATTTATTTTTCTTTCCATATGAGTCTATATATTCAAACTGAAATTTGAAATCTTTGCTATCAATTAAAAGCAAAGTATTTTCACGCCGCATACCTCTTTAATAGCTCATCAATAGTCTCACGCACACCAGTTAGTGGATTTACAGTAAAGTTCTGTCCTAAACTAAGTTCAGTACATTTTTTATCGCTACCATCATTAAGCTTAAGCACTACCAGAGAATCTCCCTTATAAGTTTCCTGACTAATAGTCGCTTTTAAGGCATGAAAAAAGCTAAAGTGGTCTTTAACCTTAGAGACATCTACCGTAAACTCCAGTATCTCAGCATGATCCAGATCATCCATGGTATCTACCATAATACTGCAAGTTCCTTCAGAGTTTTTAGATAAAGTACCTTTAATCAAAACACGTTTCCCTTTTTCGATCATCGGCTCAAGTTCAGGTAACTTTTTAGCGAAGATCACACCTTCAATCCTTTCTAACTGATCTTCAAGCTCCATAATACAAATGATCTTCTTAGATTTAGTAATCTTCTTAACAAAGCTAGTAATTAGCACTGGCACTTTAATCTTAGATTTATCATTCATGGCTTTTACCTGCGCCAGATTACTTTTAGCGATGATATTACACAGCTTACTGATAGATTGCATCGGATGACTACTTACAAATAGACCTAGCAGTTCATATTCCATCGCCTGCAATTCCCGCTCAGGGTACTCATCAGTTTTACCGTTTAAATAAGTGGGTTTAAATTCAAAAGTAGTTTTAGCACCAGCTTGAGCAAATAGACTCATTTGCCCGGTAGCTATTTTCTCGCGGGCTTTTTTCGCGTGATGCACAAAAGCTTCCAGGTTTTCAATCATCGCTTTACGACCGGCGCCTAGCCCATCAAGCGCGCCGCAACGAATTAAACCTTCTACTGTACGTTTATTTACTAATTTATGATCGATGCGCGTACAGAAATCCATAAAATCTTTATACGGACCATTCTCTTCGCGCTCTCTAATGATTTCAGCTGATGGCGGCGCGCCAACACCCTTAACTGCTGATAAACCAAAAACAATCGCCTTTTCTTTAACTAGTGCTCTAAACTTAAGCGTAGATTTATTAATATGCGGAGCCTGAACTTCGATACCGATTCTTTGAGATTCGATAATATAACCTTTAATCCTGTCAGTATCACCACTACAACTTATAAATAGTGAAGTTAAATACTCAACTGGATAATGAGTTTTTAAAAAAGCAGTCTGGTAAGTGACAAAACCATAAGCTGTTGAGTGAGATTTATTAAAGCAATATTCAGCAAAAGCGATCATCTGATCAAAAAGCTTTTCACCGACTTCTTGTGGTACCTGCTGCTGGTTAGCCAAACAACCATCAATAAATTTATCTTTAAAAGGTAATAGTACTTCAGGCTTTTTCTTACCCATCGCACGTCTAAGTAAATCCGCTTCTCCTAGTGAAAAGCCAGCTAGTACCTGAGCGATCTGCATGATCTGCTCCTGGTAAACGATGGTACCGTAAGTATTACCTAAAATTTCTTCGAGTAAAGGGTGGTCATAAGAGATTTTTTGTTTGCCCGATTTACGGTCGATAAAATCATCGATCATCCCTGTATCTAAAGGACCTGGACGATATAAAGCGATTAAAGCCGAAATATCTTCTAATGACTTCGGAGCTAGACGCTTAGCGATATCACGCATACCAGCTGAAGTCTCTAACTGGAAAATACCAGATAAATTACCAGAACAGATAGTAGCTAAAGTGTCTGGATCATCGAAGGGGATCTCATCTGCGATCAACTCTTCTGTGCGCGTCTCATTTATAATGTCGAGCGCTTTTTGGATCATAGTTAGGTTACGCAAACCTAAAAAGTCCATTTTAAGTAGACCCATGTTAGCAGATTCTTCCATCGCAAACTGGGTAATAACACTACCATCATTATTTCTTGAAGTCGGGATCACATCTGTGATCGGTTTATCAGCGATAATGACCCCAGCAGCGTGCACACCGAAGGTTTTATTCAGACCTTCATTTTTAACTGCTAGGTCAATCACTTCTTTAGTGTCAGGTTCATGGGTATAAGCCTTTTTAAAATCATCATGATTTTCCAGCATCCACTTAATCGTACGTGGCTTACCACGCACTACTGGAATCATTTTCGCTAAGTTCTCAGCGCGGCTATATGGATACTCTAAAACTCTACCCATATCTTTAATTACGGAGCGCGAAGTTAATCTATTAAAGGTAATGATCTGACAAACAGATTCTTGACCGTATTTTTGACGCACATATTCGATCACTTCTTCTCGTCTTTCAATACAAAAATCCGTATCAATATCGGGCATCGACTTACGTTCAGGGTTTAAAAATCTTTCAAACAGTAAATCATACTTTAGTGGATCAATATTAGTAATACCCAGACAGTACGCTACCAGCGAGCCTGCCGCCGAGCCTCGACCTGGACCTACAGGAATTTTTTGTTCGCGCGCCCAGTTAATAAAATCCCAAACTACTATAAAGTAAGAAGCAAACCCAGAATCATTCATGATCTTAAGTTCATGCTCTAGCCTGTGCTCGCAGGCTTCAGAAATTACACCATCAAAACGCCATTTAGCACCCTCATAAGATAAATGTTTTAAGTAAGTCTCGAAGCTAAACCCTTCAGGCACTTTAGGGTCTGGCATATGCATCTGCGGATTAGCGAAACAATCATAATCCTCAATCTTATTAAAGACTTCCATGGTGTTATCAAAAACTACTTCTTTAACAAGCGCTGGGTCCAGATGATCTGTAAAAAGTGCACCCATTTCTTCAGCGGTTTTAAACCACTCATGACTACTGAAGCGCATACGCGGGAAATCACTGATGTATTTTTGCATTTGCAGGCATAGCAGGGCATCATGGGCGATGGCATCGTCTTTATTCGTATAATGGCTATCATTAGTCGCAACCACTTTAATATCAAGCTCGCGTGCCAGCTCGATAACTAGTTTATTTACCTTACGGTCTTCTTCATATTTATGATCCTGAATCTCTAAATAAAAGTCATCTTTAAAGATTTCCTGATAGCGCGTAGCAGCTTCTTTAGCTTCAGCGATTTTACCTGTAAGTAGTTTATTATTCACTTCGCCGCCCAAACAGGCACTTAGCGCCACTATACCTTCAGCATGCTCAGCAATATAATCTTTCGAGATACGGGGTTTGTAGTAAAAGCCATTAATACAACCTTCCGAGCAGATTTTAATCAGGTTTTTATAGCCAGTATCGTTTTTAGCCAGCAGGACTAAGTGATAGAGTTTGGTACGTTTGGATTTATCTAAGTGATCACCTTCAACCACATATACTTCGCAACCGATAATCGGTTTAATGCCAGCTGCTTTAGCTTCATGATAAAACTGGTAAACCCCGAACATAGTACCGTGGTCGGTGATCGCAAGACCTGGCATACCACTAGCAGCAGCTTTTTGGCAGACATCTTTAACACGGCTAGCACCATCAAGTAGTGAAAACTCGGTGTGTACATGCAATGGTACATGAAAAAGTTCTGGGGTGGCAGTAGTCATATTAGTTAAATTAAGCGGATTTACTTTATCGATAATTTATAGTGTTAATTCGATTTAGTTTAATTTTAATAGTTTCGATCGTTTTAATGATCTTATCTATCTATAAACTACTTTGAAGCTATAAATTTAGTAGTGTATCTGCTTAAATGTTCCTATTATATATTTTAAAATTTAATTTAGAGCTTGTGTATTAAATTTGTTTTAAAGTGGGGGATACTCAGCATAGCTTGGTATTTTTTTATTAGCGGGTGTAAAGCTGCTAAAGCAAAAATACAAGCCAAGCTGAGTATCTGCCAAGAAGGAATTAGATTTTTAAATGGTATGAGGCTAAACTGATATTTTTCTAGTTAGCGTATAAAGTCATGCTAAAGCGAAAAATATAGCATAGCCCTCCTACCTTTCAGGCTAATATTTGAATTAAGCTTAGCTTAGTATTTTTTTATTAGCGTGAGCACTTGGCTTAGTCCTGTATTTTCTAGTTAGCACATGTAAAACTGCTAAAGCGAAAATAAAGCCCAAGCAAAGTGCTTTCCAAGTATTTATTTAAAGCCTTAATCCCCTCAAGTATTAACAAAAACCCTCTCATTTTGATAGGAAAAAGTTTAGAAAGTGAGAGGATTTAGAGTTTAAGTAGGGTTTTAAAGGTTTTTAGTGATACACATCCTAAAACCCGAGTGTAAGAATATCTTTTATCTGCTGATCAATTTCACTTAAAGGTGTTGCCTGAGCAGCAGTTTCAGCTCTGCTCTGAATCTGAGCATTTTGCCACTTTGCCACGTTCATAGTATCTTGAAAACGTTGCTTAAATTCTTTAGTATTTAAAACCTTTTTTAAAAACTTTACATTATCTTCTGAATACTCGTGAGCATGCGCGTCTAGATATTCTTCTAAAAGTCCTAAGCCCTGTTCCATATCTTGCTTTTCGCTTAGAGGTCTGACACGAACTATCTCTGCGCTACCTTTTAAAATATCAATCATTAAAGGAATCAATTTATTAGAGTGCTTATCAAGATCAACTTCAAGTGGTAGTAAGCCAAGCTTTTCTTCTAACATATTAATTAAAGTAGTATGAGCGAGCGGGCTATCAAGTTCAATATTATCCTTTTGCATAATCATGGCATCTAAAGCAGCGCCTCTAGGATCACTAACCGTACGAAAATTTTTAAGATGATCTGTAGAGAGATGAGAGCTCATTTGAGAAACAGCGACAGCTTTATTTCTATTATTTTCAAGAATTTCTGCGCTTGAAGGCTGGCTGCTAGTGAGGTTTTTCGAATCTATAATTTCATTTTTATCATTTACGTTACTGGTTGAATTCGTTGATAACGGCTGAGGTTTAGCTTCATCATCTAATCTAAGCTTACTTTTAAGCTCAGCCATATACGTCTTAACATTAAAATTTAAACTATCCATAACTTTGGACAATACCATATTCAGTTCTTATGTGCAACTAAACTAAGTAAAAACTTAATATTTTCTCTATAACCCTTCTTCAAGCCTTAAAACTGGCTGCCCGTGATATAGATTTACGATTCCATGAGGATCTCTCTTATAATTTCCAATATCATTACTATTTCTAAGTGACTGCTTTTCTTCAGTAGTAATTTTCAATTGTCCATCAACTTCAGAAACTATATTTAACTCATAATCACTACCATCAACATTATCAGTGAAACCTAATTGTTTCTGGACTTTATCAAACAGTTTATTTTCAAGAACTTCTTTTTTAGCTTTTTGAAGATCTTGATTTACTTTATCACTTTCTTGCTTTATATCAGAAACATCTATACTTTTACCATTTAAATCAGTAAAATTTTCATATTTACCATTTTCTTCATTATATTCACCAAGAAAACCAACTTGATTTACAGTAAACGCTACCTTACCCGATTCAGGAGGCGATGTAATATTTGTTTGAAACAAATCATAAATCAAGCTGACTTATAGACATAAATCTTTTAAGTTTGCTTTTTCTTTCAATTCGTTTAAGCTGCTTTTCAGCCTTCAGTAACTTAGCAGGATTATTAGAATATTTAAGTTCTGCTACGGCTAGAAAATAAGTCCTTAGGTATCTGAAATCTGTAATGTTTAATAGCGTGTCATGATTAGTATCGAGTGTATGATCAAAAAGATTGATCCTTGCCTGACGTTTTAAGTTACGGATAAAAGATATAGTAAAGTTCTGATACTTTTTAATGATATTTTTTTTATTTTTTAGTTTTAATAAAGCTAAATCTTCTTTCAGATCAGTAATCTGCCTGCAGCTAAGCAAATCTGTATCAAGTACATCATTTGCTGAAGCCAGCGACTGATAATAAAATTCTATAAGTTTCTTTTTAGAAAGTTCTTCGTCATCTTTTAGACTTAAAGCTTCTTTAAGTAAAACCTCACAGCTGTTTTCTTCCTCGACAATTAACTCACTTTGCTCGTCTTCTATACTAAATGCCACGTTTTCAACTTTAATAAAACCAGCAGTACGTAGGTATTGGTTACTGCTATTTATAGCTTCTATAGTATAAGGAAGACGCTCGTTTCTATTAAAGACTCGCCTAGAATAAATCTTATTATCAGATAGGTAAAAATCATCCTGCCCGGCAGTTAGCCGATAACTAAAATTATGATCATCTGCATTGGAAAAAAGCTTTAAGTGACTGATTATTTTGTTAGCTGGGCTATAAGGGTAGACCTTAGTAAATTTGACAAGTAGCCTATTAAACTGGTCAGAGATATTTTCCTTTAAAATAGGATAAGTTAACCCCTGATACCAAACCAGAGGGTCAAAACCGATAAAGTTTTTCAGGTCAAGAAACTGAGCTGCATTTAAAGCTGTAGCACCATAATTATTAGCAGCGACATTATTATCGTCATTATAATAAGTGTTACTTAACGAGGTTAATGGGTCTTTATCAAAGATAAATTCATCTAGATTATCAGCTGTGATAGTAGCATCGCAGTAAGCGTTAGAGATTTGCGGACCTAGATTAACGAGAAAAGTTCTATCGATAGATTCATGTGTAAAACAAGCAAATTCAGTATTATTAGCTGGTCTGGAGATTTGATAATTACTATTAGCCACATAGCAGTTATTAACTAAACTGGCCGTACCCAAATCATGAATAAAACCTGCACCACTCATACTATTAGTTAAATTAGCGC
This sequence comes from uncultured Gammaproteobacteria bacterium, assembly GCA_964438425.1. Taxonomy (GTDB): domain Bacteria; phylum Cyanobacteriota; class Vampirovibrionia; order LMEP-6097; family LMEP-6097; genus CAYTKM01. The sequence goes on from CAYTKM010000006.1 coordinate 189,112, forward strand.
TAATATCTTCGACATATGAAGTTAAAACCTGCACATCATAAAGCATTGAAGCAAATGCACCAAAAAGAGAAACTGAAGCGCCAGTAAAATCAGTATTAATTACTGAACAATTTCTAAAAATAAGGTTTTGTTCACCAGCATTAGCAGCATTAGAATTACCATCACCATCAGCCACGAAGCCAGATGTTATATTTTCAAAAATACAATTCCTAACCTGGCAATTTTCAAATACCAGACTTGCCATATTGAGTGCATTGGCAGTATAACTAAAACCAGCAGAAAACCCGAAAGCTTCTGCATTTAAGCCATCGACATAACAGTTTTTCACAAGCACTCCAGCTGCGGAAAAACCACTAATCGTACCTACAAAACCAGCAAAGCCTTGACTAGAAATAATCTCGCCATTTTTCACATGACAGTTTTCGATTTTAGCTCCAGGACTGACTATACTTGCAAACCCAGCTACTGTTTTAAAAAATGAAGCTGGATCAGTGGGATTAATATCTAGGTGTTCTACCGAGCAATTTTTAATCTGCGCGTTGGTCTTACCAAACATACCAGCAGCACTATAGATAGCATCTATTGTTAAATCGTTAATAGTGCAATTTTCATAAGTAGAAATAGCAGGGCTCCCCGTAGCATCAGCTACCATGCCAGCAACTACTCTAGTACCAAAACCGCCAGCTCCAGTAGCATCAATTACTATATTATTTAAATCAATATCTTTAATATGACATGCCCCTAGAGCTTCACCAATTAAACCCGCTAGTTCTTGTAAAATGCCCGCAGCTGTAATATTAATGTCATGAACTTCAACATTAGTTATATCAGAGTCAGTCACTGAGCCCCAGATACCAGCTGATTTCAATCTCAAATTATTTAAAGTCAGATTATTAGCAATGATGTTCATAAAAATAGAGTTAATACTTTCACCAAAAAGAGAGGCGCTATATTCTGTAGCATCAACTAAGACGCCAGTAGCATGGATATCACTGACGTTAGAATCTTCTAAACGCGCAGCTATGGCACCACTAAAATGGTTAGCACTTAAAATAATACTGTTTAAAGTCAGCTCGCTAATTATTAGGTTATTTGCTCGGGCAACTAACACAGCTACATTATCGCGACCATCGATACTCGCGCCCGCTATAGAAAGTTGATTAAAGCTGGCATTACTGGCATAAGCAAAAATAGCTTGATTATCAGTAGCAAGCGCCTGCCTGGAAATTGTCAGATCACTGATAGTATGACCATTACCATTAAGGTCACCTGTAAACGGATCAGCTAAAGTGCCGATCGGTATAAAGCCAGTATTAGCATTCCAATTTATAGTATCCGAGCAATCAATATCATCAGTTAAAGTATAATTGCCAGCAAGATCTAAACTGATGTTTTGCAGCTCAATGCAATTAGCTATATCGTAATTAATTGCTTTAACTTGAATTACCTGAATAGCAAGGACTATGAAGAATAAAAGTTGAAACTTTATTTTAAACATACTTAATCAATCAAGCACCTCACATACTGAGGATTTATTTACAGCTTAGGTTAAAGTGGGTTTAAATGTGAATTAGTTTAAGGTTCGAATATGGTATGCATTAAATGTTGGTAATGCATGTATCAAATACTGGCAGCTAGAAATATTAAAGCTAAGCTCTTATTTTCACTTAAAGCTTAGGTTTCAACTCATCTAAAATAGTATCGAATCGAGAAGTACTTCAGACGTTTTAAATATATTTATAGATTATTTTATTTACTCTAAATCTTAGATATATGGAAGCTAAGTTTATAATAAACTAGTATGAACCTTTCAACTTAACGTAGAAAAGTTATCAGTTAGTATTTAAAAGAACGTCTATGGCTAAATTACTCTGGGGCAAAGTTTATTATAGAGATTCGTACGCTGGTATTCTTCAAGAAGAGCCTGGAGATAAAGTAGTGTTTGCGTACGATAATAGCTATCTAAAGTCAGGTATGCCTGCCATAGCTTACACTTTACCTTTGCGCGCTCAGCCTTATGTTAGCTTTCACGGTCTACCTGCTTTTTTTGATAACCTTGTCTCAGAAGGATGGCTTGAAAAAGCCCAAACCCGTTTACTTGGTAAACGAAGAGTATCACGTCTGGAATTACTACTAGCTTTCGGTTTTGATTGCGCTGGAGCTGTGTCTATTTTAGATCCAGAACCTGCGAGCTTAACTAAAGATATGCTTGATCTAGATAGCGCTAAGGAGATGTCAGCTTTTACAAGCAGGGCTTCATTATCTGGTGTGCAAGCTAAACTAGCCATCACTGAGAGTTCCGGTAAATTTCAGCCAGCGAAGCCAGGTGAATTGAGCACTTATATAGCTAAATTTCCTTCATTTGGTCATTATGATTTAGTTGAAAACGAGTATTTAACTACACTTGCTTTGAAAGTTCTATTACCTGATGATAAGTGCGCGCACATGCTAGTAAGCGAAGTTGCTGGTATTAACGAGCAAGCTTTATTAATTAAACGCTTTGATCGAGCTGAAAATTATGAGCGTATACATTTTGAGGAGTTTAACCAGCTGCTTAATCAGTATTCAGATGATAAATATGAAGGAGCATATAAAGATCTAGCTAACTTTATGCTAGAAAATAGTGACTGCTTAGACAGTGAAGTATATCTTTTATATCGACGTATTTTAGCTGGCATATTACTAGGTAATACTGACATGCATTTGAAAAATTTCGCACTTATATACACGCCTTCAGGTTTAAGATTAACACCGAATTACGATCAAGTAGCAGCAGCGCTATATGATTACAAAACACTGGCACTCACTTGCGTGGGAGCAAGTGATCTATTAATTCATAAATTGCAAGCAAAGCATATAATTAAATTAGGTCTAGAGTTTAAGTTATCTAAAGATGAAATTAAGACTGCGGTTCAAGGTTTGCAGCAGAATCTAAGTGCTGCTAAAGATATTATTAATGAAGCTAAATTAGGCTCTAGTGTTTTAAAAAATCAATTAATAGAGTTAATCAGTAAAAGATGGAATGGAAGCTTTGGTTTAGTTGAGAAATTGTTAGTCTCTGGAGCTTAAAGTTTTTTGTTAGGGCTGAGTGTTAGCTTTTAGTTTTAAATGTAAGTTTGTGATCTTAGCGGTGAGCGTTTAATAATTTTGTGGTGGTAGTTACATTTTAGATATTAATTTTTAGTGGCTATAGTGAGGGGTGCGTTTAACTTGCTTTGACAGTTAAATAATTGCTGCTGCATTCAAATAATAGGTGCGCGCAATAAAATATTTTGCTTTTACATGCGTTTAATTTGCTTTGACAATTAAATAATTGCTGCTGCGGGCGAATAATAGGTGCGCGCAATCAAATATTTTGCTTTTACATTCGTTTAATTTGCTTTGACAATTAAATAATCGCTGCTGCGGGCGAATAATAGGTGCGCGCAATCATATATTTTGCTTTTATATTCGTTTAATTTGCTTTGACAGTTAAATAATCGCCGCTGCGGGTGAATATTAGGTGCGCGCAATCATATATTTTGCTTTTACATTCATTTAATTTGCTTTGATGGTTAAATAGTTGCTGCTGCGGGTGAATAATAGGTGCGCGCACTTAAATAATGAGTATATTTTAGTATTTTCTGGCTTCTAAAAGCAAAAATTAACTTTTAGATTAAAGTTTCATCGAATTTATATCAAAAAAACGTCTTTAAGCTCAAAAAACGTAATAATAAAAGCACTTTATATAAATTTTACTTAAATATTACATATAGTAACTAGATTTTTAAATAATTTAGATGGAATTTCTAACTGGTATCTCAATCTATAGCAGATTTTCAAGTATGTTTATTAAATTAAATGCCGAAACAATACCAGTAAATTTTAGCAAAACGAATTTCAAGATGTTATCATAATTAGTCAAACTTTTCACATATTATCTAAAACACTTAAAGGAGTTAAACATGAACAAAAGAGAAAAGAATAAATACACAATGTACAAGACAATTGAAAATGTACTTACCGAAAGTCAGGAAACAGTAAACACAACTCCAGCTTTATCTTTAGTACTTAAAGATTTTCAAGCTGCGGTAGCGAAAATCGCAGAAGTTGATCAAAAGTACATATCAATCGCTGAAGGCGCGACTCAGACTAAAGATACAGCAGAAGCTGAATTAATCGAATCCATGCTGGCAGTTGTTGGTATAACCCGTATTTTTGCTCGTCGTAATCAAAATGAACAATTAGCAGCTATGACTCAGATGACTATAAGTGATCTTAGACTTATGAGAGATGCTGATTTATTACAAAAGTCTAAAACCTTATTAGAGCAAATCGAAGCTAACTTAACAGGTTTAACTGAGTTAGGTATGGAAGCTGAAATATTCGAGAAGTTTAAAGCTGATATCGAGAGTTATGATACTGCCTTTAATAATAAAGATGCGAAGTTAGGTCAAAGCAAATCTGCTAGACAAGAGTTAACTGAAATGTTTAGTCAAACTGATGAAATCCTAAAGGAAGAATTAGACTACGTAATGGATTATGTCAAAACTAAAGATCAGACTTTGTTTAATGATTATCAGGCTAGTCGTACTATTAAGGATGTATAATCGGGTTTAGGGATTAAAATCTAAGAAGTCGCTCTATGATCTTACTGATTCGAGCGACTTTATTTATACAAAACATTATTATTTATATTATCTTTGATTAAACAGAAACTATCCACTCTTCGGGTATAAGCTTTTTACCATCTCTCCATTCGACAACTTCGTGAACACCTTCAAGATTTCCATAAATACTTTTATCTGCATGATCTAAAACTATAGCTTGCCATTTCCCTCCTGTTGAAATAATAGAATTAGCTATAGTACTAAAAATTTTTTTTATAGCTTCAATATCTTCATCCTCATAAGTATGATCAAATATAGATTTGTTTCTACTTTGATTGACATTAGGAAAATAAACTTGACTTGGTTGATCAAAAACAACAAATGCTCCAGCATCATAATTTATTTGTGCCATTTCGTATATAGCAGCTTTATGCTTGTCCTTCTATCTTAAACTCTTTGTGTATTCCACAATAAATACCTTTTGTCCTACTAAATTTTTAGAAAATTATTCGGTCTTAATTTCAATAATTTTTTTACGGCTTAAAGCTCCTAAAAATTGTTGCTCTGATAACTCTAAGATTATTTTTGCCTGTTCTGCGTAGTATTTTTTATCTTTTTACTGATATTATCAATGTCATTCTTAGAAAAACCAGTTAAAAATATTGTCTTGTCTCCTTGCTTAAAAGCTAATATTGCTCTATGACTTTCACGCTTTCCTTTGTTTTCAGCAGCTATATGCACTTTTAAAACTCAGGGATATAGAAGTGTCTGATTGGTTACTGGTTATGGGTAATAGGTGATACTAAAACGAACAAGGAAGCTTTAAAAGCCTAAAGTTTATGATGGCATTCAAAGCGTAAATGCTGGTATTATAAGCCAGGAGGCTGGAAGAAACCGTTTTACAGATTGATTGATTGGCCGACCGTGGCACAAAGATCCATGTCAGCTAGGGAGTGGAGGATATTGCAACTCTATTATCTTGATCTTCAAAGGACGTTGGGATCAAAATTGATTCGAAAGGTGATTATCATGCAAATGCAACTAAAACTAAAATATAAACAGCTATTTAGTCCTAAGCCATTTCTGAAATGGGCAGGTGGTAAAACGCAGCTACTAGATGAATTGTTTGCAAAAGCCCCCCCTAAATATGGCCGCTATGTTGAGCCTTTTATTGGCGGTGGTGCAATGTTTTTTGCGATGCGTCCAGATGCAGGAATTATTGCTGATTCTAATCCTGAATTGGTGAATGTCTATCGCTGCATTGCTAACAATGTCGATCAGGTCATAGAACACCTTAAAATCTTTGAAAATTGCGAAGATGAATTTTATAAAGTGCGTGCGCTTAAATCGTCTGACCTTGAGCCAGAATATGCCGCTGCCCGAACCATATATCTCAATAGAACGTGCTTTAATGGCTTATATCGAGTCAACAAAAAAGGTCAATTCAATGTTCCTTTTGGACGATATAAAAACCCTAAAATATGTGATGAAGAAATTTTGCGGGCTGCATCGGATCTTTTGCAAAACACAGAAATTTTACAGGGCGATTATAAGGATGTGTTAAAAAAGACCGCCCGCCGTGGTGACTTTGTTTTTCTTGATCCTCCTTACTTACCTGTGTCTAAATATTCTGATTTTCAGCGATATACTAAAGAACAGTTTTATGAAGAAGACCACCGCGATCTAGCCGATGAAGTAAAACGGCTACAAAAGTTAGGCTGTCACGTTGTTCTTACAAATTCTAATCATCCTCTTGTACATGAATTATATGAGGCGTATGAAATTGAGGTCGTAAATACCCGTCGTAATATTAGTTCAAAAGCTAAAACACGAACGAGCGAAGATGTGATTGTAAATGTGCAACCACATCCAAAATTTTCTATTAGAGAAGTACCACGGCGAGTTAATGAAAAAGCCCTATCCTACCCGCCAACCAGATATATGGGATCAAAAGAAAAGTTATTGCCTTACATTCAAGATGTAGCATCGCAATTCAAATTTGATTCCGCACTCGATCTTTTTTCAGGATCGGGCGTAGTTGGATATCTATTCAAAACGATGGGGAAACAAGTATTCTCTAATGACTATATGGCAATGAGCGCGACCTTTACTAAGGCGATGATTGAAAACAATATGCACACGCTATCAGAAAAAGAGATAGACAAATTGTTTGCACCAAACCCAAACGCAAGCCGATTTGTTCAAGATACCTATTCAGGCATCTATTACACCGATCAAGATAATACTGTTATAGACTTGGTGAGAACCAACCTTAAAAAATTACCCAATAGCCAAAAACGCGCCATAGCAATGTCCGCCCTTATACGCGCTTGTTTGAAAAAACGCCCGCGCGGAATTTTTACTTATACAGGTATGCGATACGATGATGGACGCGCCGACTTACGTATGAGTATGGAAGAACAGATCCGAAATGCAGCAACGTTGATAAATGAATCTGTGTTTGATAACGGACAGATCAACCTTTCACGGCATGGGGATGCAATGACGACACGCCACAAAGCTGATCTTGTTTATATTGATCCACCATACTATAGCCCACTATCTGATAATGAATATGTACGCCGCTATCATTTTGTTGAAGGGCTTGCGAGGGATTGGAAAGGTGTTGATATGCAGTGGCATACCAAAACCAAGAAATTTAAAAGCTATCCTACGCCTTTTAGTTCTAGAGTAGGCGCAGCTGATGCATTTGACAAAATGTTCAGTCGCTTGCGTGATAGTATTTTGCTTGTATCATATTCATCTAATTCATTGCCGACACGCGAAGAAATAATATCTCTCATGTCAAAATATAAACGGCATGTGGAAGTCATCGAAATTGACTATCGATACAGTTTTGGCAACCAAAAGCAGGGCAATAAAAACGCCGTGCAGGAATATTTATTTGTAGGCTTCTAATGACTTTATGGCATCTCGGAAATACCACTGTTCGCACCCCATACCGCTTGCGGGATGCGTTGCGCGTTTTACAAGGATCGCCCTTGAATGGAAATATTTATGGCAAAGAGCAAGAAAAAGCGTTTGCTAAACTGCTTCATAACGAAGGCGTATTGAATTCCCAAGATGTTGCTAATGGTAAATCAGAAGCTGCGGCATTTCTTGGTAGAAAGTGGAGGGCTGCCCTCTATCAGCTTGGTTTTATCACGCCGCGATTTAGCAAAGTCGAAAGTGGGGAGGTTGATCCCGAGCTGATACCATTAACCGAAGGAATTAAGGAACTATCTGGCCGCCCTTTTGAAATAACCCCAAACGGCTACAGATTAGCTAAGGCAGAAATAATAACCGCCCAGCAAGAATGTTTTTTACGGGCTTTAGCAAGCTATCGAATTCCTTCCTCAATCGAAAAGGTCTATAATTTTGAGGGTTTTTTGCCATTAAGATTTATCTTAAATATAATTCATGGTCTTAGTGTTGCTGAAGAAGATAAAACGCTATCATTCCAAGAATTTGGGCTTTTTGTTCAAACTGCAACCCCATTTGATGGCGTTGATTCGGTTGTTGAGCAAATCCAAGAGTATAGAATTGGCCGTGAAAAAGCTAAAGGCAATGTTAGAGCGTATGACCGAAAAATCTATGAAGAAGTTTCAGAACGAATAAATCGCAAGCGATCAACATTAGATGATTATGCCGATCTGTCCTTTCGATATTTTAAAGCCACAGGAATTTTTCGCAGGGCTGGCCGTGGAATTGCACTTGCACCGTCACGCGCCCAACTGGCCGCATTATTGCGTGATGAACAACAAGAAGATATTTCAGATATTCAATATCTGCAATCGCTATGGCGTGGCGCAGAATTGCCGACCGATAATGCCGCATCTTCATATACGGTAGTCACCGATCTTATCGGCCAGTTAAATGCGCGTGGCGTAAATTACACCATACCAGCTGTAAACACACCATTACCAGACCTAGAAAACACCCGTCACGAATTGGAAGCGCGAGCATTACAACTGGATGAACAGGAATATGCAGACAGTCAGGCCGATCAGATAGATGAAATTATGGCATGGTTTGAAGCAATCCCGACCCGTGGTGGTAAAGCCAAAACCGCCGATGGGCGCACCGTTTCAATTCCAAAGGGTGAAAGGCCAGCCTATTTAGAATGGATAATATGGCGATCATTCTTAGCGATTGATAGCCTGTGCAATACGCCGTGGGAGGCAAGACGCTTTCAAATTGACCAAGATTTTCTGCCCGTACACTGTGCGCCAGGAGGCGGGCCAGATATGGTTTTTGAATTTGATAATGCTGTGATTGTTGTGGAGGTAACACTTACAGCATCATCCCGTCAGGAAGCCGCCGAAGGCGAACCAGTTAGGCGGCATGTCGCACAATACACCGAAACATCTAATAAGCCCGTCTATGGGCTGTTTATTGCCGTTGAAATTGATAGCAACACCGCACACACATTCAGATCAGGCGACTGGTATCTTAAAGATGATAGCAAATTATCATTGGATATCGTGCCTCTAACGCTTGGCGATTTTGGGATATTTTTATCATCTGGTGAAGGCCGATTATCCGAAATGCCTATGTTATTGCGTCAGCTGATGATGGAGTGCCGAGCAAAAGCAAATCAAGATGCCCCACAATGGAAAAAATCTATAAGTCAGATTGTGCGACAGGTATCAGGAGGCGCGTAATGTCAAAGCGAGTAAGCCTAGAAAACCTAATAGAAGCAAATCTTATAAACCCTCCGTTTCCAATATGGGTGAAATACAAAGGTCAGAGATTCGATGCAGAAATAGACCAGCACGGTTTTGTTCAAATGGATGGAAAGCCATATACATCATTATCTTTAGCAGGTGGAACAGTTCGGAGCCAAAGTATCTGGGAAGCCAACGGACGGGCTGTCCTATCGCCGCGTAAATGGCTGGATATTCTGGTACTATACCGATCACGAAGGCAATCACCATAAAACCAATGAATTGCGCAAAAGAATTTTTATATACTGTTAAACAGGTGATGAATGATCATCCTAGCTATGG
>CAYTKM010000007.1:0-59866 GCA_964438425.1 uncultured Gammaproteobacteria bacterium
CCCGGTGAACGGCGGCCGTAACTATAACGGTCCTAAGGTAGCGAAATTCCTTGTCAGGTAAGTTCTGACCCGCACGAAAGGCGTAATGATTTGGGCACTGTCTCGAAGAGGAGTCCGGCGAAATTGGAGTGGCTGTGAAGATACGGCCTAGGCATGCCAGGACAGAAAGACCCTATTGAGCTTTACTGCAGGCTTGTAGTGAACGCGGGATTGTGATGCGTAGCATAGTTGGGAGGATTTGATTTAAAGATTTTGGTCTTTAATGATCCGTCAGTGAAATACCAATCTTCACAATTCTTCGTTCTAACAGTGACCATTATCTGGTTACTGGACACTGCATGTCGGGCAGTTTGACTGGGGCGGTCACCTCCTAAATAGTAACGGAGGTGTACAAAGGTTCCCTCAGGTTGGTCGGAAATCAACCATTGAGTGCAAAAGCAAAAGGGAGCTTGACTGCAAGACAGACATGTCAAGCAGGTAGGAAACTAGGTTTTAGTGATCCGGCGGTACCGAATGGAAGGGCCGTCGCTCATCGGATAAAAGTTACCATAGGGATAACAGGCTGATCTCCCCCAAGAGTCCACATCGACGGGGAGGTTTGGCACCTCGATGTCGGCTCGTCGCATCCTGGAGCGGTAGCACGTTCCAAGGGTTGGGCTGTTCGCCCATTAAAGCGGCACGCGAGCTGGGTTCAGAACGTCGTGAGACAGTTCGGTCCATATCCGGCATGTCCGTAAGAAATTTGAGAGGAGTCTTTCCTAGTACGAGAGGACCGGAAAGGACGTACCTCTAGTGTACCTGTTGTCACGCCAGTGGCACACGCAGGGTAGCTATGTACGGAGCGGATAAGTGCTGAAAGCATCTAAGTACGAAGCCCACCTTAAGATTAGATTTCTCATCTACGGAGTAAGTCCCCTTGAAGAACACAAGGTTGATAGGTATCAAGTGTAAGTGTAGTAATACATTCAGCTGAGATATACTAATAGGACGAGGGCTTTTTCTTTCACTTCAATGAAGCAAAGCGCAACCAAGTTAATTCTAAAAAATGCAGTTTTCAGTTTAATTTAAACCTCTTACCTTGTGTAAGAGGTTTTTTTATTTAGTAATGTAATAAATTAAAATTAGAGGTTGATTTTACATAGATAAAGAGGGCTGATACAACTTAGAATTAGCTATGCTTAGGAAACTTGAAAAAATTTAATATGCTTTTATTTATGTTTAGATTAAATTTTTAATTTACAATCATTTTTATATAAATTTATGATCTTTAAAGCTTAAAATTTAAGGTCTACATTAAAATATATTTTAAAAAAATCCTTCAATCTTTGTCTGTCATTATCTAGAGTGGTGGCTGGTTTTCCATATTATACTGAATCAGCAGGTGTAGATTGAAATATTTATTGAAATCTATTAATTAAAATATTATTACTAGTTTAAATAATAAATACTTTAAATATGAACTAAAACTTTTTCAGTTCATATTTATATAATTTTTTATCAAAAAACTAAATTTAATTACTTTGTATTATTGTAATATTATGGTTCGAAGCGATAACAATCCAATAAATATGCCAATTAATAAGATTGTTAATAACTCTAATCATATACAAAATGTAAAACTGCCGATAAGCAAAGATGGTGATATGGATGCTACTCTGCAGTCTCAAGCTACTGGTGATAATCTGCAGGGGACTAATAATCCATTAAATGATATTTTTATTAACCAGCAAAAAGAATTACGAAATGTTACTGATGGCTTTATTCAAGCTCAAAAAAATCCATTATCTTTTCAAAATCGAGGTAATTCGAATCAAGCTTGGTTGAATAACACAAATGCTATTCGTACTGTTAGTGCAAATGAAGCTAATACAGACGTAGTTCCTAATGATCCAGAATTAAATAATCTAAAACCTGATGTATTTAATCGCCCTTTATCCGATCAAGGTTTTAATCAGAACTATAAACAAATTCAAACGAATATTTCAAACAATGAGAATATTGAAGGTTCTTATGTCGAATCTGGCTTAGTTCCTGATAGTAATATTAATAAAATTAATCTACCTTTAGTTAGTTTAACTCAAGCCAACTTAGCTAATAATGCCGAAGATGTTAAAGCCGGAAGTAAGTTTTTAGATAATATTAGCGAGCAGATTGATCATCAAGATGTAATTCAGCCAAAAGAAAGCCATCAATTGGCTGGTAACCTTCAAAAATCTAATCTAAGTCAAGATGAACTAACATTAAAAAGAACTACTACTCAAGATTCAGCTGAGCAAGAGGAAGCTGCTCTGCCAGAAGAAGAGGTCGTTAAAGTAAAACCTGAGCAAGTTTCATTATCTGGAAAAAAGATTAGGATAAACAGTGCTGGTGAGCAGTTTATTAAGCTAAATATTAATTTAGGTATAAATAGTTATGAAGCTGAACTAAATCTATATCAGCTAAAGGATCTTGTTAATAAAGAAGACAAAACTGTAAATATGATTCAGACTAAAAATGATGATAATAATTCTGCCAAACTTATAAATTTTGAGTTGGATTTAAATGATGCTCTAATGAATACAGAAGATTCAGCTAAAACTTTAGGTAATATGCAAAATAGTTTATTTATCAATGTTACTAATAAGCCAGAGCTGAATAATTCAAATAATGCTGATGATCCAAGTTTAATACCTGATAACACCTTAAAAAGTTTCAAAGTTAGATTAGGTGCTCAGACTATTGAATTTAAAAACGGCACTATTAATATAAATTAGTGACTACTGAATTAGCTTATTTAAGCTGCTTTATATTTTTAAATTTGGCTGTAATTTAAGTTTTATTATATAAAATATAAAACTCATATAATTTGTTAACTAGCTTATGCTTTTTATTAATCTTCAGAACTAAGATTAATAATTTATGCTGCTACATTTTCTCATATCCAATGAAAATTTATATATCCACATAATTATTCATAGTCACTTAATTAACTAGACCTTAATTAAAAATGATCACAATATATGTATTAATGAATAAACCTTTAACTAGTAAAAGTTCATTGCAAATAAATCAAGTATATAATGCTGAAAGTTTGCCCCATTTAGAACATAATGTGGCTATTATTAAGTTCTTTAATTCCTTAAATTCTTCCTTTATTGATGAAAAATGGTCTTACTCTTTAAGATTTAATCCAAGAGCTATTAGATTATTGCACGATGCGATCTTAGCTAAAAATTTAGATTCAGATTGTCCTATTTCAAACGCTGCCTATAGTTCACTAAGTGTTTTTAGAAACTTTGATAATGAATACAAAATTTATGCTGGAGCTAATGTGGATCCTAAAACTATCAGCTTACTAAAAGATACTTCGGCAAGAAATTGCGCAGAAAAACAAGCTATAGAATTAGGCGTGAGAGAAAATAATTTAAGAGATGATTTAAATTTACTTTTTCTATACAGACGTGGCAAGGCAAATGGTAGGTATAGCGCTGAAAAACTATTACCATGTTTAGATTGCTACCAAAAGTACGTTAAACAGCTCATAAAGAATGATGGTAAATTAATCATTTTTTTAAATAATAGTCATCAACGTGAATTTTTTAATGAAGATGCGCCATTTTATAATGACCCTAGAATTAATAAACTAGTGATAAATGAGCAGAAAAATATTTACTACCGTATTTTTTCAAGTGAGGAATTGAAATATCTAAAGTATGAAAAATCTTTAGGTGCTAGCTTTCAAACTGGTTGCGCCAATCATTAAGTATCTTTATATCTTCCTCTTTAATATAATTTTCTTTAACAGCTATTTGACACAGCTCTTCGTAATTACTTAAACTTGCATACGGAACATGCTTTTCACTAAAGTTTTTAACACTTATAGGTAGCTGGTAGTCAAAAATAGCAGCTAAACCTAAAATATTTAACTCTGCTACATTTAAGCTATCTGCTGCTGCAAGTGAACTTTTACCTGTGGAAATTAAATCTTCAATTAAAACAACGTTTGTGCCAGCTTCTATTTTGCCTTCAATTAAGTTTTGTCGTCCATGGTCTTTGTTTGAACTGCGCACATAACAAAGCGGTAAATTCAATTCTGCTGCTACTAGTGCTGCTTGTGGAATACCAGCTGTCGCTACTCCAGCGATAACTTCTACGTGCGCAAACTGATTTTTGATTAGTGCTACCAATTCGTTTGTTATAAACTGTCTTAATTTTGGATAAGATAATGTAATGCGGTTATCACAATAAATAGGTGATTTTATACCAGAAGCCCAAGTGAACTGATCATGAGGTTTTAAAAATACAGCTTCAATTTTAAGTAACTCTGAAGCTATGTGCTGCGCAACGTTTGTTTTATTCATCAATAATGAATTCTATCATTAAATTATAGGTATGGAGTGTATGTTAATAAAGCTATAGTATCTAATTTAAAAAGTTATAGTATATAATTTTATAAATGGCTATTTAACTATGAATATAACCAGTTAAACTGGAATTGAAGTAATTATCTAAATAGTAACGGAGGTGTACAAAGGTTCCCTCAGGTTGGTCGGAAATCAACCATTAATAAATTTACAATGAATCCTGGTTAATGAATTTATAAGCCAACTAAATATGAATACAACAAAAAAGCCCCAGATGTTTCCATACGGGGCTTTTGAAAGATATATAAAATATATAAAAATTATCTTTTTGAGAATTGGAATCTCTTACGAGCTTTCTTACGACCGTATTTCTTAGATTCTTTAATTAGAGAGTTTCTAGTAAGTAAGTTAGCAGCTTTAAGAGCTTTTTTGTTACCTTCACTAAGACTAGCAAGCACTTTAGCGATAGCATACATAACAGCATCAGCTTGACCAACGATACCACCACCAATAATATTAGCGTTTACATCATAACTATCGATCGCACCAACGATCTCAAAAGGACTTAAGATTTTCTTTCTAATAGTAAGTCTTTGACCGAAATACTCACCTAATTCTTTACCATTTACAGTAACTTTACCAGAACCAGCAGCCAATCTAACTCTTGCGATTGCTCTTTTTCTCTTACCAGTGCTATTCATATTTGTTTGTGTATTACTCATTTATAAAACCTTTTTAATAACTTAGACTATGCAGCTAATTGTGCCTCGTGTGGGTGTTTATCACCAGCGTACAGCTTTAACTTAACGATTAATTTATCACTTAGTCTATTGTGAGGTAGCATACCCTTAACAGCCTTTCTTAAAACTTCTTCTGGACGTCTAGCCATTAGGTTAGCTAAAGTTTCTTGTTTTAAGTGACCAGGTACGCCGCTATGCTTATAATAAAGCTTCTGCGACATTTTTTTACCAGAAACTGTCATTTTGTCGACATTAGTTACGACCACAAAGTCACCACAGTCCTGATTAGGAGTGAATTCTGCTTTGTTTTTACCTCTAAGAATACTTGCAATACGAGTAGCAAGCCTACCTAAAGTTTCACCTTCAGCATCAATATGCTGCCAAGCGCGCTCAGTAGTCTCTTTTGTAAAATAAGTAGTAGCTTTTTGTTTAGACATGCTTGCAACATTTTATCAAATAGTTATTATGTTTTGCACGATTGTCTTTAAAATTTAAGTTTTTTGCAAGATTTAGGTTATAATCATCATTCGTTTATGAGAGGATCACATGCAATTTTTGACTTTTATAAAGCTAATGCAATGAAATTAGCTAAAGTTGAGTTTCTAAAACCTATTATAACTGAGGTTTTCAAACATTACGACTATAAAATTCAAGATGAGCTTTATTATCAGTTTGAGCCCGAAGGTGTTACTGCAACTGTAATAGCTAAGGAATGCCAGCTAAATATACATACATGGCCCGAAAGAGAGTCTTGCACTATTGATTTTTATTCAGCAATAGATCAGTCTGCGATGATTAAGCTGTGCGAATTGCTTAAAACTAATTTAGATGCTGGTGAATATGATCTGCGTATGATGCGTATAAAATAGATACCTAATTAGCCTATTTTTAGTAAAAGTAATAAGTCTATTTTCATATTATTTCCTTTTAAAAGAATTATAGGAAGATACTATAATCTGTTAAATTTATCTATCAATCAACTTTGAGTTAGCATTTTTAAGCTTTAAAACCATAAATTTAAATTTTATACTAATAAAAACGCCCGCTTAGAGTCTCTAAGCGGGCGCATGAAAACTATGCTAAATATGAAGTATTAAGTAAAGTTTAGGCTAATCTAAAATAAATTCTTTCTTAGAATATTCTGCCGATAGCTCTAAATGGATAAGTTACAACTCTCCAAACTGAGCAGAAGAAACCACATTCATCTTTAGGCTCTTCATAAACATAAGTTGTTTCTTCACGAGTAGCGTATCTTTGGTTTAAACCATCTAACTCGTCATCACGAATGTCTCTAGCTTGATTTAATAATTCTGAACGATCAACTACATCTTCTTGCGATAAAGCTTCTTGAAGAGATTCTTCTTCTTTACTTTTTTTCTGTAGCTTATCTGCAAAATAATCTTCAGCACTTTGGTTAGCGTTAACATTTTCTAGTTTGTTGTATACACCTGCTTGTACATTTGAGGCTACAAAACTATTAATGGCTAATGAAAGTGCAACTAGGCTAAAAACTTTTTTTAATTTCATATGAAAAGATTATACCAAAATACAACTTGTGTACATAAAGAATTTTTAAATATAATATGAAGCTCGCAAAAATCTCTTACCGATATAGATTTCTATTTGTATAATAGGTGCTAGATAAAGGTTTTTAAAAGAAACTAAATTTTAAAAGAATGAGTATAAAAAAAGTATTAATAGCTAACCGCGGTGAAATTGCTCTTAGGGTAATTCGTGCCTGCAAGGAACTTGATATCCAAACAGTGGCTGTGTATTCAGAAGTAGATGAAGATAGTATGCACGTAACTATGGCAGATGAAGCTTATTGTATAGGTCCAGCAGTTTCTGCAAAAAGCTACCTATATATACCAGCTATTATCAGCGCAGCTTTAGTTTCTGGTGCTGATGCAATTCATCCTGGTTATGGTTTCCTAGCTGAAAACGCCCATTTTGTGGATGTCTGCGCGGAGCATAATATTAAATTTATCGGACCTAGCTCGGACTCTATCCGTTCGATGGGTGATAAAGCTACCGCTAGAAAGACTGTAACCTCAGCCAAGGTACCTTGCGTGCCTGGTTCTGATGGTCTAGTAAATGATGTTGATGAAGCTGTTAAATTAGTTAGAGAAACTATTAAATTTCCAGTGATTATTAAAGCTACTGCTGGTGGTGGTGGTCGTGGTATGCGTATTGCTAATGATGAAGCTGAACTTAGGAAGAACTTTGCGGCTGCACAAAGTGAAGCTCAGGCAGCTTTCGGTAACCCAGGCTTATATATAGAAAAGTACATTACACGCATGAAGCATATTGAAGTGCAAGTGCTAGCTGACGCACATGGAAACTGCATACACTTAGGTGAAAGGGATTGCTCAGTCCAAAGGCGTCACCAAAAGTTAGTTGAAGAAGCTCCTTCTCCAGTTATTAGTAAAGAACTTAGAGAAAAGATGGGCGCAGATGCCGTTAGAGCTGCTAAAGCTACTAATTATGAAGGTGCTGGTACTATCGAATATATTTTTGTGCCTGAAACTCAAGAATACTATTTTATCGAGATGAATACTCGTATTCAGGTTGAACACCCAGTAACTGAAATGGTAAGTGGCTTTGATTTAGTCCAATGGCAATTAAAAGTGGCTGCGGGTGAAAAACTAGACATCAAGCAGGAAGATGTTAAGCTAAGAGGCTGCTCAATAGAATGTAGAATTAATGCTGAAAATCCAGCTAAAGGTTTTATGCCGTGTCCTGGTCATATTACCGGTTTTATGCCACCTGGTGGCTTAGGTGTACGCGTAGATACTCACTGTTACACTGACTACTTTATGCCACCTAATTATGATTCATTAATGGGTAAGTTAATTGTTTGGGGGCGCACACGCGAGCAGGCGATCAAACGTATGCAAAGATGTCTTGATGAGTTTACTATTACAGGTATCGAGTCTACTATCCCTTTTCACAAACGTGTCATGTTAAATGAAGTTTTCCAAAGCGGAGATTTTTGTACTGACTTTATCGATAGAGATTTAAAATAATATAATTATTTTAAATTTATAACTTTAGTTTTAAAGTCTAGCACTTTCAACTAAACTTTTAGCCTGCTCATTGCCTAAGTTAGCTGCATATTTTAAGGTCGTTAAAGCCTGACTATATTTCTTTTGATGCTTGTAGACTAAACCTATATTTAGGTAAATCTCACTTTTATGCTCAGAAACTTTTTGCATTTTTTTCGAGATTTCTTTAGCCTGATTTAAGTATTTAAGAGCCAGCGCGTATTGTTTGCTGCTTTGGTAGATACTTGCAATTTCAATATAACGTTTAATAATATACTCGTTAAGATCATGCATGTGCTGGTCAACTTCTTTATCACTAAAACTGGTTTTAATGTATTCTTTACCAGCATTTAGAAAAGCTAGCTCATTTTTAATCACATTACGGCGCTTACTAAGTTCAATAAAAAAGTTTTCACCTAGCTTTAAATTTTTAGCTTTATTAATCAGTTTAATGATTTGTGGGTCATTACTGGGCTTGATACTTAACTTTTCAATCACTTCAAAGAAAATGTCTTTATCCTTTAGTTCAAGTGATTCGATTTTACTTAATTTTTCATCAGCTTTCTCTATATTATTAGATTTAATTAAAGTGTAATAAGTAAGTAATTTTAGTTCACTATCTTCTTTGCCAGCTTCACTTGCTAACTGTTGAAAAATATCTAGAGCCTTAGCCGTTTTATATTCGCGGATATAGATCTTAGCTTCTTTAATTTTGTGTTCACGATGGTTTTGAAGTTTAGTTAGTAGCAGTGCAAAAATTATAATACCTAAAATAATTAGGAGTAAAGTTAGATAGTGTTTGGCGATAAAATCACGAATTTTTTGCAAAGTTTCTTTCATAGACCTGAGACCTATTATATCTGAAATCTTCTAAAGTGCTTATAATGACAGTGCTAGAAATTAAAATTTTTATTTTTTCACTTGATATTGTCTGATCAAATCTTTATATAAACCGATAAATATGCTCGCTTTATTTGATATTTGTAAGTGGATTTTTAAGTAGCTTGTATTACTTTTTTAAATTTTTAGAGTTTTATCATGTACCCTAAAATGTTTTCATAGAGATTATATTTGCTATTAATAATGCGCGTTTCTATCAGTATAAGTTATTAATAATCTAGCAGTAATTGTATAATCTTAAATTACTTATGAAATTTCAGGTACATGTTCCAGCTAGCACCTCAAACCTCGGACCAGGCTTCGATGTTTTAGGTTTGGCTTTAGATTTATACAATACTTACACTTTTGATACTGATGTTGATGAGCAATTTACCTATACTTCTAACAAATCTAACTCGGCGATTGCTGAAACTAAAGAAAACTTAGTTTATAGAGCATTTGATTATGTTTTTCAAAAAGCCAAACAGGACACTTGTAATATAAGTATAGATTTTCAGGCCAAAGTGCCTTTTACTGGTGGTTTTGGTTCAAGTAGTACGGCAATTTTAGCTGGTATCAGCGCCGCAAATAAAATCTTAGGTGATAAATACACCACTGCTGATATCTTAAGAATCGGAACTCAGCTTGATGGTCACCCAGATAATATCACGCCAGCTTTACTAGGTGGTTTTGTGGTTTCTGTTTACTCAGCAGGTGTGCATGAATATATTCAGCTTGACTGGAATCCCGACTGGAAGCTTATTATGGTTATACCGGACTTTAAGGTACCTACTTCTAAAGCGCGCTCAGTTTTACCACCGATGCTTAAATTCCAGGATGCAGTATTTAATATCGGTTATAGTAGTTTGCTAGTGGCAGCGGTAGCTAGTAAAAACACTAAAGTGCTGCAAAATGTTTTTCAAGATAGAATTCATCAAAGCTACCGAACTTCTTTAGTGCCTGGTATGAATTACGTTTTAGATATTGGACTAGAAGCTGGTGCACTTGGAACTATGCTTTCTGGAGCTGGTTCTAGTCTGCTGGCAATAGTTGATGATGCCAAAAAAGCTGAAATTGTGGGCTCGGCGATGCAGGCAGCGTGGTTGCAGAGTGATATTAAAGCTGAATATATAGTTTTAGATGCGTCAAAAAGAGGTACTTATATAACTGACATGTAAATTCGTAGTAGAATTATCATTAATGAAGTTTTACAAAACCTTATTATTAACTTTAATCTCTGTTTTTATGTTCTCTTGCTCTGGTTATGCCCGCAGCAAGTTTAAAGCTACTTCTGTTGAAGGTGATAGTGCTTTTACGCGTCTATATGATAAAGTCTGGAATATTATTCGCTCTGATTATGTTGATCCTACTTATAACAACCAGAATTGGAATATCTGGAGACATCGTTATGATAAGTATATTAAAACAGAAAACGACGCTTATAAAGCTATTGAAACTATGGTTGCTAGTTTAGGTGATCGTTATACGCGCTTTTTAGATAAAAAGGCCTTCTCTGAAGAAAAGGAATCTATCGAAGCAGAACTTACTGGTGTAGGTATTCAGATTGGTTTAGACAAATCTCAACGTGTAATTATCATCGCGCCGATTGAAGGTACTCCAGGCTCTCAGGCTGACTTGAGACCTAATGATTTAATTTTAGAAATTGATGGTGAAAATACTTCTGGTTTATCGATCGAAGAAGCTGCTAAGCGTATCCGCGGTCCTGTAGGGACTAAAGTGGTACTAACTGTGCAACGCGAGCAGCAAAAACTTAAAAAAACTATTAAACGTGATCGCATACCGATCAAATCTATCCCTGACGGTCAAGCTAAGCTGATTTTCGATGATATTGGTTATATCCGTTTAAGTACCTTTATCTCTAAAGATACGGTCGGTGAACTGCTGGCTGCCTTTGCTAAGTTAGATATAGATGCTAAAGCCTACATTATAGATTTAAGAAATAATCCTGGTGGTCTTTTAAACAATGCGATGGTGATTTCTGATATGTTTTTGCCTAGCGGTACTATTGTAAGTACTGTTAACCGCGATAATTATGTAAGTTCATTTGGTGCGCGCAAGGTGGTTACTACTAAAAAGCCTTTAATGGTTTTAATTAATGGTAATAGTGCAAGTGCAAGTGAGATTTTCAGTGGCGCTATGCGCGATAACAACCGCGCTAAGCTAGTAGGTACGACTAGTTTTGGTAAAGGGTTGGTACAGGCGATTAATAAGCTTAAAGATGGTAGTGGTCTAAATGTTACTATCGCGAAGTATTTGACGCCTAATAAAACAGATATCAATAAAAAAGGTATTAAGCCTGACTATGAAGTTAAGCTTGAAAAAATTGACTATGAAAACAGTCGTGGACCTTGGTTCTTTGATATTAATGCGCCGTTTGGTACCCGCCAACCAGCCGATGCTAAAGACAAACAACTGATGGAAGCAGTTAAAATTGTTAAAAAACAAAATAAAAAAGTGCTAAAACCTTTATCTCAAAAGGTACTTGATCAGATTACTTTATATGATTTAGAGCTTAAAGCTAAAGAAGAAAAAGCTGAAGATAAGCTGGCTGCTGATAAGTCTAAGAAGAAGTAGCAGGCTGCTTAAAAGTTTTAGCTTTAAGGTACTTTATACTCTGAAGATCTAACTTTTGTGGTTTACCCTTAGTATGCTGCTGGCTTGCGGTAGGCTTAATCTTATCCATACCAACAATATTTCGGACTTTTACAAATCGAAAAATATATGTGGAAGCATTTAAGCTTAGCGCTAGCAAGCACAAGTTACTAGTGGATATTAATGTACTAAACTGTTTTAAATGTATCTAGTGCTTAAATTTTAAACTAGGTGTGAATTTAGAAAATGATTCTAAAAATGCTTAAAATTTAGAAAATAATTACAGATTTGAGTTTAATTTAGAATATTTTTATAAATTATTAGATTTTTTAGAAAAAAATTATAAATAAAGTGTATGAGATAGTAATCTTAAAAGCACCATAACACTCTTAAGAAAACCATTAAGGTAGTTGTGGCATTAAATTTAGTCCTGTAGCTTCAGGCAAGCCGTACCACAGGTTCATGTTTTGAACGGCTTGCCCGCCGGCGCCCTTGATCGTGTTATCGAGGGCGCCACATAAAATTACGGTATGTTGTTTTTCATGATAATTAAGCTGCAAGTGAATATTATTAGTACCGACTACATTTCTCGTTGCTGGTAGCTTACCTTCCCCTAGAACTTGAACAAATTGTTTATCTTGGTAAAAGTCAGCGTAGTATTTTCTAAAGCCTGATAAATCAAACTTAGTGCTTTCTTTAAGTGGCACGTAGGCAGTTACAAATAGACCTTTGTTTTGTGGTAATAGATGCGGCGTAAAAGAACAGTTAAACCCAGAGCCAAAGAAAGCTTCAATCTCAGGCTCGTGTCTATGCGTGCCGCCAACAGCATAAGCCCTAAAGCTATCATTTACTTCACAAAAACTATAGTCAAGTTTAGTTTGTTTACCGGCACCGCTAACACCTGATTTAGCGTCGATGATAACCTGTGTTAAATTAAAGATTTTATTTATGCTTTGCTGGTAGTTTACCAGTGGAGCTAGCGCAAGGATGCTTGCTGTGACGTAGCAACCTGGACATGAGATTAATGACGCTGACTTATCAGGCATGCTACTAAGTTCTACTAAGCCATAATGTGCGCTGCGGTTTAAATCCTGATCCTGCGCGCTGCTACGATCAAAGCCATAAAACTTATGATGCAGCTCTAAATCTTTAAAACGATAATCGGCACTTAAATCGATAACTTTAACTCCAGCATTGATAAAGCCTGAAGCTTGCTTTAAACAAATGCCATTAGGAGTAGCAAAAAATACCAAATCAAGTTCACTTGCCTTAGCTTTAATATCATTTATGCTGCTTAGCTTTAAATTAGAAACATTTAAAAAAGCTGCTTGCACTTCACTTAATAATTTACCTGCTTCCTGCTCGCTGCTCAGCGCCTTAATTTCAATTTCAGGGTGATTAGCTAGGATTTGTAGTAGACGCAAACCTGTGTAGCCAGTCGCACCAATGATAGCTGTCTTAATTTTGCTCATCAAATACTAAAGATATCAAATATTTTCAAATATGCTAGCTTGTTTAATGAAGCTTTAGCTTTAAGGTATATTATTATTAGTAATGGCATGCTATTTTAATGTTAACTAGCTGCCCTGAAACTAAATTTATTATGAACGCCACTTCAATTTTTCGCTGCCAAACTTTATTACTTCTTTTTATAAATCTTTGTGGTTTGCTAGCACCAGCCTTTGCGGTTAGTAAAACTCTTAATATTAGAAATGTAAGTCTGCGTAATGGTGTGCTAAAAGTACCTCATGATTCTTATTCATCGATAAAGTTTGCTAAAAAGATTTACAGCAATCCTTATAGATTAGTGTTTGATATTTATGATGCTAAGTTGATGCAAGGCAAGCAAACCTATAATCTAGGTGCTAATTCATCGGTTAAAAATGTTACGGTAGCTCAGTTTGAGCCAGGTACAGTTAGAATCGTAATCGAGTGCGAAAGCAAGGAACTACTTTCTGGTATTAATATTGATAATATTGGACAAACTATTTATTTTAACTTAGCTGTCTCACCCACCGTAATTGAAGATATACGCTACGAAGGTGGTAATTTATATATCATCGCCAATAAACCCGTTAATTTAAGAACTATTAAGCTAGATAACCCTGAACGTCTGGTAATTGATATAGTGGGCGCGCATTTAAGAAGTAATGCTCTTAAAACTAATATTGTTACTAAATACGAAGTGATCAAAGTAAGCCAGTTTGATAAAAATACTGTGCGGGCAGTTTTTAGTGGAGGCGAAAGTTATGAAAAGCGCTCTATTAAGTTAAGTGGTGATGAAAGACAAGTGTATGTCGTAGGTCCTGATGGCGTTGAAGACGATTTAAAACCTATCTTTAGAGATCAAATCTTAAGACTGGATATGGTTGATAAAGGTGCTAAAGGAAGTACTTTTATTATTCAAACTAATAAAAATATAGATTATAAGTTCTTATATTTGCATAAGCCCGAGCGTTTTGTAGTTGATTTAGATAATGTGAATTATGATGATTCAGTCGGTGTAACTCAGTTCCCAGAAACCAGATATGTGAAAAACGTTAGATTTGGTTTGGCGACTATTGGTAAACCTGTTACTCGAATGGTCTTTGATCTTAAACAAGAGAATTTGCAAGCCAGCTTTAAAGTTTCTGATGACGAAGAAAAACTTTATCTAAATATCGCTCCTAATGCTGTCTATAATAAAATAGAAGACCAACCAGGTTCTAAGGAATCGATAAACGCACCGATTAAAGCTGTAAATAGCGCTGGTCGCAAAGTAGTAATTGACCCAGGTCATGGTGGTTATGATCCAGGTGCAGTCTATGATTACAAAAATGAAAAAGATATTACTTTAGCTATTTCAAGAAAAGTGAAGAAGTATTTAACCGATGCTGGCATTAGAGCATATTTAACCAGAAGTGAAGATAGGTTTATTTCTTTAAATGAAAGAACAGAAATTTCTAAGAGTATAGGACCTGATTTATTTGTTTCTATTCACGCTAATGCCCTAGCTACTAACCCGCGTATGGATGGTTTGCAAACTTATTACTACTCAGCTTCTGGTTACCAAGTAGCTAAGGTAACTCATAAAGAGATGTTAGATATGGTAGGTATGCCTAACCGTAATATCCGCAAGGCGCGTTTCTGGGTTTGCCGTTATACTAAAGCTCCATCTATCTTGATTGAGACTGGTTTTATGACTAATAAAGCTGAGCTTAAAAAATTAATTTCTAGTTCATACCAAGACAAGCTTGCTAAATCGATTGCAAGTGGTATCATCAAATATCTTGAGCGTAAATAAGAAATTTGCATTTTATGATTCTGGCATAGGCGGCTTAACCGTAGTTAAGCCTTTTATAAGCGCGCTTGCCGGTGAGTTTTTTTACTTAGGAGACTCTGCGCGCGCGCCTTATGGTGAAAAATCCAAAGACGAATTAATTTGCTATGTGTATGAAGCTTGTGAATTTATGCACCAACAAAAAGTAGATTATTTTATCTCAGCATGTAATACCAGCTCTATATATTTTAATGAAATAGATTTTAGCGCTTATAATTTTCAGGTGAAAAGCCTTTTTCAAGCACTTAAGGACTATTTTAAGCAAAACCAAGTCCCAGAAATCAATTTAATCGCGACTTCAGCTAATATTGCAGCAGCTAAATTTTTAGAATTTAAGACCAAAGTTAACCCTTTTAAATGTCCTAAATTAGTTCCTTTAATCGAAAATGGCGAATGCCAGCAAGCTGCGCAGGTATTGAAAAACGAGTATTTAGCTAATGCTAACTTGAGCCTGCCCCTGGTTCTGGGATGCACGCATTATGCTTATTTAAAGCCATATTTAAGTGACTTTAATTTACTAGATCCAGCTGAAATTATTTTTCAACAGCTAATAAGTAGTGAAAATTTAGCTTTTAAAAATGCAGATGCTTTACTTGCGAAAAGTAATTATAAGCTAAAAGCTTACTGTACTGGTGATATTTCCTCTTTTACAGCTGCAATCATGGAATTGAAATTATCTTTAGAGAAATAGTTTTTAACATCAGTTAATTTAATACGATCACATTCAAATTTCTTTTTATGAGTAACTATATCGTAGGTTTCAACAAGATCTAGGTTGATTGAAGCTTGATTGCGGCGTCTATTTAAAGGGTTAACTCTTACTTTGACGGTGATTGGACCGTATTTTTGTTTTAACTTAGGCTTGATAAAAGCAATTTTAGATTTATGCTTTTTCTTATTACTTGCTCTATGAAAAGGATTAGTACTATCTATGTGAGTAGCTAAAGAGTATTCAATATTATAATCTGGCTCTGTTTCATCTAAATGAATACTATCTAAGGCATAATTAGTATGACTAATACCTGCTTTAATAGTTTCAGCTTTTATAGTATTAATAGATAAAAAAAGGCTTAAAGTTACTAAGCCAGCTAGTTTCAGCTTCTCCACTCTTATATTAAACCCTTACATCATTAAGGAACTATAAAGAAAATGTAAAGTTGTAAATATATTTTATAATTAATTCAGATGATTTAATTAATTTAGTTGAAAAACTAAAAATATAATCTAGATGGTAAGAATACAATTTAAATAAAATATAGCTTAGAAAATAAACTAATTGCTGCTGTTTCAGCTCTTAAAATTCTTCTACCTAAGCTAAATTCTTTAAAGCCTTGGTCTAAAGCTAGCTTACATTCTGCATCACTTAAGCCGCCTTCAGGTCCTACTAATAGATCAATAAATTCAGATCTTTGAGCTTGCTCAAGTATTTTCATTTCTTCGCTAAAATCTTCTTTAGTACAGATTTTTTCAGAGGCAAACACTTTTAAATGCTTTTCAGTCATCTTACTTGACTCCTGTTGTAGCATTTCAACCACTTCAGTGAAGTTTACTATAGTATCCATACAAGGGAAAATAGCACCTTCACACTGCTCGATAGCAGACTCGATAATTTTTTCTAAGCGTGTCAACTGGCTATTTTGATTAAGCTTACGGTAATGTTTTTTTTGACTTCTTTCGAAGCTGACTGGGATAATATGCTTAGCACCAAGCTCGCATAACTTGCGAACCATTATTTCAAAGTTTTCAGTTTTGATAACTGGTATAAAAAATCTAATATTTTGTTTTAGTTCGTTTTTTGATTTACGAATATCATTAATTTGTAGTTTTACTGTGCTAGCGCTACTACCTTCACCAGTTACAAGCTGAGTTTCAAAAATTTTATCTTTTTTACCATCAAATACTTCGATGGTCTGATTAGCTTTAGCTGGAGTATTTAGTTTGAGAACTTTATTGATTTTATGAATCAAACTTTGTTTGTGGATTGTTATAATCTTACTATCAATGTCAATGATATCTTCATCAGGACTGATTATAAATCTATGTTTTCTTGGCATTGCAGTACTAACGAAATAATACTATGATAGATATAAAAAAAATAAGGGCGAAACCCGACTATATTAAGAATCTGCTGCTAAAACGCTCTGCTAAACTGTCTTCTGTGCTCGACCGGCTAATCCTAAAGGATGAGGCGTACCGAGCTCAAATCAGCGAAAAAGAACAACTCGAATCTGAGCGCAATGCCCTTAGTAAAGCGGTTGGTATGAAAAAATCTAAGCAGGAAGATGCCACTAATGAAATGTCACAACTTGCTGAGCTAAAAGAAAAGCTTAAGTCCTTAACCGAAAGTGAGCCTAAAATGGTAGAAGAGCTTGACTTTATACTGTCTAGTATCCCTAACGTACCAGATGAAGCTACTCCTGAAGGTGCAGATGAAAATGATAATCAAGAGATATATACCTGGGGTGAAAAGCCAGTATTTGACTTCACGCCTAAAGAGCATCATGAATTAGGTCTTGAAAATGGTTTTTTTGATTTTGAGCGTGGTGTAAAGCTCTCTAAAAGTCGCTTTACCTTGCTAAAAGGTGAAGGAGCTAAGTTAGAGCGCGCGCTGGGGAATTTAATGCTGGATTTGGCTACTGCAGCAGGTTTTATGGAATGCTCGCCACCACTAATGTGTAACAGTGAAGCTTTTAAAGGTGTAGGACAGTTCCCTAAATTTAAAGAAGACGTTTTTAAGATAGCAGAAGAAGACCTGTATTTAATTTCTACAGCAGAAGTGCCTTTGACTAACATTCATCAAGATGAAATTTTACCTGAGACTGACTTGCCAGTGAGGTACACAGCACTTACACCGTGTTTTAGATCTGAAGCTGGCTCAGCTGGTAGAGATGTACGTGGTATCATTCGTCAGCATCAATTTTATAAAGTTGAGCTAGTAACCATCGCCACTCCTGAGCAAGCTCAAAAAGAACATGAACTCTTAACTAAGTGCGCCGAAGAAGTTTTAAGAACCCTTAATCTGCCATATCGTAAAGTACTTTTATGTGCCGGGGATATGGGGTTTAGTGCAGCTAAATGCTACGATTTGGAAGTTTGGTTTCCAGGTCAAAACGCCTATCGAGAGATTAGTTCATGTAGCTGGTTTACAGATTTTCAAGCACGCAGAGCTAAAATTAGGTTTAGACCTGAAAAAAGTGCTGCTAAAAAGTCTAAACCAGAGTTAGTGCATACTATTAATGGCTCAGGGCTAGCTGTTGGTCGTACACTCGCTGCTGTACTTGAAAATTACCAACAGGCAGATGGTAGTATTAATTACCCAGAAGTATTAAAAAAATATTTGAATTAAAGCTAAAGTAGTTATAATAGATAGCATGTCAAAACATTATTTATCTATTAATGATGTCAGTCCTGAAGAGATTACAGCTATTATCGATTCATCTATTAAGCTTAAAGCTGACTTAAAAGCTGGTGTTGATCAAACTGATTTGCTTAGAGGGAAATCTCTAGGGCTAATCTTTGAGAAACCTAGCTTAAGAACTCGAATTAGTTTTGAAGTTGGTATGCAACAGCTTGGTGGTCATGCTGTAGTACTCAGCTCTCAGGAAATTCAGACTGGAACTCGTGAAAGTACTCATGATGTAGCTCGCGTGATGTCACGTTACTTAGATGCAGTTATGATCAGAACTTTTGGGCATGAATTAATTAATGAATTTGCTCGTTACGCTGATATGCCTGTAATTAATGGTTTAACAGATCTTGAACATCCATGTCAGACGATGGCTGACCTACTAACCATAAAAGAACATTTTGGTACTTTCGCTGGTAAGAAAATTGCTTATATCGGTGACGGTAATAATACGGTTAGAAGTCTAATGCTCGCTTGCACTAAACTAGGTATTCACATTACAGTTGCTTGCCCGCTTAGCTACGAACCTGGCGAAGAATATATTTCCGAGTATGCTAAAGTTGTGCATGGTGTTGGCGAAGCTTTGCAGGATGCTGATGTCGTTTATACTGATGTTTGGTCAAGTATGGGACAAGAAAAAGAAGCGCAGATTCGTAAGTCTCGTTTTACTGGTTACCAGATTAACACTTCGGTACTTAAAGAGTTTGCTAAGCCTGATGCGATCGTGTTGCATTGTTTGCCAGCGCATCGCGGTGAAGAAATTACAGCAGAGGCTTTAAAAAATCATGAAGATACGATTTTAAACCAAGCCGAAAATCGTCTACATACTCAAAAAGCTATCTTGTTACATTTGTTAAAATAATACTGTTGGCAAGTGCTCTCACTACTAATCAAATAACCGTTCAAGTATGTTCAGTATTTTTAGATGACTATTCTAATGCTGATGAAGACAACTTTCTATTTTGCTATAAAATTACCATAACTAATGAAGGCTCTGAGATTGTTCAACTGCTAAGAAGGCATTGGGTAATTATTGATTCTAATAGCACGCGCTCAGTAGTAGAGGGTGAAGGTGTTATTGGTGAGCAACCAGTTTTAAAACCTGGTGAAGATTACAGTTACTTTAGCTTTTGTACTTTTAATACTAACTTTGGTACTATGGAAGGTCATTATATTATGATCTCTGATGAGCATGAGGAATTTAAGGTTGAAGTACCTAGATTCTTTTTATCTACTAATCTAAATGAGTTCCCTAAAAATGTTTATAAGCGCGGACAGATTGTTGTGCATAATAAAGAAGATTATACTGGTTTAGTGGTGGACTTTGATATGTATTTTCTAGCAAACAAACCACTGAATACCGAAAAATATCCAGCTAGCTGGCGCCTAAAGCCTTGGTATTATGTACTGATTCATGATACTGATATGATGCTGTATGTGCCTGAAGCTCATTTAAGTAAAAGCTCACAGATTTTTATGGATATAAATCATCCTTTGGTTAATACCTTCTTTGAACGTAAAGATGAAAGATACATTCGTAAAAAAGAAGATGCTAGTTAATTTTAAAGATATAAACTTTAGTTAGAGCAATACTTTTAAAAAATCTTGTAAAATAAATTGCTATTTATTTTACAAGATTAAAGTAAATATAAATCAACTTCAAAAAAAAAGACTTAGAGTACAATCCCTAAGTCTTTTTTAATATTAAATAGCTTACTTAATGATCGCTTTAGTGCGACTGGTCAGCGTGAGATTTTTAAACTCTACGTAATGATGAACCTGAAGCTGCACCTAGATAGCTTGTAGTAGCTTTAAGTAATCTCATACGAGCTTCTTTTTTAGACTGTTTCTCTTTTTCACGTTTAGCGGTCATTTGTGCTTGCTTGCGTGCTATTACGTGATCGCCAACTCTTATTAATTTAGAAGTTAAACCGAAATATGATAAGCCTCTAATTAACCATTTAGATGGATCATATTGGTGATGCTTCACACCATTACGATAATCACTAGGAAATTCATGATGGAAATTATGATAACCTTCGCCAAAAGTTAAAATAGCTGTAAACCAATTATCGCGAGCACTATGTCTATCTGAGTACGGTTGACTACCTACCATATGAGTAAGTGAGTTAATTAAAAATGTT
Source organism: uncultured Gammaproteobacteria bacterium (assembly GCA_964438425.1). Lineage (GTDB taxonomy): Bacteria > Cyanobacteriota > Vampirovibrionia > LMEP-6097 > LMEP-6097 > CAYTKM01. The sequence goes on from CAYTKM010000007.1 coordinate 20,489, forward strand.
GCGTGGTGATTGATCACTGATCTTAAAAATCCACCGATAAGTAAACCACCAAATAGATCGCCCCATGACCAAGCAATTAAAGCAGGTAGCGCAAAACCACTAAACATACCAACCCATAACCAGTTACGGTGTTGCCACATTACAAGTTTATTACTAGTCAAATCTGGAGCTGAAGTTAAATCTCTAACTTGGCTATCTTGTTTATAAAATAACCAGAACATATGCGCCCACCAAAAGCCTTTGCCAATACTATATGGATCTTTTTCATTATTATCGCAATATCTATGGTGAACTCGATGATCTAATGACCATAATAATGCTGAGTTTTGAAAAGCACCAGAAGCAAAGAATAAAAAGAAGAACTGCACTACTGGATGAGCTTTATATGAAATATGTGAAAATAAACGATGATAACCAGCAGTAATACTAATCTCTACTAAAGAAACGAATACTAAAGTTAAAATAGCAGTATTCCAGTTCGCTTCACCGGATTTAAACCACCAGATTAATCCAGCCAGAGCGACTAGCGGACTTAAGCCGATGTATGAAGCATTTAGCCAGTTAATTCTTAATTTGTTTTGTTCTGAGCTCATAAATTTTTTATCAAGTATAATTATGTCACATTTTCATAGCTGTCAACATTAAAAAGTATGAAATTAAGTGATCATATATGCCATTCCCAAGCACTTTTATAACTAAACTAGTAAAAATGAGTGACTAAGAATTTAGCTTGCACTTACACTTACTTGTCTCTGAGTTAATTAAACGCTTAACTTATATGGCTTTATTAATATTGTTACGCTTAATTAATAATGTAATGGTTAAGACAACTTTTCATAATAGAATAGTGAAAGATGAGTGATCAGCCTGCATTTAATATAGTCTTTACTGGTGGTGGTACGGGCGGCCATATCTATCCTTGTTTAGCGGTAGCAGAGTATATTAATTTAAATTATCCAGATTGTAAGCTATTTTACACGGGTAATAGTGGTTCTTTAGAAGATAGTCTATTAAAAAGAGTTGACCATGTTGATTTTTTGCCTTATCAGGCACCTAAAATGCCTAGCTTTAAAAATCCTTTAGCTATTTTAAGCTTTTTAAGTAAATTTAATATAGCAGTGCAGCAAACTTTAAAATATTTTAGAGAAAATAACATAAGTCTAGTCTTCGGGACAGGTGGTTATGCAGCTGCGCCTACTTTTGTCGCTGCTCAAATCGCTAAAACTCCTTTTATGATTCATAATTTGGATAATAATCTAGGTTTAGTGAATAAAATATCTAAAATAGCGGCTAAAAAGGTTTCCCTAGGTTTTCCAGTAAAAAAATATCTCAACAATGAGAAATTTACTTTTACTGGTAACCCAGCTAATAAAAACTTTTGTTTGCAATATTACCGCACTTTAATAGCTCAAGGTGAAATAAACGAAATGCCAGCAGGTTATGAACTAAGTAGTGAAGAAAAGTCAGTAGGTATTAGTAAAAAAGATAATGAATTTTGTATTTTAGTCACTGGTGGCAGTCAAGGTTCTAAATTTATTAATGACATGGTTGGTAGCGTCTTACCTGGCTTAGCAGAGCTTGAATTAAAGTTACAGGATTCAGGTAAAACACTTAAGATAATTCACATTACGGGTAAAGATTTATTTCAGGAACATATAAACTATTACACGGGACTTGATAACCAGGCGCCCACTAACTATTTAGTAGAGCCTTATACCTATGAAATGCAGAAATTCTGTAATATTGCAGATGTTGCTATTTGCCGTTCTGGAGCTATGACCTGCGCTGAAATGGCTATGTCACTGACTGTACCTATCTTTATTCCTCTACCATGGGCGGCTAATAACCATCAGTTTAAAAACGCTGAAGCTTTAGTTGATGCTAATTGCGCTTATATGATTCAACAAAACGAGGCTGATTTGAAAGTTCGTAAGGAAAATCTGTTAAGTTTAATTTCTTCACTAGCTACTGATGATTCTAAGCTTAGTCAGATGAAAGAAAATTTAAAGAAATTTGCCAAGCCAGCTGCAACTCAGGATATTAGTGAAACTTTAGTTGGCTTAGTCTGAAGTTAAGCTGGCGTTTCTTTGCTTTTACCTGTGCTGTCACCATCAAGAACAGGCAGCTCGGTGTTATCTAGCTTTACGTTAATTAGATTGTTTTTATGCATAAAAGAATCTTTAAGCTGAGTATTACGAAATTCACTATCTTGAAAAGAATTATTTTTAATAAGTGCAGCGTCGAAATCTAAATTATCAAATCTAGTAGTATTAAAGTGATTATTATTCAGTAGACTTAACCTTAAAGATTGCTTGCTGTCAGGCTTAGAATCTGAACTTAACGGGTTTATTTCTGCATCTTCTTCACTCTCGTTTTTAATAATAGAATAGCTAATCTTAGAATTATTCAAGTGAGACATTTTTAAATTGTTATTAGTAAACTCTGTTCTATTTGCGCTGATATTATTAAATTCTGAATTATTAAAATCACTATTTTTAATACTACTTTCATCTAGGTTAATATGCTTAGAATGACGGTTTTCAGTTAGTTGAAGATCATCTAATGAGGAGTTGAAAATATCTATGTTAGTTAGCTTAGTTGTAGCTAAATTCATGTCTTTGACTTTACTGTTAACGATCTTTATGTCATGTACTTTACCAGCACTCAGGTCTGATTGATTAAGAGTAGTATTGATAAACATAATTTTATTTAATTTAGCCTGGTTTAAGCTTATATTTTGCATGTCGCTATTGTTAAATTCATTATCTGATAGCTCACTGTTTATAAATTTAGTACCATGTAATTGGCTTTCGCTAAAAAGATTATTATTAAGCTTACTTTTACTAAAGTCGGTATTTTTTAGATAGCTTTTATCAAAACTAACTCCAGCTATTTGACTCGAGCTGAAGTTAGCTTCACTTAGATTACTGGAGTTGAAGTTAGAGTTGCTGATATGGCTATTTATTAAGTTAGTGTTAGTTAAATCAACTTCATTGAATTGAGTATTTTGTAGCTTACTGTTACTTAAATTTGCGCCAGCCAGTTTGCTGCCAGTAAAATCAGCGTTACTTAAATCTGCACCTCTTAAGTCCGCTTTAGTCAAGTTTGTGCCACTTAAATTAGTGTTATTTAAATTAGTGTTAGCAAGATTAGCACCAGTTAAATCTTTGTGACTGAGATCTAGGTTGGAAAGATCTCTGGCTTCGACTTTTAAAGGCTCAGACTTATTAATAAGCTGAGGGTTGTCGCAGTGAAGTTTAATTAAATTTTCAGCCCGGGCTTGCTGATTAGAGCTTTGAGTACGGTTTAATAGTGTTGTATTTTGAAAATTTTCTTTAGTTGCTTTGGCACTGGTTTCATTACTTAAGTGATCACTTTCAGGATTAGGGTTAGTTACTTTTCTTAAAAATCTGAAGTATGGTTTGGTTGAATCTGATCCTGAAATTGGCATTTACCCGAAATTGTAGCTTTGCTTTTAAGGTAAAGTCAAGTGTAGAGTTTAGCTTAAGCGATTAACTAAAGTACTGACTAATTCAGGGATACACTTAGGTGAAGTGATTGTAAGCTTTAAGTAAACTTGATTAATTAAGTATAATTTTTAGTGCTTAGTTAGTTATATGAAATTGATTTTGAATTATTTTTAGACTGAAGCTCTTTTTATGTTTTATCTATGAAATTGATCTTTTAATACATAAAAAGTTATATTCGATTATTTTTAGTTTATTAAGTGAGATTATTAAAAAAAAATAAACCACTTGCGCATGAGGTCTTTTCTCGCTATTATTAATTGTGTTGGCGGTTCAAGCGACTGAAAAACACTCGTTCCCATCCCGAACACGAAAGTTAAGGCGGTCAGCGGCGACAATACTTGGTTGGAGACGACCTGGGAAGATAGTTCATCGCTAATTTTTATTTTAAAAATTAACAAGAAAGGCTTAATTGCCTTTTTTGTTTTATATACACTTTTTAATTATACTTAATCTCACTGTAATCAAGCTAATTTACCTTTTAATACTTAAGCTAACTTTATTTACTATCTCGCTCAATAAAGTCTGTCTGATTTCATTTAATATTTAATCTAAATCAATTTTTGTTAGTTAATAGTTATTTTTATTTCTCCAGAATCTTTAGATTGTTTAAATATAAAGGTCATTTGGTGCTTGTGCTGCAAGCTAAGGGCATGCTAAAACAGCAGTTGTGAATGAAAAACCTAACAATTTTAACAGAGTAAAGATTTTAAGTGAAGCGCTACCTTATATCCAAAGGTTCCATGATAAAGTTTTCGTCATAAAATACGGTGGTTCAGCACTAAAAGACCCAGAACTTGAAGCTAGTACTATTAAAGATTTAATTTTATTAAATAGTGTTGGTATTAAAGTGATTTTAGTTCATGGCGGCGGCCCTGAAATTAATCAGATGCTAAGTAAAGTGGGTAAAGCTGTAGAATTTGAAAATGGTTTGCGTAAAACTGATCAGGAAACCATGGAAGTGGTAGAGATGGTTTTACATGGTAAAGTTCAAAGACGTTTAGTTACAGCTATTAACTGTGCTGGCGCGCGTGCCATCGGTATTAGCGGGCGGGACGCCCGCATCGTAACCGCGCGCCGTCATTCTGACTGTCATGAAGGCAATCATGTGGGGGAGGTCGCGAGCACTGACATAGCTTTGCTTGAAGAGATTTTAAAGCTAGGTTTAATTCCGGTAATTAGCTCGATTGCCCCTGATAAAAACGGCATAGCTTATAACCTTAATGCTGATACTATGGCAGCTGCTATCGCGCAAGCCATTAAAGCTGATAAATTAATTTTAATGACCGATACTGCTGGCATTTTAAAAGATAAGGATAAACCTGAAACTTTATATAGCGAGTTAACTGCGACGCAAGCTAGAAACTTAATTAAAGATGACATAGTTCAAGGCGGCATGATCCCTAAAGTAGAATGCTGCCTGAATGCTGGTGTTAGTGAAGCGATTATTTTAAATGGTTTGCAAAAACATAGTTTACTACTTGAAACATTTACTAATGAAGGTGCGGGTACTTTAATTCGTAGTTAGAAGGATCTTACTTTAGATTTTAACTAAGTGCTAAAACGCTAACAACCATTTTCGAACTTATAAAATAATTCTAAATTTGACTGTTTTTTAGAATTATTTTCTAGGTTTAGGTTTATTTTAGAGAATTTTTATAAATTAAAGGGTTTTTTAGAATAAAATTCTAAATTGTAATTTGATTTAGATATTGTTTATAAATCTTAGTTTAAAAATCTAAGAGAGCGTTAAGCTCCCCAAATTAGGATCCACTGCTTCTATAATGATTTCAATGCTGACCAAAAAGTTAATAGGAAAGATCTAGCGCAGCTCAAAGATTATTTTCTGAACTAATTTAAGGGAAGGCTGGTTATAATTTTCTAGCTGAGTTAGTTTCTCATTAATACTTTTAATACGCTCATTAAGTTTAGCGAGCAGCTCACTTTTCATAAACTGCAAGTCGTTAGCGAGCGCAGCTGCTTTCACGCCGATAAATAGCTTGCCTGAGCTGGTAAAACGATGAGCAAAAGTCTTTTTTTTAATGACTTGGGGAATATCAAGTTCAGACCACAATTGCATCACTTCGTAGTGCTTATGTTTATCTAAACCTTGCTTAGCGCCAGCAAAGAAATCCTGAATTTTTAAAAGCTCGTCTTGCTTAATACGGCGCATAACCTTACTATATCCTAACAAAGACTATTACATAATTAATTAGATAATTTAAATATTTAATTCGGAATTAAGCTGTAAAGGTTTTATATTGCCAGCGCTGACTGTCAGAATTTGAGCGTTTTCACTCCATTTTTTTAAGTGTTTACCTAAATGAGTGGTGGTAATAAAAACTTGGATTTGGTTGTCTACCGCCTCTAGTAACTGATCCTGGCGGTTTTCATCAAGCTCAGCTAGTACATCATCTAACAGTAAAATCGGATTTAAGTTTTTTTCATGTTGGATTAACTTTAATTCCATTAACTTAAGAGCGAGCACCAGCGAGCGTTTCTCACCCTGGCTAGCAAAAGAACTCGCATCGAGCTCTTTAAGCTCGAAGATAACATCATCTCGATGCGCGCCCTGGCTAGTATGTGCGCGCGCCCAGTCACACGCGCGCGCGCGCGTTAGATCCTCGCGTGATAAAACTTGGTGTTGATAATTAAGCTTTAAACTTACTTCCTGCTTAGCAATGTTCTGATAATTAAGCTCACAGATCGGCTCAGCAAGCTCTAATAATTCACTTCTATACTTAGTTACCATATTGCTAGCTTCAAGGTAAATATCATCCCAGATTTCTAGCTGTTCGAGCTCAGCTCCCGCTAAAAAACGATGATTAATTCCTTTATCTAAGCAGTTTTTTATAAATGAATTTCTTTGTGAAAGCACTTTTTCAAATTTAGTTAGCGCGTCTTTATAGGGAGCGTAAAGCTGTTTAAGTAAAACATCTAGCCAGTCACGTCTTTTGCTTGGTGAGCCTGAAACTATCTCTAAATCATCTACCATAAAACTAACTGAAAATAGGTTTTGCAACAGCTCACCAGGTTTTTTAGTTATGGTATTAATTTTAAGACTGCGGCGACCTGATGGACGTATCATCAGGGCTAAGTTAAGATCTTTATGCTCATATTTAGAGATGGTAGCGTTAATTACGGCATGCTCACTACCGAAGTGCACTAGTTCAGCGTCTTTTTTAGCACGCCGCGCCCTGCCAGTACTTAATAGCTGCAAAACTTCAAGAAGATTAGTTTTACCCTGAGAGTTATCACCGATAATAATACATTTATCCTTGTTAAATTCAAGCTCGGCTTGCAGATAATTGCGGTAAGCTAATAAATTAAGCGTTTCAACAAACATTTTTATGTGCCCAGCCTTAAGCGAGAGCACTTATTTATGGTAGCTGCTAAATTAAATTTTTTCATTGAATTTATACTTTAAATGTTAGCTGAAGATTTCCTATACCGATTATATCCTAAAGCTTCCTAGCCTGGCTATTAGCTAGTTTCTGAAATGAATTAAGTTTCGCACCCTTTTTACAGAGCAGTTTTAGCGCAAGCTTATGTTTTAGACAGTATAAATGAGCTATTCAGCTAGGTTATTTTAATCTTATTTAATCTTAAATTTTCGTCCTCAAGTTATCTAACCTTTCTGTTAGAATTAAATGAGTTTGCGCCTACCTAATTGCTTAATTTTATGTGCTTGTGCACTTTTAAGTTTTACTTGTACAAGTAAGGTGTTTGCAGTAGCTTCTAATCTAAACACTTTTCCAGGTGATAGTTATCGAGGCGGTGAAACAGGTGACCCTGTTATCGAGATTGATGATGATTTCCAAAATAATTTTACTATTTTAAATAATCCTTTTAGCTCTGATGATGATAAAAAGTCTAAAGATGGTTCGAATCAGGATTTAAACCAGGGTAGTGAGCTTGATACTAATAAAAAATCTTTAAGTGATAAAATTAGACGCTTTAAAGATAAAAAATCTCAAGAAACAGTCAGTCGGGGTTCAAGTGAAGCGCAGGCAGATTTCACGAAGAATATAGATGACTCAGAGACTAATGAAAGTGTTTTAACTGAAAGCAAACCCAGCGAAAGTGATGTTGATTTAATCGAAAGTGAAACGGGTGTTTTTAACGCTTTTAATGAAAGTACTATAGATGAAAACTTAGCTAAAAAAGCTCAAAAAATGAAGGAGCTTAAAGGTTATAAACCTTATGTAGATATCGAAGCTGAAAACCTTACTTATAATGACGAGCAAACTTTATATAAAGCTTATGGTAAAGCCGTAGCTACTTTTCCTGAAAGAGATATAACTTTATATGCTGATGAGATTATTTTCGACTCTGCTAAAGAAGTGATCGAAGCTAAAGGTAACTTGAAATTAGTGCAAGGTGAAACTGTGGTTTATGGTAGTTTTATTTCACTTGATACTGCTGAAAAAACTTATGATATGGATGAGCCGAGGATTTATAATCCCGAAATTCGTTTAAAGGCGCGTAATAGTTATTCGGTGCCACCTAAAAAGAAAAAAGACGACACTAATGGTTCCATCGTATTTGAAGATGGTTATCTGGCTGTTGATAAACCTATCGGTATCTTTGTTCCAGGTAATTCCACTCAAACACGTTATTCACGTAACATTAGAAGGTACTATCAGAACCGCGAACTAAGATGGCGTGATCTACCCGACCGCAGTCGTTTAAAATATTCGGCTGAAAAGGTTATCTATAACACTAAAGAGCGCATTAATAATTTGCATATTCACGGTGCCCGTGTTTGGGTAAATGATGATTTAAGTGTACCTTCGCCGGTAGCTATTAATACTACGGTGGGCGATGCGGCTAAAACTCAGTTTATGGGACCGGTAATCGGTAACCGCGAGCGTGTTGGTGGTTTTGCATTAGGTCCACGTTATTATAAGTCTATTAACGACTTTACACTTGCCATAGCTCCTATTTTGCAGATCGGTAATGGACCGAGCTTTGGCGGCGGTGCTATCGTCAGTTTAAACAACCCGAATGATAGAACCGCTTTGATGATAGGTTACGGTACTTTAGAAAACCGTATGATCATGAATTTGCACCAACAGTTACCTTGGGGCTTTGAAGCTAACGCTTTAGTTAACCAGATTAGTGATAGCCTGAACTTTGGTAGCAGTCAGGTCGGACAAATGTACGAACTTGCTCACCGTTTTCGTTTGAAGTCATGGCTCTTTGATGAGCGCGGTGCCGTCTTTAGAACCTCAGCTTCTTTTGCGGCAGATAATGCTGAGTTATTTAGTGATCAGCGTTTAGAAGACTTACGTAAAAATCGTGGTGACCGTGGTTTTACTGGTGAGGAAGAAGAAAGTGGTTTTAGATTTGAAGAAGCTGTCTCATTTTACTCTAGACCATTTTATAGATTTGGTAATGAAGCTTATAATACTAGCTTGAGAATCAGAGAGGATGGTGCGATTAGACTTTATGGTTCAGGTGATGTGTTTGCTTTAAACCGTATTGGTCCAGCACTTGAAACTAGACTTGGTGGTTTGATTTTCGAATTTGATTATCTATATACGTATACAGCTGGTGAATCACCATTCTTATTTGACCAATTTATTGATGGTACTAATGCGCTTGTGTTTGATGGTGATTATGCTATTAACGACTTTATTTCGATAGGTACATTTTTAAACTATAATATCGATGATAACCGTATTTCACGTAACCAGCTTAGAACAGAGCTTGGTTATGAAGATCTAAAATTAAGATTAAGCTACGATACTGTACGTAATCAGATTGGTATCGGTCTTAATATGATGTTTGGTGAACCTGTTCAGTTTAAACAGTTAGAGACGAAGATTTAAAAACGTTTAATTCTATATAAATGCAGTTGGCTTGAACTTAGCTAATTATTAAGCTAGTAGTAATCACCATCAAGAGCTTCGTCAATAGCATCTTGTTTTTCTTTATCTAATGTTTCTCTAGCTTTTTCATAAGCTTCTTTTAGCTCTGCTTGCATTTTTAGTACTTCTTCAGGGGACACTTTAGCTTCATCGGCTTCTTCATTGTCACTGTATGTGTTACTTGTATCTTGAATAGCACTTAGTAACTCTTTAGCAACATCACTTAACATTTCGGTGCCTTTTACAATATTATCCCAGATATTTCCTCCAGGCTCTCCAGAAGCCATTTGATGATGGGTTGAAGGTCGCGCCAAAGTTTGCGCTATATTACGAGCTTCGCCATTGATTACATTTTGTTCGAGACTAAGATTTCGTTGTGGATGAATAAATCTTTGATCTAAATTAGGGTTTAGTTGTGATACTCTCATGCTAAAAAAAATACTAACATTTATAAAAATACTGCTTTGTTAAAACAAGCTATATTTATTTTAGAAAGGTGATGTCAAAAATCTAGATTTTGCTACGTAGTAACAGTGTATTCTCTGTCAGAAAGTCTATGTTTAGTTGTAACTATGTTAAAACACTAAATAAATATTTGAAAAAAATGTGTAGTACTGAATTTGAGCTGGATTCGCTATCAAATAAGCTCAAATTATTATCTTGTATCTAAGTGACTATTAATAATTTACCTTTCAGAGATAATTCGTCAAGAGCTCAATACGATTTTCAAGCTCAATCTGCTGATAATACTGGTCTTAAGTCTATTGAAGTGCAAAAAAAAGTTGAGGTCAAGCCTGATAATTTATCTGAGATTAAATCAGGTCAGGATCTGCATCCTGCTGTGCCTGTTACCGGTGGTGTAGCGCTATTGACTGCTGGTTTGGCTGCCTATCTTAAGGTTAGAAATAAAATTAGCGAAGCTTCCTCAACAGGCTCAAAAATAAATGAAAATTGTAACCACGGTAATAGCAATATTAAAAGTGCGACTGCTGCCGTAGAAACTGGAAATACTAATATACCTTGTCGAGATTTAAATCAAAGATTACTAAATATTCAAACTCAAGCAGACTTAAAGTTAGCTTTAGATGTAATTAAAGAAACAACACCTTTTGCTAAAAAGATAGTTAACTTAGTTGAAGCTGAGCAAGTACCCATGAGTATTAAAAATGTGGATTATTCTCATGCTAGCAGGTCACTTTATCAGGGGATTAATTATGATACAACTTATGCCAGTGAAATTACTTTTAGAAAAGGTACTAACATTTCAGAAGTTTTACATGAATTAGTTCATGCAATCCCACACAAAGACATGCCAGCTGAACTTGGTGAGTTTGAAATTATCAAATTAAATCAAAAAATGTCAGATCAGGACATTAAAGCAAAAATCTGTCAAATATCTTACCAGGAAGAAGCTTTAGCTTTTTCAGCAGAAGTGTTACTTTTAGATTCATTAAAAGATAGTTTCTATCAAGGTAAAAAAATTAATGTAGATAGTCTTAATACGGTATCTAATCAAATATCAAGTATGGTTAAAGATAATCTGACAGTTCCTAAAATAGCCGAGCAAATCCCAATTAAAATACCTATCTATAAAGAGTTAATGGAGCAGCAATCTGAAAGCTTACTTGCTGGCTTTCGCTCACCTACTGGTAAGTTAGACGCTATTCCTTGGGGCGCTTCAATAGAAGAGTTAGGCGCTCAAGTAGATATAAAAAACGGTCAGGCTGCAATCAAACTGAAACCAAATGAATTTTCAAGTAAAGTAAAAGTGAAGGCTGCTGAATTGAGGCGAACTTACGCCAAACCAGATAAATTAGCTGAAGTCATGGCAGAAATTAACGATCTTATAGAACATAGAGATAAGGTAAATCAGCAATTTATCGCAGCTAACTACGATTCGTTAGAATTAGCCAAAGATCTAGCAAATATAAACTTTTCTTCTAAATCAAATAGTTCAAAACTTAGTAATAACGAAAATTTAGCTGATATGCAAACTATCTTAGAAAGCTTTGGAGCTAGTCTGGAATTTATGGAAAAATCATTAGGCAAAGATAGTATTGATACAATGCTGGCAGATTATGATATTTTTAATCATGCTTTAAAATTTGCAGAACATCTTGATGAAGAGCAAGCAGTTGAGATATTAGAAAATTTACTTACATATACTAAAACCAACTATACTGAAAACCCTGAACATCTTAAAGAGTTAGCAGTCGCTAGTATCTACAGAGATGATACAAATCAAGCAGAAAAATTACTTAGCTCTTATGATAAAGCTATAGAAGGTACACTTGTACTTTATAAGAGTACTAACGGTTTAGTAAAAGAACATAAAATTGATGAAGAGATTAATTTTAATATCGAGCATAAGCGAATAGACCAAGTTAATCATTTGATAGATGTAAGTTATAACATACTCGCACAGCTTAACAACACTTATAAAACAAGTCTTTCCCAATATTATCATCATGGTGGTATGAAGAGTAGTTTGAGTAAAAAAGGTGAACAGCAGATCAGTCAATATCTAAAATCACATGAATATATAGATTCTCGTGATTTTTTTAAATTAATTAAAAAGCTTGAAAAAAGTAAAGATTACAAATTTCCAGTTTTATATGATAAAGATAATCCTAATACCAGCCGAGAAGACGAGTATTTAAAAAGCTTAATAAAGCTAACTGATTTTAGTTCTAACTTAACTAAATCTAAAGCTAAGTTAACTGAGGAAGATAGTGCAATTAATGATCGTCTAAGTAAGCTTATTAAGCATATAAATCAGTTGGTGAACTGGTCAACTGGTAAAATTATTGAAAATAAAATAGTGGATCTCGAACAGGACTATAATTTAAAAAATAATGGCGATTTTTTAGCCTTAGCAAAAGAAGTTAATAATAGTAAAGCTAGTGAGTATATAGTTAACTTAGATAGATTTATAAATAATGAAGCTAAGATCGAAGAATCTACAAAAAACTTATTTAAAAGCGCAGATATTATTACTTTAAATCAAGGTCTGGATTATTTAAAATCTTTACCAGAAAGTGTAACCAAACTTAAAGCTTTTGAAATTGCCAGCAAGTTAATTAAACAATCAACGGATAGGGAGTTTATTTTAGATTTTAAAAACAGTTGGCAAAATACTATAGAGACGGTAGTACCCAAACAAGAAGAGTTGTTTTATCCAGATCTGTATGTCTATGATAATTTTGGTGCCAACATGCCTACTAAGTTTAACGATAATGTGCATAGCTTTATTAAAAGAGAAAACGGCTTAAAAGATTTACCTAAGCCAGACTGCTCATATGATCAAAGTGTAATATATCAAAAAAGCCAAGTCCAACTTGCTAGCTTTTTAGGCAAATTTGATAGTCAGGAATTAAAAAAATTATCTAAGGATATTTTGGATAATTTAAATACTAGTAACAAAAATATTATAGGTTTGAATAAAATTATGATGACACCTAGAAGCTCACTTGAGTCTTTAAAACATGGTGCTATCAACAGTAGAGAAAATCAATCAGGATATGTAGAGTTAAATACTAAATTTGATAGCCAAACATTTAAATTGCAAAAGTTAGTAGAGGCAGCATACTTAGACCAAGATAATAAAGGGTGTTATATAAAATCAGCTCTTGGCTTAACTAAAAAAATTAACTATGATGTTCAAGATTTTCCACATTTATTTAATTCACTTAATGCCACTTTAGATTTAAGAGAACTGCTAGTCTTAGATCATCAATTTGATAAAGCTCAAGAGATTAATAATTTTATTAAACCTATTGTAGATCAAGCTAGTCAGCACTGGAAGCAAGCTAAAAGCTCAGATGTACAGAAAAATCAGCAGGCTGTAGAATTGCTAGATGTATATCTTTTTAATGAAATTGAAAACTTTACTAAAGATGATTTATATATTAGAGAATTCTACAAAGCTCAAAATACTAATGAAGCAAGCAGTCTTTTAAACAATAAGATCTCAGATTACCAGGATGATATTAACCACTTTAAAGATAGATTTTCGATAGCAGATATCGCTAAGACTGCAAAAACACTAGATGAGATAGAAGGGTTAATGCAAGAAAAAGTTAAAATCTATGAGCTGGCTATAGAAAAAGCGACTCAGAAAAAAGGCGATTACAGTCTTTATGGTTCTGATAAATTAATTAAAGATATTAAAGCTAGTAAGCTTGCTGATAATGATAAAGATGATTTACTTTCTAAAGCGGTGCAAAACCTGCTTCCACTTGAAAACTTTTCAACTGACAAATCATATATGATTCCTGATAAATTTTTTGAGTTAGCTGAAGAAACTTTAACTTCAGAATCATACCCTAAGCTATCAAGTGCTTTCATTGAAAGGTTAAACATACTAGCACAAAACTCGAAATATCAAGATATAGATGCCTATTCTACAGATAATAGTTCTGGTTTTAGAATGCAAGCTAAGATTTTTCAAGTTTTAGCTAAGGCTAAACCTGCATTAATAGCTCATAAAAATTTCTCGGAATTAAATGGAATTGCTGACAATGATTTACAAAGAAAAGGCGTTAATTTATTAAATAAAAGAGCATATCACGAACATTTATCACAAAACTCTGAATTATTGCCAAGTCTTAGCTCTATAAAAGATTATAGTAACGAAAGTTTATCTGAAGCTAGAGCTAAACTTCAAGATAATTTGATTAGTTCAATGAACGATGCTGATAAATCTAAGTTTGATCTTAGTTTAAAAAATCTACTTGAATTTATAGTGCACGAAGCTGAGGATTTAAATAAAGCTGACTCTAGAATTAAGTCTGCTAAAAATTTCGTAATAGATCAATACCAGAATAGTGAAACCTTTAAATTCTTTGAGGGGTTATTTCAGCAGTATTCTAAAAATGATAATAAAGACTACTTTAGAGATGAGATTTGTATGAAATTAATTAAAAGTGACTCAGCAAAATTAAATAAATACTTGAATCACTTTAAGAAACAGGTTTTATTAAATGATGAAGTGAATTTCAAATATAAACTTGAGGCTCTAGTGGCTTTAGAATCAGATGATAAAGTTCCAGGCTATTTAAGCAAATTTTTCAAAAAAAACTTAGTCGATGAAACTGACACTAATCAGCTTAATAGCTTTTTTAGGTTAGCAAATAAGATTTCAAGTGAATTTGGTAATAAAGTTTCAGATTTTACCTGTCATTATGCTCTTAATAAGCTTAATCATGAGTCTGAGCAAGCTGCAACTGAGTTTTTAGATAAATTTAAAAGCTTACAAGAAGAGTATAATAAAGAGTCTAATTTTGATCTTAGAATGGAAATTAGTTCTATGAATCCTAATTCAAATAAGGATTTTAAATCTAAAAGAGCAAATAAATTAAAGAATACTGATTACCCTAGCTATGACTTTAAAGATAAAGATTTTTTAGCTACAAGTTTAGATTTTACTTATGAAACAGTGCTCTTTAAAGACTTGGATTATGAGAAAAATTTTGATAATTGGTATGAAAATATCCGTGATTGGTTAGTATATGAGAGTTTTGATTTTAGTAAAAGGGGACCTAATGAGTCTAAAGATCAAATCACTACAAAAGCTTGGCTAGATAAGGTTGGTAGGTCAGTAGCAAATTTTAATGTACCTGAAGAGAAGTTAGTTGGTTTTGAAAGTTATCTTGTCACTAATAACTTTAACCGCTCACCTCAAGCATTAAAACAGTATTTAGAAGATAGTCATAATATAAAAATAGAGTTTTTAGATTCTGAAATTCAAGCTATTAGAAATTTAGAGAGTTTTAACAGTATAACATCTAAAAATATTCCTTATTATTTTGGCTTACCTGAGTGCAACATAGAAGAGAAAGAATTAATAAAATCTCACTTAGATGAAATTGTACAACTGCATAGCGAAATGAAAGCTATTAAGAAACCCGTTATAAAGTTACCTGAAAGTTTTTCTAAATTAACACCCACGGTTAAAAACTTGCTTATTAGTTATATTGGTAATTTAAATGAAGGAAAACAAATTGCTATTAAAGATAGCTTTGATGCTTCTGGTTTAACACAAGAAAAAGCCTTTAAAAAATTCTTTGAAATTACTGGAAATGAGAAATTAGGGCAGTTTTTAAGTTTTAGAAAAGATTTAGTACCAGAATCTTATGCTCTAGAGTTTAGTGAATTTCAAGAAAATGTAGAGCCTAGTTCATATAGTGAGGTAAAAGATACCATCCAAAGAAAACTTGATAGTAATATCTTTAAGCAAATTAAAGATATTAATAAAACTCCACTTAAAGTAGGTACTATAGGAGAGGTTTATGAATTGACTTTAAATAATGAAGAAAAAGCGGTAATTAAAGTTATTACGCCGAGTAAAAAAAGGGCTTTAATGAAAAATTTACAAGCTTTAGAAAATACGGCTATGGAAGCTTCGAAATTAAATCAAGATACCGATATTAATATTCTAAGTACCTTTAAAGAATTTAGAAGAAGTATTTTAAAACAGCTTAACTTAAAAAATGAATACAATAATGCACTTGAATTTAAACAAAAAAATACTGGCTTTAACATACCTGATTATAAAGAAGAATTTTTAACTGACAGTACACTTGTTATGAGTTACATAGAAGGTGAAAATCCACTAGAAGTAGATTCATTACAACAGCGAAAGCTGATCTCTCAAGAGTTAGCAAGCTTAGTCTTAGATGCTTTAACTAATACATCTAATGAAGATACTTTAATTCATGAAGACTTGCATCCTGGTAATATTAGAGCTAACCTACAAGGTGCTACAGGTTTACTCGATTTTGGTGATCTAATCATTCTTAGTGGTGAAGATAGGAAAAATTTACAGAACTTCATGCTGGAATTTTCTCAGTATAAACCACAGAAAATTAAACCTGCGCTCACTGCACTTGAAAAGCTTGGTTTTAAGTCTACTTTGTATAATTCTAATAAGCTAAGTGAGGATTTAATAAGTTTATTAGATAACAAAGAAATTCCTCTGGTGAATAAAATAAACAAAATTATTAATGCAGCTAGAAGTAATGGTTTATATATTAATAATAATTATATCAAGCTAACAAAAGCACTTGCGACTTGGGAGGGAACTGTTCACAGCCTAGACCCAAGTTTTGACCTTAAACAAGCTTATACTCAAAAATATACTAATAACGTTAATAAATTTGAATTATTAGCTAAAATTGTTACTAATAAACTTCAAAATTAGCAAAGTGATTGAAAATATTACTAAAGTTATGTAAGTTCTGATGATATTCCTGATTCAAGTAGCTTGAGATTAAGGTCTAAATTACTTTTATTTAATTAAATCAATGACTTGAGTCACCAATTTAATATGTACAGTAAGATTAAAATTTTTAGTGTTTAGATATATACTAGTCACTCTAATTCTTATGCTAAAGTTAGAATTTAAATATGCTACCCAAGTCGAAAAAGTTTAATGTTAGCTTAAAAGTTTTAAGTATCGGAATTTTAATCTTGATACTATCTTTAATTACATTTAGTATTCAAGGATTAATCAGAGATAGAATTAACCATAAGTCTAAAGCTTTAAATACTGTCTCTAAACAGTGGGGACAAACTCAAGTTCTTATGGGTCCATATATAAAACTACCTTATGAAAAAGTTGTCGAAGTTAACCAAACTGCTGCTCGAGAGAGTGCTATGAAAGTTAGAACTGAGGTTTATCGTGACTATTTATACCTTTTGCCTAAAAAAATTAGTACTTCAGCTAAGTTAGATACAAAATCCTTATATAAAGGTATTTATCAACAAAACGTTTACCACGCTGACACTAAATTAACAGGTTATTTTGAATTTTCAGATGAAGACTTATATAAATTAAATGGCAAAAAGATAATTTGGAATGAAGCTAGCTTTAGTTTTAATATAGGAGATATCAAGTCACTAAAAAACGAACCAGTATTAAGTGTTAATAATACAGATCTTAATTTAAATAATGTAGAAAAAGTGGCTAATTTTTATCAACTAAGCTCTAGAAAACCTTATTTAAAAGGACCTAACTTTTTAAAAAGTAAATTTGAATTTTCACTTGATTTGAATTTAAACGGTTCGCGCGCTTTTTATTTGGTGCCGGTGGCGCGCGAAAATATTGTAAAGATGGATGCCAACTGGGCTGACCCTAATTTTAATGGCGCTTATATACCTGAAGAGCGTACTATCTCTGATGCTGGCTTTAAAGCGAAATGGCAAATCTTTAATCTGAATAATGATTACCAAAGCCTGCTGGGTGGCGCTTTTGATCAACTTTATAACGCTAATATTGGATCAGCTTACCATGATAATAGTAGTATCTTTGGTGTTGAACTATACTCACCTGTTGATATTTATACAAAATCTAAAAAAACACTAAAGTATAGTCTATTATTTATTACCTTAACTTTTAGTTTATACTTTTTTATCGAAGTACTTTTTAAACAAAGACTTCACCCCATTCAATATTTGATGATTGGGATGGCTGTAAGTATTTTCTATTTACTTTTACTCGCATTTGCTGAGCATATAGGCTTTGACCTGGCTTACTTAATCGCTGCTTTAGCTGCTATTAGTTTAATTGGCACTTACACTTATTTTATAATGTCTAAACCTAAGATCGCTGCTAGTGCAATTGCATTAATCACTTTACTTTATGGTTATTTATATTTGTTGTTGCAGTTAAATGATTACAGTTTACTTTTTGGGAGTATTGGTTTGTTTATTGTGCTTGCCATAATAATGTTAGCTTCGCGTAAGATTGATTGGTATGAGGAAAGTGCTTAAGTGATTTGATAAAGTCTTAATTTTAGTATATGCATATATATAAGAAACTGCAAAAGCTATTAAATATGCTTTAAAAAGCTTTTCGTGTATGCCATTTGCCTAAGCTAGAAGTGTCTTGAGCTCGAATACTTAATCTACTCATTCTAATAAAAGTCCTAATTTAGATATTAAAAACTACAAAATTTATAGAGAAAAGATAAAAATACCTTAAAAGATTTTATAAATCTAAGAAAATAAGTTAAGTTATCGATTATTTAAGTATGTAATGTTTTTTAAATATTATTCGTAGTTAGATTAAAGAAATATAAACTTATAAAACTTTTATCAAAAATGTAATGCTCATTTACTTGTATATACAAATCTTGATAATACCCTCCCATCAGATTTTTTATCCGCTTGCTGTCTTCTCTCTCTTGCTTATCTTGGCTTGCAAGCGGTTTTTTTAACTCTCATCTGAAACAAGCTATTAGTAATATTCACAAGCTAAGACTTAAATAAGAATTTAATTATTATAAAGACCGCTATAATTTAAGTGACTATAGCTAGAGTAAATAAGGCTTAAATCCAGAGATGACATTAACTTTAAACTCAAATATAACCAGCTCCGCAATTATAAAGATAAAAATGCATCTACTCGAAACAATGAAAAAATAAATATAGGTGAATATATATTAGGAAAAAGAACAGATGAAATTCTTATATTACCTCAAGAGAGAGTAGAGAGTAGATTTGATCTGTTACCTACGATGAAAAACATCATAGAAAACCATTAATAACTGTAAAAAAACAATTACATTTACTTTTGGTATTAAGTAAAGTTCTGTCTTGAATTTAAAATCCCTGGATGGGTGTGTTAAGACTTAAACCTTAACCTTTGCGCAAACTTTTCTTCTAAAAAAGTGCCGTTATCATAAACTTTAGCGCCATTAACGAAAGTCTTAGTAATTTTACTATGAAACTTTTGTCCTTCAAGTGGTGACCACTTGCATTTATAATGCAGGCTATCTCTAGTGACAGCTTCAAAATTACCGCGCTCTCTAAAAATCTTAAAGGCTGTTAGATCAGCAGCATAGCCTTCACGAATAAACCCACGTTTTTCTACTTTAAAAAGTATAGCTGGGGCATGTGCTGTTTTATGAACTATATCTTCAAGTGTTAACTTACCTTGAAAATGCATCTCAAACAGTACATTTAAGGCATGTTGTACCATCGGACCACCTGACGGGCAAGTAAAATAAGGGTTATTTTTCTCATCTATAGTGTGCGGCGCGTGATCAGTAGCGATAACATCTATATAATCATCTAAAACGGCTTTAAGTAGGCTATCCCTGTCACCTTGAGTTTTAATCGCAGGGTTCCATTTAATATAAGCACCTTTTAGAGCATAATCTTTATCTGTGAACCATAAGTGATGCACGCAGGCTTCAGCAGTGATTTTTTTATCAGGCAAAGCTAGGTGGTTTTTAAACAATTTAAGTTCATCAGCTGTACTGATATGCAGCACATGCAGGCGTGCATCGTACTTTTCAGCTAAAGCGACTGCCTTAGAGCTAGATTTATAGCAAGCTTCATGGTTTCTAATTAAGGGATGATAAGCTATTTCTAGATCTTCGCCATGCCTTTCTTTAAAGATTTTAACGTTAGCATTAATAGTAGCTTCATCCTCGCAGTGTGTAGTGATGATAGATGGAGCCTCTTTAAAAATTTTAGCCAGTGACTCTTCATCATCGACTAGCATATTACCAGTTGATGAGCCCATAAAGACTTTTACCCCGCAAATTCTAGCAGGATCAATTCTTTTCACTTCTTCGATATTGTCATTAGTAGCACCTAGATAAAAAGAGTAATTAGCGTAAGATTTTTTAGCTGCGATGTCATATTTATCTTCTAAAAGTTCAATAGTAGTCGCTTTAGGCACAGTGTTCGGCATTTCCATAAAAGATGTGATACCACCTGCTATAGCTGCTTTAGACTCAGTTTCTAAATCGGCTTTATGAGTTAAACCTGGATCTCTAAAGTGTACTTGATCATCAATCATACCTGGCATTAGATAATCAAAAGCGATATCTATAATATTATATTCAGCTTTATTGTAGTTATTGCGAAAATCACTGTACTCTGAACTTGAGTGTTTGAGAATTTTTTGAATAATACCATCTTCGATAACTAGATCAGCGAAGAAAATCTGGTATTCATTGATGACTTTAGCATTGGTTAGCAGCGTTTTCATTACTTAAATTATAGCTGATTAGCAGCTGATAACTAAATTTAAAAGGGAGCTGCGTAATTGGACAGCTTCAAAATTTGATCTATTGATAAATAAAACGATTAAATTGAATTTGCGCAGCAGCCTTTTTAGCGAACCTGGCAATGTAAATACTGATTTAAACTTAGCTTAATGCAAGTTACGTATATAGTTTGTAGACTTAAAATTATACTAAAAAATAATAGCAATTTTTGATAGTATAGTTAAACCAGTCTAATTTTTTGAATATATTTATTGTAAGGATGATTGATTTAATATTTAAATTAACAAATTAAATGTTTAAAGGTATTGTGTGATTATACTTTCATGAAACAAATTTATAAATGTCTATGAGTATGAATTTAAGAAAAAAGTTAAGTTTAATAATATTAGTTAGCTTATGCTGTTTTCCTGTCATTGTTAAAGCTAGTATTTACCATGAATACCGTTTTGATGCAGCTGGCAATAAATATGATATTTATACTAATTCACAAACTGGTGAGAAAACTATTAAAGGTATTAGCCCGAGAAATTTACCCTTCGAGTTTGTAGTTGATCGTCTAGGTAACATGACTGGCATAGATGATCGCGGGCATCATTGGACTTACCAGATGAGAGATAGTTTATATTTCGATTTGACGGCTAAAACTTCTAGTGTCGGGCGCCCTGAGGTGGTTAGGTATTAGTGGTTATGGTATATAAGAGTTTTAAAATTTAATCATACGACCCAAACATAAACAATTTAGCATCCTCATCGCGTGTATTCATCAGCGCATGTAAATTACCAGGTTTAAGCATAGTATAGTGCCCAGCTTTAAGTGTACGGATCTCGAAGCAACGCTCACGAGTTGGCATTTTAACCCAATCACCCATTAACATTAATCCCTGACCTTCAAGCATCATAAAGATTTCTGAATTATCCCGGTGTCTATGAATACCGATACCACAAAACGGACGCATAATATGCATATCAATAAAATTAACTGATAAAAACTCTTCAAAGCGATTAGGCACGTGTTCATGATTTTTATGATCGTAAGCGTTCCAGTTATAATCCTGAAGTTCTCTACCTAGTTCATTTGGGTGTTCAGGATAGAAGTAATTAGACATTAGATTTCTAAACTCTAAAAACCCTACACCTCCATGAGGGTTAGGACTGACACCAGCACCTAGGTAATTATCCCAGCCTCTAAGTAGCATGTTAAATTCATAATGGTAATTAGCCCCGTGCAATGAATCCCAGGCAGTCTGAGCGTAATTAGCCCAGGCGATCTGCACGTGCAAAGGTAAAATAGGGTGCATCGCATGGTTTTTAGAAATACTTCCCATATAAGCTCCGTCTTTACCATCACGAATAAAGTCACTTTTCTGACCTTGCAAGAGATCAGAGCGGACTATTAATTCGCCTCTCTCTAAAGCAGCTTTGGCTTTACCATCGACCAAGTTATACAGGTTTGCTTGGTTATAACCCCAGATTTCTAGTTCATAGCGACCAGCTCTATCATTGTAAGGCACTTCTAAAATAGCACCAGGCATATCATTAAGCTGGATGTAGGCTTTAATCGTGTCACCCAGTAAACCGAAGTTAGCTTGAGCTAAGTTGGTCTGCGGGCCTGCGCTGTATGAAATTCTTAAAAAGGGTCCAGTCCAGTCACCGACACTTACATAACCTCTAATTAAATGAGTATCAGTTAAAGTGAAATCAGCGATATTTTGTTTTTGGAAGTCTGTTTTAAAGTTATGATCAGCAGCGTCTAATAAATTACTATTAGGTTGCTGAGGTCCATACAGCTCTAGATCAGAAAATGGTACTAAGTACTGTAAGCTAGCTGCTTCGTAGTAGTTTCGCTCTGCTGCTAGTTCGAAACTCTCTACGTGGTCTAAAATACGCTCAAGTGGGTTATTAATATCATAAGTGGGGTTAGTGTTAGGTTCGACAAAGTTTACCTTGTCACTTTTAACGATCATGGGTTTAGTTAATAGCATAATAAAATAAAGTCTCCAAATTAATTATTGTGTGTGATATAAAAAGGCTACAAAACGCAAAGTTTTGCTGGTACTGTTATTCCTAATACCGTGCACGCCACCACTTTTCGTGAAAATTACATCACCGGGTTTTACTACAAGCTTTTTACAATTAATATTACCGATACCGAAAACATCAATTTCTTCAGTTGGATAGTCAGAAAGTGCTGGATCATCATTTTCACCCATATAAGCTACGCCCTCACCTTCTGTGATGTAGTAAATTTCTTCTGTACCGATATGTCTATGAGTGCCTTCAACTTTACCAGGTGGTATAGTGACTTCATGAAAAAACACTAAACTACTTCCTAGCTTTCTTTGTAGTAGCCACTTCATTTCAATAATGTTTTGTTGATCTCGATCTGGGTTAGAGTCGTTCATCATCGCGTTTCGGTAACGCACAGGCGCTACTTTGCTACCTTCTATGTAATAAGCTCGCTGGAAATCTATTAGGTAATTACCTAAACCGATAGTATTTGCATGATCACTTGGATGCTGGGTATTAGGTACCTGATAAGATCTTTCAAAGTTGTTATCCCACGAATGATTATTAATAGTGTAGCCCAGTGGAGAGTCTATATCATTCTCTCTAAAAGCAAGTTCAAGCTGTTTTACTTGTTTTAAAGACTGGTTAGTCGTGCCCATAGCTCTAGAAAAACTAGGTATACGAGTGATACAGCCATCTTTACCCATCATGTCAAGAATCATATAGTCGTGGCGACCGTTAGCTGGGGCTTCTAAATTCTCCCATATTTCTACTTGATAGGCATCAATCCACTTACAATATTCAAGCTTTAACTGAGCTTCAGTCGTTAAATTACTATCTTCAGGCAATAGTCTAACCCAAGCAATTAGATCTTGATCTAGAAAACGACCGTTTTCTCTAGCCATTTCTACTAAACGTCCAGAACGGTACTCAATTCTGATAAAGTTACTTAGGTACCGGTCATCTAGATAAACTTGACCTTTTAAAACTATGATGCCAAGTTTAGTTCTGACTTCTCTTACGTTGTAACGGTAACGCGCGCTGCGCGTGGCGTTTAAGTAATTCGCGTGATATACACGATCAGGGTAAAAGACTACCTTAAAAATATCATTTTCTATGCTATTAAAAGCATCATTAAATACAGCTTCCATAATTATATCCTCGCTAATAAATGTTCGTTTGCTACTCTAAATGAATTGGCTTGAATGGTTAGTGTAGGGTTAGCAGAACCGCTAGTTGGCATAAAGCTACCATCTACTACATACAAATTATCAAAGTTCCAGGCTCTGCATGATGAATCTAGAACAGAATCGTTAGCATCATCCCCGAAACGCGCGCCACCTAAAATATGATTAGCGATTCTAGTGATACCGTTTTGTGCCATATAAACTGAACCATGACCTTCGATTGGATAATTGCCAGCGCCGTCGCTATGACGTAAGACACTTGCACACTCTTCAGCTAGTGTATCCATTAAAAGCCTGTCATGTGGGTGCCAATCTTTTATAATATGCGCTGAAGCTAGCCCCCATTTATCTTTAATAGTAGGATGCAGTTCGATGCGGTTAGAAGCTTGCGGGACTTGGTTTGCCATAAAACTTACTGAAAGTCTGGTACCGATATTATCAGAGATCCAGTTCATTAAATTTTCACCTCTTAAAGCTTGATCAGACTCGAAACTATCCCAGATAGTATCTAAATCCTGACTACCATGCGTGCGTGCTAGTGAAATAGGCAAAGCTTGATCTGAAGTATTGTTATAAATCGCACCGCCAGCCCACAGACCTTTACTTTTAATAAAATTTTCAGTCGCGCAGTGATCTGTTGCCCAGTCACTATCTACCGTAAGAGATTTATCAGCTCTTTTAGGCATTACCGCTTCAGCGCCACCAAAGCAATGAGTTAAAAAATACTTACCAAGCAAACCATTACCATTAATTCTTTGCGCGAAATCAGGATCTTTTTCAGCAGATAACTGAAGTAACCTAACACTTTCAATCGCTGAGCAGGCTACAACTACCATATCAGCTTCAACAAAAGTTTCTTGACCAGCTTCATCGCGGATCCAGACCTTATTTACTTTACCGTTATTAGCTTCAAGATGTGTAACTACTGTATTGGGGCGCAGTTCGAAATTATTTTTATCGGCTATCGGAGCTAGTAAAGACACCCAGGTATTAGATTTTAAGCCTAAAGGACAGCCGTAACGATTTACAAACCCGGTTTTAGGGTTATACTTTTCTTCATTAGCGCCATTATTATACCCTTTACGCTTGCTAGGTGCATGATCTTCAGTAATAACGGCAAGTGGCGTGCGGTAAGCTTCCATCCCTAAAGCATCCATGCCAGTTTTAGCAAACTCACTAATAGCATTAGGCTCAAGTGGTGTTTGGTATTTATCTCCGCTTGAAAAATCTTTTTTCTGGTTAGTAACTGTACCATTGATACCGACTAAATCTTCAGCCATAGCATAATATTTTTCCATTTCCTGATAAGAAACAGGCCAATCGCGAGCTTCACGCCTAATATCACCAGTAGGATCATTTAAGTTGTTATTACTATCATTAAAACTCTTAAGTCTAAAGTCATCTTCGGTAAATCTAAGTG
Organism: uncultured Gammaproteobacteria bacterium; assembly: GCA_964438425.1. GTDB lineage: Bacteria > Cyanobacteriota > Vampirovibrionia > LMEP-6097 > LMEP-6097 > CAYTKM01. Next base: position 45,524 of record CAYTKM010000007.1, read on the forward strand.
ATACTGCACCGTATAGCTGAGTGCCGCCGCCAACTACTTGTGCGGTGTAACCTTCGATAGTCGCTTTATCTGTGCCATCGTTATCACGGTATATATGAGGCTCATCATTAATATCTGGTTCGATGTGGCTTGAAAAATAACTAGCTCCATCGTTACTAATATCATTACCGAGATTTAAGCGCTTTTCTGAGCCTGTAGCAGCGATTTCATCTCTTTTAAAATCACTTAGCCCGTTACTGGACTGATCTTGGGTTAATAGTAAAGGACCTTTTTCTAGTATTAAGACCGAAGCGTTAGGTTTTTGTTTTACTATGGTGTTTGCGATGGGCGCACCGCCAGCTCCACTACCTATTATTACAACATCATATTTTCCTTGTGACATATTTTTCACTCACTTTTAAATTTGGTTTCTTTGTCTTACTTCTTTCTTTTTAGTATTTAGCTTTATTCGCTTTTTTAATGTAGCTTTAAGTTAACTTTAATAACTATTTTTTTAATTTTAAATTACACTCGGTTGTATACTAGGTTTTCTACTTGCCATATTCATTGTATAAATCAATTAAATTTTAACCATTATAATCCTTACTTTTACCTATAGGCGCTTCGAAGTTGGCTTGCCAGTCAAATAAAGTTTTACCATTATCATCTCTTAGTCTCTCTGCGATATAAGCCCAGGCAGCCGCTGATGCGTTGCCACCATACTTAGGATGAGAAAAAGCACCAGTAAAAGCGTGTCTTCTTAAGATTTTTAAGAAGTATGAAGGATCTCCATAAGCGCTATAATCCCATTCTGGTAGGTTATTAGTTGCCATGCCATCATACAGTGAAGTAAATAAACCATCACGCATGGTTTCAACTGGATTAATCGGGTCTCTAGTCGTTAGCACCTTATTAATCTGTTCTAGACAAATCGAATAATCGACTCTACGATGTCTTTCTTGTTTAGCTAAAATCTTGTCGATAAAGTTTACGACTCCGACAGATTGATTAACGCGGTATAGATGAGGATATTGACTGTCTCTGCTAGTGCTATCCATGTGAGCAGTGTAACGATTTAAAAAGTTTTCAGCAGACTTGGTTCTGAATGGTAAAAGTTGATTAATTAGTCTATCTAATACTCTAAACTCCCATTTAGAAAAAGTTACTGGGCTGGAACATTCATCAGTGAAGAAACGTGACCAGACTTCGCCGTTATTAAATTGGTGTTCTTGAGGGTTGATCAAGTCATTTATATATTGACCATCTACTATAAACTTATAGGTGAAAACTTGCGCTTTAGGCAGCCTGAGTGAGGTGGCAAAATAAGGTGTGCTACCTATGCGCTTTAAAGCTAAAGGTTCATATAGTTTATGGAAGCTACCGATAACAGAAACGTTGCTGGGTATTTGACTAACTGGATTAAAATAGACTAAAGTCACTAAATTATACTCAGCATTCTCTTCTGTGCTTTTAGTTGGGTCTCTGAATTTATCTACTATAGGAAACTGCCAGGCTTCAAGTATACTTGCTCTCAGGTTGCTTGCATCTTCAAGTGTGCTACTTAAGCTGTGCTTGGAATCTAAATTAAGCCTTGCTAAATGCTTAGCGCAAAAGTTTAAAATATAAGTATCAGAAGTTTGCTGTTGCAAACTGTTAATATCGAAAGAGTTTTTAGTCTGAAGCATGATTTATAAATGTTTCATCATCGTAACATGCAGATGATGTTAAAACTCATCTTTGTAAACTTATCTTTCATTATATTTTTATAATTTTTTATACTGATTATTCTTGAAGATATAGCTTTAATTGTAATGATTTTGGTTGGGGTTAATTGAGGTTTAGGGTTATTTATTTTAAGCAAACAAGTATTTACGGTTTTGGTTCTGTTTATTTTTCAAGTAAATAAGTCTAAGTATTATAGTTTTTATTTTGTGAAGATTTTTATATCAAATTAATAGAACTAAGCTTAGAAATTAGTAATTGTATAGTTTACAAAAAATACAGAAAATTATTTTACGTAATTTAAGTATGTAGAAGCCAGTTTTTACTAGCATTAAAAGGCATAGGCTCTTTTTTTAATATTTTATTAGCAAGCAAATCTTTAAGGTATTTTTCGACAGTTTTTTGACTACGATTTAAGATACTAGCTAACTGATTTACGGTAAAAGGATATTTGTAACATAAGCTCAGTATCAACTCTCTAATTAACTTGGGATTAGATTTTTTTATAGTCATTACGCTAAGTAATTGATCTTGGGTAGCGTCATTAAGATTTATTAACTTGCTAAGCTTACTTACTATTATTTCGGCTTCAAGATTAGAGTCTAAAATAGTATTTATCTTATTTTGCATTTCAAGTAAGTTTTCTTCAGGTTCTTTTTCTATTCTATAAATAGTAAGCTTAGTTCTTACGCCATAAAAATCATCAAAAAGTTGTTCGATTACAGGTTGCTTGTAATTCAGTAATTCACAGTTCTTTTTAATTGTAAGTAATCCGATGCCTGTTTCTTCGCAAAAACCAGCTTTTCTAAAAAGTTTCGCTAAATTAGCATTACGTTGCATAGGTTTTAAATTTTGTTCAAAGCTAAAATCTTCTCCAGGTAAAAAACTGCCACTATTAATAAATTCGATTCTATCTTTATAATTTATGATCTGTACTTTAGCTCTTTCGTTATAGTCGGCATGAATTAAAGAATTAGCCAAAGCTTCTCTTAAAGCATCAAACTCTAGGTTATCTAATCTTTGTCCGCGACTATTTAGTACGAATTTATTATTTGCAACTATAGTAAAACGATTAATGACCCTTAGGTAAAAGTCTAAAATGTTGTTTATGTTTTCAGAACCTAGCTCGGTGCTGAGTCTGAATCTATAATTAACTTCATCTTCGGCACTTTTTTCTTGATAGTCTAAATTGAAGTATTGGTAAGTGTTTATAATACGATTATATTTGCCTAAAAGTAGAAACCCAGCTTTAGTTAAGCATAGATTTGTGGTATCTGGATCTAAAGTAATAATATTTATATCGTCCATTAAGCTAATTGCTTCGGCTTCATCTAGGTCTAGAATTTTAAATTTTGAATCATCATTTTTCAATTTGTACACTGATCTTATAAAAGAGCTAACATCTTTAGGGTGCAGCCAGTTGCTAAATGGCGCTACATATTTACTAAGTAAAAGATCATTACGGTGCTCACTATAAATTAATTTATCCCTATTCATTTGATTTAGATGAACCAGGCTACACTTACTGTCTGACTCTCCATTACGGTAATAACTATGATTTGGATTATCATTTAAATATACAGGTTTGTAGTAATAAGGAGCTTCTCTAACAGCTATTTTGATTACAGCTAATTTTTTATCACTGTCTTGATGATCATAAATGACTTCAATATCACCTGACTCTAATAGATTACAACTGACTTTGTGTTTATTGTTCAAAGTGTCAACTATACTTTTGAGAATTTTAGTAGGTTCATTTACCCCAACTACTTTACTAGCTTTATGTTTATCTTCTTCTATACCTAAATAAATATAGCCACCTTTGGTATTGGCAAAAGCGCTATAAGTTTCATATAAACTTTTGGAAGCCTTGTTTTGTGATTGCTTAAATTCTAAATGAGTATCTTCAGCTTGACCTAATAGCTTGCTGATATTTTTAAAATTATACTTATCTAAGTACATGAAGATATTTTATCATTAATTTTGCTTGTTTGTGGTGGCATTGGATATTCTGTTAATGAAAATGCGCGTTTTTGAAATATTTGGAGATTTTAGGTTTCTGTGGGAGATTTTAATGGTATGTTAGGTACTTAAATGAATTGTTATATTAAGTTAACTAACTGGTAATAAAAATAGTTATGTAAATTTTTTATGACACTATTTATATCTATTGACTAAAAAACTGATTTTTATCGAATAAATTTAGACACTTGTTAAGGATATCTTGTCTCTTGTTGGGTGATCTTGGTTCTTTCTGGGGAAACTTTTGTTTTGCCGGGGTGATTGGTAATCTTGGGGTGTAATTTAGGTCTTGTCAAAAAAATTTATATTATCAAGGTATATGAATTAGATTTTTGTAATTACGATATTTACTTGTTTATCAATCAACTGCTCGATTATTGCTGTAACTAATAAAACTTCATTTTCAAAATTTCTATGATATTTAAGTAAAGCTATAGCTATAGTAAGTAGAGCTCCTAATATTGGAATTGCAATACTTGCAATTTCTCCATATGAAATAGAGTTTTCGATATACATTTAACTAATCTCTTACTTTCCCAGCCGCTAAAAACATGACAGCACCTACAACTATACCGACAGCAGAAACTAAAGTGGCTGCTTTAATTGAACCTATATAGAGACTATCGGTGCGTAGCTGCTCCAAGAAAATCCTGATAACTGAATAATTAATCAAGTATAAACCGAACAGCTTTAAACCACGTAGTTTGCTCGAAAAAAATAATAAAATAAAGAAATTCAGCAGATTAAAAACACTTTCATATAGAAAAGTCGGATGATGATACATGCCAGTATGACTAATATAAAGTCTCCATGGCAGATCAGTTACAGGACCGAAAGCTTCTTCGTTAAAAAAATTACCCCAACGTCCGATAGCTTGCCCTAAAGGTAAAATACAAGAGCCGATACCCAGTGCAAATTCAAAGCGCCCCCAAGAATACTTTTTAATTAAGCTGGCATAGATCCATAAACCAATCAAGCCACCAACAATCGCTCCCTGAATGCTTTGACCACCAAGCCAAATCTGTAAAATTTCGCTTGGATGCTGCATGAAATACTTATAATCTAAAATTACGTACCACAGCCTGGCACCCAGTAAACCAAAAATAATTAGCCATAAAGTTAGATCATTTATTTCATCAATATCTGGTTGTTTAAAACTGTAGCTGTTTTTTCTGAAATTACGTTTAACTATGAAACTAGCTACCGCGATGCAGCTTAAAAATGCAATCGCGTACATTAAACCATACATGCGAATTTGCAAAAATTCGTTATTTATCAGATACTTACCAGGTGAACTAAAGGTCATAAGATGGCTTCAAGCGAGGTCGCATTTCTCCATCAAACTTGAAGATCGCTAGTCACTATTAAACAAATCTATCATATTATAAAACCTGCTTATAACTTTAAACTAAATGATTTTAAAAAGTGAATTTAAGGTCAAAATATAAGTTGATACCACAAGGCTGATATAAGAAGTAAATTAAACTTTATAACAAACAGCTTTAAAACCAACTTCAATTTAAAATTAAAGTTAAGATCACTTAACTAGCTATAACAAATTTAAATACTTGAAATGTAATTTACATAACTTAGCATACTCACTTGACTTACTTAGTCGGCGAAGTCGAGTTTTTATCATAAATACCACTTCCTAAAAGTGCAAATGGAGTTTTAAAAATTATATAAAGATCAAGCCAAAAAGTATAATTACGCGCGTACCAGACATCAAGCTCCATGCGTCTTTCGTAAGGGATGCTGTTACGACCATTAATTTGAGTCCAACCAGTGATACCAGGCTTAGCAGCGAGTTTATAATTCTCTTCTTCACTAAAGTTTTTCACTTGCACAGGAAGAGCAGGTCTCGGACCTACAATACTCATATCACCTAGTAAAACATTTACTAACTGAGGCAGTTCATCTAGGCTATACTTGCGGGCATACTGACCGACTTTAGTTATCCGATCGTCAGTTTCGCTTTCAGCTAATTTATTAGGGTCAGCATCTAGGCGCATTGATCTGAACTTAAGACAAGCGAACTCTCGTCCATTTTTACCCACGCGTTTATGAATATAGAGCGCGCCGCCAGGTGATTCTAGCTGAATAATCACATATAAAAATACTAGTAAAGGGCTAAAGATGATTAAGGCGTTAAAAGAAATAATTAAATCTAGTATACGCTTAAAAAAGTCGGTTAAAGGTTTAGACTTTACTGACTCATCATAGATATAAGTGCTTGTTTGGCTTCCTCGAATGGTGTCGCTTCCCTGATACCCTGTTGCAAGAAACTGTTAATCATGTCCTGCAATTCAATTGCTTTATCTATGCTAGCATTTGAACCCTTCTCATAAGCGCCAATACTAATTAAATCTTCATTATCTTTATATAGAGCCATTAAATTTCGCATTAGACCAGCTGCCTGCTGGTGTGGATCATCATTAATCTCGGTAAATAAACGACTGACACTAGCCAGTACATCGATTGCTGGGTAATGGTTTTTGACTGCTATCTTACGTGACAGCAAGATGTGACCATCTAGTACACCCCTGACTGTATCAGCGATCGGCTCGTTCATATCGTCGCCTTCAACCAGCACGGCATAGATCGCTGTGATTGAACCTGAAGCCGACTTGCCAGCTCGCTCTAAAACTCTAGGAATTAGTGAAAAGACACTTGGGGTATAACCTTTCATCGTCGGTGGCTCACCTACAGCCAGTCCTACGTCTCTAGCTGCCATCGCGGTACGTGTCATACTATCTACCATCAGCATAACCTTCTTACCTTTGTCTCTAAAATACTCAGCTACGGTAGTTGCGGTAAATAAACATTTCATACGCATCATCGCAGGTTTATCACCAGTGGCGATCACACAAACTGAGCGTTTTAAACCTTCCTCGCCTAAACTTTCCTCTAAGAAATCCTGCACCTCACGGCCACGCTCACCAACCAGGCAGATCACGTTGACATCAGCTTCGCAGTATCTAGCAAGCATACCCATAGTCGTACTCTTACCTACCCCAGAACCCGCAAACAGTCCTACACGCTGACCTTCGCCTAAGGTAAGTAGTCCATCTATGGCTCTAACTCCAGTGGCAAACACTTCTTTTATACGCGGGCGCCCGAAAGAATCTGGTGCTGGCTGTTCAATCTCTCTAAACTCTTCATAAACTGGCGCAGGCTTGTGATCCATCGGCTGACCGACTGCATCAATTACCCGACCTAAAAGATCTTCGCAAACACCAACTTGCAAAGTGTTACCACTAGGATAAATGCGACAACCCTGATTAATACCTTTACCATCCTCGAGACAAAGTAACAGCGCGACTGTGCCTCTAAAACCTACTACTTCAGCTAGTTTCTCTTCGCCGTTTTGGGTAACTATGGTGCAAAGTTCACCTACTAGCGAGCCTGGTAGCTGGGCTTCAAGCAATAAACCTACTACTTTACTAACATAGCCATACCATTGTCTAGTTTCTGTTAAATTGTCTAAAGCTCTGCGACACTTTTCAAATTTATAATTTACTTTTTCTTTGAAGTTGGTTAAATCCATGCTTTAACATTATGCCTGTTTTATGTTTAAGGTTAGATTAATAGGGCTGGGTCAGCTGGGGTAGGTAGTATCTTTACTGTACTAAAAATGTAATTAAAAAATGAGTTTCACTTTATATATTGATTAAACTACTAAAACAGTTTAGTTCAAAGCAAATAAATGATATCGACTTTTAAATCTATAAATTAATAGTGATAGACCTTAAAATAAAACAAGTTAAAGAGAAATAAAACCTTTCTTTAAATGAGAAACCCCGCGCAGCTTTAAATTGCGCGGGGTAAGGATCAAGTTTAGATTATAACGTTTTCTTCTGATAAATTGCAAATTAAAGAATTAATTTGAGCTTCAGGACTATAGATTATTTAATATAGTGATTAGGCAAAATATTGATAAACTAATAGTCTAGTTTAAAACTAAACTTCTGGGAAGTATTTGATGTGATCACCATCGATAGTTACGATAGCTTTCTTTGAATCACGTGGCTTAGTTCTACCTTTAAGTGATCTTCTTGAAGAACCAAACATTCTGCAAATATTTACTTTTTTTACACTTACTTCAAAAAGTTTTTCTACAGCAGCTTTGATTTGTGGTTTAGTAGCGTCCATAGGAACTTCAAAAGTATACTTATTGTGTTCAGTAAGTTCCATAGATTTTTCAGTGATAATTGGTCTTTTGATAATTTTTGTAAGAATACCAGCTTGTGATGACATAATAATTTCCTTGTTTTAAATAATTTTGCTAATTAAGATTCTAGCGAGTAATTAAAGTTTAGTTACTAAGCTTTAGGTGTAACTAATGGTGCGAAACGCTCTTCAACTTTATTGATAACACTTTTAGTCGCGATAACCATGTTTACATTTAATAGGTCACGAACATTAATAGTGTTTTCAGTCATGATATTAACATTAGGGATATTTTTAAAAGCTCTTTTTACTAATACTAAGTTTTCAGCGTCAGCATCAACCATAATTACTACTTTAGAATTTAAAGCATCAGCATTAGCCAAAATAGTAGCAGCTTCTTTAGTTTTACCTTCTTTAATATCTAAGCTTTCAATTGCAAACACTTGATCAGCGTGCATTTTATCTAAGAAAGCTAAGATAATAGCCTTGCGACTAGCTTTTTTATTAAGACGTTTAGAATAGTTCTCGTTACCTGTAGGTCCAGCGATAACACCACCACCTCTAAATAGTGGCGATCTGATACTACCAGCACGAGCGCGACCAGTACCTTTCTGTCTCCAAGGCTTACGTCCACCACCTCGAACTTCAGTTCTAGTTTTAGCTTTCGCGCTAGACTTTCTTAAGTTAGCTTGTTGCATAACAACAGCTAAATAAAGCAAGTGATCATTCGCTTCCATGCTTGCTAGATCAGAGTTAAAACTTAACTCTTCTGAACTTTTTTTACCATTTTTATCAAGTAATTTGATTGACATAAGACTTCCTGACTTTACAGAAGTTTAATCCTAGCAAACAAGTCTCTGCTTTACCACACTTTTCAGATAATTTAATCTAAATCTTATAATTCACTTAAGATATGAACGAAATCGGTTAGTAGTAAGAAGTATTTACCGATTACCCCGCGTAGTGTTAAGATAATACTCTGCACTTGGGTAATAAATGGGCGACTGATTAATACTTAGGTATTTTTCAGATTTAAAAATATACAAAGATTAACTACTAAAGAAAAGATATGAATTTAAAACTTAACTCAGAGAATAGTAATCTTGGCATTCAGCCTAAGTATAAAGCTTTAACTAATGCTATTGCGCAGCAAGGGCGCGAGCAACCTATAATAGTAAAAAATACTAAAAACGCGGATATTTATATTGATCCTACAAGTGTAATTGGAGTTTCGGCAGCTTTAGCGACTACTTTAATTAAAGGTTTGCATAACAAACCACCAGCTTATACTGAAAAAAGTACTTTATCTATAGGTACACTTAAAATGCATTACGATAAGTGCGCTGATACTTTAACTAATAAAGCTGATGGAAGAACTTTTAAAAAAATTGATGATGTAAGTATTATGGAGTTAACCAAGCTTGATGAAGAAGAAGGTTATAAGATGACTTTGGTCTCAAATCTTAAAAATAAACGTGGTAGTGAAGATTGTTTTATATTTAGCCAACATCGAGGTGATGACTTAGCTTCAAAATTTTCTATAAAAGACTTCAAAAATCATAAAGCTAATATAAGTGAACTTAATTTGCGTAAGCTCGGTTTCGATAAACTAGCTGAAAACTGGTTTAAAGCTAACCTCGAAGGTACAGATGTCTTGGTTAGATTACTGCCTCATAGTAAGTTTTCATTAAATGGTGGTGCTTTAAGACAAAAGGCTCACGTTTTTATAGGAAAACAGGACGATTTCGATTTTTATAATGATACTGATCGTGAAATGAGTCAGGTCGGTTCGATAGATAAAAACAGTGATCCAGACTTCCTTATATATGCAGAGCACTTTAATGACGAAGGTAAAAACAAACTAAGCTTACTTAAAGAAAATAAAAACTTTAAAGTCTACTTCGATGTCTCAGGGCGCAACAGCTACACAGTTATAAAAAATAAAGATGCCATATTAGTAGATAAATTAGCTTTTAAGCCATTTACAAGCGCAGGTTTTAATTACTATGGTAAAAATAGTTCAGCTGAGTTAAGAAAGTTGACTTCATTTGAAGGTAGATCGATAGCTAAAGTAGAAACCTCAGCTAGAAGAAAAGATGACCCAAATCGTGAGTATTTTCTCGGTAAGAACGAAAGTCTGATCGAAACTTTAGTTGCAGATAATGATTATGTATTAAGTAAGAACTTAACTCACCAACAGTTAGCCAATCCTTTAATCAACGCCTATAATGCTGCTAGTAAAAAAATACGTACTTTAACTAAATTTAGCTTTAACGGTGAAGATTACATTGTTCAAAGTAATAATAACGCTACTCCTATAGAACCTTTTAGTGGTCGTTTAGTAAAAGAACATCAGGGAGGCAAATTAGGTGGTAACTTCAGAATTACTAGAGCTAGTGATGGCGCAGAATTGTGTTTCTCTGCTTTGCACCCTCATCAAATTAACAAATACGGCTTTTATCAAGGCAAACTAGGTGGTGAATTTGACCTACCTAACCGTTACAGATTAGCGCCCGCTGATATTATTGAATTTTTTAATTTAGCTGGCAAAAGCGGAAACAATTCATGAATACTCTGTTTGAAAAAGTATTAATTGATTAAGATGTGTATTCGTTACTAAAACAGCAAGCTATTTAAACCACAAAATTAAGCTTAAAGATTATAAACCCTACTACTAGTGCCAGCTGCACTAATCCGAAGATCCACACAATCTTAGTTTCTGACCAGCCACACAGTTCGAAGTGGTGATGCAAAGGGGACATTTTAAAAATACGTTTACCAGCACCAGTTAGCTTTTTAGTAAGTTTATAATACGTCACCTGAATTACTACTGAAAGCACTTCTAGTACAGGCACAAGCGCGAAAATTAATAGATACCACTCAGCTCTTGAAATATAGGCGAAGCTTGCGATTAACATACCTAAAGCGAGGCTACCACTATCTCCCATAAAAACTTTAGCTGGCTTGCGATTGAAAAATAAAAACCCTAGTAAGCTAAAGATCATCGCGAGCATAGCCAGTAATAAATTATAATCATTATTTATATATGCTATAAAACATAGACCTATTAAACAGATAACAGCTTGCGTTGTCGCTAGACCATCTAAACCATCAGTAAAATTAAGTGCGTTAGAGGTGCCAGCTAGTACAATAAACGCCCAGCTGATTTGTAAAATTGTAGTTAAGGCTATTAACCAGGTGATTTCAGCAAAGTGCATAAAATCTAAATGCACGCGAGTTGAAAAAACAGCAACTAAAGCCGCGATAATAAATTGTAGGATAAGTTTCTTACCTGAAGACAGACCTTCATAACTACCTTCAAACACTTTAATACCATCATCAATTAGTCCCATGATAAAAGCTAGTATGAACGCAGCTAGTACGATAGTAAGTTTGCTGGAAACTTCAGTAAAGATGAGACTTATAGCCATAGCACTAAAAGGAATCACGAAAATCCATGAACCCATAGTTGGCGTGCCAGCTTTTTCAGTTACATGACTTTTGGGTCCTTGGTCTCTAAAGCTTTGAATAGACTTCGCACTTTTTAATAATTTAATTACTGGATAGCCAGCAGCTAGCGCTAATAATAACGGCACTAAAGTATATATTAAAATGCTAGTCAGGCTTAATCCCAAATTTCTGTAAATCTCTTTTAATAAATTATTACCTACACTTTATGTTACAAGCATCCCAGATGCAAGTCTAGCTAAAATGAATTGAATTAAGTTTAAAACTATAAAAGCGATAATAATCGAAAAGTCGAAACCACCAATCGGTGGGATTAAACCACGAAAAAGTTTAGCGTAAGGAAACACTACACTATCGATCCAGCGATAGATGGGGTTGCCCTGAAGTTGCGGGAACCAAGAGCCGATCACCCACGCAAGCATGATGAGCTGATATAATTCAATTAAGTTTATAAGTAAACTAATTATTGCCATACTTATATCTTAGACTAAGAATCCAAAGTGTACCAAGAACTTCGTAAAAAGTTAATCTCTAATTTAGAAACTGCTCTTTTAAAACAAAATAGAAAAGCTGAAGATATTGAATTTATAAAAAAAGCTTTTGACTTTGCTGCTGATCATCACGAGGGGCAGAAACGTCGCAGCGGAGAAGATTATATTATTCATCCTTGCGCTGTGGCACATCTGCTAATTAAGATGAACTGTGATTATGAAGCGATAAGTGCTGGACTTTTGCATGATGTGGTTGAAGACACTTCAGCTGAGGTCACTGAACTAGCTAAGATCTTTAATCCGACAGTCGCTAACATGGTTTTCGGGGTTACCAAACTAAATAAACTTAACTTTAAATCCAGTGAAGAAGCGCAGGCTACTAACTTTCGTCGTATGTTGATCGAAACTTCTAAAGATTTGCGTGTGGTACTGGTTAAACTGGCTGATCGCACGCATAACATGCAGACCTTGCATCACTTAAAACCTGAAAAGCAGTATCGTATCGCTAAAGAGACCCTAGATATTTTCGCCCCGCTCGCTAACCGTTTCGGTTTAAGAAACATTCAAGTCGAGCTTGAAGATTTATGCTTTAAATATTTAGCACCAAATGATTACGCTAAGGTGAAAGAAATCGTACGTAATAAAAAATCTCTGCGCCAAGAGCAATTAGAGAAGTTATCTCAGGTTATCGGTGAAGTGCTTTTAAAATATAATATTAAGGCTGAAATTAAAGGTCGAGCTAAGCATTTTTGGAGTATTTACCGTAAGCTGCGTGTTAAGCATAAAAATTTTGCTGATGACGAAGAGCTTAAAGACCTGCAAATCTACGATCTACTGGGGATTAGGATTCTAGTAAATGAGGTCGCTGAGTGCTATACAGTACTCGGGATCATCCACGATAAGTTTAGACCGATGGCTAATCGTTTTAAAGATTACATCGCGATTCCGAAATCTAATGGTTATCAGTCTTTGCACACGACGGTGATTATTCCCTTTAATAAAAAGCCTTTAGAAGTGCAGATCCGTACTCACAGTATGCATAAGATTGCTGAGTATGGTATCGCTGCGCATTGGAGTTATAAAGAAGGTGCAGTCATTAATCCTAATAGCGCCGAAAATAAACAACTCGCTCTTATCCGCCAGCTAGTTAACTTAAACAGTGATGCTAGCGATGATAAGGAGTATTTTGATGGTGTTAAAGATGAGATTTTAAAAGAAGAAGTTTATATTTTATCGCCTAAAGGTGATGTGGTGGTCTTACCTGAAAGATCGACACCAGTGGACTTTGCATATAAAATTCACTCCAGAGTTGGTGACACCTGTGTAGGGGCGCTAGTAAATGAGAAAATGGTGCCACTTAGCTACAAACTTTCTAGCTGTGATATGGTCGAGATTTTAACTAATAAAAACTCACATCCTAATTTAGACTGGTTAAATTTTGTGCAAACGCATCAGGCTAAATACCGTATAAAAGCCTGGTTCCGCAAACAAAATAAAGAGCGCCACATTTCGATAGGTGAGCAAATGATTTTTGATCGTTTTGGGAAAAGTGCTGGTGAAAAGTTAATCAAGTCTAAAGATTTTAGCGAAGCTGCAAGTCAGTTAAATTATAAAACTGCTGAAGATTTAATCGCTGGGCTCGGTTCGGGTAATCATAGTATCGCTCAGTTGCAAACTAAGCTTGACAAACAAAAACCTAAGGATGTTCAAAAACAAATCGAACAGATTAAGCCCCGTAAAGCTCCAGCCCGCGGTAAGGAAGCTGATATTCCAGAACTTGATGGGCTGTATTATAATCTGGCTAAGTGTTGCATGCCGATTCCAGGTGAGATTGTAGTTGGTGTGGTTAGTAAGGGGCGCGGTATTATCGTGCATCGCGCTGATTGCGAAAATTTAAATCAAGTTAATCCAGAAAGAATTATTAAACTAAACTGGAATGCTAAATCTGAAAAAGTTGCTAAAAAAACCTATCCAGCCAATATAAAAGTTGAAGTGATTGATCGCTTGGGAATCGCTAAGGATTTACTAGGGGTGCTTGCTGATGATCAGGTTGATGTGCTGGATTTAAAAGTTATTAGACGCTCGCAGTCAGCGGCAGTTATTAGCCTGACAGTACAAATTCGTGGTCAAGACCATTTAGATAGTATCTGCAATGCTTTATACAAGTTTAGCGATGTGATTAACGTGGAGCGGAAGTGAATTTCATTGAGTTTAAAGAAAACCCTTCATAGCCTGGATTATAAACTTAGTTTTAAAGTCTAGTTTATTATAAGTCTTATTATGTTAAATTAATTACTTGCAAGTTAAAACAGCTATAAACAAATTTGTATTACATAATCTTATATCTAATGATTAAAATGACTAAACTAAGTATTGTAATTACGAAACTACAACTTAAAATTATGGGTACATAATTAAAATAATGCTTAAATTTCAAGATTTAAGTTATTCTGGTGCGTTATAAAAGCTTCGAGCTTTTATAATTGTCGAA
>CAYTKM010000007.1:59966-152831 GCA_964438425.1 uncultured Gammaproteobacteria bacterium
CAGAACAGAACAGAACAGAACAGAACAGAACAGAACAGAACAGAACAGAACAGAACAGAAATGAGTAATGATATTAACAACCCTGGCTTGAAGCTTAATAGACCTAATTATGGCGCTCACCAGCTAAATAAAGAAGTTAAGGCACACAGAACTGGAAAGACTGAAGAAAATTTAACTAACTATGTAAAAAACGTTAACTCAGGCATTATAAGTTCGATGCATAGTAAACCTGATTATCAGAGCCTTACAAGCTCTCATTTAAAAAGTCTACCTGAAGATATAACTTACTTTAAAGCTTCGCTAGGTGATATTAGAAATGAAATGAATAAAGTTAGTCAGGATATCAGTGGTCTTCACTCTGGTAATTCTGAAATATCATTAATGTTAGATACTTTAAAAAGTATCGATAAAATAAAAACATTTAAAGAAAGTGCTGATCTGACAAAAAAAGAAAATGTCAAAGAGCTTAAAGATTTATTTAAAGAAACTACTGATAATGTTAGAAGCTATTTGAAAAGCCCTAGCTACTTGCATATGAGCTCTCGAAATTTAAGCTTCGAGGATTTTACTATTACTACTAGTTTAGATTCTGCTGATTATGCGACTAAAATTATTAAATCTATGCTCCAAGAAGTAGAAAATAAGGTACCGTTAAATTCTAAAGCTAATAAAAACTCTGGTTTTGCTGATGGTTTTAAAAATAATAAAAAAGGTACTAGCAAGTCCTCTAAAAGTAAAACAGATCAAACTAAACTTTCAAAAGGACAGGTAATATCACTTAAAAAAAGCTTTTTTGATAAACTAACTACTGGTTTTAAAGATAAAAAGCTATCCTTCGAGTTTATGAAGTTTATGCTAAAGTCTACCGAGCTTGAAAAGTTACCCGAAATTTTAGATAAATTTGTCCCTAATAAACCTTTAAGTAAAGCTGAAATAAAGAGTATTTTTAGGAATATAGAAAATACTATGACTAAAGTATGGCTTAAAAACCAGAAATTAGAACATAAAAACCCTGGTGCTTATAAATCTGAATATCAAGCTAAACCACTTGGCAATTATAAGACAGAGCTATTAATTGCAGATTTAAACCATGACCTAAGTGCTAGTTTAAATGACCAAGAACCAGCTTTAGCTAAAGAGTTAGCAGATACTAACCTTAGCGAAAAAAATCAAGCTGCATTTGAAGACTTAACACAGTTTGCTAAAACGCAGAGTCTAAAAAGCTTCTCTGCAAAAGATATAGCTAAATTAAGTCCATTTAAAGATCTCGGGGTTAATGAGTATGAGTTTATGAATAATGCTTTAAGCAACTTACCCCTACTTGGTAATAAAAAAACTCGCATGCTTGAATACGACAATGCTAATTCTAATGAAAACAAAGCTTTAGATATAAGTTTAACTAGTGAAAATAGAACTTCAGCTGAAATATATAAAAAAAATAATATGGATCCAGCCTTAAGCTTGGGAGAGTTGAATGAAGCGAGAGTAAAAACAGCTGCTATGAGTCTGCTTAAGGCTGGCACAGTAAAAGCGGTTTATGAACCTAATCGTTTTCAGGCTTTAGATCATCAAAAAATAGATTTAATTTTAAAAGTAGCTAACCCTGACGATAAAAATAGTGATTTTATTATGCCGGTGCAGATTAAATCACATAAAGTAGATGAAAGTAAGCTACCTGCTAATGTGCTTTTAATTAAAACTGATGATAAAAAATTGTCTACTGGAGCTAGTAATTTAACTCAGGAACTTGAAACAAAGCTTGAAACTTTTAAAGCTAATTATGATAGTAACTGGCAGGCTAGTAGACTTAACCCTAAAGCTTTTGCAGAGCGCCTAGATAGTAAATTCACGACTCCAGGTTTTCATAAATTTCCAGATACGCAGGCTAGTGCTGCTTTTGAAAAAGAGCTTACTCAAAGCTTACATCAGAAGAGCTAAGGTACTTTTAAAGTTTAATAAAAATTTGAATCTGAATAAAGATCATATATGCATATGAATATAATTTTAAGCTAAATTGATTGAAGTGCTAACTTAGTTTTTAAAAACCCCAGAAATCGATTTCTGGTAAGCCTTTAATACTGAATTTTAATAATAAACTTGAAATTAGTAAGTTAAAATTATGGTTTTTCATGGTTGTTAGGTCCTTAAGTTTATATAGAATTAAATGTTGAAGATTTTATAGTTAAATTGATATTTAAAGTTAGATGCTTGTTTTAATTATGTATTAATGAATTTAACTTTATTATTTGTAATTATGGTTAAAAGTAATATACCAAATAAACTCATATTATATAAATAACGGTAGCCATTTATATTAGCTTAATCATTGTATGCTGGTATAAAGTTTTGGGTTGAGGTGTACTAAACATTACTCAGCTTGAAAAACTTTATAAGCATAATGATTTTCAAGCCAGCTGGCTTCGACTAATAAAGATCTAATCTGTCTTTTAGAATCTTTCCAGAACACCTGCAAGCGATTTTTAGCAGCTAAAGTGACCACTCTAATTTCACCATGCTTAATACGTTTTATAAAGCTAAGTTTAGGGATGTCTAAAGTGTATAAAGCTTCATCTATAGTTGCTTTAGCGCGTGAAATCTGAGCAAGTTCGCGCCAGACTCTCAGTCCTTTAAAACATTTTTTCTTTAGTTGTCTATAAATCGTATTTTGTGCCATGTCTCTCTCTCTTATAGGTTAGACTTGCACCTTAAACTGGACTAAATAAGCTGGATAACTAGGCGCATCAGTTTAAGAACTGAGTAGTATGTAGCTTGGTTCAGAGTTAGGGTTGTGGGGTAATATTTTAAAGTTTACTTAGGTTTGTTAGTGGAGTAAGCTTTTAAACATTAATTTAAAGGTGCAAGTTTGCTTATCTTGTGGTCTCTTTGTATATATAAAGCCCTTAACTTTAATTATTTGATAATAAAATTAGCTTTGTGATATTCTTGCTAAACTTGATAATTATGCGTTTAGATAAAAGAACTAATAACCAATTTCGTCCATACAGCTTTGAGAGAAATTTCCTTAAAACTGCAGAAGGCTCAGTTTTAGTGAGTTGCGGGGATACTAAGGTGTTAGTTACAGCAAAAGTCAGTGATAAAGTACCACCTTTTTTAGATAAAGAAAAAAATGGTTGGCTGACTGCTGAGTACGCGATGTTACCAGGTTCCTGCAAAGAGCGCGCGCGCCGCGAAAATAAATCAGGACCATCAGGCAGATCTTCTGAAATTCAAAGACTAATTGGTCGAGCACTTAGAGCTATGGTAGATTTAGACAAGTTTCCAGGTTACACCATTCATGTAGACGCTGATGTATTGCAAGCTGATGGTGGTACGCGCACCGCGAGTATCTCGGCTGCTTATGTTGCTGTCTACGACTGTCTAAGATATATGAAAAAGGAATTCGGTTTATTTGAAGATGGCTTGCCACTTAAAAATCAGATCGCTGCTATTTCTGTAGGTATTAGGAATGGTGAAGTGCTGTTAGATTTAAATTACGAAGAAGATAGTAGCTGTGATACCGATGCTAACTTCGTTATGACCAGTGACCTTAAGATTATTGAAGTTCAAGGTACAGCTGAAGGTGAACCTTTTAAAACTGAAGATTTGATGCAAATGCTGGATTTTGCTAAAGTAGGTATTCAGAATCTGTGCGATCTTCAAAATGAAGCTTTAGGTTTGAATTAAGAATTTATATTTTATAGTTTTTATATCTAGCAATAATTAAGAGTATGCGTTAAATGCACGATTTATGGATACTAGTTTGCAAGTTTGCAAGTTACTAGTACCTGCTGTAAAGTTGTAGAATATATGGATTGTTTTACAGGGAGCGCGCCAAATAGAGGTATTGTTTATTTTCTCTAGAAATTAAATTTGGAAAATAATTATAAAATAAGGCTGAAATTAGAATTTATTTATAAAAAAGAGTGAAATCTGTAAAAATCTTATAAATTAGCCTTAAATTTAGAAAAAAATTCTAAATATGGAATTGTAGTTTAGCTGCATCTAACATAAACTTAAAATTTATTGCTAGTCTAGGAAAGTGCTGAATTTAAAGCCTATGGAAGACGAAATTTACTAAACTTTCACTTTTGAAATTCATGCAGACTTACTTTAGTCACTTGTAGTATCTTTTTTAGCGCTATTTGTAGAAGCAGTGCTAGCAGATTTTCTGATCGCTTCAGTCTCTTTTAAACGTGAAATATTTAACACTATGCCAGCTGTAATACACGAACTAAGTAAGCTACTACCACCATAACTAATAAAAGGTAGGGTCATACCTGTTACAGGAAATAAACCTGTAGCTACGCCTATATTAATTAAAATCTGAATCGCAACTAGTCCAGTGAGTCCGACTCCAAAGACTTGCGCAAATAGTTCATTGGAGTTAAAGCAAATTTGCAGGGCTCTTAAAATCCATAGCATTAAAATAAGCAAGATCCCTACAGCACCTAAAAAGCCAATTTCTTCGCAGATTACTGAAAATATAAAATCGGCATAAGAGATAGGCAGTGAGCCAAGTTTTTGCAGTGAAGCGCCTAAACCTTGCCCCCAGAGTTGCCCGGCGCCAATCGCATATTGGGATTGAATTAAGTTGTAGCCCTGACCCTGCGGATCCGAATATGGATCAAGCCAGGCTTTAATTCTAGCTAGTTGGTAAGGCGTGTGTTGTATTACCTGCCAGACACCGACACCACCCACGGCGACAAGTCCACTAAGCAAAGCTAAATTAATGTTAGCTGCATATATTACAAACATGCTCGCGCCTGCTATCACGATAGAGGTACCAAGATCAGGCTGTTTTAGGATTAGTAAGGTAGTAACGGCGACACTTAAAAGAGCCAGCCAGATTTTACTTTTTTCGGTAAAAGCCTTAGTTAAAATTAAAACTACTACGATTTTAGCGAATTCAGATACCTGCAAATCAATAAAACCTATATCCAGCCAGCGCCGCGCGCCACCACGCACAATGCCGAACTTCATAGTAAGTAAAAGCATAATTATAATTAGTACGATACTATGCCAGGCAAAAAACTTTAGCCATCTAAAATGCAGAAAACTAAAAACATAAACAATAGCTACGCTAAGACAAACAAAAATTAAGTGCCTGATGATAAAGTGCCACGGATCATGATGAAAAAAGATACCATCATGCCAGGAGGCACTAATTATAAAGACAGTGCCGATCGCAATTAACAGTCCTGTTAGCTGACTAAAAGTGCTATCAGATTTACCTAAAGTAGCTTGATTAACACGTGAACTCATTTTATAGTTTTCCTACTAACTCTTTAAACTGTTTTCCTCGATCTTCATAGCTATTAAACATATCAAAACTAGAACTGGCTGGAGCAAGCACTACCGGCAGGGACTCAGATTTGGCGTTTGCAAGTTCTACCGCCTGAGCTAAGGTCGCTGCAGTTTCTACAGTTTCATAGTTTAAACTGTTTTTTAAATAATCATAGATTGGCTGTTGAAGCTCACCGATAGCTATAATATGCGCGCATTTCTGGCTGGCTATTTGTAAAAACTCTGCTAAGTCTAAACCTTTATTTTTACCACCTACAATCGCGATAGACTGCTCGAAAGCTTCTAAAGATTTAATCGCTGATACGGGGTTGGTAGCTTTAGAATCATTATAAAAGACCTTTCCATTTACATCACACACATACTCTAAACGATGCTCTACAGATGTGAAATTCTGCATGTCCCGCACAGATTTAATGAAATCGAACTGCTCTAAATCGGTAATAGCTAATAAAGCAGCCATTATGTTGGCGTAATTATGCAAACCTTTAAGCTTTAAATCTTTAAGTTCATAGTGATATAGCTCTTGCAGACTATCGTGCACGCGTTTATAAATGATAATCTGCTCGCCACTTAAAATAGCCAGCTCACTAACATCGTTAATCTTATTAATTTCAGCTAAATCCTCTGGTGAGCAGGGCTTACAAGTGAAAATTGAGATTTTAGTCTTAATATTCTTACCTGCCTGCTGCTCGGCTAGTTTTAATTTAAGTAGCTCTAAGAAGAAATTTTTAACTGGCTCGCTATCAAAGTTGAACACGAGTTTATTTTCTTTAGTTTCAGAAAGCATGAAAAGTTTTTCTTTAGCGCTGCGATAATCATTAAAGTCTTGGTGCCAATCCAGATGATCTTCATCTAGGTTTAGATAAACTGCTGAATTCGGTAGATCTTTAGCTAAATAGATAGGTTTAGTGTAATACAGTTGAAAAGAACTAAGTTCTAGCACTGCTGGTTTATTCATCTCACTATCGAAATACTCTAGCATTGGTAAACCGATATTACCGTAGGCTGTGCTATCTAGTAAATGCGCTATTAAAGAGCAGGTAGTTGTTTTACCATTAGTACCTGTAACCCCAATGTAAGGTAAAGGTTTTTGACGATTGTGTGCTTCAATTAATAAAAAGGCAGTAAAGAGGGTTAAATCAGTTAAAATATGCTTGCCTGTACGCTTTAAATACTGCACAATAGGTGAGTTTGGCTTAAAACCAGGGCTAATTAAGACTGTTTCATAATCATTTAAAATACTATCGTAGTCTTCACTGCTAACTTGAAAGTGAAATTTTACGCCAAGCTGCTCGTAAAAGTCTACAGCCTGCTTATTAACACTTAAGTGCTCTTTATCATTAGCTTCTAAAACAGTTACATTTTCGATACCACGCAATAAAATAAACTTTATCGCTGAAAGCGCGGTTTTACCAAATCCTAAAATAGCGATTTTATCAATCATCTTCACTTAATATGATAACTCTTTGCGGAGCTGATCGCTTGTGACTTTATATAAATAAAATTTCTAGCTAAAGCTTGCATTACCGAGGCTGACTTTGATCCCAATAAAAAAATAAACCTAAATGATTACCAATATAATTCCAGGTGATCTTATCAAAAATTTCTTTTAAAAGTGGAATACCACGACCGCCTTCACTTTCAATACCAATTTCATCGATACTTTGAAATTTATGTAGCTGCCAGTTAAAACCTTCACCAGGGTCGATAATAACTATTTTAAGAGTGCCAGCCTCAACTTCGTAGCCAACTTTAACAGTTTTTATCAGTGATTTTTCAATACCATACTGAGCGACATTAGCAAAGGCTTCAGTTAAACCAAGTCTTAAAATAAGTGAATTTTGCTCAGTTAAACCGTGCTTTAGACAATCAGTAACGATGAGACGAATTAGCTTATCGCAGTTTTCATAGTTTTGCATGTCAACTTCAGTAAGCTTGAAATCATTTTGTTCGATACAAACCAGTAATCTATCATCAGTGAGCTCTTCAGAACCATATTTAGTATTAAGCTCTTCATTTAAACGATAAGTAATATCCTGCACATTAGCTTCAGTCATGTTTTTAAGACTCTTTAAAATCCAGTCCTGACTATTATTATCACTAGAGGTATCAATCATGTTTTGATCCATGACACCGTCAGTGAGTAAAATAACCTTATCTTTAGGTTCTAGCTGAACAGTTTTACATTCATAAAAGGCTTCTACATCACGTGGATCAATTAATCCTAATGGCACGCCACTAGGTTCGTCATTACCCATAACTGAAACCTCACCATTACTAATCAAATAAGGCTTTAAGTGCCCAGCATTAGTGTACTTCAGCTCGCCGGTAGTTAAATTAAATACACCATACCAGGCAGTCGCATAAAAGTCTGAATATTTGTTTTGTTCTAACAGTGAGTCACATAAAAAATTAATAACTTTCTCTGGAATCCAGGCGATAAATGAGTTATCGACTAGCGCCTTAAACTGACCTAAAATATATCCAGTAAGTAGCGCTGCTGCTGGTCCTTTGCCAGAGACATCGCCGATCAACACAGCAACAATATTAGGTGAGAGCTCGGATAAAATATAAAAATCACCGGAAACATTACTGTGAGGTTTATATAATACTGAAATATCCATCGAAGTAAGTTCGATGTCTCCGCCGATTAAAGAGCTTTGCACGCGGGCAGCCTGTTTTAGTTCACGTGAGATTCTCGACTGGTAAGTGTTGAGCTGCTCGTAGATTTCAGATTGAGTTAAAGCCACTACTATTTGAGAGGCTGCGGATTCAACAAAGGAGATATCATCTTCTGACCAGCTACGCGGGAACAGTGAATGAAAAACTATCCAACCCTTAAGCTCACCTTGAGTGATAAGTGGAGTTGCTAAAGCTGATTTGGCACCTGATTCGATTAAATCAAATTTTTCATGCTGATCTAACTTAGCGATATTTTCTGGTGCTAGTAAATTTTCTATATTGATTGTTTCTAAACTGGAATGATATGAAAGTTTATCTAATAAAAACCTATTAGTACTACGCGCGATGCTTTTTACACCCGTAGCACAATATTCATCCGTAATACGATCTTCGATAAAGATAAAACATCTCGATACTTTAAGGGCGTAGCCTAGCTCGTTTACGGTTTTAGAAAAGATTTCTTTTAGGTTTAAACTGGCGCGAATCTGAGCTGTCAGGCTGTTTAATAGCTCAGCTAGCTTAGTTCTTTCGTTTATTTTTTTAAATAATCTTGCTCTTTCAATTGCTGTCATGAGTGGATAGCTAATTGCATTTAGCAGCTGCAAGTCATTATCTTGCCAGGTTCTAACTTCTTTGCAGGTTTGCAGATAAATCAGCCCTAGCACTTCATTTCTTAAAAGTAGCGGTACTGAAAGTAGAGATTTAACATCTTTAACGAAGTGTTCTTGTCTTAGAGCTTGTTCAGGGATTTCCTCGCAGTTATGAATCTCTTTAGAGTGCAATATATCTATAAAAAAGTCTTCTCGGTAAAGTAATCTGTATTCTAAAGTTCGAGGGTGATCATCCTCGCAGTACTCCACAATCTGAAATTTGTTGTTTTGGAGGAAAACTATCCCGCAGCGACTTACTTTGAAGTATTTAGCCATCTGCTTGCTTAGATATTTAAGGATAAAAGTTATATTTAAAGAACTATTTACTTTTTCAATCCACTGGTTAAGTATTTTCTCACGCTCAGCTAGGCTATGAGCCGACTGGCGCTCTTGCATTAAAGCAAAAGTAGTGTTTTGTAGGTATAGAGAAAGTCTTTCAGATTCAGCTATAGTTCTTTCCATCGCTGAAGTGCGCTCACTTGTGAGCGCGCGTTCTTTTGAAAGTTGAGCTTTTAGATACTCAATTTCGCTTTTAAGTTCACCTAGTTCAGCATTCTGATTTTCTATTTTAGACTTTTTCACTTTGTAAGTAAGTTTTATCTACTATTGGAACTAATACTAGTAAGCTGATGTAATCTAGCTATTTTTAATAGATTTTGTACATGATCCAGAACGTTATGAAACTCCAATTCAGCTCCGATAATTTTACACTCTTTCCATAGACGTACAAATGAACCCATACCAGCACTATCTACAAACTCTAAATGCGCGCAATCAACCACCACTCGCTCTTGTTCCTTCAAGTAGGGAATCAAAGTATCTTTAAAACGCTCGGCATCGCTGTATAAAAGTTGACCACCAACTTCTACTTCTAAAAATTTTTCTTCGTCACGTTTTATTTTAAGTTTTAGTATCATAGCTATAGTAATAGACCTTTAGTTTATAGATCCTAATGAAATATACCCATAATGTACTAATCAAAAACCCATTTGAAACATTAAAAAATACGAAACTAAAGATAATCGACGGAAAAGTCAACAATTATCTAAAAGTAAACGCTTCTTATGTTAAAAAATATCCTTACAAGCATTTAATCTCGCCAGGTTTTCTTAACCTTCATACCCACCTTGTTTATAATCAGGTTAATTTGGCCAGTCAAAATTTATTCCCCTGGTTGGCTGATTTAATGAGTTTTATGTTAAGTGGCACATTTAATATAAATGAGTCATGTAAAGAAGCTTGCCAGGAGCTCTTATCTTATGGTACGACCTTTATTTTAGAAAACACTTCACACCCAGAAGCAAGCTCAGCAGCGATTCTAGAATCTGGCTTGAGAGCGGTGGTCGGTATAGAAGTTTTTGGCTCGGATCCGAATCTAGCTAAGAAAACTCTGGAGCAGGCGTTAGAGAAAATCTCGACTTTAGAATCTGGTATGTATGCTAAGTTTCAAGCCGAGTCTAGAGTGAAATTCACTTTGTCTCCCCATTCCTCGTATAACGTATCTAAAAAATTGTTTCAAGATATTAAAAGTAAAGTAGATTTGCCGTTAATCTTAACTCATCTATCTGAAAGTTATGCTGAAGAACAATGGTTCCAAAATAAAGATGATGATAGTTTAATCGAGATGAAGAGTTTTTGGGGGAAGTTAGGTTTGCTAGATACTAAACTTAAGTATTACTCTAAACATAGTAGTTCAATAGATTATCTAAAAGATGTTATAGATGAAAGATTTTTATTAACTCATATGGGCGCAGCCACTGAAAGCGATTTAAAAGTACTAGAAGCACTTAGACCAGCTTTAGTTACCTGCCCGCGTAGTAATAGGTATTTAAACAACCCTGTGCCAGATGTTAAACTTTGGCAAAATTTCAACTGGGGTTTCGGTACCGACTCTAAAGCTTCAAACTATAGTTTAGACTTGAGAGCTGAAGCTAATTGCTTTAACGATTTAGCTGCGCTTGAAAAATTTAAACACTTAACTCTTGAAGCAGCTAAAGCAGCGCAGATGGATTTAGCTTTAGGTAGTTTGGATTTAACTAAAGCAGCTGATTATGTGATTTGGCGAGTTGCTGATGAAGTGGATTTAGATCAGGTCGACCCTTATGAAATTTTATTAAATTCTGAGCTTAGCCAGGTCGCTGAAACTTGGGTCGCTGGCAAGCAAGTGTATAAAAAATCGTAAAATGCGATAATTAATTAATATGAGCCAAGCATTACTAACTAAATTTTATGAATTTATAGATGAAAATTACGAAGAGCACTTAAATAATATCAATCAAGTGGTTTTAGATTGTGCTAGTGAGTATCTTCATCAAGATGATAGTGCTGAGATAAATAGTAAGTTAGATTTTTTAGCCCAGCTTGCTCAGCAAATTCCTGAAAGCTCAGTCTATCAAACATTTAAAGCTAACATTTATGATTATTATGCTAGCCTTTATTTCGGTGATAATGAAGACTGGAATATTATTGATCTTTTCATTAAAGAAAAGCAGACTCAATTTAACCAATCTGAAATAGCTTTTTTAGAAAATTATCGTGATTCTTTTATTAGTTTATATAAAGTAACTGAAATTGATAATAATCGTCCTAAACAAGTAAAAGATCTACTCGAAATGAATGCTACTGCATATGAAGTTCAAGAATCTAATAACCTGCCACCAGCAAATGAGCAAGATTTGTTTGCTGTGCGCGCGTTGAAAAACGCTGATAATCAGCTGCTAATTTTAAATCAGGCTATTGAATATAACGAAATCCTATTAAGTGAAGCTTTTGATGATCTAAAAGATTTAAATGAAGGACATTTTAATAATTTGGAGCACTTAGGTGTAGATTATGATGAAGAAGTAGAAAGCCTGCATCTGAAAAAAGCCAGAGCCTCATCGATTCTCGCTGTCTGGCTGGAAGATTATCTAATAGCAAATATTAGTGAAGAAGATATTGCTGAAATGTTTGATGATATGGAGCTGTTTTACGGTACCTTGAAGCTAAATGACAAGATGTCTCACTTTAAAATACGCAAGAAATTAAACAAACTTTCTTATTTAAAACAGCAAGATGATAACTGGATTATAGATGCTGATACCGAAGATATGGGGCTTTTATATTTAGATGAAGATATTCTACTGTTAAAGATGACTTCAAAAGCTACAGCTAAAAAGCATTTAGAATCGCTTCATAGCGAACTTAAGGAATTAACTCATAGCCCACTAATTGAAAAAGTGGATATTGAGGATGATCTTAATGGTACTAAAACTGTTATTGATGAGCATAGTTCAACTAAGATTTCACCAGAATTAAAGCTACAATTAATTAAAGATATTGATAAAAATTGAGTTTGTTAGATAGTTAATGCTTGTTTTTAAGCTTGTTTGTTACTACTTTTATGTTTAATTTACAGCTAGCTTAAAAATTTTTAATTTAAAATAACAATTTTTTTAGTAATTTTAAATATATATAGACATAAAATATGTCATAATGTAATTAGTTAAGGTTTCATTAACGAAGCTGGAGCTTAAAAACTTATTTTTAATAAGTTTTTAATTAATACGAACAAAAATAAAATTTAATTTGATTAACACTAACACTACTAACCGTATTAAACCACCTCAGCCTCAACAGGCAAGTGCAGCTAATGGTTTACCGAATGGTAGTGAAATTATAATTCCTGATACTTTTAATTTAAATGAAGTTAGCTCAGACCCTCAAGCTCAAGCTGAGTTGCAAGAGCAGCAGCGTGAAGTAAATAGTCAGATAGTACGAGTGCCGATTGAAGTTCAACAAAAAGAAGCAGCTTACCAAGATTATTTAGATCAGCAAGGTAGAATGACTGAGGTTGATCCAGAAACTCCTGCTGAAACAGAACTTGAAGAAAATGGCGTATCTTTTGATCAAAGTACTATTGATAAATGGGGTAAAGGTTTTAAAGGCGCTGGTAGCATGTTTGTTAGCACTAAAAATATAGTTGGTAAATTGGGTGGAGATCTATTTGCTAAAGCTGGTTCAATAGGTTCTAATATACCTAAAGAAGGTAATGCGCTTGCTACTAACGCTGTTTTAGGTGGCGCAGCTCTAGGTGGTATTTCAGCTATTACTGATGGTCTAGAATTTGTTAAAGGTATGGCAGGTATTAAAGATACACCAAATAAGCTTTATATGGGCTTAAGTGCTTTAGTTAAAGGTGCAGTAGCTGGTAATGTCGCTGTTAAAGCTGCTAGTGGCGAAAAACTTGATGCTAAAGAAACAGCTTTTAGCGTAGCTGGAATCGGAGCACTTACTTTGCTACAAAAATCTGTAAATTACACTGGTATCTTTGGACGTAATATCTTTGGTGGCGACATCATAAGAAGCGTAAATGATGGTTTTAACTGGATTCTAGGCGGCGGTAACCCTAATGAAGGTGGCGCTGAGGCGGCACCAGCAGGCTAAGCTAATAGTTAAGTTCTAAAATAATTAATCTCATTCAAAAAACTGACTTGAAATTTTTAATACCATTTTAAAACATGGTTAATTTTTTTTAAATTTAGTCTAAAATACTATAGGTACTACTTTTTAGTTAATCCTTTTGATAAGATATTAATGACTAATTGTATTTTCGCAAAAGATTAGTTGGCTTAAAAGTAATATTTTGCTTGATAACAACTATGAAAATAATATGCCAGATTTTCTAAAAGAGAATTTTGAAGATTCAGATCAACTAAACTACCAAGCTAGTTTAGTTGATTTAATACAGTCTGTCGCTAATTTAGGGCATTGGATTTATGATCTGGAAAACGAAAGCCTATTCTGGTCTAAACAGATTTACAGTATTCATGGGGTTGCTAAAGAAAAATATAAGCCAGATATTAAAACTGCTGTGAAATTTTACCATCCAGATGATTTGCCTTTAGTGGAAGATAGTCTGGCAGCTAGTATAAACGAAAAAAAAGGTTTTGAATTTGAACTTAGGATAATTACACCAGCTGGTGAAATGAAGTATGTTCATGCTAAAGGCGAGCCGCAGTTAAATAAAAATAGAGAAGTAAAAGTTTTAATTGGTATTTTCCAAGATATCACTAAAAGGGTTATGGAAACCCGTACCTTAAACAATATTCAGCTAAGTAGGGATACTTTTATTAATGCTAGTAGTGATGGTTATTGGGATTGGTATATCTCTGATGATTATGAATATATGTCACCTAGGTTTTGGGAAATTTTAGGTATTGATTATAAAACTAAAACTCATCATCCTAGTGAATGGCAGGAGTTAATTTTTCCAGATGACTTGGAGATGGCCTTAAAGAACTTTAATAAGCATGTTAAGACTAAAGGAAAGCATCCTTATAATCAGGAAGTTAGGTATTTGCATAGTAATGGTAGTACTGTGTATATTTTATGCAGAGGTAAGGTAGTAGAATGGAATGAAGATGGCTCGCCGCACCGTATGATTGGTACTCATACTGATATTACTGAGTTAAAACGTAAAGATTTTGAGTTGATTAAACAAAAAGAAGAACTTCAGCTGATCTTCGATAATACACCAGCTAACATTTTTTATAAAGATGATAAAAACAATATAATTTTATTAAATAACTCGGCAGCTAGTTCACTTGGCGGTAAGCCTGAAGATTTTACTGGTAAAAACTGTATCGAATTATATGGTGAAAAAATGGCAGCTAAATATCTTGAAGATGATCTAAAGGTCTTTCATTCAGGTCAGGCTATGTATAATATCATCGAAAGGTATACACCAGTCAATGGTCCGCAAGGTTGGGTGCAAACTCACAAAATACCTTCTGTTATTAATAATACTATGAGATTACTGGTGATTGCTGAAGATATCACCGAGCGCGTGCAAAGTGAGCAAGAAAAAGATCTGTTAATTAATAAGTTACAAAGCTCTAATGAAGAGCTTGAACGCTTCGCTTACATGGCTTCTCATGATTTAAAAGAACCTTTGCGTATGGTACAGAGTTTTACTAAAAGACTGCAAGAAAAATATACTGATAAATTGGATGAAAAAGCTAACAAGTATATAGAATTTGCAGTTGATGGTGCTACTCGCATGCATGAATTGATTTTAGATTTACTTGAATATAGCCGTGTTTCTAATGAAATTATTATTAATGAACCTACAGATTTAAATGAAGTGCTAGATTATGTCTTAAGTAACTTAAGGACAGCTATTTCCGAAAGTAAAGCAGAGGTAAATTCAATCGAATTACCAGTGGTTATGATTAATAAAACACGTTTTAGTAGTGTTTTACAAAACTTAATCGGTAATGCTTTAAAATACCAGCAGCCGAAAAACCAACCTGTAGTAAATATTAACTATACTGAAGATCCGCAGAAATATACTTTTACTGTCGAAGATAATGGTTTAGGTATTTCTAAAGAGCATTATCAAAAAATTTTCGTACCTTTTATGCGTTTGCATAATAAAAATGAATACGCAGGAACAGGTATAGGACTTTCTATTACTCAAAAAATTATCAAATCCGAAGGTGGTTCGATTTGGTTAGAATCTGAGTATGGCAAGGGCACTAAGTTTTATTTTACGGTACCTAAAAAGTCGACTTAGTAGATATGTTTTCCTGCACTGAGATTTTTAAATATGTTCTTACTGACTATGTAAGATTTGAGCCTGCACTAATGCTTAAACTGATTATTGTAGTAAAAATATATTAGAACTAAGCTGTAACTTCAGCCAGTTGTTTATCAATAGCTTGATTAATAATAGCTGGCGAAGCTTTACCTTGGGTTTGTTTCATAACTTGCCCGACAAAAAAGCCTTTAATCTTCTGGTTACCACTTTTAAACTGTTCAACTTGTTTAGTGTTATTTGCTAAAACCTCTTTAACTATAGCTTCAATTGCTGAGCTATCGGTAATTTGAGCTAGACCTTTTTTATCTACGATACCTTTAGCCGAACCGCCAGCTTCAAGTAATTCAGGAAAAACTTGATTTTTGGCGATGTTATCAGAAATGATGCCTTCTTTAATCAAGTTAAGCATTTCAGCAAAATTTTCTGGATTTAGCATTAAATCAGGTAAATTAGCTTTGGTCTCGTTTAAGTGAGCTGCCAGCGCGCCAGTTACCCAGTTAGCAGTTTTCACTGGATCTGTATTATAGATTAGAGTTTTTTCAAAGAAATCAGCAACTGTGCGCTCCTCGCTAATAACAGTTGCAGCTTCATCTGATATTTTATAATCGCTGATATAACGAGCTTGTTTAGCTTGCGGCAATTCAGGTAAGCTATTTTTAAATTCCTGAACTTTTTCGCTGCTAATAGCTAGTGGTACTAAATCTGGTTCAGGGAAGTATCTATAATCGTGAGAGTCTTCTTTGCCGCGCATACTGAAAGTTTTACCTGAATTTTCCTCAAACAAACGAGTTTCCTGAGTTACTTCCTCGCCGTTATCTAGAAGTTTACTTTGACGTTTATATTCGTATTCGATAGCCCTAGCGATAGATCTAAAACTGTTAACGTTTTTAATCTCAGCTCGCTTACCGTACTCGCTAGCGCCAGGTAAATTTAAAGAAATATTTACATCGCAGCGCATTGAGCCTTCCTGCATGTTACCGTCACAAACATCAAGCGCGATTAAGATTTTACGTAGCTCTTTAACGTAAGCCACAGCCTCATCAGCATTAGAAATATCTGGTGCACTTACGATCTCGATAAGTGGCGTGCCAGCACGGTTAAGATCGACTAAGCTATAGCTAGAACCATGCAATCTATCAGCGTCATCACCAGCATGCACTAGTTTACCAGCATCTTCTTCCATATGAATACGCACTATGTTAACTTTTTTACCTAAAATTTCTAGATAACCATGCTCGCAGATCGGTTTATCCCACTGGCTAATCTGGTAACCTTTCGGTAAATCTGGATAGAAATATTGTTTACGATCAAACTTACACTCGCGGTTAATATCACAGTTTAGAGCTAAGCCAGCTTGGATCGCGAAGTCGACTGCTTTTTCATTTAAAACAGGCAGAACACCAGGGTAGCCCATGCAAACTGGACAAGTGTTTTTATTAGGTTCTTCACCGAAAGCTGTCGAACAATTACAAAACAATTTAGTTTTAGTTTTAAGCTGAGCGTGAACCTCAAGTCCGATTACGATTTCATATTTTCTATTTGTTGCAGTAGTCGTCATAAATTTATATTGATTTTATCATGTGAGTTAGGTTAAACATTCATTTAGTCGTTTCTCCTGAGTTCGCTAGAGATGTCAGGTTATTAGAATAAAATTCTAAAAAGTGGCTAAATTTATAAATTTTTTCCAAATTTAATGTATATTTGTAATTATTTTCTAAATTTGAGGCTTTTTTATAAAATATTTCTAAACTATTACAGTCTTCACTTATAAAGTTTTTAAGACTATATACTACATGAGCGCTAAATTATCCGACTTATTAAGGTATGTAAACATACTAAAGAGAACTAGTAAATATACTTAATTTAAAGCTCTTCTTTGTTTAGCCATTAAGACTTATCTATAAGTTAGGTCATAGGCATTTTGAAAGTTCATCACCAAATCTGCATCAGAATATTTGGGAAGATCCATAGACACTTCGACTAAAGCGTATTTAAAAACTGCACGATTAAGTCAATTTCATCTTTAGTCAATTTTTTACCTACCTGATATTCACCCATAATATCTACTACGCGGTGCAGATCTAAGATTGAACCATCATGCAGGTATGGATAAGTCTCTTTAATATGTCTTAAATTAGGCACTTTAAATTTATACTTGTCAGCCTCATCATTAGTTACGTTATAGCGCCCTAAATCAGCTTTAGTCACTTTAAGCTTAATTAGACCATTTAAACCATGCGCGCGATCATCGAAATAGTCGCGGTAACGTCCCATTTTCTGGAAGGTAGTGCCACCTAAACTAATGCCAGTGTGACAGTTATTACAGTTATATTTTTTAAATAATTCGAAGCCTTCTTTTTCATCTTCGTTGAGCGCGAAATCATTACCACTTAAATATTGATCAAACTTAGAACCGTAAGTGATTAAAGATTCTTCAAAAGTGGCGATTGATTCAGCTAACTTTTCTCCAGTAATTTTTTCAGTACCATAAGCTTTTTCGAATAAATCTTTATACTTTTCATCGTCTTTAATCTTATTCAGAAAATCAGTCCAGTCAGAGCCCATCTCTAGTGGATTATGTACTGGTCCCTGTGCCTGTGCGACCAGATCTTCCGCGCGACCGTCCCAGAATTGTTTAAAGTTATAGCTAGAGTTAAAGACAGTAGGTGAGTTTATGTGTCCTCTAGAATTGTTGATACCAGTAGAGAATTGCTGATGATCAGTACCACCCATCGCAAGGTTGTGGCAGCTAGCACACGAAATAGTGTTATCTCTTGATAGACGTCCATCATGAAATAATGCGTTACCTAAATTTACTTTATTTTCATCAAGACCTAAAGTTTTCGGGTCTGGTAAAGGCTCGAAGTTTTCAGTATTCAGATCATCGATCCAGCTTAAAAGTATTTCTTTATCAGCGGCACCTAAAATAGAATTCCAATGCATGATTTTATAAGGTAGTGGCGGCATAGTATCTTGCTCAACTACCACTTTTAAACGATTTAAAGTGACGGTATCTATATCACTATCGAAATTCTTATTAAAGATAGTTTGGTCCATGTTTAAATAGGCGCGACCTTTGTTAACGTCTTGGTCGATCATTTCTTTAATACCTGGAATGGAGTAATAGAAAGGATACTCTGTCATCATCGTGTGACAGTCTTTACATTTATTCATGAGAATATTAGTGGCTTCTTCGGTGTACTCTGAGGACTTAGACTTAACCTGAATATATGAACTGTAGTCCTTAGCTTGCGCGGAAATAAAGATTGTAAAAGTGCAGCAAAGTGCTAAAAAGATTCTTAACATTATACTTAGATATTACCAAACTTATTTAAAAATTTGCTAACATAGTAAGCTGATATAAAAGAAATTAATACCTATGGCAATTAAACCAGAAGAAATTACTCGAATTTTACAAGAACAGATCCAAAACTTCCCAGACACTAATGTTAGTTCTAACATTGGTACTGTGCTAAGTTCAGGTGATGGTATTTCACGTATTTTTGGTTTAAGTGATGCTGTTAATGGTGAGCTAGTTGAATTTGAAGACGGTACACAAGCGATGGTAATTAACCTGGAAGAAGATAACGTTGGTGTTGTCATCTTAGGCGATGATCGTGGTATTAAAGAAGGCGCTCAGGTTAAATCTACTGGTAAAATCGCTTCAATTGGTGTCAGTGACGAAATTTTAGGTAGAGTGGTTGACCCCTTAGGTAAGGTACTTGATAATAAAGCTAAGTACGATATCGATAAGTATATGCCACTTGAGAAAATCGCTCCTGGTATTATCGAGCGTAAGTCAGTGCATGAACCTCTTCAAACCGGTTTAACAGCTATCGATGCGATGATTCCTATCGGTCGCGGTCAGCGTGAGCTTATTATCGGTGATAGACAGACTGGTAAATCAGCTATTGCTATCGATACTATTTTAAATCAGAAAAATCAGCCTGATAGTGAGCGCCCGATTTGCGTGTACGTTTCTATCGGTCAGAAACAAAGTTCAGTTGCTAGAACTATTAAAAAATTAGAAGAAGAAGGTGCGCTTGATTATTCAGTAATCGTTCACGCTGGTTCTACTGATAGTTCAGCTATGCAGTTCTTAGCACCATTTGCTGGTGTTGCGATCGCAGAATACTTTTTAGAAAAAGGTCGTCATGTACTTTGTATCTATGATGACTTGACTAAGCATGCTTTTGCTTACCGTGCGATGTCACTTTTATTAAGAAGACCTCCAGGTCGTGAAGCTTACCCTGGTGATGTTTTCTATCTTCACTCTAGACTTTTAGAGCGTGCTTGTAAGGTTAATGACGATTTAGGTGCTGGTTCAATTACAGCTTTGCCGATTATTGAAACTCAAGCTGGTGATGTTTCGGCTTATATCCCTACTAACGTAATTTCGATTACTGATGGTCAGATTTTCCTTGATAAAGGTTTATTTAACTCAGGTATTCGTCCAGCTATTAACGTAGGTTTATCTGTATCTAGGGTTGGTGGTGCCGCTCAGACTAAAGCGATGAAAAAAGTTGCTGGTAAATTAAGACTTGAGCTGGCTCAGTTTAAAGAATTAGAGGCATTTGCTCAGTTCGCTTCAGATCTAGATGAAGCTACGCAAAAGCAGTTAATCCGTGGTCGTAAGGCGACTAGAATTTTAGTTCAAGATGAATTTTCACCATTGACAGTAGCAGAGCAGGTTTCAATTATTTTTGCGGTTAATAATGGTATTTTAGATGATATCGATGATAATAAGATTACAAGCTTTAAAAAAGAGTGGTTTGAATATTTTGCAACTAATCATAAAGATCTTAAAGCCAGCTTAGATAAAGGTATTGCTTTAACTGATGAAACTACTACTGAACTTAAAGAAGCTTTATTGAAATTCAAACAAAACCTGTTTGTTTAACTTTAAGCTAAAAATATAAAACTAGATTGGGATTACTGTAACAGGTGATCCCATTTTTACTTATAGTTAAAATTACTGTTTAAGTGCCCCATTGCTAAAATGATTGCGATGTAAGCTAGATTAGAAATTTATTAGGTCTTAGATATTAAGGTATTTGGTAAAATACTAGTTTAATTGTTGAAGTGTGATGGTCGATAAAAAACGTAGTATTGGTAAATTTGCTAAACAAGCTGGCTTAAGTGTGCAGACTATTAGATATTATGAAAATTTGGGCATCTTACCGCAACCAGAACGCTCAGAATCTGGTTACCGTTATTATGATGATGCGTATTTCGAACATATTACCTTTATCCAAAACGCTAAAAGCTTAAATTTTACTTTAGATGAGATTAAAGAGTTAGTTAATCTTAAGATTTCAAAAAAAGCTTTAGGTAACGATATTAAAAAAATTATTATTGCTAAAGCAGAGATGATTGAAGAGCAGATTAACGAGCTTAAAAAAACTAAAGAATACTTGCTAGCTTTAAATAGTTCTTGTTCAGGAGATATGAAAACTAACACTTGTCCTATTGTAAAAAAACTTAGTTCGAATTCGTGAAATCCAATTTTTAAGTTCTATAAAAATTAATATAAATTGTTTAATGTATTTGAAATTTTATAATTTCGATATTAAATATTATCAAGCTTTAGTTTTAAGCTTTAAGCATATTAAAAATGTATTCGAATTGCTTGCAGTACGAAATATTATTAGACTTCAGTTTAGGAGCTGTAGACATAGTTAAAACACATCTTGAATTACTTATGATTAAAGTTAAATAGTGTTTGAACCTTTAGTTTAAGGTCGTTAAATATAGCTCCACCCTAAAGTTCTTAGTCGCTTTTAATGTTAAAACTTAAGATATAAATTTTATAGATAATTATTTTAACCGTAATTTAATTTTTGAAAGAAAGTTTTGAATTAAGATAAGCTACGTGAGTGGGATTTTTAAAGCTGGACAACAATATTTAACTAGACATAGTAAACGTTTAAATAATGCTAGCGACGCGCAAGTGCAAGCCGAAAATATAATACCTGATAAACCACATGAGTTATCAGGTGTAGGTGAAGTCACTAAAAATATAAAAAGCCCAGTACCTGGTGAAAAAAGTAGCCCTAAATTTACACTGAAGCAGGTTGATCGTGAACAATTAACAAGGCTTAACTCACAAAAAACTCTAAACGATAACGAAAAACTCTATCAAGCTGGTTTAAAACTTAAAAAATCAGTTGCTTTACTAGAGCAGCAACTTAAACAAGCTAAAAATTCTGTGCATAAGACCCTAATTCGACATAATCAGCTAAAAGTATTATTACAAATAAGGTCTTTATTTCATACTAAGGAAAGTTTTATTAATCTTAAGGCTTTTAATTCACTTGAAAAGAATCTAACCAGTGGATCTTTACTGAAATATCTTAGTCAAGATGTAGATGATGCTAATAAAAACCAAGCACAAGATGGTATCAAACTAAAGACTTTTTTTAATTCATTAGAAAAGAGACTATTAAACGACTATCCTTTACCTAAATTGTATAAAGATCTGACTCGTTTTACTAAACTTCAGCAAGAAAACGCTATCGAGCAGCTGCTAAAGCACTATAGTCCAGCTGAAATGTTAGTAGGATTGCAAAATTTAACTTCTGAGAATCATAATATGAAGGATTTAAGCCTTTATTTTAATATTCAAAAGACAGTAGTTAGTAATTTGAAAAATTTTATTACACCAGAGCTTATACATAATAATTTGTCTTCACTTAATAATGTGCAAGTTACTAAATATATCGCAGAAAGTGTAGATTTATCTAAAAATGAACAATTACAAGAATTATTAAGCGAAGCTTTAGATTTACTAAATGATAATACTTTATCAGAGCATAAAGCTTCAGCTGAAACTCTTATCATACAGCTTGTGAACTTAGGAATTAGACCTCCTAAAGATAGTGAGATTATTTTACCTGCTGATGTGAGCGTGGATTTACTTTACTGTTTGTACGATAAGTATGATGTTAATAAAATTAAGGATCAAAAGGGCAATAATGCACTTGGTTTATTAGTTAATAATTTAGATAAAAAGTATAACTTGGATATTCCAACAGAGCATAGAGGCTATATAAATCTTTTAAATATTCACCAGCCTAATACTTTAAATCAAGATGGAGACTCGCCAGCTCACCTAATAGCTAAAAAAGTGGCTCAGTTTAAAAATGTAAATGAAACTCATACTTATGAAGAGTTGTTGAGTGCTGAAAATCTTGATTTAGATTTACCTAACAAAGACGGTTTGACACCACTTAATATCATTTACAGTATTTTTAATAAAGATAAAGTAGCTGACGATCTACTCACATTAAAAAGGAATAGTGCTCTTTTAAGATTAGACTATTTTTTTATTAATGGAGCTAACCCCAACCAAAAAGTTTTTCATGATGAAGTTAATACTAAAAATTTAAATTTAGCTGAGCAAGCTTTTAAAGATGGTAATCTAAATGTTTTAAAAACTGTTTTTAGACGTAATAATATTGATTTCAAGTTAGATCAAACTAAAGAGTACAATTCAAGCAAGCTTACGAGATTATTAAACCTTGCTATAGAATATAAGCAATTAAAAGTTTTTGATGAAATCTTTTCGCTAGCTCAAGTGCGCGCAGATATTAAAAAGCAGCCTAATAAATACAGTGAGCTTATACGTGGGATAGTCTATAAAACTAAAAGTGATCATGCTGCTAGCACGATGCTTAAAACAGCTATAGATGCAGGTACTACACTAAATGATATTGAATGCGCTAAAAGCATGCTTAAGTATGCTATCGGTAAAAATAACCATGAAACTTTAAATCTATTACTTACGGAAACTAAAAATTTAACAGAGGATGAAGATTTAAATTTTAAAGAAGTTTTAGGTCGAGTGGAATTTGATAAACTTTTGACTTTGGCTATTAAAAGCGCACAGCCTGCTTTAATAAATGAATTAAGTGATAGCGACTTCGACCAGGAAAGTAAGATAAAGGTTATTAAAGAAATAACTAAAAATTATAATCAGCAGCATGTGAAATTTTATAATGATTGTCTAAGTAAGGTCTTTAAAGATGTAAATTTAAAAGATTTTATTGAAGAAAATTTATCATTTGATCTGTTGGGGGTAGCACATAAGGCTAAAAACTATAAATTTATCGAAAAATTAGTAGCTAATGATATTAATTTAACCCAGACTTATAATTCTAGCTATCGTAATGCTTACGAATTGTTAAAGCCTAAAGAATTAGTTTTAAAAGCTTTAATTGAAAACGCTAGCTCTGGTGATGCTCTGCAAGCTTATTTAAACACTAATCCAGAGCTTTTAGACTTCAGAAACAGCAATGATCAAAATATCTATGATATAGCTTTAGAAGCTCGAAATTATCAGTTAATAAACTTACTTGATAGTCTGTCCCTCGCTCCTTTAAAGCCTAGTAAAAGCGCCATGCAAGATTATGTTATTAATAGCGCAAAGTCTAACCCTGAAGCTGATCTAAGTGAGCTGGCGTTGAAGTTTAATTATGGTTTAACTGATAAAGGTGATAATAAAGTTTCTATATTAAAAAGAGCACTTGATTTAGAAGAATACCAGGTTTTAATAGATTTAGTGAAGTCAGGTATAGGCTTTAAAGATGAGATAGAAGCTACTGAGGTAATAAATGATTTGCTAGCTTCTAAGGAGAATCTAGGTACTCTGACAGAATTAGTAAAATTGAAGCCAGCTGTTTTAGGATATGAAAGTGAAAAGGGTAAAAGTCTACTTATTTTAGCTATGGATCATTTAAATTATGATGCTATCGACTTTTTATTATCTTATAACTTGAATCATGATCTGAAGGCTTTTTCAACTGATACTCTTAATCAGCTAGGGCGCGAGCTAATAGATCTTGAAGATGATAATAGTAAATCTCCAACCTATGTTTTATACGGAGCAGAAAATAATTCGAAGCTAACTTTGCTTAGAAAGCTTGTTAAATCAGGTATGACTTTATTAGATAGTTCCGCTTTAGATCTAAAAGCTCCGCTGAATCTGATAAATAAGCGTTATAACACTAATTTAAGCTCCGCTAATGAACTTGAAAACCCTTATCGTATTTATTCAAAAGATGTTTTAGGTCTAAAGCAGGCTTTAGCTGAAAAAGACTATGAAGCTTTTTATAATATGATAGTAGCTTTAAGAGAAAATCAATATATTGAACCTAAAAACAAGAAAGGTGAGTATACAGAGAAATTTATTCAAGCTTTAGCGGGCATAGATTCTAGAAAACTACTGGATAAGAGTATTTTAGAGTTAGCAGTGCTGGAAGGAAACTATCAGTTATTAGATAAGTTATTAGCTTACTGGAATAAGTCTACTATTAGCTCAAGCACTAATCTTGCAACTGCAAAAGTCAATCAACTTAATAAAGACGGCCGAACCTTAGCTCATTTAGTGGCTATTAATAAAATCTCACACTCAGACTATAAAAATAGAGAAATATTAAAAGTGCTTGAAAAGTATGATTTAGACTTTGCTAAGAAAGATATTTTTAATAAAAGTGCTGATCAGTATATTTCAGAGACCTTTGGCTATTATAATGGCTCGATAAAATTCGATCTAATCCATAAAAACTTATATGGTAAAGATTTTTCTATCGCTGAAGGTAAATTAAATTTCTAATTTAAATGTTAAATATTTATACTTAGTTACTTACAAAGAAATTTTGTTCTTTTAGCTCAGCAAAGTGTTTTTTACCATTAACCTGAATAGTTTCAAGCTGACTTAAGACATTTTTTTCGATATGATTTAAAATTTGCTCAGCGTATTGATCAGCTTCAGCTTTAATGCGGTTAGCTCTTTGGATAGCTTGCTCTTCAATCATCTTAGCTTTTTCTAAAGCGTCTCTTCTAAGCTCTTCGCACTTTTGGTTAGTTTCTCTCTCTATTTCACGGGCTTGGCTAGCACAATCACCAAATAACTTTTTAGCTTCTTTCTCTGCCTCATCGCGTAGATTGTTATCATCCAGGATGCTTTTAGCTTGCTCTTCTGCTTTAGTAACTAAAGTCTCACATTCATGCTTGGTTTTATTTAAAAGTTCTTCTGATTTTAAACGATTGGTTTCGTAGGTATTTTCCTGGTTTTTAATGATTTCTTTAGCTAAAGTAAATTCTACTGGAATCGAAGCATAAACTTCTTCTAAGGTATTCATTAGAAATTCACCATCTACCATTTTCTGGTTGAAGAGTG
Organism: uncultured Gammaproteobacteria bacterium; assembly: GCA_964438425.1. GTDB lineage: Bacteria > Cyanobacteriota > Vampirovibrionia > LMEP-6097 > LMEP-6097 > CAYTKM01. Next base: position 85,363 of record CAYTKM010000007.1, read on the forward strand.
GTAAGGTTTTACTTTCTTCTATATGTTTACCAATTTCATCAAGTTTATTATAGATATCCAACTTTAGTATGCTCCTCAAGATAGTTAGCAACCACTTCTGGTACTAATAATCTGATATTAGCATTCAAAGCTAATAATTCCCAGACCCGACTAGAGCGAATAAAAGAATATTGCGGGCTTGTCATTAAAAAAACGGTTTCAATAGCCTGATTTAGATCCTTGCTTTCAGATAAAGAATGGTTGATTTGTGACATTTCGAGTTCGTGATTAAAGTCATCAGGCGTGCGCAGACCTCTAAGTAGAGCTGGTATATTATGTTTAGCTGCGTAATTGACGATTAAGCCGTCAACTAGTTCAATCTTTATATTAGGTAGATGTGAAGTAACTTTTTCTAGGAGTTCAACTCTTTGCTGAGTTGGTAATTTAATTCTTTTACTCTGGTTGTTTGCAACTCCAATAATTACCTCTGTAAACATTTTACTAGCTCGGTTAATAATATCTAAGTGGCCCAAAGTAACTGGATCAAAACTACCTGGATATAAAACTGAATGTTGCTTCATCATGTAATAAGCTTAGCTAACTTTAGATATTTTCAACTACTCTGACTTTAGATTAAACAAAGTTAATACAAGTTTATTAACTTAAGTGGGGTTGATATCTTGAAATCGGTGATATCACTGATTTCCTTAATTCGTCATACGCTTTGTGGTTGGAATTTTAGATTGAAAATACGTAAATAACGAAATTTTTATCACTTAGGTACTTAAGTAGCATAGCTTGTTATTTAAAGCTTAACCTTGGTTTTGATTAAGATAATAAATTTTAATTGGAAAATTACTTTACATATAATTTGTAAATGTTTATAATTTTTTCTAACTTTAAACAAGATTTAACTATAACTGAGGTAAATCTTTAAAACATAATTACAGGAATCATTTATACATGTTACTAACTAAACCTAAACCCTCCATACCTTCCTCCCAGAATTCTTCCAGCTCCGTGCGCGCTGAAAGTGACTCGAATTTAAACCCAGATACTACCGCGAGCTCTCCTAATACGAGGGCTCGTGTGCTTTCTAATCCTTTTTCCAGTAGAGATTCTAGTTCTGCTAACAATTTTGTGCAATCTAACCTAAATAACTTTACTAAAAACGCTGCTAAAGGTGTAAACAGTACTTTAGCTGAATTAATTCGCAATACCATTATGGATAAAAGTGATAAACGTCCCTGGAATATGGCAGTTTATAATACTTTTTCAGACTCTCTATTATCTAGAGTAGTAGTTGATACTGGTATCGGCGCTGCTATCAATGCCACTAAAAACTTTATCCCACCAGAAATAACTCAAGCTGTAGTAGCAGCGCCGATGGTAGGTGCTATGCGCTCTTTAACCAGTTCTAGAAATACTATTACTCAGATGGCTGAAGAGTATATTAAAAATAATCCAGAAAAAGAGGAACTTATAAATAATGTCCAAAAACTACCTATTATGAAGCTTCACGCTAAGTTAAGTGTAGATGGTTACCAAAAAGTTAAAAAACATTTAGATGCGATTTTACACTATGGCTTCGGGGTTAAAGCACCTGAAGAAGTTCGAGACAGTCTGGGTTTACAAATTATAGACGAAGAATATTTAAATAAAGAAGAAAAGAAAAGAAAAGACCTTAAATACCTAGAAACTAACGCTAAGATTAATAATCTTCATTTTAGTGCCGCTTTAGCCGGAGTGTTCGGCTCGACTTTATTTTTACCGAAGGGCGAAAAACCTAGTGGCTTTGAAGATGTTAATAACCCACTTCGGGCTATAGCAGCTCAAGGTGCTCATATGTTCGCTAGAGTTCACACTAACTTTTTCTCTAAATTTGGCTCTTTATTAAAAGGTAGGAATTGGGATGATAACTTAGACGATGGTATGTTTCGTAAGCTCTCTAATTCAAGCGCGCAGTATCTGGCTGATGATCTAGCGTCCTGCATGCCTGGCAAAGATATTTTAGGTCCAGTACCGACATCAATTTTAATGAGATTTATAGCAGAATCTATAATCCCGTTCTTTACTTTAGGCACTAACGAAAAAGAGGCTAAAGACCGTATTCCTGAAGAATATAGGTATATAGATTATAAATTTGTCAGACCAGTTTTAAAAACTACTAAACAAATGACTAAACCAATTTTTAAATTTCTCTTTAAAGATATTTATGGTAAGTATTTAGGTGGTATTTATAAAGATATTCCTGGTATGTATCATACTAAAGAGGAGGCTGCTAAAGAAGAACAGAAAAAATTAAAATACCTAGATGAGCAATTTGCTGAATTCGACAAGTTAGATAGCTCAGTTAAGACCAAGAGACTTACTAAAGAAGTGCTTAAATTACCTAATCATCTAAGCGCTGCTATAAAAGATAACTTTGCTGCAAATCAAAGATACGATAATACACTTAAAAATAAAGTAGCTCGTCATGAAATTAAATTGTTAGATAATTCTCACCAAGTTTTAGAAAAAGTAGCTAATGAAATAAAAGTGCTTTCGCCTGAACTTAAGTTAGATCATTCACAAATTCTAGAAAATATTTTAACTCTTTCTCCTAAATTTACAGATATTTCTAAAAAAGCGGTGAAATTGAAGCCTGAATATTATCGTGATCTATCTAGCAGGCAGCGGGCTTTAAATAATAAGAAGAAAGCGTCTGGTATTACTAAGGACGAAGAAAAAAAGATAGATAAAACTTTAGCCGAAATGCAAAAGGATATAAAGATAGAACTTGATGATGATTTATCTATTAAGCTTAATGGACTTATTAAGGAAGCTGCTAGGCTTTGTGTTGAAAAAACAGCTAACAAAAAAAGTCAGGCTAAAGATACGGCTGCTAATGATATCGTGCAGAGAAAAGAAACAGCAGTATCTATATAATGGATTAAAATAAGACTTACTTGTAAGTATTTAGTTTTATTTGGAAGTTGTACTCTTATCTGAGGTAGTCTTAAGCTTACTTAAGTGTTTTAATCTTTTTTTAATAAATAATACTTGTTAAATCTTAGGCTGAAGGGTTAACCTTTTGCTAAGAGAAATTAAGGAGATATTATGATTAATACAAAACAGTTTAGTAACTACGAAAGGGCTGACGCTAATTCCAGTAAAACGAATAGACTAGGTAATAATTTACCTTCTGAAAAAATGTTTAAAGAAATACAAGATAATGTTACATATCTTGAGGCTCTTAATGTACCACTAGCACCTAAGACTAATGCTATTGAAAAAGAACGCCTGCATGCAGTTGCTAGCGAAATGTCAGGTGCAAATAGTGATACACAAACCAAGCGACAAGCTGAAATTTATGAAAGATTAGCCATGGGGCTGACTGACAATAAAGCTATGTTTTTTAGCAAAGTTTTAGCTAGCCAAAGTCTTAAACTAGATAGCCAGCAAAAAAACATAGTTTTAGCTAGCCTGCAAAATTTTCCACTTTTAAGTGAGAAATCAAAGAATATTTTTAATGAAATTTATGCAGAAAATGTTGGTGAAAATACTTTCGAAGGAGCTATGTTATCAGAGCAGTTTATGGACTTTGATAAAATCTCTAAGGGGCTATCTGATCTTGCTTCTGGTGGTGGACCTTATAGAATGTTAGGTAAGATAGTTCCTAGCAGTGTAGATCCTAAGGAGAAGTTTGAACCGATGCTAGATAGCATTCAACATTTTATCGACTTTTTTACTTCAGACAGTTTAGATGATGAACCTAGAGATAGAATGGTAGAAGACATAAAATCTGCAAGTGTTAGTAAGGCTTTAGGTATTTTTACTGATTCTATAGCTGCTGATCTAAGTGAGCTAGGTATTTACCCTGGTGGAAAAGTTGAGGTAGGTAAATATAAAAGTTATTTGTTAAAAATGAAAAATTATATAAAAAATGAAGAATTTTACACTCGTTATGTAAATCAAAGAGCATACGAAGCAGCTATAAATACAATTGATATTGATAGTAGAGAAAGAGTTAAAAGAATAGCTGATAGTCATTTCTCATTTTACGACAGGCATTAGTTCTTTTATATAGAAATTTACTTAAAATTATTTATTCTATCCCCAGCTAATTTTATTTATAAGCTGGGGATTTTAATTTCAACTCAAATAATTAAGAAAAAATTAAATTTATTTCATGCTAAACCTATGTATTTACATTAAAATTCAGTTATAATAATGAGTGCATTCAATAGATCAAGAAGCCTTGCATGTATAAATACAACCACTATACGCAATTACAGCATCATATCTCTATTAATCAGTGCCGCTTCAGGAGGCCTTGCTAATGGGAGCTGAGAGAAACTCGATTGTTAATTCTCGTCCCCAGTTTGCGCAGCCAAATCCTAGCACCCTTTTACCGAATGGCAATTCGGCATCTATTGCTGCTCAGCCTGAGATAAATCAGTATCCTACTAACACATTTTTTAATCAAAGGCCGCAAACTGGCGTTCAAGTTCAAGAAGGTGAAAATAATATAGTACCTACAGGTGGTTTATTTGACCAGGCTAATACTAACGATCCCACTTATGGTAAACCTAAGTCTATTCCTACTGAAATTCCAATTGTAGATCAAAGCTTGGTGGATATCCAGGAGCACGGCTTTAAAGGTGCTTTTAAAGGTTTATACCAAGATACGGTTAAAATTTTCACCACAGCTTTCGTTTCTAGCGCATCAGCCGAGATAGTGAAAAACTCTATGCTAGCTGGTGATACACCTTTAAATAATATTGTTTATAATAGTTTCGTAGATTCAGGCTTTGCTAGGCTATTAACACCTTTTCAGTTAAGTCAAAGTTTCAAGCTTTTAAAAAAGATACCTATTATTAAGCATATGCCAGAAGATGTAATGCAATTACCTCTAGGATCTTTATTTACTTATATAAATAGGGGTATGACTGCTGCGCATAATACACGCAATCAGCAAATGGCTAAAGGTAAGAAATCTTCTACTAAGCAAAATATAATTGAAGAATCCAGTAAAGCTGGTATTCATAAGCTTCAAGCTGCACTTAGTAGCACTTTATTTAAAGATTACATAGAAAAACCTTTTGGCAAGCTGCTTTCACTTATGTTTGGTATAAATGCTGGTGAGCATGCGACTACTACTAATGGTAATGTCGTCAAAGATGAAAATAATAAAGACGTTAGTAAACTTGCTAAAGTAAATTATTTCCATTTATTAAGTTCGATGGGTACTATGGTCTTTTTAACTTCTAAATTACCTAATCATGTTAGATCAGTAGGCTTCGGTAATGCTAAAAACCCTCTTGAAGCGACTCGTGCACTGTTTATGAGTAATTTTAGTAGAGTTTTAAGTACTATTTATGGTCAAAATCCAGCTAAAGTTAGGACTGCTGGTATGAATTTAGACGAAAGTGTCAAAGATACTGCTAGACGTAAGATACTGATACCAGCGTGCCAGAATATCGCTAGTGCAATTGCACCATTTATCCCTGGTGATGCTAATACCATGATTAAAACACTCGGTATTAGTAGTTTCTTGGAGTTAACAGTACCATTCTATGAGGTTGGTATTAACAACCCTAAAGAGCATCGTATACCTGATGAAACTAATTATCTGGGTCATAAATATATAAAACCTGGTATTAAGTGGCTTGAAAAAGATTTGATTCCCGTCATTAAATCTTTTAATAATGGTTTGAATAAAGTCGGTATTAAACTTTACGATAATAAGATCGAAGGCATGTACAGTGATGCTAAAGCAAATAAAAAGGACGATAAAGCTGATGAAATGCCTAAGTACTTGAATCGCTTTAAAGATAATACTGCTTTTGATGACTTTAAACTACTTTTAAAAACTTTCGCTCAAAAACCTAGAAATATCTTTAAGTTATTTAATAAAGCTCATAGTGATAACGCTAAATATAATGAAAAAATCCAAACATTAACAGATAGACAGGAAATCATTGAGAAGTTTGAAAATGACTTTAAATTAGATTTAAGTGAAATGCGTACACGCACTGCTTTTAGTAAATATAAAACGGCAGCTGATGTTAAGCAGGCTATTTTAGAAAAACATCCTAAATTAAAGACTGCTAATGATCTAAATGAGCCCGCAAAAAGCGAATTAGGAAATACTGATAAAGAAGATAACTTATCTCAAAACAAGAATAGTGAAGATACTAAAAATATAGAACGCTTAAATTCAACTTTAAAGTTATCTTCCGATATTCAAGAAGAAGAGCTAGTAAAGAAAGAATCTATAGTAGCTCAACCTTCCTAATATCTTCATGCCCTTTTACTGAAATTTTAGGCTGCGTTTAGTGCTGCTACTTGTCTATTTCTGCCTGTAGCAAGGTCCAGACTTGAATTATTTCTTGGTTTCACTGAACTAGGACTATTTCGATATATAGCTACAATATTATTTAAATTACCTCGATTATTTTCAACACTTTCTTTAGATGTCGTGTTACTATTATTGGTGTTTGCAGATGCTTGTTGCTTAGAGCTGTTTTTTACGGCTTTACTAGCCAAGTCTGTTGCTTTAATAGCACCATAAGCAGTTAAAGTAATTAGTGCAATAGATGACATATATCAACCTCCTTAATGTTGTTAATATCATTATGTATAAAGTCATCTATGACTCAATAAATAATGATATGATTTACTAGATCTTTTGACAGTTTATAACTATATAAACAAACCGCATTTGATACAGAAACACGGAAAGATGAGAGTTACTAACGTTTAGTTGTCTTACTATTGTAGCAGCGAATATCCATAATTGACTATAGGTAAATATAAAGAAATACTAAAACTATTTGGGTTCAAATCTTTTATCTGTGAAATCTTTTCTGGGTTGCTTTAATCTTATCTAAACCTTAATCTGAATTTTATATCCGCTAATTTTAAGTGAATACTAAAAGAAATACTACTAGACTAGGTTTGTTCACTTGTTTTTATACTTTAATCTTCAAAAATTTAGATAATATAGCTATTGTAAATTAACAAAAATTTTTGTAAAGTATAGATGATATTTTTTGTGCTTAGGTTTTTTATGAATAAAAAAAGAATGCAATTGATATAGTTTGCATTCTTTTTATTAGGTTTTGATATTAATGCTAATTATATAAAGGTCATCTAATAAAATTTCAATTAGAAAATTATATGTTTATTAAGCAGTTAGTACATAGTATCGATTTCGGCGTCAATAAGCGGCTCTACATTGTCTACAGCTTCTTTACCTGCAAGTTCAACTAAGGTGCGCTTACTTGACATGTAATCAAGCTTAGTAACACGTTCTTTACGCTCTAGATCTCGAATTATAAGCTGACTTAAGATTCTCTCACGATTTAGATTACCACCATCACTAACTGCAAAAATTGTGGCATCATCAGCTCTAGCGGTCTCTAAATCTTTGTTGATTAAAGCTAATCTTACTTTGGCATCTTTATAACTATAAAAATTAGTTCTAACTCTCTCTGCTACTTCATCAACTAGCATAAACATAACGACCATATCTGTGCGGGAAAGTTGACGATCTACAGCTTTATCCTGATTATGATTTTCAACTACATCACCTATGACTCTAGCTCCTAGTGAAGCGCCACTTGCAATTACAGAACTGCGAGTTAGAGCTGAAGCAGTATAAAATGGTACAAATAAAGCTTTGGTTAGTGATTGCATAACTTTATTTTTTTCTTCGATAGCATTTGGGTCGGTGCCTAAAAATTTAATAATAAATTGAATAGTACGGTTTCTAAGTAGGGTTGCGCGCCATAATTCAAGTAACTGCTCTTTTTCTCCGTGCTCAAACTCTGCTGATATTTCCTCATCATTTAAATCGATTCCGGTATCAAGCTCATCTAATTTAATTGCTTGGTTGTCTTCACTTGGAGCTGGCGCTGATTTAAAAGAATCATCATCCAGGTTAATTTTTTTAAGATTTTTAGAATTTTCTGTGGTTGGTTGGTTTTTATCAGTGTTAGTTTGATCAGCTGAAGATTTTTCCAGGTCTTTAGTATCGATACTATTAAGATTTTCAGTAGATGATTTTTGAGTAGTTTGATTACTAGTAGTTTCGTTGTTGTTATCCAGGCTTGTATTGTCTTTAGAATCTACAGTATCATTCTTATTTTTATCTTTTTTATTAAAAAATGAAAAACTTTTTTTAGTTGAAGTATCTTTTTTATCAGTTTCAGGTGATGTCGGTTCGTTAATTTCCTGCACGCCTGATTTTTCTTTTGTTTTACCGAAAAAGAAATACTTTTTACGACCTGATTTTTCTTCTGTGCTTGAATCTTCGATATTAGCTTTACTGTCAGAGATGGCGTTTGACGAGTCATCTTTGTTCAACTTGAATTTAACTGTGCTATTAGCATCTGCGTTTTGTGAATCATTAGTGTTTAAAGGAGAGCTGCTTTCATTTTCAACTGAGTCTTTGTCATCAGAACTTGCAGCTTTTTTGCCAGAGCTATTTTTATCAGCAGCACTTTCTATACTAGGATTGATAAAATCTATCGCACGTTGCTCTTCCTTGCGTATTTCAGCGCGCTTTTCTTTAATCGTGTCCGGTACATTTTCGTTTTCTAAAGTATCAGCATAATTAATTGGCTGCATGCTTTCTAATTCTTCATATGGATTAACAGTTTTTTCCTTATCACCATCAAATAAACCGAAGATAGCCGAAGCTGGCGGCGCAGCTATAACTTGCGCCGCCGCCATAATTAGAACTAACTTAGAAATCTGTTGCTTTAATTTAAAAGGTTTAGTAAAAGTACTTTTGAAAAAACTTTTCATTTGAAGAATAATTTTATCACTTGTCGTTTAAAAACTAAGTATATAGTTATTAAATCTTAAACTGAGAGGGTGTTTGATAATTTTAAATCAGCTATTAGAGTTAAAAAAATAATTGTAAGCTTAAATTCACTTTGAATCATAATTTTTAGACTTAAAGATTATGATTCAATCTCTATTAGATTAGTAGAACTACTAACAGATAGATCTTTTTACTCTCTTTTCAATTATCACAACTAGATAAAGCCTGATACACTTTTTTAAAATATTATCTTGTTTAAAGCCAAAGTATTTTAAAAGTCTTTGTATCAAAGTTACAGAACATCATATAGCTTTCTTTATAAAATGCACTATCACTTCTAGTTGTAGTAATACGATATTTTTATATATTTATATAAGTTAGCTCACGTCACTTAAGTAAGCGCTTAAATTAATATGTAACTTATAAAAATGTTCTATCACTCCTCATTAGAGTAATAGAACATTTTTATAACATAAATTAAGACTAAGTCTGCAACTTTAGCTGCTTAAACAGCAGCGCCCATATCACTTTCTTTTTTAAGTAATTGACGTAATGTGTACTGTAAAATACCACCATGACGGTAGTATTCAACTTCGATCGGCGTTTGCAATAAAATGCTAGCAGGTAGATCTATTGTAGTACCATCATTTTTAGTCACTTCTAAAGTCACATCCATATACGGCTTAATGTTTTCAGAAAGACCCTTAATAGTATAAGTTTCAGAGCCATCTAAGCCATTTTCTTTAGCTATTTTAGATTTAATCTCGACAGGCAAAATACCCATACCGATTAAGTTACTACGGTGAATACGTTCAAATGATTCAGCAAGCACAGCTTTAATACCTAATAGTTTTTGACCTTTAGCTGCCCAATCACGCGAGCTACCATTACCAAAAAGTTTACCTGCAATTACAATGCAAGGTACATTTCTTGTTTGGTAAGCTGTTGAAGCCTGAAATACACTAGTTTGCTGAGCTTTATCTGCGTTATCACCATCATTAAAATACTTAGTTACTGGACCAGATGTACCTGGAGCAAGCAAGTTACTTAAACGGATATTAGCAAAGGTACCACGAGTCATTACACGGTCGTTGCCACGCCTTGAGCCATAACTATTGAATTCACTTTGGCTGACACCATTTTCGATCAAATATTTAGCAGCGTCAGAGTCTTTAGCGATCGCGCCGGCTGGTGAAATATGATCAGTGGTAATCGAGTCACCTAATGATAGTAATAACCTGGCAGTTTCGATAGGCTCAATGGCTGGCGTATCTTTCGTGAAATCTTCGAAGTAAGGTGGGTTCTGGATGTAAGTATTATTTTCATCCCATGCATACAGCGCATCTTCATTTGCTTCGATCGAATTCCAGAGCTCAGTACCTTCAGATACTTTTGCGTATATTTCTTTATACATTGCTGGAGACATAACTTCTTTGATGATACTTTTGATCTCATCTTTACTAGGCCATAAATCTTTTAGCAAGACATCGTTTTGGATCGGATCATTAGTAGGATCAAAGTTCATATTACCTTTTAAAGCCATCGCCACTACTAGTGGTGGTGACATTAGGAAATTAGCTTTTACGTATGGGCTGATACGACCATCAAAATTTCTATTACCACTTAAAACACTAGCAAAAACTTTATCTGGATTAGCGTTTACATCCTCCATAGCAGCATCACTTAAAGGTCCAGAGTTACCGATACAAGTAGTGCAACCATAACCTACGATATTAAAGCCTAATTTAGCTAGCGGCTCTAGTAAACCAGCTTTGCTTAGGTATTCACGCACGGCTTGCGAGCCTGGAGCCAGGCTAGTTTTAACTTTAGGGTTAATCTTTAAACCTTTCTCGACAGCTTTTTTAGCCACTAGACCAGCAGCGATCATAACCGCTGGGTTAGAAGTGTTAGTGCAGCTAGTAATAGCCGCAATCACGATATCACCGTGGTTATTTGGATCATCTTTAATACCTAAACCATGCTCGTCAGTTGGGCGTTTTAGAGAATTAGCGAAAAGCTCTTTTAAGTTATCGTAGCTAAGTCTGTCTTGCGGGCGACGTGGACCAGAAATAGATGCTCTGATATCAGCTAAGTCTATCTCATGATGCACAGTATAAGATTCAAGCTCACGCTCTAAGCCCCAAACATCTTGAGCTTTAAAATATGCTTCAACTAATTCGCACTGCTCTTCATCTCTACCTGTGCGTCTTAAGTAATTTACCACTTCACCATCTACCGGGAATAATCCGACAGTCGCGCCGTATTCAGGAGACATGTTGGAAACAGTGGCGCGCTCTTCTAGGGTCAGGCTATTACAACCAGGACCATAAAATTCAACTAATTTACCTACTACCCCTACTTTACGTAAAAATTCAGTTACATATAAAGCTAAATCAGTGGCAGTAACCATCGGATCAAGTTCACCGGTTAGCTTGATACCGACTACTTCTGGAGTTGGCATAGTGACTGGCTGACCTAACATCGCTGCTTCAGCTTCTAAGCCACCGACGCCGAAACCGAACACACCTAAGCCATTAATCATAGTCGTGTGAGAGTCTGTGCCTACGCAGCTATCAAAGAAAACCTCATTTTCTTTAGTACCTACTACACTTGCTAAGTACTCCATATTAACTTGGTGAATAATACCAAACCCTGGAGGTACGATGCGAGTTTGATCAAAGGCTTTTTGAGCCCACTTTAAAAATTGAAAACGCTGATTATTACGCTCGAACTCTAACTTTTCATTTTGTTCTGCTGAGTTTACTTCCCCGAATGAATCTACTTGCACAGAGTGATCGATTACTAAGTCAAGTGGTACTAGCGGATTGATTTTTTGAGGATCTAAGCCAGCCTTCTTAGCGCAATCTCTCATTGCAGCTAAATCTACGAATAGAGGCACTCCTGTAAAATCCTGCAACACTACACGAGCTGGCGAAAATGGGATCTCACCTTTTTCTGGGTTTTTAGCTATATAGTTTATAAGGTTTTCGATATCACAAGCACGAATTTTTTGACCATCCATGTTACGCATCATAGTTTCTAAAATTATTTTTAAAGAAAACGGAACCTTACTTAGATCTTTATTTAATTTTTCCTGTAACTTCTTAAAAGAATAAAATGTTACAGTTTTGCCACTTTTTAAAGTGATTTGATCGCTAAAATCTTGCTTGCTAAATGCCATATATAACTTATAACTTTAGCAAAGTTAGCTAATTGAAACAAGTTTGTAGTAATAAACTAGTGTAGAGTTTATTAGGATGAATATTTAGGCTAGCTATTTAAAAATTTATACTAAATATTCAGTGCATGAGATTTTTTCAATGGTGCAGACTCTTAAGGGCTTTTAGATAAATTTAGGCACTAAACGAATAATAAGAAGCTTCAATTTCATTAATTCATAGTGTAAAGTTATAAATTTTTTAAGTATCAGCATAAATTGCCAGTTTAATCTTTAGTTTTCACTACTATTAGTAGTCATAGGTTGAATTTTAGTAGCGGGTTTAGCGAACCTTTCTCCTACTTTACGTTCAAGCATAGTTAAGACCTGACGTATTTCATGTTCAGCTGCACCTTTAGCTTTCAATTTGGCAAGCTTAACTTTAAGACTTAATTCTTCTCTTTTAAAATCAGCTTCAGCTAATTTTTGTGGATCTATATTATGTGGAACTGTATTTTCAGTGAGTGTGCTTTCGTTTTCAAGTTGCTTATCTGTCATCGGTTCTTTACGTCTTTGTGTGGAATAGATGTTCTAAAAGTATCTTAAACCATAGTTATGAAGTTTAATTTAAACTCATCAGCTTAAGATGTTATTTGTTATTTTAACATTTGCTTTAAGTTTTGTAGATTAGAAAATATTAAGGAAAGCTAAGCAAGTAACTACCTGCTAAAATATGAAAACTAAGACATAAAGATTTTTTAATATTTTTGTGGCTAAATAGACTTATCAAGTGTTATAATCTTGATTTGTTATAAATAACGAGGTTTAACAAGTTTGGCAGAAGTAAAAGTACATGATGGAGAATCGATTGAAGCGGCATTAAGACGTTTTAAAAGAGAAGTGATTAAAGCTGGTATTATCCTAGAGGTAAAAAAGCGTAGACACCACGAGAACAAGCGTCAGACTAAAAAGCGTAAAAAAGAAGACGCTAAACGTAAATTATCATTTCAGCGCGGTAAATAAATTTTGGAAGCTCAGCTTCTAAGCGCTAAAAAACTTTTAAAGACTTATCACTCCAGGCGGGTGGTAAGTCTTGTTGATTTAGAAGTTAGGCGGAGTGAAGCAGTGGCTTTACTTGGACCTAATGGTGCAGGTAAAACTACCTGCTTTGATATCATGGTTGGCTTAGTAAATCCTAATAAAGGTAAAGTCTTTCTTGATGACCAAGACATAACTAACTTAAAAATAAACCAGCGCTCTAAACTTGGAGTAGCTTACTTAACGCAGGAACCTAGTGCTTTTAGAAACTTATCAGCCTTAGATAATATACTTCTTGCACTTGAATTAGATGGTAAGCTATCTTATCGTGAGCGTCTTAAAAAAGCTAGATCTTTATTAGATGAATTTGGTATCTTGCATTTAAAATCATCAGCTGCTGTTAGCCTATCAGGTGGTGAGCGTCGGAGATTAGAGATCGCACGCCTGCTAGCTTCAGATCCACAATTCATTTTATTAGATGAGCCATTTACTGGCATTGATCCAGTGGCTATCTTAGATATTCAAAGTATTATTAGAGATCTTTGTAAACGTAAGAACATCGGTTTGTTAATTACAGATCATAATCCTAATGCAACGTTAAACATAACCGATAGAGCCTATATTATTTATAATGGACAAATCATCCGTGAAGGTAATTCTAATGAAATTGCTGAAGATAAAGAAGTGAAAGAAAAATACCTAGGTGTTAATTTTAAACTCTATTAAATTAAATTAAATACTAATCTATTAAAATCTAACTTAATAGAATACTTTTATGCCTAAAATTTTTAGCAGCTAGCATTAAAAGCCGTTTTTTTAAATTTAAGACTTATAAAATAATTCTAAAAAATACTAAAATTTATAAAAATTTTCTAATTTAAGGCGAAATTTAGAATTTAATTCTAAATTTGTTTATATTTTATAAAAATTTTAAAAATATTTTTTGCAAGCTTGAGCTAAACTTCTACCACTTATTTTATTTGCTAAAGTTTGAGTAGTTTCACTATTATTAAACTTTACCTGAATTGAGCCTGGAGTGCCTCTTAGGGTGGGTATAGTTTGCGTAGCAGTTATAGTTGGTTGCTTGATACCTTGACCAGACTTATAACTTGCACGATATTTAATGCCATCAGTTACCCTAGCAGTTGAAAAAGATAAGGCACCTCGAAAACCAGAGTTATTAAGTGTTTTAGAATTTTTACCCGACTGGCAGTGCCTGATTAAAGCTTTACCATAATTTCTAGCCAGCTCAGATTTAGAAGCTGCTCTTGATGCTATTAGATTACTATTAGTGGGCTGAGTTAAGCTTTGCATGCTGGCACGGTTATAGGGCTTATCTTTTAGAGCTGCTTTAAAGACTATTTCGGGTTGAGCGTTAGCTTTACTAGTTGAAACTGGCAGTTTATTTACTAGTGCTTGAGTAGAAGGAATACTAGTTAAAGCACTTAAAGATAAAGAGCTACCAGCTAAAGCAATATTTTTGATTAAATTATTCATAAAAGTTTTAATAAACACTAGAGTTTTGTTTAAAGTTCCATTGATTATACTAAGTATTTACTAAGTTTTCTAGTAATTTATAAGTAAGTATATTAATAATGCTGTATTTATATATTCAGTTATAAAAATGCTTTAAATATTAATTGCTAGATTAAGCATTTTATGCAGTAATAGTAAGTACTTTTAGATCAATTATAGACTAAGCACTTTATATAAATTTTTTAGTAGTTATTTTAGACAAGTTGCAGACTAAACTCTATTAATTATTAAAAGTTACTGTAGGATATTTTACCTTGCTTCCACCTAGTTCTATATTGCAGGCATTATATAAAGTAGAGTTATTAACTTTGGTACCTAAATTGTAGGTGTGACCATTAGTGGTGATCTTAATATCGCTTGGGGTTAAATTTATTCGGGTGCCACCTGTTGGATAATTGTATCCTTGTGTGATGACAGCAGCTGACTGTCCTGGTCTATTCGAGTCTGGTTTAAAATTTATGGTGAAGTTTTTACCATAGGTATGTTCTTGCTTAGAAAATGTTAGTCTACCATTAAAGCCGTTAGCATCTATTCTACTAACTTTATTTTTTTTATGGTTACAGTAATTAACTATAGTTTTAACTAAGTTGCTGGCTTTGAATCTGCCTTGGTTGCCCCAAGCGACTTTTTGAGTTGGAGCTGCTGATAAGCCAGTTATATTAGGGTTGCGCTCTGGGTTTTTTAATACAAGTGACTCTGTGGTTTGCTTGTATATGTTATTAGTCGATGGTAGCAAGCCTTTAGCTTCAGCTGAATTTATATTAGTAGGAAGAGCTACTGCAACTGAAGTTCCAAGAGCCGTTGCAGTTCTAGTCAAAGATTTTAAGGGATTAAGATTATTCATAATAGTTTAAAAAGTGCTCTATGGCACCAGCGTGAACTATAATAACGCATATTATGTATATATAAAATAAAGTCTTTGTAAAAAATTTAAATCAATTATTGTAAAACTGGTTCAACCATTATGAAACTAAATCAATTATTATAAAGCCCAGTGTTTTAATTAAATTTTGTTTTTTAGATAATATTTAGTCTTTAAGCTAAAAGTATAAGTTTTAGCGTAAAAATTAAAAATGAGCTTAAAGTAACGAAATGAAGTCATATTTTAAAATATACTAAGCGATTTTAAATCCGCTCTATATAACTTATAATCAGAGCCATCATTTTAAAGCTAGTATTGCTGCTAAATAATAAAGAAAGCCTTAATCTACATAAAACTTAATTTAAACTGCGGCAAAACCTCTTAATCTTGGTATAAAGTTATATATACGACTTTTGATCAAGCCCTGTAACATATAATGCTTAATTAATTTTCGTATCTGAAGCTAAATTTAGCTTTGAAGCACTTGGTAAACACTCTTACCCTGATACTTGCTTCCATCAAATGCTAAAGGTTAAATCTCACCATGCCACCTAGATCTAAACGTAACTTAATAGTTACTGTAATCGCTTTAATTCTAATTATCGCTGCCAGCTCATCTGCTTTATATTCTAAATTCTTATGGTTTGGTAGTAGTAAAAAACAAACTCCAACAGTTCTAAAAAAAGAAAAACTTGATCTTAAAAAAGAAAAAATTAAGGTAGAAAAACCTAAAGCTCGCTATAAAAATTTACTATTTAGGGTCGAATACCGTGATATTAATAAAGATCGTATTATTGAATATAGATTTTTTAATACTTCTGAAGTTGAAATTAGTGTTTTGCATGACCCTGGTAAGTATAATCCTAAATTTACAACTTACAATACTGTTCTAAAACCTGTCAGTCAAGCTAATTTCACTCAAGTAAATAATATCGCAAGTAGTCTAAAAACTTTTAATTATAAAAACTATTACCCTTGGAAGGAAGATTATGATGAGCGAGGTAATGTTCTAAAAATTGAGACAATACAAAATATTCAACCTGAAGTATTTGCTAAAAACCAAAATCCTGAAAATATTAATGTAGTTAAAGTCTTTTATTATTATACAGGTCATCAAGATGCACCGGTACTTTTTAGGCAGATTGATGATTTGATCGGCCTTATTTAATTCATCGACTTAGTAGTCCTAGTCTAGATTTTTAAACAATTTAAAATAACGAATAAATTTTGCTTAATGTAGGCTAGTTAATCGTGTCTAAACTGCTCTGGGTGCTTATATCTTTCCCCCTTCATGTTTTAAAGCCATATAATATAATTATTAGCATCACTGATTAATCTATACAGTTTAAAACTTAGCTTCACACTCTGCTAAATCATCAGTTAGAGTTTTATTTTTAGCTTTGAGATCATCAACTTCACTCTCCAATGCTTGATTAGAGTTCAAATCCATCATCATCGTGCCCATTTGTGCTTGCATCGCCTGAAATTCATTGTAATCAGGTCCATGATCGATGTTTTCTTCGATTAAATCCGCTAAATCAGTCCAATAATCTTGTTTTTTTAATAATTTAACAAATTCTACACGCGATTTCTCATCATTTAGATTGAAGGTCTTATCAGTTAGAATTACTCGAGCTGAAAGATCTTTCTTAATTAGTTTTTTACTATTAGTGATAATGTTTTTGCTATTATCGGTTAAATTATTTAAAGATTGCACTTTTGAAGCTGAATCTGGTTTTAATTTTATATTAGGAGTAGCATCAAGAGCATAAACTTGCTGAACAAGCATGCAAGCACTCATAGAAAAAGTAGCGCAAACAAGCAGGTGCTTTAGTTTAGACTTAATATCTATTACCTGAAATTTAAATTTCATCTTATTTATAGTTTATACCCTTTATGATGGTTAAATCAACACACAGAGTAATTTACTATATTAAGCTTGAGTTGCAAGTTCTCTAACTTCAGCATTTTTACGTAGGTGGTTTTGGA
The DNA here is from genome assembly GCA_964438425.1 of uncultured Gammaproteobacteria bacterium. Lineage (GTDB taxonomy): Bacteria > Cyanobacteriota > Vampirovibrionia > LMEP-6097 > LMEP-6097 > CAYTKM01. The sequence continues at coordinate 102,739 of CAYTKM010000007.1, forward strand.
TATGAAGGTTAAAACCTGCTGAATTATAAGTTTCAGGACTGTTTGGGTTATTGTTTTTACCTGCTATATTATCAATGAAAAAGTTTTGACGGAAGCCATCAGCTTTACTTGCTGCCCAATTATCGCTATCATACACCTCGGTACCAAAATATAAAGCACTTAAACCAGCAACCTCATCGCGATATTCTTTTTTAATACTATGAGTCTCTGGATCAAAAACTTCTTTGGTGTTGATAGTACCATCTTTATTTAGAATTTTTTTAATATCCTTAGTATTAGTGTTAACTTCGACTTTAGAATCTATAAATGAAACTTTAGCTTCGTTACCCATAGGACCATACTGTGATACTTCAAGTTCTTTAGGCACATTTGTCATAGTTAAAATATGATCATTTGGTTTATCTTTAATTTCATTAAAAATATGTTTATTCCAATCTTGTGCTTGAAGCTTATAAAGCTCATTATTACTTTGTAGTTTTAAAGCCAGGTAGTATTTTTTAGCTGAGCCAACTGTCATAGTTTGTTTAGTTGGTTCACCTTCTTTTTTAGAAAGTCTGTAATCAAAGGTCTCACTTTTTACTAAAGCTTTTTCTGTATCAGTTCCAGCTTTATCTTTTACTTCAAGCTCCATTTGATCAAAGCGTTGATTTCTTTCTGCAATAGTTTCATTGTAGCCTTTGTAAGTCTTTAATAACTCAGCTTGAGCTTTCATTTTCTTGTCATCAGCTGATGTTTGTTTTTTAGTTTCGTTTTTATTGTAGTGATCCGCACGTGCTGAACCTGTACTGCTTTTTTCAGTACTCGGAGTGGTCGCGTCACTTTGCTCTTTTTTAGCAGCGTTTTTATCTATGATAAGTTTATTTCCTGCACCAGATTTTTCTTCCACTTCATCAGCACCATCAGTGTATGATTTCACTGTACTAAGCTGATCTTTTAAAGTATCATTTTTTAACTCTTCCACTGAAATTAGTTTAGAAATCTGAGTTTCACGTTTATCATTAGCATCAAGTTCACTTCTAACAAATTGAACATAGGTTTTACCTTTACGCTCGATCTGTAGAACCTCTACTTTATCGCGACTTTCGTTATTTAATTTAAAATCAGCTCCAGCTAAACTTTTATCAGCTTTATCAATTATGGCTTGTCTTTCTTTACCATCTAAAACTTGCACGCCTTTATCACCGACTTCACCTGTGTAATAGATTTGCGCACCATTTTTCAATGAAAATGATTTTTTAGTAAGCTCGTTTAATTCTTTTTTAGCCTGCTTTAATTCTTTATTAGTTTCATCAATATTTATACGTTCATCAGGAGTTAAAATGTTATTTTCTTTAGCCTTTTCTAATTTAGCTTCAGAGTCTTCAACGTAAGCTTCAAGTTTTTTTGCTGCCATTGCCGCTTCGTCAGTTAAGCTCACGCTGGTTGCTTTATTGTTTTTTATAGCAGCTGCGTTTTTATTGGCATATTCATTAATCTCAGTTTTAAGATTTGTTACTTGCTCTTTACTAGCTGGTTTTAAAACTTTAGTTTCATTATCTCCACCTTCTATGCCTACTTTTTTAGCAGTAGATTCTTCACCAAGCTGGATTTCTTTATTATTTAGCTTAACAGTAGTAGGTTTAGCTATTACTTCATTTCTATTTTTAATAGTTTCGTTTACGATTTCTTTAGCTGTATTAATTTCGGTAGCATCAGTATTTTTTTTCTGCGTTTCAGTATTGCTAGCTTTAGCATTAGCACTAGTCTTCTAAGCTTCACCAGCATGCAAACTTGCTTCTAGTAGATTATCAGCTTCAACTTTATTATCTTGAGGGGCTGTTTTGTCAGCTTGAGCTAATTTTGAGCTGGCTGAAGTTGCGGTGTCGACTGTAGATGCTAACTTAGCTTTATTGCTTTGTGAAAGCTTACTAGTAGGATTTTTTTCTACTTTAACATCGGGATTATTCTCTTTAGCTTTAGTTTGTTGAACTTTTTTAGCGGCGTTTAAAATGTTTAAGGGGTTAAAATTAACTGACATATTTTTATTCTCTTTATAAACATACAAGTTAATACAAGCAGAGCTTTTGATATTAAATTTTAGCTAAGCTATTTAATAGTAGATAGCGTGCAAATGCAACAGAATGTTTAAGTGAGTAGTTTTTACTTAAGTAGGTTCTTTTAAAAAAAATTCTAAAATAATCTACTTTTTATAATAAAATTCCAAATTTAGATTAAAACTATAAAAATATTCTAAAAATAAAGTAAATTTAGAATATTATTCTAAATCTAAGCGCTAGGTTTTAAGTGAAAAAACTAGCATAAAGTGCTTATACTTGATGTGTATTTATCTTTATTTAAAGGTTGAAGTTCGCTTCCACTTAACTTAGCTAACAGTTATTGTGCAAAAAGCTAGTAATGATAATGCGAAAAAATAGAGTTTGTAATTTGAAGGAAAGCAAATACTTCTCATTGAAAAATAAATATTTATACTAGTGCTACTTATGGAAAGCAAATAACTATTATGTATTAGAACTTTACATCTATACTTTTATCTATGAATTTCTCAAGAAAATCTCTTTAGAAATAATTAAACGCTGAATTTGTGAAGTACCCTCGTAGATTTGGTAAATTTTAGCATCGCGCATTAACTTTTCAACTGGGTACTCTTTAGAATAACCATAACCACCATAAACTTGCACAGCATTAATAGCATGTTTCATCGCCGCATCAGCTGCAAAGGCTTTAGCAAAAGAAGCGTTTTTAGTATTACGCGTACCTGAGTCTATAATAGCGGCGGCTTTCCAAGTTAATAATCTAGCTGCTTCATAATCCATCGCCATCTCAGCGATCATAAAACTTACAGCTTGGTGCATGGCGATCGGCATCCCCATGGAGGTGCGCTCAACTGAGTATTGTTTAGCATAATCGCGAGCAGCACGAATTATGCCTACTGCGCCCGCGGCTACGCCGGGGCGCGTGCGATCGAAGGCCTTCATCGAAATCTTGAAACCATCGCCTTCGGCGCCAAGTAAATATTTAGCTGGAATCTTAACATCTTTAAAAGTGACAGAGTGAGTGCTGCTCGCGCGCTGTCCCATCATGTCTTCTTTTTTATTAACTGTGACACCATCAGTATCAGCAGGCACTACAAAAGCACTTAAGCCTTTATGACCAGCATCGGCATCGGTTTTAGCTAGCACATAAAACCAGTTTGCATACTTGGCACCAGTGATCCATTGTTTATTACCATTAATAATATACTCATCACCGACCTTTTTTGCAGTAGTTTGGACTGCTGCAACATCAGAGCCTGCATTTGGTTCAGTTACGCAGTAAGAAGCGAAGAGCACTTCTTCCATCATAGGTCCTAAAAATTCTTTATTAATATCTTTATCATCTACCACGATTAACGGCGCGGCAGCTAGCATATTTGCTCCGAGGGCGGTTGCGATACCAGTGCAAGCCACACTAAGCTCTTCAGCTATAATACACTCATCTAAAATACTTAAATCCAGACCACCCACGTACTCAGGGAAGCCAGGGTTCATTAAACCAGTTTCATGAGCTTTTTTAGCGATTTCTAGCGGAAATTTAGCTTCTGCATCATGCTCTGCTACTTGAGGTGCAATCTCCTTACTAGCAAAAGTTCTAGCTAGTTTTTGCAGCTCTACTTGAGTCTCATTTAAATTAAAATCTACCATAATATCTACTTAAATTATGCCCGGCTTAGCCAGTTTTTATGCGCTTAAAAGCAAAATTTGTTAAAACTTTGTTATAACTTGCTATTACATTTCTAAAGTTTGCTTTATCTCTTTAGCTTAGGCTTTATTTCTTTTAAGTTCATTTTAGATTCAGATAGTATATAAAAAATTAGATTCGAAAAAATACAGAAAAACCTAAGTTTAAAGATAGAATTAAACTTAATAATTTGAAATTGTACGAAAATCTTCACGTTTAAAATAGAGATGTTTAGGATCAAAATCAAAATTTTTACTAACGAAATAAAAAATTCATCTTAAAATAAAAATCTTCGTATTAATTTCGCCTTAAAATAAATCATCGTGAGTCAGTTTTTACCTAAAAGCTTTAAATTACTTGAATATTATGAGTTGCCATCGACGATGGATAAAGCTAAAGCACTTTTCCCACTAATTGAGCAATATTTATGCGTTAGCGCTGCTACTCAAACACGCGGGCGCGGGCAGTATGCTAAAAGCTGGCATTCTAAAGCAGGTGAAGGCTTATATTTATCTTATGTAAATAGCTACGATCCTGATAATCTTCACGCTAAAATTGAAAGCTCTAGAGCTGAGCTTGACGGTCATTTGCACCCAGCTTATAAAGCTGATTACCAAGAAAAGATTACCAGCAGTTACCTAGCACGCGAGCTACTCACTTTTTATGTGAGTTCTGTGGTTTTGAAAACTATAAAGGAAGCCCTGAAAAGTAGTACTGACCAGAAAACTTTTGAAAATACGCTAAGCTCTGAGCTTACTATTAAACCCTTAAATGATATTTACTTTAAAAATAAAAAATTAGCGGGTATTTTGATCGAAAATTATGGTGAAGTGCTAAATATTGGTATCGGTGTAAATTTTAAGCTAAGTCAAGCTAGTAAAACAGCTATTGTAGAGCATCAGGCAACTTCTTTAAGTGAAATTCAACCTGGATTTACTTTGGAGCAAGCCCAAGATCTAAAATTTAAATTAGCACGCGCTCTTGTTGATGATGTTTTTCAATAACCTTCTAGGGATTTTAGACAGTGAACTTACTAAATCACGCACTTTTTAATGATGTTTTTCAGTAGCCAGCTTTTTATATACATTTTGATTTGTTTATAGTGCCTTATGAATTTAGGCTAAGTCCGTACGCGGCAAGTAATTAGCAATCTTTGTGAAAAGCTTTAAATAGCAGTATGGTTACCCCTTCCAAAAAATTTAACATTTCAAAGTGCCACCAATACTTTATAATTACAAATTGTCTTCGGGACATGGCTCAGCTTGGTAGAGCGCTTCGCTTGGGACGAAGAGGTCGCAGGTTCAAATCCTGCTGTCCCGACCACTTCCCAAAATTAATTAAAATAGATATCAGTTTAAGATACTAACGAAGTTTTAAAATTTTCATTTACTAATAAAAAATAGCTAAAACCAGTTCTGGTAAAGCTAAAATCTTAAATAGATAGCTTTTTTTAATATTTTTTATGTAAGTTAAGACTCAAAATGAGTTAAGATAAAATAGTAACCCATGGTTACAGGAGTAATCCTGCATGAAAAAAAAATACGAAAGAAAAGCTTATTCTAAGATCAACGAACAGATAGTTGAAGTTGATGCTATTAGCGAAAAAGTAAAGAAATTTCCACATTGGCTAGATAAACTAGACTACACCATTATTAAAGACATTGAACAGTTGGTATTGTTCCTAGCTTACCTGCATGATCACCAGCTAGCTTATTTAATAGTTGATATGGCAGTGGTAAGAAACAGACTTATCGAGACTAAAGATATTAATTTACTTTACCCTAAGGAAGTCGCACGTCTACATTCCATCGAAGAAGTTAGAGATTTACTTAATGAAGCTATAGTAGAATCGCCAGATAATACTCATATCGTTAATTATTTTGTTTGGTCTATTACTATTGAATCATTTAATCGTGATTTATATTACCGTGAAAAAGTACTTGAAGTTTGGAAGCATATAAGACGTGGTACTAGTTTTATCGATCGTATGAAACTAGTTTTAGATGAAAATGAAAACCTGAATGAAGTTATGGGCTTTAAATTAGGTGAAAAAGATTCTATTGATCGTATCGACTTGATTCCTGAAGGTTTTGATGAGTAATCCTGCTAGCCAGCAGTTAATAACTTATACACTTAATAATAAAACACGCCTAGATGCGTATCTTGCTCAGTACCCAGATATTGAGTTAAGTAGATCTTTAGCAGCTAAGCTGATAGACGAAGGTCTGGTTAAAGTTAATGATCAAACCGTAAAAGCTTCGTATAAATTGCAAACTGATGACCAAATTATGGTTAACTTGCCGGCAGTGCAAGAATTAGATATTGCAGCTGAAAATATTCCTTTAAATATTGTTTATGAAGATCATGATTTAATCGTACTAAATAAAGCAGCGGGGATGATTGTGCACCCAGCTGGTAATATCGTAACTGGCACACTGGTTAATGCGCTTATGTATCATTGCCAGGATCAGTTATCGTCGATAAACAATGTCAAACGTCCAGGTATTGTGCACCGTCTAGACAAAGATACCACTGGTTTGATGATAGTTTGTAAAAATGATTTTACTCATACTAAAATAGCTGCTGAGCTCGCTGAAAAAAAGATAAAACGCCGCTATCAAGCCTTGGTTTTGGATAACATTACTAATGAGAGTGGCAGTATTATTAAAGCTATAGGCAGGGATCCTAAAGATCGTAAAAGGATGAAAACTTTTTCTAGTACTTTAGAAGGTCAAAGTAAATTTGCTAAAACTAATTGGCAGATGATTAAACGCTTTGAATATTTAAAGCAAAAGTTCTGTCTGCTTGAATGCAAGCTTGATACAGGTAGAACTCACCAAATCAGAGTTCATATGCAATACTTTAAACACCCGATTATCGGTGATCCAGTATATGGACCGCGCAAAAGCTATTTAAAAGCAGTTCGTCCGTTATTACACTCTTATAGTTTAGAATTTACTCACCCTAGAACTAGTGAGTTGATGAAGTTTGAAATTCCACTAGCAGATGACTTTCAGGCTTGTTTGGATAAAATGTCTGTAGTGAAGTAATTTGCTTATGTTTATAGATGATAATCAGGCTACAAAGCATAAACCTATTAAGCTAATCAAATTAGTGACCTGAGTTGATTAGTTAAACCAAAATCAAGTATAGTCACCTAGTTAATGTCCATATTTATAAATATTAAAGACATTATCTGACGGAATATAATTCATATCCATGCGAGTTAAATTAACCGTGAAATCTCGGCATTGACCCTGGCATCTACGCATTAGTAAATTGATACTTTCACCAGGTGGTCCTTCGATGATCGCATAGACTTGGTTAGCGTTAAATGGTCTGACATCAATACCATTAGCTTTAATAATCTGATCGCCGACCCTAATACCAGCTTTAGATGCTGGAGTATTGGGATATACACGAATAATGACACTGTTTTGATTTTGTTGATGTAAGTATTTTATACCTAATATACCTTTATTAGATGGGGCTACCTGCACGTCATGTGTAGAAGTGCCTAACCTAAAGGGCTCAGCTTTAGCAGCCTCTGGATTACTAAATGCAAAGTTTGCTGCGCAAATTATTACTAATGAATTTATAAGTGTTTTAAATTGTTTCACTACGTACCTACTATATTATTTTATTCGTAATTAAGGTTATATTTCAGTTAAGCCAACTTTTAACTTCGTTTGTTTAAATTTAACTACTAAATATCTATATTTAATCATTTTAATTAAAGCCACATTAGGCTAACTTTAGAAAATAAAACAGCTAACTAAGATAAGTTAAGGTTTTAAGTTGTAAATTTACTTTTAGTACTAGCAGTCCATAGTAATATATTCATAAAGATAATCTAAATAATAAAATATTATTTAAGCATATAAAAAAATCTAACTAGAATACTTTTTATATCGTAATGACTCAAACTAAGCCACTGCAATTCGAGATGCAGACTAGTTTTCATTCGATACATGATGTGTTTTCTAATCTTAAAGCCAGTAATATAGGGGTTACTGGTAAGAAAGTTTTAAATAGTAACGAATTAAAGCAGCTGCAACAGACCATAGCTAATTATGGATTTAATCAACAACCACCTAAATATCATTTTAGTGAAGCTGAAATTTGGGATATTGTGGAGCAAAGTGATCTGAAAACTAAGCTGGGGCCTGCTAAACTAACAGCTTTTAAAGCAGCTTTAAAAAAACAGGATGGTAATCCACTTGATTTAAGTCAGGGCACTGATAAAAAGCTACCTAAAGAAGTTAAAGAGGTTTTTACTAAATATAAAGTGCCACCTTCAGCTCAAAACACTTTTAAAAAAGCTCTACCTGAATGGCAAAAGGAAAACCGTCATAAAAGTAAGAGCATAACTGAAAGGGATCTGCAAGAACTTGCGGTAAAAACCTTTGGGCGCGACAAGTTAATACCCGGAGCGAAGCTAGCTAATTTAGCGCGTGCGCTTGATAGCCTAAACCCTCAAGTTAAAAATCCAGTTAATAATTATAATCACCAGTCAAGTTTTTCCAAGCCACCTAAAAAGCTAAAAGTTAATACCTCATCAAACTTTAATATAATAAGTCTATTTAAAAATATAATAAACAAAATTAGCTTGAAGGCTAGTGAAACTAAACTAAATAATATAGAAAAAGCCAAGCAGGCAAGTGTTTTGATTTTAGATAGTACTAGTTTAAAAGATATTGATCATCTTAGTAGTAATAGAGCAAGTGCAAGTGGTTCGATTGTTAGTTCTAAAAAACTAGCTAACGGACAAAACCGGGTGGTAGTTTTAACTAATCAACATGTCGTGGATGCTTTAAATTTTAGACCTAGAATCGGCTTAGTACTAAATAATGGTAATAAAGTGATGGCAGAAACTATTAGTGCCAGTATGGATTTAAATAATTTACAAAACTCTATCAGTAATCCACAGCTTGGTAATGATGATCTCGCTTTGCTAGCATTTACGGCAAATGATAATGAACTGAAAAACACTCAGGCTTTAGAGCTGGCTGATCAAAAATTGTCTAAAGATACTCCTATTCTACATGTAGGTTTTCCATTAGCTAGAATGGCAGGCGCTGATTGGCAGTCGTCACTTAAAGAAATTAAACACATGCAGGCAAGTACTGAACCTTTTTATGGTAACAAAGCTTTGTATCCAGTGGTGCGTCTAGTTGATGAGGGAGTAGTTAGCTTAAATATGGTGGATAAAATTAACTTTGTTAAGAAGAAAGGTGATAACGGCTATGGACACTATATAGTGCCTGAAAAATTTTTGAAGCAGAATAATCCCCGTGATCCTGTGGTTCAAGAAACTACTATTGCAGCGACTAAGGGAAATAGTGGAGGGCCTATTTTAAAGAACTCATGGCCAAATTCAGGTAAATTAGTAGGAGTTTTAGCTTCTGCTAGTCGCAGTATGAAACAAGGGTCTGCGATTGTTCCCATCCATACTAATAAAAAGCTGATTGAGAAGGTGATAGAGCGTGATTTTAAACAAGCAAATACAAATAAAAAATAAAGATTTAAGCCACTTAATAATAATATTTGCTAATATAAACAACTGCGATGCGGAAGTGGCTCAGTGGTAGAGCATTTCCTTGCCAAGGAAAGGGTCGCGAGTTCGAATCTCGTCTTCCGCTCCATTTTTAGATAAAAAATATGACGAACGCTAGCACATTCTCCAATGACACTTTAATGAATGATCTTAATAAAGACTTTAATTCTTTATTAGGTAAAGTTTCTCCTAAGTCTGATTTCTCAGCTGGGGATATTATTAAAGGTAGTCTAACTAAGCTTGATAAAGATGGCGCTTTAATCGATGTAGGTTTTAAGTCTGAAGGCTTTTTACCTAATCGTGAAATTGCCTCTAAAGAAGAAAATAAAACTGTTGAAGATGTTATCGAAAAAGGTAAAGAATACGATTTTTATGTGATTCGTGAACAAAGTGATAAGTCACCTTTACTTTTATCATTTAAGAGAGTGGCTCAGGCTCGTGGTTGGGCTCGTTTAGAAGAACTTAAAAACCAAGACGAAATCATTGAAGGCGAAGTTATGTCTATCGTCAAGGGTGGTGTTGTTGTTGAAATTTATGGTGTAAGAGGTTTTGTACCTGCTTCACAATTACGTAGAACATCACAAGACTCAAATGAGAAAGGTTCTACTATTAAATTGAAAATTATCGAGTTTAATAAAAATAGCCGTAAGCTTATCTGTTCTCAAAAAATCGTTGTTGATGCTGAAAAAGCTGAAATGCGTGAAAAAGCACTTACTGAACTTGAAATCGGTCAAGTTGTTTCTGGTGAAGTTGTTAGAGTTGCTGAATTTGGTGCATTTGTTGACATCGGTGGTGTTGATGGTTTATTACCTGTTTCTGAAGTTTCATGGCAGCGTATTAATCACCCTAAAGAAAAGCTTGAAGTTGGTGAAAAAATCTCTGTTAAGATTCTTAAGATTGATGAAGCTGGTAAGATTAGTCTTTCACTTAAACGTCTTGAGCCAGATCCTTGGACTGAAATCGAAGATAGATTTGTTGAAAGCCAGATCGTTAAAGGTACAGTTGCTAAACTTACTGCTTTTGGTGCATTTATTGAAATTTACCCTGGTGTTGAAGGTTTACTTCCTTCAAACGAGATCACTAATAATGAAGATGATCCAAGTCCAGATAAGTATCTTGAAGTTGCTCAAGAAGTTGAGGTTATCATTAAGAAACTATCACCTTATGAAAGAAGAATTTTACTTTCAATGCGTGACATTGAACAACCTAATATCTAATTTATTATTTTATTTAATGAAAATTGAAAAGTCAGCTTGTATATCAGGTTGGCTTTTTTGATTTTTACGTTGTTTATTTTATAAATATTGCATAATACACCAGGTTGCGTTATTATTGTAATCTTAAAAAAAATAGTACCTTATATGAATATAGATATAAAACAAAGCAATATCGATAAAACTCTAGCTAAAAAAGTGAATTCCATAGATTTAGATTTGGAATTAGAGTATTTGTACCGCGAGTTTTCTAAAGAATACGGATTCCAAAAATTAGTTGACAAGCAAATTGAAGAAGCTCGTAATCATATTATCGAGAATAATAATATTAAATATAAAAGCGGTGATGAAGTTTTCAAAATACCAATGAGTTTTATTCAGCTTCATATTAGCTTGATAAATTCATTGACTGAAAATTTTGAAAATTATCTACCAAGTTTTAGTTTTAAATGTGTTAATTAACTTACATCGCCATTACATTATAACCACAGTCAACATGTAAAACTTCACCAGTTACACCACCAGCAAGTGGAGTTGCTAAGAATAACGCTGCTCCAGCTACTTCTTCTACTGCTACATTGCGTTGCATTGGAGCTACAGTCGCATGATGATTTAACATTTTAGTAAAATCACTGATACCTCTAGCTGCTAGTGTTTTTACAGGACCAGCTGAAATACCATTAATTCTGATATTGTCTTTACCAAGATCCCATGCTAAATATTTAATACTAGCTTCAAGAGAAGCTTTAGCGATGCCCATCATATTGTAGTTAGGTACGACGCGCTCAGCACCTAAGTAAGTTAAACTAATGATCGAGCCGCCACCAGCATTATCCATCATCGGTTTAGCAGCTCTAGCCATCGCAGCTAAAGAATAAGCACTGATATCTTGCGCTAAAGCGAAGTGCTCTCTTTGGGTGCTAATGTAACCACCTTCAAGAGTTTCTTTAGGCGCAAAAGCTAAACAGTGAACCATGATATCCAGTTTATTATCGAATTTTTCAGCTACAGTTTTAAAAGCATTATCGATATCAGAATCCTTAGTAACATCACATTCAACCATGAAGGTATTTTCCATATCTTTAGTAAGATCAGCTACCGTATCTTTTAAACGATCTCCTTGATAACTAAAAGCAATCTCTGCGCCAGCATCGTGAAATAGTTGAGCTATACCCCAGGCAATACTTCTTTTGTTAGCAACACCTGATAAAAGTACTTTTTTACCTTTTAGCATGTTTGCATATGGACTAGTTTGTTGTTGTGTTTCAAGCATCTTTATTTAAATAATTTTAACATGAGAGCTTGCAGGCTCACTGCCTCCAAATAAAATTGTACAGTAGAAAACTTATTATCTGAGTCATAGCCTCAATAAGTAATAGCAGCAAGCAGTTTGATTATCAAAATCTATAAAGACTTTAAAAATTGCTTAGCACTTTTACCATCGACAGTAAAAGTTCTTCTGATGGGGTTTTTCTTAGCATTGCGCTCTATAAAGGAAGCAAAGCTGTTAGGTGGATATTCGATACCATAGCGCACTTCATATGGAAAGGTCTTATTATCTTTCGGTGTGACAATAACGGTATCAGTAGTTTTATCTTTTTCAATCATTCTTTGTTTAGTAAGCCAGACGTTATAGTCAGTCTTTTTGTTTAATTTAAAAGTATCACTCAGCACTAGTAAATCAGGGTTTAGGTTTGGAAAAGCCACAAAAATTAGAAATGTTTTATCGATACCATTAACGGGGTCTTGAGATTTATCTAAAATTTCACTAACAGGCACACCTGATGCTTCTTTTATTACCTGTTTTCTAATTCTTCTAATGAACCTTTTAGCTTTTTTACGTTTTAAAGCCTTGGCACTTAATTTTATGTCACCGCGTGAGGTTTTAGCAGTATCTACTAATTGTTTGTAAGTGCTATTGGTCTTAAGCTCACTTGCTAAAGTATCGTTCGTTGAAGCTAGATTTATACTAGTAACTAACATTAAAGTTAGCGCTGAAGAATGTAAAGCTTGGTATAGTTTTTTCATCAGCACTATCATAAAGTCTAAAGCTTATCTATAGTTTAAGGTTTTAAGCAAAGTATAAATAAAGTTTTAGATTTAATGATTAGTAAATAAAAAGCTAGCATATATTGCTAAATTTAATGGAATTTTAAATCGATTTTCAATTAACTTAATGAATATTTACATATTTGGATTGTAGTTTGACTTAATGGTTTAAATTCTAAGACTAAAGGTCGCAAATCCGCGGCGAAACACATGTCATAAATTATGCATAGTAAGTACTACTTTGTTAAGCATTAAAGTGGTACTTATTTAATCCTCCATTAATACTAGTTAGGTATCCTTAAATTAGAGGTATAATACTATTAGTGAGAATTTTATTCCCTATCAAGGATAAACCTGAGACCACTTTGTATTTAAGTAGATGCACACAGAATGTACTAAATCTAAAAAATATCAATTTTCGCAAGTAGCGTCTCGTTATACTCGTCATACTATTGAAGAGCACAATTTAGAACAAAAAATAATCGACATGGTTGTTAATACCATGAAGTTAGAAGATCAGGAAGTTAGTAAGGCTGATCTATTAGAAAAATTAGATGAAGGATTCGACTCCAGCGAGCAATGAAACCAAACTCGGTATTTTAAACAAATACGAGTTAGATCTGCTTGAAGCTGCTTGTCTGAAAAAAACCTTCGATTACCTTTATAAACATCTTTATTTAGGTTTCGATTCATTATTAATCAATCAAGCACATTATCAAGGCTTTAAAGAACTATATTCTTGGGCTGGTGAATACCGTAATACTGAACCTATGGTTGGTCACCTGGAGCTTGCACCATATTACATGGTGCCTACCATGATGAAAAACCTCTGTGATGATCTTGAATGTCGTCAAAACTACCTTGATGCCGATGATTTGCATCAAGTCGTAGCACTTATAGCTTGGTTTGAGCATAAATTCATCGTAATTCATCCTTATAACAACACTAATGGTCGTATGGGACGTATGCTAACTAATATAATCTTACTTAAACTGGGTTATCCACTATTAACTTATGCTAATCGTAGTCTTAATAGATCTTGTTACATAGATGCGATGCGCGCAGCTGATAAAAATGATTTTTCTAAGCTGGAATGTATTATCGCTGAAGATCTTGATCATGCGATTCAGGATTATCAGTTGCAGTTGTAAATGCTTTAAAATAATACGATTTTTAATTGTAAATGATATATTGTTAAGAAGTTATAGACTGAAGTTGAAAAGTACCAGCCGATAGAAATCCTAAAAATCTCTAGTATAAATTCTAGGTAATCTTAAACTTAAATTGCAGGCAAGCTCATAGGTAATGCTGCTACACAGCCGAGTCCATTTTACTAAAGGTAGATTTCTGCCGATAAGTTCTATAACTGTACCAGCTTGAATCTCACTGTCAGCTTCAGCTAAATCTATCATTAATTGATCCATAGTAATTAAACCTATCTGCTTAAAATAATTATTAGCTTGAGGGATAAAGACAGAGAGTTTATTTGACAGCTCGCGGCGCACACCATCAGCGTAGCCAAGTGGTAAAGTGGCGATAGTCGTATCATGCTGAGCTTGCCAAGTGCCTAAGTAACTGACGCGCGCTCCTGCCGCTAGGCGGCGGGTTTGAACTACGCGCGCATAAAGTGACATCAAAGGCTTAAAATGAGTAAACTTCGGCTCACCTAAACCATACATTTCGATACCAATCCTGACATAATCGAAGTTTTGGCAATTTATCAGCTTAGTTGCGCGGTAACTAGCAAGATGCCGCGCCACGCTTTTATCTAAGTTTTCGGTTAAAGTTTGAAACAAAGCTGCTTCTTTTTCAGTGATTTGTTTATCACTAGCTGTACTAAAATGGCTAAAAACACTTTTTATATTTAAATTACTTAATTTAGTGAATTCTTGAAAGATTTGATCAAATTCAGCGGCTTCATTAAGATTAAAACCAATACGATGCATACCTATATCTAATTTTAAGTGTATCGGGGTGGTTTTATTTAACTTACGCGCGCAGCTATCAAGTGCGCGCGCCTGCTCTAAAGTCGTTATCGTAAGCTCGATACCCTCTTTTAAGGCGTTTTCATACGCCCAGCCAGGGCTTATACCTAGCACCATAATACGTTTACTGGTTGATTGGCGTAAACTAATGGCTTCATCCAGACTCGCAACAGCGTAAATTTCGATAAAATCGTAGCCATCTAAGACGCTTGCTAGCACGCTTGCACCGTGACCATAGGCATCAGCTTTTAAAACAGGGATTAGGGGCTTATTTACTTCTTTATATATAGTAGTAATGTTATGCTCTAGAGCTGTTAAATTGATTTCAAGCCAGGCATCACGATGATAGCGTGCATTGGTGCTGATATTAGTTCTAACTTGCATATACTTTAGCTGTAGCAACTGATTTACCACTTGAAATTAACGCCTGACTTAGATCCTCTGCGCTTATTTCAGGCCAGAATTTATTGAGAAAGACTATCTTAGCGTAAGCTGCCTGCCAGAGTAAAAAATTACTCAGCCTTTGCTTGCCACCTGTCCTGATAATAACTTCGGGGTCTGGCATGCCAGCTGTATATAGATATTTATTTAAATCAGCGACA
The DNA here is from genome assembly GCA_964438425.1 of uncultured Gammaproteobacteria bacterium. Taxonomy (GTDB): domain Bacteria; phylum Cyanobacteriota; class Vampirovibrionia; order LMEP-6097; family LMEP-6097; genus CAYTKM01. The sequence continues at coordinate 117,863 of CAYTKM010000007.1, forward strand.
CTTAGCTGTTTTATTTCTTGTGGACTGAGCTTTTCGTGAATTAATTGACTGGCTCTAGTTAATTCTGCCGCGGCACCATAGTTTAGAGCTATATTTAGTTGTAGATCTGTGCAGTTAGCTGTGCTAGTTTCCATATGATATAGCTTTTCGGTCAAATCAGCTTCAAAAGGACTCAAATCACCGATGAATTTTACTCGAATACCATTTTTTTTCAGTTCCGCAAGCTCATTTACAGCTACTTTAGCAAGTAGATTAAATAAAAATCCTAGTTCTTCAGCCGTGCGGTTCCAGTTTTCAGATGAAAAGGTATAAGCTGTAAGATATCTAATTTTATGTTCTAAACAAAACCTCAGACAGGTTTTTAAGCTTGTAACACCAGCCTGATGCCCCCTGATGGTGCTCAGATCACGTGCCCGCGCCCACCTACGGTTGCCATCCATGATTACAGCGAGATGTTTAATATTAAGGTTTGACATAAATTTTTTCCTTTAGGTGTGAAGTACTTCAAAACCTTTTTAATTACGATACCAGTATAAATTTAAGGCTAAAATGCATTCTAGCCTAATGATTTACTATAAATCTCTCAAAAATAAAATTATAAAGCATCATAGCCAGATTTTACACTAGATAACTTATTTATTTTAGGGTAAATCAGCTCATCAGCTTAAAAGCTTAATGAAAATTAATGGGTTAAATGGTAGAACTATGAGTGTAAGTTTTGTTGGCTTAAATTCAAACCTTGATTCAGCTGGCTTAATTCGCCAGTTAGTTGAGCTTGAAACCCAGGCTAGAGTGCAACCTCTAGAACTAAAGAGACGTGAATATGTTCAGGAAAGATCGGAGTTAAATTCTTTAAAATCTAACTTAACTAGTCTGCAAGACAGTCTAGAGATAGATGATATAACAGATGGTGTTGAAAAGTTAGTCGCTACTTCAGCTAGTGTTAGTGATAGTACTGTAGCATCAGCGACTATTACTGCTAAAGCTCAGCCACAATCATTCGAGTTAAGTGTAAATCAGCTAGCAACTCAAACTAAAGTTAGTTCTAGTAATTATATAGATACAGGTTTAACTACCGCCTCTGATATCAGCGAAGCTAATTTGAAGGGTGAAAGCTCAATTACTGATGGTACAGTGACTATTAATGATGAAACCTTTAGTCTAAGTGGCTTAACTACAGTGCAGTCAATGCTAGATTTTATAAATAATAATTTTACGGGAGTAAGTGCCAGTTTAGTGGATGGTCATGTCGAGCTAAGTGGTGTGACGAAGATCGGTTCTAGTGGTGATACTTCTAATTTAATAACAGCACTCGGTTTAGATAACGCGCCTATCGTCGCGGGTGACCTTAAAGGCGTGCAGAATATAGCTACTCCTGACACCGAGGTTTTACTAACTGATCTCGGGATTACAGGTACTAATATCCAGATAAACGGCGAGGATGTGACTTTCGATCCTAATGTAGATACTTTAGACGCTTTAATTAGGCGGATTAATACCAGCTCTGGTACTAAAGTTTCAGCTAGCTATGATAGTTTAAATGGTCGGCTGGCTTTGCGTAATAAAGAAACTGGCGCGCTTACCATCACCTTAGGTTCTACTGATAGTAATTTACTAACTCAGCTTGATCTTAATAATGAAGAGCTTGGTAATAACGCCGAGTTTAGTATCTCAACTTTAAATGGTGGTGATACGCTGGTTAGCAACTCGAATAAAGTATTTGGTTTAATAGAGGGGCTGACTTTAGAGCTTACTGAAACTACCGATACTACTCCGATTACCGTAGAGATTACTGAAGACCCAGGTTCATATAAAAATAGAATTGATAGTGTAATAAATAATGTAAATTCAATTTTAACTGATTTATCCCGGAATAATACCAGTACTAATAGAAGGTTGGCTAATGGTATTAAAGGTATTTTAACTAAAGCCTTTGATAATTCTAACTCTCAAAGTTATAACGCAAGTGTTAGTGTAGGTTTAAAAAGTAATCTAGTAAATGATAGATTTTCTGGCTACACTATCGACTCAAGTGTTTTCAATGAAGCGCTTGCCAATGACCCAGCTTCTATCGATACACTATTTTATGGCAAGGCTGATAGCGAAATCCCTCCCTTCGATGATGGTTCATCTGGTATCTTTGTTCAGCTTGAGGAGTATTTAAAGACTTATACCAGATCTAAAAATGATAATGGTATTTTAGATAACGTAATTGATAATTTAGATCAACAAATTCGAAGTAAAGAAGATGATATCGTAACTGCTGAAGATCGGGTATTCGCTTTTGAGCAAAGGTTAGTCCGTCAGTATAATGAACTCGATAGAGTTAACGCTGATTTACAGAGCCAACAAGCCGCTCTTAACTCATCAGGCTTAGTTTAAAGTCTTAAAAGCATTTAAAATCTTATGATCCCTAAATTTGATAATACTTCTGAATATATCGTGGAGCTTGAACTGCTAGATAGCAAACTTGCGCTTTGCGAGCATGAACAAAGGTACGGTGATATGGAACTGCTACTAGCTAAAAGGGCGAGTGTAATTAGTGAACTTACCAGACTGAAAAAACAGGGTGCTGGCGAATTTTCTGAGCAGGACCTGCATAAAATCAGGCAAAGTTGGGAACATAATAATTATCTAAATCAAATGATCGAATTTAAAAAGGATCAAATTGCTGCTCGTTTATTGAAACGCAAACAGATTAAAAGGAAAATTAAAAAGTCAGGTTATTCTAGACCTTAATTTTAATTTGCTTTGAAGGATACGCTATATGACACTATTTAATACTACTACAACTAAAACTGGCTTCATGCAATGTAAATCATGTTCAGTGATTTTCCCTGCCTACGAGCAAGAGCATGGTTTATGTAAGTCTTGTGCTGGCGTTGAGCGTGCGATGTTCCAAAAAGTTAACGGCACGATGCGCTTTGGTGAACGCGTGCAACCCGAAGAGCTAGCTAAGCGTTGCTCTATTTCAGTTGATAAAATCTATCAGTGGATTAATGAAGGGCGTTTTAATTAAATCGTTCATAATATTATATTTGAATTTTAGTAATAATTCTGAACCACTTTATTTTAATTACTTTTTTAGCTTAATGACTTTATAGACTTCTAGATTAATCAATCTTTTGCATTGATTAATCTAATTAGTATTTTTACTTATACTGTCTTTAGTACTGTCTTATAAATTTTTATATTTGTTTTCATCTATAATGGTATAAATGAAAACTTTAACTAAATTAGTTATCAGCCTGGCTTTAGTCTTTCAACTAGTAGCCTGCACTAAACCTGAAATCTCAGTGGAAAAATACCAACAAATAGAAACTGGTATGTCATACCAGGAAGTGGTTGAAATTTTAGGTGATGGCGGCGAGTCTGTTGATGGCGCATCAGCTTTAGGTGTCGATGTCGCTAACTATCGCTGGCAGATCGGTGAAACTGGTTATATCGAAATGAGCTTTATTAATGATAGTCTGGTAGTTAAAAAACAATCAGGTCTTAAATCTGAAGTTCACTAACTTGATAATTTAACTTTTAGATTACTTATAAAGAAATTCTAAATTTAAGTGTTTTTTAGAATATAATTCTAATTCTGTGCCTTTTTTATAATTATTTTATAAATTTAGGCTGAAATTATAAAATTTTTATAGTTTTAATTTTAGGTAATAGTTTTAGATTAAGCTAAGCACTTTCTCTAACTTCTTAAAACTTCTAATTCTATTTAAACGTTTATTTATAGTATCTTCATCATTACGCTGTTTTAAGCTAGCATAAAAATACTTTTCAAGCTCAGTGTAATCACTTCTTTCTAAAATGCAGTCCTGATCAATATCGTATCTAAGGTTTGAGCATGTCAGTTGATCTTGGTTATTTAATTTTTTACGAAATCTTTTAGTGAAATCTTCTAAATCCTGAAAGTTTAAACGACCATTTTTATTTAAACCTATGGTCTGAACTAAAGTCTTTCTAATGAATTCACTTTCACTTTGCATTTCAGCATCGCAGCTTAACAAACTTTGCAGCTGAGATTTGTTATTTGTATAAGCTAGTTTATCTTCAAGTCTTAGTACAATTTCAAGTAGCTGATTAAATTCTACAGCTGTATCGTCAGCTAAACCTAAGTATTCGTTAATTGCTTGAGAGCATTGGTCTAGCTCAGGTGCTGGCTTATTATCAGGTGGTAAATTATTATCGTCTACAGGTGGTGGATTGGAGCTAAAATACTCTCCAAATGATCTTAAAATGTTTACTTTGAAGTTACCTTCAATTATTTGGTTACTTGGATTAGTAGCTCTGATTTGAAGGTCATAAGCTTTTTGATGGTAGTAATTAAAAACTGTACTAGCATAAAGAGTGTTGTTTAAAAGATAAAAGTTATTAAAAGCTTCAGCATTTACTAACTCTAAAGTAAAGTTTTGATCAGCTAAATCACTTTTTAATCTGATGTGGCTTACAAGTGTACCACGCGGTAGCTGACTATAAAGACTATTATGTTCAAGTACAATTTTATTATTTACTGAACTAACATTATTTACAGACTGCGTATTAATTAGTAGTGGATGATCATCACCATCTTGCCAGATATTAGGATCGAAATTAGTAAAGTTACTTAGATCTTGCATTTGCGCGCTATTTAAGCCCACTGCTCCACTGTTATTTATGGCACCTGGATTTATACCAGTTTCAAAAAAAACATCATTCATAATACCAGTATTTAAAATATTAATAAATTCATCTCTAAAACCACTATTTAGAGTTGTATTAGCTACAAAACATCTTTCTATAGTTACTGTATTATCCGCAATGAAGTTAGCAAAGCCACAAGAATTATTATTACTGGTAAGAATACTGTTAGCTATATAACAATCCTGAAAAGTCGCGTTTTGAGCGTAGTGAACAGCACCTAATAAATTATTAATGTCTGGTAAGTTAGCATTTAAATCATCAATATAACATTGTGAGACTGAGCCTCCAGTATTAACGATATAGGCTAAACCAGCGAAATTTGCGTCAGAATTACCGATAACATCTACGTTTTCTAGATAACTATTTTGTAAATGACCTCCTGATGAAACATAAGTAGCTAAACCACCATTGTTATTAACACCATTAGCTAAACTAACCCTTTTACCATCGTCATTATTTTTTACATGGCAGTTTTTTACAAAACCGTTACTACGAATCGTATGCGAAAAAATACCATTTTCTCCAGAAAAAGTATTATTAGGGTCTAAATCATCGTCTTTAACCGAGATATTTATATCTTCAAGTGAGCAGTTCTCAACTGTACCACTGGAAACAAAAGCCACGAAACCAGCACTTCTTCTAACAAAGTTTAAATCTAAATTCTGAGCATTACAATCTCTGGTGATAGAGGTGTCAACTACATCATTTATAAAACCTGCTGTACTTTCTATCGAATCTACATAAAGATCTTGCAAGTGACAATCTTCGACTAAACCACCATTTTCTACTTTACCAATCAGACCGCAAGCTCGCTGATTCACTTCATTAGCATTGATATCTACCCCATCAGCTGATACATTACGCATAGTTGCATTGCGTACCTGCATCACTGCGCCGGCTAGAGTAGATAAATTAGAGTTAGCGACATTATCATTAAAATTGATAGTCACATCGGTTACCGTGCCACCATCAAGTACTACACCATCAAAGATTTTGAGTACTAGCCCAGAAGCATTTTCATCAACATTAAAAGTATTACCATCAGCACTAACATTGGTTATGGTTATATTACCGCTGGTATTTGCCGCAATTGCAGCCGCAAAGCCATCTAGACCATTAGTCGTGCAGTTATTAACATGACAATTATTAATGCTGGTTGGATCATCGATTACAGCTAGATTGCAAACTATAAAAGCACTATTAGATTGAGAGTTAATAGTAGAATTTTGGACTGTTATATTCTCAAAAGTGTCATCAGTACCATCAGATAAAAGCGCAGCTGGGTAAAAACGACCTGTAACATTAGCGTTATCTATTACTAAATTTTCAAAATGTGCATCTTCGGCATAAGCAAAAATTCCTTGATAATCATCGGAGTTAATATCTCCATTAATGGTTACGTTACTGATAGTATATCCAGCACCATTTAAACTACCAGTAAAATAATTAATGATGGTGCCTATAGGGGTGAAACTAGCTATACCAGAGCAGTCTATATCACCTGTCAAGGTGTAATCACCATCTAAGTCATTAATAAAAATATTTTCCAGGTCTGTGCAGTTATTTATATCATAACTAGCAGCTTGAATGGAATTCGAGCAGATTAACACTATGAAAAGCGTTATACCTAAATTTATTGAAGTTAATCTACCATCAAATTTCATTGCTATGATGATAGTTTTCCCTAATAGGTTAAGTCTCTATTATGATGTTAGTTACTGTTAAGTTGTCATACTTGTGGATCAACATTAAATAAGTTGAAGCACTTTTAATCAAGTTTTATTACTATTAATTTAATACTAATCACCAGCTAATATGGCTTTAGCTAGTTAAAGTAGTTGACTAAGGTTATAAAAATTTAAGTTTTTAGATTTATAAATTAGCTAATAAGTTAACTCTTAACTGTAAAACGGGTGCCCTCAAAATCAAAATTCTTATCGACTACAATATCGGTTATATGTTCAATTTGATCGATCGAGATTAAATCCATTTCACCCTCACGCATTAAACATGAGCGCGCAGCGATAATTTTACTTCTTATACCACCAGTCCCTAAACCAGAACCACTTTCAGAAGTAGCTAGAGCATCGATTTCTTCAGAGATTTCACTAACATTTTTTAGGAGTTTGGCATCGGGGTTACTATTAGGGTCACTATCATACAAACCGCCTGAATCACTGATAATAAATAAGTGACTAGCATTTAGGATTTTACCGATAGCAGCTGCTAGTTTATCATTATCTATATCAATATTCACCGAGCAAATAACAGGATCATTAGAGTTTAAAATCGGTACGATATCATGCCTGGTTAAATCTAAAATGGTACTACGAATATTTTCCTTATACTCTAAATCATTATAAGCTAGCAAAATTTGCGCTGTAGTTAGTTGATAATTTTTAAATATATTGTCATAGATAGAAATTAAATGAGACTGACCGATAGAAGTTAAGCTTTGAGCGCTTAAATCGGAGTTTTTAGCTTGTACTAATTCTTTACCCAAACCTTTAGCGCCGGAACTTACGATGATAGTTGCATAGCCAGCTTCTCTTAGCTTTAAGATAGTTTCAGCAAAACTCTGAATAATAGAATAGTTTATCTTGGCTGAAGGTGTAGTGATAGATGAAGTACCTATTTTCAAAATTACCATTTTTATCTGAGTAGGATTCTTATAGCTAGATAACTTACCATCTAAAAAGGGATCAATAGTTATATTAGATTCAGGAATCTTAAAAACTATGTTTTGTTTATCATCACCCGTTTCTATTTCAATAGTTTCAAGTTCACCAGAATAGTTTTTTTGTAGGGTAATTTCTGGAAATTCTTCATTCGTAACTTTTAAAAGTGTACTATCTGTCTCTAAATCTTCTCTGATCTTAAGAGAATAGCCGTCTTTAAAATCGACTTGGAAATTAGGGTTATCTTCTTCACACTGCGCATTACTAAGTTCTTTTAAAGAATTATCAATATTTTGAAAACTTAGTTTATTTTCACAGTCGTTGACTGCATTTTCGGTTTGATTTGAATCGTTTATAAAGTCCTGAAGTGAGATATCAAGTTCCAATTTTTCGAAATCATCTTTCATCAACTTATTATTGTACCTCGAAATTAAAGTTTCATAGTATAAATTAAGATAATTGTGGTATTTAAACTTAAGTTACTTATTTTCTAAAGTTACTTAACTGCGCGATTTCGGTTGCTAAGTATTAAAGTTTTTGTTAAATTAAAAAGAAAATTTTTGCTTTATCTTAAAATAATAGTTACATTTTTGCATTCTTAAATAGCTGTCAATGTAGCTTTTAGTGAGAAACAAAAATTATATGTGAACAACTGATAAATCATTAAAATCTATTATGTAAGTGTATTAAAAGTGAATTTACGGACATAGTTGCAATGAAGATTGCACTATGTCCGTAAATTTAGATTAAGCGCTTTATATCCAATTTAAAATATAAACATAATTTAGCTTATTTATTAAAAATAATAAATTAAACTATATTCATTTTACTTAAAAATTGTCTTGAATCTTCATGAGCGTCCCACTGCGGCCATTCGCCGCGGTCGTTATAGAAACCAAGGGTCATCGGAGCTGTACCATCTTCAGCTTTATCATTTAAACTTCTTAAATGAGTCAAAGCAAAGTGATCAGTGCTTACATTAACAATCGCATGGTTATACATATGTGAGTTAGTACTCCAGACATTAACAAGCATGTTATCACTTAAGTTGCTAACATCTCCGCCAGCTTCAGTCAAAATGTTTCTTAGCTCAGCGCCTTGATGATTTAAAGCAGCATTAGTCGCATCACCAGCAATCTTATTAATAGCTTCATCGGATTTGTTTAAACCGCCCATAGTTTTAGCTGCGATTGCATCATTTAAAACAACCATCGCACCGACATATTTTTGTTCATCAGATTGACCAGGATTATAGTTAGCATCACTTGATCTTAGCTGGTCTACAAAGCCCATCGCATCAATACCAGCAGCTTGGGCAGCTTCATAAGTGGCATTAACATTCATTTCATGACCCATTACATGATCGTGGTGCATGTTAGCGTGACCACCAACATTTGCTGATCTCACTTTACCGTCAGCATCAACCCAGTCACCAAAACCATCGATTAAAGATTGTGGAGCTTTACCTTCAGCAATTAAACCATTAGAATGATCCATCTTAGCGTCATGATCCATACCCGCATGATCGCCCACTTCTGAATGTCCAGCGTGATCCATGCCTTCCATAGCTGTATTACCAGCAGCTTCGGTAGCTACATCACCAGTAGCCTCAGCGCTGCCGTCACGACCTAAAAACTGATTAGTTAAATCTGAATTGATAAACTCATCAACTCCAGGTTGAAATTCAGCTGGAACTTCATCTGGATTTGTAAGTGCTGGTTCTGCTCCTAGATCAGTTAAATTTTGATTAGTAAGCTTGCCAGCAAATTCTTCAGCTAAACTAGCATCTAAGATACCATCTTCTACTGCTTTATCAATAGCTTCTTGACTTGCAAGTTCTGTATCAGCAGGAGCTTCATCACTTGTGGTAGCTTCCGTAGCTGCGCCTGGTGTTAATTCACCGACCATTTCAGCAACTTCACTACTCATTTGACTAGTGTCAGTTATATTACTTTTCATATAATCAACAAATGATTCTTCTGGTTTTTCAGTAGTAAACTTACCCTCAAGTCTTTTATACTCACCACCCGAGATTACACCATTATCGTTTAACGATTCTTCAAAATCGGCAGCAAAGTCACTTTCACGGTGTACATTACTATATTGACCGACTGGCGTGCCACCAGTAGTATTAGCTGTACTTTCAAGTGGTGTTTATTTTGCTAAAGCTGCTTTAACCTCTGCTGATAACTGATCTTCACTTGCAAATGAAGTCACAGTTTCACTAAAATCAGGTAAGTCGAAATCAGATAAATCAACTCCTGAATTATCTATGTAGTTTTTTAAAGCTGATTGCTCAGATTGAAAAACTTGTTTTAGACCGTCAAGTTCACCTAGCTCTATAACATCATCTTCAAGTGCACCTTCCCAGGCTTTAACTGATTCTGCTGCGGGTTCTCCTAAAGCACTAATGGTTTGAGCCATATTCATAGGCTCAGCACTTATACTTGTAGATTCTGCTGTTGAAGTAGGAAGCATCATTTCATCAGTCTCCATCATGCTCACTTCACCAGTGGTCACTACGGGCTGAGTTGGTCTGCTCATCATCGGCATTTCTTTTTCAAGCGCCTTCTCTTCTTGTTTTTTTATTTCTGCATTATGCATTTGGTGATCATGCATAGCATGATCGTGTGTGTTAATTTCCATGAAGTAAATACTCTCTTTTATTATCTTGAACTACTGTTACCATAGTTAAGCTATCAAATACAGGCTAAGAAGTGTTTAAGATATCAAGCTTTGTTTAGATTTTTAAATTATTACTAATATTTTATTTTAAACAAGCTTTGAATTGAATTTTAAAACTTGTTTAATAGAATGTAAAATCCCCTTACACTGTATTAGAAACATTAGGGTAAGGGGATCAATTTATTTATAAGTTATATTTTCTGTAGGTTTATTCTTGTGTTCTTAAGTAATTCCACATTTTTTCACCATACTCGTTTAGGTTAGTAGGATTATTAAGATCATTTATCTCAAATGCTGCACCACGGTTAGTTCCGGTAGTAGTTCTAAAGTTACCATTAAAGTCACCAGTTCCATCCCATAACCAAGCTAACGCACCGACATTATTGTTCATAGCAACTTCAGGAACATAGTCAGCTTGTCTTTCACCGAACTCACCAATAGTCACTGCTAAACCTTGGCTTTTAGCATTTTTTAGGTAACTATCTAGCTTACCAGCATCGAATTCACTATAAATATGTGGTGAAAATACTATGTTATCACCATACTTATTAGTTAACTCTTTACCACGCTCAAGAACCGCTGAATTTTTACCGCCAGCACCTTGACCCCACCATTGTTCATTAACTACGATCATGTTATCGTTACCAGTACTTCTGATCGCTTCGATCATTTCAGATTGGAAATCCATCCATTGATCAGTGCTGTCACCATGACGTCCAGGTTCGTTACCTGTATCAAACCAAACTAAAGAGTTACCTTTAAAGTTTTGTGCTTGCTCTTTATACCAGTTTTTAGAACTCTCTAGCTCACTACCACTTAAGTACTTACCAGTTGTAGTATGATCTTCAAGCATAACTGCGATACCTGCATCAGTAAATTTTTCAACATACTCTTTAAAGTTATCTAATTTTTGGTGTTCATCACTTGATGAATAGTTAACCATACGTACAGAGTTTACACCCCAAGCTTTAAGTTCATCGATATCACCACTTTCATCATGATCCCAAGTCCAGTAGTTGTCACCACCAATATTGAAACCATGTGGAACAAATTCTTTACCGTCAGGTCCAATGATCTTACCATCTTGTACATTAAAACCACCATTAACTGTTGCTTTAAAATCGCTGTTAGTTGCTGTACCTGTAGCATCAACTTTAGTTTCGTCAACTACTTCAGTTTCTTTAACTTCTTCAGCACCATTAGTCTCTGTGCCTTTAGCTACTACATTTGGTTTATTAACAGCTACGTCGTTTGCCTCATCAACACCATCTTTATAACCGATCATGCCTTTAACACTATCTCCCACTTGATCACTTGAAGTGTTATTAGTTAAAAAGTTATCAAAGTCTCCATCAAACTTTTCTTTTAGCCTATTATACTCGCCACTTGAAATATAGCCATTATCACTAATAGATTCTTGAAAATCGGTTTGAAAATCGTCTGAAGTACCAGCAAAAGGATTATTTGCAGGCGCAGTCGGGCTAGCTGTAGCATTACTAGAACTTGTCGAAGAAGATGAATTAGCTTTTACTTTAGCCTGAACATCACTTGACATTTGACTTGCATCACTTATTTTTTGACTTAAAAAGTTATCAAATGACTTACCAGTATCATTAGTATACTTTTCTTTTAACCTATTATACTCGCCACTTGAGATTCTACCGTTATCAGTAATAGATTCCTGAAAGTCGGCTTGAAAGTCAGCTGAAGTACCAGCAAATAGATCTACAGTACCTGAAGTTATACTAGCTTGACCTGAACTAAATGCTGAGTTATTAGCATTTTGCTGTTGAAGTTTCATTTGTTCTTCTAATATTTTTGTTTCGTTATTAATTTCCATGAAGTAAATACTCTCTTTTAATTTTTAGTAATAAATATTACATTTAGAAGCTAACACAATAAACATAAGGTTTATTTAAGATAATGCGTAAAGTCTCAAGATGCCAATTTTTTAAATTAAGCAAGTTTAACTAATGTTTAATTCTATAATAACAATATCTAATTATTAACTATTTTAAAACATAAAACATTGGATTAGAACTTAGATTAATGCACTTTTACTTTTTAAGTATATTTTAGATATTTATCTTAATAATTTATTTTATAAAAAATATTTGGCATCTTAAAACCAGATAAGATGATAAAAACTTTTAATCAACTAGTAAATAAGTTATTTTATAAACATAATGAGCGATGTTAGATTTAAAGTTAAGATATAAAATATCTATGAATCTAAATTTTGAGCATATAAAACAAAGTTTATTAGAGCTAAACTCTAAATGGAAGTTAGACAAGCAGCAAAAATCAATAACCCGAAATTTTGTATTCAAGGATTTTAAGGAGGCTTTTGCCTTTATGACTCAAGTAGCTTTAATGGCTGAAAAACTTGATCATCATCCTGAATGGTCAAATACATATAACAAAGTAGTCATTTTATTAACTACTCATGATAATGGTGGCTTGACTAATAAAGATTTTATATTAGCTGAATTAATAGATGAAACTGTAGATATACACTAAAACACTATTTTATGTTTTAGCTTAATGGTGTGAGTATATATAAATGTATGGTATGATCTTCAAGACCAACTTAGAGAACTAATTGCTAATTTAATTACTGTTTTGCCTCTTAGTTTTCGTTAATAAAAAGAGTAAAATATGAGTAAAAAATTATATGTAGGTAACTTAAACTATTCTGTTACAAGTCAAGAACTTTCAGAATTTATAGGTGAGAAGTGGACAGTCGTGGATTGCAAGGTAATTGAAGGTAAGGGATTTGGTTTCGTTACTTTTGAAGACTGGAAACCAGCTGCTGAAGCTAAAGAACAGTTAAATGGTCAAGAGTTTAAAGGTAGACCACTTAAAATCGATACTGCACAAGAAAATAATAATCGTAGAAATGATCGTCCAGGTGGTGGCGGTGATCATTCGCGTGGTGGTAACGACAGATACCAAAAAAGATATTAAATTATAGTTGTTTATCATAATTTATAAATCTTATTAAAGCTAAGTGCCTAAAATAATTTTAGTAATTAATTTACATCAGCAAGGTAAACTTTAAAGTTTACTTTACATTATTTCAGCTACAATTAATTTAACCGCACCTTAACCCCCTAGGTGGTGGTTGACTATTTGAAATGAAAGCTTCTTTACCCAATAATACATTAATACCTTTACTAGCATCAGGATTAGTTGCAACTAGTAGTTTGCCAGCTAAAGCAGATATAAATATCTCATCAAATGATATGCTTGTACCCTTTCAAGAGACAAAAACTTTAGCGCGACCTCAAATCAAGCAATTATCAAGCCCTCCTTTGAATTTGGTGCAAGCTGTATCTGGTAATAGAAATCAGGTACCAATTACTTTTGATGAATTGATTGATCATTTAATTAAACCCTTGGAATCAGGTGGTAAATTTAAAAATATAGACGATTTATATGACATAAAAAAATCAACTATCAATTTTTTCAATTTAGGTCAGCATCTTAGATTAAATAAACCTGTCTATAAAGCTACTGGAACTATGAATAAAAGTGGACATAGATTTACTTTCGATGTTTATAAAATTTATAAGCGAAATGAGCAGGTGACTTACAATTTTGAGCTTAGAAATGCTAATCGTAGTAGATGTAGTAAGCCTAATGATCCTGAAGCTCTAATTAGAATCACTTTTGGTAATGGTAAACCTCATAAAGTTGAAAAGATTAATTGCGCCAGTAAAAAAACTACAGAAACCACGTTAAACGATGTGATTTGGTCTAGAAGGAGGGGGAAAGCTCATCAAAAAAGTGCTGAAAAGCTCAGTGGTAATAGTGATTTTTATACTAAAGAGAACGAAAAGCTAAATAAAGCTGTAAAACTAAGTCTTTCGAGTTTACCAGAATCTATTCAACAGAAAGTGGAGCAAAAAAATAGTTTAAAGGTTGCTGAAAAGATTTTAGATTGTGATGCTGGTAAATTTGATAATGTTCAGTCTGCTCGTCAGTTATTTGAGGTTATATCTGAAGAAGTCGATTATAAATATGCTGATAGAGATCTTAAAAAGAAAATAGAGTATTATACTTCAAGTAAACCTGTTGAACTTAATGGACTAAAGTTTATGGTTGATTGGGAGTACACACCTTCATATCGTGTGGATACTAGTAAAAGTTTATATAGACTAAGGTTAGTAGATGACCTTAATAAGTGTCCTAAAAGAGAAGCTACTTTAACTAGCATCGTAGATAGGTGGGATGATGATAAGGTTATGATTAACAACTTTCACGGTGAATACCATAACTATAAAGTGACACCAAACAATAACCCTTATAGAAAAAAATATGCTCCAAGGTACTTCTTTGAGAAGGAGTAATTAAACTCCTCCATTAAAACCAGCTAATCTTTTTAATTGTCTGCGAATCATTCTTCGCCACACTCTATCATTACTTAAATTAGCTTTTCTAAGTAATTTTAAAAGTGCTCTAATTTTTCTATTCGTTCTACTTTGTTGGCTACCGACAAGTCCACTATTTAAAGTTGAATTCGTACGTTTTTGAGTTCTCTTAAGAGCTTTAATAGTGCTCTTGAAAGATTTATCTACTTGTTTAATAGCTTTATTTGCAGCTTTAACTTGAGCGGGAGTTGCACTGGTTTGTTCGTCGTCATTTTCATTGGCCTCAGCTATTTCCTTTAACTCTTTTTTTACTAAGGTATGAACTTTAGTATATTCCTGAACCACTTCATCAAAAAAGTCGTTTATGCAGTCCGTATTTTGTACTTCTAAAATGGCATCCACAGTCTGTTTTTTATCTGAGCTAGCTTGGATAGCTTTTTTACTGTTATCAAGTTTGTTAATCAAGTCATTAGCCATATCTGCCACTTGATCTTTAAAATTGTCATAGACTGTTGAAACATCTGAACTTTTAAAATCAGGCATCTGAAAGCTAGAACTTAGATTACCGCCAGCTTGTTCTTTATCAGCTAGAGCATTATCTAAATTCCTAACTGTATTTTCCAGTGAAGCTTTCAGACGTAAACCAGGGTCGTTAATTGAATTATCTTCGCTAATTATTGAGTCTTTAGCCGCATTATCACCAGCTAGTGCTTGATCTATTTCTAGCTCTGCATTTAATCTATCAGCCGCAGTTAACTGTTCGTCAGCTAATTTCACTTTGGCGCAATTTAAATGCCTCACAGAGAAGTCTAAGCCACCATTAACTATGTTGCGAGTATCACCGATATCATCTCTAATTGAAGCCGTTAAAGCATCAAAGCGTCTAATTGCAGGACCAGGGTTAACACCAGCTTTAGAAATAGCATCAAAAGCTTTCTGTATTTCTTCAGCTTGCTCACTTAATCTTAGTTTTAAGGCCTGTTCAGATTCAATTGCTAAATTTAAATGCTCTAAAGAACTTAACGGACAATCTGTACTATTAGTTTCTGGTTGAACTTTGACTGCAGCTGGGGTAATTTCCACGGGGGGCTCAGGATTACCAGAATCGGGGTTATCGTTGCCGTTATTGGAGTCACCATTAGAACCTGGTATTTTAACTAAAATATTACAATCATAACTTGTGTTTAAGGCACCATTTTCTGCCACCGAACCACAGGTAGCCTCATAACTTTGACCCGGAATTAAGTTAGCCTCTAATGTAACACCTTGAGTGCTTGTATCACCGCTGATGCCTTGAACTGAAGTTAATATCACATATGAACTATTACCATTATTACTAGCTAAGCTATTTAAAGTGTTTTCAGTTAGTGTAGTTGGCGCGTTTGCTGTACCATTAACCGTAAAATCAGTAAAACCTCTATCCTGACAGCTAGTAACACCATTATTTAATGGTCCAAAAGCAAATTGGAAAATTTGCAGACTTGGATCTAAAGCTGAGGTAGTAATAGTTATGTTAGCTTTTTTTAGATTATTGCCGGTGCCTGGCGCTGTAAAAATTACACGTGCTCCTGATCTTTGTCTTAAAGTACCTAAGGTCGCTATTAAAGTCTTAGTTTCACCAAAAGTTATGTCATTACTTTCAACTAAAGAAGCTGAATCGTTAGCTATTGCATCAAAAAACGCTGATTTGGAGCCATCGCAAGGTGCAGCTTGTACATTACTATGGGCAGTGAGGAAGCAAAATACGAGCATATGCAATAAAAAATAAAAGTTATGATTCATGAGAAATCATCTTAACAAAAAAATACGTGGATATCTTAAATTACTATAATTTTTGGTATAGTTTTAACAAATGAGTTTAGTGACATATTATCTAAGGTATTAGAAAACTTAGGATTTTGGTCGATGAGTCGAGGTATTTAAAAAAATTTACAATTCAGATTTTAAGATGAGTATTATTAGTAGAAATTAGCTGACGAACAGATAGCTAGTAGTGTTAGTTTTTAAGTGAAGCTATAAGGGAAACAATATCTGATGATTTATTAAAGTTTTTGCTTTGACTTTCGTAATTCAGTAAATATTTAACTAAGTCATCTTTTTTTAAGACAGGTATGCTTGTTTCCTCTACAAAAGTGAGTTCAACCTTGTCATTAGTAAAGACGACAACACCTTGTATCCAGGGACATTTTTGACTTTTCGCTTGTTTTATATGTTTGGAGAGTAAGTTAACCAGCTTTTTAACTTGAACAATTGGATTGCGCATAGTTTTATTATAGATTCCACCAGCTCTACCTGTTTTTATGATTTCCCATTCTTTTGAAGCATTACTAGGTTCACTTACAGCAATATTTCCATTGTTGTGTTTAACTTCTATTACAAACACTGTATTGTTATTTACTGCAATCATATCAGCTTCATTGAAACCATATTTAGACTTTAAATTAGGAATATTAATCTGATTAAAAAGATGAAAATTATCTGGAAGCTGACTTAATATATCCAAAGCTATATCTTCACCTTCTACACCTGCTTTTGATACGTCAGACGCTGTCGTGAAGCGAGTAAGAACCAGACAGATAAAAAGACAAATAATAGAAAAAAGTAAAGATTTAAAAAAAATGCTGAATAAGATTGCAAGCATAATACCGATCACTATAATATAAATTCTTTGCTTCTTTACTTTTAAAGTCGTTTTGTTTTCTGTTATAAAATCTAAATTTGCCATTTTATATTTTTTTGTTAGTTTTAGTACTTTAAAGTAGCTACAGGGTTTTTAAGATGAGATAATATATTATCACTTGAATTAAACATTGTTTTCAATCCAAATTTAAAGTTTATTTTTTAAGCACTTTTTAGTTAATTTAATTTTTGATAATATATGTATTAAAAACTTTTATTGTTTTAAACAAATTGATGTAAAAACGCCATAGGCGCATCTATTTTGCTAGTAAGTACCAGTCTCCTCACTCATTTTATGTAAAAGTGGCGGAGACGCAGCCGACCGTAACAACCAGTAAACCATGCTTGCGCTCACTAGATTATAAGGGGTCGCCTCCACTAATGGTCTAGCTTGCATTACCGAGCACCGAGGTGCTTTTCTTACTTTCCATTCAGGCTGACTGCCTGAACTGAGACTGAGCTATTTAATAAATGATTTTACTATAAATATATTCCATCCCTTAAATATATTTTAAATAGATGAGGTATAATTAAAGTATTAGAAAACCTGGGGCTTCGGCCGCCAGGTTTCGTGCTTTTTATAGTGGAATTTTACAACAAACAATTTAAAACCTATCAGGAGCAGATAGATATTTTAAAACAGCGTGGCTTAAATTTTAAAGATGAAGAGTTAGCTATATTTCACTTATCTACTAAAAACTACTATCGTTTAAGTGGTTATTGGTTTAATTATTTGAACCAGGGTAAAAACGATTTTTATTTTGAAGATTTTATAAATATATATAATTTTGATTCTGAACTTAGAAGCTTATTAATGGCTATTATTGAAACTTTAGAAGTCTATTTGCGATCTAAATTGGCTTATTTATTAGCAAAACAAGATATTTACTTTTTAGACAATAAGAGAAATTTTTTAGATCAAACAAAATATCAAAAGACATACAATGAAATTTACAATAATTTTAAAATGCAAGCTAAAAAGGAGTTATTTGCGAAACATTTTCTTGCAAATTATCAAAAGCCATATCCAATTTATGTTTTAGTTGAAACAATGAATTTTGGAAATTTTGTTTACTTAATTAATAATTTGGCTGACATTGAGCTAAGAGATGAATTAGCTAAAGAATTTAATTTAGATACTGGTACCTTTTTAGTTTCTTGGCTAAAAGCTTTTAATGGATTAAGAAACATGTGTGCCCATCATTCGAGAATTTATGATAAATACTTTATAAACCTGCCTAGAATTGATTATAAAATTAGCCAATATTGGCAAAAACAGTCAAAAAAACAACCTAAGCAATTAGATCGCTTATTTTTTAATATATACTTGGCTTTAAAGCATTTCGAAAAGTCTTATTATAGAAATATAACTTTAACTGAGCAAACAAATCTTCTAAAGCGTAAATTTGTAAACTTAGATAATTTCTTAATAAATAATATAGATTATTTAAATGATTTAGGTTTTTGTGAAAA
Source organism: uncultured Gammaproteobacteria bacterium (assembly GCA_964438425.1). GTDB lineage: Bacteria > Cyanobacteriota > Vampirovibrionia > LMEP-6097 > LMEP-6097 > CAYTKM01. Next base: position 136,434 of record CAYTKM010000007.1, read on the forward strand.
GTACATTCAGCAAGTGCTTAAATCAAAAATTTAGGTGTGTTTCAGTCAGAAAGATGTGCCTATGGCATCTTTCTGACTGGCGAGTCTCACGCTCCTCACTCATTTTTTTCATGCGAAATAAAAAGGACTACAGTTTATAAGTTGTAGTCCTTTTTATTTTATGTAAAAGTGGCGGAGACGAAGGGACTCGAACCCTCGACCCCCTGCGTGACAGGCAGGTGCTCTAACCAACTGAGCTACGCCTCCACTAATGGTCTAACTTGCATTACCGAGCACCAAGGTGCTTTTCTTGCTTTCCATTTAGGCTGACTGCCTAAACTGAGACTGAGCTACGCCTCAAATGATCGGTGATAATTAGCTTAAAAGATAATAATCTTTAGCCGATCGATTTACAATATTAGCATGGTTTAAGTTAAAATTAGGTTCTGTTGATCAATTTTAGAAAAATTTCACAATTTTTAATTTTAGTCTCTTTTAGCGCATGCTCAAGTGGACTTTACACCTCTGTGAGCGCACTTAATAGCTCAAGTTCACTTCACCAAAATATTGAAAACTTTAAAAATAACATTGAAAGTGATTTTAAAGGTGCAAATTCACGTCTCCAGAGCCCTGAGATCAGCCATGCACTTTATGCTCGTCCCTTAAGCCAAGTATTCAGTACTGAATTTTCAAAACAAACTATAAACTTAAACAAGAGTAAACCTGTATTTAAAGAAACCTATAACTCTAGCTCGACTAGTTTAAACGAAACTACCTCCGACATTAACATAAGCCCTAAAAACAACCTACAAGAAACTGAAACTCACTTAACTGAAGATACTTATAATAGACAACTTATTAGTCAGCTGCCGTATAAAAACTTAAGTACTTTTACTGAGAGTGATCAACAAACTATTAAGTTAAAAGCCAACTTCAATGAAAATCTTCCTGCTAAAGCTAAAGAAAAGAAAATTAAAAAACAGAAACGCGGTTTTTATAGCTTTACTAACTTAGATAGTGAAAAAAGTCTAACTGGTGATGTTTTTCTGTGTGCGATTAACACTAAATTAGCTAAAGAAATGAACCTACCGAGACAAACCCAGATCCAGGGTGAAATCTCTAATGTCGATCCTAAAAGTAAAAAAGTAAATATTAAACTTAAGCAGTTTTTATTTCCCGACGGCTCGCAAGCAGCTATAGATGGTGAGCTGGAAGCTAATCTAAAAAATAATGAGCTATCTAAATTTAAAGCTTTTCGTCAGCAAGCTATTAAACACGGTACTAACTTTACTGTAAGCTCGCTTGTTGGTGCGCTTGATAGTGTAGAATATGGCAGTCTAGGTTTGGCGATCGCTACGCACGGGATATCTGTCGGAGTGGGAGCAGGCATCGGTCTATTGCATGCCCTGTACACGACTTTCACTGAAACTAAACCTGAGTTTAATCTTGCATCTAATCAGGTGAATTATTTTGAGTTGATCGATGACATAACAGTAAAAGCAGATAACTTACCGACTTGGGAAGAATTTGAGCTTAAATCTGCTGAAAACTATGGTTTCGGGCTGAAAATTAAAGATACTGCTAACTTTTATTCGCAGAATTACGGTAACTGTGTACTTTTCGATCTGGAAATTGATAATCAGAGCAAACAAAGATTGCACCTTAGTGATATTATACTTTCAGAAAATGATAGTATCGAATATTTATATAGTAATCCACTACTTTATAATTTTGAAAACATTGATCAAGTGTCTTATATTGAGCCTCATAAAAAACAAAGATGTAAACTTGCCTTTAGTTTAGGTAAGGTGAAAAAATTAACAAAATATGAATTAAGAGTACTTGACCCGATAGCTGGCAGAGAATTGTTTTATTTTCCAGTTTCTATGGAAAATTAAATGTTATTATAATGCTAGCTTATGTATACACCAACAGATTTTAAAAACGGGCTAACTTTTGAATGGAAAAATGATCTTTATCAGGTAGTTGAATTTTTACATGTTAAACCTGGTAAGGGAGCCGCTTTCGTTAGAACTAAACTTAAAAATATTAATAATGGTAAGAACTTAGAGACTTCATTTCGTATGAATGAACAGTTTAAACCTGTTTTTATTGATAAACGTGAAATGCAGTACTTATATGCTGCTGGTGATTCATACGCCTTTATGGACATGAAAACTTATGAACAAAGTGAACTTTCTAAAGATGATTTAGGTAAAAATGTAATCGATTTTTTAAAAGAAGAGACTCTGTGTACAGTAGCTAGTTGTGATGGTAAGATCATTTCCGTAGAATTACCTAATTCAATCGAGCTTGAAGTGACTGAAACTGCACCTAACGAGAAAGGTAACACTTCATCTGGTGGTACTAAACCAGCTATTTTAGAAACTGGTGCGAGCATCGATATTCCATTTTTCGTAGAAGTGGGTGATAAGATTAGACTTAATCCACAAACTCGTGAATATCAGGATCGAGTAAGAAGCTAAGCAAGCTAAAATTAATTTAAAATTAGGGATCAATTAATGAGTAAAAAAAATCTACCTATCGAAGAGATAAACGAACTAGCGGCGATCTTGAAAGATCAAGAGTTAACTGAAATTGAAGTTGAAAGTGATAAATGGGGACGTATTAAAGTTCGCAAAGAAGTTGCTGGTAGCAATAGCCCTATTATGTTTGGTGCAGGTGCGCCAGCTATGCCAGCTAGTGGCGGTACCACTACTAATGATAGTAGCTCAGCAGTTAGCGCAAATGCTAATTTAGTTGAGATAACTTCACCAATGGTGGGTACATTTTATGCTTCACCTTCACCTGAAGCTGAGCCATTTGTTAAAGCTGGTGACAGCATCAAGCCAGGTGATACCTTATGTATTATCGAGGCGATGAAACTTATGAATGAATTGCCAGCTGAACTTGATGGTAAAGTGGTAGAGATTAAAGTGGCGAACGGCGAAGCTATCGCTTATGGTGATGTAATTATGACCATCGAGAAAGCTTAATTTAAAATGAACCAAGAGCTTATAAGTAATTTAGAACCTATTTTTCCTAAATACTTTAAAGCAAGCAAACTTTATTACCAAGCTTTAACTCATAAATCAGTGCTCATAGATGATGCTAAGGCAGATTTTAATGAGCGTTTAGAGTTTTATGGTGATGCAGTTTTAAAATTGGCTATTAGTGATTATTTATATGCTAATTTCCCTGCTGAAGATGAAGGTAAATTAAGTAAATACCGCTCAAGATTAGTTTCAGATAAATTATTAGCTAAGATCGCCAAACAATACCATCTGGCTGAGCATCTTATTGTTGGTAAGACTTTAAAAAATTGTAAGTTACCAGATTCAATTCTAGCTGATGCCATGGAAGCCTTAATTGCGGTAGCTTATTTAGAAAACGAATATAAATACGCTAAAGACTTTATTTTAGATATTTGGTCAGATCACTTTGCAAGAGCTATTAAAGCTTCCATAAAAGAAAACTATAAAGCGCGTTTAATTGAACACCTGCAAGCTAAATATGCTAAAGCCCCTAAATTTAAAACTATAAATATAGTGCGTGAAGATCATCAACCGATCTTCGAGATGGCAGTATTATTTAATGACGAAATGCTTGGTATAGGTAAAGCGCGCTCTAAAAAAGAAGCAGGTCAGCGAGCCGCTAAGGAAGCTTTAGCTAACATAAATTCTGAAATAGAAAACAAGTAGATTAGTGTTTTAACTATAAGAAATTAAACAAACCTAAATTAGAAAAAAATCTAAATTTAGTGCTGTATTATAATAATTTTCTAAAATAAGCACTTATTTATAATTTTTTTCTAAAAAATGATGAATTTTAGAAAATTATTATAAGTTATTTAGTCTTAGAATTACTTAGTTTCGAATCTCTTTTTTTTAGCAAATGGCTTTATAAAGTTTTTCTTAGGTGAATTATACTTAGGTCCAGCACTTAATCTTGGACGACCATTTTTATGATCACGACGATTACGATCATAACCACCACGACCACCGCCGCCATTACGTCCGCCTTCTTTGCGACCACCGCCACCGCCGCCGCCATGTTCAGGTTTAAAGTTTACATCTTTAAAACCAGTTAACTTTTGATCTACAAGTACTTTTAAAAGTAAAGCTGTGACTTCAGCTGGATCTGCGTCTTTAAGTTCTAAATTATGTAAGTAAGAAAAATACTTTTCATATTCTTTTTCATGAATGCTAGTTTTTTGTACACTTTCTTTAACTAGATTAAAGCTAGCTTTTTCTAAATCATTTAAAGTAGGCACTTTACCAGCTTCGATCTGCATATTATTTTTTCTTGCAATACGACTTAGACCATCAAGTTCTTTACCGATAACTAAAGTTAAAGCTAAACCCATTTTACCTGCTCTACCAGTACGTCCGATTCTATGGACATAATCCTGATCGAATCTAGGTAGATCATAATTAATAACAGCTTCAAGATCATTTACATCAAGACCTCGAGCTGCTACATCCGTCGCGATAAGTAACTGAATGCGACCATCTCTGAAATCTTGCATTACTTTATTACGCTTTTTCTGGTCGATATCACCATGAAGAGCTGCTGTTGTGTATTTAAGCTGACTAAATTCTTTAGCTAGCTCATCTACCATCATCTTAGTGTTACAGAAAATAAGTCCAGATTGAATTTGATGGAAAGATAAAAGTCTTTTCATAGCTTCAAATTTAGTGCCACGGGCTAGGTGGTAATGAATTTGTTTAATCTGTGAGCTTTGCTGCGAATCACCGATAGTATTTACATGACTCGGGTTATGTTGAAACCTTTTCATTAGCGCCAGTAAACCCTTAGGCATAGTTGCTGAGAACATGACTGTCTGTCTGACAGCTGGCGTTTCAGCTAGAATAGTTTCCATGTCTTCTCTAAAGCCCATATCTAGCATCTGATCAGCTTCATCAAAAACCACATATTTAAGATCTTTAAAGTCAATAGATTTACGGCGCATGTGATCCATCACACGACCTGGCGTACCGATTACAATTTGTGCGGCACCTTGTTTTAGTTTTTTAAGTTGGATTGAAATATCTTGACCACCATAAATAGCAAGTGCGCTAATTTCAGGTTGGTTGCGAGTAAGTTTGTGTAATTCACCAGCTACTTGAACTACTAGCTCACGTGTTGGACATAAAACTAACATTTGAGTGCCTGAAACTTCAGGGTCTATCTTAGTGATACCAGGTATGGAAAACGCTGCCGTCTTACCTGTACCAGTTTGGGCTTGTCCGATGACGTCTTTGCCTTCAAGTAAGTCAGGTATAGCTTTAGCCTGAATTTCAGATGGCTCAGTAAAGCCCATATCAGCTATAGCCGCTAGAAGCTTAGGTGGTAAATTAAAATCGCTGAATAAAGTCAAGATATTGAATTATAGCAGTTTAAGAAAATTACTGCGCGTAAATATGTTTTTACCTTATTTTTAATAATAATTATAGAATTTTCAGACTCGTAAAATCTATAAATAAGCCATAGTAACCAGTAAATCAGTCAAAATAACGATAATAAAACATGAAATAACTGTTTTAGTGGCAGCTTCACCGACAGCTTTAGCGCTATCTTCTTCAATATTTAAGCCGATAGTGACAGCTATAGTGACTATTTCGATAGTGAAAATTACTGATTTAACCATGCAAATTAGAGCATCTTTAAGCTCGAAGTCATCAACTATACTAGTTGCATACGAACTCCAAGCTAAATAATCTATTACATTAATAGTTAAATAAGTACTAAAGGTTCCAGCCAGCACTGCTAGCCAAAATACCAATGGCGCCAGTAAAACACCAGAAATTAAAGCCGGCAGCGATAAATAATAAATGGGACTGATTTTCATGGTTTTAAGTGCATCAAGTTGCTCGGTAATCTGCATATTTGCGATTTCAGCAGTTAGAGCAGTACCAAACTGGGTAGTTAACATAAACGCACCCATAATAGGTACTAGCTCGCGGCTCATACTAAGTATAGTAAGGATACCTAGTTTAGACGCGACACCACGCGATAAAAACTCAGGTCCCATCTGAATTCCGATAACGACACCTAGCGCGCAAGCAATTATTACGATAGGTAAAGTGACAGATTGTGCGAATTGAGCAGCGTAGCTAAATAAGTTAGGAAAATGAATCTTAAACTTAAGAAGATACTTGATATTACGCCATAAGGTAAAAAAACTTGCAAGAAATACTTCTGAAATGTCCTTACCAATAGCTAAAGTTTTATTAAGTGCACTAAACATGAAAATTGACTTTAAGAATAAGCCTTTCTACTATTCTAAGCCAAATTTGAGTTTGGGGTTGATTAAGTAGTTTTTTGAAGTTAATTAAATAGTTTAATATTACTTAGATTTCACCTTAAGCTTGAATTGCTTTACATAATGTAGAGCAATTTTAAAATTGCTTAATTCAAACTAATTAATATTTTTATCTATTTACATATCAAGTGAATTAGTTCACTTAATAATCTTTTTTATCTAGTTATCAGTACTTTAGTTTAAATTTAGAGGCTTTTATCTTAAATTATGTTAAAATAAGATCACGATGGTTGTAAGTCATAACAATATTTTAGTAAATCAAATTAAATTACCAGCACGCAAAGTAAGTTATAGTCAAACTTCTCAAACGCCAGCAGATGAAAAGGCACTTAGTGAAACAAGTAACAGTCTGGATCCAAGCAGTATTACTTCAGTTACGGCTAAAGAAGATGCGCCTACTAGTAACCAAATCAGTAAAAACCTTAAAGATACTACTAAAAACTCTGCAAAGTCGCTTCCTGATAGAGCTAAGCTTGCGGTAATAGCCGCTGCCACTTCCTTAAACCTGGCAGCGCCCGTAGCATTAGCTGAAAATCCAGCAAACCATAATTTAAATATTAATTCAGGCAGCGATCAAGCTAGCCAAACAAGCTTAGTAGATAAAGAATTAAAAATGGCTACCACTGAGAAAACAACTTCAGCTGCATTTATAGAAAATAAAAGTAATAAATCTTCGGTAAATTACTATAACGACTTGAATGGTATCAAAGCTTTGCAAAGACTCTTCCCTAAGCTAAATAAAGGTCATCTTAAATATGAAACCAGTAATAATACAGCTAATTATGGTCAGTATAATCCTAAAAAAGACATAATAACTATTAACCCTAAAAATATAACTAAGTTAGGTAACGTTTTAGGCATAAAAAATAAAGAGCTTTTAACTAATATGGTTACTAAACAGGAAATAGCTCATAGAATGCTTAGAGAAGCTAAGGTTTATTACCAAGATGCTGAAGTAATCGCTGATACTGTAAATATGCTAGATAAAAATGAACGACCGATCATCTCAACTATGGCTTTATATCATGCCTATAACAGTTTAAATGAAGTTTCAGGTAAAAATGATGGTTATGTGAAGAAAAATCACCTTACACGCTTAGCTACTATGAAGTTTTTAAAGGCTAATTCGCCGCGTGTTTATCAGAAAGTTACAAATAATGTAGATGTGCTAGCACCATCATTTAGATTACCTTCTGAGAATAAAAAGTTGATTAAAGCTGCATTTAATAAATATGTTTCTGTATATGTATTAAATAAAGCTAAATTTAAGCCACGTGAAATACCTGATTTAAAAAGATTTGTAGCTAATTTTGATAATCTAAATGGTCGTGGTGCATTTAGTAAACTTAATGCTTACCAATATCATACTAATGTAGAACAAATGCCTGCTGCGTATAACAGTAAGTTTTTAAACTTTAAATAAAATTACAATTGTTTAATCGATTTTTGAAAGATCTACTTGAAGGTAAAGTGCCTGTAAACTTAAAAAATGAAGATAAAGAACTAAAAGAAAAAGCTTTAGCCGTTTTAGCTGAATTTATTAATGAGAAAATGAGCTCTGAAGATTTTAACCAGCAAGACAATCAGTATTTAAAGGGCTTTATCAATTATAAAAATTAACACTAAGAAATTTGCATACTAACAGCGATCTTATTGATTTTAAACTCTACTTTCTGTTTAGTTTTAGTTTCAAAATTAATATAACTAGTATTTTCGTTGTTAGTTCTAACTACAGGCTTCTTAATATAGTCAGTAATATTATAATTTAGATATTTGTTCAAGCGCCCATTGACATGTTTAACGAATTGCTCGAAACGCAAGTGATTACGCTCAATGCAAGCAATAGTTTTAGAGTAGTTATCTGCTTTAATAGCTTCTTTATTAAAACATTTCCATAACTCAGCATCAAATTCGATAGAATTTCTACGCTTACTTAAGCGTGTGAAACGTGGATCGATCGACTTTACCAATAATTCTTTTTTAGATTTTTCATTAATCGTGTAAACTTGAAATTTTTCAGATGAAGCAGCTGACTTTTCTAAATTTAAAAAGAAATACTGTTTTACCTCAGGAATAAATGGTCTATAAAATAATAATCTAAATTGTCTTGGTGAAAAACCAGACTCTTCAAACTGTACAATCACTTTACCGTACTGATCTTTTTTAGAAGTACTTTTATCTAATTGTTCCTTTAAATATTCGATATTAGTCGCTATATCTTCACCGTTAGCGAAAAAATCCATAAAAAGTTTTTTAGCTTTAGGGAAATTCTTCAAATGGACAAAAGGTATTTTACGAAAGTAATCCGCAATATCCTGAACCTGCTTCTGTTTTAGGACTTCATCTACTGGGATTTGGTAGTTATTCTCTGGTTTAGCCTTAACTTGATTAATACGACTAAAGTCGATATCTATTTCGTTATCACCAGCAGCTACTGATTCAGATATTTCTGAAAAAAATGACTTCTTGACCGCAGATTTATCTAAGGTCAAAACTTTTTCTAATTTTAATTTTTTAAGTGGAGCAGTTTTTCTCATAAGTGAATTTGTATTTATATACTATAATTAAAGACCATTTAGATTAAATATAAGTTAAGTGGAACCTTTATGTTATAAAAATTATTTAACTTCATTTAAAGCTAGTTATATTAATTAATTTAGGTTTTAAGGCTGGCACTTTTAAAGCTAGTCTTACTCTAATGTTTTAACGGCAGTTTTTTATAGAGCTGAAATGAAATTTTGTTTTTAATGTATATTTGCTAAATATATGAAATTAGTACTTTTGAAATTTTTCTAAATTAGCGCTTGATTTGTAATTTTTTTCTAAAAAATGCCTTAATTTAGAATTATTTTATAAAATAAGGCTAAATTTAGAATTTAATTCTAAATTAGGTTGGTTATAATAAGACTATATTTAAAATTAAATCAAACTTTAACTTAAATTTTTTTAATAGGCTTAGGTTTAGTCATTTGATAATAAATCAAACCAATCATTACAATTACAGCAACGATTAAACTAATTTGGAGCATATGATGTAAAAGCTCTTGCCCGAATTGTAAAATCACCCAAGTTACAAGTAAAAAACGCCCAAAGCGCCCGATCGCTGAACATAGCAAAAAACTTAAAAAATTCATTTGTGAAACTCCAGCTGTTAGCGTAAAAACCTTAAAAGGAATCGGGGTGAAGGCGGCGAGAATGATCGAAATCGAGCCGAACTTATTAAAAAATTTATCTACTTCTCGTAGATATTTGCGTGCATGTTTGCGAAATAACCAGATTAACGCGCGCCGCCCGAAATACCTACCTATAATGTAACCGATAATTGCACCAAGCACACTACCAACGCCAGCAATTAGTGCAATTTTATAATTGGCATAGCGCTCTTGAAAGAGCATCGGAATGAGCAGCGCATCAGGTGGTAATGGGAAGAAAATAGATTCTGATAATGATAATAAAAATAGACCAGTTTCCCCCTGCTCGGCGCAAAACTCTAAAAAAGGTTTACATAATTCAATAAATTCAGACTTGAGCGACATTTAAAAAAAGCTATACTTTAGCTATGGCAATTAACCAATCCGTTAGATCATTATACAAAATTCTGGGTGACATAGTTGGCAAGCAGGTCTTTGACCGTTTAATTAATGATAGTCATCTAAACCCTGATTTAGCCGAGCGTAAACGTCTGGCGTACCAGTATTTAAATAGTATCAGTGATATTCGAAAGATTTTAAACTCCGATAAGAGAAATTTTGGTGAAGTGCGTCAGCATTTCGATATCTTAAGTAAGGCTGGTAATAAACTTATTGCCTGGGTACTTGAAGCTTACCTACTGCTTAACCAGTCGAGTACCACAGCGGCTGAAGTTACTAATACTGTTGATTCTAGCAAAGTCTTTGCTCATAACCTAATTAGTACGCTAGAGAGTATGGGCTTAAATAAATCTCAGATTGAAGCTGTATTTACAGAAAGAGTTTCAGCTAATTTAGTTCTAACTGCTCACCCGACAGCAGGCATTCAGCCAGATTATATGCACCATATCTCTAATATGGTAGAAAAAGTGCAGGAAATAGCGGAGGTGTTGCGTGAAGGTAAAAGCACACTTGAGATCGAGCATAAAATCGAATCTATCCAGGAAGCTTTAAAGATTTCTATCTCGCATATGGTAAGAGTGAAACCTTATAACGAAAAACAGTTAAAGCCATTTGATGAATCTAAAAACTTTTTATTTAGTGTAAATAAAATCTATGACATCATACCAGAAAAATTAGTCGGTATCGAATCCTATCTGAAATCATATTTAAAGAAAAGTGAGTTTATTTTAAATAATGACTTTTTTAGATTACATAGCTGGGTTGCCCGTGATATTGATGGTAACCCGACAGTTTCGCCTAATGAGCACTTCGCTGCTTTAATTAATGAAAGTATTTACTTTGCTAAGCGTTACATAAATGATATCCGTAAATTATGGCAAACTTTAAGTGATGATTTTACTGACAACCCAGAACTGCCAGCTAAGACTTTTTTTAGAGATGAGCAGTTTAAAGCACTTTATAATAAAAATTTAGAAAACTATAGTGGAGATAATTCTCACCAAGCTTATAGAGTTGTGCTGGAAGCTGAAGTTTTAAAACCACTTGAAAAACTAATTGGTGATTTAGTTGAGCTGGCTGGCGTCAAATATACTAAGCTGGATCATAAAAAATTAAGTGTTTTTGATCAGTTTAGTATTTACGAAGACATAGTAAATACTTTCAGTGCGATTAAAGCTAATAAAGAAAACGTTAATACTAGAGAAATTGATATTTTAATTAAAAAACTTGAAGTTTTTGGCGCGCATGGTTCATTTGGACACACCAGGCAGGGTAGTTCTATTATTGAAAAATTGGTAAGTGACATTTATGCTAAGCAAAACTTTAGTTCGCTTGCAGATAAAACTAAATATGTTTTAGAAAATAAAGCTAACTTTAAAGAGCTAGCAAGTGAGCACCAAAGCCTAATTGAAACTTATAAAGCAGATGACACTAAAGATAACTTTAAAGCCAAGCAAACTTTAGAGTTACTTAGATTGCATAAGCTTGGTGGTTTGAGAAGACAGATTATCTCTATGAACCGCGATGCTGAAGACATGTTAAATGCTTTACTATTACTTTATAGTTTTAATACTTTTAAATGCGCAGAAACTGTAACAGACCCAACTACCGGGCAAATTTATTTTATCGGTTTACCTGAATCTCATTTTCAGATTGTGCCACTGACTGAGCAGATTATCGATCTAAGAAATTCTTATTTATGTACTATTGAAACTTTGAAAAATCCAGTTTGGCGCCAATACCTGATCGCCAATAACGGTGAGTACATTAAAATGCGCGGACCATCAGATAGTGGCAAGCAAAACGGTTTCATGGCATCTCAGTGGGAAATGTTCCATTCTAAGCAGCTTGATACCATCGTTATCGATATTTTCAATGCCTATCTAAAAAAAGCTTTGTTTAATGTCGGTGATGAGCTTGAAGCCTGGAAAAAAGTTGAAACTGAAAGTGCGATCGAAACCAAAGTTATCAAAACAGCTTTAAAAGAATTTAAAGAAGTGTTTAAAGATTTTGAGTTAGAAAAGTCTTTATGGCTACTAGCTTACGATAAAAAGAAATTTTCTCAGCTTAGACTAGTGAATTTTGATGGCTGGGGCGAGCCGATAGAAAGAGGTGGCGGTCTTGAGTTTAAACATACAGCGACCGCCACACAACCACTTGGCTCGCAGGCTAAATACGAACGAACCTTGCAGGGTGGTGGCGCTCAGCAGCTAGGTTCACTGTTTAGATCAGAGCATATCGTAAGTGATTTCATTAGTGGAGTAACCGAACTAGCTGGGCGTAATGTAGCGCTAGCTGATTTAAGCTTCAATAAAAATCTTTACTTAATGTCAGCTAATTTTATAGATCGCCAAAACGAGATGATCGCGATTCTACGTAAGAAACTTAGATTCGAGATTATTGGGTTAGACTTAGAAGACGATTTAAAGTGCTCAGATGAAAGTGTACTTAGAAATTACTTTAGCCATGTTATCAAATCCCCGCTAATTTACCTAGACTTCTTTAATATAGCTAGCAGACCGACTTCTAGATCTGGCACTAAGATTAAAGAGTTTCTAGCAGATGAAAGTTTTGATAATAATTTAGATAAACTCGCTCAAGGTTTAGATATTAATGAAATCTTGCAGATTTTAGCTGACGTGCGTGCGATCCCATATTCAGCTATGTTTAGTTTACTTGGTGGTAATCATGTTTCGTTCTATGGTTTTGATGGTCTGCTCGCTAAACCTGATTTAATTGAATTCATCCAAGATCAGTATCACCGTAGGCTGGAAAACTCTGAATCCAGGTTAATTAAACATATGATCGATTCGCTTGAGCGTGGAGTGTTTACTGCTGACCCTGAAGCTTATCAATGCGCGCATACTTTAATCGCGCATACTCTTAACTCAAGTTACGATAGCTCTAAAGATACTTTGATGCAAAGAATTATTAGTGGTAATCAGGTTACTAGAAATTTTGTCGCTAAGATTAAAGATTATACTGTGGCTAATCCAGATAAGGTTAGACTGGAAGATTTAATGCAAACTTGCCCTGAAGAGCGCGCGCTCTTAATCGCCAGACGTAATGACGCTGCCGTGCCGCGTATGGGTATCGCTTATTCGATGTCACGTATACTTGAGAATTGCCGTTACCGAGGTCTAAATCCACTTGAAATTGATAGTATTTCATTGCCTAATCTAGATCTATTACGTAAGGCTTTTGCTGCTGGCGCATCGACATTTGGTAATGGTTGTATTGATTAGTGTTATTTTACAGGATAAATGGTCTAGATTTAGGCTGAAAGCTAAGCTAGTAGCATGATTTCTAATGAAATCATAATTTTTATAGGGTATAAAATGAATAAGATGTATAATCCAATTTTCGAAAATGAAGCTGATCGTATAGGAGATATCCGTAGATTAAAACGTGGCATTTATAATCGTGCCACTAAGGATCATTTTTTAGATTTTGGTGAAAAAGTAATGCAATTCGTTAAAAAACATCCTATTATTATGCTGATCGGCTTACTTTTTTTTGTGATCACTGATAAGCATTAAATAGTTGTTGATTTAAAACTATGCTCAGTTAATTAATATAGTTTAGGAAATATTATTTTATTAATTAAATATTTTTAAAAACTATCAAAGCTATAGATAAATAAATGAAGCTAGCCGATATTAGATGTAGTCCTTTAAATAATTAACGCACTTATCTATATCTAGCGCAAAAATTTGCTATGATTGGACTTCGTGCTTAAATTAGCGATTTTAAATCTTAATGCTGATTCTTTTAGTGATGCTGATAGTCAGCTGATCTATTCTGCTAAGCCAAGTGTTAGTAAACTAAAATTCTTAATTGAAAATGGCGCTAAATACATAGATATGGGCTGCGAGTCTACTCGCCCTGGCGCCGAGCCCAGCTCTATAGCAGCTGATATTGCATTGCTTGAGCGTTTTACTGAAGCTCTACTAGCTGAGCCTGAAGAACTAACGGCGCGGATTAGATTTTCTATTGATACTTATAAACCTGAAGTGCTAAAGTGGCTATTTGAACATAAATTTTGGCGTGAAAAGATATTTTTTATTAATAGTGTAAAAGGTTTTAGTAATCTAACCTTACTTGAAGCCTGCCTGCAAGCACCTAATCCACTTAAACTAAAATTTATCACTATGCATAGTAAAGGTGGCGTGCCTCCCAGCCTTACAGCTGCTGAAGTACCTGATAATTATTATAGTCAGGGTTTATTTGAAGAGCTAACAGAGTTTTATTTAAAAAACCTACAGTATATTACTAAATTAGGCTTTGGTGCTAGACAATTAATTCTCGATCCTGGCTTAGGTTTCGGTAAAAACTTGAAGCATAGCTTTGAGGTTTTACCTATGCTTACTAAACTAAAAAACAGGTTTGCTGATTTGGAAATTTTAGTCGGCTCAAGTCGCAAAAGTTTTTTAAAGTTAGCTTTAGTTTCTGAATTAGAACATTTTAAACCCTATTACGAGTATCTAGAGTTAGATACCATTAATATCTTAATAAAAACTAATAAACTTTTTAAAATTAGTAAACAAAGTACTGATAATTTTTGGCAGGAAAACACTTTAGTTAAAGATCAGCTTGGTTATGCCTATGATGAGATAGCTGTTAAGTTAGGTGCAGATTATTTAAGAGTGCACAATATAGCGCCACTAGAGGAAGCCTAGAAGTAACTTTAAGCTAACTCTAGGTTTTATTGATGAAAACTATTATAGAATTTGAATTAAGCCGCAGGGGTAATAAAACAATAAATATTGACTTTATTAAAGCTTTTAAACTGCCGACAAACCCTTTACATCATCGTAGCGACGACTAACTAAATCCCAGTCAATTAAACCTATGTAATCATTTATATAAGCGGCTTTGCCAGCTGGTGAGCTTTCATAGTTAGTATAAGCGTGATCATAAACATCAAGAGCCATAATTGGTACGATAAATGCCGGGAAATTAGAACTATGATGATCTTCAGCGTAATTGAAGATTTTACCGTTTAATAAATTTAAACTAGTAATAGACCAGCCTTCAACTTTCATAGCTGTATCTTTAAGGTTTTGATAGTAAACATCCATAGTACCGAATGTTTCTAGTATCTTGTTTTTTAAGCCAGCGGACATATCTGATTTAGTCTGATTAATGTTATGGAAATAGATGTCATGTAAAACCATACCGTTTAATGAAAAAGCTAGATTTTTTACGCTAAATTCATCGATTTCGTTGTTTGCCATCATAGTTTCAGATTTATTTACTTTTTCAACGTAAGCTTTATATAAACCTAAATGATGCTCTAGGGTATCTTTAGCAATTGGTAACTCTTGTTTTAGTAAATGTGAAAAATCTTTAACGATATAAGCACCATCTTTATATACTGGATATAAATCTGCATTATTAAACTTACCTTTAAAAGCTGAATCTAAACCTTGTTTTAGCTTGCCAGCGCCAGCTTTAGCTGAGTTAGTAGTATCAACAACATTTTTTTCAACATTACAGCTTGCAAGCACACCTGTTAAACCAGCACCAACGCCAGCTATATAAGAATTTCTAAGGAAGTTACGTCTATCCATACTTTAAATTTTAGCAGGATCAAGATTTAAAGTGTTCGACTTAACTATTTTTTCAGTCTATCTAATTTTAGTTTCATCTTAGGATTAGTACGTTTAAAGTGCTGCCTAATTTTCTTTCTAGTACCAGGTCTGCTATCAAAGTTCTGACCGCGCAGATCCATCATTTTCACGCTTTGCGGAACGACTAGGTTCGTTATATTTAAAGTAGATAAACTATTATTATTAAGATATAGCTTTTCAAGCTTAGCAGGCAATTTTAAAGAAGCGAAATCTGTGTTGGTTTCTGGATTGTCAGAGCCACCTATATAAGTATCTGTGACAGCGAGGTTTTGTAATTTAAAGATTTTCACGTCGTCAGGAAAGTCCATGTCAGTGAAGTTTAGGTATCGGTTAGGGGAACTTATTCTGTCACCTACCGCTATATTACCTATGTTGATTGTAATTGCGCTTTCTAGTAGACTGAAGTCTAAAGTACTAAGACTTTTGGAATCTAATGAACAATTATTAATTGTTAGGTTTTCTAAAGATTTAGGAAGCTTGGTATTTGTAAAATTTTCAATCCCCTCACTGTAAGTTAATCTTATTTCAAGGCTTTCGCTAAATTCACTATTAGAAAAATCAATTTCCATATTTTTCAGCTTAGTTTCAGCTTTAAATAGAGAGAAAAAAATTAGTTTTCGGGGAGAATTTAAAGTCAAAGTATCTGAACTTTTAAAACTATGTATGCTGAGAAATTTTAAACTATCTGGTAACTCAATTGAATCTAATAAATTAATCTCATGCTTACCGAAATTAAAGCGACTCAATTTCGGCGGAAGCTGAAAACCAGGTTCTAAAGCTTCAATAGGATTATCTATTATAATTAAATCTGTTAAGCTTTCCATACCAGATAAATCAGGTAAAGCTTTTATCTGATGATTTTGTAAGTTTA
>CAYTKM010000008.1:0-78897 GCA_964438425.1 uncultured Gammaproteobacteria bacterium
TGACCTTTAGTTGTTAGGAAATGACCTTTAGTTGTTAGGAAGTGACCTTTAGTTGTTAGGAAATGACCTTTAGTTACTAGGAAGTGACCATGAGGAACCTCGCGGTGAGCATGAAGATGAAAGAAATGACCATAAAGCACCTCGCGGTGAGCATGAAGATAAAAGAAATGATCATAAAGCACCTCGCAGTGAGCATGAAGATAAAAGAAATATTCATAAGGTGCTAAACAAAGAACATAATTTAAGAAGAACTAACTTCATTTAAATCATCCAATTCCCACTTTTAATGATAAAAATTAAGAACTCAGGCTTTGCTGTAATAGTTTTTTTAACATAAAGCGTTAGTTTACGAACTTAGATAGCTAGTTTTTAAAACTATATTGCTAGTAGACTATCTTTAAGATAATAAGCAAGATTTCAAGGGCTTGAAGAAAATGCTTTAGAGTGCTTAGAATAATAAAAACATAATTTAGATAAAAATATAGTTCAATACTACAAGACTAAAACGTCCTTAAAAATGTATCTATAAGTCAATTAACTATGAAAATTTAACTCTAAGTAAACCAGACCCCAGATAAACCATCTTCTAGATAAACCCGACTTGAAGGTAAGTTATTTAAAACTCCAACTCTAAAATCACAGGACAATGATCAGAACCTAAAGCTGCTGTATCTAAACTAGCACTTTTCACCTGATCAGCTAAAACATTGGCTACATAAAAATAGTCGATCCTCCAGCCTACATTACGCTCGCGCGCACCAGCTCGGTAACTCCACCAGCTATATAAGTCTGGTGTCTCAGGCTCAAACATTCTTAGACTATCGAAGAACCCTAACTCTTCTAATTGATCGAGATATGCCCTTTCTTCAGGTATAAAACCACTTACTTTTTCATTTTGTTTGGGACGCGCTAGATCGATCGCATGATGAGCAGTATTAAAATCACCAGTAATTATAATCTTAGGTTGAACTTGCTGGTATTTTTTTAAATAAGCTAATAAAAATTCATAATACTTAAGTTTAAAAGTGTATCTCTCATCGCTGGCTTTACCATTGGGGAAATAAATATTAAACAAAGTGAACTCTTCATACTCACTTTTAATCAAGCGTCCTTCACTATTGAAACCTTGAAACTGCTCTTCGGTTAATGTTAGTTCTTCAAGAACTTCTTTACTAATGTCGTCATTAAAGTCTACACTTGTGTTTATTAACTTTACTTTACTAGTATTAGTAAAAGTTGCCGTGCCGCTGTAACCCTTTTTTAAGGCACTATGAAAATGAAAATAATCTAAACCACTTAAAGTGTAATGCTCGCTGGTGAGTTGATCAAAATGAGCTTTAGTTTCTTGAATACAAAGAATATCAGGCTCAGTTGCTGCTACCCAGTCTTTAAAACCTTTATTATGAATGGCTCTTAAACCATTTACATTCCAGCTGGCAAGTTTTAACATGAAATTTATTCTAGCAAGTGTTAGCTTTATCTATAAATTTATAGTTATTAGTAGGAACTAAAATATCAGCGAAAAGCCGTTGTATATTTTCGTTTATTTAATTCTTTATTTTAATATATGGATTATTTTAAAATGGGCACGCCATAAGTTTTAAAAATGCCTAATGATATTTTTATATTAAGAGAACCAGCATTTTAGGTTCAGATAATAGATAAAAGAAAACTAGCACTTAGCTATTAATAGAGCTAGCAAACTAACATAAGCTATTTTAAACTCGAAATTAATAGACTGCTATCTGCGAAAGACTACTATGTTAAGTGCTTAATTAAGTTAAAATATAAAAACATATGTTGATATTAGCCATAGAAAGTAGCTGCGATGAAACAGCTGTCGCAATAGTTGAAAATGGCCGTAAAGTTCACTCCTCCAAGCTGTATAGCCAGATTAAACATCATGAAGACTGGGGTGGAGTAATTCCAGAAAACGCTTCTAGACTGCATTACGAAACAGCGCACCAGATTTTAGATAAAACTTTAACAGAAGCTAAGGTAAAGATTGAAGATATAACAGCGCTTGCTGTAACCCAAGGACCTGGTCTTATAGGTTCACTTCTAGTGGGTATAAATTTGGCTAAAACACTCGCTTGGGTACATAATAAACCTTTAATTCCGACGAATCATTTAATGGGACATATTTGCGCTAACTTCTTAGATTCGGATCTGGAACCACCATTTTTATGTCTGCTAGCTAGTGGCGGGCACACTCAGGTAATTAAAGTAAAAGATTATTATGATATGGAAATTATGGGTGAAACCATTGATGATGCTGCTGGCGAAGCTTTTGATAAAGTAGCACGTCTAATGGAATTGCCTTATCCGGGCGGCCCTAACCTTGATAAATTGGCGCAAACTGGCCAGCTTAACAGTGAATACCGCTTCACCATTCCTAAAGTAAAAGATTATAATTTTAGTTTTTCAGGTCTAAAAACTGCTGTTTTACGTTTAAAACAAAAAATAGGTGACGATGAGTTCTTAAAAAATAAAGCTGACATAGCTTTTATGTTTCAGGAATGCGTCGCTAAGACTCTAGAGCGTAAAATCGCTGCTGCTTGCGAAGATACAGGTATTAAGCAGATCGTGATCGCTGGCGGCGTGGCAGCTAATTCTAAATTAAGAGCACATTTCCAGGATGTTTTTAGTGAAACTAATGGTTTTAGCTTATGCTTGCCTGCCTTAAAATATTGCACAGACAATGCTGCGATGATTGCATCTGCGGCTTATTTTAAACATAAATCCCAGTCTAATCACGATGAGTATAGTAATTACGAATTTGATGCTTTCTCAAGGATGCAATGTAATATAATTAGCGCTTGAGGATCAGCCTTATGCATGAAAGCTACGATATTTTCGCTTTTCTAAAAACCTTAGGTGGTTTAGCCATATTTTTATTAGGGCTCGATTTCATGAGTACTAATTTAAAGCGCACAGCTGGTGGCACTTTGAAGCTTATCTTGCGCAAAGCTACTGCTAATCCTTTTATAGGAGTGCTGATCGGTACCGTAGTTACCATGGTCATCCAAAGTAGCAGCGCTACTACTTCAATCCTAGTCTCTTTCGTGCAATCCCAGTTAATAACCTTCGAGCATAGTATCGCAGTTTTAATGGGCGCGAATATTGGTACTACTATTACAGCGCAGATAGTCGCTTTTAAAGTCGGTAAGCTGGCTTTTGGGATTATAAGTGCTGGTTTTTTAGTAAATAGCCTTTCACGCCGCTCAGTGAACAAATATATTGGTGGCATTATTTTAGGTTTAGGTTTGCTGTTTTTAGGTCTAAATCTAATGTCAGCTAGCCTGCATAGTTTGAGATCAGCGCCATTTTTCCTGGAGCTAATGCAAAGTCTTGAAAATATACCGCTAGGTATTTTAGTTGGTGCGATCTTTACGGCTTTAGTCCAGTCCAGCAGCGCTGCTATCGGTATTATGATCGGTATGGCAAGCCAGGGTCTGGTAAGTGTTGAGGCTGCTTTCCCGATAATCCTCGGTGCGAACCTCGGAACTTGTATAACGGCTGTGCTGGCGTCCTTAAAATCTAATAGTTCTGGTCGCCGGGTGGCGACAGCGCATGTACTTTTCAATGTAGCTGGCATTGTGCTATTTATGTTCTGGATTCCCCAATTTATTAACCTGATAAAACTATTTACAGATGTAAATGACGTGCCGCGGATGATCGCTAATGGTCAGACTATTTTTAATGTAATTACTACACTGATACTATTTCCATTTATCGGAGTTATTAATAAAGTGTCTTGTAAGATTATTCCTGCGTCTCAAGGTAAAAAAAGCTACTCGCTTCCACGCGCTTCTAATCTACTACAATCACCTTCTTTACTATTAATCCAATCTAAAGACTCGATACTTTATATGGAAAGAGCTGTACGTAAGATGCTGTGGCTTACTCGCACCTATTTAATCACTGAAGATGATAGTGTGATCGAAGAGTTTAAGGATCTAAGAAGTGAACAAAAGGAACTAAGAGGTCAGACTTTAGACTTTTTAAATCGAATCGGTAAATGTAAACTAACTTATGATGAAGTAAATCGTATGCTTAACCAAACTACTTTAATTAATGAGATTGAGCATATAGCAGCTCAGATTGAATCTGCTTTCGAGACTAACGAACATACCATTCAGCATAATGATGAAGAATACCTACAACTAGATAAATACTTTAAATATTCTATTAAAAACTTTAAAGCATCATGTAAAAGTCTTTTATATGAAGATCTTGAAAAAACTAAGTTTACTTGCCAGCAGATTGAAAACCTAAAGTTAAAGTCACAAAATTTGCGCCAAAAAATGCTTGAAAGAATTAGTTCTGATGAAACTAAATACTCTAGTCATGATGAAGAACTGACTTTAAGGATTATCGACTTACTTAACAGTATTAATAATGGTTCGCTTAGAATCTGTGAGATTAACTTGAACTTGCAGCAAGCTAGTTATTAAGACCTTAGTAACTAAAAGATAATTCTAATTAGACATAAATAGATAGTGTTGGTTTGTAGATTATAGAACTTAAGTTCGCTAAAACAGTGTTCTATATTAGTGTTTGCTAACAAACTATAATATCCACGTGGACAAAGTTAAATATACTTATTAGACCCTGCTCAATCACTTAAAGCTATAAGAAATTTAAACCTTAACTAACAATTTCTTGCAACTTTAACTAACAATTTCTTGCAACTTTTTAGCAGTCGGTAGATAAAGTTTTTCGTTATAATTTTCAAGCATTTTTTTAGCGCTAAACTCCTGACTAATCTGCTTAATAGAAGCGCGCATCATAGTTAACCATTCTTTAGAGTAATCCTGGTCACCATCCTTGCCGCGATAGTAATACTTAGAAACTATCTGGTTTTTAAGTAACTGATACATTAGCTGACTTTCTTCGTGATCAGCTTGCTCATTATCTGGGTTTTTAGATGGAGTAATAGACCAACCGATATCTGGATTGTACGCCTCAGCCCACCAGCCATCTGGAATAGATAAATTAAGTACACCGTTCATAGCAGCTTTCATACCACTAGTGCCGCAGGCTTCAAGTCTAAACTTAGGATTATTTAACCATAAGTCACTGCCTGTAGTCATTAAATGACCCAGCTTCATATTATAATCTTCCAGTAAAATTACCTGACCAGTGAATTTTTCATTAATTACATGCTGGTAGATTTCCTGAATTAGCTCTTTACCGCGGTTATTAGCAGGGTGAGCTTTACCAGCAAACACTAAAGTAACTGGCTCATCAACATTATTAAGGATTTGATCTAAAATTTGATGATCTTTAAAGATTAAACCAGCTCTTTTATATTCAGCAAATCTTCTAGCAAAACCTATAATCATATGTTTAGGGTTAAGCTTGTCAGTAATATTTTTAATAATCTCAGGATTAACACCTTTACGTGAATACTCTTCAGTAACTTGAGATTTCAAATGTTCGATAAAAGTAGCTTTTTGAGTTAAATGTGCTTGCCATAAATCCTGATCATTTACTTGATCAATATTACTCGCCAGCTCTTTAAAGTCCACTTTATTCTTGCTAATTTTTTTGATTTCTTTACCTAGCCAAGTACCCCAATGCACGCCATTGGTTACATAAGTCATTTCTAACTCGGCATCTTGATCTAGCGTATTTTTCCACATTTCTTTAGACACTTCGCCATGTAATTTAGATACAGCGTTTGCTTTTGAACTGATTTTAAGTGCCAGCACTGTCATCGAGAAATTATAAGGATCTCTATCCTGATAGCCAAGTGACATGAAATGATCGAAAGGTAGATTTATTTTCTGGAATTGATGATAGAACATATCATGCATTAGGTCATTGCTAAAAGCTTCATTACCAGCAGCCACTGGTGTATGTGTGGTAAAGACTGTCTTAGATTTAAGATTTTCTAAGGCAGCCTGGAAGTTAATACCTTTAGCTACTTCACGTCTAAGATACTCTACTGCGATAAAAGCACAGTGACCTTCATTTAAATGGTAAACAGAAGTGTTTAGTTTTAAAACATCTTTTAACAAGGTCATGCCAGCTGTCGCAACGATTATTTCCTGACTAATTCTTAGTTTACGGTCACTTTCGTATAATCTAGCTGTAATCTGACGATCTTCAACCTTATTTTGGATAATATTAGTATCAAATAAAAATAAAGATACACGCCCTACCTGACAAACTAACACCTTAGCCCATACTATGCGACCTGGAAACTCTACTGGTATTTTAATAGATTCACCAGCCTGATTCATCAGCACCTTAATCGGTAAGTTTTTCCAATCATGATAGGTAAAGTGCTCAACCTGCATACCTTCATGATTAATTTCTTGCATAAAGTAGCCGTTATGGTAGTACAAGCCTAGCGCTACCATATTTAAATTTAAGTCTGAAGCTGCCTTAATATGATCGCCAGATAAAATACCTAAGCCACCAGCATAAGTAGGTATACTTTCATGCAAGCCATACTCCATCGAAAAGTAAGCGATATGCTCTTTACTTTTATCAATAATCGCTCTTTCAGGACAAACCACCATATATTCTCTAAAGTCATTAATAGCTTCATCGTATAAAGCTAAAAAGGTCTGATCTTCACTTAAGTCTTTAAAACGCGAGTAAGAAATACTTCTAAGTAGTTTAATAGGATTATTATTAAAGTAGTTCCATAGATCAGAGTTTATATAACTAAACATATCTTTAGCTTTAAAACTCCAAGTCCAGTACATATTGTTTGCGAGCTCATTAAGAGCGCTGATCCTCTCTGGAAGAGGAATATTAAAATTAAAGAAGTTTAAATCAGGGTACTCATTTTCATCGACGGTAGATTCTTCTTTAAAAGGATTTTTAGAGTTGTATTCGTATCTATCAGCAAAGCTACGGTTAAAACTTTTAGCAAGTGCAATATCATAAGCTTTAGAGTAACCTTCATATAGATCATCCCAAGACACTCTAGTTTTAAGTAGCTCAGCTTTTTTAAGTAGTTCTTCTTTATTGTTTTGCTGATTATTATAATCTTTATGCATTATTTCAACAATATCGTTTTTAGAAATATCAAATTTTTGATTGCGGCGATCAATAATATTTATTAAACCAGACAAGTCTTCAGCAAGAGTACCTGCCCAGTTACCAAAGCCAGTTAGGTTGGTAGTTACTGTAGGTATGCCACGAATCGCACTTTCAAGTGGCGTGTAACCCCAAGGTTCATATAGTGATGGAAAGATAGTTAGATCAGCGCAAGCTAAAACTTCTTTATACTTTAAATTAAAAATGCCATCTTGACCATTTAAGTAAACAGATGAATAAGCCACTTTTAAGGGGTTAGATTTTTTGTCTAAACCGTGGTATTTAATGGTGTTAATGATCTGGTCATGGTCTGGATTAGAGACCGGTGTAATATTAATGGGCCTGTAGTTAGGATCAGCAGGTCTAAACCAAGTATGGTTTGGATAAGATTCGTACTTATTAGCTACTAGACACAAAAATACGATAGGTTGTTTTTTATCAAAGTTAGCTTGTCTAGTGAATTCAGCTAAGCTCTCTAAGGTCAAGTTAAAACCTTTATTTAGATATTCATTTCTACCTGAAGTAAGCCAGATTTTAGTATTACTAGGTAGACTCTCACCAAAAAATTCACTTAAAGTTTTTAGTAGTTTAGTTTTATTTTCACTAGCATGAGTCTTATCTGCGGTCGAAAGCGATTCCAAGTTTAAACCATTATAAACAGCGAGATCAGGTTGCCTGTCTAGTACTAGGTAAGCTTCATTAGCCGTAAATTCACTAACCGTAGTAAAACAGTCAGCCTGCTGAGTAGACTTAATCTCTAAAGAGTGCTGCGGTTTAACAGCAAACTCGCGCGCTTTTTCATCTAGAACTACATTACTATCTTCAAGTTCCTGTATATAATAAGGGTTTTCCTGAGCTAATGCGCGCCCTAAAACCGTAGAGTGAGTTGTAATAACTGTACCAACTCGAGGGGCGTTTTTCTTAAGATACAAGACGCCAGCGCCGCATGACCATTCATGAAAATGCGCTGCTACACCAGTATCACGGCAGTGAAAAGCTTTAGCCGCGGCTTCGATGACCTCAGCTGCGCAGGTGGCAAACATCATTGATTCTACATATTTGCTAGTTGCGCCATAAGAATCGACACCGAACTGTTCCCAAAAAGTAAATAATAATCGGTCTATGTTGTATCTATTTTTATAATCACTAACTAAAATAGTTAGAGGCTTGCCAGCTGTTTGCCAGCGTCCAAAACGACATCTAAGACCATTTTCAGCTAGAAATGGTTTGATTTGTTCAAAACTTTTGTGCTCGCATTCCTCAAACTCACGATTATGAGCTAAGTCAGGGCCGATAGCAATGTAAGCATCACCATAATTTTTTAAGGCGTGAGCTAATTTACTGGTGATAACGGTATGAATACCACCAAGTTTATTGCAAACTTCAAAACTAACTTCAAATACGTACTTTTTCATTCTTTTTTTGTTCTAAAATATCATCAACAGTTTTTTCGAAATCTCTTAGAACATTTTGGAAGTTGATATATGCTTCGTAAGGACTCTCATATGGGTTGAAATATTTATGAACATCACCATCTGAAAACCATTTGGTACACATGTAATAAAAATGATCTGAGGTAGTCAAAGATTGCCAGGTAGAGATCATATTACTATCTTCAGTACGGTAAACTTTATCTCTCAGTTTATAGACTGCTTCAATGGAATCATCTTGAATATGGTTACCAAGCCATGCTGTTAAATCACGTTCCATATCTGCCCATGATACATAATCAGGTACATCTAAATCGGCTACTGCCTGATGTTCGTAGGTAACTTGACCTGGTGTTTTGAAGTCGAACTGAGGATGTTTTAAAATCTCATCAGGTAGCGCGCGCATAAAATCAAATATGCCACAATCTTCCCATTGATGCTCACCGAAGGTTTCATAATCCATAAATAAATTGATGGTTTGACCGGCACCATCCAGTTTATGTACCCAGCTAGCAAAGGTAGGTGCTACTAATGGATAGCTTTCCCAAGCTTGGTTTGAAAATCTAAAGGCGATATCATCGGAAAGTGGATAGTTTCGAAGTAACAGTTTAATGTCATCAGAAAATGCAGGTTTATATACATAATTAGGGCTACGCCAGCTTAAAACTTTATCAGCACCTTCAGCTAAAATAGTCTTAAAACCTAATTCTCGCGCGCACTCCGCTACATAATTATTATAGATAAGCTCAGTGTTTCTAAAGGTAGTTGGTCTTTGACCAAATTCTTCAAAAATTAGATTCTGGTGCTTGCGAACCTGCTCGATAAACTCTTCCTTAGAGAAAATAACTGATAAACTATGGTAAAAAGTTTCAGAAATTAGTTCT
This sequence comes from uncultured Gammaproteobacteria bacterium, assembly GCA_964438425.1. Lineage (GTDB taxonomy): Bacteria > Cyanobacteriota > Vampirovibrionia > LMEP-6097 > LMEP-6097 > CAYTKM01. The sequence goes on from CAYTKM010000008.1 coordinate 9,374, forward strand.
ACGCAACCGGTATCAACTAACTTTTTAAAAGACTCTAAAGTTTCAGGACTATACTTTTTCATCTGTTCGATCGCAGTTCCAGAAATAGAGTAAGCGATTTTAAACTTACCTTGATGCTTATTAATTAAATCAAGCATCATTTGGTTAGTCGGTAAATAACATTTAGAAGCTACTTTTTGCATGATGCCACTATTAGCTTCTACATCTTCATAGAAATGAGACTGATTAATATCAAAAATCGTATACTTTCTTAAACGATTTGGTTGGTGAACCTGAAAATAAAAACAAACACTTGGCATAGACTAATTTCGAGTATTAACTCGCTTACGTATAATTATAGATGAAATTAAGATGAGATAAGCATATTATTATAAATATCTTGAACGTGTTTAGCAGATCTTTCCCATTGAATTTCTTTTAACTCTAAAGCAGCTCTTGATTTAAGCTCATTTTGTAGAGCTGAATACTTTAAAACACTTAAAATCTTATTTGCAAGCTCCTTAGTATCCCAAAAATCAACTTTAAGAGCACTTGAGAGCACTTCAGACACGCCAGATTGCTTAGAAATGATAGTAGGTACATCAAATAAAATAGCTTCCAGACAAGAAATACCAAATGGTTCAGAAACACTTGACATAATATAAGCGTCACTTGAAGCGAATAGTTCTTCAACTTCAGGACGTTTTAAAAAGCCAGTGAAGTGAACATTTTTACCGAGTCTTAACTGAGCTGTACGGTTGATTAGTCTAGTGATCATATCACCAGAACCAGCAAAAACAAACCTAATATTAGGGTCTAACTTAATAACTTCTGCTGCCGCTTCTAAAAAGTAATCTGGACCTTTTTGGTAAGTTAATCTACCTAAAAATAAAACGATTTTCTCTTCTGGTTTTTTACGCAAATTATTAAGTCTCTGGGGCGATTTAGCTTTACTTACTGCATTATGGACAACTTCAATTTTTAATGGATCAATACCATAATATTTCACAATACTATTTTTAGTTAAATAGCTAACGGCGATGATTTTATCTGCTGCAAGCATACCCTGACGTTCGATATCATAAATATCATTACGCGCGTCTTTACCACTACGATCAGTCTCTAAAGCATGCACATGATAAATCAGAGGCTTTCCACTATGCTTTTTAGCTTCAACGCCAGCTAGGATGGTCAGCCAGTCATGAGCGTGAATAATGTCATGTTCGATTCTTTTGGCGATGATACCTGCAACAAAAGCATATCTAAATACTTCATCCTTTAAATCACCACCATAATTACCAGAAATTTCTAATTTATGAGCGCGCGCTTCAATGTCTACTGATTCAGAAAACTTTTCTGAACTGTATAGTCTTTCTAAAAATTCAAGATAGCTTTTTTCGGTATGATAAGGTCGCAGTGTACTATCAATTTTTATAATATTATGTTTTGTTAAAAAATTCTCATATTCATTTTCAAAGGTTTCTTTGATTGAAAATTCAACATTTGAGCTGTCAATTAGATCAACATGAGTCTCAAAATCTTTATTTTTTTTAAGAGAAGGTAAAACAAAAGTTATCTCCTCATTAAGCTCGGTAAGGGCTTTTGTGAGATCGTGACAGGCGATACCCAATCCACCACTGATATAGGGAGGGAATTCCCATCCATACATTAGAATTTTAGCCATCGTTTGCCTCCAATATCATCGATTAATGATTAGTGTAACTAAAAAAAACGAGTTTAGCTAATTTTTTTTATTTTTTTTATTAGCACTGAAAATAGACGTTTTCAAGAATCGAATTATGTTTTATATTAGTAGTTATGGAGCTTAGTAAAAGCCGCAGTCAAGATATCAAACTTAAACCTGCTATAGATAATAATTTAAAGTCACTTGAGTGGCTTGAAACAAACCATACTGGTGCTTATGCTTCGGGTACAGTAAGTGGCATTAATACCAGAAAGTATCACTCACTGCTAGCCATGCACCCACAGGGAGAGGCTGAGAAATATAATCTGTGTTCTAAGTTCGTTGAAGAAATACACCTGGATGACGAAGTTCTAGATCTTAATCCTAGCGATTATGTAAATTACCCAGCTGAAATAAAGCTGACTACAGACTTTTGCCAAGATCTTTTACCTAGCTGGCAGTATGATGTTAAGGATACTCTGAAGTTAAAGCGAGAGCTGATGCTAAAAGAAGATGCGAACTGTTGTTTGATTAAATACACTTTTGAAGATGTAACACGACCAATTAAATTCGCACTTAAACCATTACTTAGTTTTACTAACTATCATCACCTTAGTAATCTAAATCAACATTACAATTTTATAACTGGCGATCAGCCCAACTGTAAATCATACTCAAGACCAGGTTTTGAAACTAAACTATTTGTTCAACTTAATAAAACTTTTGAGTATCAAGATATGAGCTGTCTTTACTATGACTTATTTTATGAAGAAGAAGCTAAGCGAGGTTACCCAGCTCAAGGAAACCTAGCTTGTCCTGGTTGTTTTGAAATAGAAATTAAAGAAGACTGTAGTTTTGTAATTTCACTTTCTGATTATAAGATGTTAACTTCACTGTTATATGAATGGGATAATGAATTAGCTCAGCGTAAACAGTTTCTTAAAAATAACTTTTCTGAGAATAACAGTTATATCAATGCACTTTTAAAGGGCGCTCGTCAGTTTTTAGTTAAACCACAAGCTCTGCAAAGCTCTATCATAGCTGGCTTCCACTGGTTTACTGAGTGGGGTAGAGATACTTTTATAGCCCTGCCGGGTCTTACTTTAGGTACTACTTATGAAAAAGAAGCTATTCAAGTGTTTCAAAGATTTGCTAGCTTTGAAAAAGATGGTTTAATTCCTAATTTAATTGATGAAAGTGGTAAGCAAGCTTTTTATAATAGTGTTGACGCTTCTTTGTGGTATTTTTGGGCTATGCAACAGTTTGCTTATGCTTGGTCTGATTTTAGTTGGATCCAGGAAAACTTTTGGTCTACTTTAAAGAAAATCTTTACTAGCTACGCCTCTTCGAGGCCGCGTGGAGTAAATATTTTACCTAATGGTCTTCTTTATACTGGTATCGAAGATGATTCTTTTACTTGGATGGATGCTTTGTATGAAGGTAAAGCTATTACACCTCGTATTGGTTTAGTGGTTGAGATAAATGCTCTGTGGTTTAATGCCGTGGGTTTTATGTGTGAGCTTGCAGCTAGGTTTGATGATCCGATCTTTGAGATTGTAAGTGACATGAAACTAAAGATTAAGTCAGCCTTTTCTGCTGAATTTTATTTAAGTGATAAGCAGTATTTAGCGGACTTTATTAATGAAGATGGCATAAACTCACAGCTAAGACCTAATCAGTTGCTGGCTATTTCTTTGCCTTTTAGTCCACTTGATCCTAATTTGGCGATTAATATTTTTAATACAGTTGAAAAAGAGCTATTGACACCATATGGTTTAAGAACACTTGCTACTGATGATCCTGAATATAGAGGTATCTATGATGGTGATACTAAATCTCGCGATCAAAGTTATCATAATGGTACTGTCTGGCCGTGGCTTTTAGGTCCATATGCCGATGCATTGTTTAAAGTTAGCTTTGATAAAGTACAAAATGTCGAAAAACTACGTACGATTTTAAAAAACTTTGAAACTCATTTGCTTGAAGCTGGTATCGGTAGTATTTCTGAAATTTTTGATGGTGACGCGCCGCACCTTCCGCGTGGTTGTATTGCGCAGGCTTGGAGCGTTGCTGAATTGCGCAGGCTATCTATGTATGCTTTTTAAAGATATTTGAGTATAATGAAAATTTCCCCAGTATTTGTAGATAGGTGCTTAGGTAAGCGGGCACTGTTTTTTAATTGAAGCATGCCTTAAATTTTGGTTTCTCTATATATGAATTTATTTTTATAAGCTTATACTTTATGTATTAAATTTAGAAAATTTTTATAAATTTATCGTTTTTTTAAATAAAAATTCTAAATTAAGGTTATTTTTAGAAAAAAGTAAAAAGCAACTTAAGCACCACTTCTAATTCAAATACTACTTATAGAAGCTCTTTAATACTTCAACTAAACACTTATTTTTAAAAACTACATAAAAGGCTAAAGCTAAATATAGCTCCTATTTAGTTTGATATAGTAGGAATATAGATGGCTTCAGATGAATTAGCATTGATCATTAAAGAAGTGAAGTTTTTATTAGGTAAACCATTTCGCTCGATGGTCTCTAATGAACAAGAAGCTGTCATAAAAATCTTACAAAAAGGTGAAGTTATTTTAGATTCAGTGTCAGGTGAGTTTAATAATAGTATCGGTCTATTAGTTTCAACTACTCAAAGAGTAATTTTTATAGATAAGAAACCTTTGTGGGGCATGAAGGTTACTGATTACTTTAATAAAAATATTACAGCGATCACTTACGAAACTAATTTTTTAACAGGTTCGATTAAAATATCAGCTGATAATGATAATGCTGTAATCAATTTTGTGCCTAAAAAGCGCTTGGTTAGCTTTTGTGAAAACCTAAAAACCTTTTTGTTTGGTAGGATTTAAATACTACTTAATGAAAAACTTTGTCTTTGAAAATACTGAAATAGCACCTGGCGAGCAGCGTAACTTTAATTTAGAAGTAGCCAAATTATATGACTACACTAATATGAATCTTTCGGTCAAAGTAATTCACGGCAAGCAGCCTGGACCGACTATGTTTGTATCTGCTGCTATGCATGGTGATGAGATTAATGGTACTGAGATTGTTAGAAGAATTATACGCCAAAAAGGTCTCAATCATTTAAAAGGTACCTTGTTTTTAGTGCCAATCGTAAATTTCTTTGGTTTTAATCATAAGTCCAGGTACTTGCCAGATAGAAGAGACTTAAATAGGGTCTTTCCAGGTTCGATCTCAGGTTCGCTCGCTTCCAGGCTCGCTTATGTGTTCTTTAATAAGATAGTTAGACGCTGCGATTATGGCATTGATCTGCACACAGCTGCTATCCACAGATCTAATCTACCGCAAATTAGAGCAGAAGTCGGTTTTCCTGAAATTAAAAAAATAGCTAAAGCCTTCGGAGTGCCTGTAATAGTAAATTCACCGACTATAAAATCTACACTTCGAGATGTTTGCAAGGAAGAAAAAATAAAGCTATTAGTATATGAAGGTGGTGAAGCACTCAGGTTTAATGAAGATGCGATCAGAGCAGGTCTTAAAGGAACTCTTTCTGTTATGCAAACTATTGGTATGTTATCTAAAGGTGCTAAAAAGACAGCTCATCAATCTTATATAGCGAAATCAAGTTATTGGATGAGAGCTTCAGAAAGTGGCATCTGTATATCGAATAAAAAGCTTGGTAGTTTAGTAGAAGAAGGTGAAACTATTGCTAAAATCTCTGATCCTTTCGGTAAAAATATTACTAAAATTCAAGCTCCTCAGGAGGGAATTATTATCGGCAAAAGTATGATACCGCTGGTTAATGAAGGTGATGCGCTAATTCACGTAGCAACTTTTAAAAATTTAAATGACGTGACGCTTAGTCTAGCTAATTATCAAGATTCGATAAGTGATTAAGCGCTTAACCTAAAAGTCTGATTTTAAGATTGATTTAGCTGTATACACAAATTATTACTCTGATATAATATTTTTGTAAGGTGAAGTTTGAATTCTGATAATTTCGCTCATAAACATTAGATGAAGCAAAGTAAATCTTTTAAAGGTAATAAGTCGAAATTAGCTACTAAAATCTGCCAAACTTGCGGTTTGGAATTTACTTGGAGAAAAAAGTGGGCGAAAAACTGGGATGAAGTGAAATATTGTTCAGATAAATGCCGTAGAACGAAAAATTCTAATTAAAACAGTATGTACTAAAATTTATGCTAACATATTTTTAGTGCCGAAAACCCTACGTAACTATACATGAACAACCTAGATATAATACCTATAAAATACATTAAAGATCAGACACACCAACAACATAATTTACTAGAAGAGCTTACCTGGGCTGAAAAAATTAATAATCATACTATCACTAAACATGGTTTAGCAGAAGTCCTGAAAGCCTTTTATGTTGTTTACCGGAATTATGAACAGCAAGCTAAGCAAGCGGGCTTTAAGCTTGAACCTTCACGCGTAGAAGTTTTAGAGCAAGATATAACTAGATTAGACGCTAAAGTACCTAAAAACGAAAGCTTTAGTACTGAAATTAGGCTTGACTCTGAAGCTAAGTTTATGGGACTTAGATATGTGATGGAAGGTCAAACTTTAGGCGGGCAAGTTATTACCAAAAATATTCAAGAATCCCCTTCTATAAATGAAGATATTAAGTTTTTTAGTATTTATGGTAAAGATACTATGCTTAATTGGAAAGATTTTGTGGCAACTTTTAATAGCTATTTTGAAAGTAAGGATTCACATCAATTAACTGAAGCCACTGAAGTAGCTAAATTAGTCTTTAAGGATATTTATAGTCAATTAAAAGAAATGAGTGCACATGTCTAACGATTTAGAACTTAATTACACTCATGACTACAATATTCATGATTTAGAAAACTGTGCTGATGAACCAATTTTAAAACCTGGCTATATTCAAAACTTTGGTGTGCTAGTCGTCATCGATAGTGATTTAACTCGTGTTACTCATTATAGTGAAAATATTTTTGAAAAATTCGGTGTTTCTAAAAGCAAATATGGTTTAAATTTAAATGAACTAGACTTTGTTGACCTTGAAGAAATAAAATTTACTCTTGATAAAAATAATATTAAAAGTCCTTTTTTATATAAAAAATTTTTTAATATTAATGGTAATACTTACTCTGTCATAATTCACATAAATTCACAAGATCTAATAGTTATTGAGTTTGAAGAAGAAATTTATAAAACTGTTGATTATGCTTTAATTAATGAGAGCAATAAAAATATCAGCAATTTTATTAATAATTATGAAGATCAAAATAATCTAATTCAGTATATATGTGATAACATTCAAAAACTTACCAGCTATGATCGTGTAATGATTTATAAATTTGCTAACGATAAATCTGGTGAAGTTATAGTTGAATCTAAACTTGAGCATCTAGAAAGTTATAAAGGCTTAAACTATCCTGCTGAAGATATTCCAGACCAGGCGCGTGAAGCTTATTTGGATAATTTACTAAGAATAATACCTGATGCAAACTATCAGCCCGTAAAAGTGTTAAAGGCTAGCGAAAACATAGAAGCGCTTTCCATGAATAAAGCGATCTTAAGAAGTGTCTCACCTTTTCATATAAAGTATTTGCAAAATATGGAAGTTGGGGCTACTTTAGTCTCTTCTATTATTGTAGATGATCAGTTATGGGGTTTAGTGTCTTGCCATCATTACTCACCGAATTTCAAAATATCATATGACTTAAGATCTTACGTGGCACTAACATCTAAACTGATGTCTCTTGAAATTACTAAAAATAAAATAAAAAGACTCGAGCGTATTCAAGAAAATTCTGTTAAAGTTATTGATTCTTTCGAGAAGAAACTGGCTGATACTAACTCGTTAGAGGAAGCGTTATCATCAGCTCAGGAGTTTAAAGAGCTTATTAAAGCTGATGGGCTTGTATATAACTTAGATGGTCAGATAATTAGTACTAACCAAAACTTGCAAGAGAGTGATGCTAAGTTATTTAACTATATAGCTAAAAATCAGACTGATGAAATGTGGGTAGTTGGCTCACTTTGCGATAATAGTATTGATATTGAATCTGAATTTTGTGGTTTTATCTCATTTAAATTTTCTGAGTATCCGAATAATCAGATCATCTGGCTAAGAAAAGAACATATACGTTCGATAGACTGGGCTGGTAAAAATGAGAAAAAAGATAATCAAGATCAGACCTCTCGTCTAATGCCAAGATCTTCATTCAAGGTTTTTACTGAGCAGGTAAAAAATAGCTGCGAGCCTTGGTCAGACCAAGATTTAGGTTTTGCTAGAATCTTCGGGCGTCTATTAAAAGAAACTGTGACTATGCATAATTTAGAAATTACGAAAAATAATTTAGAATTATTTGCATATATCTCAGCTCATGATCTTAAACAGCCGATCAATAACATTATTTCTTTTACTGATATTCTAAAAGAAGAATATCCTAGAGTTGATTCTACTCACTCATATTATATTGAAACTATTTCTAAATCTGCTGAAAGATTTAAGATACTTTTAGAAGACTTATGGCGCTATGCTAAAGCCTCGCAATTAGATGTGAATGTAGAAGAAGTAGATATACCTACAATTGTTGCTGCGGTAACAGAAATGCTTTCGATACAAATGAAAGAAAGTAGGGTTGAATTAGATTTAATAGGTGAATTCGAGCCTATTATGGCAGATAGAGTTTTAACTTATCATGTTTTTTATAATTTAATTTTGAATGCTATTAAATATAACGATAAACCTCAAAAAACTATCAAAATAAGTATGAAAGAAATTAGTTCTAAAAAAATTATTTCAGTCGAAGATAATGGTATTGGAATTAAACAGCAAGATTTTGCTAAGATATTTAACATGTTTACCCGCTTAAATAAACTTAAAAATAAAAGTGGTTCTGGTGTAGGTTTAAATATAGTTAAAAAAATTGTTGAAAAGCATGGCGGTAAAATTTGGTTAAACTCCCAAGAAGGTGTTTATACTAGATTTTTATTTACTTTAGAAGGTGTAAAATAATGAGCGAATCAAAAATGGAAATAAAAAATATTAATATACTAATAGTTGATGATGACCCTGACTTTACTTTTTTGTTAAAAAAGAAGCTTAAGTCTGTAGAAAATATCAACCCAGGTCTTATTTCATCTGTTGACTCAGCTAAAGATTCTAAAAGTGCTATTGAACTAACTGAAAAGAAAAATTTTGATATTCTATTTTTAGATTATAGAATAGAAGAAGAAGATGGCTTGGATGTATTACAGAAGCTTAGAGAATTTGGTTGTATTTTCCCTGCTATCTTAATGACTAGCTTTGGTGATGAAAGTCTAGCTGTTAAAGCAATGAAAGCTGGTGTCGTTAATTACTTACCTAAAGATAAAGTAGTTTCATCAAACAACCTTAAGTCAATTATTGAAGACGCTATTATTGAGCACTCGTCTCTTGAAGAAAAGTACTTAAACATGCGTGAAAAAATGGATGATATTCTTTTAAGTTAAGTTCTTTAAAAGTAATTTTATTTGGATGTGCTTGATGACGAGCCCACGTTTACTATTTAAACTATTAAGTTTAATATTGGTCTTGATATTAAACATTAATACCTATGCCGCTAGGTCAATTTGCCATCTTAATTCTAAACCAGATCTTACTAATGAAGCTATAGAGCTTTATACATATTACTATTCACCTTTAGTCACTCGTATTTTAATGTACGAAAAAATACCTTATGTGAAAAAAGATTTTAAAATTGAGCGCATTATTACATATGATAATAAGATAGTTTCTATTTTAAAAATGGACTTTAAAGTATCAGGAAACTTTACTACTCGTAAAATTAAAGGTACGGGCTTTTTAAATAATCATCAAATACAATTCAATAACAAGACCAAGGCTAATATTGTCAGTCAAAAAGCTACTTTTAATAATCAGTTATTACTTGAAAAGCAAGAAATATTAGATGTTCAGACAGAACTATTTAAAAATACCTCAAAAACTAGTGTAGAAGGTAATATTTTAAATCAGCCTATTAGTTATGAGACGATTTTACGAGATTCAAATGGAAAATTTGCTGGTAAAAGTTATAATATGACTGTTCAAGGTATTTACAAAACTGCTGCCAAACAGAATTTAGTGAAAATTCTTATGAAAGGTAGGCTTGGTGATGAAAATTTAATTGGCGAAGCTAATAAAATTACTAATAATAGCTATAAATTAACCGAAAAATATGGAGATTATTCAATTGCTAGCACTTTTACATTCATTTAGTGATTAAGCTAGCTAAATTTACACATCAAACTGATTAAATTAAGCAAATCTATATATTGAGCTAATTAAGTATGAATCAAATAGACCTTTATATTTGAACTAATTAATTGTAAATTCAGTGGTTAAAAATTAAATATCAACTAGATAACTATCTAATATGTCAAAACTAAATACTATTTTATTACACAAATTTGATCTCCGTATTCAGGACAATCCCATTATTTTAGAAGCAATAAATATGGAAGCAAATGTCTTACCTATATTTATATTAAGTGAAGAATTAAAAACATGCTTAGGTGGCGCGTTAAAAGTAGCTATGTATCATAGCTTAAAGAGTTTAGCTAAAAAATATCAAGAGCTCGGTCTGAAATTATATTTTTTTGTAGGGGATGAGCTAAAGATCCTAGCTGATTTGATTGAAAACTATGAAATTAAAGCACTGCTATATAATAGATCTTATGAACCTGAATTAGTTAAGTTAGAAAATAAGTATAAAGACTTAGGTGAAGAGCAGAATCTAGATATTAAAGCTTTAGATGGTAGAACTTTAATTGATTTTGAGGCTATAAAAAATAGTTCTGGTGGTTATATGAAGGTCTACACACCTTTTAAAAAAAAATGCTTAGCTAATTTTGAGATTATGCAAGCGAGGGCAGATAAATATTTATATGACGGTCGCAAATCTAAAAACATTACTAGTGATTTTACAAATATTAGACCAGGTTTCTCTAAAACTCTAGATGATTTAGAAATGTTAGGCTCTCCAGCTACCTGGAATACAGACTGGCAAGAAAAGATATTGCAATACTTTAACTTTAGTGAAGAAGCTGCACATAAGGAGTTAGCTGACTTTCTTGAAAACCAGGTAGCTGACTATGATGAAAATCGTAATCTAATGGCTATTGATGGTACTTCTAAGCTTTCACCTTATTATCGTTTAGGTTTATTAAGTATAACAAAAGCTTTTTTCGAAACTGAAAAAGCTAAAAAACACCAACAAAATACTGAAGGTTATGACACTTATCAAGCTGAACTGTTATGGCGCGAATTTGCTTATTATAGTATGTATCATTTTCCAAAGATGGTGGATACGGATTGTAACGAAAAATTTAAAGATTATAATTGGTCATCTAGTAAAAAAGACTTTGAAGCATGGACTAAGGGAGAGACAGGCTATCCTATAGTAGATGCGGCTATGAAACAATTATGGGAAACAGGCTGGATGCATAACAGACTTAGAATGATAGTAGGTTCCTTTTTAACTAAAGATTTGCATATTGACTGGCGCGAAGGTGCTAAGTGGTTTGAAGATACTTTATTTGATGCTGACCTACAAAGCAATCGTATGGGCTGGCAGTGGGTTGCTGGTAGTGGATTTGATGCTTCACCTTTTTTTAGAATATTTAACCCTACCACCCAATCAGAAAAATTCGATAAACAGGCACAATTTATAACTAAATGGTTACCAATGTTAAACCAGCTTGATAAAAAAGAAATTCACGCTCCCTATGATAAAGATCAAAAAAAAGTTATAGATTACCCTAAACCTATCTGTAATCATAAACAGGCTCGGGAAGAGGCTTTGGCTAGATATAGTGAGATCAAATAAGCGTACTCTTTAATCTATATATTAAGTGTTTCTTAATAATCTTTGGCATAACTTTTACGTGCAGATTAGAAACCTATTTATATTAATATCTATTGCAACCATAATTTGTATAAATTTAAGTACTAGTTACTCAAAAGCTCAGACTAATTTATTGTTAGACACTTATCCAGGTGCGAGTGCAGCTTTTAGTCTAAGAAAATTAAAGGCTGATTACCTAGGTCCAGCTATAAAAGTTAGACGAAACTGTGATGATGCAACTTTAGATATAGGTTTTGATGCTAATGGTGATCTTGATGCACTTGCTTTAAACACTTTCATAGAGGAGTGTCCAGACCCTGCTTATCAACTACCTTTAGATATAGATAATTCAGCTACTCTTGCTTATGGTACTCGTAAACTTAGCTCTAGCTATAATGGAGCTGCATTTAGGATTGCTCGCGAGGACAATGATCAAGCTACCGATATAGGTTTTTTAGATAATGGTGTTGTGGATAGAACTGCGATAACAGCGCACTGTACTTCGCCTAATACAGATTGTTTTGTAGATATCTGGTACGACCAAAGTGGTAATGGTAATGATGCTCTGCCATTAAGTGATAATACTAGAGCTAAAATTTTTGATGATAATGGTGGTATAAATACTGATGAAGATAATAAGCTTGCTATTGAAACTGATGGTTACTATGATATTTATTTAACTAACGTTGCTATCGGCAACGAACATAGTGTGTTTGCTACTTTAACTAGTTTAAGACAATCGCCCCGCGACTGGTCACCAGATGGAAGTAGCTCTTTAAGACCATTTTTAGCTAACGATGCGCCATTAATAGCAGATTCATGGTCTGTAGGTACATATTCTGAAGATGATACCAGATTTGAAGCTCGCCAAAACGACTGGGAAGCTAAAATTACTATTAATAATTCTGTTAATAATTTTGAAAAGTTACATTTCAGCGTTATCTCGCAAGGCACTGGCGGTAATCTGCTTTTTTATAAAAATAATAATTTGTTAGGCTCTGATAACGTTCTTCATAACGGAGATTTTGGTAACTTATGTTTATTTGGACAAGCTGTAATTTCAAGTTATGAAAGAAGATCAGCAGTTAAATGTAATGAAATTATTTTTTATAATAATGATGTAGGTGCTAATAGAAATGCCATAGATACAGCAATAGCTGACTATCATGGTAATGATGGGAATCTTGGTTATGTAGATACTTGGTACGATCAAACTGGTAATGCTAATCATGCTGTTCAGGCTAATACTGGTTTGCAAGCTTTAATTTATAGTGAATATGAAGGTGGTATTTTAAAGGATAATAATGGTTTTTATGCTGTTAGATCTGATGGTGTTAATGATATTTATCCTACGGGCTTAGATTTAGATGAAAGCCACAGTGTATTTGTTATGATTAGTGCTTTAACCCAAACTGCTGGTGGTTCAAGTTTCAGACCATTTATAGCTAATTCAACAGCTGCAATTGATTTTAATAAGTATTTAGGCTACGGTTCTGGTAGCCTAGAGCCTGGTAGTAAAGCTAAATATAAATTTCTAGTTTCTGGTAATACACGTAGGTATGAGCCTGGAGTGGCTACTTGGCAAAAAAACCAGCCTAGCTTATTTAGCTTTTTATCTGATGAAAATAGAATGGTAGCTTTTATAGATGATACTGAAATTGTAACCATGAATGCTTTTACTAATAACAATTATGATGGTATTAATTTATTTGGTGAATTAAGTTCTGGTAGTAGGAGATTTGCTGGCTTAGCTAATGAATTTATTATTTATGATACTGATTTGGCGTCAAATCGTCAGAATATTCAAAACAATCTAGCGGCTTATTATGGTACTTATCCAGTAAGTTTTAACGGAGAAATATTTCTTGAGTACGACACTGTCTATGCTAATAGTCCTATTGGCACTTTAATTAGTAGAGTTTATGCTAAAAATCACGATGATTTAAATGTCGATTTAGATCTAGAGTTAGTTGATAATGCAAATGGAAATTTGGTTTTAAAGAACGATACACTTTTTGTTAATAAAAATTTCTTTAATGATCAGAATGTTACTTTCAGAGCTATTAATCCACTTGATAGCACTCACATAGATCGAGACTTCACCTTAAAAGTTTCTAATTCACCTAATAACAATGACAGAAACGATTTAGTGGATGAAAACGATGAACCAGATGATGTCAATAAAGTAGATAAATATTATCCAAAATTAATCGATCAAAATGCTAATTTAGTAGTTGATTTCAATGAATTAGTCGATGTGATAGCTAGTATAAATAAACTTACAAAAATACATAGAAAAGCTAACATGTTAGAGAAAAAAAGTGATCGTGATAATATAGAATTCTTAATTAAAAGACTAGATTTAAATAGTGATAATGAATTTACTAGCCAAGATATTTTAGATATTAAATCATATATTGAAGATCACGAACATTATGATTATGTAGTTAATTTATTAGCGGAATTTGGTACTAATAAAAGAGGTCAAGTAACATTTAAAAAAGCTCGCAAAATTTCTAAATCTTTCAAAAGAACCAAAAATAGATATCGTACCACTAAAAATCCTAGAATCAAATTACTAGAATTAGTTAATCTGTTTGACTTTAATAAAAATGGTAGCCTAGATGCTGAAGATAGAGAAGCGCTTGATTATTTACTACAAGTAAGTTTGAAGAAAGAAAACTCACAAAATTCTGAAAAAAGGTTACAACGTATAAATAGATTTTCTAAAAAACAGTTTAAACAAAGTGGTCTTTAATCTATTAAGTGCATGCAAAGTTCTTTATGATAACGATAACTAACTGGATTTGCTATTAATCTTGATGTGCAGTGCATGATATCAGCGAGAGGCTCTAAGCCATTTTCTTTAAGTGTTTTACCAGTCGCTACCAAATCTACAATTAAATCAGCTAAATTAGTTAGTGGCGCTAGTTCAACTGAACCATATAGCTTAATTACTTCTACATCAATACCTTTTTTAGCGAAAAACTCTTTAGTAAGGTTTGGGAAGCTAGTTGCAACTCTAGTATAGTTAGGTATCTCTTCAATAGATTTGTAACTATCTTTGATACAGCACACTGCTAGATCACAATCGCCATACTTAAGGTCTTTAAGTTGATTTACTTTTACTTGTGAATCTAAAATAACATCTAAGCCGACTATACCTAAATCTGCTGCACCATGCTCGACATAAATAGGTACATCATGACCACGTACAAATAAAAATTCTATGTCATAGTCATTTAAAAAGTTTAAATTATGGGTGGCTCTTTTTTCAAGCTTTCTTTTATTAGCTAAATCATCTTGATCTATTTCGATGCCCTTGGTTTTTAAAAACTCTAAAGCACCATCGAGTAATGCACCCTTAGCTAAAGCTATTTTCAATTTTTGCATAATGATATATTTTTCCCTTCAGCTGTTTGTTGATTAATCACCTGGTATACTTCCTGCCAGCTTTGGTAATCAGTTAAATTTATTTTAGTAGGTTTAACCGTGTGCTCAAAATCAGCTATTAAGTTTTGTTTTGTTAAAGCTTCAAACACTCTAGGCATATAATAAGCAAAGCCAATAGCCTTCAAATCGACACCGAATGATTTATAAAGATTGTCATAGCGACCCCCCATACCTAAATAGCTACCGATATCAGGTGTGTAAAGAGTAAAGTGAAGTCCCGTATAAAGTTGTAAATCTGGGCACTGAGCAGGCTCGAAGATAATGTTACTATCAATTTCTACTAGATTCATTAAGTTAGTTAGATCTAAGTTTAATATTTGAGATAGTATCTTAATATAATTAGCCGCGTTTGAGTTTAAATTCGAAATTTGTGCATGATCATCGTTTGAACTAGTCATAGTCTGCTGCAATAAATACTCTTTAGCATGTTTAAAACTTATTAAAGAAAGTAACTCGATAGCTTGGTGTTTTTCACATAAATTTTGGAAGTATACTAAATCACCCTGTAAAAGTGCCTGATACAAAGCTAAACCTAGGTTGTTTTTAGAATACTTATCAAGTATGTGCTGCCAAATTCTAGTATCAGTTAAACTAACTATGTAATTAGTTAATTTTAAAGGCTTCAAGCTATCTACGAATAGTTGTAAAATCTCGTGATCAGAAAAATTATGGTCGTTACCTATGTGCTCGATGCCTAACTGCTCTATTTCTCGGCTGGCATCAGTGTTAGTAGTACCCGTGTATCTAAAGACTTCTGCGTCATAGTAAAGTCTTAGGGGCAGTTGAATCTCATTAATACGACTAGCGATAGTTTTAGCGATTGGCTGAGTTAACTCTGTTCTAAGAGCTAACATCTCACCATTTTTATCTAAAAAACTAAAAGTCTTATCGTTAAACTTACGGTTAGCAGTATGAATAGTATCTATATCGACTAAAGTTTCTACCTTAATAGGTTCATATGACCATGCTTCATATAAATTGATCAATTGTTTTTTGATTAAGTTTTGTTTTTTTAAATCTTGTGGTAACCAAGTTTTTAAACCTTTATTGAATGTCATTAAGTCTTACCTTTTAAATATTTGAATCTTTTTATAATTATCGAATTAATCTTTAAGTTAACCATTTAGTATATTGCCTTAATAGTTAAAATAATTTTCTATAGCTGAAGCTTAGTTGATAGATAACGAACCCTTTTATCTAATAGTAGAGTTAATAGTTTTATCTAAGTTAAACAGCGTGTTACCTTTTAGACCTTTGATGACAGGTATTTTTTCAGGATTTTGCTCGATGGTTTCTAAAAATTCTAATTCTGCTAGCATCTTATTAGCCTGAATCGCTTTACCTTTAATTTCGACCTGCTTAGCTTTCGCTTCACCTTGAATAATAGAGATAGTTTTTTCTTTTAAAGCTATAGCTTTGCGGATTTGAGCCAACTGAGCTTTTTGAAGGGCGATTTGCTTGCGCTCGATCGCATTAATATATTCTTCAGAGAATCTAATACGTCTTAAATATACATCATGTAACATGAAGCCTGACTCTCTAAACGACTCACTTAGACTTTGCATAGCTTCAGCTTCAACTATTTTACGTGTACTTTCAGTGTAAAGGGCATCAGCTACGTGACCTGCGATAACTTCCTGCATTACTTTACCAGTTTTAGCTTTTAGCACAGGTACATAATCTGTTCTAAGTTTCTGGTAAACCTGCGGAGCTTCATCTTTAATCATTTGTGCCAGTACCGAAATTTCCAGTTTTACAATCTGACCGTCTTTAGTTTTAGAAACTATAGAACCGCCAATGCGCTCAGCTTCATCATTTATATCTGAAAAATTGAGAGTTTTAACTCTGGTATCGAATACTATTAAAGATTGCAAACCTGGTATCAATAGATGCAGACCTTCTTTTAAAGAGTTGTTTTGTACACCACCTTTAAGGTTGAAGATTACTCCGCTATGACCTGCTGGTACTATGCGAATCGATTGACCGATTACTACAATCGCGATTACTAAAATTAGGAGTGAAATAAAGCTTTTTTGTGACATGGGATATGTGTTAAACCTTTTAAATTAAAATTTTTCTTCGAAGATAAGTCTAGTTCGTTTACCTAAGATTTGAGCTTTCTTAAGATCCAGATATGATCTACCGTAACGATTTAAAGACTCAACCTTAAGTGCGATAGCCGCAGCATCACCTTCAGCTCTAGTGATAATAGCGTCTCTTTCATTTTCTTTTTCAACTATTATATTGTCTTTAGTATCAAGTTCAATTCTAGCTTGTTGTTTTTCTTCAATCGCGTTTTGATAAGCTCTAGAGAAAGTCACTTCGTCTAGTAAAAATTCAGTAAGGACTAATTTATATTTAGCCATCTCATCTTCAAGTGCTTTAGAAATTTTAGTCGCTATCACACGGCGATCTTCACTGTAAATCGCTGATACTGTATAACCTGCGATAACTTCACGCACGACACTTCTAACTAAAGGTACGATAATTTTTTCAACATAGTCTTTACCTAGGTTCTGGTGTAGCCACCATAATTCTTTAAAGTTAGGTCTAGATCTAACAGTGACATCAACTGTAATATTTTGTCCATCAGCTGTCAAAGTCTCGATAGCATTACCCATCCACCTGGCAGTTTCTTTAGTTCTAAGCTGCTGTTGACCTGAAAAGATATAACTCATTTCGCGAACATTATATATGGTCGCTTGCTGCAAGGCAGGGATGATAATCTGTACACCTTCAGTTAATACACGTTTTTCCATACCGCTAACTCTATTAAAGATGACCGCGCGCTGACCAGCACCAACTAAAATTATCAGATTCGGTAGTACTAAAAATAGTATGACAATCGCTAATATATAAAATTTATACTTAGATAAAAATTTATCAGGATCAAAATCTTGTCTATTACTAGAGTAACCAGAAGTATTGAAATCAAATGGTGGACACATACTGACCACATAATAGCATCTTAAGATGGATTTAAAATTTAATAAAATGTTTGAATTAAAAAAATGTTTACCACAAGCATTTTATATTGCTATAATGCAAATCATGAGTAAAGTAAAAGTTGGAATAAACGGTTTTGGCAGAATTGGTAGAAACGTTTTTAGAGTATTAAACGAAAATTTTGTAGACACGATTGAAGTGGTTTCGATCAACGATCCCTTCTCGCCACCAGAAACAAGTGCACATTTGATTAAGTACGATAGCACTCTTGGAACCTTCCCTGGTGATGTTTCTGCTACAGAAGATTCAATTACAGTAAATGGTAAAACTACTAAATTTACTAAAGAAAAAGAATTAGCTAACCTTAACTGGAAAGAGCAAGGTGTTGACATCGTTTTAGAATGTTCTGGTGTTTTCACTGATGGTGAAAAAGCTAAAGCACATTTAGACGCTGGCGCTAAGAAAGTATTAATTTCTGCTCCTGCTAAAAATGAAGATATCACTATCGTTATGGGTGTAAATGATGATAAATATGATGCTGAAAATCATAACATCATCTCTAATGCGTCATGTACGACTAACTGCTTAGGTCCTGTAACTAAGATTATAGATGATAACTTTAAAATTTTAAGTGGTATGATGACTACGATTCATGCTTACACTTCAGATCAAAGATTATTAGATAACGCACATAAAGATCCACGTCGTTCTAGAGCTGCTGCTATGTCTATGATCCCTACTACTACTGGTGCGGCTAAAGCGATTGGTTTAGTATTACCTCACCTAAATGGTAAATTAAATGGTTATGCGA
This sequence comes from uncultured Gammaproteobacteria bacterium, assembly GCA_964438425.1. GTDB lineage: Bacteria > Cyanobacteriota > Vampirovibrionia > LMEP-6097 > LMEP-6097 > CAYTKM01. The sequence goes on from CAYTKM010000008.1 coordinate 28,118, forward strand.
TGAGAGTTCCTACTCCTAACGTCTCAGTTGTTGATGTAACCTTTGCACTTGATAAAGCTACTACTAAAGAAGAAGTAAATAAGTTATTAAAAGAAGCTGCTGAAGGTCCTATGAAAGGTATCTTAGGCTATACTGATGAGCCACTTGTATCTATTGATTTTAAAGCAGATCCAAGATCTTCAATCGTAGACTCACAAATGACTTTAGTATTAGAAGATAAGCAGTTGAAAATCTTAACTTGGTATGATAACGAGTATGGTTATTCAAACAGATTATGTGATCTAGCTGTAATGGTTGGTAACAGGCTACCTGTAACTGCTTAGTATTACTGCTAGCTCTTAGGCTAAAATAAATATACCTTGACGAAAGCCTTAACTCTATATTTAGAGTTAAGGCTTTTTCATATTTTATAGCTATTTACTTATAGTGGCTTTCAGTTGATGACTTATAATTTTTTTCTAAAAATGACCTAAATTTATAAAAATTTTTTAAAATTACTGGTTTTTTAGAATTATTTTCTAAATTTTTGGTAGATTTAGAATTTTTGTCTAAATGAATAAAATGTTTAAGTTGAGAAAAACTATGGGCTTTTAAAATAAACTAGGGTAACCTGGTCATGCGCTTCAGGGACTTTTAAGTCGGCTACCGTAATAGTAATTTTCTTCAAAAGTTTTTGTTCGATATTGGTACTTGGATATGGGTCTGTAATCACAGCAGTCTTAGGATCGAAATCCTGCACCGTAATTTTAATTAAATAAGGAAAATCTTCTATAAAGGTTTTATTGTTATCTTTATTATAAAGTGTGCTTAATTTAGATGAACCAAAGTCAGTAGAAATAATTTTTTCAAGTTCTGTTTGAGCTTTATAGTATAGTTTAGCTTTTTCTTGCTGGCGGATATTGAGTTTTAAATTACTACTAAAAAAGTTAATTAAAGCGTAAACCACTACCATTAAGATAACTAAAGCTATCATTAATTCTAGAATAGTCATTCCACTTTTAGAGCGCATGTAACTTCACCTTTTCCATTTTTACCGTACCGATTTGAGTAGCAAATGGTAGATCAAAGACGGCTTTTTGCAAAGCTTTTTCATCATATTTGATCGAACCACCAGCACTAATTTTAATACTTGAAAAAGTACTTGGACTGATGCAGATCATATTACCGTTCATCTCGAAGTTACCGACAATTTTTACTTCGCCGATTATATATAAAAAACCATCAAATCTACTAGCTAAGTCTGAGCCACCATCTATAGTTACCTTACCACCACTTTCATTTTGTCCATTATTGGTGGTATCAATAATCATGACACCTTGACCACGCAAAGGTTTTTCTTTGGTAAACTCTTTAGAGCCATATAGTATATTTAAACCAAAATATTCTTTCCCTTGATCAGATAAAGCTACTTTTTGGTCTTCTATACTAAACTCAGTAGTAGTATTACTCACATCGATACCTTTAACAGGAACTTTGTAGTTAGGATCACGCTTAAAATAGTTAAGGTGTGCGATGTTATCATAAAAAATATTACTAAATTTTGTCATGCCATACACATCAGCGACCTTTAACCAGGCATAAATAGGCTCAATATGCTGCTGAGCTTCGCGCTCATTAATTTCTTGTGTAGAAATTACCGCTGGCACGTACTGCACTAACTGATCGCGCGAAAAATGAGCTTCTTCAAAAGCTGGCTTCTTTAAATAAATCAAGTTACCATCTACTGAATCTATAAAAGCAAAATCATCAACTGGCTCTAGGTCAGTGGGATTAATGACAGAGACATATGAACCAGGCTTAAAATCTACCACATTAGGGTTTTGTTTGTTTTCACCATCTTGCTGTTGATTATTTTTATCTAAGCCTAAATCTTCTACCACAGCACTATCATTAAGTCGGTAACGTTCATCTTCTTCTTCATTTCGGTTTTGGATAATGCGATCATTAGGGTTGTCAAACTCGAAAATAGTTTGACCTGCTGAACTAGAATCTTCTAGAACTATGCCGGCAGTTTGCTGACCTGTAATTTTAAATTCATCTTGCCCAAAGCTAACTTTAGAGTTAGTTGTTAAAGCAGCACTTGCTCTAGGTACCGTTCTACGTATAATTTTAGATTCTTTATAATGAGTGTCATTAACTGATGCTACTGATTCAAGCAACCAGATAGTTTCTAAGTCTGAATTCATAAGATTGAAGTTTTGTGGTCTACCTTGACCCTCTTGAGTTTGCTCTGCGTTTTGTGGGCGACCTTCACCATCATCTTCAGAATCGTCTGAACTATCTTCTAAATCATTAAACGGTAGATTAGATAATGAGTTTACTTCAAGTAAAGTTAGTTTGGTACTGTAAACACCTTGGAACGGTTGCAGTTCATCTGGATCAGCACCTTCATTTTTCACATCAAATTGCCAGCTATTAGACTCGCCGCCAGCTGTAACTGCTCTAATAAAAATATTACCTGGTTGCAAACCTTTAAGTTTAAAGTTCGCTTTAATCTCATTACTGTTGATACTAATTATATCTAATTGCACGCCTTTAGTATCTGAAATTAAAAGTGTTGTTTTATCTAGATATTGGAGATTCTCACCACTAATAGTAACTCCTTTAACTGAACCATCAGTTGGCAGGCTAGTTAGTTGATTAGCATAATCATTTTCATCATTAAAACTTATATTATGTATTTCAGGTTCATCAGCTTCGTTAATAAAGGCAGGTAAAATATAAAATTCAGCCTGCTGGCCAGCTAGATTAAAGCGATAACGTCCAGCTTTAGCTTTAGCATCTGTAGTAATACTTACATTATAGTTATCACGGTAGCTCTCTTCGATTTTAATATCTTTACTACTAAATTTAATAAGCTGCTCTTCAAGATTTTCACCATCAATCTCTAAATCTAAATATTCATCAGGGTACATGTAGTTTGGAGAAATAGACCTGAGTATAGGTTCATTTTCGGGGTTATTATCAAAATCTGGTATACCTAAATATTCGCTAATAATACTATCCTCTTTAAAAGTGACAGTAGCCTTGTCAGCTACCATAACTGTAAAGCCAGGTTTAAGTTGCTGAGCTTTAGGAACACTGATAACTCCTATTTTAGCTACGTTGACTTCAGGTAAAGCTAAGTATAATTCTTTAACTGGTGGTATAGATCTAAACTCTTCGGCATTAACCGAACGCTTAGCCTTGTCTTCAGCTAGTAATTGTTGGTAAGTGTTTTCATCAACTATGGCTCCAGACTGAATATTAATATAAAAAACATCTTCCCAGTTGTAATTAATGTATCTAGGTTGATCTTTTAAGATAGAACTAGTATCCTCTTCCTCTTCATCGTCCCAGAAGTCTTCATCATCCTCATCGTCAAAGTCTTCGTCATCAAAATCTTCATCATCGAAGTCACCATCTTCATCATCAAAATCGTCATCCCAAAAGTCATCATCGTCTTCAAAATCATCTTCGTCCTCGAAGGCTCCGTCAGCAAAGGTTCTAGTGTTCATTAAAGCTAATGCACGGTTATTTGCACTTTCAGCTAAAGCTTGAGCTTGTCGTTTATCAAAGGTTTGACTTGAAAACTCGGTATTGTTAAAGGTGAGGTTGAAAACGAGACTGAAGCCTACAGCTAATGTTAGGGCTAAAAACAGTACATAAGTTAAGATAGAACCACGCTGATTTCTACTATCATAACTAAGCTTGTGGTTTGAAGAGCTGTTTATTAGACCACGATAATTAGCCTTGTCACTAGTAATAGGTTTATTTGAAGAACTTATAGTTGATTTAGAGGTAAGGTTCAAAATTTTAATCGTATAAATATTAATAGTGCTGGCAGGCTTTAAGTAGAAGTGATATTTGTTAACTTATTAATATAGGTAGTAAAACTAGTTTTAATAGTAGAACTACTTATAAAAGTACTGTAAATATCTTCCTAGATTATATCAAAGTGTTTTATTTTTAAAAATTAAGGCTTTAATTTTTATTAGGTGGTGTTTAGTAAAAATCTAATAGTAGAACTAAATTATTAGTGAATATAGTAGCTTGAACATATGGATTTCTGATAGCGATACATTTTCTACTTTTAAGATAAACTTTTCCATATAGATAGGGCCTGATCTTCTAAAGAATACACTTGTGTCAAGATAATATATAAAATAAAAAAAACATGAAACTAGTATCTTAAACAGACATAAATAACCTAAATAATATACAATTAATAAAGTCAAAAGACGCCCCCATCGTCTAGTGGCCTAGGACTCATGGTTTTCATCCATGCAACAGGGGTTCGAGTCCCCTTGGGGGTACCATTTTTAAAAGAGAGAACGCTTCGGCATTCTCTCTTTTTTATTTATTATCAATTTCACTGAAGCTAAGCTTACTTTACTTAAGATCTTTTTAAAGTTTCATTTAGAATGTTAATATAAAAACACATGAGTGCCACTTCTAAAGTACGACAAATATTTAATGTTCTCTTTTTATTGATCATTGTAGCTGCTTCAATTATTCTGGTTTCATACACAAGTAAACTATTTTTGAGTGATGACCAGATTCTTAAAGATGAAAAAGCTCTAAAATTAACTTCAGAGATAAATAACATAATTAATACAGAACTTGAAAGCAAGCCAGAGAGGGCTGAGCTTAAACTTGCTGCTTATACAGATCTACCGAAGCACTTAAAAAATAGAGTAAACTATGCTTTAGCTGATCTATATCTTAAAAAAGATGAAGCAGTATTAGCTTTTATGCGTCTGTATGAGATTGATCAAGATTATTTAACCCGTTTTGTGCAACAAGACTTAATAGAGTTAGCTGAGCAGGTTGGAGATGAAGCTGTTATCGTTGATAGACTTAAATTGCTTATAGATAAGTACCCTGAAGATACTGCATATAAATATATGCTGGCTAAATCTTACTTGAGACAGAATCTTAAAACTGATGCCCAAAACCTATTTACTATTATCCAAGAAGAAAAACCTACTAGTGATTATGGTATCGGTGCTTATTATTATCTAGCAAATATAGTTGGTGATGAAAATACTACTAACCAATATTTAAAAAAGTATCTTGAGCTTAGTCCAACAGGCAATTTAGCTGGTTTAATAACTCAGCAGATTCAGGCTATGTCACCTGAGAGACGTAAGCTATTCGAGTCTCATCATAATTTAATCGCTTTAAACTATGCCTATAATTCAGATTATAAAAACGCTTTTAAATATTTTAGAGAGGTTGAGAAATTAGCCGATAAATTTGTTATCGCTTACGCTAAAACTTTAAAATCAGTTAAAAATAAATCAAGCGCTGCAAGATATTTACTAGATACTATTCCTAAAATGTCAGATACTACGCTTGCTAAGGATGCTTTAGATTATTTATTAACTTTAAACCCCAGTTCGGGTGATCTAGCTAATTTAAGAGCTTTAGCCAAAAAAAATACTAAGATTCCAGCTAAAATATACTGGCAAATAGCCACTATTACTAATAGTAAAAGTGATTATGAAAAGGTTTACAACAACTATCCTCAAAGTTTTTATGCTGGTGAAAGTTTAGCTCGAGTCTTCATTAAAGATTATAAGCGCGGTTCGTTTCATAATGCTGAAAAACTATATACTAAGCATTGGCTAAATTATCCAGGAACTAATGCTCACTCCCAGGTGGCATTTTTAATGGGTAAGTATTACTTAAAAAGGGGTAATAAAATTGAAGCAGAAAAAACACTTGAAAAATTAATAGCAGCGCATCCTCGTGATTATTATTATTACCGAGCTAAGCACTTGTTAGATGAAGATCCAGTAGCTTTAAAGAAAAATGCTAAGTGGTACAAACTTGCCCGTGATAGAGCCTTTGTCAGTCCTAGTGATTGGTCATGGCCAATTTTGTTTGACTTAGATAAAATGACTCAAAACTATCAAATTGATGTTAAAGAGTTAATTTTACTTAGACGTTTTGATTTACTAATAGAACATTTAAGTAATAAAGAGACTTTAAAAAACGATAAATTTTTGATGTGGTTATATGCGCAGTCTAAAGAATATTTAAAAGCTATTCGCACGGCTTATCATATTATTGCTAAAAATGACAATACTCCTGAAGTGCGCATGAAGTTAATCGAATGTATTTATCCCTTATGTTATGCAGCAATTATCGCTGATGAAGCTGGTATACGTAATAAAGTTGATCCACTATTAGTGCAAGCTTTGATGAAGCAGGAATCAACCTTTCAGGCTGATATCGTTTCTAAGGTTGGTGCTATAGGTTTAATGCAACTAATGCCTTATACTGCTAAGGATGTTGCTAGGAATCTAAATATGCTTAGACCATCTGCTAATGATTTAACTAAACCAAATATTAATATTAGACTAGGCGTTAAATATCTTGAAGAAGTGCTACAAAGCTTCGACTATAATATGGTCTTTGCGATTGCTTCTTACAATGCTGGTCCTCACCGTATTCGTCAGTGGGCTAAAAAGTATAATTTTACTAACGATCCAGATATGTTTGTCGAGAATATACCTTATAAAGAAACTAGAAACTATGTAAAAAAAGTTCTGCAAAATTACTGGACTTATCAAGAACTTTACTTTTAGTTACCATTAAAGTCATTAACATTTTAATATTTCTGCGAACTTAGACATTTAACTTCGGTAAAGTCTAAACTTAAGTGAGATTCTTAAGTTTATTTCTTCGTTAGGTAATCTTGGCTTTGAATATCAGATGCTTGCATGAAGTTACCCTGCTGACTTGCCATGATAAATCTTTTTAGCACTTGTCCATTACTGTCGCGTTTTAAAGTAGGCTTACCAGTATTAGGGTCAGTAGTTAGCTCAGTTAAACTGATAAAAACTTTACGATTGTCAAGAGTTTCTTTATAAACTGCGCCATAATCTCTAGACTTACCTTGACTATCGATTAAGTTGACTATTAATTTGGCTTCATGCTTGTTATCAGAAGGTAAAAGTTTAGTTACAGGATCAGCAGTAACTCTACCTAAAGTGGGATTTGACATCTGAATCAGCTGATTAATGCGACTTCTGATGTTGTTAGCATTAGTATTTTGATCAAATTGTTTTAAATTACCTATTTCATCATCTAAATACTTACTTGCTTCAGTATAACTTCTGTGTACTTGCGCTGCTTGTTTTGTACTAATCATAGTCTCACCAGGTTTCACAAAATCGAAAGTGCCAGTTACTGCTTGTTGATTATTAAAATTGTTGCGATCGTTAAAGTCTGTTTCAAGAGCACCTTTAGAAAATTCAAAAGTATAGCGATCGGTATTTAAACCTTTGAAAAGGTAGTTAGGATGATTTTTATCTACCATGCTCTGAAAATTATTTTGTCCAGGTTGACTTAAGTCATAGGTCTTAACTACTTTACCTTGACTATCTTTAATACTTAAAGTGCCTTTATTGCCAAGTAGCATAGGTGACTGAAAACCAAACAAGAAATTTTCAGGTTCAGCGATTGTACCTAAATCAGGTCTGGCTAATTCAAAGATAGGCTCTCTAAAATTATTTACAGCTGGCTCACTTACAGGTGCAGCTGCTTGGTTATTTATTGCTGGAGTAGCTACTGGAGTTTGGGGCTCGGTAGGAATCTCACTTAACCTAGGCGCCGTTGATTCGTTATCTGTAGCAGCATTTTGGGCAACTTGGCTATTAGCTGTTGTTCTATTTGTTAAATTGATATTAGCTTTACCAGTTTGAGTACCAAAAGATCTAGCAGCTATCTTAGCTTTGTTAAAATCGGCTAACTCACTTGCTGTCATAGCATTTGACATGACAGTCCTACGCTTGCCACTATCATTTAACTCACTTTGGATAATTTGATATTTAGTAGTATCTCCATCTTGATACATTAGAACAGTTTCGTTGTCTTTAGCGATGTAACGAGTTAATTCATTAGATTTTTCTGAATTTTTACCTAAAGCTGTATTAAATTCTTGGTATGCAGCCTGATGAGTTTTACCATAACCAGCTAATTTTTGACTTTGGTTGCTATCAGCTTGGTTTAAAGTTGCATAGTTTTTAGAATTCACTAGCTCTACTAAGTTAGTACCATTAATTTTAACCATAGCACCATTACTTAGTGCATATAAATTACGCCCAGGCTTGAGCTTGGCTAAAGTGGTATCTAGCTGTTTAGCTCTAAACTCAAAGTCCTTACGTTCGTGAATATTTAAAGCTTTGCTATCTTTATTTTTTATTAGTTGCTGCTGGTAACCTTTAATATCAGCATACATGTTTGGGTTTTCATTATTATTAAAATTAATAGCTCTGCCTTCTTGCATAGCTTGCGCGCGCAGATCAGCGTAATCATCCTGTTTTTTGACTTTTAAATCTTGATCAAGAGCACTATTTAAACTTTTAATTTGCGCTGAAGTAGCTACTATATCACCTGGTGTATTTATAGGTAAGTTTTTATCAGCGCCACCTAAAGTAAGCTGCTTGCTACCAACTTTACTATCTTCAAACTTTTGGTTAGATACATTAAAAACTAAGGCATCAGGTACAACTTTATTACGCTCAGCAACTATGCTATTCATAACTTTTTTAGCGCCCTTAATATTCCATTCACTATTATTTTGCTGTATTGCAGAGCTAACAGCTGTTTTTCCTTCAAAATAGTTATTTAATGCTGTCGAAGCTACCATACCATCTGCTTGATCGCCAGAGCCTTTGGCACCAAGAGCATCTATATTTTCAGCGCTTACTTCTTTTGCATTAGGACCTAGCTTTTGGCGATTAGAATTTATATGCCTTTGAACTGACTCTGGTGAATATTGAACTGGTATGCTTAAATTCATAATTTATACTAAATCTATTTCTTATGTAAATATATAGAACGACGAGAGTATTATTTGATATTTAAAATGACTAAGTTCAAAAATTTTCCAAGATTAGTTAAATTATTAGTATTTATCTGAATAACTTTAATTTAACATTAAACTGTTAAATGTAAACTATACCCTGGGGTGCATCAGCATGGAAAATTACGAAATTGATAAATTTAAATTAAAAGAACAGCAAGTTCAACAGCAAATTACGCATGAAACTACTGAAACAGAAGCTGAAAAAGCTCTTCTGGCTGAGCTGGCTGGTGGTACTGTGATTCAAGAGACTGGTAATGTTGGCGTAATTAAACCAGTAGAAGATAATTTTAAAGGTGTACCTAAAGATGCTAACAATGATTTTGGAACATTCGATAACTCATATGCACCTGAAAGAATAACTGAAATTATGGCTAGAAGAGATGCTTTAAGTGATAGCCGAAATTTAATTGAAGCTGACTTGATGGGTAAATTAGTTCCAGCTGAGCCAGAGATCGTAAATGGTGTAAAACTAAAAAATCCACCTATACAAGTTGCTACTTTCGATGCTAATCAAACTGTTGGTCAATATTTAACTGGAGTTTTAGATAAAGCTACTGCTGGTAAATCTTTAAATAAAGACAATTTATATTCTGATGTCATTAAAAGAACAGGAAATTTGAAATTAGATGATCAAGTTAACAAAGCAGCTATAAAAACTTTAGATTCTGCAATTTTTGCTACTGATGAAGTTGATAGAACCGAGTTTTTTGGTTTGATTAATAAGCAGCCAGAGGAAGCTATCCAAGAACTAATTGCTGAAACTGAAACTGATAATGCAGTTTTGCAAACTAAAGTTAAGTTTAATGAAAGAGTATTTGGTGAAATTAAAGAACAACAACTTGCTGAAGCTAACTTAAATGGTTATTTGTTTGGTGAAGAGAATTCACTTATCAGTGACTTAAAAGATTTTGGTATGTCAGCAGATAAAGCACAAAACATAACTCAGGTAATTGCTGATGAAGTTTCTAAAGAATATGATTTAGAAAAACCACTTGCTCCACTTACTCAAGCTAAAGAAATTAGCGAAAACGAAACTGCTAAAGCTATGAGCGCTATGTTGCAGGCTGTGCAAACTTACTTAGATCCAAGTTTTGAATTTGAGGAAGACACCTTTAATGAAGCTGATGCCCTGGAAGCGATTTCTGATAGTTCTGTTAGTGCTGAAACTAAATCTACTATGTCTCAATTAGTTGATACTGTTGAGGAGCAAGGACAATATCTTGATCCAGTTGAAATTGGTGATGATCCTGAAGAAAATAAAGCTAATTTAGAAGAAAATGATCTTGATGATGTTGAAATTGGCGGTAAAGTTGGCAGTCTAGCTAAGCAGTCCATTGATTTATTAGGTAATGGTGAGATTAGTACTATTTATAGTTTTATGGCAAACGATAGTAGTGATATTTTTACTTTATCTACTTACCCAGAAACTGAGAAAGATGAAAACACTTTACCTCAGTTAAGTATCATTAATGTTAATGGCGAAGTAGTGTCTTATTAAACTTGAAATGACATATCGCTATTAAACATAGCTTGTATTTCATTTTCGTATATTTTACTTATGTTATAACGCTTATACTTTAGTGTAGGCGTTATTTCATTATTTTCGATAGTAAATTCTTTAGCTAAAATTGTAAACTTTTTAACTCTTTCGTGTTCATCTAGCTGCTTGTTAATATGTTTAAGATCTTCAGTAATTAATTTTCTAATTTCTTTAGATTCGTGGTATGGTTTTTCGATGTCAAGGTTATTATCTTGTATGTAGCTTTCAAGTTCATTTACATCTAAAGTGATCAGGCTTGATAAATATTTTTGATTATCACCGAAAACCACAGCTTGGTTTATAAACTTGCATTCTTGTAAAACACTTTCAACTTTAACTGGTGAAATATTTTTGCCACTTGAAGCTACGATAATATCTTTTTTGCGACCCACTATGCTTAAATAACCTGCTGAATCAAAACTACCAAGATCGCCAGTTTTAAACCAAGTATCATCAAATGCTTCCTTGGTGCTGTCAGGATCTTTATAATAACCTTTAAAGACTGATGGTCCACGACATAATAGCTCGCTATCTGCACTTAATTTAACTTCGAAGTGAGAAAATGGTAAACCAACTGTACCTAAATGGTTATTAAAAATAGGGTTTACACTGATAGGAGCAGTTTCAGTTAACCCATAACCTTCAATTAAGTTATAGCCAATAGCCATATAAAACATAGCTATTTCACGATTTAAAGCCGAGCCACCAGTTACTATGGTTTTTAGAGTTGGTGAAAATTCATCCCTAATTTTTTTAAAAACAGTTGAGCGGATTAAATTATATTGAATATCCTCAGCAAAACTAACTTTTTCTTTACTTAATTTCTTTTCATGATATTTAACAGCGAAACTTAGAGCTTTTTCAAAAATTTTCTGTTGCCAATTCTCCAATTTACCAATGGCTAACTTCATCTTCGAATATGATTTTTCAAGAATTCTAGGCACACATAAAATCACTGTGCATCTACCGTGTTTTAATAAAAACGGTAGACGATCTATGCGATCACAATAAACTATTTCCATGCCCTGATCTATGCTATAAAACTCACCACCTATACGCTCAAACACATGTGCTAAAGGCAAAAACGATAACATACGATCTTCATCACTAAATGGCGCGTATTGGAAAAATGATAAGGCAGCTACTAAACAATTACGGTGAGTGAGCTCAACACCTTTAGGATTACCAGTGGTGCCAGATGTGTAAATAATGGTAGCTGTATGATCTGGCGTAATATTACTAACAGCTTTACTGATTTGGGTTTCAGCTTGTTGCAAGTCTTCAGTGCCTATGTTTAAAACTTCATCAAAAGTAATGATTTTAGGTTCATTTTTAGGAATATCACCCTTATCATCAATCACAATTACATATTGAAGTTTAGGCAATTTATCAAAAATACTTCTAATTTTTTCTAAATGCTTTTTGTTTTGAACTATTATGCATTTTAAATCCGCATGCTCCGAGATGTACTGAATATTACTTTCAGCTGAATTATGGTAAATCGGTACTGTAACAGCACCTAGGCTCATAATTGCAAAGTCACTTATAAACCAGTTGTGTGAGGTTTGAGCTAAAATTCCTACATGGTCTTTTTCATTAACATTTAGTCTGAGTAAACCAGCTGCTAGTCTTTTAACTAGATTTTCAACTTCAAGCCATGATAATTTAACAAATTCATCCTTATTAACAAGATATTCGATGAAATTTTTATTACCATAGCGATTAGCTTTTGTATAAAATAGTTGAGGTAAGTTATTATATTTCATAATTCAGGCTTAATTATATTAAGGACGTGATACAAGCAGCAGCTAATGTATAATAAAATAGCTGATTGATAGTATTATTCTTAATATAGTTAAATTATATGGCTACTTACAACTATTCTGCAAGAGATTCAAGAGGAAATATTTCAAAAGGAACTATTTCAGCAGGTAATATATCTGTTTTAAAGACTCGTTTGCGTACAAAAGGCTTATGGTTACTTAATTACAACGAAAGTGGTGCTAATACTAAAGAAACTACTTCAAAAGATAAAAAAAAATCTTTTAAACTTTTTAAAACTAAGATTAAATTAAAAGACATGGTTATATTCTCTAGGCAGTTTGCTGCCATGACTGAAGCTGGCATTGCAATTTTAAGAGTTTTAAATGTTTTAATCTTACAAACAGAAAATGAACGTTTAGTAGAAGTACTTAAAACCTTAAAAAACGATATCGAACAAGGCATGCCTCTATCAGAGTCTATGAATAAGTTTCCAGACTGTTTTGATTCATTATACGTGGCGATGGTTAAAGCTGGTGAACTTGGCGGTGTGCTAGATAAGGTTCTTAATCGTGTGGCTGGTTTCCTTGAAGCGCGAAATAAGTTAGGTCATAAGTTGCAAACAGCTTTGACTTACCCGATGAGTTTACTTGTAATCTCAATTTTAGTAGTCTGGTTTATGTTAACCTTCATCTTGCCTAAGTTTTCTGCTATTTTCTCTAGTAATGGTAATGATTTACCTGCTTTTACGCAAGCTTTAATCGATGTTTCTGATGTAATCCGCTCACCATGGATCTTAGTTATAGTCGGTTTTATTTGGCTGATCTATTATATGGTCACTAACTATTATAAAACTGTAGAAGGACGTTTAAAACTTGATACTTTTTCTTTAAAAGTCCCTATCTTTGGACCTATTTTAAGAAAAGTAGCGATTGCACGCTTCGCGCGCACCTTAGGGACACTTATCGAGTCGGGTGTACCTATCATAAGTGCTTTAGAAGTAACTAAAGGTTCGATAAATAACGCTTTGCTTGAAAACGTTATTGCAAAAGTCCAAAAAGATATTGAAGAAGGTAACAGTATCTCTAATCAACTATCAGAATCTCAAGTTTTCCCACCAATGGTTACACAAATGGTCTCGATTGGTGAAGAGTCCGGTGAGCTCGAGGCGATGCTTGAAAAAGTGGCAGACTTTTATGATGATGAAGTAGATACCGCAGTTGAAAGCTTAACTGCCTTAATGGAGCCTGTATTTATTGTGGTGATCGGTGGTATTATCGGAGCGATTGTAGTTGCGATGTACTTACCTATATTTAATGTCATCAATCAACTCTAGCTAAGTCTTTGTTTTAATCTAATTAGCTTGTTTATAAGTAGATTTATTTAATTTTATATTTTTTGTAACAATAAATTAAGGTAAATTTATATCTCATGATAGTAATTTAAGTTAGCTGACGATATACTCACTTAAGTACATCATGCAAGCAAACTAAATTTATAATTTAAGCTGATTTGATCTGACTCTATTTAGTTAATAACTTAGCAAATTTTTTATAGTGACAGCTAGGTAAAACTTTAAATATTCTTGGTAAATTTAAAAACTTCAGTCGAGTCTAAACGTTAGCTTGTTTTAATTCTATATTTAATAAAATTTACTATAAAAAGTCTCTTATCTTAAACTGTATATACTCAGCAAAGAGAGATATCAGTTTTTAAAACTTGTATTTTACTAAAAAAATTATATTAATGCTCTAGATAACTAACGTAAACTATTTATTTAACTAGAGTTTTTGATAAAGGATAATAGCCATGAATATAAAAACACCTATAACCAGTCCAGCTCGATTTAAGTTAGCGCAAGCTAAAACTAAAAATATTAATAATTCAACTATTATTAATATCAGGTCTAAAAACGATTCTTTAGGACAAAGACCAACTACTGTAAACTCTGAAAATGGTCGTAGAGAAAATGCTAACCCAGATTTAGGTGAAACTGCAACTATCGGGGTTGATGTTATAAAACCTAAAATAGAAAACGGTAATATTACTGGTAGCACTAATTATCAGCTAGAAACTAATATGGTAACTGATGGCTTTATACCTGCTTCTAATACAGGTAAAGGCTCGCAAGCTACTGGTAATTTAAAATCAAATGGTGCTTTTAATTTAGGTATCCGTGAAGAAAAATATAATGGTTCTATGACTACGACTACAGGTGGTGGCATGCAGATTAGAAGTGCTGATTTAGTTGAAAATGTTCAAGATGCTTGGCACTCAACTTCTGGAGTAAGTATAAGAGACTGGAACAGCGGCGAAATAGGTCCGCAAGGTATTTCAGGTTTCGGGCAAGCTGGAGTTAGCAAAGAAGTTCCTTTAAATTCTGGTAACACTGAAATATATGTAAATGGTGCAGCTGGCGTGACTGCTACTACTGATGGCTTAGTTAACACTGGCGCAGAGCTAAGTGTAGGTGTCAAACAAGGTGGGCGCGCTCCTGCCAACATACCTGGACCAGTAGGATTACCTGATATGAAACTTAATCAAGCTGATACACCTAATTTTTCAATCAGAGGTGGCTTAAGAGTTGATAGTGATGTAACTGGGAGCAATCCTATGCAGCAAGCTGCTGATAATGGCAGAATTAACACAACTAGAAGTGAAGCCTTTATAGAGGGGCAAGTTAAATTAGGTAATGGTAATAGAGCTCCAAGTTTAAGTGGATCTTATTCTGTAGGTACTCCAACTATCAAACACTGTAAATAAAAGAGCAGAGCAAGCTGAAGTTCAACTGCAAGTGCCTTTAAGATAAATCTTTTTATCTGGTAGTCTTTCTACTTGGAAGTTTTCATTATTATTTTTTTACAGAAATTAGCATGCCACCATGCATATCTATGATAGTACTTTCAAAGTCTTGATCCTGACTTACCAGTTCATTTACTTTGCGGATTGCCTGCACAGTTTTTCGCTCATTAGATAAATCCAGTACTTCGCGTCCATGCATACCAAGCACATTATCGATTAACATCAAGCCACCACTTGGTAGCAGATCTTTACTATGTTTATAGTATTCAGGATAGTTTGCTTTATCAGCATCTATAAAAATCATATCTATACTACGTTTTTCATTTTTGAAATCCATTAAAGCCTCAAGTCCAGATGAGTTTATAACTCTAGTGCAGGTATCTAGGTCAGCTTTAGTCAAGTTACTTGCAATGATTTCTGCTTGCTGTACTGACTTTTCTACACAATATAAAATTCCATCCGGAGTAGATTTTTGGAGTGCACGTCCTAGCCAGATAGAGCTGTAAGCGAAATATGAACCTATTTCAACTATGATCTTAGGTTTATATATATTAACTAATAACGATAGTAGCTTGCCTTGATCAGCACCAATATTCATCATTGGTCCACCAGCCTTGCGTTGCTGCTCAAGAATATCTAATAAAAGTTCATCTTCTTTAGCAAATAGATCTATTATATAGTCTGTACTAAGATTTCTAAAATCTGCCATAGTTTATTTTTTAAAATAGTTTTTTACGCGGCGTTCGATTTTCTTTTGCATAGAAGAGAACATGGCACGCTCTTCTTCAGCAAAGCGCTCAGCCTCTAACATAAAGTTTTTAGCTGACGAGGTTAGTTCAGTGTACACTCCATCACTAACAGCTTTAACTTTATTTGCTTGGTTTACAGTTTGTTGAGTTACAAGTTTATTATCACGCTGCGCTTTAATACGTTCGATATCGTAGTCGGTAGAGTTGTTTTTTAGCTGTTTTAATTTTAAAACTTGGGCTGCAATAGCCACTAGATAACTCAACATAAGTGGACTAATATCTTTTAGAACTTGCCGATTAGTCATGGCAGTATAAAAATTTAAAAAAGCTGGTTTTTTAGACATTAGCAGCATCGCTGATGGATTATTAACTAACCAAGAAGCAAAGTTTTTATTACTTAGAACTTCTTTAGAGAATTTAGAGCTAGAAATCAAGCTAGCTTTAGCTTCAGGTCTAAAGCCGGCTTTATTACTAACAAATTTATCAGTAGTTTTAAAGTTAAGTTCACCTGAAGGCTGTGCCAGCTTACTTGCTTGAGCATCATTTAAACTTTTAATTGTATTATTTGTAGTCGTTTGATTTAGATTATTAGCTTTTTTAGGGTCACTAAGTTGATTGTTACTATCTAGACTAATATCATCAGGGTTTTTAGTGATATTAGCGATGTGATTAGTAAGTTCAGCTAAAGTAAATTCGCTGCGATTAGGAGAATACTGTAAAAGCGTTCGAAAAGACATGAAAGCTGTCGAACTTGAAATACCTAAACGCGTTGAAATATAAGCTATTAAATTATTAAGCTGTCTAGGGTTAGATTTTAGATCAGCAGTATTGATATTAGTATTAGCACTTAAATCTACTGCTTGTTTGCCAGATCTAAGTTGATTCACTGTGTAAGAGCGCACAGGCCTAACTCTTTGGTAATCAGAGTGGTTTTGGATATTATCTATAGGCCTTTGGCTATGATCCATATGATTTTCACTCGCTTAAGAAACGGTTAAATTACAATTATAACAGCATTTTAGCTCTTGAAACTAAAAAATAACTTAGTAAGTATGAAATTTAACCTATAAAAATTAAATTAGTAAAAATTACTTGTGCTAAAAGGTTTTTTAGATATATAATCTCACACAAGAGATAGGAAATTAAGGAGTACTTCACAAATGAATAGATCTGAACTCGTACAACAAATCGCTGAAGATGCTGAGATGACCCAGAAACAGGTTGATACAGTTATCGGCAGTTTTATTGAAGTTGTTAAAAAAATCGTTAAAGATGGTGAAAAAGTTACATTAACTGGCTTTGGCACTTTCGAAAAGCGTCACAGAAGAGAAAGGGAAGGCAGAAACCCACAAAATGGCAGTAAAATTAAAATACCTGCTTGCAACGTACCTGGATTCTCACCTGGTAAACAATTCAAAGAAGCTGTAAATTCATAATTTATTAAAATTAGAATTTATTTTTGAATTTTAAGGCTCTGACTTTTACAGCTCAGAGCCTTTTTTTATGAATTTTGTAGTTATTAAAATTTGTATTTATTTTAAAGTAAGTAAATTAATCTTAAATAGAACAAAACTTAAACAAAGCGCTTAAAACATTTTTTGATATGCAATTATGCTAAGCCACTAAAAATTAGACTAATTTACAGAAAATTTCTTAGTTAATTACTCTAAAGTTTGTTTGAACTTGCTAAAAACTAGATTTTGATTGACCAAGGTAAAACTATCAAATAAAGCTCTTAACCCTTAAATTCATAGCTATGTAGTATAATTATAAGCTAGTATATGTCAAAATCACAGCAAGGTGCAGCCGAAGAATCTTTCCGTAATGGTGGAAAAATAGTTGATGTTAACGTTCGCGACGAAATGACTAAAAGTTTCATTTCTTATGCGATGTCAGTTATCGTCTCGCGTGCGATCCCAGATGTACGTGACGGCTTAAAGCCTGTTCACCGCCGTATTTTATATGCGATGCATGACATGGGCATGTACCCAGATAAGCCTTATAAAAAGTGTGCGCGTATAGTTGGTGAAGTTTTAGGTAAGTATCACCCTCACGGTGATACAGCGGTTTACGATTCACTGGTTAGAATGGCTCAGCCATTTAGTTCCAGATATGAGTTAATTGATGGTCATGGTAACTTTGGCAGTCTTGATGATGGTCCAGCTGCGATGAGATATACTGAAGCTAAGCTTAAAAAGATTTCTACTGAAGTGTTAGCTGATATCGGCTCTAATACTGTAAATTTTGTTGATAATTTTGATGGTTCACTGCAAGAACCTGAAGTACTACCATCTAAAGTACCTACTCTATTATTAAACGGTACTACAGGTATCGCTGTTGGTATGGCAACTAATATTCCTCCACATAATCTTACTGAAGTTATGAGCGGTGTGATTGCTTTAATTAAAAACCCAGATTTAGAGTTAAGCGAAGTAAATAAAATTATTAAAGGACCTGATTTTCCTTCTGGTTGCTCGATAGTCGGTACTAAAGGTATTCAAGATGCTTATGAAACTGGTCGTGGCACTATTACCCAGAAAGGCACTTTTACTATTGAAGAAAATGCTAAGGGTCGTCAATCTATTGTAATTACCGAGTTACCTTATTTAGTGGGCGCAGAATCATTTGTAAGTAAAGTTGCTGATTTAGTAAAAAATGAGCGTTTAACTGGTATCGCTGATGCTAACGATGAGTCTGGTCGCCAAGGTACGCGTATCGTGATTAAATTAAAACGTGATGCTAATGCTAATGTAATTGCTAATAATTTACTAAAACTAACTCCACTACAACAAAACTTCTCTATGAACGTGGTTGCTTTAGTTAGAAATAAACCTAGACAGTTAAATTTACTAACTATTTTAAAAGAGTTTATCGAATTTAGAGTAGAAGTGATTACTCGTAAGGCTCAGTATGATTTAGATAAAGCTGAAAAGAGAGACCATATCTTACTTGGTTTATTAAAAGCCTTAGATCATATTGATCAAGTAATTGAGACGATTAGAGCATCTAAAGCGACTGATGAAGCGCGCCAAGCTTTAGTTGAAAAGTTTGATTTAACTGAAGTTCAGGCTAGTGCGATTCTTGATATGCAACTGCGCCGTTTAACTGGCTTAGAGCGCGAAAAGATTGAAGATGAGCATAAACAGCTTCTTAAAACTATTCAAGGTCTTAAAGAATTGCTTGCTAGTCGCGAGCTTATTTTAGAAAGAGTAATTCTCCAATCACAAGAAATGATTGATAAGTTTGGTGATGAGCGTAAAACTCAGATCGTACCTGATGAAGGTGAGCTAAATATGGAAGATTTGATCGCAAATGATCGTGTTGTAGTTTTCATAACTTCACAAGGTTATATCAAGCGTATTCCACTTGAGACTTTTGAACGTCAGCGCCGCGCTACTAAAGGTAAAGGTGGTATCAAAACCAGAGATGAAGATGATTTGCAAGACTTTTTCTGCACTTCTATGCATGATACTTTACTATTCTTTACTAATAAAGGTACGGTTTATAGCGCTAAAGTTTATGACGTAGTAGAGGGTAGTCGCGCGCATAAAGGTCAGGCGATAGTCAACCTTATTCAGATTAAGCCTGATGAAAATATTACTAGTGTGCTTGATGTTAGTGAATTTGAAGATGGCACTTACCTTACTATGTTAACTAAACTTGGTATTGTTAAGAAAACAGCTATTAAAGAATTTTCTTCAGTACGTAAGTCTGGTATTGTTGCGATCGGTCTAAATGATGATGATGCTCTGCATTGGGTGCGAGTGTCTAATGGTACTAAAACTCTAGTTCTAGCTACAGCTTCAGGTATGGTAATTCGTTACAACGAAGATGAAGTTAGACCGATGGGCAGAAGTGCTCGCGGTGTGAAAGCTATTAGCTTAAGGCCTCAAGACTTTTTAATCGGTTTTGATGTGGTTGATAGTGATAGTGATGTTGATTTATTGATGATTACTAATGATGGTTACGGTAAAAGAACTAAAATTTCAGAGTTTAGAGTTCAAGGTCGTGGTGGTCTAGGTTTAATTGGTATTAAGTTTAAAACACCTAAAAGTCAGCTGGCTTGTTTAACTATGATTGAAACTGATGAAGAATTTATGATTGCAACTTCGCAAGGAGTAATTGTACGACAGAAAGCTCAGGATGTTTCATTGCAAGGACGTATGGCGACTGGTGTTAAAGTGCAGGCGATGGCTGATAACGATGAAGTAGTAAGCGTAAACAAAATTATTAATGTTGATGGTAATTTATCTTGCAGCATAGACTCAGACTTATTAGAGAATCTACCTGAAATTGATGGTGTTGCTGATGTCGTTGCTGAAGATGTTGAGCTAAGTTAATCTGAAAGTTTATTATTTTGCTAGCAGTTAGCTTGCTTTTGATTAGATTTTCAGTTAATAACTTTTATATCGAGTTTTTTGTTTAATAATTAGTAATTTAACCGATTGTTTAATAAGAATGAAGCCGATCAACTTAACTAACATTAATAAATATAATATCTTAAGCTATATTGAAGAGTATTTCTTTCATATATTAAGTGTTTATTCAGTTAGGTGCCTACAATAAAACATTTTGTATTAAACGGTACTTAATTTTTCAACTCAAGTTATAATAAAGCTGATGTTAAAAATTAGCTTTGATGCTATGGGTGGCGATCATGCCCCGGAAGAGATTGTTAAAGGCGCCTTAATGGCAAGCCATGAGCTAAAGATTTATTCTTTAATAGTCGGTGACGAAAAGCAAGTAAACTCTTTAATAGAAAAATATCGAAATGATTACGCTAATGCTGAGTATGAAGTAGTTCCCAGCTTTTCTGAAATACCTATGGGAGATAAAAATCCTGCTAAAGCGATTCGTAAAAAAGACAGTAGCTTAGTTATAGCTAATCAGCTAGTTGCTGATGGTAAGGCTGATGCAGTTGTATCAGCTGGTAATACTGGCGCTGCTACAGCAGCTTCTTTGTTTATCTTAAAAAGAATTAAAGGCTTTGAAAGACCTTGTATCTGCTCATTTATTCCGACTACTTTAAACAAAATGCTATTAGTTGATGCAGGTTCAAATATAACTAGCACAGCAAAGCAGCTAGTACAAAACGCTTATTTAGGTAACTTAGTATCTAAAGCACTTATGAAGAAAGCTAAGCCTAAGATCGGATTGCTGAATATAGGCGAAGAGCCTGGTAAAGGTATAGATTTATATAAAGAGGCTTATGAGCTTTTAGAAGCAGAAAGTACACTTGAATTTGTCGGTAACGTTGAAGGTAAAACTATCATTAATGATATCTGTGATGTGGTGATATGTGATGGTTTTGTCGGTAATATACACCTGAAATCTCTTGAAGGTGGCTTAAAGATGATGTCAAGTGCTTTTAAAAATGAATTTAAAAGTAACCCGATAACAATGCTGGCTGGTTTACTGATGAAACTGAGTGGAGCTTTTAAGCGTATTCATGATCATTTCAGTCCATCTAGTTACGGTGGCGCGCTACTTGGTGGTTTGCAGCATGTATCTATGATTTCACATGGAAGTTCTGATGCTGAGGCTATCAAAAACGCGGCTAAACATGCCAAAATGATAGCTGAAGCTGGAGTAATTAAACAAATACAAGATCATTTCGAAAATGGCACGCGGGAAACACAAGTCAGTACCTAAAGAACTTAAAAAAAATATCAATTGGCTCGAAAATATTATGGGGCTGAAGATTATTTTAGGTTTATCTGCCTGCGCGCGCCATCGTTATTCTCCAGGTCATATTAAGCTTGTTGAAAGAACTGGAGCTGGTTATCGGGCGCGCGGTTATTCTGGTAATGGAGTTATAGATTTTTTTATAGTTTGCAGGGATGATGAATTAGCTAAAATAGTAGAGGAAAAATTTAATGAAAACTAATATAAACCACCTAATTGATCACACTTACTTAAAAACTGATGCGACTATCGAGCAGCTAAAAACCATGGCGCTTGAAGTTGAAGATTATCACTTTAATTCTTTATGTATTCGTGGTGAGTTTGTACAAGAGATAGCAAAAATTTGTCGCACTTCAGCTGTAATTGGTTTTCCACTTAAAATGCTTGAATATGACCCTAAAAAAATTCTTCAGCTTAAATCAGATTTAGTGCGTGATAGTTTAAAAGAAAAGCTTAGACAAACTAAACTTGCTTTATTAAATGGTGCGCGTGAGTTAGATCCAGTGATTAACCCGCTTGAAATTAATCCTGAACTACCTATTAAAGAAAATCCTATTTTTAAAGAGTTTGTAGCTTATTTCGAATTATTTTTTGAATTAGATAGAGAGTTAAGTGATTTATACCCTGATGAGATGAATATGAGTTTTAATCTAAAGCCGATTTGGTCTTGTGAACTTTTAAGTGAAAAAGAGCTTGAGTATAGTGTAGAGATGATGACTCAAGTCGTCTTAGAATACCATCGTTTGCGAGCGCGCAAAAATACTAATATTGAACTTCATTTTTCATATAAAAATTCGACTGGTTTTATTAAATTACCTGAAGGTCAGATTCAGGCTAACTTACCACTAATTAGAAAAATTAAAAACTTATTAAATCGTTTTGAAAAAAATCCTCATATTATGATTAAAGCTGCTGGTGGTATTAGAAATATCGAGCAAGCTTTAGAACTTGTGAAAGTATGTGATGGTAAGCTAAGTCATATTGGAACTAGTGCAGGCATAGAACTATGCAAATAAAACTTAACTATCTAGTTTTATTAAACTAAAAGCTTAAGTAAGATTTATGTTTAACATAGTAATGTGATAGACTGCTATACATAATAATTAAAAAAATTAAATATTTGAATTTACTCGTAGTTTAAATCTAAAAATCTGAAGCCTTGTGATTTGAAAAAATTAGCATATTAAAATATAAATTAATTTGTGGATCCAAATTAGAATGAAAATTCTAGTTATGTGTTAGTCACTATATAACTTAAAAAATTAAGAACTATAAATTATTAGTTTTAGTTGGAATTATTTGTATTAAAACTAAAAATCGGTTAAAATAATAATTATGTTTGAAGAACCATTAATCTATAGTTCACTTGAGCCAATTATAAGAATAGTTATACAGGGAATTTTAGGATTTATAGGTCTGGTTATTATATTAAAAAATTCAGGCAAAAGAACTTTAACTAAAATGAATGCTTTTGATTTAGTGATAACTCTTACTTATTCATCTATTTTTGCTAATTTAATGATGAATCCTAAAACAACTCTCGTGCAAGCTATCGTTGCATTTTCTTTATTAACACTAATGCAAATGGTAGTAGCTTATTTAAGTGTAAGGTCTAAAAGCTTTGCGAATATGGTTAAATCTAGTCCAACACTACTTTTACATGAGGGGAAGATTCTTCATGATGTACTAAAAAGAGAACGACTATTAGAAGAAGAACTTTGTGCTAGCTTGAGATCAAGTGGTTTTGCAGATTTTAAAAATGTGCATGCTGCGGTTCTTGAGACAAATGGCGATATTAGTGTCATCGGTAGAAAAAACGATAATATTGTAAAGAGTACTGTAGATAATTTCGTTAAGAATGATGAAGATGTTGGTAATTAAAAAAAGTTTATTGATAATTAAAAATTTTATTATGTAGATTAATTAATATTGGTAACTAATATCAAAGATTTTATACTAAAATCCAGTTAAATATTTAGCTGAAATACGTTAGATAACGTACTAATATTGGCATAATATTAATATACATGCATGCTAATATAGTTAAACTCTTTTGGAAGCAAGCAGAAAAATATCAACAAAAAACTCTGTATGTTTACCGAAAAAATGAAAAGTTAATTGAATTAAGCTGGCAGCAGGTCGCTGAGGCTATTAGTTATTTAGCATATGCATTGCAATCTTTAAAAGTCACTTCAGGTACGCCAGTTGGCATATTAGCTAATACTAGTCACTTTTGGGCTATTAGTGATTATGCGATCTTAAGTTCTGGAGCTATTACAGTACCTGTCTATCATAGCTGCCTAGCGCATGATATAAAGTACCAATTAGACTTAGTCAAAGTTGAGACGGTTTTTGTTGAAGATGAAGATCAACTATTAAAAGTTATCAGCGCTAAGTGCGATTTTGTAAAAAATATTATCACTTTTTATAAAACAGATCTTACTAGCGATAAACATAATATATATTTTATAGATGACTTTATAGAGATCGGTAAAAGCTTTAGCGTGGCTGCAAGTAAAAGCCTAATAGATATTCAAGATGAAATAAAACTATCTGATACTGCAACTATAATCTTTACCTCAGGTACATCAAGTAAGTCTAAAGCTGTAGTCTTAACTCACGAAAATATTATGGGTGCTATTGAGAATTTTAAGTCTTTGTTACCTTTAACAGATAAGGATAGATTTTTAGCATTTTTGCCTTTAGCTCATATTTTTGAGCGAACTAGCTCGCATTTTTATGGTATGAGTTGTGGTATTTCAGTATGTTTTTGTAGTAACGTAAATGATTTAAAAGAACTTTTAAGTATTAGTGAATGCACATTTATGACTGTAGTACCTCGTCTACTTGAAAAACTTTATGATAGAGTGCAGGCTAACTTAGCTACTTTGCAGCCTGTAATTAAATCACTTGTTATGAATCTATTCACTAAAAGTGTTAGAAATAAAATTTCACCTAAACTTAAGGCTTTTATTAGTGGTGGCGCGCCACTATCAGTTAAAACTGCTGAGTTTTATAATAAAATCGGTATTAAAGTACTCGAGGGTTATGGTTTAACTGAATCTTCTGGTGGTATCTGTATAAACCCACCTAAAGATATTCGAATCGGTACTGTAGGTCAGCCTTTTGATTCGGTAAAAGTGAAGCTTGCTGAAGATAATGAAATACTTTTAAAAGGCAAGTCTATTTTTAAAGAATATTTAGATAATGCTGAAGCTACTGCTAGCGCTTTTGGTGAAGGTAGTGCTAATGAAGGCTGGTTTCATACTGGTGATTTAGGTAGTCTTGACAAGGATGGTTATTTAAGTATTATTGGTCGTAAAAAGGAGCTTATAGTAACTTCTTATGGCAAAAAAGTGGTCATGGCTAAACTTGAAAACTTGTTGCAAACTAGCCCATATATAAGTCAAGCTGTAGTAGTCGGTGATAAACAAAAATATATTGTTGCACTGCTGGTAGTAAATATATTAGAAACTAATAAATACTTTAATAATTTATCTATAGTAGATGTGATCGAAAAACAGCAAGCTTTGCATGAATTACTGGATGAAGAAATCTCTAAATTAAATGAACAGTTAGCTAGCTATGAGCAGATTAAAAAGTATGCGATTTTAACTAGAGATTTAAGCATAGAAGAGGGTGAACTTACACCTACTTTAAAAGTGAAGCGCCGTGTGGTTGAAGAAAAATATCGAGACCAAATTTCACAGATGTATGTTGATGATAACGTAAGTTCCACTTAGTTATGTGCATTGCTGATTTTTTAGATTGGGTGTAGATTAATATTAAAGCTTGTTGCTAGATAATTATTAGTGTAAGCTTTAATTCGTTAGTACATATTATTTAAACTTTAAAAATGCATAGTGCATATTATGTGTCACAAATTGCATGCAATTAACTAATAATGCACATCAATTTTCATAAAATGTACTAAATTAACTGAAAATGCACATTGATTTTCATAAAGTGCATTAAGTTCATAAAGAATGCACATTAAATTTTATAAATTACATTAAATTCGCATAGAATGCACAATAAGTATATTTTGTTTCTATACTAGTTTTATAGTGTGCTTTTTATTAAGTTTATACACTTAGGTTTAACTAGCTTATATTTTGTACTATGTTTTCACATTGAATTTGTATAGCGTGAACTTTATGTTATTTTTTTCATTATAGATATGTTATTTCTGCACTAAATTTGTATATAGTAAAACTCTAAACTATACTTATGTTTGTAATATGCGCAGAATAATCTTTACGTTAAATAATTTTATAATGTAAATAATATAGTGCAAATGAAAAGACTTATAGTATAAATCTCACTTTTTGGTAGGTAATATTTAAAATAATTGCTGCACACAAACTAATACTATAGCTTTAAAAATAAATAATGCATAAATAAAAAACCCTAACTATATATTTACAGTTAGGGTTTTTTATTTTAAATGTGTATTCTATGAATTATTATAGGTGGTAAGGATCATCTTCACGATTAAAATCGAAAGGATCATAATCATTTACCATATCACCAGCTAAGCTAAAGCTTTCAGCACTTAATGGCTTATCGTAACCAACTACAACACCATCGTGAATTCCTCTAGCAAATCCAGTTACTGTACCAGCAACGATACCTGTAGGTAAGCCAATAGTTTTACCCACGAATTGTGCTAGTGCATTATCACCTAATTCATCACCAAGTTCAGTTGCCCAATCAGCACCTTTAGAATAACCTCCTCTAACGGTTCCAAATACTGCTCCAAGTGGAGTAGCTATCACAGAGCCAAGTACGTTGTTACTATAATCTTCAACGTAACCTCTGTGTTGCGGGCCTTCCATCGCTTCAAGTCTAGCTTGAAGTGATCTATATGAGCTAGCTAATTCTTGATTAGAATCATTTAATTCAGAGTATTGTGTTTTAGAGCTAGCAAGCAAGTTGTTAAGACGGTCGTTTTCTTGTCTTAAAGCCTGAAGATCTACATCACATTCTCTTTCACATGTTTTTAAGTCACTCATCGCACGGTCAAGCTTTGCTTTTAATTCAGCATCATTACATGCTGGACATTCTTGCACTGCAGGTTGACTGACATTAACCATTTGGTTGTAGCCGCCAGCTAATGCAGGAGTTAAAGCAGATAAACTTAACACGATTGCAGAAGATAAACTAATTAATCTTTTATTTAACATAATTCAAATTATATCAATCGAAATTAAAAAAGCAATAAGATTTTATACTTTTGCTGGAAATTCGATCGTATTTTTATTATTCCCTTTTTTTTCGTTTAATTTATCCTTTGTTTTATTGATTAAAACAGAAACTTTATCAGTCACTTTGTCCATCTCAGTTTTCATAGAACTTAACTTACCTTGAACATTATCATTTAAACTATCAAAAAGCTCATCGCCAGATTTCCTAGCAGTAAATAAACCGGCTAAAATCCCTACTGCAAAAGCAATTACTGCAAATGCACTTATATAAACTATCTCGTCATCTTTTTTCTTTTTCTTCACAAACATTTCGTGTTGACTCCTTTTCTATACAAATCTTAGCATAATATTTTCTTTAGATTCTCAAGTTGTTCAGCAGGCACAAAAGCTTCATATTCTTTACGTAGACTAATTAATTCTTTTAAAAAAGTTTTAATATATTTACCAGCACGAGGATTTAACATATAGGCTTTCCAGCTAGGTAATTCATAGCTACCATTATCGTATTGAGACCAGCTAGCTGCACTTATGTAATCTACTAAAGGTGATTCCGGTTGTTTATGATTTTTCCAGTATTTATATAAACCACTTACATAAATATTAAGTTGAATTGATGCTTCCTGAAATTCTGGATCATGTTTTTCTTTTTCGATCAATACCTCAGCATTTTTCACGAAAGAAGGATATGGCCTAAATAAACAGGTAAAACCTAAATTTTTATTTAAAATCGCGATATTACCTAAGCTAGTCAAGCGCTGTTTTAGAATTTCACTATACTGCAAGCCAGCACCCAGTAGGGTCTGGTAACCTTCGATACCCAAAGTTTTTAGTGCCATCGCTGTACCGAAAACACCAGCAGCACCGCGAGTGCATTCTAAAGAATACTTAACTGGTGAAATCTCGAAATCAGATGGGTTAAAGTATCTAAAACTACTATCTTCCCACTCGAAATTTTTAAAATCAGCCTGATCCTTCACGATTATAAAACTAGAGTTATATGGGGTATAACCAGTTTTGTGAACATCTATAGTTACTGAATCCGCCAAATGAAAATTACGACAGACATTTTGGACTGCGGCAAGTTTTGTAATCATGGTTTCATTGAAATGTAATGGATTAGTTTCAGTATCATAATTATTATAGAAAGACAGCGCCCAGCCAATAGCGGCATCGACATGAAGATGAGGTCTAAACTTATCAGGATAAGTTATCATCAACTCCTCTATGACTTCATGCACTTGCGCGATGTTATCAAGCGCGCAGGCATCAGTAGTGCCGACTGTAATTAGAACTGTCGGCACGATTTCATCGTTTTCGTAGCAGCTAAAAAGTTGTTCTTTTAGTTTAGCTACATCGACCGAGTTCTCCGAATTAGAAGGAATACGATAAGCACAATCTGAACCAACACCGATAGAAGCTAAATTAGTAAAGTTTGAAAAATGACCACTTCCAGAATTTATAAATTTAAATTTTTGTTTTAAATTCATCAGCCCTTGTTCGCGTGATTCAGGAAACGCCTTACGCAAACCTAATAAGTAACCATACATATTACCTTTAGTGCCGCCTTCAACAGCTAGACCGCCTACTTTATCTAGTTCTTTATAACCTAAAATCTTGGCTAAAGATTTAACTAATCTAGCTTCAAGCTCATTAGCTCTTTTACCGTATTTAGAAGTAACCAGATTAGGGTTGATTACAGTTGCGCCCATCGCGCCTAGAATTGCAGGAATTAGAGTAATCGGCATCACGTTGCGCCAGTCTTTACCAGAGCGGCTATCAAAGGAGTTAAAGTAAGGTAAAATCGCATCGATGGCGTCTTTTTCTTTATTTAATTTATCTGGCACTTGAATGCCATAATCTAAATATTCCATATCCAGGTTTTTGTTATAACGCTTAGAATAATCGATCGCTCTGTATAAAAAGTCTTTAATGCTGGGAAAAAACTCTTCGAAGTGCTCAGTCTTATCTAATATTTCACCATTTAAGGCTCCAGTTTCAATAACTTCAAGCAACTTTAGATACTCATAGGATAAATTGAGATCATTTAATTCATTAATCTGAAAGCTTCTTGTATTGTTATCCAATGGTTCATCAGTAAAACCACCCGTTAGTTCGTTTAAAAATACCATATTGCGTACTCCTTTGTAGCTATTTGTGTAAAGTCATCGTAAAGCTAACTTAATTAATTTAGTTTATTTAAATTAGTCTCTTAAACTCTACTTAAATTATACCCCTAAAAAAGTAAAAATTTATATAAGATGTAGTTTTATTGTATTTGCTATTATTATATTAAAGAGATCTGCGCTAAATTGTAAATAATTTTATTTTATTTGAGCAATTCCGCCCGCTAATTAGCTAAATTAAATACCAGAGGATAGATTTTAGTTATTAAGTGCTCTTAAACCAGCTTCATTAATTTACATTATGTATTAAATGATTAATTGTAAGCACTAAGCTTGAAATTAGCTAAACTAATCCTTAAATTTTAAATTGAAGCCATAAATGAACAATATCTTACTAAATCTAAGACCTAATTTAAGTGAAATTCGTTTTTTAGCTAATCTAAGTCGCTATAAATTAATTTTAAGCTTAATATTTATCACTTTTATAAATGCTAGCTTGCCAGCGAGTGCCAGATTTACTGGTGTACGTTCCAGTGGCTTTGTTAATCCAGCTGAAATCACCACAGGCTCAGCGAATAAATTACCGCTTTTAGTCGGGCAAAGTTCAGGTAAAGGAAATTTATACTTACCTAGAGACTTAAAAGCTAAATATAACTTTATTTTATTTAATTTTGTAGAGCAAGCTAATCAGAAATTAGCTGCTAATTGGGCTGAGCAGATTGAAAATTTATTTAAAGGTAATCCTGAAGTCGCTTACCTTGAAGCTAAAATTTATCCTCCCGAAAATACTTTTAAAAGATTTTATAAAAATAATTTACTAAACTTCACTAAAGAAAACCATTCTATTGCGTCATTTTACCTGCATATACCTAGTCTTAAAGATACTTTGGCTATTCCTAAAGATACTAAGCTTTGTTTGCTAGTACTTAACCCTGAGGGTGATGTGATGTGGCGTACTACTGGCGCGGCAGATGCTTATAAGACTAAGCAACTAAGAGAATTTATAAATTATTAGATGTATATAAGCTACCTAGTTATTTCTTTTAAAACTTTATAACTTACAAAAATTATTAAGATAGCTATGATGCGCTAAAGTCACATCATAAATAGAAATTTAAGAGCTTATAAATATAAATCTATAATGGCACAGTTAGTTATTTTATAACTACAACTTTAATATCACCGACACGATTTAAAATATTGATACCCACATCTTTAGAATGTCTGATAAATTCAATATCTACTTTATCGTTACCGATCTGGATATTAGAGAGTACGATATTATTAATAAATTCTGGTACCACAGGTTTTACTATAACTATTTCTTTAGTCAAACCATTAATTTTAAGACCTAAACTAGCTTGCAGAAAGCTAAAGGAAACGACTGTAGCCCATGCTTGCGGCGAGCAGGCAACTGGGTAAAGTGTTGGACCATCATTCTGTTCTTTTGAAAAACCACAGAAAAGTTCAGGTAATCTACGGTGATCAAAATGAATACTAGCTTCAAAAAAGCTGGTAAACAGTTTAGCGGCGTACTCATTTAGATTATGATTTTGAAAACCAAGTGCTATCATGCCGTTATCATGAGGCCAGATAGAGCCATTATGATAAGACATTGGATTATATCTAACTTCATCTTTAGCTAAAGTTCTGATACCCCAACCTGAAAAGAATTGTGGAGTGAAAAATTGTCTAGCCACTTTTAATGCTCTTTCATCGCTGGCTATGCCTGACATTAAACAATGACCAGCATTTGAAGTTTTAACTTTGCATTGCTTTTTCTGGCCATCTAAAGCTAGTACGTAGGTGCCTAACTCTTCAGACCAGAAATCTTGGTTAAACCTAAATTTAAGGTCTTCAGCTTCTTTTTCGAGCTTTTGAGCTAAGTCGATTTTCGCTAGTTGACGGGCAATTTTAGCAGCGCCTAGTTTAGCAGAATAAACGTAACTTTGCACTTCACATAAAGCTACTGGTGGGTTTACTAAATCACCATCGTTATAGAAAACTGAATCCCAAGCATCTTTCCAACCTTGATTAGCGATACCATCACTAGACTCGCGGAAATACTCTACATAACCATCGTTATCACGATCACCATAATTATTAATCCAGGTTAAAGCAGCTTCAATATTAGACCAGATCGAGTTGACGAATTCTAGATCGCCAGTTCTTTCATAGTAAGCAGCAGCTAGCATAACAAAAAGAGGTGTTGCATCAACAGTACCGAAGTATAAACCAAATGGTATCTCTTTTAAGTTAGCCATCTCACCCTGGCGGGTTTCGTGCATAATTTTACCTGGCTCGGCATCTTTAGCTTTATTAAATTCTTGAGCCTGCGTGTGCGCTAGATAAGATAGTACACCTTTAGAAATGCTCGGATCTATATTTAAACACATGTAAGCTGAAATTAAACCGTCACGCCCGAAAGCAGTATTGAACCAAGGTACTCCAGCATATGGATATGAGCCGTATTCAGTTTCTGTGATCATCATCTGTAAATCAGCATATGATCTACTAAGCCATTCATTTAATAGCTCGTTGGAGCTACTAACATGCATTCTTCTAAAGTCGGATTGATGGATGTAATCTCTAAATGATCTTTGAGCTACATCGAAGTTTAAATTAGTAGGTTTAGCTTCATCAATAACAAAAGATATTTTTAAATCAAAAGACTGCTCCTGTTTAGGTTCTAGTTTAAGACTAAAAGTAGCTTTAGATTCGGTTATTTCATCAGGTACTGTAACAAATTCTATAACAGTTTTACGAATAACCTCATCCAGACCTCTATAGGCTAGAATAACTTTGTTACCATCAACTGTCGATTCGAGGATTTGTCCTCTTTGCTGGCGTTTACTACCTCTGACCTCAAATAAATCGACAAAATCAGCTGCAAAATTATACGAAAACTTGAAATCATGAGCATCTAAATCAAAGTTTTTAATTCTAAGTCTCTCATGAAAAGCACTATCGTATAAAAATTGTTTTCTGACTATTTGAAAAGTGTCCTTAACTATATCATCTTTACCATTAAGTTGAATATCAGGGTTAGTTAAACGTGCTGTTAGCATTGAATTATCGTTTTGGATACTTGAATTTAACAAGAAAGGCTTCATGTCAAAGATCAAAAACTGAAAACAACTTAGTAATCTAGTACCCTGATGAAATATACCAGCTTCACCATTCTTTATATAGGTGACATCGCCGTTACGATCGAAGACTGAAAAGGTCTCTTCATGTTTTAAAACTCTGGTACGATCTTCTGGCGTACTTAGCTGTACGATACTTTCGTTAGGGTTAGTTGCTTGGTTTGACATAATATATTGATACTGTTTCTTAGTTTAAAAACCTCTAAAACTTATTCGAGAGTAAACTTATCCAATAAAATTTAAATAAATACTTTAATGCTAGCTTTTAAATTATTTATTTAGGCTAGTACTTTAAATTTAATTATTTAGTTATTGTATGTTGCACTTAAAACTATCAGTTTAGAGGTCTTATTATATTTTACTTAAATAAACTTTAAAGTCTTATACTACAATTAGCCTATTTTGATATTGCTACTTCTTAGATTTTCTTTTTTGACATTAAAGTTAGTCATTTGTTCAAATAGATCTAAATGATTTTTGCACATAATGTCAGCGGTAAATCTAGTATCGAAAATTTTTCTTGTTTTAAATCTTGAAATTTGATTAATATTATTGATTGCATCAACCATATCTTGCTTGCTGTGACAGATATAACCTGATTCACCATGATCAACTACTTCTGGAACTGAACCACGTGCCATCGCAATAACTGGCGTGCCGCATGCCATAGCCTCAATCATTACTAAACCGAATGGTTCTTCCCAGTTAATAGGTAAAATAAGCGCTTTAGCATTACCAATAAACTCAGATTTATCACTTTCACCAATCTCACCTACCATTTCTACTAATGGATGATTTTCATAGGGCTTAATATAATCGTGATAGTAACCTTCATCAACATTCTTTTCTAATTTAGCAGCAATCTTAATTTTAATGCCTGCTTTAATAGCAGCTTCTATACCGTCATGCACAGCTTTTTCTGGTGAAAAACGCCCTACAAAAGCTATGTAATCTTCTGAAGTGCTTGGAATTTCGGTAAAGTCATAAATATTTTTAGGTAAGCCATGATAAATAGTTTTAGCCCAGTTAATATCCTGAAGAGGTCTTCTCTGTGCATCTGAAATAGAGATATGTGCATGATCATTAAAGTAATTATGCACTGAATGTAACTGAGTTACTCCCATAGGTCCATGCATAGTGCTTACAGTAGGCGTTTTACTCATGCGAGCGTGACCAAAAGCGATAAAACCTAAATGGTTATGAATGATATCAAAATCCTCTGCCATTTCATAGGCTTTTTGGATCATGATGTAATGTTCTACTAGTGGATCGATAGGTTTGTCACCTAGTCTTAATGCTTCTTCAGACATTGGTATTAGTTTAGCTTTAGTCTTTGAATCACCGCTTGCCATTAGTGTCACATCGGCACCGTTATCTACCAGCGCTTCAGTTAGATAAGATACCACGCGCTCGGTGCCACCGTAGAGTTTAGGTGGTACGCTTTCACACAAAGGGGCTATTTCTAATATTTTAAGTTTATTGTTCATCAAATCTTTTCCTGTATAAATAGTTTTAACACAAATCATTGCCGGTCGCTATTTTTTTTTGATAAGATTTATTTAATGAACCAGAGTGTAGAAAATAAAAAGAAAATTGATCTAGAGCCGAGCTGGCTTGAATATTTAGAGCCTGAATTCGAGCAAGAATATATGAAAAATCTAAAGCTGTTTTTAAGAGATGAGCTGAAAGCTCATACAGTTTACCCACCAGCAAGTAAAATGTTTAGTGCATTCTTTCAAACACCATTCGATCAGGTGAAAGTAGTAATTTTAGGGCAAGATCCTTACCATGGACCTAACCAAGCTCATGGTTTAAGTTTTTCAGTTCCAGAAGGAGTTAGAATTCCACCTTCACTTGAAAATATCTATAAAGAAATAGCTGAAAGCTTAGGAGTAACTAAACCTAAATCAGGTAATCTCGATAGATGGGCTCAGCAGGGTGTGTTTTTGCTAAATGCCTGCCTGACTGTAAGAGCTCACCAGGCTAACTCGCACGCTGGTAAAGGTTGGGAAAAATTTACTGATAAAGTAATTACAACTATCAGTGAGCATAAAGAAAATGTAGTGTTTTTACTTTGGGGGGCTTACGCGCGTAAGAAAAAAGAATTAATAAATGCTGATAAGCACTTGATTTTAGAAGCGCCGCATCCATCACCCTTGTCTGCTCATCGTGGTTTTTTTGGTTGCGAGCATTTTAAAAAAGCTAATGAATTTTTAGCAAGTAAAGAGCTTGAACCTGTTAATTGGTAATTTATAAATTGTAAAAACAACACCAGTTCATACTTAGATATAACTAAACCTTGTTAGTCAGTTATGGTAAACAGTGCATAACGTGATTTAAAAATGAATTTGGGTATAACATTCTATGGAGAAGCTGATTTAAACAATCAGTCTGTATAATTATGTTTGAAGAGCTATTATTATATTTACTTTTAGGTGTTGTAATAGTTTTAGTCTTAATGAGTAAGTCATTAGTCTCTATCTGGGGCGCAGCTACTACTGTAAAACCTAAAAAAGCTTCTAAAGAAGAGCTAGATAAACAGGAAATCAAAGAGGAACTAAAAAACATTGAAGCTCAAAAACAAGTTTTAAATCAGATAAAAGATATTCAACAAGATGATACTCAAAAACCACTCGGTGTAATTCAAGATTTAGATGATGAAAAACTAGTAGAGTTATTAACTCCGAAGACTACTGTAGATAGTGAGGATGATGAAGCTAGTATTATTATTAGACTTGTTACTCACTTTGTTACTTGCATAGATAAAATCTCTAAACATCATCATAATCTGCATCAGGCACACTTTGATTACCCTGAAGAGTATGCAGCTAATTTAGAGTATGCTTATACAAGTATTAGTGAAATTCAAAGTTTAATCGAAGAATTAAAACTAGAATGCGATCAACCGACCTTGATAAACTATGCGCGCGAGATTTTACGTAGAGTTAATAAAGTAGAAGAGTGTTTTCTAGGTTTAGAGCAAGTGCAGGATTACAAACATAACGGTGAAGAAAGAGTGAAAGAGATTTTAGAAGAACTTAAGATCCTAAATAGTAATTTAATTAATAAAGCTGCTAAATTAAATCTAAACTTAGGCTCAAACACTTTATTAGAGCTATATGAATCTAATCCGAACTGCTTTTTATATAATTCTAAAAAATCAGCAAGTAAAACATAAGCCGGGTTTTGTGTTTAAAGTGAACATCTATCTAGATTTATAGTTACCTATAAATTCAAGCGGAGTTGAGCCCTAGATAAATTATAGTCATCTGATTACCTAGTTGATGACTCGTACCTTGCACCTTCAAGCGGGGTTTACCTAGCCACTAACTTCACAGTTAGCGCGGTGCGCTCTTACCGCACCTTTGCACCCTTACTATTCTAAAAATAGCGGTATATTTCTGTGGCACTATCCTCACACTCACGTGCACTGGCTCTTAACCAGCAACTTTAGACTAAACGGTGCCCGGACTTTCCTCTAAAACAAAAATTTTAGCGTTCACTTGTTTTACTTGCAGTGATTATTATATTAAAATTTGACTTTCAAAGTGTAGAAATATAGTTTTTAGATTAAAAATCAGGTACTTTTTGTTAGATTTTATGTTTTTTAGCTACTATATTAATCTTTTACATTGTTTAGAAAAGACCATAGACAATATTGCGCGCTGCATTTGCTCATGCAGCATTATGATAATTTAGTGGTAAATGTAACACTAACTATAATTTTATTGATAGTATCTTTAGAAAAAATAAATTTTTGTCACATAAACTTATCTGAAAATAACTTAATTTATTAAAGCAAAACTTTAGTAAACTAGTTGAAATAAGCTATATGTGCTATTTAATTAACTTACTTTAATACTAACCTTAGTCCCTTTACCAGGCTCGCTTAAATAACTAATATCCCAGTCATGTAAGTCTATTATAGTTTTAACAATACTTAAACCTAGACCACTACCAGAATATTTTCTACTATTTTCAGCTCTATAAAAAGGCTCAAATATCTTAGATATTTTTTCCTGAGCAATGCCGATACCAGTATCTTCGATAATAAAAGTGTTTTTTGTGTATTTTAAAGTGATCGAGCCACCATCTTGATTATATTTGATAGCATTATCTAATAAATTAGCTAGTAAAAAACTCATAGATTCAGGTTCTAATTTAAATTCTATAGAATCTATTAATTCATTTTTTATTTGTATACCTTTTTTATTAGTCGCTAGTTTAAAATGTTCTAGCTGTTTATCTATAAGTGGTTTTAATTTATGCTTACTGAGCTCAGTAAATTTGTCTAAGTAACTGTAATAGCTGAGTCTTAAAATATCATTTACCATGCTACTTAGGCGATCAGTTTCAGAATTGATACTGTTTAAGAACTTTTCTGCGAGCTGAGTATCTTTATAAGCGCCCATTAATAGTGTTTCAGTTAAACTCTTAATATTTTGGATGGGTCTTTTTAACTCATGGCTGGTTTGCGCAATATTACTTTTAAAAATTTTATTTATTTCAAGTAAAAAAAGACATTTATCTACGTTTTTATCATCTTCAAGTTTACTAATAATGAAATTGTAATAATCACCCTTAAATTTTTCACTGAAATTAAGTTCACTTTCAGTACTAAGTTCATTAGCTTTTACTAATTGCTCGCTGAGTTTTAGGGTATTAATTTTTAATAAATTTATTAGCCTAGTTAATTCGGAATTTGGGCTAAACTTAGAGTTTGGATTAGCTGTTAGTTCATCACCTGAGCTTATATCAAGCAAGTCTTTAGACTTATTATTTAGCTCAATTAAGTGTAGTTTATTATTTTTTAAAGAATAAACTATAGCTGGGGTTTTTAGTGTATTAAAAAAAGTTGTAAACCCAAAGTCCATTTAATAAATGGTGGGCCTTCGGTGACTTGAACACCGGACCTCACGCTTATCAAGCGTGCGCTCTAACCAACTGAGCTAAAGGCCCTCACACAGTTATATTAGAATATCATAGTATTATCTATGCTGTAAGGTTACTGAACAATATTTTAATATTTGTAGATTTACTAGTAAATTTGTAATAGAAATCACTGATTATAAATTCGTATTAAAGCTCTATTGACTAAAGATAATTTGTTAAAATTTAAAAAGGTCTTTAAAGTTAATTTAAACCATATGAATAAACAAAAACGCGCTATTTTATTAATTATTGATGCACTTGGTATAGGTTCTTTGCCTGATTATAAAGATTTTGATGAAGCTGAAGCTAGTAATACTTTAAATAGCATTACTAAATATTGTAAAAAGCACAACTACGATTTGAAATTACCTAACCTGCAAAAGCTAGGCTTAGCAAATATTATAGATTTGACAGGTCTAGATTCTATCAAAGATCCTATCGCCAGTTTTACTAGAGCAGCTGAACTAAACAAAGCTAAAGATACTATTACTGGACACTGGGAAATGATGGGTGTAAAAACTAATAATGAGTTTCCATATTACCCGCAAGGTTTCCCTGATGAGATTGTACAAGAACTCTGCGCGGCTTGGGGTGTAGATGGTATCTTATGCAACTTGCCGATAAGTGGTACGGTGGCTTTAGAAAAATACGGTGAAGAGCATCTTAAAACTGGCAAGCCAATAGTTTATACCAGCGCTGATTCAGTTTTACAACTGGCTTGTCATGTTGATAAGGTAGATCTTGAAACTCAGTATCGATGGTGCCAGCAGGCACGTGAAATTATGCGTGGTGAGCGTGAAGTTGCGCGTATTATCGCTAGACCTTTTGCAGACGATAATTCTGAATCTGAAAATAAATTTAAACGTCTTAATGATAAAAGGCATGATTATTCAGTGCTACCGCATAATAAAACTGCACTTGAAACCATGCTCGCTAATGATATAGAAGTGCTTGGTTTTGGTAAAATCCAAGATATTTTTGCTAAGGTGGGGGTGCCGAAGAATGTTCATACTAAAACGAACTTAGATGGTTTAAACAAACTAAAATTGGCACTTCAAAAAAACTTTAATAAGCTAGCTGTTACTTTAGATTCAGCGAAAGATCACTTTTACTTTATTAACTTAGTCGAGACAGACTGTAACTTTGGTCATAGACGTGATCCACTTGGTTATGCTAAAGCTTTAGAAGAAATTGATCGTGAGCTTGCTGGTGTACTTGAGCTTTTAGGCGAAGCTGATTTATTAATTATTACAGCAGATCATGGTTGTGATCCTTGCGCGCCAGGTAGTGATCATACTCGAGAGTTTGTACCATTAATAGTTTACGAGCCAGCTAAGCAGGATGAAGCTAAAAAGTTACCTGAACGTAAATCTTTTGCTGATGTGCAGGCAAGCTTGCAAGAGTTTTTTAATATAAGCGATAATTCGCTTGCTATTACTGGTGAGAGTTGTCTGGTTTAATTCTTTAATACGAAACCCGAATTAATAAATATGGTAGATTAATTCAGGGTCTAGATATTTTATAAACTTACTTTAGCTAAAATGAAAGTCATAGAGTTTATTAAAAGAGATCTTAACTAAGTTCACGAAAATTTAGTGAAAAATAATTATGCAGAGGTTTAATAAATAAATGTCAGAGAAAAAAATAGGTTTAATCGCTGGTAATGGTGAATTACCTATCTTAGCGACTAAAGCTATGCAAAAAGCCGGCTATCAAGTGCTAGCTGGTGCAGTGACTGCTGAAGCTTTTGAAAATTTAAAGAGTTTAACTGAAGCCTATAAATATAGTCCTTGGGAAGCTTTTAGTATTCTAAAAAAAGCTAAAGAATTAAATATTAAAGAAGTAGTTTTTATAGGTAAAGTGCCTAAGACTATTTTGTTTCAAAACTTACACAAATTCGATTTTAAGATCATCAGTGAACTAAAAAAAATGCTTAATTTTAATGACGATTCGATTCATTTAAAATTAGTTGATTTTGTTGAAAAAGAGCACGGTATAAAAATTGTTGATCAAACTAAGTTTCTACGTGAACTATTTCCAGCGGAGCAGGTTTTTACTAAGCGAGTACCTACTAAAAGCGAATATGAAAGTATCCAATATGGTCTAAAGCATGCTAAAGCTATCGCTGCTTATGATATAGGTCAGACAGTAGTAGTTTCAGATAGTAGTATTTATGCTGTAGAGGCGATTGAAGGTACTGATAAATGTATCCAAAGAGCTTATAAACTAGCTAATAGCTGGCAGCATTCACGTGAATTAATCGTTTGTAAAGTGGCTAAACCTGATCAGGATAATCGCTTCGATGTGCCAGCAGTCGGTCTCAGAACACTTAAATCTATTAAAAAAAATGGTATATTAGCTTTTGAAGCTCATGAAACTTTTTTTGTTAACCAAAAAGAAGCTATTGCATACGCCGATAAGCACAACATAGCAATAGTATCAGCTAAGCTGGCTGTTTAAAATAGACTTAAGTACTTTATATATTTGCATAGCTTTATTCTGTTACGCTAACGTCATAATATTATTCTGTTATATACATTAAATCCACAGATCCACTTTAAAATTAAAAAACTTAATACTGCACAAAATCTGGGTCTTTATGTGACCAAATATAGCAAGTCGCAACTGTGCACCATGGTTGCCAGGTTTTTTTTGCATAATTTTCAATATCTTCTTTAGTTTGAAGCGCAGGATAGAGTTCTTTTACCGAATTAATTAAACCTATATCACCCATGGGTAAAATGTTAGGCTTAAGCTGGTTAAAAATTAAAAACATTTCAATAGTCCAATTACCAACTCCTTTAATAGGTAGTAACTTAGCTCTAATTTCATCTTCACTTAGCTTAGCGAAGTATTCATGATTACACTTATGTTCTATAAAATATTTAGCTATATTTTTAAAATATGAACGTTTTTGTCTAGTTAGTCCTAAGGCTATCAGTTCATCTTCATTAGCAGCTAGAATCTTTTCTGGAGTTAGAGTTTTAAAATGATTAGTTACTTTTAGCCAGACTGCATCTGCTGATTTGATTGAAACTTGCTGACCGACTATAGATTTTAGTAAAGTGTAAAAAGGTTTTTTATAAGTGCCTATTTGGTAATCTCCTAATTTATCTATGATTAACTTTAGAGTTCTATCCTTAGTACTTAAACTCGTTTTAGCTTCTTGCCAGTAATCTGGAAATGTTAATTTCATAGTATTAATTTTAATGGATTTCTAATAAAGGCAATAATTTAAACTATAGGTAATAATGAATTTCTAGGCGAATATCATTTAATTAAGTCTTTTAAGCCTCCTTCTAAGTAATATTTAATCTTCTAGTAATATACAATTTATAGTTAGTTATATTAAATATCTAAAATCAAAACTTTAAATTCATGGCGATTAAACTTAGCTAGCTTAGCTGCGACTTGAAAATAATAAAAGTTATAATTTAACTTATG
The DNA here is from genome assembly GCA_964438425.1 of uncultured Gammaproteobacteria bacterium. Lineage (GTDB taxonomy): Bacteria > Cyanobacteriota > Vampirovibrionia > LMEP-6097 > LMEP-6097 > CAYTKM01. The sequence continues at coordinate 68,367 of CAYTKM010000008.1, forward strand.
TTAACTAAAAAACGCAGAGCTGCTTTAATTACAGAAAGGCTAAAAAATGAGTATGGTACTTTAGAGTGTTTTTTAAGACATAAAGATTGTTTCGAACTGATATGCGCAGTCATTCTGTCAGCTCAGTGTACTGATGAGCGCGTAAATATGGTTACTCCTGGCTTGTTTAAAAGATTTCCTGATGCCAGGGCTCTCAGTCAAGCAGAGTTAAGTGAAGTAGAGACCTTGATTAAATCCTGCGGGTTTTACCGTAATAAGGCGAAGAATCTAATTAAGATGGCACGAAGTGTTGTGGAGCTGCATGGTGGCGAAGTGCCAAATGACATGGATGCTTTAGTAAAGTTAGCGGGTGTCGGGCGTAAAACAGCTAATGTAGTTTTAGGTACCTGGTACGCTAATTCAAGTGGCGTAGTCGTAGATACTCATGTTAAAAGAATTACTAATTTATTAGGTCTAACCAAAAATTCAGACCCAGTTAAAATTGAGCAGGACTTAAACAAGATAGTTGAGCGCGAGCATTGGGATCAGTTTTCTTTATGGTTGATTGCACTTGGGCGCGAAACTTGCATCGCAAGAAGACCCCAGTGTGAAGTTTGTCTATTAAAAGATTTGTGTAAAGCTGGCTCTAAAGTTTGATCTAGTCACTAGTTTAAATAAACTAACATTACTTTAATATATATAAAGTACTTTCAGCTGTTGATAGTTTAATAATACAAAATTTAGAATTTTTGAAAAAGTTTAAAGTAGAGGTTATAGGTAGAAGCTTAGATATTTAAGCTATGCTTTGAATATCATCAAACTCTTTTTCAAGTTTAACGATAGTAGAGTGTTCTTTATCCCCTTGAAAGCCTTTCATGCGGCACGAAAGTGACTTACAGTTAGATTTACGCCCATATAAAACAATGATATTACCTGCTTGAATAATATCATCTGCTTTAGGCACGCCACCGAAGCTAGCTTTACTCTTGGGAGCCTTAGGATTTTTAATACCTAAAATTAATGTACCTTCACGATCTAGCCTTAAATCTCGAACTCTTTTACCATCAAGCCAGCTGCCAGCTTTTACTTTCACTTCTGAAATAATATAACCATGCGAGATGCCTAGCAGCTCCTGATAATCATATACATTAATATCATCCAGGTTTTGCAAAGCTTTTACAATAGACTTTTTCATCACTTTATATAGTAAGTCCGAGCGCACCATAATAAAGAAGATTACTAAACCTACTAAAAGTAGAATTAATCTTTCAAGTAACATAGTTCCTTGCTGACCTACGAAAGTCAAAATTAAACTTGCCATCGAAGAAGTTAAACCGATGTTACCCAGTAACATTAAATACCTGATGATTTTACGTCTAAAAGGGTGATTAACTACATTTTCAGCTTCTACTGTCGTAAAGCCGACACCGGTAAAGGCTGATTGGGCTTGAAAACCAGCGGCTTCACTAGATAGTCCAGTTAGCTCTAAAATAGCCGCACCGATCCTAACTACAATTAAAGATAAAGTGATAATTATAAATAGACCTAGTAGCGCAATCATCTACTTTATATCTTACACTTGATATCAAGTAATAAGTAGTATATTTACCAGCGTTTGTAACTTAGATCAAAAGAAAATTTTATGTTGGTTTTAATATAGAAATTCTGTTCGTAGTTGTGACATTGAATTTAAGAATGTAACTAACCGAAGTCGGCCGCTAACCATTTATTTATTAAAATTTAGTGGTTTGCAAGCATATAGTTTTTAATCTAAATTATAATTATGCTAATTTAATGTGGTTTTAGATGGGATTTCTTATCTTGAAATGTTAAGTAAATACGAAATAAACTAGTCAAAAAGATAAATTAATGTTATGATAATTGTAAATAAAAGGTTAAGGAATCTTTTATTTGTAGGTAATAAAATTACCAAAATTCAAACAAAGGCGTTTGTAAATGGTATCAGAAAGTAAATTTAATGCAAATAGTGCTGTGCAGGTGGCTGATAAGCCAGCTAATTTTGGTGTCGATAATGCATCAATTATTGAAACTAAACCGACTGAGGATATAAACTCAGTTGAGAAGCTCAATAACGTTTATAATCAAGCATCATCTAATCGAGATGAGCTAGAAGAAATTCATCAGGAACCTGTTGCATTAGCGCAGCAAGTAGCTGGTGAAGCTAAAACATTAGCGGTTAAGCTTGATCCTGCTACTAATAATGATGTTAGTGAAGTTGACTCTAAAATCAGTAATGCAGATTTAAAAAATATTAAAGGTGGTGTTTTTATAGATAAAGTGCTACCTAATTTAAATAAATTATACGAAGTATCGTCTGTATTTTCATTTTTATCTACGCCGCTAACTGTGATTCCTAAATATAAAGATCTAGGCGATAAACTTCAAAGAGCTGGTTATTGTATAGATACTTTTACGCATCAGCTTAGAGGTATTTTTACTAAAGGTGAAAAGAAAAATTTATTTATGATGGTGCCGACAGCAACAGCTTTTTTAGGTACTGTGTTTTGTAAAAATGATTCTTTTGTAGGTCAGTTAACCCGTAATATGGGTAATTTATGTCATTTAGGTTTTTTGAAAGATAATTTAGATTTTGTGCGTGAAGCGCCTGAAAGTTTGCCTGCTGGGACTCAAGACAAAATCTTTGCAGTGCATGATAAATTCAGTAAAGCTACAGGTAACCCACTTAGTGATATGAAAAATGATTTTATGACAGCGGTGCATTTAGCTAAAGATGCTATTAAAAACCCTAAAATTATTAAGGCTATGGGACAGACTTTAGTGGGTAATAAAAACTATAATGTACCACATGCGATGGCTTTATCTGGCTTAACTATCGGTGCGATGGGCGCTGCTGCTGGCGCTGCAAAAATAGCTGGCAAAGATAAGCTTGCCTGGGCGTTAAATAAAAATTTAGCTATCGTACCGATTTTACCAGCTCTATTAAAAGCACAATCATCGCGTAGTATGAAAGATCCTGACTTGAAAAAAGCTGGTGATCGTGAGTTAATGGCTAATGTAGGAACTTTAGGTTCAGCTTTACTGAACTTTAAGTTTGTTGATGCGGCTATGGCTACTAGAGCGCTATTTATGGGTGTAAATACCATGGCATACAGCGCTGAGTCTAAAAAGATCTTTAAAGCCGCTCAGACTGAAATGTTAAAAGCTAAAGCTAATAAAGCTTAGTTCACTTTAAAAAGTTTAGAAATTTTAATATATTATAAGCTAAATGATTGTTAGCGGAAACCAGACTATGTCATCTACCTATGATTAAAAGCTGGCATAGTGTATTTTTACTAAATTAAATACTAAAGCTATCAAACTATGTAATAGTTTGATTCTATAAGTTAAATCTCACAAGCTTATGATGTCGCACAATAATTTTCTGGTTTATCCTGCTCATCGATGATATTTACCTGATGTTTTTTCAAGTCTTTAAAATTTTCAAACTTAAGATCGATGCAAGGTAAGTTTAAAGTCGCGTCTTTCTTTATTTCTTCATGCAAGTTTTCGTTACCCTCATAAACTACGATTAGGTTATAGGTATGATCTTCTTTTTCGAAGTTAGATAGCTCTGCCGCTCTTTGATAATCTTTACCAACATTTTTAAGTGATTTCTTTAAGTCATGTTTAGAGTTAATATACTTTATGGTGTAATAGTTTTTAGTATTGGTTTCAGCATCAAGTACTATAAAGTCTGCACCTTCATCCAGACAAATCTTTATATTATCCTCTCCAAACTCTTTAGTTAACTTTTCAAGGTTCATTTGCTTAGCAAAAGCTAACTTACCATAATTAGTAAAAGTATCTTCATTATGAACGATATTACTTAATTTAGGGTCGATATCAGGGTGAATTTCTGATCTGACATTAGAAAACTCTTTAACTAAGCGATTTAAAAACGGATTAGTTTTAATATTACTAGCGGTCTTAGAAGCTGAACTAGTATATGACACTTTAGTAACTGGTATTGGAGCGCTTTCTACTCTATTTGCAACTGGAAATGGGTCTTCTTTCGGTTGTTTTAATTTAGTGTTTGCCATTAAAACCTTATAGTACAGTCTTAAGATCAGCAAAGGAAAAATTACGATAAATAAAGTCTTAATCAAGATCATTAAATAGATAATGAAATAGTGATCGATATGATCTAAAGGTAAAATAGTATTTAGTGCTACGACAGCGATCATGTAGACTAAACAAAAGTATAAACCAAGGGTGCTTAAAGAACTTTTAGAGAATTTATCGGTAGTGCTCTTTAGAAAATCTTTCATAACTCATTAAATCATACTATAAGGGCGGGCTAATTTAAGGTGTTTTTTATTAAGCTTAAAGTGACTACTTCTATAAAAGTGACTTTCTATTTCAAAATACTGCTCTAAAATTATGCAAATCCTATTTTATATCGGACTCGGTTAAATGGTATTTATAAGTAACTAAAATAAATACGACTGAATTCAAGCTTTTTAGTAGTCTATCTATTTAATTAAATTTACTGCGTCTGTTTCATAATATGATCGAAATACATGACTGTTGCCATATTCCAGGTATAGTTTTCACCAGTAGCGTAGCCAGTAAACAAAGTCTCTTCATCTGGAGTCACTTTTTCTTTAATCGACTTGCCATTAGCTGCCTGCCAGTCATTAAAGTTTGAATCTACATATTTAGCTGCTACTTTAACCGCAAATTCATACATTTGCTGCGCAAGCTCGATATCAGCATCATTTAGACGATGAGCATAATAAATTAATCCTTTAACTACCATACCTTGCTGTACAGGCCAGACATAAGGTTTATCCCACTGAATGCCAGTTTCGACATTAGATGCCCATAAACCTTTAGCGCCGTTAAAGTTATTTGTAATATAACTAAAAGTTTTAGCTAGCTTGTCAAGTTCAGCTGGTTTATTTACATCATAGATATGCGCCCAGAGCGCGTAGGCAGAAGATATAAAGCCATACTCATTTCTAAGTTTAGAGTTTGCGCTGTCATATTCGAAGTAAAACCCTTTTTCATCATCCCAAAGGTATTTATTCAAACTAGCTTTAAGTTCATCAGCTAATTTCTGGTATTTGCTAACTTCGTTGCCACTATCGATACCACTGTCATAAAGCAAAGATACTAAATCAGTGATACTTTTATATAGCTTTAAATTATGATCGGCTGGAATAAAGTCAGCAGCAAAGGCATTAAAAGGTCCATAAATAGAATTAGTGTCATAACCCGAAACCTTACTTAAACGATCACTATAATAATAAAAGTTAGTTAAATTATATTTAGAAAAATTTTCTAAATCTGTGCTTTTTTTAGAATTATTTTCTAGGTTAGAAGCTGTTTTAGAATTTTGGTCTAAATTTTCCTTCATAGATAGCTTGTCTGGGTTATCTGAGTTATTAATTTTATGCGGTTTAGCTGCGCTTTTCAATTTATCAAAATCTTCGATACTACCTAGTGTAGGCACTGAAGTATTGTCTAAAGTTAAAACCTTAGAGTAGTCAAAACCACGCGCGTAGTGTGGTAAATCTTCAGGATTGTTAGCTTGCAGAGCTTGATATTTAGCTAACTGGTCTCTAATTTTATGATAGAAATAGTCATGTTCGGCATAACTTTGCATTAGTTCGTAGCACTGACCTTCACCAGCACTAAACCATTTAAAACCGAAGTATTTTTGTTGATCATCTAAAAACACTTTTTCTTGAGTCCAGTAATCTACGATATTTTTAGCTAAAGGTAAACCTGTTTCTTTTAGCCATTCTTTATCCTGAGTAATTTCATAGTAATCTTTTACGTTACTTACTAAAGTGCTTGCCTGCGAGCGTGGAATGAAATAAGCGCGATTACCATTTAAAGGATAGTCGTAGTACTTAGCTTCGTAGGCGAAATCTTCAAGCTGATCTTTAATTAAATTAAGGTATTTAGTTTTTTTCTCAGTTTTACTAATATAACCCTCTTTGATTAAAGTAAGTAGCATATCGATGGTATAAGAAGTGTCGTGTGGGTAGGCTTCGTTGTGAAAACTACCCGCTATCAAGTATGGTTTAGGTAAGTATAAAAGCGCGTTTGAGTTTAATTCAAGCTCATTTTTATCTGTGAAATAGACCACTTTTACAGCTGGGTTTAGACTTACTTTTTCGGTGGGTGTACCAGTCGGCGCGTAGACTTCAGTAATAGTTTGTTTAGTTTTAGGATCATATAAATCCTGGTCAACTCTAATCGGAAAACTGAAAATATTAGCTTCTAAAGCTTTAGGAATAAACTCTTTAGTAAACTTTCGATAAGAATCAGTGTCTTTACGTCTACCATTAATATTTATAATCAAGGTAATAGTTAAAGCAATTACTGTAATGATAGCTATTAATTTAAATAATTTTGAGTTTGACATTAGTTTAAATTATTATGACATTATCGATCTGCAGATAGCTAGTCTAAAGATAATTTATATGATTTATCTTAATTGATGAATATAAGTGACTATCGTTTAGTTTTAATTACCTATATCCAAGCATATTATTATTTGAAAGTTGATGAATTTTAAATAACTTTAGTTACTTTGTCATAATAAGTCGGTAGATTGAAGATGGGACTCGGTGGAATTAGTTTAGCTGTTTTGTCCTGGTTTAAACCTAGAAAGTGTTTATAATCTTTTAAAAACTTTTCGAGTGGAGCTGCTGTTTAGTTTAGGAGGTAGAATGGCAGTTTTAAGATTTTTAGTACTTGATAGATCAGTGCCTGTTAGATCGTGTTTAGATAAATTAAATTTATACATATCGGTATGGCTAAAGTTGCAGTCCTGAAGATCTAATGGTAGCTTATGCTCATCTATAAAGTTACTTTCTGAGAAGTTAGCACCTTTAATGATATTTTTACTTAAATCTATACCAGATAGATTACTATGAGAAAAATCGCAATAACTTAAATCTTTAGCTAACTTAGTATTATCAAGTTTAGCTACTGGAAACTTAGCTCCCTTTAGATATTTTTTTGATAAATCCATATTAGATAAATCGCAATCTGCAAAATCGACATGGCTAAGATCTACAGGTAATTTAGTATTTTTAATCTTAGCTCCTGATAATATAGCCCCTTTCAGATTATGTTTAGCTAAATCCATATCTGTAAGATCGCAGCGTGAAAAATTTATATTTCTTAAATCTAGTGGAAACTTAGTGTTTACAAGTTTAGTTTTTGAAAGATTAGCTCCTCGAAGATTATGCTTAGAAAAATCCATGCCTGCAAGATCACAACCTGTAAACTTTATGTCTCTAAGATTTAATGGTAAGTTTTTAATTATTAGCTGAGCGCCCGTTAAGTCAGCCCCTCTTAAATCTTTATTAGAAAAATCTTGTTTAGTTAGATCACATGAACTGAAGTCAGTATTTCTCAAATCCTCAGCTAAGATTGTATGGTCTAGTTTAGCCATATGAAAACTAGCTTCTTTTAAGTCATGCTTAGATAGGTCTAAATAACTAAGATCAGCACCATCGAAACTACAGCCTTTAAGATCTTCCGGCAGGATAGTATTTTGTAGATTTGAGCCCATGAAATTTTTTTCCTGCAGATTATAGCCTGATAGATCTAACTCACTTAAATCAAGACCATTAAAAGTCGGAAATTTATCATTATACTTTTTGATAAAAGTAAGCATTTTTTGTTCTTGTTGGTACTGATTTTTTAGTTTATGGTCAGCTGTATTTAAGCTTTTAAGTGTATGTGAATCACTAACTGGTAAGCTAGTTGAATCTTGTGAAGTTTTGTTTAAGCTGACATCATCGCTTAAGGTAGGTTCTGTTACTGGACTGCTAGCTGGTGAGCGCCAGTTGTTAGGATTTGAGTGATTCGTATTAACAGAACTCATTTATTTAAGATAATAGCATTTGTGGCTTCTTTTAGTATTGTATGTAATTAAGTACTGTATTTATAGTCCCTTTTTGACACTAAAACTGGTATAGTAGGTTTAGAAACACGCCAATTTCATTACTAATTAAAACCAAACCATAATATTTTACAAAAACAAAGCTGCTAGAAACTCTTTACTGGGCTTAACTTCGATCCCAGATTCATTTCTGGCTTTACTTAAATTTTGAACTATTTGCAGGGCTTTAAAATTATACTTTTTATGAAAATTAATTAGAGTCTTAGACACTTTTTTCTCACTTAGTTTAACTTCAATCATCAGCTCTAGCTGATCACTTTCAGTAATAGCAAAGTCTACTTCAGCAGCGTCTTTAGTACGGATATATTGTAGCTTTTTTTCACTAGCTAGGTAATCATTCTGTGCATAAATACTTTTAAGTAAACTAAAGGCGACAAAATTTTCAAATCTGGCACCAGCATCTCCATTTACCAAAGCTGAGTCAAAAAAATATATCTTAGGCTCTTTAAGTAAGCTTCTTGCGATGTTTTTTGAGTATGGAACTACTTTGAAAACTATAAACAAGGCTTCAAGCAGTTGAATATATTTTTTTACTGTATTGGGGGATATCTGAAGATCTTCTGCTAGAGATTTAAATGATACAGGAGAGCCCACTCTTTTTCTTAATAACTCGAATAGCAGTTTAAAAGCATTTAAGTTTTGAATTTGTTCGATGCTAAAAACATCTATGCTAATTAGACTATTAATATATTGTTGTCGCCACCTTTTAGCATCGAGAGAATCCTCAGCTAGAAAAGGTTCAGGAAAAGAGCCTCTTTCTAAAAAGTGATTTAAGCTAAAGTCAGTATTATCTGCTTTTAAAACTTCACTTATGGAAAATGGTAATAATCTATGTCTAAAATATCTGCCTGCAAGTGAATCCCCGATATGATCGTAGATATCTAAGCGCGCGCTACCAGTAACTAAGATTTTTGTATGATCATTTTTAGTATCAAAAACACCTTTTATATAATTTTTCCAGTCAGCTTTTTTATGTAGTTCATCAAAAATTATCAGTTCTGTTTCTGGGCTCCAACTTTGCTCATCAATAATCTCTTTATCATCTAAAGAATCATAATTCAGATAGATTGAAGATTTAAATGATTTAGCAATTTCTTTAGCTAGCCAGGTTTTGCCTGATTGTCTAGGTCCTACTAAAAATACCATTTTCTTTTGAAGGTCTTTTAATATTAGATCTGTTTGAAATCTTTTCATCTATTATAGTTTATACACGAAATCCGACTATTATGCAATGGTTTGCAAGAAAGTTGCGACTATTTTGCATTTTGTTGCGGAATGGTTGGGGGTAAGTTTTTAGCTAGTAATAGCTGATTCTAAAAGATTAATATCACGTATATTATTATCATGATCAAGATTAAGCATTTGTAGAATAGTTTTATTAATAACTACACTTTATCAAGCTAAATGCTTATTTAAAAACAAGTTTAGGGATTATAGGTCCTTCTGAATATAGAGTATGGGTGTCTATGAAATTCATCATGAAATATTTCAGGATCTTTATACTTCTCAGGAAGCAACTTACCAAAAAATTTATCGAATTTACCACTTGTCAATTCCTTATCAAATTCCATTACAAAATTGGCTGCGGTTATTAACAATCTGCCAGGAATACTAAATATATCTTTAATTGGCGTACCACTACTAGTACCATACCATCTTTCCTTTGCTGAACGTAACTCTTCACCACTTGTTACACTTTCAACGGTATTATTCAATAAACCTAGTAAAGTGACTTCTTTTCCTGAAAAATTAAATTTTTGAAGTGCAAGCCATTTATGTAGATTTTTTCGCAAATACATACCGTTTTCCATAATCTCTTTTTTATTTTCTTTATCAAGCTCTATTGATTTTAAGTCAGCCAGATCACTGTCTGCTTCTGACGACATTTTCGATAACATGTTTCTGTGCTCTTCTATACTTTTATCTAAGTATTTTATATGATGATCATTATCTTTTTTATTAAATAAATTAGTCGCCACCTTACGATGCAAGTTAAGTTTTGCAATACGCTGATTAATATCAGATTTTAATTGATTAACAAGCATAGTTTAATTGAGGTTTTTGAGGAAATTTAAAATTTGATTTTTAGCTGAGGTAATACCTTGACTATATATTGCTTCAGAAGCACTTTGACTAATAATACTATTTGTGTTTTGACAATATTTGATACATTATTTAATAAATCCTTTGGGGCAGTGTGCAAGTTTTTAGTAGATTCCTCAGCAACTTTTTTAAATTTAACTTTTTTATTTTTTATAATCGATTTTAAGTCAGGTACTCTAAGTTTTTTTGGATTAGACTTAAAAGATTTAAACTGTTCTGTGTTCTTAGTATAATTGCATGATTATTTTCTTCTTAATTAAATCATAGCATTAAACATAGGTTAAGAGTTAAAGTTTTATATTTTAATCTGAGACTTAATTTATTTAATTTCAGAGAACTAATTTGCTCTGAAAAAAGATTAAAGCGAGTTTAATACAACTTTTTGATCCTACCCTGTTAAATTAAAGATCAGATTATATGTTTAAGATAACAGGGGAGGTCCAGAATGTCAATGCCTCAAAAATCAAACATATATTCTCTAATAAATTTTTAAGTATTTAA
>CAYTKM010000009.1:0-67337 GCA_964438425.1 uncultured Gammaproteobacteria bacterium
CGGAAGGTGTGGCTGGATCACCTCCTTTTAAGGAGTAGAACATATTAAATATTTATGTTCGAAGGTCGTTCACGATGAAGCTAGTGAGTTTAGTAAAGACTATAAAGTCTTACTGATCAATTCAATTCTCATCTAGTGGAGTGTATATAATTACGAGTTTTCTTCTATTATTCAGTTTTAAGTTTACTTAACTTAAAAGACTTGAAGGTAATACTTCAAGTCTTTTTTTTTGTTAATTTAACCAATATTCAAGCTCTTATAATTTAAAAATCTTTATATATAAGCACTCATGCCATAATAATTTTATAGATGGAGCAAAAACTAGTCTACCTTGAAGCAGCGCACGCTAAGATAAATTTATTTTTAGAAGTCTTGCCAGATAAGTTTTTTCCTCGACAAGATGGTTTTCATAACTTAAAAACACTTTTTCAAAGCATTTCTTTAGCCGATTACCTAACTTTTGAATTTATTTATTCATTTGAAGCTAGTGAGAATTTCAATTTTGAAGTGTATCTAGATTCTAATGATGAGGAGTTTAATAAACTCTCTGAAAGTAATATTATAGTAAAAGCTATAAATTCTTTTTTTAGTAAGCTCGATGAAAGTGTTTTAGAGATCTTCAGTTATCTCAGTATTAAAATTTTTGTAGATAAAAAAATTCCGATGCAAGCTGGTTTGGCTGGCGGCAGCGCCAACGCCGCCGCCACGCTGCGCGCTCTTGATAAATTTTTCCGCGAATGTAGACCTAAATCTTATTCAGGTATGAACTTATTTGATTTAGCTTTAAACTTGGGTTCAGATGTGCCTTTTTGTTTGATCTCTGATCAAATTAAAAGAATTTATGCTGAAGGGCGCGGGGATATAATTAATCTGCCAGCTCCCTTTGATATAACTATTTTACCTGCTAAAGCCAAACTTATATTAGTTAGACCTAATTTTGGTATTTCAACTAAAAATGCTTTTAAGTGGTTGGAAGAACACTACGAAAATCAGCTAGAGTATAGAGGTGTTGACTATACTAAAACAGAAAATGTATTTTTTAACAGCTTTGAAGAAGTGGTGTTTCATAAATCTCCAGTTTTAGCTGCAACTTATCATTATTTAAGTGGTATAGAGCGCACTGACAAAGTACTTTTAAGTGGTTCTGGTTCGACTTTGATCATGTTTTTTGATAATAATGAAGATGACATCTATCTGGCTGAACTTTCTGAAAACTTAGCTAATAAACTGCAAGCAAGCACTTATTTGGCTAGTTATTAATTTTTGTCTGCTTACTGCCAGAACTATCTGAATGTTTAGCTAATAAACTGCAAGCAAGCACTTATTTGGCTGGCTATTAATTTGTGTCTGCTTGCTGCCAGAACTATCTGAATGTTTAGCTAATAAACTGCAAGCGAGCACTTATTTGGTTAGCTATTGATTTTTGTCTGCTTGCCGTAAGGTGAGCTATCAGTCAACTTATTTTAAATATTTTAGTGTAATCTAAACATTTACTTATTCTGTATTAAATGGCTAACATTTTCTTTTGCACTAGATTAGTTACAACTAAAGTACTCATTAGAATTAGCTAAACTGTGTATCATGAGTTATAGTCGCTAGTAAAAAGTAATTTTATTTAAAACATTCATATTTATGAAAAGTATTTAGAATTACAAAACAAGATTTACGAAAATTAAGACCCTAAAATTAAGCTTTTAGGTAGAATTTTCCAAGAAACATCTATATATGGTAAATTTTTATTGATTAGTCTTTTTCATGAAACCTTACGTAAAACTTATATTTATATTGTTTGCCATTGTATGGGCGTTAACCAATATCTTTGAATTCAGAGATATTAACGCAGCTGCTAAGGCAAGAGAAGCTGAAACTGCTCAATTACTGGAAAGCTTAGATAAAAGAGAGGCTGATGGTAAAGTTGATAGTGATTTAAAAGCTAAATTAACTGAAGCTATTAAAAATAGAAAACCAACAGCTAAAAAAGAAGAAAAAGCACTTTTTAAAATAGGTAACTATGAAGCATACTCTAAACTTCAATTAGGTTTAGATTTAGTTGGTGGCTCGCAGTTTGAATTTATCGCTGAGCCGACTACAGATGTACCTGAAATCACTCCAGATATTATGGCTGGTTTAGTTAAAGTATTTGAAAATAGAGTTAATGCATCTGGAACCACCGAAGCGCTAGTACAACAAGTCGGCAAACAAAGAATTTTAGTAGAAGTGCCTGGCGCTAACCCTGAAACAGTTAAAAGACGTTTGCTTGCAACTGCTTTTCTTGAATTTAAAAAACGAGGTCCTGATGGTACTTGGGTTAAAACTGGTATTACTGGCGCAGACTTCCAAAAAGCGCAAGCTGCTTCTGAAGGTGGTTATAGCTGGGTAGTATCTTTTGATCTGAAGCCTGAAGCGGCTAAAAAATTTGGTGACTTAACTTCGGGGATGATTGGTCAACCTTTAGCAATTTTCTTAGATGGTAACTTGATTTCAGCACCAAATGTACAAAGTGCGATTACTGGTGGTAGTGGTCAAATATCAGGTGGTTTTTCAGTTGAAGAAGCTCAAGACTTAGCAGTTCAGCTTAATGCAGGTGCTTTGCCTGTTCCAGTTAAAATCTTAACTGAAAGATCTATTAGCGCAAATCTAGGACAAGAGTCAATTTCGAAAAGTATCAAGGCTGGTTTAATTGGTTTTGCAGGAGTAATTTTGTTTATGATTCTGGTTTATAGATTTTCTGGTATTATCGCTTCACTGGCTCTGTGTATCTATATTTTATTGGCGCTAGCTGTCTATAGAGATGCTGTCACTTTAACTTTAGCTGGGGTTGCTGGTTTTGTATTAAGTATTGGTATGGCAGTTGATGCTAATATTCTTATTTTTGAAAGAGCTAAAGAAGAGATGAAAAATGGCAAGCCTGTATACTTAGGCTTGAAGGATGGCTTTGATAAGGCTTATAGTAGTATTTTCGATAGTAACATGAACACTTCGATGGTATGTTTGATTTTAATTATTTTTGGTACTGGCATCGTAAAAGGCTTTGCGGTAACTTTACTAATAGGCGTAATTTTAAGTTTAATAAGTTCACTGTTTATTACTAAGACCCTACTATTTACTGTCGTGGACACTTTTAAAATACGTGAAACTAAGTTTTTTAAATAAAAAACTAGCGAGATTTATATTTTAAGCTGATTTATTATATATAAGGCTTTAAACATAAATTAGATTTTTGTAATATCAATGTCTATAAAATTTTACGCTTGGATTATGCTTTAGTAACTTCTACTAAAGAAAGTGTATTTTGGTTGAATTAATGTTATTGGATCTTTAATCGAGTCATAGAAAGCTAAATGTTTAAAAAGTAAAATACTTCGTAAGTTAGTTTTAAATAATAAACTGAGAAGTTATATTAGAATTTAAGTTGTAATATTTAGCTAAGTTAAGAAGAGAATCGAATATTATATAAATGAGCTTTAAGCATAAAAGCTATATGGTCATACTATTACCGAATTTCCTGAAGCACCAAATTTTTTAATAGTACCGTAAAAGTGCAAATGCTATAAATAATAATTGTGAAGCGTATAAAAAGAAATATAAACTCTCTAATTATTCCTACAGGTATAGGCGCTAAATATGGTGGTTTTGCTGGTGATGGTACGCCTGTTGCTAAGCTACTTGCTAAGGCTTCAGATTTATTAATCACTCACCCGAATGTCATTAATGCTGCGCTGCTAACTGATGTGCCGAAAAATGTTTTAGTACTTGAAGGTTACTTAATGGATAGATTCTTTGCAAACCAGGTCGTCTTAAGAGAAAACTTTAAACATAAAATAGCAGTGGTAGTTGATAGTAGCGCAAGCACTGAAGAGCAGGAAATTACTATAAACTGCTTAAATGCTGCTCGCAATGTCTACGGTTTGGATATTATGGATACACTATATCTAACTGAGGAGTCTGTGGACTGTAGCTTAAAGAAAGTAGCTAATATAGATACTTTACTGGAAGCTTGCAAGCAAGCCGTTGCTGATGGAGCTACTGCACTTGCAGTGCTGTGTGTCTTACCTGATCCTACTGATAGTCCTGAAGCTGAAAAGTATCTTAAAGGTGATGGTGTCGACCCGATTGGTAAGATTGAAGCTTACATTTCACACACGGTAAGTAGACAATTCTTAATCCCATCAGCGCACGCACCGATTTTAAGACCTGGAACTAAACATGAAGGTGTTGTGCATCCACGAGTCGCAGCTGAGCAGCTGGGCTTTAGTTATTTGGCTTCAGTGTTTAAGTGCCTGCAACATTCGCCGCAAATCATACCTAAAGATGAATATTATAAACTATTGACTTCAGATTACACTGAGCCAGCTGAACTGGGTTTAAAAGAGCGCAGCGAAGACCTTAGAGTGGGTGATGTTAAAAACTTAGTTGTGCCTTATGATTGTTGCAACGCGGTGCCCATGATAGAAGCTCATAATCATGAAATCACTTTACTTTCAGTCATGAATAATCAGACTATCTTGGATGAACCCGCAGATTTCTTTGCGATTCCTCATGTGTTAGTTCATAATTACCTTGAAGCTGCTGGTTATTTGTTAGCTAATACTAATGACCTCGAATATGTAAACCCAGCTTTGTTTTTAGATGAAGAATAAAGTTATGCGTACTTAGCTATAGAATAAATCTCATTTATTATTATAATTTTCTAAAGTAGGGTGAAATCTGTAAAATTTTTCTAAAAATGCGCTATATTTAGAATTTTTTTCTAAGTTAGTGCATTTTTTAGAAATCTCTTCTAAATTGTATGGAATTAGTATTAAATTAATACATTTATTTTAAGTCTACTGGATGGCTATTTAAAAGAATTTATTATACTAATTTTTACTACAACCACCATAGAATTCACCTAACTCTTAAATCTAATCCTCAAAGCTATTTAAGCAGCTTACCAATTTATAAAAATACTGGTAAATAATGAGGGCGGAGACCATCAGTTTTTAAAGTATCTTAGAAATATATAAATTTGTAGAACGAATGGTGATAAAGATAGCAAAAGTGCAGAACTCTTACTAATAGGTTTAAAATAAAGGTAATATTATGCGATTAGACTTTTTTAGTATATTTCCAGAGCTAATACATGACTATTTTAAATATAGTGTACTAAATAAAGCTATGAATTCAGGTTTGATTGAAGTTTTTACTCATAATCCCCGTGATTTTCCTTTAAATAAACAAAACTCAGTAGATGACACACCGTATGGAGGTGGCGCCGGGATGTTATTAGCCGCGGCGCCGTTTTATAACAGCTTTGCTAGTATGCTAGCAAGTAACCCACATTTAAGCCTGAGCGCTGATGAATTTTGGGAATTAAGTGCAGCAAGAAGCCATGAAACTAAAGCTGATAGGCTAAATCAAGATATTATTAAATCCTTTGATGATAAATCTAAGTTACCAAAAAAAGAATTAGCTGATATAGCAGCTAATTTAAATACTAAGTCTAATTTAAACGCGCACGCGAAAAAAGAATACCAGACTGAGTTGCCGCAAAATAATATTGAAATAAACGCACATCATAAAAATCTAAATAGTGATTCACACTTAAATCAAATCCAGACTAAATTAAAAGAAAATAGCGATACCTGTGAAGTGATTTGCCTTACACCTAATGGTATACCCTTTAATCAACAAATTGCTAAAAACCTTAGTCTAAAGAAGAATTTAATATTTTTTTGCGGGCGTTATGAAGGTTTTGATGAGCGTATTAAAAATTTAGCTACACTTGAGCTTTCTATCGGAGATTATATTTTAACTGGCGGCGAGCTGGGAGCTTTAACTGTCGCTGATGCTTGCTCGCGTTTAGTGCCAAGGGTGCTGGGTGATCATAGCAGTTATGTCAGTGAGAGTTTTTCTAAGGCTCATGAATTTTTAGATTTGGCAGAGCTGACTAAAAGAGATAAGCTAGAACTAAGTATTTTTATAAGTGATTTAGGCTTAAAGCTCACTTTAGAGCAAGTAAGTAACTTAAAACTTTTAGAGCACCCACACTACACGCGCCCAGCTGAGTATCTAGGGCAGCTAGTGCCAGCTGAACTATTAACTGGTGATCATAAAAAAATTATGATCTGGCGTTTTAAAAAGTCTATCGAAAAAACCTTAAAGCTAAGACCAGACTTGCTTCAACTATAGTTAATAAAACTCCAGTTATTTTAATTTATTCAGCAGGTTTTTGGACGCCAGTATTTAAAAAATTACTAAATTCAGTTAAAGCAGTTACCAAAAAGATTTTTTACTTTAAAATTAAGCTAAGTGAATTGGTTTGAGATTTTAGTATTAGGTATAATTCAAGGCTTAACTGAGCTCTTACCTGTTAGTAGCTCGGCGCACTTAGTCATGATGCCCAAATTACTTGGCTGGCAAGATCCAGGGCTTAATATTGATGCTTTCTTGCACTTAGGTACTTTAGCTGCGATTATCTGGTATTTCAGAAAAGATTTATATGCGATGTTAACTGATAAAGCTTACCGCAAGCTGGCTTTAGGAATCGGGATCGCTACAGTGCCTGTAGTTTTAATCGGTTTTAGTGTCAAAGATTACATCGAACATAGTGAAACTTTAAGAAGCCTTGATTTTATGGCATTTACCTTAGCTTTAGTCGCTGTAGTTCTGTATTTTGCAGATAAACTTAGTCACAAACAAAAAGCACTATTAGATTTAAATTATTTAACTATGCTTTTAATCGGGCTCGCCCAATGTTTAGCTTTATTTCCTGGGGTGTCAAGATCTGGCGCCTGTATCATTGCTGCGCTCTTACTAGGGCTTAAAAGAGAGGCTGCCGCGCGTTTTGCTTTTTTAATCGGGATTCCAGCGATTGGTGGTGCTGGTTTACTAGCGTGCGTAGATATAACTAAAGAGTATATCGCAGCCCCGCAAGCATTCAACTTTTATAATGAAGCTTTATATCTATTTATCGGCTTTACTAGTAGTTTTATAGTTGGTTTTTTAGCCTTAAAGTTTATGCTAGCTTACATCTCTAAGTACTCATATACACCGTTTGTGATTTATAGAATTATACTAGCGGCGCTGTTATATTTCGTTTTTTAGTTGGCGGATAAATTATATTTCTAGTAATTTAAGATTAAAGTTAAATTGATATTTGATATAAAAGCTTCTAATAGAAGTTTAATTTTTGAGGGATGAACTTAGAAGAATATTCTAAAAAAGCACTAAATTTATAAAAATTTTCTAATTTCGGTCTTGTTTTAGAAATTAAATCTAATTATAGCTTAAATTTAGAAAAAAATTATAATATGTAACACATGAAATATATCATAAGATATGTAAGATAAATTTCAAAATATTGTCTAATTTTGAAATCTCAACTAAATATTAGTAATACTATTTTGCTTACTAGTATTTAAAGCTGGATGTAATAGCTAGACTTTAAGTTAAAAGATAATGTAGAAGTAATTTGAAAACTAAACTTTAGCTTAAAGTCTGAAGTTTAGTTTTCAATATGTGAATGAAACTGTTGATCAACTCAATACCTAAATTAATAAACCTGAGTTACAGTATCAATTTTACCTGGCAATTCAGCAAGTAAAGCTTTTTCCACACCCATTTTCATAGTCATCATCGCACTTGGACATGTTCCACAAGCACCTACCATTCTAAGTCTAGCGTCTGTACCTACAATATCTACTAACTCGATATTACCGCCATCAGCCACTAAAGCTGGCCTAATTTTATCTAATACACGCTCTACTTCGAATCTAAGATCAGATGAATCACCACTTACTTCCTCAATTTCAGGTGCATTTTCTTCTGACCACTTTTTCATAAAGTCAACGTTAGTTTTAATTTTATCTTTAATCTCTGTGTGAATATCTTTCCAGTTGATGTCATCTTCCTTATCGATTGTCACGAAATTTGACATAATAAATACTCTTTTCACGCCACTTACCTCAAATAATTCAAGCGCAAGCTTATTTTCAGCAGTTTGAGCTGCCGCCTGATCGTTATAAGTGATCGGTCTAGGGAAAGGATATAAAGTTTCGCTACAAATAAACTTTAAACTGTTAGGGTTTGGGGTATATTCAGCGCGTACAGTAATACTCAAAAGATTCATACTTACTATTATAACGTTTATAATCTCTAAATCTATTTTTGTAACTAGTGATTTTATTAATAATAGCTATAAGAGTAGTTTATGCTCAGTGATAAGGCTTTTTAGTACTCTGGGAAACGAGTATCTACAGTCTCATCTTCATAGTCATTATAATTTTCGTTATATTCTTCGAAGTTTACTTCACCGTCAAAATCTGGATCTCTATCGTCTTCATCATCGAGATCATCATCTTCATCCGTACTTGAGTCTTGGTAGTTATCTACTGCATCATCACTTAGGTCATCATCAGTAAAATAGTTAACATCTTCAGTCTTATCATCAAAAATTATTGGTGCATTTTCATCTACATCTGAATTAATAGCAGCATTAACAGGTTTAGTTTCTGTCATAGTAGCTTTAGGGCTACTTTCAAGCTCAGTATTACTCGCTTCAGCTTCAAATATCTTAGCTAGTGAGTCAATATCTTCATCAGCGGCACTATCTAAAATATCAGCCATTTCTTCCTGTTCAAGCATCATGAGTTCTTGTTCTGATGGGCTTGATTCATTATTTGAAATTTGCATACGTTTATCCTTCGTCAATCCAGCACTATTATAACTAGTAGTTGGATCCCTATAGTTAATTTCTTCCTCAATTATAGAAAATTTATCATTTTTTTCAAAATTTATCGGCTGAAAATCTAATTTATTAGCTGTATCTGAATACATTTGGTCTAAATCAGGGCTTGCTGCAAACAAAGTATCTAAATCAGCGCTGCTTGGTGTAAAAGAACCTTTTAATGAATCATCTAACTTATCTTTAGTTAGATCGCGGTTTTTTTTTCCTGATCATCAAGATCGAAATCTAAGTTTTCATTATCTGTAAGATCAAGTGCTGTTAAATCAAGGTCACTATTTAAAGAAGCTTCAGCAGAGCTATCTTGCTCGTGAACTAACTGATCGTCAGGTCTTTCAATAGTAATATCATCACTATTATTTAAATCTAAAGTAGTTAAATCTAAATTTTTAGCCTCTTCTTCATTGAAAGTGCTTTCAGCTAAATTATTACTAGGCTCGTCAGCTAAGCTAGTTTCCTCTTCATCTGCATACTCAAAACTATTAACTTCAGTATCAGCTTCCTCCTCAGCTAGTGCCACGGTTTCAGGTAACTCTAAAGTATCAGTGGTTTCAGCTTGCTCTGAAAGTTCGTCGTTGCCGAGAGCTGTCGGTTCAGGTATATCTAGGTCATCTTCAGTGGGCTCAGCCTCTTGGTTTATTTCAGGCTCAGCCATATCGTTTGTAATTTCACTATGATCCTGCTCAGTAAAGCTATTTTCGTTGTTAGCTGATACCTCACTCTGGTCGCTATCATCTGAAATATCTAAGAGCTCAGCATTACTTCCGCTTTCGTTTAAGTCAGTTTCATTAGCAGCTAATAATTGCTCTTCACTATCTAAAACCTCATCACTTATTTGATTTTCTGTAAAAGTATTGTTTTCAGCATCAATTAAAGTGCTGTTGTCACTGTTGATAGACTCATCGTTGACTTCAGCAGCGTGACTTTTATCATTATATTCATTGGTTGCTAAAGTTGGATTACTGGCTTGCTGAAGTTCAGCTTCGTTTTCGTTGCTATCATCAAGAGTACTTTCTTCGGTTATGGATAGCTCGGTATCAGCAGCATGCTCCGGAGTTTGGATAGGTGGGATGAATGAATTCAACTGAGAATTATTATTAGCTTCTAAAATGGTAGCTTCCTGCGTAGGCAAATCTTTTTCTTCAATTGGTGCAATTTCAGTTTCACTGTCATAAGCTTCGCTTAGATTTTCATTAGCTGGCTCATCTTCTAATATCTCAGTATGAGCTTCAGCTACTTCTTCTTCTTCTTCTTCTTCTGGCCCATCTTCAGGCAAAGTTATAATTTCTTCGCCAAGATATTTTTCAAAAGCGAGTTTGACTGATTCAATCTGCATACCGAAACTGGCATTAAATTTACCACCTTGAGTTTCAACCATACAAGAACCTGGCTGCACGTCTTCTTTAGGTGATAAAACTAACTTCACTTCTCTATCAAGAATCTGGTTTAAAACTGTCTTTAAAGTCTCTTCATATTCCATGTCAGCTGGATTGATGCTAACTTCCATCAAGCCGCCTTTAACAATAACTTTACGCACAGTACTAAGTACTTGCTCGCGAATCAAATTATCATCAAGTCTACTTTCACGTTTTAAAATTTTACTAGCAACATCTAAAGCTATAGCTGTTATTTCAGGCTCTAACTCTGCCAGTACCTGCTCTTTAGCCTTATTTACATTACCGATTACCTGACCGAACTCTTCACTAACTTGGTCTAAGTTAGCGCGCGCTTCTTGATAACCCTGATCAAAACCTTGCTTGATAGATTGTTGATATTCAACTTCCAGCTGCTGGCTGCGCTCTTCGAGCTGTTGCTTTTGCGCTTCGATCTCTTCATTAGCTTGCTTAATAGCATTTTCAAACTCTAATTTTTCAGTTTCGAATTTTTCGTAAGCTGCATCTAATTCGTTTGATTTGTTTTGAAACTCTAAATAAAACTGTTCTTTTTCCTGCTCAAGTTCGGCATGAAAGTTACTCAGTATACGCCTTTTTTCCTGATCAGCAGCTTCACTAGCAGCTTGCTTGACCTGATCTTCGTCATAGATAGGTTGTGCTGGCGCAGCTTGAGTTTGGCCCTGATGTTCTACTACGCTGCTAGCCTGCTCTTCACTTTGCTCTGAAGTATAATTTTCAGGAGTTTTAGTTACAGATTTAGGTTGAGCTTGATTAGAAGTTTTTTTATTAAGGCTTTTAGTTGTTTTTCTTTTTCTAATTAGCATGTTGCATTATAAAGTTATCAATAATTCTAGTAATTGAGCTACTTAAATTGGGTCTATCTTTTTTATTCCCCATTTTATAGTCGATGTAATCCTGTATCTTAGATCTTTCGGTGATTTTAAATGAATTACAGTGCTGAAATTTAGACTCTTCCATCACTCCATTAATCAGAAAAGAAAATTCAGGCCATGATTGAGTAAATTTATCCCAATCATCTGGGGTTAATTCCTTATCTATATTCAAACTTACTTGAGTAATTTGTCTAACTAACTTTTCTGGTAACTGTTTATAAATAGCTCTTTGAGATTCTGGAGCCAGCGATCGTAAGATCAAGGCCAAAGACTTAAGTTTTTCGTGACTTTTGTTTGTTACTAATTCCATACACTATTTATTTTATACACTTAATCGTTACTATCTAACCAAACTTCAATCTTTTTAGCTAGTAAGTCAGGTTTGTTGGTTGCAACTGACTGAAAACTATTTAATAAAGTCTCGAATTCAATCTCATCTTGAGAGTTATTCATAGCATTTTGGCTTAAATTATTAGCAAGCTGCTTCGGTTGACCAAATTCTGCTGGTGAGTTTTGATAAACTTGCTGGTTTGCAAACTCAGTTCTAGCACCAGCTCCTTGATTCATCATCTCACGAAGTAAGTTTTCTTGTTGTTTAAGAGCTTCTTTCTCACCAAAGTCTTGTTGAGCAGAATCTTCATATTCTTCGTATTCTTGCTCGAACTCTTGACCTAAGTTAGGATCAACATCAGTCTCAGTTTTACTGTCACGGTTAGATACTGAATTGATAAAGCTTAATCCTACTAAACCTACCATTAATGCAAGAGCAATGATACCGATAACTGTCATAGTCTTACCAAGCATACCCATTTTAGCGAACCAAGATTTCTCTTGTTGTATATTGTCCTGTAGAGTACCGTAAGTATCTTTAGCGTGCATATCTACGATAGTGATTTTTACATTTTTAGCGTTAGCTTGCGGTCCGATGATCGCAGCAACACTATCTTGAAGTTGCTCTAATGAGATCATTGATGGAACTGACTTATCAAGCGCCAGAGCGACAGTCACAGCCGTTACTCTACCAGGTAAGTAAGTTACATATTTTTGCTCAAAATTAGGTAATAAAGTTTCATTAGTAGTTTCATGTTGGTAATTTTTACCAGCTCTAGTAGAACTAGCACCACCTGAAGCTAAGTTTTCTTTACCTAACTGTCTGGTGCCCACAGCACCTTCTGTATAATTCGTTTGTTGTTGTTCGATCTTCTCACGACTAATAGCAGCACTTACACTAACTTTATAGTCATCTTGACCAATGATTGCATCTAAATACTTAGCAATTCTTTCTCTGATTTTGTTATTGACTTTTTCTACCTGATCAATGTAATCATCCATCTCAGTTTCATTATTATCTCTAAAAGTGCTGTAATTGTTGCCTTGAGTATCTACTATAGAAATGTGATCAGGCTCTAAATTAGGAACATAGCCTCTAAGTACGTTAACGATACTTTTAACCTGGCTTTTACTAAGCTCGTCGGCTTCATTATTTAATTCAACTTGAACAGTTGCAGTAGTTGCGTTTTGTAATTCTGTAAATAGTTGTTGTTCTGGTACCTGCACGCGCACTGTAGCTGAGCGCAATCCATCCATACGACTAATAATCTTAGAAAGGTCACCATTTATCGCGCGGGTTAGCTTAATTCTTTTATCGTAATCACTCGCTGCCCAGTCATTTTGATCAAATAAACCATAACCTTCATCGTCCATTAGATTAGTTCTAGATAAAGTTAAGTAAGAAGTTTCAATCGCATTTTCATAAACTTCCACCGCATATTCACCAGGCTTATCTCCGTTGACTACTACAGCTTCGATATTAACTGATTTTAACTTAGCTACTATCTCAAAAGCCTGCGCTTGATTAAGTTCTTGAACTAAAGTAGTAAGTTTACCTCTGTTTTCGTTTTTACCCTGAGAAGCAAAAAAGATAAAGGCGATTAGAAGTACTGCTAAGACTGACACGCCGATAATAGCATACATACGCTTTTTAGGGTCGTTCATGATGTCATTAATAAACGCCATCTTGTCATTGCCGCCTTCGACCTGCATACCATCCATATTTGGTGGCATTGCCCCAGCGTTGTTTGTTTCTGTTAATACTTCTCCAGCCATAAAATCCCTATTATTGTATTATTTTAAATTTAACGATATGTTATCTCTTGATATCGATTAAATTTTTAACTTAAAATTTAATTTAATTTTTAAGTAACCTACTCTTCTTCTCTCTTTTTAATAACTAAATTAGACTTGCATGCTAATTAGTTTTTCCATACCACCAACCATTTTTTGAGTTAGTGAGGTGATTAATTTGAATGCCACTTCAGATTTACCCATAGCTACCATAACTTCATGAATATCAGTTTTACCAGTAGTAACTGCGTCAATCGCTAAAGTTTCGGGCGCTGACATCATGTTATTTGCTTTGCTGACCATCAGACCTAAGGTTTCACCAAATGAACCTCCGCTGACCTGATCAAGTTTAATACCACCATGTAAAGTTGGGGTTGGAGCCTCGATGGGCTTGATTACTTGAGGAATAACACCATAAGCTTGTCCGTGCATAAATATAAAAATCCTTTTGTATTGATTACTAATAGTAGTTAAACCAAGCAAGATTATGCTTTGGTAAAGATAATATAAGTTGGCTTAAAGATATTTATAAGTATTGCTAATATAATGTATTTCAAATTAGTTTGTTAAAGTAAATGTAAATAGTACTTCTTTATATATAATTTTACGATACTTGAATTGATGAGATTGAAACACCTAAAATCTAAACATAAGCAAAAGATTTTACACATGTCTGGATTAATTACGAATTTTAAGAACAGTTTTGTTATAATTGCCTAAGTTAAGTTATTTAAAAATATAACAAAAGGAATTTTAAAAAATGGCGGAAATGGATACTCTAGGTTTAGCAATCAGTGCTGGTATCGCTGCATTAGGCGTTACTGGTCCAGCTATTGCGGTAAGTAATGTAGCAGCGAAAATGCTTGAAGGTTCAGCTAGGCAGCCTGATCATACTTCAGCGCTTTTTACAAATGCAATTATCTTTGCTGGTATGGCTGAAGCACTTGGCATCTTAGCATGGTTAGTTTCATTCTTGATCTTCAGTAAGATTGCATAACTCTATCTATAGAGAATAAAAGGTCGTTATCAGTCTATGGTAAGTATTAATTTCACAGCTTTAATTTTTGCACTTTCATTTTTAGCATTTGCATTTGCTTTGAAAGCTATCTTCTTTAAACCACTTATGGAAATAGTTTCTAAGCGTGAACGTATTAATGAAGAACGTAAAAACGAAATTAAAGTTATGGCTGCTAATATTACTAAGAAAATAGATGCTTTAAGTAACGATCATAAATTAATGGATGCTAAATATTTAGCCCATGACATTGTAGCTGATGCACGTAAATCTGCTACCCAAGAAAAAGAATCTCTAGTTCGTAAATCAGCAGAAAATTTAGGTGCTGAAATACAAGAAATTCTTGATGCTATTGATAGTGATGAGCAGGCTCTTTTAGAAAACTCTAGAAGTTACGTTGAAGAGCTTGCTGGCACTATGGCACATAAATTGAATGAAATTTTGCAAGCAAGGCGCGATGCAAATACTAAATTAACATTGGTGTAAATGAATGAATGACTTTTGGCATATTATTTTAGAGAGTAATCTAATAAATTTTTTAGTGGCTTTAGTGGCTCTAATTTATTTTGTGCCTAAATTATTTAAATCGTCATTAGTTGAAACGAAAGACTCTTTACAAAAAGAAATCAAAGATCTTGAAGCACTAAGAGCTGAAGAAGAAATTAAACTCTCTAATATTGAACTTAAGCTTAATAAACTTGAAACTGATTCTAAACAAATGGTAGCTGATGCTCATAAATCGGCTGAAACTTTAAAAGCTGAAATTATAAAATCAGCGGAAGTAGAAATTACTAAAATGCGTGAAACTGCTTTTAAAGATATTGAAGAGCGTAAAGAAGCTTCAATGCAAGAAATTAAAGAAGAATTTGTTAAGCAGGCAGCTAAGATTGTTGAACATAAATTCGCTGCTGAATTAAATAATAGTAATACTGATATGATAGCTGTATCAGCTTTTAAATCAGTAAATAGCATGGAGGCTAATTCATAAATGAGCTTATTAAATTCAAAAAAAATAGCTTTGCGTTATGCTAGTGCACTTGCTGAAATCAATTTAGCTGAAAGTATCATTGAAGAGCTGACAACTGTTAAAGAGGTTTTTAATAATCCGCAGATGCAACTTTTCATAAATAATCCTAAATTTGATGAAAAGTTGAAAAACCAAACTTTAGATCAACTTTTTAAAGATAAAGTTTCGACTGATGTCTTGAAAACTTTAAAACTATTACTTAAAAAAAATCGTTTAAGCATAGCACCACATTTACTTGAAGCCTATGAAAAAACTTTTTACGATAAAAAAGATATTTTAATTGCTAATATCGCTTCACCTAAAGAACTAGATGAAAACCAACTTGCAGAGCTTAAAGTTGAGTTAGAAAGAATTTATCAAAAGACTGTTAAGTTTGGCAAATTTAAGATTAAGCCTGAATTGCTTGCTGGTCTGAGAGTCACTATTGGTGATAAAAGAATCGATTTTAGCTTAAGATCAGCTCTAGAATCGATGAAAAAAGAACTACTTTCTAGGTAATTTTAATAAATCGATGAAAAAAATTCTTATTGCTTCAGATCATGCTGCTTTTGAAATGAAAAGTGAGCTGCTTTCTATTGATTTTCTTGATGGTGTCGAGTGGATCGATTTAGGTACTGCTAGCTCAGCTTCAGTTAACTATCCTGACTTTGCTCATAAATTAGCTAAAAGAATTTCTAATGAAGAGTACGATTTAGGTGTTTTACTATGTGGTAGTGGCATAGGTATGTCTATTACCGCTAATCGTTATTCTAAAGTTCGCGCTGCACTTTGTCATAATACAGAGTACGCTAAATTAGCTAAAGAACATAATAATGCTAATGTTTTAGTTTTAGGAGCCAGATTCTTAAATTTAGCTGAAGCTCAGGCTATCATCAAGACCTGGCTTGAAACCGAGTTTGCCGCAGGTAGACACCAGGATAGAATAGATTTAATCGAGGAGTTGCAGCCAAACTAATTAGATAATATTTGATCGAATTAGAATGCTAAAATAACAGCTTATGCATAGTGTGCTTTCTGTACTGGTTGAAAATGAATCAGGTGTACTTGCCAGAATATCTGGTCTATTTAGTAGACGTGGCTACAATATTGAAAGTTTAAACGTTGGTCCATGCGAGCAAGGCGGTCTTAGTCGCATGGTTATCGTAACTAATGAAGTTGAAGTCGAACAAATCAAAAAACAGTTGAATAAATTGATTAATGTAATTAAAATTACAGACTTTTCTAATCTGTCATACATTGATCGTGAACTAGCTTTAATTAAAGTCAATTCTAAGCATAATAGAGCTGAAATCATCGAAATTGTTAACTTGTTTAGAGCAAATATTATAGACGTTGGCGAAGATTCACTGATAGTAGAAATCACTGGTAATATGGAAAAGATCAGTGCTATCATTCAGCTATTAACTCAATTTGGTATTAAAGAAGTGGCTAGAACAGGTGCAGTTGCCTTGCTTCGTAACCGCAAAAACATCGGTATTACTTAAAATAAGTCTCAAATTTGTATTTACTGTTTTTCTAAGTAGTTATATTTAACTTGAATTTAATTTGCTTGTGCATTATTATAATAGGTATCTACAATAAAGGGGTTTGTGAGGTAAAATGGATCATAATGTTGAGCACATTAGAGAAAAACTTTTAAGCTTTTATCAAGATAAAGACTTAAATAAATCAGTAAATTCTAAAAAAGATAAGGCAGGGATTGCTGCTTACGAAAATTTAAATAATCAGTTTACGATGGTGAAAACTCAAGTACAAGAAACCTTAATGGTGGTAAATATGCTTGAAAATTTATCTGTTATGGCACAAAAGATAGCAGATCAGCGTAAAAAGAAGGATAAAAACAAGCAAGAAGAGCTAAAACAGCATGAAATGATGCAGAAAATACAAAAGGCTCTCATGAATGAGATTGATGTGCCAGATGAATTTGTGCAGCTATTGCAGGTAGCTAATACTGGTGGTATTGAAGCTTTGGAAAAAGTAGCAAACTGGGCTAAAAATACAGCTAAAGAGATTCGTAATGACGAAGCTTTTAATAAACAGATTGAAAAGATGCAGGATTATAAAAATCGTAAAGACGCCTTAGCCAAATCTTTACTAAATTCTGATAATTATGAAAGTGACGAGGATCTCTTTCACAGAATACAAAAGAAGATCTTCAGAACAAACCAAAGTGAAGAAACATACCGTGAAATGTTAATCACTCTGGACAGGTCAAGAGGACTAAACAAGGAGAGCTAAAATGGCAGGACCAAACGCAACAATTAACCCATCTGTTGAACACGCAAAATCACAGTATAATATCGAGATTAATCAGGGTATCTTAACTGATTTGGAAACTCAAATGTCAGAGTTTTTAGCAGTAGATGACGAAGTAGCTAGAGCATCAGCAGCAGATCTGAGAGTTCAGATTGCCGTAGTGAAATCTCTAGTAGGTTTCTGGAGAAACGAAGCACAATTCTGGAAGAGTGAAATTGATGAGAACAAAAAAGACATCAACAACACTAACAAACTAGCTGCATCAAGCTAATATTAATTAATTTCATAAGGAGTCATCATGGCAAATCAAAATACAGCTACCCCTATAGGTTTAATAAGTAGAAATCCAGCTATTCGTCATGCACAGTTAACTAGCAGGATTGATAAGTATCAAGGTATGATAGTTGATCTTGAGGGGCAGATGACTAATCTTATGGGACAAGCCCAAAACTCAGCACCAGCTTTTGGAGCTCAAAATATGGATGAACTTAACGATGATTTTAAGATTATCAATGAAGGTTTTGATAATTGGTGGAAAGAAGTGACTGATTCTGAAGGCAAAGGTGGTATTAGTGACCAAAAAGATGCTGCTTACGCTGATAAAGGTAGATTTGCTGAAGAAGGTGTCAGAGACTTAGCTCAAGCTATAACAGATTATCCTAAAAATGTAGATGGTGACGCTAATTTACAAATGGCTGCTGTAAGATCTGCTCTTGCTAAAATTAAAGCAGCTTTAGGTGAAACCCGTAATCAAGCTCAGTCTGAAAAAGATAACACTAGAGAACAAAAAGAAGCTAGAAAAAGACAAGGTGAAATTGCTAAGTTATAGTGCTCTTACTATAATTATGTTTTTAATTAAAATAAAGAATATAAATTAATAGTTACTAATTCACCTTTAATAAATTTAGAAGATTTAGTAATTGTTTTAAAATTAATTTAAAGTAGAGTCTGTTTGGCTCTACTTTTTTTATATTTAGGTGTATTTTAAATAACTTATTATTTTATGTAAATAATATGAAATAATATAGTTTCATGTCAAACATTTTATTAGTAACTGGCGCAACTGGTTATCTTGGTACTAATCTTTTAAATTACTTATATATAAACCATCTAGATTATTTACGTAGCTTTAAAACTGTTTATTTACTGTGCAGGGTGCAAAGTAAGCTTAATTTAGAGTTCTATAAAGCAGAGCATGAAGCCGTTCTTGAGCAAGCTAGTGATAAAAAACATGTTTCTAAGCAAATTGATATTAAAAATGATAAGTCTAAGTTAGATGAGCAGCAGCAATTTCAAGCTAATTTAAACGATTTTAATGATGTTCAACAAAAAGAACAGCTTGCTGACAGTAAAAAACCAGAAAATTTTGAATTGATAGTTTTAAATTCTGATTTACAAAACTTTGATTTTAAGGTGCTAGGCGAAAATAAAAATTTAACGCTTTTACATGCAGCTAAAAGCGACTTTAAAACTGAACAAGAATTCTTTAATAAGCTTAACGAATATGCTAGGAAGCAAAGCTTAGTTACTAAGATAAATTATTTAAGTAGTGCAGCCGTTTACGGAGATATTCAAAATGACCGTAATATACCGATTAAAGAAAGTATTAGCGAGCTAAAACCTATGAGTGATTATGGTAAGGATAAATTACAAGCTGAGCAATTACTTCAAGAAAAGTTTGAAAATACTCTTATTATGCGTATTGCTAACCCATATGGTAAAGAACTTACTAAAGCCGGCTTTTACCAGATTATAAAGCAGAAGCTATCTGAAAATTTTAGCTGTGAGATCAGCTTAAATAGTGACTATCCAGGCCAGATTATTAGAGATTTTATCTATATAGACGATTGTTTAAGGATGATAAGTATTTTAATTAGTAACCAAGCTAAGGGGATCTATAATATTTCATCAGCTAGAGGTTGCACGCTTGAAAACATGGTTGTGCAAATAGCAAGAGAAATTGATCCAAACCTTTCTGAATTAGAAATTGATTTAAATTTAAAATATCAGGGTCGAAAGGAAAATGAAATTATTTCTTCAGTATTAGATAACTCTAAATTTTTAGAAGAGTACCGCAATGCGGTGCAAGAACAAAATATTTTACTTTAACCAGTAATGGATTTATGTGGTTGACCTTCAAAAAGACCATTTTGGGTGATGCGTACAAACTCAGCAGCTTCTTGAAGAGCACCGATGGTGCGTGCGCCGCTATAGCTCATACCACTTCTTAGTCCCTTTTGCAGGCGACTAATAATATGTTTTACATTGCCGCGATACTTAACTGTAAGCGAGATACCTTCTTCATTAAAGTTTTCGATACCAAAATCACTTTGAGCAGAAACAGAAGCCATACCACGATAGTTTTTAATCATTTCTTCTTTTTCATTACGAAAAACTTGTCCTGGTGTCTGCTTGCAACCAGCAAAAATGGAACCCATCATGACAGTGTCTGCGCCAGCTGCTAAAGCTTTAGCAATATCACCATAAGACTTAATACCACCATCTGCGATGATAAACTTTTCGCTACTTTGTGGATTCGCTTCCATGTAATCTTTTTTAGCCTGTTTAGCTGACATGATGGCTGATAACTGAGGGTAGCCAGCACCTGTTTTAATTCTAGTCGTGCAAACTGAACCTGGTCCCACACCCACTTTAATAGTATCAGCGCCCCACTTAAATAGATCTAAAGAACCAGCATAGGTACAAACGTTACCAGCTATAATGCCGATATCCTTATATTTTTCGCGCATATTAACAATGCAATCTTTAACTAACTTATGGTGTCCATGAGCCACATCAATACAAAAATGACGAATACCAGCTTTATAGGCAGCTTCAGTGCGCTCATCATCCATGGCACCGATCGATACGATAAATGGTACTTTGGCTTTTATATTAGAATCTTTTAAAAGCTTTTGATACTTTTTATACTCGACAAGCATTTCTTCAATACTTAAATAGCGGTGTAAAATACCGATCCCGCCATTTTCCATCATCGCACAAGCCATTTCATGTTCGGTAACAGTATCCATGTTCGCCGAAACGAACGGTACTTCAAGTTTAAGGTCAGGCAGCAAATAGCTGGTCGTATCTACTTCAATTCTATGCTCTATATCTGAGTATTTAGGAATTAAATAAATGTCATCAAACGTTAAACCTTCACGTATCATAATTTCACCAACTTAAAATGCTAGCAAAAGTCCAAGGTTTTGGAAAGCACTTTAGTTAAAATAAAATATTATCTTCATTATTGTTTTAGTTATTTAACTCGATCAGCTCTTCAACGGCATCACTTAAAAGAACTTGCTTTTCAGCGACATTCACTTCTGAGATAAAATCTTCTACAAAGGGCACTAGCAGTGACTTTTTTTTATTGAAACTATCAGCGAGTTTAATTTCAAGTAAAGGCTGCACTTCAGTTATTAGATTGGTAACTTTACCATACAGATTTTTGCTATTAGCATTGCAGGCGTTTAGACCTTTTAAATCTTCAACCAAATATTCACCTTCAGCTAGTTTAAGATCCAGTTCGGCTTCGACAGCTCCAGTTAATAGCTCGGCGTCATTGCGCGAATCTATCTGAGCAAGCTTAATAAGAAAAACATTTTTATGTGGACGCAAGCTAGCTATTTTATAAGATTTCTTATTAATAGTTAAATGTTTTAAGTTGTATAGCTCTTCATGGTCATCAAGTAGTGGATAAAGTTTTAATTCACCTTTAACTCCGTGGTAACCAGTAATTTTGCCTATGACAAGTTGCATAGTTTAAATAATACCCTTAGACCTTTCATAATTGCTTTGTTCTTTATCACTATTAATAATATTAGATAAAATATTTAGGCAAGCAGCAAAGTAAATAGAATTGAGCTTACCTTGGTAGGTAATAGTAAACCAGGGTTCTTGCTCGCCTACTTTACTCATATTCCAGTATTGATACTGCCTTTCTTTAATTTGGGTACTATTCGGTAACTCGAACTCTAGATTAGAGCAAGCCGCGATGCAAATATCTTCGGCTTTTAAATGACCTTTAAAAGCGATCTCGAAGTAATCTTTGCCAGGACTATGGTTTAAATTAATTAAAATATTACCGAAGTGTCGAGTGCCGATTGCGAGCATACCTGCTACTTCAAAGCTAATATTTTTATTTTTATTTGAGCTTTGTTCGACAATTAGCTCATGCTCGGCAAAGCCATGTTTATTAATTTCGGCTTTAAATTCCGCTCTCATTTTTTTAAAGTTATCGTTTACTTCATAAAAATCATAAGTGTAAGGATAAGCGAAGAAAAACTGACATAAATTTTGAACAATACTAAAGCGCTCAAAATCTTTTTGAATGCTCTGTAAGCGAATTTTAGTGCGCGGGTCATCACAATTTTTAATAAGTTCGCCAGTTAGATTGCTAAGCTGCTCCTGGTCTAGCTCAGCTAAATCATAGCCTAAATTATACATCTCGGCGATCGAAGCGTATTGCATGCCTTCTGCTAACTCCGAATCTTCAAGCATCAAATTTTCAGCTTCTTGTTGCTGCTGTGCTAGTAATTTCTCAGCTTCATTATCAGATTCTATACCTAAACTTTTGTTTAGCTCAGACATGTGATCTACTTGCTTAGCTTTAATACCTTTCAAGTGAGATGGTATTAAATCTATATATCTGGGTTTATAGTAAAAGTTTTTACGTTTAGGTGCTAGTAAAGACTTTAAAGATGGTTTAGGCGGCTTCTTTTTAGGTTTAGGTGCTCTAATTAGCTCTTTAGAGTACTTACCTTGGTGGCTAGCTTCAAGCTTTAACTTTAATATAGGTTTGCGAGCGAGCTCTAAATAGTCATCGAAAGTTTTAGGTGCATCTTGAATATTAATGATATCGCCTTTAGCTATTAAATTACGCTGACGAGGAGTTACTAAATCGTTTTGTGAGCTACTGGAATGTTTATAGGCGCCTTTATTTAAATGCTCAGCCTGACCGCTAGCGCTGATCTCTTCGTTTACTGGTTCATCCTGACTCATCTACCTTTCATCATTATAATATGAGACGTATTAAGTGCTGTAATTTGTTTATGTTTATCAGTATTAGATAGCTATCAGGCTATGAGTTGCGCGTGCTCCCATGTTATTACTTATGTTTTCAGTATTAAAAAATTGAAAAATCGGTTTTATCAAGTAAGCTTAATCTACCTTGCACTGATTTGCTTATAGCTAACTATATTTGTGTTACTTTAAATAATTTATAAAAAATGATCAAATTTATAAAAAAATTCTAAATTTAACTAAATATTAGAGAATAATTCTAAAAAATGAGCTTTTTTATAAAAAAATTCTAAATCCCATTGAGGCTCGTCCCCTATTTTTATAAAGCTCTACCACAGGTTTTACCCTCACCGTCTTTAGCGATAAATATTTTATGTTTGCGATCTGTACTTAAATAACCTTCGTAAATGGCATCAACAAGCTCACCATTTTTATTAAATTTAACTTTAAGATTACGCTTCATCTGTTTATCAATTTCTATGCCATCTTTAACAGAGTAAGTCAGCCACAATTTTCCATCGGCTCTTTGCTCGAAGATATAATTGTCTACATCCATCTCTAAACCTTGCTCTAATTCATCCTGATCGCCAAACAGCCTCATAGTTTCTTGAGGGTTTAATTCGATTATTAAATCATAAGGGCGTTTATCTGGCGCTTTTTGAATTTGTTGCGGGCTGTTAGCTTTTTTAGCTTCTTTAACTTTTTTAATGTATTCTTCAGTGTATTCTTTTTGATTTACAGCTAGTGACTCTAAATTTGTATAAAATTCCTTAAGATTTTTTTCTTTAAGATCTCTTTCTTTACTCGGATCTTTTAGTAGATTTGGGCGCTCACCTGCTGGGTCTTTTATTTCTAATTCCACTTTATCGCAGACACAATACGCAAAGGCAAGGGCGGCTTTAACGTCCTCGCTGCGCAGGCTCCGGTATGCTCGAATAATATCTGCTTCTTCTTTACCTTCATAAAGATCAAGTAAGATTTGAGCTACAGAAATTTTAGTTCCTTTAATGAAAGCTTTACCAATTTCCAGGTTTTCCTGGAAATTAATTCGTGATTCAGCTAAATTTTTAGGATTCATAAATTTACTTGTAGTGCTAATTATACTAAAATATAATCTGATGGATTTTTTACAAGCTATTCCTTTTTATATTTTGTCATTAGTTGCAGTTGTTTGTGCACTTGGCATGATTTTTATCCCGAATCTAGTTAGAGCTGGATTTACTTTGATCGGTTCATTTACTGCGATAGCCGGTATTTATTTTATGCTCTATGCTAATTTTGTGGCAGTCTCCCAGGTCTTAATTTATGCAGTAGGCATAGTTTTAGTAATAGTTTTTGCTTTAATGCTTTGTTCTTTAAAAGAGAATGCTAGTAATATGACTGATCATGAAGCTGGTTCGGGGATTTTAGGTAAGATATCTGCTGGAGCGTTAAGTTTTTTAGTTTTTCTGGCACTGGCTTTTATAGCCAATACTCAGGACTGGAGCGTTATCGCTAAGCTTACAGGAGCAGCTACTCATGGAGCATTGATAGAACAAATTAGTGACCAGTATACTTCTCAGATTGGTTTCCTGATGTTAAATAAGTATGTTTTACCTTTTGAATTGATTTCAATTTTATTATTAATGGTCTTAGTAGGTGTTATCATTCTAAGTAAAAAGAATCTTGAAAATAAGTAAGAAGGAATTCATATGGAAATCGGTTTAACAAGTTATTTAACATTATCAGCACTACTTTTTAGCATCGGCTTATATGGTATCCTTACTTGCCGCAACGCTTTTAGAGTACTAATGAGCATTGAAATTATGCTAAATGCTATCAATATTAATTTCGTAGCTTTTGCACGTTATATAGATCCTTTGTCGATTAAAGGACAAGTATTTACCCTGTTTATCATGGCAGTTGCAGCAGCAGAGGTCGCGATTGGCCTTGCACTTCTATTATTGATTTATCGTAATCGTATGAATATAGATATGAATTCTTTTGCAACTATTAAGTGGTAGTTAACCTCTTAAGTAAATTTAATCTTTATATTAAGTATATTAGACTCATCTTAGCTTTAGGCTCTTGAAGAGTCTTTTTTTTAGTTGTATATTGTAAGTCTAATGTTGACTATAGAGTTCGATCAGTTGATTATATTAATGCTAGTAGGCTTAGCCATAGCTATCTTTAAAATTTATTATGAAAAAGAAAAAAAGAAGTAAGAACTTAGTTATTTAATAACGTTAAATAGTAATTGATCTTCTCTCGCTGTATGGTGATTGATAGTCGCGATTAAATTATAAGCTACGAACAGTAAGTCTTTTTTTAGGTCTAATATTAGATTTTCGTTTGAATTGTTATTGATGGCTTGCTGATAGTTAGCATGAAGTTTATGATATTTTTGTTGAATATCTAAATGATCATTAATTAGCCTCTCTATAACTTCAGAGTAGCTATCGCGCTGCTCTGGAAAAATAAATTCCTCTTCGTTTTTAAAGTGATGTGCTAGTAGATCTTGCACGTAATCTAAAAAAATCGCACTTAGTTTAAGTAACTCATTCTCTCTAATCACTTTTTTATGTGAACTAAATTCCTGCATGTACTGACTTAGCTGAAATTCTATATCTTGATGTTCATCTATGTATTCTTGAATCGCGCTCATGCTTTATGCTTTAACCTCCTAATAAATTATAGCTATTTATATAATCATCATGTATAATGGTGTGATGTTTAATTCTTTACCTCCTCATAACCCTGCGTTTGTTAAGATTGTTGAACAAAATAAACCTATTATGATTCAAGCTGAAACTAAAGCTAATAAGGCAGATGAACAAAAAAAGAAACCATCAAGTAATAAGGGTAATAATGATTTAAGGAAAATGAAGTTAAGAGATTTATCTTTACCACCAAATGTGAAAAAAACTATTATTGAAAAACTAAAAAAGCCTAAAGGTGAACATAGAGGTAGTGGTAGAGCTACCACTGACCCAGTAGAAACGAAATAACTGAAGATTTTAATCTAAAGATAATATAAGCTGGGTTCTAAGAACTCGAGGAGTTATATTATCTACAAAAAAGTTTTATTTTTTATAGTTTTATGTGTTGGTTTTACAGGTCAGCTTAAAGCGCAGACCACGGTAAATAACTGCCAGGATTTGCAGGACATAGCTAGCGATCTAAGTGGAAGTTACGCGCTAACTCAGGACATAGACTGTCAAGGTTTTAACTTTACTCCTATAGGTACTGGTGGCAACCCTTTTACTGGGAGTCTTACTGGAAATAGCTATTCGATAAATAATTTAACTTTAAATAATCCAGGTTTAAGCTATCAAGCACTTTTCGCTTACACTGATGGAGCTACTCTTACAAACTTTACTTTAAAAGACTTTACTATAAATGCACTTAATTATGCTGCCGCGCTAGCTGGTAGTGCTACTAATACTGATTTTGGAAACTTAACTTTTGAAAATATTGATACGACTGGCGTTGATTATGTGGCAGCTGGCGTAGCTACAACTAATAATAGTAACTTTAATAATATCACATTAAGTAATATTGATATTAGCGGTGATAGATGGGGAGCAGCTTTAATAGCTGATGCGACCCAAAATGTAGATATAGACAATATTACTATAAATGACATAGATGTCTATGTTGAAGAATACTCAGCTGGTCTTTGCGCTAGAGTTTATGATAATAGTGAACTGCGTAGCTTAGACTTAACTAAGGTAAATATACATCATAATGGCGCTCCTAGCTTGCAAGCTGGTGTAATAGCTGAACTTAGAGACTCAAATGTCTATGGCATTAAAGCTAATGACATAACAGTTAACTCACCAAATACCTTAGATAATCTAGGTGGTATAGTCGCTTCGATGAATAATTCAGATATAGAAGATGCTGATATTACAGAGGTGACGATTGTGTCTCATACTAATTCTGCTGGTTTTGTCGGTACTATGACGAATTTAGCTGACTTAAATAACTGTCATATTAAAGATTTAACTATAACTTCTCATGTGCATTCTGCTGGTTTTGCTGCTCATGCGACTAATAACGCTGATATTGTTAATTGTTCTGTCGAAGATTTAGATTTAACTACCCTAAGTACCAAAAATGCTGGTTTTATTTCGGTCCTAGATGGTTCAAGTGAAATTGATAATTGTTATTTAAAAAATGCTGAGCTAACTTTTAATAATAGTGGATGCGGTGGTTTTGCTTACCAAGATCTATCTGGCAGTTCAATCAAGCTATCTTACCTTGAAGATATTTTAATAAATGGTAATGCTACAGATTATATCGGTGGTTTTATTAATATTCATGGTTCACTAATTGAAGAATGTTTTGTTAATAATCTGGAAATAGATTTACCTTCAGCTATTCGCGTAACGAGCTTCGTGCAGTATATGAATAGTGGTACTATCAGGCGCTCATATGTTAAAAATGCTGTAGTGAGAGCTAGCAATCTTTTAGGTAGTTTTGCCCGCGTATTACTTGGTAATGCTAGTATTGACGAGTGCTACTGGTCGGTTGAACTTGATACTAGCGCTGCTAATAAAGATGCTGCTGTTCAGGCACTGTATGGTTCATCTACATTAACTGATACTTACTATAATGCTTCATTAAACCCGGGGCTAAACACTAGTACAGCTGCGATGGGGCTAAGTACTTCTCAAATGAATGATTTAAGCAATTTTACTAACTTCGATCCTGCTTATTGGTTTATTAGAGATGGTTTCCCGCAACTCAAAAACATAGATAGGGAAATTACTTCAGCTGATAATTATTTAACGGTAGATTTTAAACAAATTTATGCCGGTTTACCTAAAGATTTTAAAGTAAGTCAAATTAAAATTAATACCGAATTCGATTCAAGTGATTTTAGCTTAAAGCTTAGTGGTGAGCAAGCGCAGGATTTTTACATAAAAGATTCAACTTTATATACGAGTAAAGTTTTAAATCATTATTCTAAGTCACTCTATGATCTTAAAATAACAGCCTTAAATTCTGGAAATCAATACATAAATCATAATTTTCAGATAAAAGTTCTAGCTTTACCTAATAGAATAAGTCCTATTATCCGAGATGAAGAAGAGCAAGATGAAATATCTGAAGAGAAGTTAGAGCAAGAGCGCGAAGATTTGCTTAATTGTGAAGCGCAAATAAAGAACTTCTTTAATTTAGCTGATAATTATGAATTAAATGAGGAAAATCTGACTAATTTGATTATGTGGAGTCATGATCAGGCAAACCAGGTCGATTTAAATGAATTGGATAATGTTTTATCGTGCGCTGATGGTTATAGCTATCTAGCTGAAAATATTGAGCAAGATTTAGATACCTTGCATCTAAATAAGCGTGGTCGTTTAAACTTTAAATCCTTTGAAGATTATGTAAAAAGATTTAAAAGACAGCTTAAAGTTCAAGATGATTTGAGTTGTACTCAGCTGAGTTATGATACTAATAATGATTGTAGATTGACTCGAGAAGATTTTGAAAACCTGAAGCAATATTTTAAAATCAGTATTTCACAGCGCAGCAACAACTCAGAAAAAATACTCAGAAGATTAAAATCTATTGAAAGATCTAAAAGACTACGCAAGTTTATTAGTTTGTAGTAAGCACCTTAAGTCGTTTAATGAACATCGGCAGTAACTTTATCTCGCTTCAATTTACTGATATTATTAGCGGGCTCAGTATGATGGTCATCAGCAGGACTATATTCTACGTAATTAATATTTAAGGCTTCAGCCCGTTTTTGAGCCTGCTGCTCGAAAGCACCAGCGCCAAAGCTTGCAAATGGCACTGCGCCGAAAATATAAGCATTCGGCACAACATAGAACATAATATTGTAAATAGCTTTACCTAAAGGACCTAAAGTATTTAAAGTAGGTTCTACACCTTTAGCAAGTTCATTTGCAAGTAAACTTTGGGAGCTCATATGACCTGGAATGGTGGAGTTAAGCTGCGCGTCATAGGTTTTAGCCATCCAACCAGGCATTTTTTGTCCTGTATGGAATAAAAATTTATCTTTAGCGAACTCTAAGATAATTTTTTTACGGTAAGCCTTATCTTTATTATCATACTGTTCTCGATTAACTAAATAATCATCGACTTTAGCTTGCGTTTCTGGACTTAAACCATCTTCATTAAGATTGGCGCGAGCAGTTTGAACGGTAGCACCATCTTTTTTAAAGATATTAGCTAGTTTTCTAACACCATTATCAACTGTCTGATTAATACGTGGAATTAAACTCTTAAACTGAGAGCGCAAGCCACCTTCCAAAAAATCACCTGTTTTATTAACTAGATTATCTAAATTCATGCCATCAGGAGTTTTATACTGGCTTATACCCGGAAGCGGAGCATGACCAGCTAAGGCAACATCAGCAGTCAACCAACCAGTAAGACCGACAAACGACTTAGCTAAGTGATGTTTAACTCCAAGCGGTTCTAAAACAGCTTTATCGCCACTTTTTTCTACCATACCAACGATTAACGGTCCTAGTACATTACCCAATACATGGTTTTTTATAGTTTCTACAACACTAAAATAACCACCACCAAGCTGTTTTTTAGTATTTAAATTCTTTTCGGTGTTGTGAACTTTTTGGTCTTCTGGAAGTGGCATCTGCAAGTTATGCTCCAGCTGTTCCAGTTGATCATATTTTTTTAAAAGTTCATTAATCGCACTTGCTGTGCTGCCGTCTTTTTTATTAGGAGCGTTTTTCAGCTGCTCATTAAGCTGATCGATAATGTCTACCTGCTCAAAGCTAATACTATCTTCATTATTAGCTGTAAATTCTTTCATCTGAGTCGCGATTTTTTGTTGCTCAGCGATATTTTTAGCTTTAAGCAGATTAGCTTTTAAGGCATTTAGCATCTCTGGTGCACTGGTTTTACTTGAATTAGAGTTGGCTGGGCTAGTACTAGCTAAATTTTGTGCATTTTTACGACTATGATCGGGAGTTACACTTTTAAAACTACTTTTTTTAGCTTTATCAAGGTCTTGCTGTGAAGGAACAGTACTATTAGCTGATCTATTACTTGGAGATTTAGTTTGCACCGTTGCAAAGTTAGTATCTACTTTTCCCATAACTATGTATATACTATTTTAGCTCAAATGAAACTAAATATGTGTGTTTTTTGTTTATAAAAATTTAACCTTTATGAATTAATTAAGAATTTAGGATTAAATAATATTAATATAATTGTTTTATAAGTTTTAATACAGCTGTCAAGCGTTAAATAAACTAAATATCAGTTTGACTTGAAAACAACAGAAAATTTAAAAGTGCGCTGGTAAAAAACGATTACGCGAAGTGACTTTAATTAATTTAAATTATAATTAGCTTGATGTCATTTACTAAGCCAGAATTTAAACTAAACTCTAGACTACAGCAAGACACTTATGAAATTATAGATTTAGAGCTATCTAAGGTTTTATTACATAGAGATGCGCGCTGCCCTTGGCTAATTTTAGTACCCAAGGTTAGTTTAGAAGTTAAAGAAGTCTTCAGTCTTACATCAGAGCAGCAGGTGAAACTTTGGCAGGAATGCTCACTTAGTGAGCGGATTCTAAAAAAAGTACGCCCAGATATTATTAAGTTTAATCTGGCTAGTATAGGTAATGTAGTGTCACAACTGCATATACATTTAATCGGTAGAAATCCAGCTGATGAACTTTGGCCTGAACCTGTCTGGGGTAAAAGTGGTGCTATAGAGTATAAAGATTTAAGTTTACTTAAAAAGTTGCAAACTCAGTTTGAAACTTCATCTTAATTAAATTAACTATTCCTTGTTAAAATTAGTTCTAATTTAAAAGAAAACATAATTCGCATTAGGACATGCACATAAATATACTTTGAAAGTGAGAATGCACTGACTAAAATTCGAGACTTTAACAATATAATCTTTTTGAAGTTAATTTGAGCTTATAAATGCTATCATTACGATT
Source organism: uncultured Gammaproteobacteria bacterium (assembly GCA_964438425.1). Lineage (GTDB taxonomy): Bacteria > Cyanobacteriota > Vampirovibrionia > LMEP-6097 > LMEP-6097 > CAYTKM01. Next base: position 30,399 of record CAYTKM010000009.1, read on the forward strand.
TTGATGCCCAAACGTAGTGATTTACGTAAAATCCTGATTATAGGTGCTGGACCAATTATAGTTGGTCAAGCCTGCGAGTTTGATTACTCAGGAACTCAAGCCTGCAAAGCTTTAAAAGAAGAAGGTTTTGAGATTGTTTTAGTTAATAGTAATCCAGCTACTATCATGACTGATCCTGAGCTGGCTGATGCTACTTACATAGAGCCGATCACGGCTGAGTGCGTGACTAAGATTATCGAAAAAGAGCGCCCAGATGCTTTGCTACCAACCATGGGCGGTCAAACTAGTCTTAATGTGGCAGTTGAACTGGCTGAAGCTGGCGTGCTTGATAAATATAAGGTTGAGCTGATTGGAGCTAAGCTAGAAGCGATTAAACTAGCTGAAGATAGACAATTATTTAAAGATTTAATGAATAAGCTTGAACTAGGTACACCTAAATCAGCTACTGTATCTAATCTCGCTGAAGCGCACCTGATCGCAAAAGAAATCGGTTTTCCGCTTATTTTAAGACCAGCTTTCACTTTAGGAGGCTACGGCGGTGGAGTTGTATACAACTTTGATGAACTCGACTCTATGGTTGCTAAAGGATTAGCAGCTAGTCCTAATAGTCAGGTACTAGTTGAACAGTCACTACTTGGCTGGAAAGAAATCGAGTATGAAGTAATGCGCGATCTGAATGATAATGTCGTCATTATCTGCGCAATTGAAAACTTCGATCCGATGGGCGTTCATACTGGTGATAGTATAACTGTAGCGCCGACTCAGACTTTAACCGATAAAGAATTTCAGATGCTACGTGACGCTTCGCTTAAAGTTATTAGAGGAGTAGGCGTAGAAACTGGTGGTTCTAATATTCAGTTCGCAATTAACCCTAATAATAGTGATTTTATCGTTATTGAGATGAATCCTCGTGTTTCAAGATCCAGTGCACTGGCTTCTAAGGCTACTGGTTTTCCGATCGCAAAGATCGCAGCTAAACTAGCTGTTGGTTACACCTTAGATGAAATTCCTAACGATATCACTAAAAAAACTATGGCGAGTTTCGAGCCTGCTTTAGACTATGTGGTTACGAAAATACCTAAATTCGCTTTTGAGAAGTTCCCTGGCGTGCCAGATAAGTTAAACACTCAGATGAAATCAGTGGGCGAGACCATGTCAGTTGCTCGAAGCTTTAAAGAAAGCTTTCAAAAAGCTTTAAGAAGTATTGAGAAAAAAGATTCTTATGGTTTTATCAATCCTGGTATTTTAGACTTAACAGCTGATAGCGATGAAGCTAAGCAACACCTTAAAAATATTAAAGCTGCGCTAGCGATCCCGAGTTCGAAGAGAGTTTACCAATTATTCGATGCCTTTTATTTAGGGCTAAGTCTAAATAAAATTCACACTTTAACCCGCATTGATAAGTGGTTTTTAACTCACCTTGAGCAGCTAGTAGCTATTAGTAAAGATATCCAAAGCATTGGTTCTTTAGATGAAATAGATGCTGAGAAAATGTTTGAGCTTAAAAAATTAGGCTTTAGTGATAGGCAGCTATCAATTTTAGTTGGCTCAGTTGCTAAAAAAACTGTAAGTGAGCTCGAAGTTTTTAATAAAAGACATGAATATAAAATTAAACCTGTTTTTAAAACTATAGATACCTGTGCTGGTGAATTTGAGTCATTTACACCATATCATTATTCTAGTTACGAAGAAGAGACTGAAATTACTAAATTTGATGGTCAGGCTGTCTTTATCATAGGTGGTGGACCTAATCGTATTGGTCAGGGAATAGAGTTTGATTATTGTTGTGTGCACGCTTCGATGGCGCTTCAGGATTTAGGTTTTAAAACTATCATGATTAACAATAACCCTGAAACAGTTTCTACTGATTTTGATAGTAGCGATAAACTTTATTTCGAACCTATTACGGTCGAAGATGTGATGGCGATCTATGAAGCTGAAAAAGCTGCTGGTAATGAGATTCTAGGTGCTATAGTCCAATTTGGTGGTCAAACACCACTTAATATCGCAACAGAACTAAAAAAACGTGGTTTACCTATTTTAGGTACTCAGCCTGAGCAGATTGATTTAGCAGAAGATCGCGACCAGTTCGGCTCTATACTTGCTAAAATGCCAGATTTGAAGCAGACTGCTAATGCTTTTGCTAGCTCGCAGGCTGAAACTTTAAAACTAGCTCGAGAACTTGGCTATCCAGTAGTTTTAAGGCCTAGCTATGTACTTGGCGGTCGTGGTATGGAAATTATATATAGTGATGCTGAGCTTGAACTGTGGTTTAAGCATGTCTTAATCGAGGACAATCAGTTTCCAGTATTGATTGATAAATTTTTAGATAATGCTATTGAAGTGGATGTAGATGCTTTGTGCGATACTAAAGAAGTTTATATTGCTGGTGTTATGGAGCATATTGAATATGCAGGTATTCATAGTGGGGATTCAGCGTCAGTCTATCCAGCCCAAACTTTAGACCCGAAGATTATCGAAACTATCACACGTGCTACCGAAAAGCTCGCTTTAATGGTGGGTGTGCGCGGCCTATTAAATATTCAGTTTGCAGTTAAAAATGATGATGTTTATGTGCTTGAACTTAATCCACGAGCTAGCCGCACAGTACCATTTATCTCAAAAGCTCGCCACTTACCATTTGCTAAGTATGCAAGTCAGATCATGCTCGGTAAATCTATCGCTGAATTAAAATTGCCAGTTGAAGAAGTAAATTCTAAGCAGATTTCAGTCAAAGAAGCTGTTTTTAGCTTTAATAAATTTGATGAAACACCGATCTTCTTAGGGCCAGAAATGAAAAGCACTGGTGAAGTGATGGGTATCAGTGAAAATTTCCACGAAGCTTTTGTTAAAGCTCAGCTGGCTGCTGGACTTAAATTACCCAACTCAGGTAAGGTATTTTTAAGCTTTAATGATGATGATAAGCAACATTCACTTGAAATCGCTAAAAACTTACAGGAAATAGGTTTTAGTTTAGTTGCTACCGCTGGTACCGCTGATTATTTAGAGAAAAACTCTATAGAGCTTGAGAGGGTTTATAAAGTAAATGAAGCTAGGCCAACTATCGTAGATTTTCTTAAAAATGGTGAAATCACTTTAATTTATAATGTACCTTCAGGTAAATATGCTTATGCTGACAGTCAGACTATTTCTAAAATAGCGCTATCAAGCAATATACCAGTAGTTACTACAGTTTCAGCCGCTAAAGTTCTGACTCATGCACTTGCAGTGTTAAAAGATCGCAGCTTGGAGGTAAAATCTATACAGGAGTATAATTTACCTAAAATGCCGGTAAGTTAAAACTTTATTATTAAATATGCTTAGATCTGAAAAAATTATGCTTGGTGTGATTGGTAATCCGATTTCACACTCTAAGTCGCCTTTAATTCAAATGGCAGCGATACGTCATTTAAATTTAGATGCTACTTATGATGCGCTTGAATTGCCTACTGAAGATTTTACTTTTGAAATCGAATTGCGCAAGCTATTAGCTTCAATGTATGGCTTTAACGTTACTCTCCCTTTTAAAGAAAAAGTCTTAAAATATTTAAATCGCATTGATGATCTCGCTAAACGTATATCAGCTGTTAATACAGTTAGAATTAACCGTGGTGGTTTGCTTGAAGGTTTTAACACCGATTATTATGGTTTTAAGGAATCTTTAAAAGAGTTTGATCTGTTTGAAAAGCGCGTAGCTATTATCGGTGCTGGCGGCGCTGCTAAAGCTGTGATTGCAGCTTTAGATGACTTAAAAGTGTCTAATATCGATATTTTCGTTAGAAATGCTGAGCGCGCGCGTGATAGTATTCCTAGAATCGAACATGCAGAATTTAAGATTGAATTATTCGGGCAAGATACCAGTCTTGAAAACTATGACCTGTTAATCAACGCTACTCCTATCGGGCAAGGACGTTTAAGTAATGAGCTGCCAGTAACTGTTGAACACCTAAAGCAGCTTAATCAAGGCGCCATAGCCTATGACTTAATTTATGAAGATACCCTATTTTTAAAAGAAGCGCGCAAGCTAAAACACAATACTGTTAATGGTAGTGAGATGTTAATTTTGCAGGCTGCTAAGTCCCTAGAAATCTGGACTGGTTGTGTGATTGATGAAGCTTTAGTAAAAGTTATGCGTGAAGCCTTTCATAAAAATGATCTTAATCATCAAGTAAAAGTTTAGATTAGTATCTGATAATTTAGTTTGTATACCATTTAGACTATTCTTTTCTTTAGATAATGTATTAATATTTACAAAGTTTTAGGTTCATCATGAACTGCTCTAAAACCAGTTAAACGATTAATAGCTTATCAACTGCTGCATCATGACTTTCAATGAAGCTGTCATCGTTTATTACTAGATCTGAGTAAACTAAACCGAGAAACTTGCAATTACTAGCTAAAGTTTTTCGGTGATAGTTAATGTACCTGTCATAATAACCAGCGCCTCTACCGAGTCTATAGCCTGAATTGGTGTAGCCTAGTGCTGGTACTATAACTGTATCTAACTTCTGATCAAAACTTTCAACTTTAGCAGATTCTAAATCAGCTGAGCTAAAAATTTTTATCGGAGAATAACTATTTTGCAGTTTATTTAATTCAGCTAATTTAATAAATTTAAGTCCGTAGTTTTCTATGCATACAGGTAAGTAAAAGTGTTTCTCTGGGTGATCAAGCATAAGTTCAGTTAAGTTAAATTCATCTACTAAAGCTTTATAAATACCTATATGCTGCCCTTCAATAAATTCTTGGCACTTAGTTAATATATTTATAGCTTGCTTTGTTTTTTTTAACCAGCTTTCAGTGTCTGTGGCTAATCTTTTTAAGCTTTGGCGACAATTTATCCGAAGTGCAGACTTATATGACATTAAGTTTAATTATATAAGAATCTCATCCAAGTAAAAAACTTTAGATTTCTATATAATCAGGTAGTTGCGGTAAAATAACCGTTCTCAAGTCAGCTAAAGTAGCTGGCATCTCAATTTCTAAAGCTTGCATAACATCACCAACTTTAGTTTCCATAAAGACTTTATCGTATATTTTAACCTTATTTAGACTATTTGATGTTTCACCTAGGCAATCTAACATGATTTGAATAGCTTCGCCATTGATGCGACCGTTATAATATAAGTCCTGAACTTCATTTACTATTTCATTGAAAACGTTTTGATATACTTCATCTTGCATTTCTAAACTATCAAAACTGTTTTGTTTGATAGCTTTTTTGTAAGCTTTTAAATTAGCTTCGAGCTTATCTAAACAATAACTAAGAGTTCTAAGTGAGTCTGCTGTTGCACTCTGGTATCTGTCATTACTTTCATTATGATTTAGATAGATCTGAGCCAGTAAATTAGCTAAAGTGATATTTTGATCTTGCTGTAAGCCAGCTGTTTTAATTAGCATTCTTTCTTGTTCATTTATGGTGGCTAATTTAAAAAACTCATGCTTGATAGAAGCTTTTAAAGTTTGCTGCTCGATACTATTAAAACATTCAATAATAACGTTAGGTGAAGAGCCAGCCGCTAATCTAAAAAAATCTTTTAGGTACTCTTCAGTTTTAGAATTGTTAGCTTTAGCTTTATAGTTAAAAACTTTATCATTTAAAACATGATAATAGATATTAGCAAAGCTACGACGCTCTAAAATATGAAATTTAGTTTGCTTAGCACTAGATTCTACTGTAGTTGAAGGTTGAAACTTACGTCTCACTTTAAGTTCTTCGACTAATTTTAAAGAAGCTTCAATGTTACTTCTATAGTAAAAATCATTTCTGTAAGGTGAATTATACTGATCGAAACTAGCCTCGCATGGGCTAAAGCTTCCACCTGATGATTGTTCGTTATCATTATACGAATCTAATAACTGATCAAAAATCTGATTTAAATCTAAATGTGTCTTTTTGATAGTCGCTACGTAACTATCAAGCGCACTTGCAACTTCATATAAAGCCTCTTTAGTATTTTCAGGTTTTTGTTTTAAATTTTCTGTGCTTTCAGCTAAACTGGCGAAGCTCTGTTGGCTAGCTTCTAGCAAATTTTTAGCTTGGTTAATTAGCATTGCCATCTTATACTATATATATACCCTTAGGGTTAAAATTTGATAACAAATTTGAATTTTAAAATCTGCTTGTTAGATAAGACTACTAGTGAACTCTTGGTTAAATTAGTGAAGTTCAATTAGCTGGCTTCATGTAAATCTATAACTTGCATAATGTTAATTATTATCTTTTATGTCTGAAGTGATATTACTTTTTTATGCAGCTAATTGGATACAACTATGCAGCTGCAGGTGGTTTTTGCTTAGTTTCCAGACCAGTTTCAAGCTCTATACCTTGCATTAATTCTTTTAAAAGTCCCATCGAACCCAAACCACCGATTAGCAGGCCAGCTTGATTACCAAAAATCTTAGAAGCGATAGCTATAACTGCAACTGCACCGATCACTTTACCTAAACTGTCAGAGTCACCATCAGCTCCAGTACTGCCAGACACTAAGTCTTGGCTATTTTTAATTAATAGCTTATCTAATTTAGTATTTGCGCCTTTAGCTATGCTAGCGTTTTTAAAGATCATTTTATCGTTTTCGCTGGCATCTTTAAGTTTTGAATCTTTAGTAATAAATTCATTTAAACCTTGCTCGCCGCCTACTACAAAAGCTTGAGCGCCTTTTGAAAGTTCTACTGTGAATTCTTCTGACTGACCATGAAAAAATCCACCTTCTTTAAAAACTAGTTCATCGGCAGCTTGATTTATTTCTGCATTGTTTGTGGTTTTAGCATCCTCGAAGTTTACTTCTCCTATATGTTGATAACCTAAAGATTTAAGTAGCTCACCTTTATTATCAGAACCAGTATGACTATATAAACCTATGTCGAGTTTATTATCAGCCAATTCAGCTCGCATACCTTTAATAAATTCTTTAGAAAATTTATCGCTATTTTTAGCTAGATTATTGTTTAGATCAGTAGAAAAACTATCACTATTTTTTGCGCTTGCTAGAATTTCTGTTATTAAAGTATACTGCTCACCGAAGGAAATCTTTTTTTCTTCAATGTTTTTAGGTTCAGTTTTAGTAAAACTTGCTATTTCCTGACCGTTAAGCTCATTTATCGCTAAATTTAACTGTTCTTCATCTAGTCTAGCTAGTTTAGCAGGTAAACCAGGACTAGATTCCTGCGCTGTTTTAGCTAAAGCTGAAAAAGTGTCTTGTTTGTTTGTTAAAGCTTTGAAGGCAGCTTCTGAAACCCTTTGAAAGTTAGCTTGCGCTTCCTGCTTTTGGCTGTCAGATTTATATTCACTAGCATTTATATCAGATTGCTGAGCCTCTAAAGCCTTATTTAGTACGGTTTTAAGCTGATTAGTAGATATACTCGTGTTTTTAACGAAATCTACAATTTTATTAGCCGTTTTTTCAGTAGATTGCTTGCTCCTTGGATCAAAGCCTTGTAAAGCTTTATGGGTAGCCTGCTCAGCAGCGTCAGGTTTTTGCTTTTTAGAAGCTGGCCTAGCTATAGACTGTGGAACAAATTTAGTTGCTGCGCTGATTAGTGACATCTTGTTAATACAAGGTAGAATTTCAGTAAATTTTGATAGTTAATTTAAACAGATTTTAATTTATAGATTGAAAGGTTAAATTCTGTCTATGACATTAGTCCAGTGGTCTTAGCCATAGTTTTCAAACCATTTGCGGTATCTTTAATATCACTTACTTTGCCTGCCATCCCTAGCAAACTAGGTACAAACTTACCGAATGTTTTTAAGGCTAAGGTACCTAGTACTAAACCAGCAACCATCATGCCAAGTGTCTTACCATTTGATAAATCTATGTTGGCATTTGCACCACTTTTCTCTCTAATTTCTTTTTTATTGCCTTCACGCAGTGCTTTTTGGAAAGTTTTAATACTTTTTACAGAAATTTTACCTGCTTCCAGGTCTTTAATTAGTTGCTGGTTAAAGCTTTCATCCAAGCTGTTTAGCTTTGCTAAATTAGCAGTATTAGTTGGATCTTTAGTATTTTTCTCATTTAAAATAGCTTTACGCTGGCTCAAATATTTTTCATAGTTATCATTTATGGTGATCATTTCCTGAGGATCTTTCAAGCTGATAGACTTATCCTCTGGTACTTCACCTAGAGTAATCTTGCCACTATCTTTAGTTTCAAGTTGGATACTATTTATTTTATCGTTGAGATCGCTATTAGCTTTAATAGAGTTAGCTGCAGCTTTAGAAACTGTAGTCTGTATTTGAGCTGCCTGAGCAATTCCCGACATAGTTGGTAATAGGTCTCTTTGGTCTTGGATACTTAAACTTTTATAAGCTTCGACTAAACTTAGCTCTTTACTTTCCATCAAACTATTTATTTGGGCAGCAGCAGCGTCGCCTAAATTCTCTTCTTTAGCTTTACTTACTAGTTCTTGATCTGTCATGGCAAGCTTAGGGTTATTTGAAATATATTCAGTAATTTCTTTAGTGTCACCGAAGGTTAATTTATCTGCTAAAAACCTGCGCGCTTCTACCTGAACTTCAGCTGTTGTTTCCTGGGTTTCAGAAACTACTTCAGCATCTTCGACTTGAGTTTCAGCTTTTTCAGAGCTTTTAGCTGCTGGTGGCTTTTTCAATTCAACCATTTTATTTGCAAGCTTAGCTGCCGATAGCTCGCCACTAGCTAGGTCTTGATGATTTAAAGGTTTAGCCTGCTCACCAAAAGCCTGCTTGCTCTCTGTTTTAATAGTACTTGCGATACTACTTTGCACAGCAGTGAAGTCTTTTTGTTTAAGTTTTAATAGACCGAGTTGATCACTAACCTCACTGCTCAGTTGATCTTGCTTAGAATCTACCTGATTATTACTTGCAGAAACTTCTGTTTTAAGTGCAGTACTTTTTTCTTCTTCACCTAGATCTAAACCATTTAAAATTAAAGCTAAATTACCTTCGTGCTTACTTAAAACCTTTTCGGCTACATCAGCAGTTTTTCTAGCCATTTCACTGGCTTGGCTATTATTTTCAAGTGCTTCAGTACTTTCTGAGCCTGTAGTTTTACTATCATTTATACCTAAGGTAATAATGTGCTCAATAAAACTTAGTAGTGATTTTTTTTGTGGAGCTGTTAATTTATACTCAGCTTTAACCTCACCAGAACGTGAAGTCGTCTGAGTGGTAGTTTGCATATGCTGTGAAGTAGAAGAAATTGAACTCACATGGATATAAAGAGTATTTACGTGGAGTTTTGATAAAGTGTTTTTAATTTACTATATGTCTAAAGACTATATTTAATTTAAGTTAAATTTGATTTGGGGCTACTTGTTCTAAAGTGTGTCATTTTGTTATTTATATTTAGAGTGCCTTAACTAATATCACCAAATACTGGTTATTATGTTAAACTGGTTATTGTAGGTATTTAAAATAAGATAATTTATAGAAATTGATACGGTAATTTGATAAAAGGAAAATTTAATGTCAAATAATATCGGAAACACTGGTGGTGGCGTCAACTGGAACTATGGTCAGGATACTAAAGGTCAAGGTGGTAACACAGAAGCTCAAGGAGCTGAAGGAAAGGGTCCTCAAATAGCAAGAGGGCAGGAAGAAAAAGAAATAGCAAAAGAGATAGCTGCTGGAGTATATGCAGATGCAAACTCAGGTGACCAAGCTAAAATAGATAAAGCTATAGAGACTGTTAATTACCATGCGGATGTTGCCGAAAATACTGATGAAGACAGTGATACTGGTGCTACATCTAGAGGTGTCATAGAATTTCTATCTAATTTTTTTGGCGAATAAAGAAGTCTAATAAATTTAAGAGTTATATTAAACTTAGTCAGCCCTTAACTTTTAAACCTTAATAAATAATAAAAGTGCCATCCTTATATATACTTGCGAAAATATGTTTTAATATGATATATCTGTTTGATGGCAGAGCAATCTTTAAAAAGTACTAAAGATTGAATAAAGAGATAGAAGAAATGGCAGCAACGAAAACTACTAAAAAAAGTACCAAAAAGAAAAACGATAATTTTAAATATTTAGTTATAGTTGAGTCACCTGCAAAATCTAAGACCTTGACGAAGATCTTGGGTAGTGATTATTTGGTGAAATCAAGTGTGGGGCATATCCGTGATTTACCTTCTAAAGGTTTAGGTATCGATGTTAAAAGTGATTTCGAGCCGACTTACGAAATTATGTCAGGTAAGAAAAAAGTAGTTGATGACCTTAATGACTCTGCCAAAAAAGCTGACCTAGTTTATCTGGCAAGTGACCCAGATCGTGAAGGCGAGGCTATCGCTTGGCATTTAAGCCAGATTTTAAATTGTCCTAAAAAGAACGTCAGTCGTATAACTTTTAACCAGATCACTCCTGATGCGGTTAAAAACGCAGTGGCTAGTCCGCGTGACATCGATATGAATCTAGTAGACGCTCAGCAGGCTAGAAGAGTTTTAGATAGGCTAGTTGGCTATAAAATAAGCCCCATTTTATGGCGTAAAATCGGTGGACGCAGTGCAGGTAGAGTACAATCGATCGCAGTAAGATTAATCTGTGAGCGCGAAGAAGAAATTATTAATTTCGTACCTGAAGAGTACTGGAGTTTAAAGGCTGAAGTTAAAGATACGGATATTTCAGCGAGTGAAGCAGGTTTTTTAGTAAATCTAGTATCAGTTGATGGTAAAAGAATTGTTTCACCTCTTAAAAATGAAGATACAGATAAAACTCATGTGATTTCTAATGAAGCTGAGATGAATGAGATTATAAAACGTATTGAAAGTGCTAAGTTGCATGTTAGTAACTTAGGTAGCAGACCATCAAGCCGCAAACCGCAAGCACCTTTTAAGACTTCTACACTTCAACGTGCAGCTTCAAATGCACTTGGTTATGGTGTTAAAAAGACCATGCAAGTCGCGCAAACCTTATATGAAGGTGTAAAACTGGGTACTGGTGGTGATCAGGTTGGTTTAATCACTTATATGAGAACGGATAGCCTTAGAATAGCTCCTGAAGCTCAGGAAATGGCTAAAGAATATATAGTCGAAAAGTATGGCGCCGAGTACTACCCAGCAACTCCTAATAGTTATGCTAAAAAGTCTAAGAAAAATGAGCAAGATGCCCACGAGGCGATCAGACCATCATATATAGATAAAGATCCTGATAGTATCCGCAAGTATTTAACTGATGATCAGTATAGACTTTACAGATTAATCTGGCAAAGGTTCGTAGCTTCGCAGATGAATGAAATGAAATTAGATATTAAAACTTTGGAGATTTCATCAGCAGCTAAGGATTTAGTCTTTAAAGTTAGTCAGTCTAAAGTTACTTTTAAAGGTTACTCTGCTGTTTACGGTAATGCTGAAATAGTGGATGAAAATAAAAAAGAAAAAGAAGAGAATGTAAAATTCCCGGATGCCGTAGCTAAAGGACACGCGATCTCAGTTAATAAAAATGAGCCTGCCCAGCACTTTACTGAAGGCCCGCCTCGCTATAATGAGGCGAGTTTAGTTAAAACCTTAGAGGAACTGGGTATTGGTAGACCATCTACCTACGCGCCGACTATCTCGACTATCGTTGATCGCAATTATGTAGTCAAGGTAAACACAGGTGGAGCGCTTGGACCTACTAAGCTAGGTATGAGTGTAAATGGTCTACTCGTGGATCATTTCGGGCGCTTTATTAATACTAATTTCACTTCGCAAATGGAAGAAGATTTAGATAAAATAGCCCACTCGGGAAAAAACTGGCGCCGGATGCTTAAAGAATTTTATTTAGGCACACATCCTATGGCTGAAGAACTACAAAAAAAACGTGGTAAAGCTAAAGAAGAGCTGATGGAAACTATACCTGATGAGCAATTAGGTTTTGTTGATCTAGTTAAAAAAGCTTCTAAAGAGATCGAAAATATTGAGATTAAAACTGATCATGATTGTCCTAAGTGCGATGCTAAAATGCTCTTAAAAAGCAGTCGTTTCGGTCCATTTTTAGGTTGCTCGAATTATCCAGATTGCGATGCCATTATTAATCTAACTAAAGATGGTAAACCAGCACCTGATGATAGACCTTATACTGAAAAAGATTGTCCTAAGTGCGATAATTCATCTCTTGTAATTCGTTATGGACGTTACGGTGATTATATAGCTTGCACGACTAAAGATTGTGGGCATACCGAACCTTTACTTAAGAAAACTGGTATTGCTTGCACGCGCGAAGGTTGTAAAGGTGATATCGTAGAGAAAAAATCTCGTTTCGGTAAGATTTTCTATGGTTGTAGTACTTGGTCTGAAACTCAATGTGATGTAGTTTTCTGGTATCCTCCTATTGATCAGGATTGTCCTAAATGTGGTAAGAAAATGGTTTATAAAAACCTAAAACGTGGTGACAAGATCGCTTGTAGTGATACTAAAGGCTGCGGTTTTAACAGGCTTGCGACTATACAGGAACAAAATCACTATAATCCTCAACCTACAGAAGAAGAAGCTGCGGCTGATAAATCTGTTTTCAGTTTATAAATAGTAAACTCGGTCATTTGGACTAAATTTACTGCTGTATTTACTTTTTATGTCTGATTTTTTATGATTATAGAAAGATAGTTTGCACGTTGAGAAAAAAAATTAAAGATTAGCCATAGCCTGCCGATATATCTAAACAAGACACAAAACATTTGAGGTTAAATATGGAAAATATAGTTGATAAATTCAAAAATTATGCGAAGGAACTAGGTGTTCTTTATAAAACACGTCGCGAACTAGATACCCTAATCGGTACATACGAACAAAGATTGAAAGAGCTTGGTGCAAGCTTAGAATTAGCTGATGGTTTAGAAGCTAATTATAATAAAGAGCCAATTGTTTTAAACAATTAATTCTTTTGACGATTTTAAAGATTTATTTGATAGGTTGGATGAATCTTTTTTTGATCTGAATCCTGAAAGTTTGGATCATTTTATCTAAGTAGTAAAATTTATTAAAATACTTTGTGGAAGAAGAAATATTTTAATGAAAGTTATTGCTTAATTTAATCAAGGCAGCTACTTCTTTCCATCGGTAGCTGCCTTTTTATTTATTAAAAAGTTTGGGAATTAAATCTATGCTGTGTTAGCGAAGCTTAAAGCTAAAATATTTATCTACTAAAAGTTATTTTTAATTCAGTGAAAATTTACTTATTTTATTTATGATCAGTTTTAGGGTCTAAATTACGTTTAATAGATTCTTTATTTAAAGCTTGCAAACATTCATAAAACTCAAAAGTCCACTTACCGCGGTTTTTATATGCAGCTTTGCGGTATCTATCTCTCTGTTTTAAAAGTTGGCTATCAGACCAGTCTTTAATCTCACCTTTTTTTTCTATTAATTCAGCAAAACCTTCACTTAGTTTGATGATATCTTTAGAATCTGTTGCCATAATATAAAAGATTTTAGCAGTTTATTGTAAGAAAGTTGAAATAATGATATTTTATCTTGCATAGACCAAGAAAAATTGCTATAATAATAAAAATAAAGTTTAAATCATTTCCTCGTTTGCGCGAGGATTTTTTTTTGAATACTGTTTTTTACTATGTATATAGAAAACTGTTTGGTTCCTAAAGATTTTACTCATTACACGCCAGTAATGAAACAATATCTTGAAGCTAGGCAAGGTTTGCCGCCTAATACTATCTTATTGTTCAGAATGGGAGACTTTTATGAGGCTTTCTTTAATGATGCGATTCTAATCGCAAAAGAACTGGAAATCACTTTAACTGGTAAGGCTGAAAGTAATTATCCTGATGGGAAAATTCCGATGGCTGGGGTGCCAGCTAAGGCTGTTAAAAACTATATCGCTAAGCTATTAAATAAAGGCTATCGTATTTGCGTAGCTGAGCAGATGGCTGATCCTAAAACATGTAAGGGCTTAGTGCCGCGTGAGATCTGCATGACTTATACGCCTGGTACGGTAAGTGAACTAGATTTAATAGCTGGCTTTAATAATAATTTTATCGCCAGTGTAATTGAAGAGTCAGAGGTGACTGGCTTAGCTTACGCTGATGTTTCGACTGGTGAATTTTATATAAGTCAGTTCGATAAAAATCTACTAAGAAGTGAGCTGAATCGTATTAAAGCAGCTGAGATTATCGTACCTGGCACAGCTAATAAGGCGACTGATGATTTTGTAGCTGAGCTAAGTTCAGAAGTCGAACTGAAAGGCTTCGATTATCATGTGATACCTAAACGTAGCTTTAGTGCTGAGCTGGCTTTAGCTAATATTACTCGAGAGTTTAGACTTAAATCTTTAGATAAAAACTTAAGTGAATATTTTAAACTAGCTTTAAAGGCTGCTGGCGCGCTCTTGGATTATATTAAAGATACTCAACCCAGCTTATTTAGTGACCCCAACCAACAACTTTTTAGTCGCCTGAAAACTTATCAGCTTGGTGAGTTTATGATTTTTGATGAAGCCACGCGCAAGAATTTAGAAATTAATGAATCTAGTACCGGCGATAAGAACCTCAGTCTCTTTAAAGCCGTTGATCGCACGCGCTCACAAATGTCTAAAAGACGCTTGCATAGCTGGCTTAATAAGCCTATCTGTGATCTGGAAACTATTTTAACTCGTCAAAGCGCTATTACTGAATTGCGCGCTGATACCTTGCGTTTAGATAAACTTGCTAGTTTGCTCGCTCAGGTTGCAGATCTTGAGCGCTTAGTGCATCGCTTACAACTAGTTAGTATTAAACCGCGCGAGCTAGCTAGTCTTAAAGATTCTTTGCAGATAGTAAGTGAATTGCCACATAGTTTAAATGGGCTAAAAACTGAAAATCCGTTTTTAGATTGTTTGAAAACTTTGCCAGATTGTCTGGAGTTTGTAGTGCAAGCTGTGCAGAGTGCTCTAAAAGATGAACTGCCGCTAACTATCTCAGAAGGTAGGCTGATTAGATCTGGTTATAATCAGGTACTAGATGACTATATATGTCTAGTAGAAGATAGTGAAAGCTGGCTTAAAAACTATGAAAACTCACTTAGAGAAGAATTTAAAATAAAAAATATTAAAGTTGCTTTTAATAAGGTTCATGGTTATTTTATCGAAACTTCTCGTCTGAACCAAAACCTATTACCAGAAGCTAGGTTTACTTGCAAGCAAACCATGGTAAATACCGTACGTTTCGTTTCGGAGGAACTTAAAGATTTTGAGGCTAAGATTATCAGCGCTGAAAGTAAACGTAATGGTTTAGAAGAAAAACTATTTAAAGAACTAAGATTTATGCTAGCTCAGCATGCTGCGGAGCTAAAAGATCTGGCAGATCAAATTGCTAGTTTCGGTGCGCTGGTAGGTTTAGCTCAATTAAGCCTTGAGCAAAACTATATCTGCCCTGAAGTTAACCATAGTTTGGATATTGAAATTGAAGCAGGCAGACATCCTGTCCTGGAACAAAAGCTTGATCTAGGTAGTTTTACTCCAAATGACCTTGAACTAAATCAAGAAAAAGTGATGCTACTTACCGGCCCGAACATGGCTGGAAAAAGTACTTTTATGCGTCAAAATGCTTTAATTATTTTACTTGCGCAGATTGGCTCGTATGTTCCTGCGACTAAAGCTAAGATCGGTTTAGTGGATCGTATCTTTACCAGAATTGGCGCAGCTGATGATCTAAGTTCTGGTCAATCAACCTTTATGGTCGAGATGAACGAAGTGGCTAGTATCTTAAATGGTTATAGCGAGCGTAGTTTTTTAATAATCGATGAAGTTGGGCGTGGTACCAGTACATATGATGGGGTGAGTATCGCTTGGTCTTTGCTTGAATATCTCGCGCAAACGCATCCAGCTAGAACTATTTTTTCTACGCATTATCACGAGCTAGCGATTTTAGAAGATATTCAACCACAAATTGCTAATTTCCAGATGCTGGTAGCTGAACCTAAAGCTGGCTTGAAAGATATTATCTTTTTGCATAAGGTGGCGCGCGGCTCTGCCGAAAAAAGTTACGGCATTGAGGTCGCGCGCCTGGCTGGTCTGCCAGCTGCCGTACTTACTCGTGCTTTTGCGGTTAATAAAGAACTCCAGAAAATTAATTCACAAAGGCTTACTAAAAGCAATCGCGAGCAGCTGGTAGATTCGATGCAATTAAGTTTATTTTCTTAAAATCTCAAACTTTAATACTTAGAAATTTTTTATAAAAATGGTCTAAAACTATAAAATATTTCTAAAATAAGTGAAAATCTGGAATTATTTTCTAACTTTAAGGCTTTTTTAGAAAATAATTCTAAATTAAGTGAGCCTGATGTATAAATATATTTAAGCTATTATCAGTTAGTGGAATTAAATAGCAGATTATTAAACATCTAGGTCTTAGTAAAAAAGTACCATTAAGCTACTTTATCAAGCTATACAAGTGTCAGCTAGTCAAGTCATATAGCTTGATAATAAATAGAATACTCTAATAAATAATGATCTTTAATTTTAAAGCTTGCTTATGAAATTTAGCAGCTCGAATATCATTCGAGCTAAAATAATTCATGAATGTTTAAAAAAATAACAAACACTTTTATGTGGGGTAACTCGGTTGCCCTAGCCTGGACCTGGGGGATAGGACTATTTTTTACTGTACAAACCGCAGTGCAGATGGGATTTCTGGCTTTAATTACTTACGTATCAGTTAATGCATTTGGATTAACTATGTTTGGGGTAATTAACGAATTTATTGCTCGCAAGTTTAAAACCCCAGCTGATTATGAAAATGCTTTTTTAAACCGAGCATATAAGTTTAAATTTGGCTTTTTATTTTATCAATTTCTGGCGATAGCTTTGACTATCTTTGCTTGCATGAAATATGTCACTTTGCCACTTGGTATCTTGTCTATTTTAGTCGCGGTAATGTTTTTAGGAGCAGTGATTTATCTAGGCGAAGAATTTGAAATCAGAAGAATTAAATATAGTCATCTGATAATAGGTATCGGTGTCATTAGCTTACTTATTTATATCTTCACCTCTGAATTTATTCAAGGTTACTTGCCGGCGGCTTTTAATGAGCCTGGTGTATTTAGCTACGATTCTAAAATCGAACAATATTCAATGTGGCTGCCGATTGCTGGTGGCTTTTTATTCGGTCCTTGGCTAGATTATCAGCACTGGCAGCGTGCTATTCAGATTCGTAAAGAAAATCTAAACATAGCTTCATCATATGTGGTGGGTGGTTTGATTTTTTGGTGCTTTTTGATGGTAAATGGCATTCTGGCGATTGTAGCTTATGAAAATCTGACTATCGTGGATCAGGCTTTTAGTTCCAATGTACTTATTGAAAAAACTGAATTCATTTACTCATTTAAAGATATTATTACTCAATCTTTAAGCAAATCTAATTTAACTGGTATCTTAAACGCTTATATAGGTTTCGTGTGTTTGGCTTCACTGGCGACTTTCGATAGTGGCTATATCGCAACTAAATGGTTCATCACGCCACTAGTTAATAATTCAAAAAGCATGGTTTATACTTTTGTACCTCAGTCTTTAGTTAAATCACCTATACCATGGTTTATACTTGCTATTGTTGTTGCTACTACTACTTTGCACTTTTCACAAATCGGGCACTTCATCGCTCTCTTTGATCCTAGTTTAGAAAAGTTCTTTAGATTCGAGCTTGAATATTACCTGGCTTTTTACGCTACTTTTTTTGTGGTGTATGAAATTACTTTAGCGCGCTCGATGATCTCTAAAAATGGTCTGGATTACGCGCCTTTAACTCAGTTTGCGACAGCTACTACTAGCTTGGCTATTTTTGGTATTGGTTATTTTGCCGGAAACTTTATTTTGATGGGAATCGCTGCTTTAATTCCAGTGATCTATGGTTTAAGTGCTGGCAAGCAAGCTGAAAAAGAAATACCTGAACTCGGTATTTCAGAAGATAAGGTGGTTGAAAATCAGCCTGCCACCCAAGATGAAGCGATCGTAACCAGCTCGAAAGTTATTTACCCAGCGAGCGCTAATGTGGAAGTGGGCGCTAATGGAGTCGCTGTCTATAAAAGTTATTACATCCACGATCAGTGGTTTATTCATATGTTTACACCAACTTACCAAGATACTAATTCAGTTGGTAATATTTACTGGGCGATGTATGCGATGTGGGTCGGTAAAACTCGAGAGCTGATGTTTGATTATTGTATGCCAGAGTTTGACCCTGCTACTTCACCGTTTTTAATTCTAACTAAGTCTTTTCAGCATAAGTTCTTGCGCGAAATTAAAGAATTTATGCCAGTTACTATTCACATCAAGGTGAAAAGCTTTAATCGTAAATTTGTAACTTTAGAACATAAAATCCTAGATGAAAACCAAAATGTCATTGGTAAAGGTGAGCAAGACTTAATGTTTGTCGCTTCAGCTAGCTATAAACTAATAGACATACCAGAAGAAGTGCTAACTGCGTTCTTACCGTTTACGGCTTAGAGGTGCCATCTGACCCCTATAATTTTGTATAAACTCAGTGCAAGATTATAGCTATGTTTATTAAAGTTCCAAGTGCACTTTTACATGGAGTTGACGCGCTACCGATAGAAGTTGAGCTTAGCTTAGCTAAAGGTATACCTAGCTTTCAGATTATAGGCTTAGCTTCGAGGTCGACAAACGAAGCTAAGGAGAGGGTGCGCGCGGCACTTGATAGTATAGATGCCGCGCCCGCACCTAAAAAGATACTAGTTAATTTGGCGCCAGCGAACCTGCAAAAAGAAGGCTCGCAGTTTGACCTGGCGATTGCGGTGGGGCTTTTAAGTTTAAACTCATATTTAGATATTAGTAGCGAAGATTTAATTACTAAGACTTGCATGCTAGCTGAGCTATCTTTGACTGCTGAGTTGAAGAAAATTACCGGTATTATGTCCTATATTTGTATGCTTAAAGAAAATGGCTGCCAGCAACTTATAATCCCTTATGATAATTTGCCAGAACTGAAAATTTTAGCTAAAGATAACTTTAATTATCTAGGTGACCTGAAAATATACTTATGTAAAGACCTAGCTGAAGTTGTAAATTTAATTAATAATTTTAAAAAAATATCTGAAAATTTTGAAATCAGAACTTTATACAATAGTTTAGTCTTATTGGCTTCATCTATGCCTGCAGCTTCGACTGCTTCTGCTACTAAAACTTCATCTCCCGATCAAACTTTAACTCCGCGGACTTGTGCAGCTTTAACTCCACGTGCAACTGTAACTTCAAAATCTTGTAACCATTCCTGCGCGCACAATAGTTCATGCTCAGATACTGAAAAAACAACTAAACATTTAGATATGGGTGAAGTGATAGGACAGTTTCAGGCTAAAAGAGCGCTTGAAATAGCAGCTTTAGGTAGACATCATTTAATGATGATCGGACCACCTGGTTGCGGGAAATCTATGCTCGCTAAAGCCTACGCTTCGATTTTACCTGAAATGGGTTTTGAGCAGCAGTTAGAAACTGCTAAAATTCATAGCTTTGATACTAGTAATTATGAACATAATTTTGGTGAAACAGTTATCAGAGCGCCGCACCACACCATCACCTCATGTTCACTGATAGGTGGTAATAATCCGATACGTCCTGGTGAAGTTAGTTTTGCGCATAATGGAGTGCTATTTTTAGATGAATTTACTGAGTTTAATAAGTACTCTATCGAGCAACTTAGACAAATTATCGAAAATAAAGAAATAATCATTAACCGTTCGGGTAAAACCTATATATTCCCCGCTAATTTTCAACTGCTGGCTGCCTGCAACCCCTGTCCATGTGGTTACCTCGGTGATAAAACTAAAGAATGCACTTGTTCTATTTCACAGATCAGTAGATATCGCCAAAAGCTTTCAGGACCGATCTTAGATCGTATTGATTTGCAAATCACTTTAAGTCGCCTAAATTTAGATGAAATTAAAATTTTAACTAATAAAAGTACTTTAGAAAGAGAACCAGAAAGTCTAGCGGTTAAAAAGAGAATTAAATCAGCTTTAGAATTTAAAAAGATATCAGGTTTGGAACTTACAAAAAAACTAGATAGCTCATCTCAGGATTTTTTGCATGATGCAGTGAGTAAATTAGAGCTTTCCAGCCGTTCTCACCAAAGCATAATTAATGTTAGTCGTACGATCGCAACTTTAGATAAAAGTTTAAAAATAGAATTAAAGCATATTGCTGAAGCAATCCAATATAAACCTAGAAATTTAAATTTGCTGGATATGAGTTGTAAGATATAAAAATACTGATTTTAAGCTGAGATGTAATTTAAGTTTTTTTATTTTTATCAAGTAATATGCGATTTAAGCTAATACGATCAACTTGAATATTATGAACTTTCGAATCTAAAACATCTGTAGGTCTTTCATTATGAATTTTCTCTTTAATATTATTTAAAACAGACTTTAAACTTTTGAATTTAATCTTATCTACCACAGCTTGATATTCATGGAGTTGATCTTGCTCACGTGAATAACTTTCAACAAAATCTTGTTGCTCAATATAAAAATCATTTACTATTTCACTTGTAACAATTTTTTCTGTTAGGTTTTCTTGTGGTTTTTTGCGAAAAACCTTTTTACTAGCTGGCTGAATGTCTACATTATTATAAAATATTTTATTTAGCTGATCTTTAAGTTTTTTTTGTCTAATAAGTGAACTAAAAGACTTCTTTAAATCTTCAGTATCTACTAAAGAATGTAATAAAACTAATTGATCTTTATAGTCTGATAATTTATTTTTTAAACTTTTGTAATACAATTGATTGTCCCCACGCTGCCCTACTTTTTAAAAAGTAAATTAGCTTTACGATTATTATATACCCAGATTTTAGCCGTTTATAACTTTTAACTAATGCGTTTGGTTGATTTAAAGAGCTCAAACTAGGTTAATTTAGTTAGTAGTAATGGCAAAGGTAAGTTGTCTTTAGAAAAACGGGTACATTATACTTACGGTTGCAAGTATAGAAAAGTGTTTGTTATCTGAATTTAAGCTTACGTGGAGAAGAGAATAATAATAAGCTATGAGCTTGAGTGAGATGGAGACTTTAGCTGATCTTGGTAAGTATTTTGCTGAGTATTTTAAAGATAAAGTTGAAGAGATTGAAAATAGTAATTTAAAACTTGCTGAGTGGTACCAGCAAGAAAATCTGATACCTATAGATTATACCTTTTCACGTAAAAACTATCCTAATATCTTAGATCCTATTTTGGCTTTAACAGAGGTTGATAGTCATGATTTTAATGACCAGTTTAAAATTCAGTACCGTAATAATCTTAAATCTGTGATGTTTTTTGAAAAACAGCGGGTTTTTTTACAAAATTTTGATTTTGAAGCGACTGAAATTGATATAGATAATCTAATTATTTTGATTTCTAAGTTTAAAGAATTTAAAGATCTTATAGAAGAATATGATGAAAAAGTTATTAATTCATGCTCTGATGATGATTTGATTGCTGGTTACTGCGCGCCTATGATGGCAAAAGATGTCTGGTATGCAACCAAACTTGAAAATCACAAACTTCTACTTAGTTTAGTTTATAGAAACTATGATTCAGCTGTGATAGCTAAAATTCAGAAAATACTTAAGATAGAAGTGGTTATTCAAGAAAAATTTTATTCTAATACCCAGAAAAAAGAACTGAAAACTATTAATTTAGTAGTTGCCAAACTAAAACTAGTACAGGTAATTAAAGATTACTGGTTAAATTATTGTCTTAAAATAAAAGATTTTGAACAAATTCTGAAATTTGATTGGGAACTTTTCGCATATAAAATTGATAAAGAGTTAGATTTGTATAAACTTCAACATGAAATTGATGAATATAATAAATTTAAAATTGTTAAAGATAAAAAAGTAGCTAGTGAAACTAAAGATCGTATTCACTTGGTGCAAGTAATGCGTGCTAGTGAAGGTTATGATACCGATAAAGGTTTTATCGCCTTTCAAAATATGATGCTAGCTTTTGCTAGTGACTATCATATCGATAAAGTGACAGATATTAAGCTTCCTCAACAATATATCTTTTTAAGTAACAGTATCAGAAGACTGGATAAGATAAAAAAGTATAAATCTGAGATTTTAAGTCAATTTAAAGCAACTTTTGCTGATGTAAAAAAGCTTAATAAATACTGGGTTCAATATAAAGTCTGTGTCTGGAATGAATTATACTGTGAGGCGCAGCTAAGAGAAGATATTGAGATAATTTGGAGCTCGCTTAATGGATTGGATTTTAGTGAACTAACTAACTTTTTAAATAATGCTGATACCGCTCGTGAAAACTGGTTTCAAGCTTTAAATAACTTACTTTCACAACCTAGCAGTCTAAAAAGTTGCTGGTTTGAAAATCATTACTTTTACTATTTTGAATTAATTAAAAACGAAAGTCTGTTATTTGATTTTGCGATTCATGGTTACTCTGGCAAACATATTAAACTTATTAGTAACTTTTATAACCTAATGATCAATCAGTACCAAGCCTTAGGTGCTAAGTATCTTAATTATCGTGATGAAGATACTAAAGTTAAAAGCTGTACTAACGATTATAGGCAGTTTATAGCTTTAAATTCTTTACTGTTGATATTTAAAACCAAAATGGCTGATTTGCATGCCGGTGAATGTGAATTTTTATTAAAAGAGCTGAAGATGTTAAATGACCAGCTCGATCACGAATATAAATGGTTAGCTAAATTTGAATTTATAGAAGGTTTTATCGCTAGAAACCCTGAAGTTAGCTTGATTTTAAGTGAGATTGGTGGCATAAATTTTAATGGTAAATTTGATCAACAAAAACTAAACAAGCTAATTACTAATTTTGAAACTGTCTATAGTAGTAAAGTAGACGATGAACGCTACCAAGCTAATTATGATTTTAATCAAGATGGTGCAATTGATATACTTGATTTTTATTGTATAAAGAACTTTGCTGATAAACAGGTCACTTATAGCCCTTTCTTTTCGTTAATGGTTTTAAATGACAGTTCAAGAGAAGCTTATTTAAACTATAGTGATTTAGAAAAAGATGATTTATCTTATAGCCCCGAAGAAACTATTTTTATCGGTTTATGTGTTGAAGAGTGCATTCAGCAGATGCATGTTACTGAAAATTTAATTGAACTTATTCGTGAAAATCAAAATAGGTTCAATGGTAGGCAGGAAACGCGCGAATTTATGAGATCCTGTCAGTTATTAGAAGATTTATATCGCGAGTATGAACTTGCTTTAGTTAAAACTGGTGTAAGTCAGCTTAAAGAAGACATAAAAAGTACTGAGAGATTAAAATATGAGCTAAATGCTTTAAAAAATAAACTACTACTGTTAGCTGTCGGTTTTGAATCTGACTTTGCTGAGAATTTTAATCTGATTATTGCACCTGATCGGAATTTAGCTCATGACACTAAGCTAATAAATAAAATTAAAGCCATTTTTAAATTTGAAGCTTTAACCGCTAGTAAAAACACTCAAGAGTTAATTAATATCATTATTACTAATGCTGCTAGTGAGATGAATACAGTATCTAGTAAGATTTTTGTTGATGTTATTACTTACTTGAACTTTAAGATCGAACGTTACCCTAAAGATGTTATTCCCATCAAAATTTTGCACACTTTAGAGCGCTTTATGGTGCTAAGTATTAATCACCCATACGAATTTATCTTTGATAGTGATAAGCCCGAGCAATTTCAGCAGTTTCAGTTTGATTTTAGAGCAGAACCCTATTTTCAAGAGGTCTTTTTTAATTTGATGCAAATTCAAATGTCACATATTAATCAGTCACTGAACTTGGTGCATGATACTAACAAAATCGACAAACTTTTAAAAGATGTTGAAATATTTTCAGAATATAATCCTAATTTACGCCGCGCTCAGTTTAAAACTAAAGTAAACGATGCCGAAGTGGCTGATTTGGTCAGTATTTTAAGTCAAGAAGAACTGACGGTCTGGTTAAAAATTTTAGAAGAAAATGAATCAATTAGTTTAGTAGAACAAAAAAACTTTTTAAAGTACCTGCTTGAAGAATATGATGCGGATTTACTAGATGTTTACTTAGATATAAAAGCTCATGAAACTATGATGCTTAAACTTGCTAAGTTACTTGATTTACATAAAACTGTAAAAAATAAAGCTGAACATGATTACTTGCTTGTTTATTTCGATGATTTGATTAATGTAATTGTTGATAACCGCAAACACTTTTTAAAGAAAAATATTCAAATTATCTATCAAAAATCTTTTGAGCAGCTAGCTGTGATTATTGATGATACTCAAATATCTGTTGAAGCCAAGAAAAAAGCTTGTGAAAATATTTTTACTAATTTGCAGCAAACTATTGTTAGTAATGATCCTTTATATATTTCAGGTTTTGATACGCAGCTGATTCAAGACCATAGTTTTTTAAATAATATAATTCCTGCTGAATATCTTGAAGAATTTAAAAATTTGTATTTGGCTTATTTAAAAGCTTTGCTTGAAGCTTATGAGAAGATAAAAGAAGTGCTAGAGCCTAATAAACATGAGCACAAAACTATTTTGGAGCAGTTAAATCTTAAATTATTAAATTTAAAAAGATATTTAGGAGCTTAAAAGCTTTAATTTCCTGAAGTATTTTCTGGTATATTGCGTTTGATATCTTTAATAGCTCGCATTACCTGATAAATATCTTCTGTTTTACCGAAGGTTAGCAGGTCTTTTATATCATGCAACTTGGTCTTTAGTTCACCAGGATTATTCACTAATTTATCTTTAAAATTAACGACTTTAATAGCGTTTTTATTGTTTTTAATTTTGCCCAGCACACTTTGCAATGCTTGATCAGGATCATAATCACTAAGAGTTTTCGGTGTAGTTTGATTTGAATCAGTGGTATTATCCACGTGTTTATCCTTTCAAATGGGTCTTTCAAGCATTTATATGGGCAGGTTTTCTTATGAAAGTGTTAAAAATAGCTGTTGTTTTAAAACTATCTTGAAACAGCTTAAAGTACTACAAACTTAACACTTAATCATCTATACTTTATTTCTATGACTGATGCTAATAAACTATGGCAGGGAAGATTTAATGCAAGTACAGCAGAAATTTTAGAAGAATTTAACGCAAGTATTACTTTTGATTACTTGATGTATGAAGAAGACATCGCAGGTAGCATTGCTCATAGTAGGATGCTTGCCAAACAGAAAATTATTACAGGTGCTGAGCAACAACAAATTGAAGATGGTTTAAAACAGATTGAAGCTGAAATAGCTCAAGATCCGCGCAGCTGGGCATATGCGCGGATCGCAGATGAAGACATTCACATGGCTGTTGAAAAACGTTTGACAGAGATTATCGGTGCTGTGGCTAAAAAACTGCACACGGCTCGTAGCCGTAATGACCAAGTCGCTACTGATTTAAGGCTGTGGCTTAAAAATCAGGCAGATGTTTTAAGTGGCTTTTTGAAAAATTTACTTACTAATCTTAAAAAACGGGCTGAACTGGATATAGATGTAATCATGCCGGGTTATACGCATTTGCAACAAGCGCAGCCTATCAGTCTGGCTCATTTTTGGCTGGCTTACTTTGATAAATTTCAGCGCGACTTGGAGCGCTTACAAGACTCTTTAAAACGCATTGATGTGATGCCACTTGGAAGCGGCGCGCTAGCTGGTACTGGTTTTAACTTGGATCGAGACTACACAGCTAAGCTGTTAAATTTTGCTAAAGTCTCGACTAATAGTTTAGATGCCGTTGCTGATCGAGATTTTGTTTTAGAGTATGAATTTAGTTTAAGTATGATTATGTTACATCTAAGTCAACTAGCTGAAGAGATGATTGTCTGGAACTCTCAGGAATTCAGTTTTATAAGAATTTCAGATGCCTACGCTACTGGTAGTAGCATGATGCCTCAAAAGAAAAACCCAGATATTCCAGAACTTTTGCGTGGCAAAGCAGGGCGCGTGATTGGTGTTTTAAATGCTCTTATGATTACGATTAAGGGCTTGCCACTTGCCTATAACAAAGACTTGCAAGAAGATAAAGAACAGCTTTTTATGGCGCATGAAACTACCTGTAAATGTCTGAAAATAGCTTCAGAGTTTCTTTTGCAGATAGAAATAAACCAGAAGCGTATGCGCCTGGCTGTTGAAAATAGCTTTGCCAGTGCTACTGATTTAGCTGATTATCTGGTTAGAAAGGGGCTGGCGTTTAGAGAAGCTTATACCGTGGTCGGGCACATCGTTTCTGCCGCTAGCCAGCAGCAAAAATATATTCATGATTTAAGCTTAAGTGAGCTGCAAAGTTTTAGTGAAAAAATTAAAGAAGATGTATTTAATTTACTTACTCCTGAAGCTTTAGTTGACGCGCGCACCGTCTATGGAGGTACGGCGCGCAGCTGCATTCAAGCTAGGTTAAGTCAGCTTGAGATATAATTAAATCTAATGTTAAAGCGTCCTCGAAGATTAAGACAAAACTCAGCGATTAGATCTTTGGTGCAAGAAACCTATGTGCGTCCTGAAGATTTTGTGATGCCATTATTTATTTTAGATAAAGCTAAAGAACTTGATGAAGTGCCGAGTATGCCTGGTGTTTATCGTTATGGCGAAGATAATTTACTAAGGGAAGTTGAAGAATTAGTTCAACTCGGTATTAAATCTATCGTACTGTTTCCAGTTACTGATCCTAGCTTGAAAAGCGAGCAAGCTGAAGAGAGCTATAACCCTAAAAATTTAACAGCCAGAAGAATAGCAGCTATTAAGAAAAGATTTTTAGATGATATTTTAGTTATGACTGATATTGCACTTGACCCTTACACGACCCACGGGCATGATGGTCTAATTAAAAATAATCGTATCGATAATGATAGTACTCTTGAAGTTTTAACTAAAATGGCTTTAATGCAGGCAGAAGCAGGCGCTGATATTTTAGGTCCTTCAGATATGATGGATGGTCGGGTGGCTGCGCTGCGTCAGGCACTTGAGAAAAATGATTTTAATGATGTAATGATTATGTCTTATACAGCCAAGTATGCTTCATGTTTATATGGACCATTTCGCGAGGCGCTAGATTCAGAAAATTATGATTTGGATCCAAATATACCTAAAGATAAGGCAAGCTACCAAATGTCATTTACTAATTCAAGGCGCGAGGCGCTCACTGAGCTCAGCTTAGATCAAGCTGAAGGTGCAGATATTTTAATGGTTAAGCCCGCATCCTGGTATTTAGATATTATTGCTGCTTTTAAGGAGCGCACTAATCATCCAGTTGCTGCTTATCAGGTGAGCGGTGAGTATGCGATGCTAATGCAAGCGATAAACGCTGGTTTCATGGATCGCAAGCGAGCTATTAGTGAGTCACTATCATGTATTAAGCGGGCTGGCGCTGATATCATTCTTAGCTATTTAGCTAAAGAATATTGTAAGTTGGCGATATAAATTGTAAAGATAATTGAAATTCTTAAGAAAATACTGTTATATTTATTAAGTTACTTAAAATATTCTTAACCATGAAACCCAAGCAAATTCTATTTCTAGCAGATGACCTTCGAGAGTTAAATAAGGCATCAGATAGCTCATGGGCGCTGATGTTTGAAGCTAGTGCTATGAACCATAATGTATTTTATGCTCATTCAGCTAAACTTTCTATGGATAGTGAGGTTTTTGTACTCGCGCATTATATGCCGATCGAGTTTTTTCAACATGAAGAGAATTTAAATAGTTCATTTATTTCAGATTTAGCCTTACCTAAAGAGCGTATTAATTTAAATGATTGTGACCTGATTTTTATGCGTAAAGATCCACCAATGGATGCTGATTATATTTTGCAAACTAACTTACTATCTTTTGTAGATAACGCTTTTATTGTTAATTCACCTTACGCGCTACGTGAATTTAATGAAAAGCTGATTACCTTAAACTTTAGCCGCTTAATTCCAGATACTCTTGTCTCAAGTGATCTTGAGATTATTGAAGATTTTATCGCTGATCATGATAGAGCTATCTTAAAACCACTATGTAATAAACATGAGGGACTGGGTGTACTTGTCATGCAGCAGGGTAATAAAAACTTAAGAAGTGTAGTGGAGCTGCTTACTAATTTTGAAGAAAGACCAATTATGGTACAAGAGTTTATTGGTGATGCTAAAGATGGTGATAAGAGAGTTATCATGGTAAATGGAAAAATCATTGATTTTATCAAGCGCGTGCCACCAGAAGATGACTACCGTGCTAGCCCAACTTCAGGCGGGTCTTTTATCGAAACTGATTTAACTGAGCACGATAAATTTATCTGTAATAGTCTAAGTGATTTTTTACTAAGTAATGGCATACATCTTGCTGGCATTGATATCATCGAAGGTAAATTAATGCAGATTAACATTACTTCTCCTACCAGTTTGCCTGATATCGATCGTTTGCGTAATTTAGATGGCGAGCATAAAATAGAGCGTAAAGTGTTAATTGAATTGCTGAATTATAGTGAAAAATATAAAAAATAAAGATATCCCACTGATTTAAGATTTAGAATTTTTTTCTAAATATCGAACATACCTTTTCTATTTATATATAAGCTTAAAATAATAAGTATCTTTGTGTTTGTGCTATTATTTTGAACTGTATGTAAATACAGTTTGAGAAGTCGGCTTAACTGATTTTAATTTAATAGATGTCAGTTAATTATAATAGTGTCGAGGTGCAAGTAAGTGATAAAAGATAGAGTTGGTAATTTATTTAATAAGATAACCAGGCGGGATATAAAGCCAGATGTTAAAGCAATTTCATCTAATGATAACAAAAACTTAGAAAACAAGCTTAATTCTAGTGTTAATAAATTAAAACGAGTTAGTCAAGCTGAAATACATAGACTTGCTAAAGTCCAATTCTTTCAAAATCAGCAGACTAGATTAAGCTCGGCTCATATCGCCGCTGCAATCTCTAATAAAAATGAAAAAGTGGATCTGAAAAATACTGACTTAAGTGGATTGGATTTAACTAAATTAGACCTAAGTAAACAAGATCTTTCAGGATGTAACCTTAAAGGAGCTGATTTATCTGGGTGTGACTTAACAGAAACTAACTTCAGTGGTGCTAACCTCACAGACACTAAATTCATTGGAGTTAAGTTAAATAATGTGAAATTTAAGGGAGCTCGGCTAAATAATACAAATTTTATGAAAGCTGATATGAAATACGTAGACTTTGAAGATGCGCAGCTTTTAAACGCTAATCTAACAGATTCTAAAATAGAAAATGCTTATTTTAGACATAGTCAGGTTCGAGACACTTCTTTTCAAGGTGCCAAACTCTATCGAACTTTTTTTACAAAAGCGAAGCTTGAAGATGTAAATTTTAAAAATAGTGAGCTATCTACTGTAGAATTTAAAAACTCTGATGTTAATAAAACAGACTTTAATGATAGTGAGCTATCAAGCTCTAAGATCATAAGTTCTAAATTTAGCAATGCTAGTTTTAAAAATACTCATATGACTTTTAATAAAATTAAAGAAACTGAGTTTCAAAATTGTAATTTAGATAATGCGAATTTAAGCTTAGCTGAACTTCAGAAAGTGAAATTTAACAATATTCAAGCTGAAAATCTTAAGTTGCATAAATCTACTTTAGAAGAAACTTCATTTGAAAATAGTCAGCTAGCTAACGCTGATCTTCATGAAAGTGTTTTTATAAAAACACTTTTCGATAAGACTAGCTTGCAAAACTCTATATTTAGTAAATCAACTTTACGTACATCTAATTCATTTACAAATGTTGATTTGAAGGATAGTAATTTTAGCGAAGCGGCTTTAAATGGTTATGTTGATAACTTAGATAAAAAGATGCCAGCTGAAATAACTACTTTTAAAAATTCAAATTTGGAGAATGCTAACTTTGAAAAATCTCTAATAAACTTAGCTACTTTTGATACTAGCAATCTAAGACAGACGAATTTTAATGGCGCTAAATTTCAAAAACCAGCTAAGTTTATAAATATAGATAAAAGCCTCGTTGCTTGGAGTAATAAATACAAAAAAGTTTCTAAACCAGAGCTAATAAAATTGCTTAGTAGTAATCACCAGTTAGAAAATCTCAATCTTTCGGGATTAGATTTATCGAAAGTTGATTTTTCAAACAAAACATTAAAGAACGTTGACTTAATTGCTTGTAATTTAAATGGAAGTAATTTTGAAGGTACTAAGCTTCATCACGTTGAATTGGATTTAGCCAGTCTGAAAAACGCAAATTTACAAAATGCTGATTTTAATGATGAAAAACCAGAGGAGCTTTTTTCTGGTAAAAGCTCCTCTGCTAGAGAAGTAGACTTTAGTGGATCTAATTTATATAGAGCTAAGTTCAATAATACTGATTTAACTTATACAAAGTTTAATGAAGCTAACCTAAAAGATGTAACTTTTAATAGCTCTTCTTTGATTAATGTAGAGTTAGAAAATGCATCTATGAATGGATCATTATTAAACAATTCAAACATTATTAGCCTCAAGCCTGAGATAGAAAATCAGATTAAATTTTTGAAAAAAAACCAAATTAAAACAAATAATAATAATAACCATCTCATGCACGCCGTAAATGATGTGATTCATAAATACGATAATAACAAAGCATTACTACTAGAGCTATTATTCGGGCTTCCTAAAGAAGCAGAGACTATTCCATCTATAATAAAACTACTTACACCGAGAGAAGGTAAGTTGAACATTAAACAACCTGTTATAGATAATTATGCAAAAGAGTACCCTGCAAGAAATAAATTAAATCACTATCATGAAGTTGAGCTTGAGCAGAGCCTAGATAATAAGGGAGAAGTGATCTATGAAATTAAGCATCAAGATCCTGAAAGATTAGCAGGTTCTGATAAAAGACCTAGTAAAACGTCTGTGCAGGTGGACTTTGACTTTAGCTTGAATGAGGCTTGTGATACTTTACTAACACTGAACGATAAAACTGTCCAAATCCCAGATGTGACTAAACCTAAAGATAATGTTTCTAAATTAACCAATTTTGCCTTAAGGTCTACTAGGCTTGGACAGATTATACTTTTTCAGCTTTATAACCCTAAGACAGAATTTACATACACAAACAAAAACGGTGAAAAATTTGTAAGCCTTAATCATATAGAAAAGAGTACAAGTAAAGCTAAATTGGATTTTCAGCCGCTAGGTAAAGAGTATAAGATTGATAAGTCAAGTAAACAAAATAAAGAATTATCTGCTTACCAGGCTGAGTTAGAACGAAACTTAGACTTGCTGAGAGTAAACACCAATGAGTATAAAGCAGTATTACCTAAAGAATATAGTAGTTTTTTCTAAAATTAAGCTTTAAACTGACTTAACAACTTCTATCTCAGAAATTAAAGTCTTAAGTTTACTAAAGTTTGCTACTCTGGTAAACACTTCTCTAGCTAAACTGATTAATACCTGACGGTTAGCTTTAATCTGCTCATCTTCATGGTTAATTAGCACTTCTTCGAAAAAATCTCGAATAGTAGGCGTGATTTGTACTAAATCTTGATAAGAAAAGCCAGGATCAGGCTGATAACTAACTGTTATTTTTCTATTTAGTTCTAATATTTCTTGATATAGCTTATTTTCGATCTCTTTTTCAAATAGTTCACTCTTGATAGGTTGAGTTTTATGTAAACCAACAAAGTTTTTAGAGATATTAATAACTCGAGTTAATTCATTTAGAGCTTCTTCAAAGTTACTATCCTGTTTAAACTGATTTAACAGGTGAATCATTTTATGACTATGATTTAAGTTAACTAAATTATCCGGTCTATCTAAAGCGGCTTTATTGTTAATAGAATCAGTATGATAAATGCTAAAAACAAACTCTAATCTTTGCTCTAGAAATTCTAGGCATTTATTTAAAAGCTCTTCATTGCTAAAGTTACCTTGCGCAGAGTAAATAGCACAGTTCTTAATAATCTCACTAATGACTTGCCTTAAATTTAGCACCAATTCAGAATGAATCAAAATCTCTAAAATACCATTTGCTTGTCTTCTTAAAGCGAACGGGTCTGCTGATCCTTTAGGTATTTTGCCTAAAGCAAAACTACTAAGTATGTTATCTAATTTATCGGCTATCGCCAGTACCTTACCTGCTGGGCTACAAGGTAGACTATCACCAGCAAAGCGCGGTTGATAATGCTCGCTAATGGCTTGCGCTACTGCTGCCGTCTGACCTTGCCTGCTCGCGTAAATACCACCTAATTCACCCTGCAATTCTGTAAACTCGAAGACAAGTGAGGTAGACAAATCGGTTTTGCATAGCTTGCTAGCTTGTTTAACTTGCAAGGCCTCAATTTGAGCACTTTTTTGCGGATGCGAATTAAGCTCAGTCGTTAAAATATCACTGATAAGCTCTAATCTTTTGGCTTTATCAAGTAAATTGCCGATCTGAAAATTAATTTTATCTAGTTTTAAGTAACGCTTTTCTAGCGAAACTTTAAAGTCTTCTTTAATAAAAAATAAGGCATCTTCGAATCTTGGAATGATCACTTTTTCATTACCAGAGCGAATATTTTCAATAGCCTGAGCTTCAGGATTATCACTGATAACGATAAATTTATTACTGATATTTTTTTTACCTTGATCTTGATATAGTGGAATGTATCTTTGGTGACTCTTCATAACAGTGCTTAGTACTAAAGCTGGAATTTCCAAATACTTTTCATCAAAACTACATAAAATAGCTTGCGGGCTTTCGACCAGACCATTTATTTCAGCCAGTAAGTCTGAATCTAAATCGGCTATTAGATTTTCTTTATCAGCAATTTCTGTAACTTGAAAAGTAATTTTAGCTGCTCTTTTAGTAGGCTCTATGATAATGTGCTCTTTTTCTAAGTCTTTGAAATAAGAATCTAAATTAGTAATATCGAACTGTTTTTTACCATAAAGTCTTTTGCCGTAACTATACTTGTCATTCTTGATGTTTTCTATTCTTAGATTTATAGTTTGATCACCTACTAAGATTGCTAACCACTCAAGCGGGCGACTAAATTTTAGTTTAGAGTTTTGCCATCTCATGAAACGCTTGCCAGTAACGCTATAAAAAATTTCAGTCAAGTTGCCTTCAAGAATCTCAACTAAACTTAAGCCTTTCACTTCTTTTTTTAACCAAACATAATTGTCTTTTTGAATTAAATCACTTTCGCTAGCTTCGTTTTTACTAGCAAAACCTGTAGCTGCTTTAGTGTACTCGTTTTTATCTTCTAACCAAGCTATTTTCAAAGGTGGACCTTTAATTTCATCAACTCTGTCACTCGCTTTGGTTGAAATTTCAGGGTAATACAGTAAAATTCTACGTGCAGAACAAAACTCTAAAGGCTCTTTGTGCTCTATATCCTGGTTTGCAAATAATTTACCTAAACTTTCTTTAAAATAATTACAAGTGCTTTGTATTAATCTACTTGGTAGTTCTTCAATACCTATCTCAAAAGTAAAACTAGTTTTATTTAAACTCATTATTTAGTTATTATATAAACTGTGAATCTAATAGTGGCTAATAATTAGTAATTTTAACGAAAACTAATTTTTTACTAGCTTTGCTGCTTAAATATAACTAATGCTAAAAAAAGTGCTTATAAAATTAATTAAATTCTATCAAGCCACTCATTTTATGAGAACACCGACTTGTCGTTTTCACCCTACTTGCTCTAATTATGCTCTGCAAGCACTTGAAAAATATGGAGCTTTTAAAGGCTCTTTTTTAGCGCTTAAAAGAATTTTAAAGTGTCACCCGTTTGGTGAAAGTGGTTATGATCCTGTCAAATAAAGGTTTTGGTGCGGTAAGTAACCTTTTTAAGCTTTCAAGCTTGCTTTAAAATAGGGAAAATTTATATATACATGCAATATTTGCTTGTGAAAATTTACAGTTTATTTTAGATAAGCACTCAGTTCGCTTTAAAAGCAGTTTTCATTAATAGAATTACAGTGTTTTAGCCGGGTATAAACCTATTTCGGCTTTCAAGCTGGTCTCTAAAATTTACCATTTTTATTCTGATGATGCTATATGCAGCACGGTTAGTAATGTTTTTACTTGACTTAAAAAACTCATTTCATTAAATAAATAACTGGCTAGCATTTTCATCTAAACCTTAATTGCATAAAAACACCGATATTAATTGATGATTTCAATTACGCTACTAAACTTATAAATATCCTTGTGAAAGTCTAGATACAAGTACTTAGTGAGCACCAAATGCTAAAAATAAGACCTTACGTTATTCAAAAAGGGCCTGAAACCATAAAAGCTAGATTTAATATAACTATTAAAACTCAAAAGCTATTTAATTAAAAATACCAATGAAAAACGTGAAGGTGGTTAGGTGAAAATCCCATGTGATCAGTTGAAAGTCTAAGACTATCAGGGTTTTTGTAACTTACATTAGTTAAATTAATCAAGATTACAGTGAGTATTTAAGGTATCAGCCTTAAATATGGTGATTTTCAACATTTTAGTTAGTTAAAGACGTCTTAAAAACCTTAGCTGCATCTAACTAAGGACATTAATTTACCTAAATTAATATGAACTAATAAAAATTTTCTTGGCCAAAACAAAAAAAGAAAATTTTTTACTGATTTAAGGAAAAATAACAGCTAGGAAATCGTATTTATATAGATTCCCCTTTAGCATTTTCTTATAATTAAGCTGAATAGAGCAGCTTCAAGAGCTTACTTTATAAAAGAAACATTAACAAAAGCTCTTTTTGAGGTTTTTTTTCATTTAAAATAATAAGAATTTAATGTGTATAAACCCAATCTACCAGAGTGAAACCCCCGAAATCATGAAAACCTTGTGTATTTAATGTCGATAAATGGCTAAGACCATTAATCATTTCTTCATTTTTGAGACTTGCAAATGCCATACGCGATTGCTAAGATATAAGTTCTCGGGGGGACGAGGGGCTCACAAAGCTCACAAGTCACAACCGAGAAACAAGTAAACTGAAAACTGCATATTTAGATTAACTAGGTTGTAATTATTAGAATTTATTCTATTATTTACAGTTTAATTTCAATTTTAAAGAAAGAGAATTATTCTGCGCCTTAGCTTTATTATTTATAGTAAAGAAAAAAGCTATTAAGCGCGTATGGTGGATACCTAGGTACCAAAAGCCGATGAAGGACGTGCTAGTCTGCGATAAGCTACGAGTAGGTGACAAGAACTTATGATCCGTAGATTTCCGAATGGGGAAACCCAATAAGAGTTATATCTTATTACTTCCATTTGAACACATAGAATGGATAGAGGGAACCAGGTGAACTGAAACATCTTAGTAACCTGTGGAAAAGAAAACAAATCAGTGATTCCCTTAGTAGCGGCGAGCGAACGGGGATTAGCCCAAACCGATCTTTGATCGGGGTTGTAGGACTACAATATGAGATCTAATTGTTTAGTTGAATAGAGTTGGAAAGCTCAGCCAAAGACGGTGATAGCCCGGTAAGCGAAAAGCAGTTAGGCTTTAGTAGCACCTGAGTAGTGCCGGACACGTGAAACCCGGTATGAATCTGCCAGGACCATCTTGGCAAGGCTAAATACTTTTGGTAACCGATAGTGAACAAGTACAGTGATGGAAAGGTGAAAAGAACCCCTGGCGGGGAGTGAAATAGAACATGAAACCGTATGCGTACAAGCGGTCAGAGCACTATTAATAGTGTCATGACATGCCTGTTGAAGAATGAGCCGGCGAGTTAGTTTATGTGGTTGGTTAATGCTTCGCAGCAGGAGCCAAAGGGAAACCGAGTCTGAATAGGGCGTTTAATCACATGATCTAGACCCGAACCCTTGCGATCTAACCATGGGCAGGTTGAAGCGTGAGTAACATCACGTGGAGGACCGAACCGACTAATGTTGAAAAATTAGCGGATGACTTGTGGTTAGCGGAGAAATTCCAATCGAGCAAGGAGCTAGCTGGTTCTCCCTGAAATGCGTTGAGGCACAGCGTCTGATTTAGTTTATCGGGGGTAGAGCACTATTTCGTTGCGGGCTGGGATAACCGGTACCAAAACGAGTTAAACTCCGAATACCGATAATATGATGTCAGGCAGTGAGACTGCGAGAGATAAGTTCCGTAGTCGAGAGGGAAACAGCCCAGACCGTCGTCTAAGGTCCCCAAGTTATAGTTAAGTGATAAAGGATGTGAAACTGCTAAGACAACTAGGAGGTTGGCTTAGAAGCAGCCATTCCTTGAAAGAGTGCGTAATAGCTCACTAGTCAAGCGGTTTTGCGCCGAAAATTTAAGGGGCTAAACTATACACCGAAGACACGGGTTGAAAATTTATTTTCAGCGGTAAGGGAGCGTTGTGTAAGTCTGTGAAGTACGATCGTAAGGACGTATGGAGATATCACAAGTGAGAATGTCGGCATAAGTAGCGAAAAGAGAAGTGAGAATCTTCTCCACCGAAATCCTAAGGGTTCCCACGTCAAGTTCGTCTACGTGGGGTTAGTCTGGACCTAAGGCGAGGCCGAAAGGCGTAGTCGATGGATAACAGGTTGATATTCCTGTACTAGTAAATAATCGTTATTATTAGAGTCGTGACGCAGTAGGCTATATTGTGGGAGTTATTGGATTCTCCTCTAAGCATGTAGCTAGACTTTGTAGGTAAATCCGCATTGTCGTTAACGTGAGATGTTATGGTAAGGAACTACGGTTCCGAAGCAATAGACGCCACACTGACAAGAAAACCGGCGCTAAGAGATTATTGACTACCAGTACCCGAAACCGACACAGGTAGGAAAGCAGAGAATGCTAAGGTGCGCGGACTAATCCTCTTTAAGGAACTCGGCAAAATACATCCGTAACTTCGGGAGAAGGATGACCATATTAGCGTGAAGATAATTCTATTGGAGCGTGAGATGGTGGCACAAACCAGGCCCAAGCAACTGTTTACCAAAAACATAGCTCTGTGCAAACTCGTAAGAGGAAGTATACAGGGTGACGCCTGCCCGGTGCTGGAAGGTTAAGGGGAGAGGTTAGACTTCGGTCGAAGCTTTGAACTAAAGCCCCAGTGAACGGCGGCCGTAACTAT
>CAYTKM010000010.1:0-41053 GCA_964438425.1 uncultured Gammaproteobacteria bacterium
CGGCAATGTTTTGCGCGATGGTATTGGAGAAAATATACCCATCTTGCATCACCGCGCCGCATTTCTCTCGCCACAGACTTTTGTCAATGTTTGATAGTAAGGTATTACCCAATTTGATTTGCCCTTGTCTGGGTTCATAAAAGCCCAAGAGGAGTTTTACGAGCGTGGTTTTTCCGCTGCCACTTGTGCCGACTATGGCCGTTACTTTTCCTGTAGGAATGGTGAGGTTTATACTTTGGAGTACATCTTCTTCCAGCTCATTATACCGAAAGCTAACGTTATCGAGTACCAAGTCTGCGGAGGCGGGGAGACTATCGAGTTTCATCCCTTCGGTTTCCTCGTTGTCTTTGCTGTGAATTTCGTTCAGGCGCTCCAAACTAATTTTGGCGTCTTGCGCCGTGCGAATAAAGCCGACCATTTGTGCCAGGGGCGCGTTGAGCTGCCCGACAATATACTGAACGGCCAGCATCATACCCAAGGTCATGGTTCCCTCTACCACCGCAGTGGCTGCTACGAAAGAAATGAAAATATCTTTGAGGCGATTGATAGAATTGGCTCCTGTGTCTTGGTATTGCGTAATGGCAAGAGAACGGATGTTGGCACGAAAGAGCCGCGCTTGTATATTTGTCCAGGCTCTGCGGTGTTTGTACTCGCTGTTTTGAAGCTTGATTTCCTGCATTCCATGAATCAGTTCGATAAGGGCGCTCTGGTTCTGCGACAACTCATTGAAGCGCTGGTAATCGACTTCTTTGCGTTTGGTAAGAAAAAGAAGAATCCAAAGAAAGTACAGCACACTGGCCACCAAGAAAATGAAAAAAATCGTTCCGTTATAAATCAGCAGCACTAGGCCAAAGACCAAGAGGTTGATAATTGAAAAAAGGATGTTGAGCGTAGAGCCAGTCAAGAATGCTTCAATACGCGCGTGGTCGCCAATGCGCTGCAATAGGTCTCCAATCATCTTGGTATCAAAAAAGCCAATGGGAAGCTTCATAAGCTTAATGAGAAAATCGGAGATGAGCGAGATATTAATGCGCGTGCTGATATGCAAGAGTATCCAGCTCTGCAAGAGGTTGACACTCGTTTGACCCACAAATACCAAGAGCTGCGCCAAGAGAATTAGCTGAATGAAGCCAATATTTTGGTTCAGAATTCCAATATCTACAATGGACTGGGTTAAGAACGGAAAGATGAGCTGAAAAAGACTTCCAAGCAGTAGCCCCACGACCAATTGAAGGAGCAATCCT
The DNA here is from genome assembly GCA_964438425.1 of uncultured Gammaproteobacteria bacterium. Lineage (GTDB taxonomy): Bacteria > Cyanobacteriota > Vampirovibrionia > LMEP-6097 > LMEP-6097 > CAYTKM01. The sequence continues at coordinate 1,245 of CAYTKM010000010.1, forward strand.
TTATACGGAAAGAGGTATTTAAACAAAAAGAGAAACCCCGCCTTATCTACTTCTTGGCCTTCGTACTCGTAGAAATCGGGCGTGGTCTCTAAGAGCAGAGCCACGCCTTGGTTCCCATCGCTCTCCCACTTGGCGCGAAACTGTTGGTGGGTAAGCTTGCGCTTTCCGCTGGCGGGATCGGCCATCCAGACATGCCTTTTATTGTATTGGTAGACCACTACAAAGTGATTCTGCTCCCAATGCACGATGCAAGGCAAGGGCGCATCTTGAAAGCTGGGCAACTCCTTGTCTGCACTTTGGAACGGAACCTTGACCGCTATGGTGCGAAAGCCGATGGCCTCGGCCGCTTGCGTGATTCCTTTGAGAGAGACGCCTGTGCGCGAGAAGTAGCTTTTAGACCGCAGATAATCAAGGGTGTAGTGTTGCCCGTAGAAAGCCGCGATCATTTTTAAGCAGGTAGGACCACAGTCCATCGCGTCTAGCTGACGGTAAAAGGGAAAGCGTTTCGGCACGATGCAAAGACGTTTAGGGGGTTAGTTGATAGTGGTTGATGGCCTGCTGCTTCAAGGGGTTGGTACTCCATGCTTCCCACTCGCAGGTTTCAGGATTGTACCCACATTTTAGAGGTGCAGAGTACAGGTCACTCGGGTCTTCTCTATAGGCACGACAATCGGTACAGATGTGTCTGAATTCGCAACCTTTACACTTTTGAATGTCGTCTTTTTTGATGTTCCAGAGCTTAGTAAATTCAGGGTTGGCCAAGACGTCTTCTAAAGGAGTGTCGCTGATGTGTCCAAAAGAATGCGCCATAGAGGGACAATTCTTGATGTAACCTTCGGCATCTATGCTTATTTTGCGATTGAGACAGCTGTTGTGGTGCTGGGATTCGGTGAAGGTAGGAATGTTGATGGCAAAGAAACTTGTTCCAATGGCTCCACAATGACAAGCATTGTTAATTACGGCTGGTGTACCATACACGCCCACACCAGTAAAATGCGAACTCTCATAAATCTTCTCTTCGCTTGGAGCGCTGTGCGCTACAATGGCCGAAACACGTTGGTAGCTCACAAAGAAATGATAAAAGTCCCATTCGAGCATGTCTTCTGAGTAAGCGAGAAAAATCTTGATGTCTCTTACCTTTGTCATATCAAAAAGCTTTACGACGCTCACCAGCTTCTCCCAATCTACTGAGCAGAAAAAACGCAACTCTACGCCTTGGCATCCTGCACCTGTGAGCTGCTTTACAAACGTATCTATGCTATGGCTAGAATACTCATTAAAATCAAAAATGGCGTTGGTAATACGGCTTGGATGTCTCCACTCCAAGTTGAGCTTAGGAAAGCACGCTGGCTCTGCGGTCATAAAGGCCAAATCTTCTTGCAGCAAAAAATCAAAGAACTCTTGTATGCGCGGTTGCAATTCCTCGTCATACAGCTCAAAGATAGCTTCAATAGACTTGTCTTTGTACTCCTGAAATATTTCGCGAATACCCTCTGGAACCGAAAATATGGACGCCCGTTGCAAATCACAGATGATAGTTCTTTGCACGCCTGATACAAGAATGCAGTTAGCGTGCAGTTGAATGTAAGTACTCACGATAGTTTGGATATGGGTTTGTAAAATTTGTGGCAACTGGTCTGAGAACTATTATATACAGGAAAGTCCGTTGTTCTCATAGCGTTCTTAGTCACCTCTCCATAATCTTCTACAGAGAGTTGTCGGAAATTGATAGGAAGCTTGTCTAGTACCTTTTCTATATCGAGGGCTTTTTTATCTTTCATGATCCATTAAATAGGTGGCAATTTTTTCTTCTAAAAAGTAGTTGCAGGGTTTAGAGGTCATTCCGAATTGTCCGATAGGGTTGATCTCCAAAAAGACATAGTCTCCTTGCTTATCCTTGATAAGGTCAAAAGAGCCTGTGGTCATGCCAAGCAAAGCAACTAATTTGTCAAGTTTAGCCGTGATCTCGTCTGGGAGTAGGTAAGGCGTTGTCCTGTTGGGATAATTGACGTTGTAATTCCGAAAGTCTACGGCCGTCTTTTCGTCCTTTTGAGAAAAAATAGCCATTGCGTAATAATGGCCGTCCAAGTAAAATGCTCTAATCTCGTACTGCTTCTCTATCTTCTCTTGAAAAAGCGTAGGAAAGAAACGGTCGGGAATGCTTGCAATGGTCTCTTCCGATAAAAGGCAGGTTTTTAAACTCGATAACTTATGTGGCTCCCAGAACATAGCCAGCTCTCCCATAGGCTTTGAAATGACAGCTCCCAATTCTTCTATGAACGTGAGTAAGGCCGTCTTACTCGTGGTGGCCAAGGTACTTGGAGTAGTTAAGCCCACCGAGCGCGCTTTGTCCAATACGTCCAATTTGTTGACGGCCGTTTCTCTTGGATGCGAAAGCCAGTGCTTGTCCTTCATCTTCCTGAAAAAGAGACTTTTTAACACCTTGTATTCTCGTGCCAAGTAGTTCTTTAGCTCTACACTGTTTTGATAACTGTTGTCCGTTTCTTGGAGTAGCTCATCGAAGTAATCTTCCGAAATGGAGCGTCTGTACCAACAAGCTGTTACCGCCTCCATATCAAAAGTATCAAAGGTCAGTTCTCCGTCTTGGTAACTGGCGTTGGTCAGGAAATCTTCCCCATTCACACGTACATAGGAAGCCCCTTTGGCTTCGAGCCAATCCATAATTTGGTCGGTAGAGTACTCCGACTTGTTTTTACTTAGGAGTACGATCATGGTTCTCTTACCTCCACCAATTTAAGCGTCATCAAATAGCCCTTGGGTAGTATGTAATCCATTTGTACAAAGCCCAGCTCCTCATCGTACCAGTAGGTCAACTGCGTTTGTAAATTGTCGTTCTCTGCGGTGGCGATTACTTTCTCGCAAAGGCGGTCGCCTAAAGTTGTAGAGATAGTTTCTTTGCCTTGTTTGGTGTAATGTAATCTCATGGCTGATAAGTCATCGGTGCCTAAGTCTAACTTAACATCATTTGCCCAATAAGAAGGAATGTGTATCTCTCCTGGCCATTCTTGCTGATCGGTTTTGTACCAAGGAAATGCACAAAACTCTGTCAACTTGAATGCGTAAGCTCTAGGGGGGTGTAGAAAAACACCATTTTCATTTTCCTTTACTCCTGTACGACTTCCAAATAATATCTTTCCTTTTCTATTCGTGTAATCGTACCTTATGATAGTTTGAGTGTTTGCCAAGTCCATTTGTCCTCTCGTTTTATAGACTAGTAGTTCTATGTTTTCAACGGGGTATCTTTTTATAGAGGAGAAGTCTAATGTAGAATCAATAGACCAAGCTATACAATCCATTTTTTTCATCAAGCAACTATCGTTAAAAAATACAACAGAATATAAGGGTTTATCTGGCTCGCTTTTGTGGACTAGAGTATAGTCGTATTCAAATACTCTATGAGGTAAGTAGATTTTATTATCTTGAGTACGAGCCGTGTTTAAACTATCGGTGTCTTCCCATTCAGGGAGCATTTCAGCTTCATACCAATTGGGATATTGGAATTTGTCCATGTCTACTAAATACTGGGAATTTCCAGATTTGCAGGAAGACAAAGAGACAACCGCTGTGGCAATTAATGCTAATTTAAATTTCATTACAATTCTATTTTTAAAACAGTCCACTGCTTGCACAGTGAACTGCTTAATGTGAAAATTTACGATACAGGACCATGTTCGGAACCACATGCATCAACCCAATCACCATCTCTTTCGGTGTCCGCAGAGGTATTACCACTTAGATAGTTAATGTTCCAAGTACACTCAGATGTGTCTGTCGCGTAGCCAGGGTCAGTTCCACCAGACAAGCTATTTTGATTGTCAAGTTTCAGAATATGTCCTTCGAAAGCTTCGAAATTTTTCTTTTTCATGTTGTTAGATTTTTTAGATTAACAATCTGGGTACCAGTCACCATACTTGTTAGAGTCGGCATCCACAGTTCCCATTAGGTTACTAACTTCTGTTGTACCTTCACAGCGACTAGTAACATGCTCGGATTGAGCCGCAGCTGTATCGCTAGCCCCTCCCGTATACAACTCCAATTTCTCAATAGGAGTGTTAAATTTTGCAAATGTGTCTTTCTTCATAATAAATAGATTTGAGTTTAAAAATTGCAGCCTCTTACGCTAGACTACGGTAACGCCTATACAGCATTCCCTGTTACCACTGGCCAATGGAACAGAAGGGATATAGGAAACCCCATATATGAATAGTCGTATTTATAAGAAAGGCGTAGAAGCCCTTATCTTATCCAGCAATGTGGTGTAAAGAGATGCAAAAGGTGTTTGGCAAAAGTGGGACGGCCAAACGAATCTAATCATGGTTCAGGCAAACCGTGTGTTAGTGGGACGGGAAGCACGGCGCGGTAGTCTACTTGGGTCAATCGGTGCAGGCGCTTTTAAAAACGCGGTAAAAAACAGCTACTTATGCAAATGCAAAATTTGCAGCTTTATTCAAAGGTACATTATTTTTCAAAATAAACAAATGAACAGCTATTAAGTTTTACAATTCTTTATTGGCTAGCTTTTCTTCAAAATCGTCTGCGAAGAAGTCGGCTAGGGTGATTTGATGCGCGCAGAGTACTTTGAGTAAACTAGAAACCATCATGTCTGTGCCGCGCTCGTAGCGTCCATATTGCGCTCTAGCAATGTCGTGGGTAAACGCAAATTGTTCTCCGTTTCTGTATCCCTTGTACAAGCGAAGTGCTTTGATACGCTTAGCAATTAGCTCAATTGTCTCTTTCTTACAAATGTCATAGTCCATAATTACAGCCCTTTTGACTGTAAAAGAACGCTTAGACTACTGTAAAATCAACTACTATACAATTCATACTATAAAGATACTACTTTGGAGTAGAAAACCAAAATAATAATAAATTTTCTCTAGGTTTACGAATAGGATATCAACTGATAGTGGTGGATGGCCTGCTGCTTCAAGGGGTTGGTACTCCATGCTTCCCACTCGCAGGTTTGAGGGTCATACCCACATTTTAGAGGCGCCGAGTAGAGGTCGCTGGGGTCTTCTCTATAGGCACGACAATCTGTACAGATGTGTCGAAATTCGCACTGTTGGCACTTTTGAATGTCGTCCTTTTTGATATTCCAGAGCTTGGTGAATTCAGGATTGTCCAAAACGTCTTCTAAAGAAGTGTCGCTGATGTGCCCAAAAGCGTGCGCCATAGACGGACAGTTCTTGATGTAACCTTCAGCATCTATGCTGATTTTGCGATTGAGGCAGGTGTTGTGGTGCTTGGATTCGGTAAACACATCCAAGTGAAGTTCGAAATAAAAATAATGTATTACACCACAGTGGCTTTGATCTGTAATAATTTGAGTCGTATGTTTTATGAAAGAATAGGCCTTATTCGGGACTAAGTTACTCGGATAAGAATGAACAAATATCCATCTAAACCTACCGTTATTTACCTTTAAGCGTTCTAATGAGTTATAATTTAATTCATGATGATAAGGTAAATACAGATCTATGGATTCTATACTACTCGTGAGAAGGGAGTGGCTAATTTCTTCTAGGAAATCTATGTTAACTGCGTCATAGAAGCGAATTTCTATATGGGGGCACTTTATAGTTTCTAGAGCTTTGACAGCAGTACTAAGTTGGTAATACTTTGAGGATTTATAATCAATGATAGCATTGTGTACCCGATGGGGAATATGAAAATCAAGCGAAATAGCAGGAAAGAAGGCAATTTCATTCTCTTCGATTTCGAGTACCATATCTAGCGATTCTAATTCTTTTAATAGCTCTCTACTCATTTCATCCAGTTGATTATAAGATGTTTTACCTTCTAAATAATCAGCTAACAGGAGAGGAATTAAACGCATTTCAGCGTGTTGATAATCGACCAAACAAGCCCTTTGTTGTCCTTTGACGATTTTACAGTTTGCTGCTAGTACCTTCATAATTATAAAATTTTATCAGGATTCATGATCTTAGAGATAGCTTTTACAGGAACAAAGATTTCCTTTCCTATATAGCTATATTTGGGTATAGTAATGTCTTTTATGGTTTTTCGTTTCTCTTTCTCTACATCATTGTTGATCTCTCCAGACGGACGAAGAATCTCTTTAGTAAAATAGAGGTCAGCAGGTAATGTTTTCTTGGCTATACTTGTTTTCTTGGCTATACTTGTTTTCTTGGCTATACTTGTTTTCTTGGCTAAATAGTCGTGTAACTTCTTATTCATCGTTTAATCATTTTTAGTGAGTGCTAGAGCTACTTCTCTTTCCAGATGAGCGTTGTTCACCGCAGACAAGTACCCAAACTGTCCGATAGGATTCACTTCTAGAAAGTAAAACACATTGTCTGTTCCATAAATCAAATCTATTGACCCTGTTACTAAATCTACTGTACTCATAAATGAGCGTATTTGCGTCTCTACATTTGTTGGCAGTAGAAAAGGCACACAGCGGTTCATCCATTCTGTATCGTAGCACCTGTAATCGACAGCCGTCTGCTTGTTCTTTTGTGAAAAAATAGCGAAGCTGTAGCAGCGACCATCCAGAAAAAATACTCTTATCTCATATTTCTTTGGGATCATCCTCTGAAAGATTGTCAGACCGAAGGAAGGAGGAAGTTGCTCTAGTTCTTTATGAGTAAGACTAGCGGTATATTGAAAAAAACCTTCTTGATCTATGTAATTATTGTACTCGAAATTGATGTCTAAACTCTTTGTAATGACCTGAACATGTTTATCATAAAAAAGAAGTGCTTCTTCTCTTTTAGTGGTGAATATAGTATCAGGAATAGCTAAACCAACGTGCATTGCAGTACGCAAAGCAAGAATTTTGTTAAATCGCCCTACTGCGTTTTTTCCAACCGTTTTTTTCTCGAATAATAAATCAACTAGAGCGTCTATGTGGGCGACAGAGTGTGCCGCCATAAAATACTGAAGGCTCGTATGAAAGTCTTTGAATGTACCTGGATGTTTGACAAAAGAAGAGATTCTTACAGCTCCACCTCTACAAAAAACAGCTTCTACGCTCTCCAAAGAGAAAGTAATATGGCGTGTTTTAAATATAATGGTGTCGGTTTGCAAATCCATGTACTCAATCTCTATCCAGTCCCTATGTTTGTGCAGTACAATAACTTCTTTCCCCAAGTAGTCCAGCCAGCGTAAAACTCGTCTTGTAGAAACATCTCCTTGGTTAGTGAGCACTAGTATCATAGTTCCTACATTTTTTGAGAAAAGAATACTTTTTTATAAAGGTATCATCTACCCACGGCTGAAGATTGTAACTTGGTTTTCTGTATCGAGGGCCTTTGAAGTAGATGCTTAGACCAATAGCCAATCTGTTAGCGATTATCTGTTCGTAGTCTTTGGGCTGACAAATCTGCGCTGTATATATCCTTATGTTGTACATGCAAGTATTATTATGAAGCTGCCATCTATCAATCATACGGGCATAAATGAATGGAGAAATGCGACCTGCTTGTAGTTCTGAGTATAAGGTTTCCTTTTGTAACTTATACATTTTTTCATCTCCTAAAGTGTGGACTAGTATTATACCAGCTATATCAGTACCATACCTGTAATATCCAAGGTAGCCATGTTGACTGGTTAGATTTAGGAGAGTCGTTTGTACTAGAGAGTCGTTTTTATGGAAAGCAATTCTTTCGCTTTCTGTCCATGTATCAAAGTCACCTTTTTTTCTATACATTTGATCCTGTGCTACCAAAGCTTTGATTGTGTCCTGAATCTTGTGGAACACACTATCTTTATAGCTAAGAGCTGTTGCGGTTACTATTACCTTTAAGTTATTGGAAACCTTTTCTAGCTCTTCTGTGGTAATAAACACATTTAGAAATGCCTTACTATCTTCTGGATTCTTTATAAAATAAGGAGCAAAAGACAGACGTGTTTTAGCACTTTTCTCCAACCATTTCTCACATTTTTTTTTCTTTCCCATTAATGCATAGCATTTTGCTAATAGGTAACTATCCTTTGCGAAAGGGGATTCTAGTCGAAAAGCTCTCTGGTAGAGTTTTCTAGCATGCTTATAATTTCCTGTATGAAGCCAGTACTCCGCCTCGTTTACGAGGTTATGATACAGAATATAGTTTTGGGCATTGATACTACCTGTAAAAAGTAACAGTGAAATAAATAATAGATATTTCATGTTCATCAGATTTGTTAAAGACTAGGTTGTCTTAGACAACCTAGTCCTAACGGTTTACAATCCTGTAGGAGTAGAATCACTACAATCAAATTCTGCGTCATGACAGCTTAATGTGTCACAACCATCAGAGGCAGCTTCATCCAAACTACTGTAGACAGTAGAGGCTTGTGAATCTACAGCTGTACCATTTTTATAGGTAGCACTATCAACGATTTGTTTTCCACCCATGATTTGCTTGAGATTGTTAGCTTTGAAAGCTTCAAATTTTCCAAACTTACTTTCTTGAATTTTCATTATAAATAAATTTAAGGTAGAATAATTGTGGTCTTTCACGCAAGACTACGGTAGCGCCTATACAGCATTTCCTGTTACCACTGGCCAATGGAACAGGAGGCACATAGGAAAGCCCATATACGAACAGTCGTATTTATAAGAAGGGCTCAAAAAGCCCTCGTCTTATCCAGCAATGTCTGTAAAGAGATGTAAAAGGTGTTTGGCAAAGTCCGCACGCTTTGGAGAGAAGCTTTGACACAGAGAGGGGCTACGTTTAGATACTACCCCAACATCTAATTATTCACCTACTCCCCAAGACCTATGCCTTGGGGAGTTCATTATTTCATTATGGGAAACATAATAGCTTTTCTCTTGCTACTCTGGGTGCATGTAGTTCTCCTTAAAACGTTCTTGGGTATATTCATTCCTTCGTTAAGAAAGGCGAGCACTACCAGTGCCATCTTGGGCATCTTTAGACTTATGGGTCTAATTGTAGGCGGAATTTTCAAGGTTCTAAAAGGAATCATCAGTATTTTCTTTCAGCTCGTGAAGGGGATTGTAACTCTTTTTTTCCAGTTGGTGAAAGGACTTTTTATCCTCATCTTCAAATTGATTTCAGGTTTGGGAATGACCTTACTCCTCTTAATGAAGATACTCCCAAAGTTACTGCATGGCCTTCTTATCGTAGGCATATACACACTCGTTTTTTTACGAAGAGCGCTCATAAAGCGCAAGTAAAGTACTTAGAGCGGAGTGGGGACATTGCTTTACTCCTCTCCTCTTTACCGCAGAGTTTATGATGCGCACATTTGCACCAAAGCTCAAGAGACTTTCTCTTTTTTTCTTTTTAAATCACCAAAAGCACAGTAGACTGCGTCCCACATTTTTGCTCCGTATTTACTCGGTGCAATGGGGTCGCTCTATTGTGCTTATCAAAATATCTTCGTTATGGAATACCTAATTGGTTGCTTGCTCTTTCTGCTCTTTATACGATTACTTCTCCAGGGGAGTTCTTCTCGGCCAAAAGCCTTAGAAAATCAACATATTAATAACCCCACTCCCCTCTTTCCTACCTTTGATAAAGAACGCCTAGGTTGGATGGGGCTTTTGCTGTTCGGCGTTCGTAAACCAGACGCCACTACTCACGGGTCAGCCGAGCTAATGGGGCAAAGGGAACTCAACAAGCTACTACGCACCAAAAAACACAAAGGACTTATCGTAGACGGAACAAACCGCCTGCCCTTAGATAGTATGCACTATGCTATTATTGGTGGCAGTGGATCAGGAAAGACCTCAAAATTTTTAATTCCCAATTTATTACAACCGAATAATCATTCAAGTATCGTCGTATCCGATCCTTCCAAGGAATGTTTCAAAACCTGTGCGGCCACGCTAGTCAAGAATGGGTACACCGTCAAAGTTCTTTCTTTCGAGGATGGCCAAACGCTTTGCTACAATCCTTTGAGCCGCTGTAATAGCTCCAAAGACATTCTTAAAGTGTCTGACATCATTATTAGCTCTGCGTTTGAATCAGGAGGACAAGACGTTTTTTGGCAAGATGGTGGCTCGACTATTATTGCGCTTATCATAAAAGCACTCAAAAATAGCCCAAGGTACTGTAACCTGGCAAATGTACGCTACGTACTCAATCTCTACAATCCTACTGATAACAGTTTACTGGATCACTTCATGGTAACAAACTTGGCCAATAAAATTGACTTCTTCGACTACCAAGGGTTCATGGCCAACGAGACCAAGATCATCAGTTCTTTTGTTAGTACAGCCAAAATTGGACTTAAATCCATGTTAGATGATCATTTGGCGCGACTTACGAGCCAAGATACCATAGACTTCTTAGAACTGCGTCAGGCGAAAACCTGCCTCTTTATTCAGTATCCTGAAAACCAGACGGCCTACTACAGCTTTATTATTAAAATTTTATATACGCAACTTTTTGACATGTGTATGCGCACAGGTATGAACGGAAAGGATGATAAACATATTATGATTTATTTAGATGAGTTTGCAAATATCGGAGCTGTGCCAGGATTTAGCTCGCTCATCACGACCCTGCGAAAGCGGAAGACCTGCGTTAATATATTTATCCAAGCCTTGGAGCAAGTGGATCAGGTGTACCCACGTCAAGCAGAGTCTATACTATATGGAGGGATCAACACCCACTTGTATCTCAATTCGCTTTCGCAAAAGACCTGCGAGCAGCTTTCTCGTCGTGTGGGGAACTTTACTATTGAAGATGCGGAGAAAGGCCACCGACACGCCCGAAATCTCATTACACCCAGTGAGCTGCGCTTGATGGGCAATGATGCTTGCTTGATGCTCTATAAGAATCGTAAGCCTGCTATGTTTAGAGTGACGCCTTTCTACGAGAATCCAAAATTGCTAAAGTTGGTCAAAAAGTCGGCTGGTGAGGTAGAGCTAGGGTATCCTCCCCTCCCCTCTTTGGAGTTTATTACGCCCCCTGTTCCTCCATCTAAGGGGAAGGGAAATGGAGGAAGCATCACGTTTGACTTATAGCGCAAAAGTAAGTTTTTTACTTTTTCTGTAAAAAAGAAAAAACGTAAAATAGTTTTTACTTTTTAAAGTATTTTCTATTTTTATTGTAAATTTGAAAGTAGTAAAATGTTCTTTAAGGTACATCACCGATATATTCTAAGGGGGGGTACAATTTGTACCCCCCCCTTGGTTAGGTGCTTTGATTCGTGTATATTACCTTTGATCACCATATAACTATCCAATGGCAAAAAAACAAAATACCCTAACAGTACAAGGACTTACAATAAGATTTTACAAAGAGAAAGAGGAAGATTTTATCTCCTTAACTGATATTGCAAAGCGATACAATAAGCGAACGGGGCAGTTAATACTCAACTGGCTACGAAGTAAGAACACTATTGATTTCTTGGGGGTATGGGAAAAACTCTACAACGAAGATTTTAATGTACTCGAATTCGAGTACATTAAAAATAGGACGGGAGAAAATACATTTACTCTTAGTACTAGCGATTGGGTGGAAAGAACAAGTGCCATTGGTATACGATCTAAGACGGGGCGTTATGGTGGAACGTATGCTCATAAGGATATTGCCTACGAATTCCTTTCCTATTTAGAGCCAGCATTCAAACTGTATGTTATTAAAGAATTTCAGCGTCTCAAATCGTTGGAACTAGCAGAGGAGAAAGAATCACTCGATTGGAGTATCAAGCGAATCTTAACCAAAGTAAATTACACGGTTCATACAGATGCTATTAAAGAACAGCTCATGCCTCCAAAAGTAAAAGGGAGCGGTTTTATTTATGCTAGTGAGGCCGATATACTCAACGTGGCCGTCTTTGGATGTACTGCCAAGATGTGGTCTTTACAGAATCCAGAAATGAAGGGCAACATTCGAGACTATGCCAGTACAGAGCAGTTACTTTTGCTCTCTAACTTAGAGGCTGTCAATGCCGAACTTATTCGGATTGAGCTTGCCCAGGATGAACGTACAGAGATTCTCAACCGTGCAGCCATTAAGCAAATGGGGTCGCTCCTCTCCTCCCCTAGTTATAAAAAATTAAATAAGCCTTCTCCACCATCGCTCGGCAAGTAGTTTTTGAGTAATAGAGTATAATAGTTAAATAGTTTTTCTGTAAAAAGGTAAAACCCCCTCGAACAAATTCTAACTACTTAGAAAATACTTCTATTTGCAGCTCTTTTACCACCACTTAGAAAACTGTTATAAGTTCTTTTTATTGGCAGAATCAAACTTTCGTACGTCAAAAAAGACAATCTTTAGAAGTCTGTTCTCCGTCTTCATTCTCCTCAAAATAGGTAAGATCAAAGTACACATCTAATGCCAACAACTGCTTTTTCAGTCTTTCTAAAAAATCAAGGAGTTCTACCTTTTGGGCAATAAAAGTTATATCTATATTGTACTCTTCTTCGTTGTATGAACTTATAAACAATTCAATGTTTTTTTCTTCTAGCTCTATGTCATAACCAATTACTCTAGGCCTATAGGTTATATTAGGATATAACCTCTCCAAACTTTTTGCTAATTGCTCAGCAGGAATATTCTTTATTTCGCCTACTATTCTATACATGGAAGGTATTATTAGTGTAGCTAGCTAAACCTTAACAAGGAGCTTAAATTTCTCATAGAAGAAGGTAGGACACTTATATAAGAATTGCCGTTCTACTTCAACATCATTAGGAAAGGAAGCCTCTAAAAAAGTGTATATACTTTTTCTGTAGAAAGAAAGTTCTGGAATAGGACATATGGTAGGAGCCCCATCAACATTTTTGCGGTGACCAATGATAAGCATACCTTCATCTAGTAGAAAGACGATATTATTCTCATCCTCTTCTAGAGTGTTTAGGTTTCTCTCGATTTTTAGTGACTTATCTCGGGTTTGCAACTTCGACAACTCAGAAACAGTAAGGCTATATACTCCATTATCCAACCCTTCTAGCAGTGCTAAATGTTGAGAGGTAAGATCAACTAGATTTTCTATTTCTACCTTTGAATCAGTACGCAGTATACCAATACTACTAAATTTGCTTTCCTTCAGTATGACTAAACTCCCGTCCTCTATATGAGGTTTAGTTTGTCCAATAGCATTTATAGTTATTTTTTTCTAGCATTTTATTTCTTGTTAATTATCCCAGCAGGCACACTTCTAAGAATGATATGTCCTCCTTCTTTTGTTTCTTTTTTTTCAAATTTATATCTAACATGAGGTGCATTAAGTGTTTTATCGGTAACATGATTGTAATCCACATTGACTTCAATTTTTACACCATTTGCATCTACTCCCTGCCATTCAACAGGCACAGATTTACCATACTCGTTAACCCCCTCCACGAGTAATTCAAAATTTGTTTTCCATACACATTTACAGACGTAGAAAAGTCGCTTTCTACCCCTTGTGAGCTTCCAAAAAGTCTAACCACTTCTCAGATATTGTTCGAAATGTGAGGGTCTTTATATGTGCATCTAGATTTTCAGAAGCCTCTTTCTTTCCCTCTCCTAAATTATTGTTTCTTGTAAGAAAACTGTACTCTGGCTCTATTATAGCTACATTGAGTTGTCCTGATATAATTTCCTCCCCCCAATTTTGTTCTAAGATTTCATTGATAGTAGGCAAGAGATCTTCTCGTATATCTTCTATCTCCCAATTCACACTAAAGAAAGTAGTGAGTTCATGATATTGATTAGTCAAAGTATTTTTAACATATAGAATTGGTCTGTGCGGCCGAGTTTCAATTACATAACACTCTAACTCATATTGACTTACTGTTAGAACAGTCAATTCGTATTTTATATCTGATCTTGTTAGAGGATTGTCTGGTTGCATGGTATTAATCGAGATTTGGAAATGCTGATATTAAGTTATTACTAGAATCATACAGTAGTTGGAGCTTTGTTCCATCTGACATTACTGCTTTGTAGGCTATGTTGCTATTGGACACTGGAAATAATGGATCAGTAGTTTGATTTTTGATACCAAGAGCAATTTCAGCTTGTATTTTTTCTCTGCTCCAACTATCAGGAAAAAAAGTACTGCGTTTTGGCTTCCTCCATGCATCTATAGGCGTTCCATCAGATTCATAGTTCTTCCCATATACTTGAATTTTACCTTTGTAGTATTCTTTATCCAAATCGATTTTACTATTAGGTTTGATTCTAATATCTCCTTGCGTGGGCGTAATGTTGGAATCTTCAGACAATAAATTTTCATTTGAATGTACTCCAGCAACGTCTCTTATGTTACCCTTATCGTCTCTCTTTAGTTCCCCACGGAAGATATGGTCATTCAGTTTATTGTTTTTAGCTATATCATCAAACCTTTGAAGAAAATCAGGATCCTTTTTTATCTGAGCAAAAGTATTATCTCCTGAAACAGTTAAATCGTCCAACTCTTTCCATCGACTAACCAAATCTGTATTTTTATCAAACTTAGCAAAATCTTTATCATCGAATTCTTCTAGAAACCTTGCTTTCGATTTTTCGTCCAACGCATCTAGCTTTTTATCGAGGTTGGAGAACCCTTCCAAACGCTTCTTAGACTGATCACCTTTTTTATTTTTCTTATCATCGAATCCTCCCCCATCTTTACCATCCATCCTCGAAATGGAATTGTCTTTCTTCCCATCCGAAAAATCCTTGCTATCTACATTCATTTTCCCCATGCCTGGAAGCTCCATGGCTAACTGCTTCTTATTCAACAAGCCCCCTAGGTTAGGAGAAATTTTCTTCAAGACCTTCAAGAGCTTACCCCCTCCACGAGTAATCACCAAGATAGCTCCCAAGGCTACTGCTGCTCCAGCTGCCAATCCCCATAATTTAGCTTGTTCTTCTGTATCTCCACTGTTAAGACTATTCCAAGCATTGTTGATATGCATTTTTAAGGTAGGGTCAACTAGCCCTTCTAATAACTCTTGGAGTAACTTTTCAATAGAAAACTGTTGGATATAATTCCAGAAATCCATCAAAATAGAATGAACACTCCCCAGAATATCTTTGGCGAATGCGGCTAGTTGTTCCAACATTTCTTTTAAGGCACTCAACTCCTCTTCTATCCTGCCTGTAAACCCTGCTCTAGCCCCCTGTAGAAAACTTTCTACGCCCTCTGCTACATCAATCACCCCTTGCATCAAGTCGCTTCTACTTTCAATTGCTCCACTGGCTTTGGCCTGTTCTGTGTAGTTTATAGAAGGCAACCAAATGTGATACGTAGGTTGAAGTCCAATACTGTTGTAGAGTAACTGCAATCCTATTTCTTCATCAATAAGCAGCTTGCTCACTCCCCTTGCAGAACCTCTTTGTTCTTGTATGAACTGCTGTGCTTTTTGCCCATCAAACGTAAAAGCGGTAGGATTGAGTAGGGATGCTGCTCGACCATAGTGCCAATAAGAAGTTTCTTTGGAAGATGGGTATCCTTTCTCCTTCAAAATACCTTCTAGGGTCTGTCCACTCGTCACATAGTATAATTCGGCTTCTGGATCACTAATAGGAATATTAGTCGTGATGTAAACACGCTCTATCCAACCCTTATTTCCATCTACGGAGACATAATACCAAGTATTGGAGGTGTCTGTTTTCTCGATATAGACTGATGCCCCATAGCGAACGGTGCTACTAGGTGTGGAAGTACTTGCTGTCTGGTACAGACTCATGTCCTGCCCTTCTGCTCCCATCACACGTCCCATCGTATTTATTCGCTCACCCATATTCTGAGCACTACCACTAATGAGGATACGTGTTCCTGAGGGCAGCTTCCTCGTATTAGCAGCAGCTTTGGGGTTCCATTGTCGAATTTGCTCCACTGTGATCTCTGGGTGAGCATTAGCAATAGTTGTTAATGTCTGTCCTGATTGTAAAACTACATAATCTACCCCTTGTTGCAGCGCTTCAAAGGGTACCGCCTCCTCGTATTGTTTGGGGTCATTATTCTCTAAGTCCTCTCCTGACGCTAAATTAGGTAACAGACGATCAACATCTACGACAGGACGCTCTTTTGTTGGAGCGGTGTCTAAGCCACTCAAAAGCCCTTCTACATCTAAAGGTTCAGTGGGAGGAACTGGTGAGGTATTTTGGATGGTTGGAGGAAGTGGACTATCGGATAGCAGAGCGGTCTCTTCTGTCGAAGTTGACTCTGGTGCTGTATCCTTTTCTGATAAAGTGGAAGTAGAAGCACGATTAGATAAATAGGCTGCTAGTATTTCTTATATAGAGTTGGTACTACTATTCGATGAATTGTACTGCTCATTAATATTTCTAGATGTTTCTTGATTATCATTAACATCCTGCTCATAACCCATTGTGGTAGCTGTTTTGAAATTTCGCGTATAAACAATTGTCAATGTAGTAAAAACAAATCAGTTCTGTATTGCTAGGGTATGGTTTTTTACTACCAATCGAGCACCTAGATATTCTTTAAATTTTTAATCAACCCATTTAACTTCCAATGTGTTTCCCACCTCAGCCATTGAACGCGAAAAAAACAACTTTCAAGGTAGGGCGTTCCTTCGACCTCTGACAAGGATTTGCCTCTACGAGTTCCTCCTTGCATAGGTCTACGTCCACCCTCTTTCCAGAAAGCAGATTTTATTTCTTCATTCAATGCTTTCACATTATGGAAAACACCACTTCTCCGCTTACGGACTATCTTCAAAAGATGATTAATGATCATCCTAATACCATCGAGTTTGAAGTCGCTACTTGGCTCTTAGAACAAGAAGACCCTAAGTGCTACTTGGAAGATCTGCTCAATCATGGCTGTGTCTCTGGTTTGGTTCCTGATCTTATCTACTACCACGACACCTATGCTTTCTTTGACCGTCACTACCGTCAAATTAGCGATTTGCGTTACGAATATGAGATGGTTGTACCCGCTCAAGAAGATGTCAAAAATTATCTTGCTTGGGCTTGTTTTGAATTGGTAGCTCAAGTCATCTACAACAGTGTGTACTACAGATAGCGTTTCACTACTTAATCTGTAAAAACTAAAAAATGAATTATCGTTTTTTAGTTTTTATTGCAAAAAATACCTATCTCACTTGGAAACAGTTAAAGTGATTGTAATGCATTAATACCAGTCTGTGAGTAGGCTGGTGAGTAACGATGTTCTTCTTTAGAATTGGCTCAGGATAAAAATAGCAGAGTTTATCTGTAAAAACTAAAAAACGTTTAAACTATTTTTAGTTTTTACATTAAAAAGCCGTTCCCTACGTGGAAACGGCCAGAATAACCACTGCGGTTTAATATTCGTGGGCGAACATGAGCGTACAGTAGTGGTCTTCTCGGGAGGCCTCCCCTGAGGAGAGCGACGACCTTGATACGTTATCAATAAAGAAGAGTTTGTAGTTCTTTTCCTTCTGAACATATACTTGAAGGCAATCTTGGCCTCCCTGGTGTCCAACCGTGTTTAAAATGTCTGTGTAAATCATTAGAATTTCTGGTCTTGGAATCGCATTGTCTACGCCACTCGTAGCATAGAACTTGCCATCGAACCAATAATCCCCTGATTTTACTTCTGGCTCTTGGCGCTCCCATCCAAAGTCTTTCATATTCATTTGCTATCGTTTTTTCATTGAGTAATTAGATGAACCAATGGATCGTATTAAGAGTCTGAGGTTATGTCAAAAAAATACTTTTTACAGAAAATAGTTTTTCTGTAAAAACTAAAAATAGTATTTACGAATAATTGTGAGATAGACACTTGTTAGTACTCTTAAATACCGCATCTGAATCGAAGAATAAGCGAAGTTTTACTTTTTCTGTAAAAACTAAAATTCTATTAATTACTTTTTACAGAAAAACTAAAAAACGATTAATCCATTTTTCCTTTTTCCTTTTTTTAGCTATATTGTGAACGTTAGTAAAAGCCCAAATAATTATTTAAGTATGAGCAGTAGACCAATTGTTATTAGTGTTGCCCACCAAAAAGGGGGAGTAGGGAAAAGTACCCTGGCGTACAACCTCACTAATTATTTTGCCCGAGAAGCAGGTAATAAATGTGCTATTATCGATGGCGACCATCAAGGAACCATCACGGATTTATTTCAAGGATTCGGAGAGAATAATGTCTTAGGAGGCGTTGATCTCATTTCACGTAGTTCTTTTAAAAAATACGAAGAGTTGTACAACAAAACGGAATACGACTTATTGGTTATTGATACCCCACCGTATATCTCTAGCGAGCTCCCAGATATTTTCAAGGTGTCAGACTTGATTTTGGTGCCGACAAAGCCTGCAGTAAATGACTTTTTAGCGATTGATAGAACGTTAGATTTTGCACAGCAGTGTCAGGCAAAGTATCCCAATGTGCAAGTGCGCATTGTAATCAACATGGTAACCGCAGGTTCCAATTTCGCGAACACTATTCGAGAAGAAGTGAGTGAGAAGGGGACGGAGGTGCTCAAAACGGAAATTGGTCAACGCATTGTATTTACACGCCACCACTTAGAGACCGACAGTATTTTTAATACGAAAGATAAGAAAGCACAGGAGGAGATTGCAAGTCTCGCTTCTGAAATTTTAGAACTATTGACACCAGCAACTAATGGCTAAAGACAAAATAAAGAAAGGTTTTGCCGCGCTCAAAGATCAGCGCTCTCAAACACCCAAGACAAAAGCACCTATTCAGGAGGTAAAAACGGAAGCGGTCGTAAAACCTGTGTCTAAGATGGGGCGTCCGAGTACAAAAGACCCAGACGTTAATTATGTAAAGTTTGGAGGGTGGATAAAGGAAGATACCAAGATAAGAATGCAAATGGCACTGCTGACGAGTTGTAGAGGGTTTCATACTACGCAAGAGGAAATAGTGGAAACCGCTATCAATTTTTATTTAGACAGCATAGAGGAGAACTAGATGGCCAAGAAAAAAACGACTCCAAAAACAATTGTTCCTCACAAAAAGGACAAGACACTCTTTGACGACGAGTTCAAGAGCGTAGATGGGTTTAACTTGGCAGAGTTTTCCTTCTCTCCTTTAACTTACCAGTCGGAAGATCTGGCCTACCAAGAGCGCTATTTTGAATGGGATCAGGTATTGGGTGGGGTAAATAAGCAGTGTTACTTCAAGTTGAGTTATGGAGCTACACCACCAAATGCCCAAACAGATGACTACCTTCTAATTCTTCTTTATCTCTTACAGAAGAAAGGGGAGGGGGTAAGCCTTAAAACAAGCTTCTATGAAATATTTAAGCTTACTCAGAGTCCACACAAGCCCAGTAAGCGAAATATACAGACCATCGTTCGTCACTTGGACGCGCTCATGGATATGAAGATAGAGACAAATTTTATCTACAATCGAGAAACAAAATCTTGGAATAAAGGAATAAAGACGCGTGTCATTAGTTCCTACCAGTACAAAGAAAAAGACCACCAAAGGATCATTAAACGGGAGAATAGTGAAGGAAAAGTAGTGAACATCATGGAGCAAATTCATGAGTTGGATCGCATTATCTTTGACCCAACGTTTTACGAGCACTATATCAAAGACCAAATGCCCTTCGATCTAAAAACATACTTTAGCTTAGAAAATCCAACCCCTAAGCGACTGTATCGTTTTGCTAACAAGTATGTGAGTCAATTCTCTAGTGGGAGCTTTAGCGTTGATCTGACGCACTTCTGCATTACACGAATGGGGATGAAGCAAGAATATGTGGAAAGCTTCAAATACACTTCTAAATTAGTGGCCAAACTCCGCAAGCCCATCAAGCGCGTCAATGAGACGGTGGAAGAATTCAGTATTGCCATGCAAAAAGATAAACAATCTCCCTCTGGGTACCGAATTACGTTTAGCCGTAACGGAGAGGAAAGCATGACCTTGTTCAGCAAAGAGGATTTATCTACTATTAGTAGTTTTACTAGTAGAGAGAATAAAGCTTGTAAGGATTTGATCAAGTGTGGTATTTACCCAAACCCTGCTAGGAAGCTTGTAGTTGACCTGAGAAAGCAGTTAGGGA
The DNA here is from genome assembly GCA_964438425.1 of uncultured Gammaproteobacteria bacterium. Classification (GTDB taxonomy): domain Bacteria; phylum Cyanobacteriota; class Vampirovibrionia; order LMEP-6097; family LMEP-6097; genus CAYTKM01. Next base: position 21,142 of record CAYTKM010000010.1, read on the forward strand.
GAAAGGCGGTGCCATATATCAATTACGTTATTAAAACGTTCAGCAGGCGCAAATGGAACGTAAGTGATAAGGATCGAGGTGGCGTGCTTCACAAAGTATTTACCGAAGCGTGGTATAGGCCCCCTTTTGAGGAATGGTACAGTCGTGAACGAAAAACTGAGGAAGCCGAAGAAGTCAAACGATATGGTGCGCTTCAAAAATTAGCTCTCGCAGAAAAGAATGATGGTAAAAAAACACCCCTGTCCGAAGTAAGGAAGAAAGAACCTACATTGGCTTTTACGAAAGAGTTTTCTCTTGAGTCTTTTAAAAAGGAACATGCAGGTATTTACGAAGAAATTGTAGCAGTAGAAACGAAAAAGACGTCTGATTTTATAGAGCAATTCGGAAAAGACATATTGGGAAAGAAGAGTAAAAAATCCTTAGTAGAAGAGCGTACTCTCTTTTATTGCAAACAATGCTATGACAAATGGAATAAAGGCGAAAAGGACTTTTTACCACAAATATTGAAAGACTCATGAGCAAAAACGTCGGTCAGTTAGGGGAAAAAGCCTCAAAATTCTCCCTTTTGTCGGTCAGTTAGGAGAAAAAAAGCAAAAATGACAATTCTTTGAGTCACAGGTCGGTCAGTTAGGGGTAAAAAAACGTCGGTCAGTTAGGAGAAAAAAGTAAAAACGTCGGTCAGTTAGGGGTAAAAAATTGTCGGTCAGTTAGGAGAAAAAAAATAAATAAATGCTCTAAGCCCTTTCTAATCATAGATTTATGGCGTTTTAGTTTCTGCTCTAAGTATTTATCTTTAAAGTAAATAAGTATTTATAACTTAGGCTCTCTTTAAAAAGAGTTTCGGGTGAAAAGAAAAACATGTAAAAATATTCAATATGAATACTTTAAACGCTAGGAAAGTTTCGCTGGAAAAGGTGCTGTCATATTGGCAGATTTCGCCCCAAAAATTTTTGGGAGACGACGTATGGTACAAAAGCCCATTACGGCCGACAGAAAAAACGCCTAGCTTCAAAATCAACCGCGTCAAAAATTTATGGTACGATCACGGGCTAGGAAAGGGTGGAAATGTCATTGATTTGGTGATGCTGTACGAAAGTTGCTCGTTCCAAGATGCACTACATCATTTATCCAACGTCAGCAGTTCGGCTCATGTGACTATTCCTACTTCTCAACATGAAAAGGAGCATTTTCAATCACAAGTTAGTACGCAAAATCTCACCATCAACAAGATACAGGAGCTAGAAAACAAAGCTTTGATGAACTACCTCAAAAACCGCAATATTCCTTATAAGTTAGCCAGCCAGTATTTGAAAGAAATTTACTTTGAAAACAAAGGGAAACAACTATTTGCCTTAGGTTTTGAAAACGATCAGGGGGGATATGAAACGCGCAACAAGTACTTCAAGGGATGCCTTGGAACCAAAGCCATTACGTACTTATCAGCTCTTGACGGAACACAAAAACAGTTGGCCATTTTTGAAGGTTTTATGGATTTCTTAAGCTACCTAGCCTTGCTTAAGGTTGACAAATATAACGGTCATGTTATTGTGCTCAATTCAATTGCGCTTAAGGAAAAAGCATTGCAGAAAATTTCCGAGCTAGGTTCCATAAAGGTTGATGGTTTCTTGGACAATGATCCGTCTGGATTAGCTGCTTCTCAATACTTTCAGAAGCATTTGGAGAACTTCACTTCATGGTCTGATCGATTTTTGCCAAGTAAAGATGTCAACGAATATCTGTGTAGCATGTAACGGCAAATTATATTCTGTGGAAACGTCGTCAATAGGGGAGGGGCTTTTTTCTTTTTCACCCGAAGGTCTTTTTGGGAACTTAAAGCACTGCGCCAAAGGTTTAAATGCTAGAGAAATGTAAAAGAAAGATGCGTAGCAAGTACGCAAAGTTCCGTCAACTTTTGTCTAGCGCCAAAAGCAACTATACTTTGCCCGAACCCAAAACGGTTCGGCTTGCTTAGGGGAGACCCCTAAAAACCCCCTTCAAATTTAACGCTTATGAAATACAAAAACTTCAAAGAATACTTCTTTGCGCACTACAATTCAGAAGAAGACGCTACACCTCAGCAGGTCGAAGAACTCAAGCGAGAGTGGCAAAAAAAGCGTGTCCAAAAGTACCAACGCGAGTACAAGAAAAAGCATTACCGTAAAGAATTACTGTTCAAAGAAGGGGAGTGGAGGATGGTCGCACAAGCAGCCGAGGACCATAATATGAAGGCGAATCAATTTATCAAATCTTGTCTTTTGGCGTACTTAAACCAGTGCTTTATTCTTCCAGAAGATGAAGATGTAAAGGCGTTAGAGATTGCTATGATTCGTTATGGAACACTTCTGAACCAGATTGCTCGACAGGTCAATGTGCGCGGTGGTGCTTTGGCCAGCGAGGTACAACAAATTAGGGACGATTACGGCCAGCTCCGTGCCTTAGCTCATGAGCGATTGAGAGTGCCATCAACGATCCAACAACTGCTTGAAGAAGAGTTGGAGAGTGATCCGCGAATTCTTCCTTATTTGGAGCAGCTCATTGCTCAATACAAAAACCGACAAGATGATTCTCAAAACACTTAGGGTAAAGAAAAAGGCCAGTTTTGGACGCTTGGTAAACTACGTCATGACTCATGAGAATAAGTTGCGTAAAGGCTTTCTTTTGACCCACAATGTGATGGCCGACGATATTGCAGGAATAACAGAAGAGTTTCACCAAAACGATGACTATCGCACGAACAAGCGGAAGAACTCGGTTCTTATGTACCATGAAATTATGAGCTTTGCCCCAGAGGATAGTGAACAACTCACTGCGGAGATATTAGAAGACATTGCCCAAGAGTACATCAATATGCGCAGCCAGAAAGCATTAGGGATTGCCAAGCCTCACTTTGAAAAATCGCATTGGCACATTCATTTTCTCTTTAGTGGAACAGAATACCGAAGTAATGATTTACTGCGGATGGACAACAAAAAGTTTGAGCAGATCCGCCGAGGAATCGAGACGTACCAGCAAGAGCGCTACCCAGAGCTTACCCACTCTATTGTGTATACCGATAAACCAGAGAGAGAACGCCTTAATCAGAAACAGGTAGATAAAAATGTACGAAAGGAGAAGGCCTATCAGGCTCAAAAAAATGGCCGAGTACTAGATAAAGAGCGACTGAGTAAGGCCGTACAAGAAATGTATGCTAGGAGCAAAGACACACCAACGTTTTTGAAGTTTCTCAATGATCAACCAGAGTTAGAGAGCTATAAGTACAGAGGCAAACTAGCGGGGATAAAATATGGCAAAAATAAATCTCGCAAATACAGATTTACAACGCTTGGTATTACCAAAGAAATGTTACTGGCTCTAGAACAAGGGAAGAAAAAAGCCTCTAAAGAACCGACCTTTTTGGGAAGTATTTTTCGAGATGAAGAGTTGGCACGTTATCTAAAAAAGAACAGAAGTGAGAAGCAGCAAGTTCTTTTAGAAGACTATAAAACCAGACGAGAGAAGATTGATTCATTAGCGCCTCAGAAACGCCCAAAAGCTATGAAAACACTGCTTGAAAACATACTAGACCATTCGAAGACCATGAATCAGTTCCTCTTCTTTCTCCCACGGGTAGGATTAGAGCCTATTGTTGTAGATCAAAAGATTACTGGTGTTAAAAGTACAGAAGCCACTTACTTGTTTGGGGATATAGGATTGAAAAAAATACTTGAAAAGAAGCAACAGGATTTCAGGAAGTATCAAGCTCGGATAGAGAAATACAAGAAGTCGAAAGAAGGATTAGAGGCTTCTCAAACTTCGGAGATAGACCTTTATTTGGGAGGTGGAGGACTGTTTATATTTTGATGGATATTTACGGAATAGTATCATCAAAACCCTCCCCAAAAAACTCGCTCAAAGTTAGTCCAAAATAGTCGCATAGAATGGCTACCGTATTGATCGTAGCATTCATCTTCCCTGTTTCTAAACGCCCCACGTGAACGTCCGTATCGTTGTAGACCTGCTGCTGACTCACCCCCTTTTCTTTTCGGAGCGTTTTGAGCTTCTGAGCCAATTGTAATTGTAGTTGTTGATTGTTTCTTTGCGCCATTAGATAAAAGTGGCGCAAAAAAATTGCTCGCACAATGACATATTTGTCATTAAAAGTTTATCTTAGAGTTCTATCATTTACTCACGCATCAAATTATATCAGCAAATGAGAACTCTTTTTCAATATTTTGTAGCCATTTCTTGGCTCTTCTTTCTCCTGTGTTGGCCAACAGACACCATACAAGCACAAACAATTAAAGCAGGGGATGTGGTGTACTTTCAAGCGTACAAAGTAGCGGAGCGACGCTACCTTACCACCCAAGTGTACGTTATCGCGACGGTCAAAAGTGTCATTGGTTCGAGTGCCATACTTGATACAGAGATGTACCTCTACAAATGCAGAGCAGAGGACGCTTCTTTCATGATGGGGACAACGCTTGAGATAGCCATGCCGTATGGGCTAGGGCACTTGTATGAAACATGGCGGGCATCAGAGAATAAGGGCTACAGGTGGTCTATCAAAGGATTGCTTCCCTATAATGGCAGCATAGAGAAAAAACTTACTAAGGGACGAATACAAAACAATACAAAGGGTTGCATGGTGCTCACAGACTAATGAACTTTCTTCGGTCCCATGCCCATTTCTTATTCACTTACCAATGACTATTAATTATGAAAAAGCTACTTTATCTCCTTTGCGGAGTCCTTTTTACTACTCTGACGTTGTACGGCCAAGACATAACCGCAGAACAAAAAATTCTCTTTGATAATTACCCTGTCGTCCACGATATGAAAAGAGACTATACAACGCGTGAACGAACGAGTACCATCTACAGATTTGTAAAAGGAGAAGCGAAATATAGACGTGCTTATGATTATGGAGTACAAAAGACGTGTATCCATGAATTTACTATAGAGCGTGACAATAAACGATACGGCGTTTTTTATGCTGAGTCATACGCTCCCGTATTTTATACCGCGACCTACTCCAAAGAACAAAAAAGATGGGTAAAGTCAAAGAAGATAGAATGCAAGCTTGAGGATCTACCCTATAATATGCGCCATGTTATTCGTATAGACCAAGGAACCTTGTCTGCTTGGAGATAGTATTGATGTGTGCTTTGCAAAAGCCTCCGCAAACGTAGTTTGTGGGGGCTTTTATAACGTACAATCTTCTAGTAGGTCGCACCTCTTGGTGCGATCACGTCTATATGGATGTAGGTTCGTTTACGATATGAAAAAGGATTCTGTAGGCTTCAGCGCGTACTTTTCGATGCTTCTTTAATTTATAGCGAAGAGGTATGCCTTCTTCTTGGCAGCTCTAGGATACTTTTCTAATGATCCCCACTTTTTCATCTAAGGCGAAAGTTTGAATGAGGATAAATACGTAAATGCATTTTATTTTAAAATTGCATTGCACCTATCGCATTGAGCATCGCTCTAGTCATTTCGTCAATAGTAGCAAGGTCTATTCTCCCATTAGGAGCATTTCGAATATTCTCAATACTTTTTGCAGTTCTACTATGTGTAGGTAGGTTTAATCGAACCGGGCCTTTTTGTGTTTTTTCTGTAAACGAGTGCATTTTACGTTCTAATTCTTTCCTATTCTTTGGCATCATGATCGTTTATAAATTCTGGGCTAGAAAAATGAGCAGTAGAGTTAGCTAATAACCGAGCAGATTCATTAACAGTACAGAAATTCACTCTTCTATTTGGTGTCATTTTTGCATCTGCCAAGGATCTTACTACTTTGAAATCAGGAGGTATGAATGATCTTCTAGTTCTCATTTTTTCAGCTAATATATTAATGTGCCGCTCAAACATTTTTCTGTTTATAGGAGTATACATTATTTTATTTTTTTATTCTCAAAGAAGTCAATCCAGATAGATTTGTATTCATGTTTTATGTGCCAGATGAGCTTGTAAGTCTCTTTTAACGTGGAGACTATATCTTCAGGTATTATCGTAAAATACCCTGTTTTCTCTGGAATACCTTGTAATTTATTAGTCCAAAGTCTCCCTTTTCGCCAATAAGTAGACTTGACATTATCTGTTATAAATGAATCAAGGTCAGGGTTTATCTGATCTGGAACTATAAAACTCCCTGTAGTATTGTCGTTATATCCACTAGTGATAAATAACGGAATAAAAATTTCTTTGCTTTTATGTTTCTGGTTGAATGGATAACTATTTGATGGAAAAGATTGATACGGAAAATAGGCTAGCTTTTCACTAAAATCGTTTAAAGGAACTAAATAGGAAGTGAGACTTATGGTTTCAAAAGAACTTGAGAATGTTTCTGAAGAAGTTATGCTATGGCTGTAGTAGTTCAGTGGAATATCACCATCTAAGAAGAACTTAACCAGATCCAAATCCTCTTCGGCAAACAACTCCTTAGCGACTTCCTCAAACTGGTCATGACCATAATCAAACTGAACTTGTATTTTATTCTCAGGGAAAATAGGTTGATAAAAACGTAAAATATCAGCTACAGACTCTTTGTTAGATAAGGAGACATGTGAGCTTATTGTGCTATTTAAAACGTACCTTAATAAGGTAGCAAAATCAGAAATCAGTTCAATGTCGTTGTAATTGTTAAAACTCCTATCAATATACTCACTCGCTCTAATGCTTTCTTCCGTTTTTAGTGGGATGAGTTCTCTTATTTTGTCGAAAAATGTTACCGCAAATTTTCTATTTAGGACACCCAACTTATTAAGTTCATCAAGATAACTGTGTATAGGTTGAAGGTATTCATCATCAATGATTATGTCTCCACTATTTACTGTAGCAGTGATAAATGTCTGCTCAAATTTAGTAATTAAATCATTCAAGTTAGTTGCTCCTTTAGACTTTAGTCCTTTCAGAGAATCAAGAAGTGAATTTTTAATCATAAAATGTGAGAGGCTAAGTATCTCCTGTTGATTCTGTTCAAGGATCGATTTTATGATACCAGCAAATCCTGTTGGATTTACATCAGCAATCTGATGGATAATAGATGCTGATAGCTCCTTTGAAATGGTATATCCCTTTTTTTTAATTTCACTAATTAGTGCTCTAACAATCATCTCTGGTGTGACTGTTCCAAGCCATGTCAGTAGTTCTATTGTTCTATTTTTTACAGAGAGAGAAGGGTGGTTCAAAAACCAAATGAGTAATTCTAGCAATGAATTTTCTTCTTCATCTAGAGTTGCCTTTGGAATACTAGTCCCCAGCCAAGTATATTTTTCATAGGTTGATGAAGGTGTGCGTACCATTAATTCTATATGTTCAAGGACAGTAGTGATTATTAGTTGTTTTTCATCTTCGTCCTCTACTCGCTGGAGTAATCCAATTAGTTGACTGGCAATTACCCATTCTTCAAAGTAAGGTTCATCAACAATTAACTCCTTTAAGTCTTTGATTAGCTCGGAAGAATTATTGTAACTTTCAAGAAGCAAACCCCTGACATCATTTATTTTGTTAGAATAGTTGGAAGACCATACTCCATAGTTCTGCTTTTGAATACTTCTTAAACCTTCAATTATAGTATTTCTTGCTCCACTTTTATTTTCAGTATCTAGCTTTTCCTGAGCATCTTGTTTTACTTTAATTAACTGATTTAACGGATCCTCTGTATCATTCTCTTGGCTTGATGTATCTGGATTGTCGAGATTGTTTTGTATTGCTTTAGAGAAGCTTTTCATTCCCACACCTTCTAAGTGTCTTCTCATCAGAATGAGATTAGAAGGTGTCAACTCATTGCTTATCTCCCTTATGTATTCATTTCGATATTCACTAGAGACCTCAGTAATCACAAATTTTGAAAACCTTTTAAATAGTATGTCTGTGTGATTTGGATAGTTATAGTTAGCTTCTACATAATTCAAGATATTTGCTTGTACTTGGGAGTATCCTCGTATATACCTATCATCACCTAATATGAATAGTTCAGCTATACTCCATGCTATCAAGGAACCTTTATTATCCCTATTCTGCAATAAGCTTAATATGCCACTTTGTTCTTCAATAGCTCTAGCTCCCAGAATATAGCCATTACCAGTATGGGCCATATCGGCCTTACTTGATTCTGCATTATGAAGAATGGTCTTATAATCAGGCAATACTAAATACTTGAAATAAGAAATGGCTTTGTCTAGGAAACCAATTTGAGTTAAGTCTCCTATGAATTCTTCTTGTTGCTGTCTTATGTAGCGTTGGAAAGTCATCTCTCCTGAAGCTGCATGTAAATGCGTTGCAAACTTTTGCAGGTAATTCTGATTGTCATTCTGAGGGATTATACTAGACATTGTAGTATTAATGATTCCCAATTGAGCCTCTTTATACCAAGAAGGTCCCATTGACGTATTAATCATCTCTTTGAAGATAGTTAAAGCTCTGTCTTTATTTCCTTGCATAGCATACAATTCCACTAATCTTAGTAAATATTCATTCCTATCCCAGCGATTTTCTACTGTTTCAATAATGTGTTCTTCTAAGACCTTTGTAGTTTTAAAGGCAGAAATTTTATGACTAAGGCTTTTTGTTAGTTTTGTGGCAATTACAAAGAGACTATTAATATAGCCTTCTGTATATAATCCAAGTTGATAATTTTTCTTTTGTTCAATATTTGCAACTAATGCTGGAATTTCTTTAGGAAATGCATCTATCAAAAGTTCCAAGAGATAGCTGTATACTAAGGGATAGAACGCTTCTGCCAAGCCATAGCTCCGCTCCCAATATACTCGACTTTTCAGATCAGGAATCAAATATTCTAATAAATTATTTAGCTGTGGTAGAAGAGATTTTACCTTTTCATTTTCTCCATCAGCCCTGTATCGTTTTACTTTTCCATTGAGAAGACATAAGTACTGAAAACGTGCTTTTACATCTTCTTCCCAACCATTAGGATTATGTGAAAAATTAGACAATTTTGGAAGTTGCTTTTTAAGGTCTAAAAAACTTGAACACTTTACCTCAATAGCAAATTGCTCTATGGATCCTCTATCTAGATCAACTCCATTCTCTTGTCTAAGATTAAAAGCTGGTTCATTAGAAAAGACAAGCTGGGAGAGATTTTGTATAAGGTCTATTCTACTTGATTTCTCTAAGAGAATATAAAGCAGTTGATAGTAATAGTCAGGATGTATACCATACTTATCAATGGCATATTCTAAGTCTTCTATCCATTCACTAATGCTATTATTTGGTTGGACATGAAGACTTCTTTCATTAAATATTAGTGCATGGTATATGCTTAATGCTAGGGAACCGCTGTATTTGTCACCAAACTTGGATTGTGTATTCTCTTGTTCTATAGACCTTGTCAAAGTTGGCAATTCAAATTGATATATTAGATAGCCTTGATAGTATGAGCAAACTTGATCTTCAAAATAACGTACAACTTCTTCGTCATTATCACTCTTTCTAATAATCCTGATAGCTACATCCAAAAGTGAACGAAACTGGTAGCGAGTATCTTCAGGATCTATAGTTGCGTATAAAGCAACCGCTTTAATTTTTAATGGGATGGCTCTCTCAAAGGATTCGCTGTTTAGTCCTCCTTCTAATATCTTATTAGACAATCGTTCAATTGCATCAAAAAGAATTTCACCTTCTTTCTCAGCTCCTATTTCATAAAATCTTTGTAAGAGATATAGAGCATCTTCCTCTGCTGTTACTAAAGTTTTATTACGAACAGCATACCTAATAGCCTCTTCTGGTTTATTGAGTGCTAATAAAGCATTTACAAGAAAGAAAGCGTTTTCTTCAAAGAGCACATTATATCTGAAACTCACCCTTTGTGATAGTAACAATAGGGCTATTACTTTGTGTGCAACTCCCATCCCAGCAGCAAGGCCAATAGTTTCTTTGATATCTACTAAAACTATATCAGGATTTACACTACTCAGAGCACAATCATCTACCCAAGATTGATTACATTCTTCTAATGCTTTCTTTTTATTCTCTTGATCGCCTCGAATTAAGTGGTGTATACGTTCAGAAATACTAAAGTTAGATTGGAGATTATCTTTATTTAGGGTAAAAGCAGAAATGTTTCTATGGATTGAAATCTCTCTCTCTTTTGTCTTCTTAACCATAAAGTCTGAGAAGGAAGTATGATATATACTTATCAAGTTTCGATCTCTTAGTAGATGTTGAATCTTTTTGAAACTTGTTAAAAAGTGGTGTTGAGTTTCCGAAGGTAGTAGGTTAGGGAGTAATTCTTTTTGAATAGGTACTCTTAACCTAGCTAATGTAGCTGCTAGCCAGGTTCCATTCGTGTGTTCCTGTAATTGCTCCCATATACTATTATAATAGCGTTCGATTTTTCCACCAATAACAGGTATGGAACTCAACCAGTCATTAATTGAAGTAATATCAGCTTCTATGATGTATTTAATGAGATACCTAAGATAAAGTGGATGTCCTTCTGACTTTTCTGCTAATTCTTGAATTTGGCTATAGGTAAGTTGCTCCTCTTCTAACTGTTCCCTGATGAAGGATTTAACCTTCTCCATGGGGAGAGGTGTGACTACAATTTCATTGTCTGGACTTATAGCTGCCCGAATTGAATTAGGTAAGACTTCTTTTGAAGTGCAGGAGAAGATGATTTTAAAATTAGAAGGTAATGATTCAGGAAAAACTTGTAAGAAGTCTTCTATTTTATCTTTTCTAACATCATCTAAGCCATCTATTATAATAAGGGCGACCTGTTCTCTTGATCGGAAGGAGATTGATAATTCTTGAAGGAGTTGATATATCTTTAAAAGTCTTTTGTTTAGGGTAGTTTCTGAATCATGTTTTGGAGAAGGTGTACCATATAAAGTACGATAAAAAACCTCTTCTACCCATTGTAGAAAGAACTCTGGAGTCGCTCTTATTTGAGTTGGGTATTCATCACTTTCTGGCACTTTAATAAAGAAGCGATCAAGAATCACCTGATTTCTACCTTCTAATTCTAGTTGTGCAGCAATGGTAGTCTTTCCAGAACCAGGACTGCCACTTATTAGAAAGTAGGACGAATTTATCTCTCTAGAAATAGTCTCTTTTATTGTATCCAGTACTTGGTTATTAGGGTTAGTACCCTGTACATCTGCTTTTATAGAATGTGTAATAGAAGGGCTTTTATCTACAGCAACAGGTATATTGTAAGAACGGAGAACTTCTACTACGTTCCTTACACTTGATGCTCCCAACGTACCAACGTTGTCATGTCCTATAACACCTACCACGTAACCGTCAATTACTAATGGTGCCCCAGACAAACCCTTAAAATCATCTATTTTAGTATATTGTTCACAGTCTAAGTCTATATCCCATTGAGTAGTTTCTTCTGTTCTAGAGACTGTGCCAGTATACCGTCCACCAGACGTTATTCGCAGAGCTGGGAAGCCGAATGTTTCCCAAGACTCATTGTAGGCTACATCTTTATCTTGTAGAGGTATAGAGGTCAAGTTGCTAATATCTGGAATATTGGTTTCAAGGATAGCAATATCAAGTTCTGGTATTCTTTTTAGAAGCTTGGTAGTAGTATCTATTTCTGAACTAATGTTTACTAAAATAGGATGTTCTTCACATACATTATGCTCAGCTGTTAGTAAGAGTTGTTTGTTCTCTTCAATAAAAACAAAAAAAGCTGTACCATTTTTATCATCACATTGAATTCGTACTGTAGCTAGTTCTATTTTTTTAGGATTTAATATTGGGGGAATCATAATGTCAGTTTATATGGAGCTTGATTAAGATAATGTATAGAGTAATTGTACTCTTCCATCCATTCAACTCTGTTAAAGTGCTCAGAATTATCTGTTATGTAATTGAAATATAGTTTTCTTTGGAAAGTAGTGGGGCGACTTACTATGTGTGCTATGGTCTCTTTATCTGGGTGATTATGCCCACTTCCATTTGTAGAAATCAGATAGTTTGGAGCATCAACTTTCTCTAATAAAGCCTGGTTGATATTCTTGAAACTACCATGATGGGCTACTTTGATTAAATCAAAGAGAATAACTTCCTCTTCTTGATATTCTTCAAGAGAGCTTACTATCAAGTCAGGATGTGCATCTGCAAGGAAAAGTAATTCATTGTCTTTAATACTTAATATAAAAGCAATAGAACTACCATTTGTAGGAGTAGTATCTTCTTCGAAGGGTCTCCTTAAAAGCTCCTTAATCGTCTCTTTTGTTGATGAGATTGTCTTAGGTTTTTTCGTTGATGTTTTATTATCCCACGAAACGAGCATTTCAAAAGTATCATCATAGGAATCAGATGTTGCTTCTTCATAGTTTATTCCATACTTCTTTAACTCTTTTTTCCAAAGCTTTTCTAAAGCATTTAATTTCTCTTGATTGGGAGAGAGAAGAGCTATTTTAAGGTCATCTTCTATTAGTATTTCTCTTTTATGGTTAATAGAAACAGCTTTCTCATTAAAGGCACTGTTCCACGAATATCCACCTTTCAAAATTAAGGCTCCTACAGTCGTACCTTGCTTAGCACTAATAGTTTGTTCCTTTTTATCTTCTGTAACAGGATAACCTCGTTGAATGATTCGTTGAATAATTTTTTCTTGCTCTTGGTTAAGAGTTGAATTTCCTTCTGTAGAAATGTGACGAAATGTATTGTGCCATACCTCTTCAATCTGGATGAAGTTGTGAGTGTTATTTTTTTCCAGAAGATATATAGCTCCTAAAATGTGATCAGAATCTATGTGGGTTAGTATCATTTTCTTAATTACTTCCCCCTTAATTCCTATACAATTCAAGTCTTTAATCAGGTAGTTCTCTACAGTATCTTTATAACCACAGTCTATTAAAATGTGATCTTCACTATATGTGTCTCTTTCATAGCTTATTAAAAAGCAGTCTCCGTTTTTAGCAGGATAGGTTTTGACAGTAACTGGCATATATTGAGTACTCATTATTTGTTTGTGATTTTCAATATACAAATTTTAGTCTTACCAGAAATAATAGTAACGTGTTTTTAGAGAGCATATTAATCTAGCTTTTACGCAATCCACGCTTCTTCATCCAAAGCGAAAGATTGGTAGGCGTAGTTCCATAACGCTGTGCAATAAACTTTTGCGTAGAACCATTGGCCAAGAGGGCTTCTATCTCTGGGCGGTACTGATCCAGCTTACTCTTCCCTGGGCCTTTTGGCCGGCCAAGTTTTATACCCGCTGCTTTCTTGGCTTGGAGTGCTTCTTTGGTTCGCTTGGAAATAAGGTCACGTTCAATCTCTGCTGCCATCGCGAACACCATCGCCATGATCTTGCTCTGAATAGAGTCGTCCAGTTTCCAATTCCCCTTAACAGCGTAGATGTTGATCCCTTTCTCCACCGCAATATTGAGTACGTCCATAATCTCTAGCATACTACGGCCAATACGCGAGAGTTCGGAGACGACAAGATTATCTCCCTTGCCCAGCTCCTCGATGACTTGGGCTACTTTCCGTTTTTTCCAAGAAATAGTTCCTGAAACTTTCTCTTCTACAAATTTGACCTGACCCAAATTTTTGTCGTTGGCCAAATTCAAAATATCAGCTTTGTTCTTTTCAATGTCTTGGTCGGTAGTGCTGACCCGAAGGTAGGCGATGGTGGCCATGATAATGCGGTTATTTTTCCGAAATGAAGTGAAAACCTATTAGGTATACTTTTATTATACGGAAAGATACAAAATTATCAATGACTTTTGCTGTAGTTTTTGGTGTAATAAAAACGACCATTTTTATTGTATTCTTTTGAGAAACCAAACATGAATGATAATGAAAGAAAGCAATATTTGAGGCTTTTTTATTGAAATACCTAATTTTAGGAAACTTATAATAGATTTTGTAATCAATTGATAAGTAGTGGATTGAATAAATGATTAAAATTAATTTTAATTTTAATCTAAGACGTAAAAAGTTGGTTTTCAAATTATTAAGTGTGGTTTGTCCTTTTTGAACGTATGATTTATTATAGAGAGGTTAAAGATAAAACCTGTCAAAATTCTTGTTTTAGCAAAAAAAATGTTTTAGCTTAGTATAAAGTTAGAGCGTATGATGGAGGCTAAACACCTCTGCTTGTTTAACTTAAAATACTATTCCAAAATCATTATTAACAATCTTAAATTAAGAATCATGAAGATGAAGAATACCCTTTCTAGCTCCAATGCAGCGAGTGTAGATATTAAAGAAATACCTAATACTGTATTACAAAGATTGATAAAAGAAGTGCACTACGACAAAAAAAATAACATAACAGCCTATGATCGTGTACACAACCGTCATAATCGATAGTAACTTTATACTTGATCAAAAGCAACATTTCTAATCTATGATTAAATCAAAAGAATTTCCGACAAACAATGATCCTGTTGTTAAAAAAGGAATAGATACTATATTGATAAAAGTTGCAAGTAGATGTAATATAAATTGTGGCTACTGTTATGTTTATAACATGGGGGATGATAACTGGTCAAATATGGAAAAATTCATCTCTTTTGATACAATGAATGCTGTTTGTGACTCCTTGCTTGAACTTGCAGCATATCAGAAGATGGGATTTAGTATTGTATTACATGGAGGAGAGCCTTTTTTATTAGGAGCAGATAGGTTAAATCATTTTTTAGACATGTTGCGGCAAGCATTTCCAAATACTAATAAATTTCCAATTAGTATTCAATCTAATGGAATTTTAATTAACGATAAAATATTAGATATATGTTCCACTTATGCAACGAGTATTTCAATAAGCATCGATGGACCTAAGCATATTCATGATAAGATGAGGGTAGGACATAGAGGCTATGGAACATTCGATGAAGTATTAGAAGGAATTAAGGTTTTGAAATCTCACAAAGATTCTAGCTTTTTATACGCAGGGTTGCTTGCTGTAATTGACCCAAGTTCTAATCCTAACGAGGTTTACAATTTCTTCAAGGAACTTGCACCACCAAGTGTTGATTTTTTATACAAAGATGGAAATCATTCAAGGTTGCCATTAGGGAAATCATCAATAAACTCTACAGAATATGGGAATTGGATGGTGAGACTATTAGATATTTATTTGAATGATAGTGACCCAACGCCTATAAGAATACTAGATGACATGATGAAGGTTTTGTTAGGTAGTACAATGGTAAAGGAAGGAATAGGGTTAACCGATTTTGGAATTCTTATAATTGATACAGATGGTACCATTACAAAAAATGACACCTTGAAAAGCTCTTATAATGGTGCAGATCAATTTAATAAACCCTCAAACATCAAGGAAGGCTTATTAATTGAATTATTGAATTCAGAAGAGTTTCAAGCATACAAGAGAAGTCAAAGACCATCATCAGAGCAATGTATTAATTGTCCTATGTTAGATGTTTGTGGAGGCGGAATGACCCTTCACAGATGGGAACAAGAAACAGGATATAATAATCCATCTGTTTATTGCGCAGATCAATCATTATTAATAAATGCAATACAAGAAAAACTAGACCAATTCGATTTATGAAAAACCTTAGTTGTATAAATTTTTTAAGCCTAGATTTTGAAAATGACCCATTTCCTCATTTTTCTTCAACGGCTATATTTTCTAATGGTTTAGATTCAAGCTTATTTGATTGGTTTGAGGAAACAGATGAGTGGCAATTAGTTGCTACAGAATTTTATGAACAATATGAATTTAGCTTTTTTAATGTTGATCTTCCAGCGCATTTAAAAAATGCTATCAATCCAGAGGCCATTACAGCAATAAGAATGCAGTTAGAAAAATCATTTAATGTTAGTTCTTTGGATTTAGTAGGAATTACCGCACATAAGCTTATTCATGGACATCATATAGGCATACATAATGACTATATTGGAGGTGAAGAAACCCATAGGCTTGTTGTTCATCTAAGTCCTAATTGGGATGAATCAAAAGGTGGGTTTTTTATGCTTTTTAATTCAGATAACGCAGAAGATGTAGATAAAATAATAAGACCATTAAGCAACACAGCAATAGGTTTTGAAATATCAAAAATATCTAATCATGCTGTTTCAAAAATTTATGACTTTTCTAGGTATACTATAGTGTATACTTTTTCAGCAAAAGAGGCACTATGAATTTAGTAGAAAAAATCGTAGAATATCTCTCTCAACCTATTCCTGTTTGGAATCCTTTGTTGACAAAAAAATTGGTTCAAGCAAAATGGAGCATTCTTAAAGAAGAAAATTCACTAAGCTCAAATAATTTTTCTATTTCTAGGGCTATAACAAAGAATCCTGCATTATTTGATTCTAAAAGAGTACCTCTTGTTAGTAGTATTGATCAAGTAGTATATCTAGAGTATCCTTCTAAAGAGTTAGAGTTTTTTTACAATAAACATGGGATAAATGTGATGAGTAAAGAAGCTTTAGAAGATGGAGTAGTTTTCTCAAAGATCGAAAAAGCGTTAGCAATACTAAAGAGAGTAAAAGATGTATACTTGTCTGTAATTAATTTAGTAGAGTCAATTCAAGTTGTAAAACAAGATTATGATTATATAGATGTAAGCTATAGTAATCCTAAATTACCATTTTCAGTCTTTGTTTCTGTTTGTTCAGACTCTAATATAGTCTCATCACTACGAGTTGCTGAATCAGTTCTACATGAGGCAATGCACTTGAAACTTACTTTATTGGAAGAGATAATTGTTTTAGTTAAAAGCGATACTTCAAACGTTTACTATTCACCTTGGCGAGATGAGAAAAGACCAGCACAAGGTGTTTTGCACGGGTTGTTTGTGTTTAGAGTTATTCATGATTTTTATAATGAGATTATACATGAATTACGTCACGAGAGAGATGCAGTAGAGTTTATTAAAAATAGAATGAAAGAAATAAGAGAGGAATTGACCAAACTCACCTATTTTTCAAATATTCCTGAATTATCAAAAGAAGGAAAAAAATTCGTCTTGAATTTATTAAAATAAAAGAACCAAGTTTGCAAAGGAGCGCAACTTGGTTCTTTGACAAAGGTTTTGGAAACCTTTGTTAGATTAGAATGTGGTAATTGCAAATCTAACAATATTTCTTCTTCTTTTCAAAGTATGAGCCTTCATTTGTTTTATTGTAAAATATTTGAACGATGTCAAAAACTAAAAATGGCAAGAAGAAGGTGTATGTAAGAAAATACACCAAAAAAGATGGAACAAAAGTTCCTCCACATTACAGATCTACTCCTAATTAGGGAGCAAGTAAAAGTAGCCAATTAGAAGTTAGATTCTAGTTGGCATTTTTTATAGAAAAAATCGTTTCTTTCCCCATTTCAAGCATTGTAATTTCTTCTCTTTTGTGGGTTTGATTAGTTTTCTATAGGTCGCTTAACTCTTTGTCCTATTATTATTCGCAATTCCAATCTTGTTTTTATAACCAAGTTACTTATCAATTAACCAATACTCACTCCTCGACTCCGCAAATACCGATAAAGGATAGGCTTATAAACGTTTGTTCATGAATATTAGCAGTAGAACGTTTTTCGTTGCTCAAGAATACTTAAAAGTATAAGGCTTAAAAATTAAATATATTGTTCATCGAAATGATCTATTTTACGTTTTTTCAATGCTCCAGAGAAGTATTCTGATATAACATTAGCTTGAAGTACTAAACCTATAATTACTCCGATTACAGGTGCAATAGAAGATGCTCTATCATAAATCGCTAGAAATGTTAAAGCTCCTATGCATATAAAAATTATGCTAAACTTAAATAGTTTGTCTCTTCTATCCAGAACTTTTATACTTTCAAGTTCTTGTTTTTCAAAATCAGTTGCCTTCTCTAACTCGATTTTACTTGACGTATTTTGAGATTTAAGCCATTCAGAAATTATAGGTGTTCCATGTTTCATAGCAGTTTCAACAAGATTTGATAGAGGATCTTGTTGAACTATACCTTGGTTAGATAAAGCTTGGACTCGATTTTCTAAACTTGAGATGTTTTTGGTCAAAAGAGTAAGTTTAGTAGAATCATCGAAATCAAGCTTCCATTGCCCATGTATATAATAACAAGTTAAGGTATACGAAATGTTAGTAAATACATCACTTACTTTAACTTTATAGTTTTCGTTAGAAGTAGGAGGAGAAGTACTAATACTAACTAATCGATTTATACATGACGATATCTCTGTTTTATTCTCTTCTAGAACTACTCCCCAATTTAGTTTCTGAAGCGTTTCAGTAGTAATGTTGTAGTTTGTTCTTTTATTAGTTATGGAATACTCCAAATCTAAAATTTTCTGATTCCCTTTAGAAAGAATAACACACTTGTTTTCTGTAAATTCAAGATTGGTAATAGGGATCATCAGTTTTTCTTCTATTAAAACTCTTTCTTTTTCTATATCCATTTGTGATTTTTTAATTCGTTTTCTGTTGCTATGAAATACCTATATAATTAAAAGCTAGAGCTTACTAAAAAGTTCCAATTCTATGTGATTGAGCTTATTTGTTTTTCAGCACCTCATTCAACTGATCAAACACCCGAACCAACACACTCCGATCCTCCGTAACAACATTAGCTGTTCCCACCATACTCTGCCGAAAAGGAAGCGTTTTATCATAAGTCGTCCGAAGGTCATCAGGAAGCGCTATCTCTAGTACATAAGTACTGGCCGTCTCCGTCTGTGAGGCTACAGGCACCAAAGAAATATGCGCCACCGTTCCTTTCACAACCCCATGTTCTTGATAAGGAAATCCATCCAGCTGAATATTGACTCGTTGCCCCACCTTCACCTTTCCAGAATTAGCAATGGGCAGCTGTGCGCGGCCAAGGATGGCATTGTTCTGATTACTCGGCACAAGAGAAAAGGCTTCGGAATTGGCAGCTACAAACTGCTCTTCGCTCCACAGCTGCGAGAACGACACTTGGCCGTCGATGGGCGCTTTGAGGAGGTAGGTTTTTTCCCAGTTCTTGATGTCGCCTTTAAGACCGTCTATGGCTGCCAAGATAGTGAGCTGTTGGTCGGAGCGGGTATTGCTGCGGCTCTGCGTGAGGTCGAGCACTTGGGTGCGCAGCTGCTCTATCGTGATGTTGTTAGAAATGATTCCGTTTTGGGTCGTTTCTAATTGTCGTTTGATTTGCAAGTAAGCCGCCTCTACGCGCTCTAATTCTACCGTAGAGACGACCTTGTCTTTATGGAGCTGCTCATTGCGTGTTAGGTCTTTTTGTGCGAGTTGGACTTCCTTTTGGAGGGTCTGCTGTTGCTTTATCAAGTTCGCATTGAGCTGTTGAATGTGCTCTATCTGCGCTTGTAATGATTGGGTCTTTTGCTCCGTGTCTGGCTGCTGTAGAAAGTAATCGGTTGTTCTGAGTTGTTGCACCAACGAAGCATATTTGGCTTGGAGACCTCCTACTTGAAGAGTTGTAGGAAGTATAGGCGAAGCGTGGTAGGCGCTCTTTAAATCGCGCGTAATACCGCCTAAGAGGCTATCAAGTGTGCGCACATCTTGATACGAAGCGGGATTGTCTAAGAGTGCTAAAACGTCGCCTTTTTCTACCCATTGGTCATTGGTGACAAAGATACGCTTAATGGTTCCACTGGTGCGCGTCATAACAGGAATGACAGGGTTTTGGGTCACAAGGACGACCTTGGCCGAGATGATATCGGGGTACTTGATGAGCCACGCCAAGGTGCCGAAAATGAGTACCACAAAGAGTACGAGCGTAATACCCCATTTGAGAATCCAACTGGGCGGGTTGCCGAGTATTTGGTCGATCTCATCACTCATGTTGATGTTGATGTCGTTGGGTTCGTGTATGATTTTTTGTCTTGGCATAATTCTAATTTCCGAGTTCTAATTGGTCTTTGATGAGGCGAAAGTACAGCCCCTTGGCTGCAACGAGTTCTTGGTGGGTTCCAATTTCTTTTAGCACGCCTTTTTCGAGTACCACAATCTGGTCGGCATTCTTCACGGTACTCAGC
>CAYTKM010000011.1:0-10078 GCA_964438425.1 uncultured Gammaproteobacteria bacterium
CGACGCCCACAATGCACTAACAATCAACGTGGACCCGCCAATGGGGGCCGACCACACACGACGTTCTCTCCGACGGAATCGTGTTCGAGCACATTATTGGAAGGGGTGACCGGGATAGGCGAGGCAAGAGGGTCACCGCACTTCTCGTGACCGCCGCTAAACATGAATATTTCGGACGGGCGCTCAAAGCGCTGCGTCGGATCTTTTCCGATGACGAACTTGAGACGTTCAACATGGTGAAGGTCATCACGGGGTTGGCCGAGGGTAAGGACACCTCCAGTCGGGCCGTTCAGCAATGCGCCATCGACATTCTTCGCAGTCGTCTACTCACCCCGTCGGAGAGTCTGCTTGTGTTGAACCAGGTGAAGCCCTTCGCAATGGGACTGGACGATGACCCCGACGCGCATGTGGAGTTCGCGCGCATCGCATCCGAGCTTCGACGTAGCGGTTCGGGGATACCCAGTCCGAGTGGCTTCCCCCGGTTCTTCGACCACCTTGCGAAAGCATCGGCGCGTCCTGACGGAAGAACGCTTGCAGACCTCGTAACCTTCGAGCCGGGACGCCATGAAAGGGCGGCTGCGTCATACATCCAGCGCTATGCTTCCCGGTTCGATACGGGGTTCGTCATCCGCTCCTATCTTGATACCGCATCCGACCCATCCGTGATCGGCCCGAAGGTGATGGCTTGGTTGGACGAGTTCCGAAAGCACCGCGGTGCGAGCTTCGTCATTGGTGCTTGGTTGCGCGCAGCCGACCGCCTCCTCGAGAAAGGTATCCGCTCGGACCCGGTGATGGTTCTCGATCCCGTTGTGAACAATCACCTCCGCGCCTGGTGCAGCCGGTTCCGCTCCGATCCAGTGGCTTTCTGGAACCTTCAAGCGCTCATCGAAAGATGCGGTTACGATGCTTCCTCCGATGTCGTCACGGATTGGCTTTCACAGTATGGCGAAACCGTTAATGCAGGATTCGTCCTTCAGAAGGCCCTCTACACAGAACGAGGTCATGACCAGCGTATCGTTTCATGGGCGGTGGATTGGTTGGACTCCGAGACCGGTAGATCGAACCCGACCATAGCGTCGTATCTCTTCCGCGCCCTGAGGGAATGCGTCCTCAAGCATGGAACAGTCCAATTCGAAGATTTCTCCTGTATTCTGCTTGAGCACGCCGAACTCGAAGGCGCCCTTCATCAGCGCCGCGATATGTGTCGCTACTGGCTCGAGCTCGGCGGCGATCCCGGCGCTGTGAAATTTCGATTGAGGACGTTGGTGCAGCGTGACGTCACCGATCCCAACGTGCGTTTCTGCTTTGAAACGTGGGACACCTTCTCGGAGCATACGCCCGATCTCCTCAAACAGGAAATGAAGGCATGGCTCGACGTCGACAAGAACGCGGCGAATCCTAAAGCGGGACTCGTTTTCGATATATGGAGCAACCGCGGCTGGAAGCTCGAGGTCATATCAGACGCTCTGCACACTTGGCTGAAAGCCAACCCCCAGAACTCACATTACCCGCGCATGCTCGCGATCTACCTTCGGTCCGGTGTTGGCATACCGACTCACCTGGGTATTTCCGAGGAGGGCGCTCCCGCATTCCTTGAGAAGGCGGAATTTGCCGTGCAAGACTGCCGAAACATTGAGTTCATCTTGATGGCGCCCTTTTCAGAAGACGAAGGCGGTCCAATATTCAAAGCAGCAGTGGCAGCAGTCGATCGCTACCTGAACCAGCATGGCAAGAAAGATGCCGCCGCTTTCCTAATCGCCCTCGTTCTACGCCGTCTCAAGGGGATGGCGTGGATCAAGGCACATGCGGATGCTTGGCTCGACGAATTTCCGCACCGTCATCGTGCCAGCCTGATCTACCAAGCCTTGGTCGAGGTGGAAGGACGACCGGAGGATCGGCTCGGCGGCATCAAGGACTGGTTCGGCCAGAACCCGACCTATGGACTGGCAGGAAACCTTCTCCTAGCGTGGGTCGATGCCACAGATGATCCCGCAGCGCTCATGGTCGAGGCGCGGACATGGCTACGTGCCGCAAGCCGAGAGCATGCACCCGATGTCGAGGCGGTCGCAAGAGCCTATTATCTCAACCCAGCGGCGACCGTCTAATGAGCACGCCCAATCTGTTGGATGGGATTGGAGCGTTCCACCAAGTGCACGCAAACGCATCGCCGCGGTGAAACGTCATTCCTGAACAAACGGCGTTGCAACAGGGTTGCCCGCAACGTTGTGCAACGCTAACTGAGGCAGGTCTAGAACTCATTGCAACGTCCCCTGCCCCACCATGCCCCGCTACGGCTATGCTCGCGTCAGCACCACCGATCAGGACCTTACCGTCCAGCGTGAGGCGCTGGAGCGCGCTGGCTGCGCGGTGATCCGCGAGGAGAAGGTGAGCGGAACCTCCCGTCAGGGGCGCGAGCAGCTGGGCATCCTCATGACGTTCCTCCAGCCTGGCGATGAGCTCGTCGTCACCCGGGTGGACCGGCTGGCCCGCTCCATCGGAGATCTGCAGGACATCGTACGTGAACTCCGCGTCAAGAAGGTAGCCCTCGTTGCCACCGAGCAACCCATCGACACCTCGACCGCCGCCGGAAAGGCGTTCCTCGACATGTTGGGTGTCTTCGCGGAGTTCGAGACGAACCTTCGCCGCGAGCGGCAGATGGAGGGCATCACGCGGGCGAAGGCGCGCGGCGTCTACAAGGGACGCAAGCCGAAGGTGAATGCCGCCGAGGTGCAGCGACTCCGAGAGAAAGGCATGCGGCCGTCCGAGATCGCCCAGCACCTCAGGGTGGCCAGGACCACGGTCTGGCGGGCATTGGCGAAGGATGCATCGCCGTAGCCGTCGTCACATGGAGCCGTCCCGGCTGGCCGTCCCATGTCTCCAGCACTTGTCGGAACGAGGCCGAAGGCCTACGGTGCTCCAACGGAGCACCTCCCCAAGGTGCGGAGACATGGAGGCGCGGATCATGGGCGTCCAGAAGCAGTCGGTCAGCTTTACCGAAGCCGCCTATTCCTATGCCCGCGAACTCGTGGCCCAGGGTGAGTATCCGACCATCAGCGCGGCGGTCTCGGGCGAGCTGGCCCGGGCCCGGGCAGCGCGCGAGCGGGAGGGGGCGCTTCTGGAAGCGGAGGTGCGGCGCAGGCTCACCCTGCCCTTGGACCAGTGGGAGCCGCTCGGCGAAGGCACCGCCATCACCGACGAGGCCCGGCGCTACCTCGACGGGCTCGCGCGCTCCTAATCGACCGTCTCCGATGCGCATCGTCCGTCACCCACTCGTCGCGCGACCTGCGCGCCATGGCCGAGCACGTCGTCTCGGTCACGGACGGCGATGTCGACGCTGCGCGGCGCCGATTGGACGAGGCGGACGCGCTCTTCGCCGACATTGCGAGCAATCCGGGCTCCGGCACCCGCCTGGCCGGCGCCCTCGCCGGCTGGCTCGTCCGCCACGGCGGGCGCGGTCGCAGGCTCACCGTGGTGTTCCGTCACGACGCCGAAACGGACACGTTGCTGATCGCCCTGGTCGCGTTTGGCGGCCAGAATTGGCAGGCCACCGGTGAGGGACGGACCGGTGCGCTGGAATGAACGAGATTTACGCACGAGGTAAGGTGTTAAAGTAGTTGTGCGAAATGGGCTGATGGGAAGTCACGAATGGCGCACATACGTCTTCCCTAAAACTAAACGCGGATAGAATCGTACTGAGGACTGTTGCTACCTCAGCTCGGCTCGTCTTTGGTCCAGATAGGCAGCCGGAGCGCCCCATGGACGTCCATAAATCCTCCCTACTTGCCGTCTTCGACGCAAAGCAGCGCTTGGAGGTCCCGCTCTTCCAGCGGCAATACGTCTGGAACGAGGAGGAGCAGTGGCTACCCCTCTGGGAAGACATTGCGCGCAAGTTCGGCGAGGCGCTCGAAGGGCGTGCCGATGCACCGGTGCATTTCCTTGGCGCGATGGTACTGGACCAAAAGCAGACTCCCACCGGGCATGTCGTGGTCCGCCAAGTCATCGATGGGCAGCAGCGCCTGACGACGCTGCAAATCTTCCTCGCCGCCTTCCGCGACTTTTCACGGCAGCAAGGCTGCTCCGCTTTGGCGGAGGAGTGCGACAAGTTCCTGTTCAACACCGGGATGATGGCCGACCCCGAGGTGGACCGCTTCAAGGTCTGGCCCACACAGCTCGACCGGGGCCAGTTTACAGACGTCGTCGGCGCAGGTTCGCACGAGGAGCTTCTGCGACGGCATCCGCTCCGTAGGAAGCCCTACGCCCGGAAGCCCGATCCCCGACCGCGCATGGTGGAGGCCTACCTCTACTTCTTCGAGCAGTTCCGGCGGTTCTTCCTCGGAGAAGAGGCAGAGCCTCCGCTCTCCGGCAACGTACCGGTCGAAGCGCGGATGGACGAATGCTTCCAGACCTTACGCAGGGCGCTCATGGTCGTGGTGATCGACCTGCAGAAGGATGACGACCCGCAGGTCATCTTCGAGACGCTTAACGCCCGCGGGCAGCCCCTGCTGCCGGCCGACCTTCTGCGCAACTATATCTTCTTCCGGGTTGGCCGGGCGAAGCTTGACGCGGAGGCGGCCTATGAGAAGTATTGGGCCCATTTCGACGACGAGTTCTGGCGCGAGGAAGTCAAGCAGGGGCGTCTGACGCGGCCTCGCAGCGACCTCTTCATGCAGCATTTCCTGGCCAGCCATCAGGGGCAGGACATCCCGATCAAGCACCTCTACGTCGAGTACCGCCACTGGATCGAGGCCGCGCAGCCCTTCGCGGACGTGGAGGCCGAGCTTGCGACCCTGGCCCGCCAGGGAAAGCATTTCCGTTCCATCATTGCGCCGCAGCCGGGCGAGCCGACGCATGAGATCAGCGTCTTCCTCGACGCGTTCGACATCCGAACCGCCTACCCGCTGCTCCTGGCCCTCATGGACGCGAACCTTGAGGCCGACGAGTGGGCCCGGATCACGGAAATCCTGGAGTCCTACCTGCTGCGGCGGGCCATCTGCGACCTCGGGACCAAGAACTACAACAAGGTGTTCCTGGCCCTCACGCGAAGCCTTCGACGCGACGGCTTCTCCAGCGACCGCCTCCGGGAGCTGCTCCTCGCCGGGGCCGGCGGGTCCACCCTCTGGCCGAGCGATGACCAGTTCCGGGAGGCTTGGCTCCGCACGCCGTCCTACGGCCCGCTGAGCAACGCCAAACTGGTGCACATCTTGGGGCGCCTCAATCGGACATTCATGTCCGCGAAGTCGGAGCCGGTCGTCTTCACCAGCACACCCACGGTCGAGCACATCATGCCGCAGAGCTGGCAGCGGAATTGGCCGCTGCCTGACGGCACGAAAGGGCTAGATTGGTCGGAGCTTTACTCGACGCCGGCCGAGGACGAGCGTGCCGTGGCCACCCGCGCCCGCAGCGCCGTGCTGCAGACCATGGGCAACCTGACGCTGCTCAGCAGCTCGCTGAATGCTGCGCAGTCGAATGCCGAATGGGCAACCAAGAAGCCGGCGTTGGGGACCCATTCCCTCCTACCGATCAACCTCGACCTGCAGAACTATCCCGTCTGGGACGAGGCGGCGATCGAGCGACGGGGCCAGGATCTCTTCTCGCGCGCCCTGACCATCTGGCACCGATAAGAGTCTCTCCGAATGCGTCCGAAGGATGCCTGCAAAAATCTGGGTGGCCGGCAACAGAAAGAGAATGCGCCCCCCTTGCAGGCCTTACGCCGACCTCCCAACTGCGTGATGCCGCCCGGAATTGGCCGGGCGCTTGGATCGTTGAGCACGTCAAGCCCATCCGGGCATCCCGGCACGATGACGCCGAACAGCGTCGCCGCGGCCGCGGCCAGGATGAGCGAGACTTCGAGTTTCACTCGGACCTCCACGACTTCCATATACCACCTCGCGTTTTGAGGCCCGTGCTGGAATGACGTCTGGAAGCGAGACACCGACGTCGAGAAGGCAGAAGGTGGCGTGCGTTCGGGGGGCGCCCGGCGAAAGCCGGAACCCAGGGTCAGGGCCAGTCCCCCGAACTCTGCGCCAAGAAGTCACAAAGCCGAAGTGGCTCAGGCCGAGGCGCTATAGGCATTTCGACCTGCCGGTCGGAGAGGCCTTCGTTCCGAAGGTCATGGATTCGCGGTTCGTCGTGCGGCACAGGTTCTCGCCGCTCCTGCACTACACCAAGGTCGAGACGCGCTACAAAAAGGATCCGATGACGGGGGATCGCGCGACGACCTCCAAGGATCGGCCGATCAAGTACGCATCGCACCGCGACGCTTGCATCCTGTCCTACTACGCTCATCTCCTGAACGAGGCCTTGGACATCCGCTACGCGGCGGATCGCACGGGCGAGAATGCGATTGCGTACCGTGCGCTCGGCCGCTCGAACGGCGACTTCGCCGCAGAGGCGTTCCGTTTCGCGCAGGCGAACGCTCCGGTCACGATCCTCGCCTTCGACGTGACGAGCTTCTTCGATACGCTCGACCATGGCCTGCTCAAGGCACGGCTCAAGTCCGTGCTGGGCGTGAGCGAGCTGCCCGACGACTGGTACAAAGTATTCCGCCACATCACTGCCTTCCACTACGTCGAACTCGACGAGTTGAAGCAGCATCCCGTGTTCGGGCCCAGGATCGCAGAGCGAAGCCGGGACCGCATCGCCAGCGTCGAAGAGCTGAAGGTGGCCGGGGTGACGTTCCATGCCAACCCGGAGCTCCCCAAGGGCTTCAAGCGGGGCATCCCGCAGGGCACGCCGATCAGTGCCGCCGCGTCCAATGCCTATATGGTGGAGTTCGACGCCGCGGCCCGTGCCTACTGCGACGGGATCGGCGCGCTCTACCGCCGCTACTCTGACGACATCCTCGTCATCTGCAGACCGGAGGACGCGGCCGCCGCCGAGGCCAGAATCATGGAGTTGATCGCCGACGAGCGGTTGGAGATCAATCCGGCCAAGACCGAGAAGACGCTGTTCGGCCCTTCGGCAGGCATGGCGCCCGGCAGCAGGGCCGCGCAGTATCTCGGCTTCACCTTCGCGGAGGATGGCGCCGCGATCCGCGAGCGGTCTCTGTCGAGCCAGTGGCGCAAGATGCGGCGGGCCATGCGACGAGCGAGGAAGAGCCTGACATATCGCATCCGGCAGGGGCTGCCGGCCGAGGTCCATACCAAGGGCCTCAACCGCCGCTTCGCCTTCGTGACGGTCCACGATGGCGCCTCGACTCGTGTGCTGCGCAACTTCTCGTCCTATGCGCGTCGCAGCGCCACTGCCTTCGAGGAGGGCGGGAGGATTAGGCGCCAGATCAGACGGTTGGAGCGGACCGCACAGCGGGAGATCGCGGCGCTCAAGGCGCTTGGTCGGTCGAGCGGCGGCGGCAACGGGCCCTAAGCTCCCATCAAGGCCGGACAGCTTCAGCCTATAGTCACGCCTTTGAACGCGCCTCGTCCAACACCGTTTCCAGTTCGCTTCGCCGCCCTTCTCGCAATCGTGCCAGCCCGAGCGTCCGCGCTAGGCTGAGGACCGGGTCGTCGCCTTGCAGGATGTCGGGCTGTGCGCGCAGGAGGCCGGCGAGCTCGGCGACTGGGATCTCGGTGGGGTCACGATCCAGAAGGCCCCGCCATTCGATCACGGCCTCGGGCGCGCCGGTCCACAGGAAGGTGCCTCCGGGCTCCCGAGTGGCGTCGATGCCCTTCGTAGCCGTCTCGACGCGCGTTCGGATGCGCCCGCCGACGCGCTTCCAACCATGTCGCTCCGCGATCTCCCGTGCGACGGCGTCCATGTGGATGGGGCCGCGGGCCTGGACGATCGCGTCGACCATGGCCCGAAGCGTCGCGTCGTAGGACGGCTCGAAGAAGGCATCCGGGTCCGGCGTTGCACCGCGCATGCTGGCCCCCGGCGCCCTGTCCCAAGCGTCCAGCGTCAGGGCGGCTTGCGATGCGGCCCGGTCCAGCTTCGAGAGGCGATCGCCTTGTGGGTCGATCTGCACGCCCGTCCCCGACTCGGATGCCGGGTCGGCGGTTCCGACGGGCGCAACCGCACTTCCCTCCGGTCGATGTTCGTCTGTCTCGTCTTCGGGGTCCGCCCGCTTGGCCTTGAGGCGGGCGGCCGCCTCCCGTTCCGCCTCCAGGTGCCTGCGGAGGTCCTTGTCGAGACGGTCCAGCACGTCCCGCCGGTGCGCGAACCATTCCGTCGACCAGATGCGCTCGATCCGCCAGCCGAGCCCGACCAGGACGGCCTCCCGCATCCGGTCCCGGTCGCGCGCCGTGGGCGAGGAATGGTAGGACGCGCCGTCGCATTCCACCCCGGCGAGGAAACGGCCCGCCTGGTCGGGATGCACGACGCCCAGGTCGATCCGGTAGCCGGAGACGCCGATCTGCGTCCGGACCTCCCAGCCCAAGGCCTCGAGCGCGGCCTTCACCTCCGCCTCGAAGGGGCTGTCCACGCCGCCCATCGACCCCGTGTCGGCAGCGGCCAAGGCGTCCGGCCCCCGTGCGGCGTAGTCGAGGAAGTCGCGCAGGTCGCGCACCCCTTCCGCCTTGGTACGCGAGACGTCGATGTCGCCCGCGTCGATGGAGGCGAAAACGTGCATCTCGCGCCGTGCCCGCGTGACGGCGACGTTGAGCCGCTTCTGCCCGCCCTCCTGGTTCATCGGCCCGAAGTTCATCGACAGCTTGCCCGCCGCGTCGCGCCCGAAGGTGGTCGAGAACACCATGACGTCGCGCTCGTCGCCCTGGATGTTCTCCAGGTTCTTCACGATCACTGGCTCCTCGCGCTCGTCGGAGAAGAACCACTCGAGGCGGTCGTCCTCCGTCCGGGCGCGGTCGAGATGGTCGAGGATGCGCTGCTGCTGCTGGATGTTGAAGGTCACGACGCCGACCGTCTCGCGGTCCTCCTCCGGGCGGTCGAGCTGCGCGCGGAGGCGGTCGGTCACGAACGCGGCCACAGCCTTGGCCTCCACGGGGTTCGTGCGCGAGCCGCCGCGTTCGTAGACGCCGTCGATCCGGTGAAGTTGCACGGCCTCCCCCCAGGCGCGCGGGGCGGGGAAGGTCACGAGGTCGCCGCCATAGTAGCGCGCGTTCGAGAAGGCGATCAGCCCCTCGTCGCGCGAGCGGTAGTGGACGCGCAGCACGTTGCGCGGGACGCCCGCCGCGACCGCCTCGTCGAGGATCGAGGCCTGGTCGCGCTCGTAGAAGGCCAACTCCTCGTCGTCCTCCTGCACCCGGTCGAAGCCGCGCGAGGGCGGCATCTGCTTGGGGTCGCCCACGATAATCGACTGGCGTGCGCGTGCGATGGCGCCGATGGCGTCCCAAGTCGTGATCTGCGACGCCTCGTCGAAGAGCACGATGTCGAAGAGGGCCTGCCCCGCGGGCAGGTACTGCGCGACCGAGAGCGGCGACATCAGCACGCAGGGCGTCAACTTCGTCGTGGTGGATCCCAGACGTTCGAGCAGCGCGCGGATCGACTCGCGCGGGCGCTGCTGCCCCATCAGGTCCCGCAGGCGGCCGAGGGGCGAGTTCCGGGCCACGTTCTCCGCCCCGGGTAGGCCGTGCGCGATCCGGCGGCGTATGCCATCGGCGGCGATGGCCTGGTGCCGCTCATCAAGCTTGCGGAACGCCTCGATCCGGCTCTGATGCTTCCAGCCGATAAAGCTGCGGAGCGGTTCGGCCGCGTCGATCGCCAGCGGGACCCACCATGCGGCGTAGGCCCGGTCGAAGATGTCCTGCGCATCCTCCACCTCTCCGACCTCCAAGGCGGCGCAGAGCGGGGCCAGACCCCGCGCCTCGGCCTGCACCGCAAGCCCGCGCCAGTGCAGCCAATCTTGCAGGCGCCGCGTGTCCCGGCGCAGCGCCGGCAGGGCGGCCCGGAGATCTACGAGGTCCATCTCCACCGGCCGTCCGGCCAGCCGTTCGAACCGGGCGAGGGCAGGGGCCATCGCATCCAGCGCCGCGACGAGGGCGCGGGCGGCGTCCCTTGCGGCCTGCCCGTCCGGCACGGCCTCGATCCCGGCGGAGCGGGCGGCGGCCTCTGTCGCGGTCACGCGTCCGGCCGCGCCGTCGATCGCGTCCGCGTCCGTCGCGCGCCCACGCCAGGACGGCAGCGTGGC
>CAYTKM010000011.1:10088-14222 GCA_964438425.1 uncultured Gammaproteobacteria bacterium
AAGCCGCTCCTGCATCTCCTCGATCGTCCGCAGGTCGCGCGCCGGATCGGGCTTTCCCCCAGCATAGGTGGCGAGCGTCCGCTTCACTGCTCCGCGCCGGAAGGCGGAGAGCGGCCACAGGCTCGCCTCCGCGCGCCGCCAGTCGGCGTCGAGCCGGTCCACCGGGACGCGCATGAGGTCGCGCACCTCGAAGGGGACGGACAGGCGCGCCTCGCAGGCGTCGAGGTCCCGCTGCGCGTCCCTCAGCGTCGCGGCCTGAGCCCGGGCCTCTGCTGCATCCGTGCCGCCGAGCAGCGCGTGATCCCCGTCCCGTTCGGCCGCGATCGCGCGCGCCAGGGGCTCCAGGCTCGCCGGATCGCCGCCCGGCCCCTGCCCCGCGGCCGAGGCCAGGCGCGCGCGCGCCTCCACCGCGGCCGGCAGCGCGT
Organism: uncultured Gammaproteobacteria bacterium; assembly: GCA_964438425.1. GTDB lineage: Bacteria > Cyanobacteriota > Vampirovibrionia > LMEP-6097 > LMEP-6097 > CAYTKM01. The sequence goes on from CAYTKM010000011.1 coordinate 10,514, forward strand.
CCTCCAGCGCCTCGGCTGCCAAGATGAGATCGGCGACCCAGGCGTTCGACCAGCCCGCCTCCGGCTCGGCCACCAGGGTCAACGCGCCGGGATCCCGGACCCGGGGGGCGGCTTCCCCCAGATCCTTTGCGAGCCGGCGCAGCCCCTCGCGCGTCTCGGCGTCATGGGCATCCATGCTTTCCCAAGCGAGGCGGACCGGCACCTCCCGCGCCGCCAGGCCAACCGCCTGGAAGACCGTGATCCCGTTGGCGTGCCGATGATGCAGCGCGTCGACGTAGTCGTTCAGGCGCGCCCTTTCGAGCCCCAACTCCTCGGAGACCCGCACCCATTCGGCCTGCGCCGCGCCGTCGGCGGGCCGCTCCCAAGCGCGCCCGAGCTGGGCGATGACGCCCCTGCGCTCGGCCTTGGAGCTGTGCAGCTCCAGGACCGCGTCGCCCAGCCCGTAGGCCGACAGGCGCCGGTGCACCACGTCGAGGGCCGCGGCCTTCTCGGCGACGAACAGCACCGTCTTCCCGTGGGCCAAGCAGTGGGCGATCAGGTTGGCGATGGTCTGGCTCTTGCCGGTGCCGGGCGGACCGATCACGACCATGTCGTGCCCCTCCACCGCGCCGGCGACGGCGGCGAGTTGCGAGGCGTCGGCCGGCAGCGGCGTGAAGGTCTCTGCGGGCGGCAGGCGGGCCTCGACGTCGCGCGGCCCGGGCAGGCTGGGGCCGCCTTCGGGAACGAAGGGATCGTCCGGCGTGTCGATCAGATGGGCGACCAGGCGGCTCTCGCGCAGCTGATCGGTCCGGTCGACCAGATCCTTCCACATCAGGTACTTCGCGAAGGAGAAGGTCGAAAGCGCCGCGTCCTCCACCACCTCGAAGCCGGGCACGTCGCGCACAACCTCGCGCATCCGCTTGAAGATGCGCGGCAGGTCGAGCCCCGCCTCGTCGCGCGGCAGCTCCCCCTTCAGGTCGGCTGCCTCGATGCCCTGCTCCGCCAACTTCTCCAGAAGGGTGAGGTTGAAGCGCACCTCGTCGCCCTGGTGCACCAGCGTGAAGGGCGAGGAGGCGGATGCGCGGCGCAGTGTGACCGGCACCAGCAGGAGCGGGGCGCGGTAATCCTTGCGGTCCGTCTCCGACTGCTTCCAGCGCAGGAAGCCCACGGCGAGGAACAGCGTGTTGGTGCCGCCCTCGGCCAGGTCGCTTCGGCTCTTGCGGTAGAGCGCGGTGAGGCGTGCCCACATCTGATCGCCGGGCAGCGGGCAGCACAGCTCCGCCCTGTCCATTGCGTCGCGGATGGTGCGCGCGTCGATATCCTCCCCGGTCTCGCGCAGGTACTGGCCAGGGTCGCGCCCCAAACGCGGGTTCTCGTCGGGCAGGCTGACCAGCCGGAACGCCCGCCCCTCGGTCAGCTCGTCTTCCAGGCGCGGCACGTCATGGCAGCGCAGCGGCAGCGCCCCTTGCGTGTCGCGGAAGTTCAGCAGCCTGTTGCGCAGCGACAGGTCGAGCAGCTTGCGCTGCCAGCGGTCGATCCGGCCCTGCGGCGTGGTGGGTCCGGCCTCCTCGACGGGCTCTGGCGGCTCGAAGCCCTCAGGCGGTAGAAGATCGTCCGAGGACGCCTGGGGGTCGGCTGCCGCCTTGGCTCCCTGGGGCGCGCCGCCCGTGCCGCCCAGACGCGCCAAGGGCCGAATGCCCGAAGACCGGCATCGGGCGATGTCCACGGCGACGCCGAACGTATGCTCCCGCGCCTCTCCCAAGGCGGCCCGCCCCTCCGATATCGCCGTCCGGAACGCCCCGCGGCGTCCACCGGTCAGCAGCGTCGTCTCGAAGGGCACGAACTCGCGGGCGACGATCGCCTTGCGCAGCTCGGTCACGTCCCAGGTCTCCGCCGCGGCGAAGGTGCGCTTCACCAGCCAGACCCCCGCGAAGGCATGCCCTTCCGTGAAGATGACAACCGGGTTCAGTCCCGCCGCCTCCAGCGCCGCCGCGACCAGCAGCGAGCTGTCCAGGCAGGTCGCCAGGCCCTCCTCCTCCAGGCGGGCGGGGGTGCGGATCTTCTGGCCCCTGCGCTCGAACGAGGCGGGCGGGACTGCGTAGCGCAGGTCCATCCCCTCGATGGCGGACCAGATCGCCGCCGTCATGCCATAGGCCCGCGCCGCATCGCCGGTCTGGTAGCCGTCGAGCCCGGACGGTAGGCCCTGCCCCGCCAGCGCGTCGGAGGCCGCGCGCAGGATGGCGGCGACGCGGGGGTCGTTGGGCTGCACGAAGGCGGCGAGCAGCTGGCCCATCTCGCCGATGCCGCCCCATTCGTCGCGCGCCAGCAGCTCGACCGGCGCTTCGTGGACGAGCGGCGCACGGTCGCCCTCGAACTCCGCCGTGACGCGGACCGTGCCGCGTTCCGCCTCGTCGAGCGCGTCGAGGAACGCGCCATCGATCTTCACTTCGAGATCACCGGGCTTGATCGTCTCGCCGGCGGCGACGGCCGCGAACGGCCACATCCTCGGCTCGGCGAAGGCGGGATGCACGCTCAGCCGCAGCGTGCCGGCCGGAAGGCCTTCGCCGCCGCCGGACAGCGCGATCCCCTGCAGGAGCGGCACGGCGTTCTGTAGCGATGCATAGGTGAGCCGCGCCGTGTGATCGACGGACAAGCGGGGGGGAATGGGCTGGGCCGCCTCCGCTTCCTCGTAGCTAGGGGTCGTCGGCGCGGTCACATCGAGGGTCATCAAGAAATCCGTTCTGAGAGCCGCCGTTCACTCGCGCGGTCCTTGGCAAAATCCTGCCGATTAGGACGTCAGGTGTGAAGCCCTGAAGAGGCGTAATCTTGGCGGAACCATCTCAATTCTTGGCATTTGAGGTTTTGAGATTGCTGGATCGGCTTTTCGGGACGGTAGCTTGGTTCATTCACCGAACCGCTTCAGCAGGGGCATGAGGCCTCTTGGGCCGCACGCACCCTTCCCTCAAATCCTATGATCCAGCGGCGTTGCGGCTTCCACGGCCGTCAGCAGCTCGGCGGTGACCACGCCGAGAGCGCGGGCCAGCACGACCAGCTCGACCGCGTCCACCCGGCGCTCGCCGTTCTCGATGCGCGTAACGACCCTAGTACCAAAACCTGGTTTCCTTACGGAGCACTCGCATTGAACTGTGTAGCAAAAACAGGTGATTCCGAACACTCTATCACCGGCCATCTGGCATCGCCGAGACGAGGCCCAGGTGCTGGACGAACGGGTCGAAGTCCCGGTCCGCGTAGAGCAGCTGGAGTCCGTCGAGGATGCATCGCGTCGCGATCAGCGTGTCGATGGTCTTGCGGACGGTGATGCCGCGCACGCGCAGCCGGCGGAAGTTGCGCGCCGCCTCGAGCGCGGCGGCCTGCCCGCCGATGTCGACCCGCTCGAAGGCGCCCATGAGCGCGAGTGCGGTGTCGAAGTCCCGGTCCGAGGCGAAGCCCTGCAGGACCTCGGTGAGGATCACGTCGCCGACGAGCAGCGGCTCGGTGCCGAGCATCGCGTCCAGGCGGTCGGTCTGAGGGCTGGCGGTGCCCCTAAAGTAGTCGATCCAGACGCTGGAATCGACGAGGATCATCCGTCCGTCCGCATCGCCTCCAGGTCGCCCGACCAATCGAGCCGGCCGCGCATCCGCCGAACCTCGCCCTGCCGCCTGAGCCGCAGCAGCGTCCTGAGCCCGAGCTCCACGGCCTCGCGCTTGGTGCGGGCCCCGGTCGCCGCCAT
>CAYTKM010000012.1:0-10447 GCA_964438425.1 uncultured Gammaproteobacteria bacterium
AGTACTTGACTACGAATCAAGGGGTCGGGGGTTCGAATCCTCCCCAGCGCGCCAGAGTTTCCCAGTAAGTCATTGCAAAGGCTGGCTTTTTAGCCTCCCGCGGATTGGGCGTCCCCCAGGACTTCCCCCAAGCGAGGTGCGCAGGGGTGTGGGGTGTTGTAGGGCCGCAGAATCAGGTCGAGTCGCACGAACTCCTTGATCCGTGGATCAGCGCCGCCTTCGTCGCGGTGTATGGAAGTCGGCCAACCCCTCGCCTCGCCGCAGGCGTCGGGGCGTCTTCAAGGCCTCGACGGGGCTGGCCTCACGCTCTGGCATGAGGCTTCCTGCAAACGATCCGATCACTGCCGCAGCCCCCTGCTTCGTCCACAAGGGACCGCACTGCGGCGCGCGGGGCGCCTCGGGCCAGCCAATGACGACGCAGCCTTCATCAACGGGGCGGCTCCCGAGATGAGCGCCCATGTGCCCATCCCACACGGTCAGTCGCTCAGTCGTTGGCTCCACTCAACTCTGAGAAGTCACGGGGAATAGCTGCCCTAGATCATGGAGCCGCGACTCCGTTGCCAGCCGCCGTTCCGATCAAGCCCGGCAGCTTCGTGGGAACCTCCTCCATCAGCACCAAGGCGCATTCCACCGTCTCGCCGGTCATGGCGATCTGTAGCTGCCCAGCGGGCACGGCCTGATCCCAGGCGAAGTTCTGCGTCAGGAAGTCCATCACGGCCCGCTTGTAGTCGGTGTCAGGGTTCTGAAGGTGGTCGCCCTTCGTCTCCATCACGACGATGCGCCCAGCGCCCGCGTTGCCGCCCGTGGCGAAGATGAAGTCCGGGTAGATGCGCCCGCGCTTCCAGCCCTGCAAGCCATAGTTGGTCTTGGCGACGTTGCGGTGCCACCACTTCACCGCGGCATCCCCGTCCAGATGCACGGCGACGTTCTGTTCCTCGCCGTTCAACTCGCTCCGGTAGACCGGCGTGAACAGGCTGCGGGTCAGCGCGCCACCGTCTGCGCCCGTCAGATGGGGCGAGTTGATCGGCTCCGTGGTCATGATGTGGTCCGGCATCGGCCAGTTGTTCCCGTGCAGCCGCAGGCGGAACTGGATGCGCCCGGCCTTCACCTCGGCCCGGAACAGGGCTTCGGCCCGCGCGTCGCGTTCCTTGACCAAGGCGAGGCGCAGCGTGTCGATGATCACGCCCGACGCCGCCCCCAGCTTCGCCGCATCGAACCCGCACGCGTCCAGCGCCGTCACCAACTCGGCAACGATGCCCCGCGCCACGAAGGGGTTCGGCACAAGGTCGGAGATCACCCGCACCGCATAGGACGCATCGAACCGCAGCGTCTCGGCCGCAGCGGCGATCACCTCGCCCTTGAAGAACTCGTCTTCCCCGGCATCGGTCAGAGTGATGCGCTGCAACTGCGACGCGGCCTGCCGGGGGTTCTCGGGGATCGCGGCGGCCACCGCGGCGGGCGAGTAGTCGCGCCAGTCGAGCGCCGCCAAGATGTCGGTCTCGTAGTCGAGGTCCCGCAGGCCCGGCCCGTCCACCCGCAACACCCTCGGCAGGTAGATGCGCAGGCTCTTGAAGCCCACCCGCCGCTCGATCTTGCGCGCGGTGCCCGCGTTGGGCGCGGCCCCGCCTTGCGGCACCTCGATCACCAGATCGGCCAGCCCGTCCTTCTCAAGCCCCGTCTTGATCGCCGCCACAACCGCCTGCGTGCCTGCGTGGTGCGTGACCACATAGCATTCGTCCAGCGCCGGATTGCCGGTCTTGAGCGCGTAGGGCTGGCGCAGGATGCGCCCGACAAGCTGCGTCATGGCCGCGAGGCCAGACGACGCCGCCAGCGAACACAGCACATAGGCGAAGGGGCAATCCCAACCCTCCTGAAGCGCCGCCTTGGTCACGATCACTCGCACCCGGTTCTGGGGCGACAGGAGGTCCTGATTCTCGGGCTGGCTCAGGTCGTTCTGTTCGGCGGTCTTGATCGCAACCTCGGCCTCGTCCAGCCCGGCCTGCAACAGCCACTCCTTCACGTCCTCCGCGTGGATATGCCCCGCGTCGCGCTGCTCCCGCCCCGTGCGCTCCACCTGCACGAGCATGATGGGCCGGATATAGCCCAGCGCGCCCTTGTCGGCCCCGTAGGCGGTCGCCTCGGCCTGTAGGGTGTTCAGTCGGCCCAGCGCCGCCGTGAGCGTCCCGCGCCAATCCACGCCCTGCCGGGGGTCGAGGTTCAGCGGCATCTTGATCATGTCTTCGGCGTGAAGCTCGCGCCCCGTCACCTCCACCAGTAGGTTCGCGTAGCGCGCGGGGCGCGGCTCAGGTCCCCGCCGTTCGGCAACATCCTTGGGCGTGGCGGTCAGTTCTAGCACGAAGACCGGGTTGAAGTCGTAAAGCGTGCTGTGGGCGAGGTCGGACGTGGCCTTCTGCCCCTCGTCCATCACGACAACCGGCCTGATCTTCCGCAGCGCGTTCCCCAGGCTGTCTTTCACCATCGGGAACATGCCCTGGTAGCCGTCCAGGTTCGGGATCGCCGCCAGTTCCCGCGTGTGCGCCGCCTGGTCGCCCTCGGGCGCGAAGAAGCCGTGCACGTCGCCCCGGTCGCGGAACATGCGCAGCGTGTCCTGCGTCTGCCGGTTCGCGGCCTGCAACATCAGCACCATAACGCAGAGGTTCGCGCCCACGTCCCGCGCGTCCAGCCGGTCGGTCTTCTCCATCACCTTCACGCGCCCTGCCGCCGCGCGGTCGAGCGCCTGCCGGTAGGGGTGCTGGCGGTTCTTCAGGTGCTTGAGCGTCTGCGAATAGATCGCCTCGTTCGGCACGATCCACAGGACGAAGCCAGTGTTCCGCGCCAGATACCGCCCCATGATCCGGCTCACGGCATTCACGGCCAGCCAGGTCTTGCCGCCCCCCGTGGGCACCTTGAGCGTGGCGTTGGGCACGGGACGCCCCACGCCATCCTTGCGGGGTGCGAAGGGGATGTTCACGCGCGAGGCAGGCAGCCGCCCGGCCGCCCGCAGGTTCGCCCAGGCGGTTTCCGTGAAGTCCAGCGCGGCGATGGGCAGGGCGGGGTTCGCGGCGCGCAGGGAGTCGATCTGATCGGCTTCGGCCTTGCGCGCCTTCAACGCGTCAAGCCAGGCGTCCAGCGTGTCCAGCACGCGCACCTGATAGTCGAGGGTGCGCATCTAGACCCGCTCCACCCGGAAGAGGGCGAAGGGCAGGGGCACGAACTCCACCGGCAGCCCTTCCGCGTCCAGAAGACGTTGCGAGACGTGGCGGGCGGGCGCGAAGACAAGGTGCCGGTCGCCGGGATGCTCCGCCGCGATGCCCCGCGCGAAGGTCAGCGTCAGCGCCGCGTCGGGCGACTTCAGCCAGTCCAGATCGGGGCGGTAGATCAGCCAGACATGCACGCCCCCGGCCTGCCCGACGTAGCAGCGCCCTTCGTCCATCTGGCCCGCGTCCAGCGGCTGCGAGTTCGCCATGTGGAACAACACACTGCCCAGCGCCGCGAAGGCGGGCAGGTCTTCCCCGGTCAGGATGGCGTCGAGTTCCACCGGCTCCCCAAGAGTGCAGTAGGTGAAACTGCCGCCCAGCCCCTCGGCGCGCTCGGCCACGGTCTTTTCGCCTGTGACCACAAGTTCGCCGTCCTTCACCTCTTTCCTGATCCGGTCGTATTCATGCCCGTGCAGGTTTTCGATCCCCTGAACCCGGTCCACCAGATCGGAGGCGCGTTCCAGCGCCCGCCAGTTCAGGCGCTCGCGCAGGAGTTCGGTCTTCTGCGTGCCTTTGAAGTCATAGCCGCCGATCACGCGGCGCACCCGTTCGGCGGTCAAGGGGTCGGCGTAGTCCTCCATCTCGACAAGGATGAAGCGCCGGTTGCCGCCGTCGCGCTTGTTGGCCTCAAGGACGGCGTGAGCGGTAGTGCCGGAACCGGCGAAGGAGTCCAAGACGATGGAGTCTGGTTTTGTTGCAATAGCCATGACTCTCGAAAGCAATTTCGTTGGCTTCGGAGTAACGAATATATCGTCTTCGGAAGCAGCCATGATCTTGACCAGTTCCGATTTTGAATTCCGGGTGCTTCCAGCTTGCTGCCAAGACCATAATGTTTGCGGAATTACTCCGTCCCTGACTTCACTCAGGAATCGCTTGACGTTTGGGGCGGACTTTCCATCGTCTCCCCACCAAATCCTCTTATCTTCATCAAGTTCCCAGAACTTTTCTTCGCTGACAGACCAATAACGGCCTGTAGGCGGTCCTGAAATTAGCTCTCCATTCGGAATCTGTATAGGGTATGTGCCTTTGGAGTAGTAGTTTCTTGCATCCAAATCGCTCAGCATCCAAGGGCCGCGCGGATCGTTGTCAGGATTCTGGTATCTGTCGAGCATCGCTTGAGATCGCTCAAGCAGATTTGGCTCCCAGTTTCCCTTATTCTTAGCGAAAACAATCAGGTAATCGTGATCAACGCTAAACTGTTTCGCAGTATTCTTCGGGCTATCGGACTTGTGCCAAATTATCGTTGCTACATGAGCACCCTTACCGAATATCTCGGTGAGGATTTCAATCGCGCGTGCGGCTTCGTTGTCGTCTAACGTTACCCATAGGCTGCCCGTATCCGCCAGCAACTCATGCAACAGCCGCAGCCTCGGCCACATCATCGCGCACCATTTGTCGTGCCGAAGGCCATCCTCGATCCCGATGGGGTTGGTATTCAGCCATTCCTTGATCATTGGGGCGTTCACGTTGTCGTTGTAGGCCCAGCCTTCGTTCCCGGTGTTGTAGGGCGGGTCGATGAAGATGCAGTCCACGCGGCCCGCATACATCGGCAGCAGCGCCTTGAGCGCGTGCAGGTTGTCGCCCTGCAAGATCAGGTTCCCGTCAAGCCGCGGTTGCCCGATCCCCTTCTCGGGTTGCATGACCAAGGGCCGGAAGGGCACCGCGAGGTGGTGGTTCCAGACGAATTCCTTGCCCTTGAAGACGAGTTCGGTCACGGCTCTGCCTCGGCACTGATCATTTCGGCCAAGGATCAGGAGAAGCCGGGCGAGTGCAACGCTGACGTAGCAGCGTCACGGGTCATGGGTGCCAAGTGAGGGCAGCCCCGACACATCGGCGCTGACGAACGGTCCCCGGAAGGCCAGCGCGGGGCGCCGCCGCCCCCCGGTGCCGCGCGCCCCTCGGCCCGCCGTTCGTCGCTGATCGCCACAGGACGCGCCCGCCGTTCCCCCTCTGCCGTGACGTGCCCGGCGTCTCGCAAGAGAGATGGGGCGCGTGGGCGGGGGCGGCACAGCCGCCGTTCACCGATCCTTCCGCCCCCCGCGGTCAGCCAGCAGATTACTCGGCCTGACCATGGGCGCGTGTCGCCCGACGCAGGCAGCCTACCGGAAGGAGACGACAACGGCTTCCTCTTGGGCGTCGGCAAGGACTGCGAAGGCGATCTGCAAGAGATGATCCGCTTGCGATCTCAGGTCGCCACTCCTGGCAGGATATAGGCGATCACTGCGCACGACATGGCGCCGCTCAGCCATTCTTCGGCGTGGTCGTCCATCATCGGCCCCGATCCTTTCCGCGCGACCCTGCCGGTTCTGGCCGGTGACTGCGGGTCCTCCTGGCGGATTGGTTCATGCGGGGAACGCGCGACCTCGCTCGCTTGCTAGTCACAGGGGGAATGTTGGTAATTTAATATCCGTAATCACAGAGGTCCTGACAGACTGACACAGTGGGGGCGGGGTCTTGGCTCCCACGCTTCTCAACGCCATCCAATTACCGGAGGCACACACACCTTTCCCTTCCTCCACCCCTTCTCTACTTTGTCACTCTGTCAAGAGATTGGTATGTAGAGGAAAAAGGGTGACAAAGTGCTGACAGAATGACGTTGTATCGAAAGCCGAGAGCGGCGAGTAATCGAACAACAAGCCTCGCCGTGTTCATCAAGCACGGCACCCGTTCAGCACTTCGTCACCCAAAGTTCGGCGAACCCATGGTTGAGTGATTCTCAAGCCGGGGGAACTGGCATGGCAGTCGTCGGGTATCCTTGGGCAACTCGATAGTCCGGGAGGGCGTCCGCGGTCTTGTAGAGCGTGGGGCGCTGCCCACCCTCCTGCATGATCGGCGGTGGACGAACAGCCGACTTCTCATAGCCCATGTCGTGCATGATCCTGCTCATGGTGGTTGTCGCGGGCGGGCGGATACCCTGCTCACGAAGAAGCTGCGCCAGCCTCCATGAACTTACCCATCCGCCGCAGAAGCCCACGCGCTCCTCCTCAACGGCGCGTTTGATCGCTTGCTCAATGGGGCCATGGGACTCAGCGATGGCTTCTGCCGTGCTGCTCGTCTCGGGCGCCCGGTGGCACGCCCCGGCAGGGTTGAGTTCGGCAGGGATCGCGTAGTTCTTGAGGTAGTAAGCGATATGGGCGAAGCCGCCGCCGTCACCCCACGCCCATAAGCTTGGAAAGTAATCGCCGCCCATGCCGTCACGCGCGAGGTCTGCGGCCTCCTGTTGCGCGGTATAGAAGACGGCGTAGCGCCGGTCGTCCTTGGTCTTGATGATCCCGTTCTTGTGGTTGGTTGCGAAAATCCAGTTCGTGCGGTTCTCCACCATGCGCTTTTCCCGCCCCATCGGCCGGACTTCGACTTCGCGGTTCGTCACAAGCGTCTTGAGGCGTTCCTGAACCTCCCGCCGCCCCTCCATATGGACCTCCTCCACGATGATCAGGAGTTTGTTTTCCAGCCACGCATTGAACTTCTCGCCGATCTCCTGTGCCTCGGGCTTGTGGACGTATTTCGGCCCCACTGCGTAGCGGACGGCGGACATGAGAAACGTTTTGCCGTTCCCCTGCGTGCCTTGAATGACAGGCGTCCATTGGAACTTGCGGCCGGGATATTGGACGACGGCTGCCATGTAGGCGATGAGAATTGCGCGATCCCGCTCGACTGGGAGCATTCGCGCCAGTAGATCGAGGAACCGCGAAACGTCGCCGGGCACCATGTCCACTTTCGCCGGAACGTAGGTGTTGACGTTTCCATCCTCCAAGATCGTGCCAGACGGGAGGTCTGGCCGGAAACAGGTGTCCACCGCCTGCGGGAACTGCACGCACTTGTTCTGCGTAAGCGCCTTGATCGGCTCGTCCGTGGGCTTCGTTCCATCGGGCATCATCTGAAAGAGGTAGCGGCCGAAGGAGCGGTTGTAGCTCTCAGCCCCTAGCATCCGACCGTCGGGTAGGAGCACCTTGTTTGCGTTCTGCACGTAGATATGCCCCGCAAAGTAGTCCTGCATCTCGGCCGCTGTCATGTATACGCCCGCGGCGGTGGCTGCTTGCGTCACGGTCGGTTGCGGCGGCACACGGTCATAGACCTTCTGGCACAGCCGGGCGGCGTTCTGGATCGTGTCGCGCCGGTAGTCCTCGCGCTTCTCATACTTCTCGCGCATCAGGGCCGAGCGGCGGAACAGCCGGTCCATGCGGGGCATGTCCTTGCCCGTCCAGAAGGCGAGATGCGTCATCAATGCGGCGTCGGCCGATGAACGGTCCCACGCGGTCGGGTCGCCGTTGAACGCGGGGTAGGACCGGGCGAGCACTAGGGCGTCGGCGTTCCAGAGTTGTGCCACCGTGGCCTTCATGCCGAACGCTGCCCCGGCGCCGCCCGTCGAGCGCATCATCATGGCGATCAGCGCGTCGTCGTCCGCAGGGCCGGTGTAGGTCGGGTCCACGCCTTCGGGCAACTCGCCCAGGTGCTCGCGCTGCGGCACGACGCGAAGGAGTTGGTCGGTCCAGTCCACGTCGCGGGCCTCGCCGCCGATGGGCGCCCATCCGTGGGGGCCGAAGGCGATGAACCGGGCGTCGGTGTAGAACTCCAACCAGCCGTCCCACTTGTTGCGGCGGTCCTTGAGGCGCGAGGGGTCGCAGCGCCCGAGGATATGCAGCCCGGTGCCCGATTGGGAGACCTCGCCCCACGCACCCGAGAAGGACAGGAAGATCGCTTGCGCGTCGGCACGCCAGGAGCCGTCAGGTTTCTGGCACTTGTCGAGATCGAGGAAGAACAGGCCGTCCTCGGCACGAAGCGCGAAGGCCACGGGCTTGCCCGTCGCCGCCGCGGTCGCGTAGTCGGTGTGGTTGGCCTGATCGTGGGCATCCACGATGGTCCCCTCGGGCAGGCACGGCACCTTGCGCCCGTCGATCATGCGCCAGTTCAAGAACCTGTTGGGAAGGCCGGGGATCATCCTTGCGCCCTCGCGCCAAGCCAAGCCTGGATGGCGCTTTCCGGCCATGCGACTGCCTTCGCCGTGATCTTCACAGGGCGAGGGAACTCCCCACGACTCATCATGTCGTAGATGGTGGAGCGGGCGAGACCTGTGATGCTCTCGACATCGCGGCGGCGGTAATGACGTTCGATCATTTTGGAACCCTCAGATTGCTGCGGCACTGGAGGGTTCGTAGCGGAACGAAAATGGACTAGGCGAGGGGCGACAAGAGATTTATTCTTGTCGCACCACGGGCAGGAGCGGAACCTGTCGGGGTCGCTCTTTCCAAATTTGCCTTACGCGATGGAAGCCAGGGTCATTGCCCAATGCCGCGACAACAATATCGACGGCACACTTCCTTTCATTGTCTTCTTGACGTGTGGCTTTGAACCGGGTGTGTTTCACAATATCGTGGATGCACCGGCATATTGCCTCATCGCGCACGGATTGCGTCCACTTCCCACGCCCGTCCGGCATTTTCTCAGCCATGAGGAGAATATCTAGAACGTAATCCCGCCATGCCTCGGGTATTGCTTCACCTTTCATCCGGCGATCTCTAGCGACTTCGATCAAGGCTTTGCACCAGTGCTCGTCCTCGCGCGCGCGCTCTAGTGCGATCTCCTGATCTTCCCGCGCGGCGCCATGAGCAATCACGGCTGTTAGATTTAGACGCATCCTCAACATCAAAGCTTTATGGCTTTGGATGTAGTTCCTGCACCATTCGACAAGCCCGTCATAATCAAGCCCGCTGATGGTTGCGCAGGTCGCCGCTTCGTGGGCCTCGGCTTCTAGCCGAAGCAGTTCCGAGTAGCGCCCCATCACCCCGCGCCCCCAACCAGCTTGACTACCTTGCCCGGCGTCTGCGCGAGGTAAAAGGCCCATCCCTCCATCAACTTCCGGCGCTTCTCGAAAAGGTCGCTCCGCGCATAGGCAGCCTCCACGCGGTCACGGTTGACGTGTGCCAGCGCCAGTTCGGCTACCTCTCGCGGCGTGTTGGTGCGCTCCTGCGCCCAAGTGCGAAAGCTTGTGCGGAAACCGTGAACGTCAGCCTCAAAGCCCAGTTCCTTGATCAGCTTGCTCAGGGTCATGTCGCTGAGAGGCTTCCCACTCGCACTGGGAAAGATCAGCCCCGAGGCGTCGCGCAGCTTCTCCGCTTCGGCCAGCACGGCGAGGGCGCGGCGGGGCAGGGGAACACGATGGGGCCGCTTCATCTTCATCCGTTCGGCGGGCACCTCCCACGTCGCGGCGTCAATCTCCTCCCACCGGGCCGCGCGCACCTCTCCCGAGCGGGAGGCCGTCAGGATCAGGAACTCCAAGGCGAGCTTGGTGGCGGCAGAGGCCTTGGAAGCTTGGACCGCCGCGATGCAGCCTGCCACTTCGGCGTAGGGCAGCGCCTTGCGGTGTGTGCCCGCCCGCTCCTCACGGGGCAGCGCCAGCGCCTCGGCCGTCGCCGGGTTGGCTTCAACGTGGCCTTCGGCGATACCCCAACGGAACACATGACCACAGCGGTAGGTGAGCTTGCGCGCGACGCCGGGCGCCTTGGCGCGGGCTGTGAGGATAGCCTTACGCAGATCAGCGCTCGTCACTTCGGCGAGGAGCGTGTCGCCGATGCTCGGGTAGATGTAGGCTTCCAGCGTGTTCAGGAACGCGTCGCGGTCCTTCGGGTTCTTCCATGTCGGCGCCAGTTCGGCATGTGTGGCGATAGCCGCCTCCTTGAAGGTCGGCCGGGCCTTGGCGCGCCGACGCTCCGCGAGGGGGTCGCCCCCGCGAGCCGCGACACGCTTGTTCTCAAGAGCCACCTCGCGCGCCTCGGCCAGCGTCACGGTTGGGAAGCCGCCGAGCCCCAGTTCGCGCCTCTTGCCGCGCACCATCACACGTTGAACCCAGAGTCTCGCGCCAGTAGGGTCCACCCGCAGCAAGAGACCCGTGCCGCCACCGTCGTGATACTTGCCGGGAGGCAGGGACCGCACCTGCGCCGCCGTGAGCCGGGCCTTGCGCCCCGCCGCCGTTGCCTGACTACTCGCACCCACGCTTCTAACTCCAGCCGTCCCCCAATCCTTCCCCCACCATCGGCCGGAACGGGCCGGAACTCAAGAGACGAAGGCGGTAGCAACTGACTGTTTTCTATAGTGTATCAGGAACACCCCGGAAGGCCCCGGAACACCAAATGGCGCTTCCCCAGCGCGCCACTCCCTCCGCATCCTGTTGAGATTACTAGGCTAAGCCGCTT
>CAYTKM010000013.1:0-7431 GCA_964438425.1 uncultured Gammaproteobacteria bacterium
GACGCCCACAATGCACTAACAATCAACGTGGACCCGCCAATGGGGGCCGACCACTCGGACGACCCTCCCGGAACGGATCCACGTCTCCCGACCATACTTGCGAGACAGTGCCGTTCGAACATCATCGAGGTTCGCTTTTTGGGACGTACCTGTTCGAAGCCCGGCGGTCTCGACGTTGCATGTCTCGGGGGCGGCGTCCGCTCAATCCCGGCGGTCGGCGCGGTATTGAGACGGACTGGCGCCGGTGCGGGCGCGGAACGTGGCGGCGAAGTGCGCCGGAGAGTTGAAGCCGCAGGCATGGCCGACCTGCATGATCGGGAGCGGCGTCTGAGTCAGCAGGCGCTTGGCGCGGGCGACGCGCCGGCCGGTCAGGTAGGCGTGGGGGGACTGGCCCGTCGCGGACTTGAAGGCGCGCGAGAAGTGGACGAGCGAGAGGCAGGCGACGGCGGCGAGGTCCTCCATGCGGATAGGCTCGGCCAGGTGCGCCTCGACGTAGTCGACGGCGCGGGCGAGGCGGGCGTCTTCGAGGACGGGGGCTCGCCAAGCCCCTTCCTGCTCCGCCATTGCGGCGAAGCGGCCCAGCAGCGCCAATGCGCAGCCGTCGATCAGAAGGTCGTTCGCCGCACCGCCGACTTGCGCGGCGGCCCACATCGTCTGCATCAGTCGCAGCTCGTCCGGCCCGCCGGCCATCGCGGCGTAGAGCGGCTCGAACGGGTCGGCGCTCAGGCCGACCTCGTCCAGGTGGCGCGTCACCGACCGGATGTCGAGCGAGACGATCAGGATCGTATGCGGATCGCGAATGCGGAAGCGGCATTCGCGATTTGCGGGCTGCAGATCGACCATGCCGCCGCGCAGGGCGGAATGGCGCCGCCAGCCGTCTCCGAAGTCGAGCTCGGCCGTCGGCCCGACCTTCACGCTTCCGACGAAGGTGAGCCATGGCAGAGGCGGGTCGGTGAACTCGTGCCCGTCCTGCTCGACATGGAGCATCTCCACGCCGAAGGGACCGCCGTGCCGCCGCTCCTGATCGAAGGCGGCATAGGGGGATGTCGCGTAGTGCTCCGCGAAGGTGCTCGGCGCGTCCAGCATGCCGGCGTCGGGTCTCCTCCTCGGTCTGTCCTAGGGCGGCATGTCGGTCTCCAGCCGACCCTCCGCCCTGGGCGACGGCTGCAGGACCGAACTCAAGCGACGCGGCCCCTCGGATAGATCCACCATGACATCGCACGGGTCAGTGGCGGCATGATGACGTAGGTCAGCAGCGCGACCTCGACGGCGATCGTCACCAGCAGGCGCAGCGGGTAGGGCCAGCTGGGCACGAGCCATCCCACCAGCGTTCCGATGGTGAGCACGAGCGCGAAGATGACGACGACGAGCATGCTCGCCATGCGCCAGCGGACGGGCTGCGCCACGACCGTGCCCGCAGGCGGGTCGAACCAGACCTCGAAGCCCGTCGTCCGGTCCCAGACGGCGTCCGCCTCGCTCAGCGGCGCGACCTCGGCCATCGCGTCGCGGCGCAGGTCGGAGACCTCGAACGCCTCGAGGTTCTCCAGCATATCGAAGCGGAACACGCTGACGTAGTCGCGCGTGCCGGGCCCGGGGCGCTGGACCTCGGCGCCGAGATATCCCGGAAGGTCGCGGGCCGCCTCCTGGAGCCGCGTCAGCCAGGCCTCGTACTCGGCCTCGCGCCCGGCGCGCACGCGCCGTCGCGCGACGACGGTGACGGGCCCCTGGGGCGCGGACAGGCCCGCGTCGGTCATCCGCTCGCTTCCAGTGCCGCGATCACGGGTGGCGCCCGCTCGCCCAGCCACCGATGCACCGCCGAGACGACGACCGACCCCTCGCCCACGGCCGAGGCCACGCGCTTGACCGAGCCCGCCCGCAGGTCGCCCACGGCCCAGATGCCGGGGCGCGAGGTCGCGAAGGGATCGCCCTTCCGGCCGGTGCACACGAAGCCGTTGCGGTCGAGCTCGACCGCGCCGTCCAACCAGCCGGTGTTGGGAGCGGCCCCGATCATGACGAAGAGCGCGCGGGTGTCGATCCGCGCCTCGCCGCCCGTCTCACCGTCGCGGATCGTGACGGCCACCAGCCGGTCCTCCCCGTGCAGCGCCGCGACCTCCGTGCGGGGATGCAGGTCGATGGCCGGATCGCTCGCGATCCGTTCGGCGAGGTAGGACGACATCGTCTGGGCCAAGCGGTCGCCGCGGATGAGGACATGTGTGCGCCGGGCGTGGCGCGACAGGAACATCGCCGCCTGTCCCGCCGAGTTGCCGCCCCCCACGATCACAGCCTCCGTGCCCCGGCAGAACCGCGCCTCCAGTTCGGTGGCGGCGTAATATATGCCGGCCCCCTCGAAGTGCTCCAGCCGATCCAGCGGCAGGCGGCGGTACTGAACGCCCATCGCGAGGACGACGGCGCGGGCACGGACGCAGGACCCGTCGTCCAACTCGATGGCCGTGTGCGGTGCGGCGCCGGCGGACGCGCTACGTAGCCCGGTGGCCCGGCGCGGCACCGCGAAGCGCGCGCCGAACTTCACCGCCTGGATCTCGCCCTGATAGGCCAGCTCGCTGCCCGGGATGCCGGTCGAGAAGCCCAGATAGTTCTCGATCCGGCTCGACGTGCCGGCCTGCCCGCCAATGGCGGCGTCCTCGATCACGATGGTCGAGAGCCCCTCGGACGCGCCGTAGACCGCCGCCGCAAGGCCGGCCGGGCCGCCGCCCACGATGGCGAGGTCGTGGACGCGCCCGCCAGTGGTGGCATCGCCCTCCGCGTCCCGCGCGGGCCCCACGGGCAAATCCATGCCGAGCGCCGCGGCGACCTCGCGCGGGGCCGGGCGCATGAGCACGTCCGATCGGCCGGTGACGACCGTGGTCCCGTCATCGGGCAGGTCGCAGGACGCCGCCAGGCGCGCCATCCCGGCCGTGTCGCCGCGATCGACGAAGCGGTGCGGGATGCGGTTGCGCGCGGCGAAGGTCAGCAGCCGGACGGTCTCGCGGTCGCCCTCGCGCCCCACGATCGTCAGCCCGCCCTCGGCCCACTCCATCAGCAGGCGGCGACGGGCGGCGAAGGCCGTGACGACCACGTCGGCGATCTCGGGCACGGTCGCGACGAGGTCGCGCAGCCGGTCCTGGGCCACCACGATCACCCGCGTCTCGCCCCGCGCGACGCCTGCGAGGAACGTGCCCTGCCCCATCAGCATGCCCAGCTCGCCCACGAAGTTCGGGGCCTCGATCGTCACCACCACGCGGTCGCCCGCACGGTCGACGATGTCGATGCCGCCCTCCAGGATCAGGGCGAAGTCGTAGGACGCCTGGCCGACCTCGAAGAGAACGTCGCCGTCCGCGAGGGTCCGCCGCGCGCCCTCGGCGCGCAGCCGCGCAATTTGGTCGTCGGCCAGTGCGGGCCAAGCCTGACGCTCCAAATCCGAACGGGGCTTGCCCCCGCCGAAGGACGTCCGGCGAGGGGCGGCCGGATCGCTCACGCGGCCGCCGCGGCGCCGCCCAGGAGCGCCACGACATGCCGGGCGGCCGCGCCGCTCGACACCTGCTGCTGGCCGGTCACGAGATTGCCGTCGGTGATCGCGTGCTCGGTCAGCGCGTCCTTCACGACGAAGGTGGTGCCCTCGATCTTGCGCGCCTCCGTCTCGATCCAGAAGGGCTGGATCTTCTGACCGGCCGCGTGCTCGGAATACTCCTCCTCGGAGTTCGCGAAGCCGGTCCAGGTCCGGCCCCGGGCAAGCAGCTCGCCGTCCGAGCCCCGCGCCTTCAGCAGGATGCACGTGCCGTGGCAGACGGCGGCGGCGGGCTTGCCGGCCTCGAGCTGCGCGGCGAAGGCCTTGTGGACGCGCGCGTCGTCGATCATCGTCACCATCGGCCCCTGACCACCGACGACGAAGAGCGCGTCGAAGCTTGCGAGGTCCAGATCGGCCAACGCCGGCGTGCCCTCGAGCAGCTTCGCCTTGGCGGGGTCCTGCTTGAAGGCGAGCGAAACGTGATCGTCGGCCGAGTAGCCGCTGGCGTCCTCGGGGTCGGAATACCCGTCCCCCATCAGGTCGCCGCCGTCGGGGGATGCGATGGTGATCTCGTACCCGACATCCTCGAAGACCTTGTAGGCATGCGTCAGCTCGGCCCACCAGAACCCGATCGGCCAGCCCGTGACGGGAGAGGTGGCCGTGTTCGAGCACAGCATGAGGACCTTGGGCGGATCGTTCGTCGCGGGCATGGACGTTCCTCGGACGGAATGAAGACACCCCGATCCTACGCACCGCTCTTCGAGCAGGCGCGCGCGATCCGATCATGCATGATCGGGATTGGATCGTTCACCGTGAGCGCACTCGGCGCGCTGGCGAGCGTAGAGTTAATATGATTCAAAGGGCCAGACTTCGGTTCGGAGCTAGCCTCATGTCGGTCGCCCGACCCCGCCCTGGCCTCCTTGGATCATGGGACCGCTTCGTCGGTCCAGGCATGAGCACGGGCGAGAACGTCTTGACGATCGGTGGAGCGCTCGTTGGCGGGGCGTTGGTCGCGGCGCATCTCGTCGCGCTCGGATTGGCGTGGCCTTTTGTCGTGCTCGGCGCGCTGATCGGAGCCGACGTGATCGGCGGCGCCGTATGCAACATGACCGAGACCACCAAGCGCTGGTACCACCGCCCCGAGCGGCGCCCGCGCGATCACCTGAGCTTTATCGCGCTGCACCTTCTACACGTCGTCGCCGTCGCATGGGCGTTTCGGGGCACAGGGTTCGACGTAGCTTACGCGCTGACGATTGGTGGATGGCTGCTCGCCTCCGCCATTCTCGTCCTCTACGCCCCTGCCGCCCTGCGCTCCCCGCTCGCTACGACCCTCTATGCCGTGGCGCTTGGACTGTCGCTCTACGCGCTCGGACCGACGCCCGGCCTCGAATGGTTCGTGCCCTTGCTGTTCGTGAAGCTGCTGATCGGACACGCCGTGCCGCTGCGGACGTAGCGGCGTTCCAACACAGTCGATCAAACGGGCATGGTTGGGCGACGTTCGGCTTCCCGCAGGGACCCTTGAGAGCGCCCTTCGCCTAGGGTGCTTGTCGTTGGACTGACTGTCGCTGGTTTGCCGCGGCCATTCGGGCGACATCTACCCTCCCTATGAGCGAGGGCGGGGCGTGCCGGGCCCCGTTCGGCGAGAATGCGCTCACGTTCCCGCCTCGTCTCCCCTCCTCGCTTCCCTCAATCGATTGGCCTTGTCCAACATCGGGAGGCGGGTTGGACCGACGTCCAACGACCAAGGACATCGCCCCGCCACCGTGACGTCACCTCGCGAAGCCATCCTACGGGTCCGGACATTCAGGGAGACCATGCATGACCACCAGCACCGACATCGCCCCGCTTTCCGATGCCGAGATCGGCGCGGTCTCCGGGGGCGTCCTCGGTGCCGTCGTCAGCACGCCGATGTCATCGGCGAGCCTCTCGACGATCTCGTCGGGGGTCGGCGGCATGTTGCCGGGGCAGCCCGCCGGGACGTTCGGCACCACCGGCCGCTTCGGCTGGGCGGCCGAGACCGGCTCCCTCCTCAGCATGCACAATCAGATCAGCATGCACGCCTTCTTCAGCGTCATGCGTCGCTGAGGGCGGCCATGGGGTGCCGCACCGACGACATCGACGTTTCCAAGACCATCAACAGCGGAGCGACTCATGACGACACCCACATCCGACGATCGCACCACGAAGCCGGCAAGCGGCATCGTGGATCTGAAGGCCGAGGACATCGCGCAGGTCGCGGGCGGCGCAAACTTCACGGTCGCGATCGATCCCGACGGGGGCCCGGGACAATTCCTGCGCCCGCCTCTGCCACCCGACATCCCGGTTCTGCCGTTCCTGAACGGGACGCGCTGAGCGGCGCCCTCCTTCGGAACCACGCCGTCGGAGACGGTGGCGTGGTTCCTGGCGCCGGACGACCTTCATCCACCCCCATCAATGGGCAGTTCCCTCTAGGATGGAGCAGGACGACGATGACATCTTCAATCGCCCCGCAGGCGAACGCGATCGAGGACCTGAGCCTCGAGGAGATCGACGAGGTCGCGGGCGGGATCGCCCCGGCGGTCTATGCGGCCGTCGTCATCGGCCTCCATCTGGCCGCCGTCGGAATGGCGGTGCGAGACGTCAAGAAGAAGAAGGGCTAGGCCGGGGGTCGAGCCTCCCCGGTCGTGAGGGCTCGCGATCCGCGCCGTCAGGCACCGCCGGGCCCGGCATCTCCGAGATGCCGCCGCCGTCGAGACGCAGGACGCGTCCGGCGGCGGCGATCGTCTCCTTGCGATGAGCGACCACGATCCGGGTGATCCCCAGCTCCGCGATCGCCGCACCGACCCGGGCCTCGTTCTCCGCGTCGAGATGCGACGTGCCTTCGTCCATGAACAGCATCCTGGGGCGACGGTAGAGTGCGCGGGCGAGCAGGACGCGCTGCTTCTGGCCGCCGGACAGGGTCGAGCCGAGATCGGCCACGAGCGTCTCGTAGCGCATCGGCATCGTCATGATCTCCTCGTGGATCGCCGCCATCCTCGCCGCCCAGACCACCCTTTCCATGTCGGGGGCCTCGTCGAAGAGCGCGATGTTCGCCGCGACCGAGCCGGTGAACAGGACGTCGTCCTGCAGGATCACGGCGATCTGCTCGTGGAACGCGCGCAGGCCGAACGTCTCGATCGGCAGCCCGTCCACCAGGATCCGTCCGGCCTCCGGCGCGACGAGCCCCGTCATCACCTTGAGGAGCGTCGTCTTCCCCGCCCCCGACGGCCCGGTGATCGCGACGTGCTCGCCGGCGCCGATCCGGAGGCTGGCGCCCTTGACCGCGAACGGATCGGTCGGCGTATACCGATAGGAGACCTCGCGCAGCTCGATGGCGCCCTCCAGCTCGGTGCGCGCCTCCGCGCCGGCGCCGAAGGAGCGGTCCTCCTCCGCGCCGGTGATGTCCGAGAGGCGTTCGAGATGCAGCCGGAGCATCGCGAAGGCGATCAGTTGCTCCACGAGCGTCGCGCTGCGCTCCAGGAACTGCGTCTTGTAGGCCATGTAGGCGACACCATCCCGACGCTGAACCCGCCCGAGAGGACGAGGGACACGGCGAGATAGATCGCCAGGATGTTCTCGATCCCGAAGACGAGCGCGTTGGCGCTCGACTGCCAGGCGCCGATCCGTCCGATGCGGATCGCGGAGTTCGTGCGGTCGGCGAGGCGCGTCTGCCAGAGCGCGTGGCGCGCCATCTCCCGCCCCGTCAGGCGCAGCGCGACGATGCCGCGCAGGGACTCGATCAGCGTCGTCTGCTCCTTGCCCGCCGTCACGATCAGCGCCTCCTGCGCGGCGCGCTCGGCGGCGAAGGTGATGTAGCGCACGAGGACGTAAAGCAGCAGCGCGCCCACCGCGATCGCCGCGAGCGTCGGGCTGTAGACGAAGAGGAGGACGAGCGTCGTCACCGCCAG
>CAYTKM010000014.1:0-6690 GCA_964438425.1 uncultured Gammaproteobacteria bacterium
GGCCCGAACCGCGCGGGCGTGTCGTCCGGGATCGCGTATTCGCGGATCAGCGTCACCAGGAACACCCGGCTCAGCGCGTCGAGCAGGACGTCCCTGCCCGGCCCGTCCTCGCGCAGGCAGCGGTCTAGCCTCCGGGCGATGCGACCGAGCTCCCGCGCGCGCAGCGCCAGGCGCCCGTCGATCCGGTTGCCCGTCACCAGCATCCGCATCTCGTCGCGTGCGAACCCGTCGAGCACGTCCGGCGCGACCTCGACCGCGATCATCCGGAACGGGCGCGGGAACGTCCAGGACGCCTCCGACCCGTGGGGGATCGCCGCGCAGCCGCCGAACGGGATCTCGATGGGCTCGGCGCCCGCGTCGCGGTGGCAGGTGACGGTCACGGCGCCCTGGACGAGCGGGAAGACGAAGCGGTGGCGCGCGTAGCGCAGGCGCGGCGTCCGCCCCTCGGGCACGGAGCCGGCGAAGACGCGCAGCAGGCTGCCGGTCACGTCGGCCTCCCGGAGGCCGGGCGCGAATGTGTCCGGCGCGGTCATCCCGGCTCCGGCATCGCCGTCCAGCGGCTGAAGCCGGGATCGCCCGAGGCGCAGGGGAGCGCGGTCAGCGGGCGGGCGAGATGGCTCATCGGCGGGTTGATCGGCACGCCCCTGCCGAAGCGGTCCTCGCCGTTCGTGGACAGACCGAATGGCGACGGCCCGAAGCCCGCGACGTGGACGCAGAGATCCGTGCCGCCGATCCGGAGCTGCATCGCGTCGGTCAAGGCGACGTCCTGCTCGGGCCGTCCGTCGCAGGCGGCCAGGTCGAACCCGGCACCGGCCTCGAGCGCGTCGGCCGTCAGGCAGAGGTCGCCGTCGAAGACGAGGCCGCCCTCCGGCGCGACGCGCACGACCTGATCGGGCCAGGCGAACATGTGGCAGGTGTGGACCCACATCGGCACGTCCTCGATGCGCCGTCCCGGGCCGCCGGGGATGTCGAGGCAGTAGCCGTCGGGCTCGTCGAGGAACCGCGTCAGGCGGATGCGGCCCTCGTAGGCCTCGCCGGGGGCGAAGACGCCGGACGGGGCGGTGATCGTTGGCGCGTCCTGCTGCGCCGCGAGCGGCATCGGCAGGAGGGCCAGGAGGAAGGCGACATGGCGCATGGGGAGGCTCCTGTCGGTCAGGCGTGGATGCGGGCGCTGTCGGGGCGGCCGGCCTCGGGCGCCTCGGGCGGCAGGGTCGGGTCGTTGAGGCGGCGGCGCCCGTGGCTCGTCAGCCAGGCGCGGGCCTCGTCCGTGTCGACGAAGCGCAGGGGGCCGTGGCCGCGGATCGCGCCGCGCCGCTTCTCCTCCCGGGCGATGTCTGCCCAGTCGTCGCTGTGGATGGCCCCCGGCGGTTCGATGCCCGGCGCGCCGCGCCGGTCAGGGGCCGCGGCGAGGTCGGCCAGCATCGTGGCGGCCACCTCCTCCGCGTCGGTCTTGTTGGTCCCGATCACGCCGACCGGCCCGCGCCGCGCCCAGCCCGTCGCGTAGAGGAACGGCCCGCCGCCCTCGGCGCGGCCCGTCCCGTCCATCGGCATGCGGGCGCGCCCCGCGTCGAAGGGCAGGCCGGGCACCGCCACGTTGCGGAATCCGATCGCGCGGATCACCGTGTCGCAGGCGTGGTCGGCATGGCGTCCGGTGCCTTCGGGCCGGGCGCGGCCGTCCCGGTCGACCATGCGCGTGACCTCCATCCGAATGGCCCGGACGCCCGCCTCCCCGGCGATGAGCTTCGGATCGCGGAAGAAGCGGATGCGGACGGGACGTCTGGACGGGTCGCGCGGCGCGACGGCCCAGCCGGCGAACAGCTCGAGGTTGCGCAGGCGCCGCCGCTCCGCTTGCGGGTCGGGCATCGGGAGCGCGAGGTCGGCGGCCAGCTCATCGGAGTCGACGACGATCTGCACGCCCGGCAGCTCGGACAGCTCCACGATCTCCTTCGGGGTGAAGCTGGTCTGCGACGGGCCGGAGCGGCCGACGATCTCGATCTCCTCGACGCGGGTGGAGGCGATGCGCACCGCCGCCTCGGGCATCATGTCGGTGACGATAAGGGCCTCGGGCGCGGTGAGCAGCATCCGCGCGGTGTCCAGTGCGACGTTGCCATGTCCGACGATGACCACCTTCCGTCCAATTCGGGGGTCGAGATCCGCGTAGTCCGGGTGGGCGTTGTACCAGCGCGCGAGGTCGGGGGAGGCGTGGACGCCGGGCAGGTCCTCGCCCTCGATACCGAGGCGGCGGTTCGACGGCGCGCCATGGGCCAGGGCGACCGCGTCGTAGGCCGCGCGCAGGTCGGCGGCGTCGACGTCCCGCCCGACCTCGATCCCGGCCAGCAACCGCACCCGCGGATGCTCTAGAATCCGGTCAAAAGTGAAGCCCTTGGCGCGCACCTCCGGGTGATCGGGGGCGACGCCGTAGCGGACGAGGCCATGGGGGAAGGGCAGCCGCTCGATCAGGTCGACGCGGGCCGACGGCTCCCGGTCGAGGACCGCCTTGGCGAGGTAGTGCCCCGCCGCGCCCGCGCCGACGATGGCGATGCGCGGTCCCTCGCCGGGATCGCCCTCCGCCTCCCGCACCGTCGAGAGGGGCGCCGGGGTCGCGCCCGCCGCGCGGGCCGCGTCGTAGGCCGCCTTCACGGCGTCGTAGCCGGTCTCCGAGAACGGGCAGACCTTGAGGCAGATCGCGCAGCCCCAGTTGCGTGCGAAGTAGTCCCGGCAGGCGGTCGCGCGGATCGCCCGCATGCCGCCATTGGCCTTCGGGACGGGCTGCGCCTCGATGGCGCCGGGCGGGCAGGACCGCACGCAGCGGCGGCAATTGGCGCAGACGTCGCGCACCCACAGATGCGGGTTCTCCGGCGCCGGCAGGTCGTCGATGCCCACGTAGATCGTGCTGACGCGCACCCGCGCCCCGTCCGAGGGCGTGATGAGCAGCCCGTGATAGCCGATGGCCCCGATCCCCGCCGCCTCGGCCATGGCGGGATAGTCGGTCTGGCCGCCGATGTTGGTGCCCGGATAGGCCGCGATCCTTCGCGCGCGCAGCCAGTCGCAGACGTCGCCCGCGATCTCGCCTAGGTCGGCATAGCCGCCCATCACCTCGGCGAAGGCGCGGTTGGACGGGGCGGTCGCCATCTCCTCCTTGTCCATGCCGACGGTGAAGACGATGGCGTGGCGTTCCGGCAGGGCCTTGCCGGCGAAGATCAGGCGGGGGTCGACGTCCGGCAGGAAGCCGACCTCCTGCGCGCCCCGCGCCTTCATGAAGGCGACCAGCTCCGCGCGCTCGGCCGCGGGCAGGCTGCGCCGCGTCGCGGGGAACGTCTTCTCGAAATACCCCTCCCCGCGCGACATCTGGCGCTTCATGCGGGGCGCGTGGCGCAGACGCGGCTCATCTCGCGCCAGGACATGCGCGACACGGCCTGCTGGCGGAACGGGATATGCGCCGTGAAGGGCGTGCGCGGCAGCGAGGTCTCGTGCGCGGCGAGGCGGTCGGCGCCCACGTCGCCATGCCGCTCGGCCCGGGCGATCATCGCGTCGAGCTGCGACTCGCTGTCCATCCCATCGATCGCGTAGCCGAAGCGCGACGCGATCCGCATGACGATCTCCACGGGTCCGGGCATGTCAGTCCTCCAGATGCAGGGCGCGCCACCGCGCCGCCAGGGACGCGAAGGCGGCGGGCGCGGCGGCGTCCCAGGCCTCGGGGTCGTCGGGCAGCGTGGCGACGCGCCACAGAAGCCCGTCGAACAGGGTCTCGACCGCGGACGTCCCGCCATGGCGCGGGGGCGTCGGGGCGGCGTCCATCCACGCCGCGAGCGCGGAGCGGGCCCGGGCGAGCAACGTCAGCCCCTCAGCCCGCAGCCCGGCCACGGCGGCGTCGCGCGAGACCAGCGACGAGACCATCGCCCAGGCCGCCCCGCCCGGCCGCAGCCGCAGCGCCGCCTCCTGCATCAGGGCATCCACGGCGCCGCCGAGATCCTCGGGCGGCGGGCCGTCCGCCATGGCCATCACCTTGGCGAGGAGCGTCCCGCCGGACTGCGCAGCGGCTTCGAGCAGGCCCGCCTTCGTGCCGAAATGGTGGAAGATCAGCGCCTCGGACACGCCCGCCTGCCGGGCGATGTCACGAGTCGAGACCGCGCCCACGCCGCGCTCGGCGATCGCCTGCAACGTGACCTCCAGGACCATGTCCCGTCGTGACGCCCGCTCCATCCGTTTCTCCCATCTTGCCGAACAGTCTTCGCATCCCATCTAAACTGACCAAGCACTCAGTCAACAATGGGAGGTCCGTATGGCCCACGTAATCGGGGAGCCTTGCCTGGGCGTGAAGGACGCGTCCTGCGCGGCCGTCTGCCCCGTCGGCTGCATCGCGGACGCGGGGGCGCGCTACGCCATCGACGCGCGCCTGTGCATCGACTGTGGCGCCTGCGTCGCCGTCTGCCCGGTCAGCGCCATCGCGCCCGCGGCGCTGCAACCGACCGAATGGCGGGACACGTGTGGATGAGGCAAGGGACGCCACCGCGCTACCTCGGCCGCGCGCCGTCGAGGAACAGATCGACCGCGCGCTCGACATGGGTGGCGACGTGGTCCGGCGGGACGTCGTAGTCGCCCGTCATGATCGCGCGCAGCTCGATCCCGGCCTTGAGCATCTCGGTGAAGGCGCGGGCGGCGGTGGGGACGTGCGGCAGGTTCAGCTCGCCGCGGGCGGCCATCGCGCCGAAATAGCCCTCCAGCCGGTCGTAGAGGACGGCCGGGCCGACGCGGTAGGCCTGTTCGCCGAGCTCCGGCCGCTCGCCGGCGGCGACGATGAACTGACGCAGCGTCTGCAGGACGCTCGGTCGGAGCAGCCCGCCGAGGAACTCCGTCCCGAGCGCGATCAGCTGCTCGCGGACCGGCCGGTCGTCGCCGAGCGCGTCGGGCACGTGGGTGCGCGCCAGAACCGCCTCGAGCTGGTCCCGCATCACCGCCTCGAACAACCCGTCCTTGTTCCCGAACAGGTCGTAGATGTTGCGCCGCGACCCCCCCGTGCGCGCGATGATCATGTCGAGCGAGGTGTGATCGTACCCGTTCGCCACGAAGAGGTCGCGCGCTGCGTCGAGGATGACGCGCCGGCGCTGCCGCTGCTTCGGGGTGGGGTCCTCGATCCTGCCGTCGTCCATCCTGGCCGTTCCTCATGCACCTTCGTCGTCGATATGGTACTTATAGGTACCGTAATCCGGCCACAAGTGGTATTCGCTGATACCGGCTCTCCTACGCCGGTCGGTTCGCCAGGTTCAGGATTGCCTCCCATGACCCCTCCGCCGTTCCCACGCGCCGTCGCGTCCGCGCTTCGCCGGGCCACGATCCTCCTCGCGCTGCTCGCGCTCGGCGCCGCCTGCGCGCCGCGCATGGCGCTCGTGGCCGCGCCGGATCTCGGGACGCGCGCGCCCTCCCCCGGCACGATCCAGCCGATGTACCTGTTGGCTGCCGACCGGCGTTGCCGGGGTTGCGCCGTGCGGTCGGCGGACCGGACTACGTCCGCGCCGCCGTCGTAGACGTCTCGATCCCCCCGACCCATGTCGCGGGACGGATCGACTACGACCCGAGCGGCGACCCCCGGCGCAGCTTCGCGATCCCGCGCGCCCGGGACCTCGGCGGGCCGGACGGCATCGTCCGTGCGGCCCTGGCCGACCTCGGCCCGGGCGAGGACGTCCACGTCTTCGTCCATGGCTACAACAACACCGCCGCAGAGGCGCTCTTCCGACATGCGCAGATGGCGCATGATTTCGGCGGCGGCGCGGCCGGGCCGCAGATCACGTTCCACTGGCCGTCCGCGGCCCGCGCGCTCGGCTACGTCGCCGATCGCGACGCGACGCTCGCCGCGCGCAACGACCTCGCCGACCTGCTGTCGCGCCTGACGGCGCGCGCGCCCGGCCGCGTGGTCCTCGTCGGCCATTCCATGGGGGCGTTCCTGTCGATGGAGGCGCTCATGCGGATGGAAGCCCGGCGCTCCGGCGCGGTCGCCCGCCTCGGCCGGGTCGCCCTCGTCTCGCCCTACATCTCGATCGACGTGTTCCTGTCGCAGCTCGATGTCGTCGGCCCGCGCCCGGACGCCTTCGTCGTCGTCACCTCGCAGGCCGACCGGGTCCTGGGCCTCTCGGCGCGCCTGTCCGGGCAGCCCGAACGGCTCGGCACGATCAGCGACACCGAGCGCCTGCGGGGCCGCGGCATCGGCCTCGTCGACCTGACGGCCTTCGCGGGTCGGGGCGACGCCCACCTGACGGCTGCCACCTCGCCCGGCGCCATCGCCCTCATCCGCGGCCTGGTCGCCGAGTCGGACCGGAACGGCGCGGCGGCGGCGGGCCTGTCGCGGTGACGTTCCCGTCATGGCGCCGAACACGGGCTTGACGCGGTATCGCTTGGTACCATATCGCCGCGGGTAACGGTATTAAACAATACCATTCATCGCCCCGAGGTCCACATGCCCCGCATCCTCCCGCTCGCGCTGATGGCGCTGACCCTCTCAGCGTGCTGGCCGGAGGAGGACGCCGCGTCGCAGGACGACGCAACGATCCGCACCGTGCGCACGGAGATCGCGACCATCGCCGACCCGGTCGCCGTCCGCAGCTTCCCGGCCGTGCTGGAGCCGCCGCAGATCACGTCGCTGTGGTCCGCCTCCTGAATTTGGGTCCGCCCCGAGGTATGGGTTTTGCCCAGTTC
>CAYTKM010000015.1:0-3857 GCA_964438425.1 uncultured Gammaproteobacteria bacterium
GCGGGGTCGAGATCGACAGCGAGGTCGCCGACCTGCTCGACCGCTCGATCATCACCAGCCAGGTGGAGATGGGCGTCGCGATCCGCATGGCTTGTCTCGATGTCCTGACCCGCGCGGCACGCGGTGTGGAGGGCTGGACGTGAAACAGGGGCGGCCCCTGACCATGACCGGCGGCCAGCTGGTCACCCCGGATGGTGTTCGGGAAGGCACGCTGCGCGCGGTCGATGGCCGGATCGTCGCTGCAGGCAGCGAGGTCTCTGCGCAGGACGGCGACGAGGTCATCGCGGCGGAGGGAAAGCTGGTGCTGCCCGGCCTCGTCGATTTCGGCGTCTTCGCGATCGACAAGCCCGCCTTTCATTTCGGCGGGATTACCCGCGCCGCGCTGATGCCCGACCAGTCGCCGCCGCTCGATTACCCCTCGCGGGTGAATTACATCGCGAAGAGCGGCAAGCCCGATCTGTGGGTTCATCCGCTCGCCGCCGCGACGCGCGGGCTGGAGGGGCGCGAGCTGGCGGAAATGGCGCTGATGCGCGAGGCGGGCGCGCGCGGCATCGCCACCGGGCGGCGCTGGATCGCCGATAGCGGCGTGATGCTGCGCCTGCTCGAATATGCCGCGATGCTCGATCTGGTGGTGGTCGCCCATGCCGAGGACGGCGCGCTGGCGGGCGATGCGGCGGCTACGGCGGGCGAGATGGCGACGCGGCTGGGTCTTGCTAGCGCGCCAGCCGAAGCCGAGACGCTGGCGCTGGCGCGCGATATCGCTCTCGCCGAACTCAGCGGCGCGCGCGTCCATTTTCGGCAGGTGACGACGTCCGCCGGGTTCGAGTTGGTGCGCGGGGCCAAGGCGCGCGGGGTGCGCGTCACTTGCGGGATTACGCCTGCGCATTTCATGCTTTCGGACCTTGCCATCGCCGAATATCCGACCTTCGCCCGCCTCTCGCCGCCTCTGCGCAGCGAAGCGGATCGACAGGCGGCACGCGAAGCGATCGGCGACGGGACGGTGGATGTCGTCTCCAGCGGACACGATCCGCGGGGGCCCGAGGACAAGCGCCTGCCCTTCGGCGACGCTGCGTCCGGCATGGCGGGGGCGGAAACCCTGCTCGCGATGACCTTGTCGCTGGTGCGCGAGGAAGTGATCGACCTGCCGCGCGCCGCCGCGCTTCTGGCGGGCATTCCGGCGCAGCTGCTCGGGGTCGAGGCGGGGTCGCTTAACATGGGGGCGGAAGCGGACGTCGCCATCGTCGATCCCGATGCGCCCTGGATCGTCGACCGCCGCAAGATGGCGGCGACCGCGGACAACACGCCGTTCGACAGGCTGGGCGTTCAGGGCAGGGTGCGCCGGCTCATCAAGGGCGGGGTCGAAATTCCCCTTTGACGACACTCCCACAACGACAAAGCCCCCGCCGGTGAGGGCGAGGGCTCTGCTGATCCGATAGGTTTTGCGCTTAGCGCGAGGCGGCGGCCACCCGCACACCGCGCTTTACCGCGCCCGCGGGCGGGTTGGTTGCTGCATAGGCGAAGCAACCACGCCCGGCCGACTTGACGCTCGAGCACATGGCGCGGGCCGAGCGCGCTCCAAAACCGGCGGCGGCGAGGCGGAAGAAGGTGCGCCCGTTCACTTCGGCCTCGGTGATAACGATGTCATGCGCGGCGAGCGCGGGAATGCGGCGTTTGAAGTCGTTCCACTTCGCCTGCGCGACCTCGGGGCTGTCGAAGCTGCCGAGCTGAACGAGGTGCGTGGCCGCGGAGCCGGTGGCGACCGCCATGCGCTGCTGCGAGGCTGCGGCAACGCGGGTCGGCGCGGGCTTTGCCGCAGCCGTGGGAGCGGCTTTGGATTTTGCGCGCTCGGGCACGGTCTGAACCACGGCGTTGGAGACGAAGCGTGGCCCTGAAGATTTGGCTTTGGGAGCTGGTGCGGCTGCCGTGGCTGGAGAGCTGGCTGCGACCGAGGTCGGATCGACGCTTTCGACCGCGTTGTCGCGCGTATCTTCGGCGCCGATCGCAAAGACCATAACCTCACTTTCGCGCGGGGCGGCGGCAATTAGCACCTCGGCCTCGCTCGCCTGCTGCTCGGCTTCGGCGACGAGGGTCGGCTGGCTCGGGAAATTACCGAGTGCGAGATGCTGCGGCTGACCCATATCCGCTGTCGGCTGAACCGCCAGCAGCTGCGCCACGCGCTGAAGGTGATCTTCGGGGCGGACATTCTCCGCCCACTGCGTCAGGCGGGCGTTGAGCTGATCGACCGGCACGTCTTCTGCGGCCATCACGCGCGCTGCGCGCCAATTGCCGTCGAGCGCATAGGCATAAGCAAGGTTCTGACGCGTCTTCGCATCCGCCCCGCCATTGCGGATGGCCCTGATCAGGGTGCGCACGCCTTCGGACGGCTGACCGGCAAGCGCCAGCGCGAGGCCGAGATCGGCACTGGGAATGACGTTCTGATTGGCCTTCAGCACAGTGACCGCTTCGGCATTGTCGCCCACGGCGGCCAGCGCCAAGGCGTAGCTCAGGAGCGTGCGCGGCTGGCTGTCGCCGAGCTCGATCGCATCGCCGAAAGTCGTCGCCGCGGACTGGAACCGACCCGCCTCGAGATAGGCCGCGCCGAGCACCGCGCGGTAGCTCGCATCGCGCGGCTCGGCGAGCACGGCAGCTTCGCCATGCGCGATCGCCTTGTCGACCTTGCCGTCCTCGAGCGCGGATTGCGCCTTGGAAATGGAAACCTGCGCGGGCGGCGCCGAAGCGGTGCAGCCGGCAAGTGCGAGGCCTGCGATCGCCGTGCCCAGCAGCAAGCCGAACCTCGACGTGCGGACAGCGCGTGCGGTGATGCCTTCATCCTGGCGGGCCATATTGTCGCGGACCATCTGCTTTTCCCCTAAATTAACCACGTTTGAGTGTGTCCTGGTCGATCGTTCGTGTTCGAATGTGTCGTTTGGCTAGGCGGCGCGCTTCAGCCGCGTTTCATCTGTTCGGCGAGCGCGTCGAGATCGGCGATGTCGGCGAGCAGATCGTCGAGCGCCTGCGTCACCAGCGCCTGCGCGCTGACATCGCGCATGGTCGCGGCGAGCCGCAATTTGAGGTGGCGGTCGGCATCGAGCCGCAGCGTGAAAGCGGCGCGGCGCGCGTTCTTGCTCGCCGCCGCCTTGCGCTTGGCTGTGGGGGGCTGGGTCACGGGCGGGGTAACGGGTTGGGGCGATTTGGCTGCAAGCCGCGACGCACCGTGTTCGCGCAGGATACGGTCGGCGAGATCCTGTTGCCGGCAATGTATGAGGGGGCCGGATGACGCGGTGTCGTTGGCCCCGCCATGCGGCAGCCGGTCCTCGATCAGACCGCCCTCGGCCGCGTTCGCAGCGGTTCCGAAGGTCCGCGACGAATGAGCGGGCTTGATCGCGACGATATTGTCGCGTGATTCCGAATCGTCGCCAGCATCGCTATCGACGCCCGGTTCGCCGCCCATGTCGTTCCAGCCGAGATCTTCGAGCTCGTCCGCTTCGGGAGCGACGACGCCGGGGAGCGGGGCAAGCTGCGGACGCATGGCAGGTTTCGCGCCGCCCTTGCGGGCGAGCAACGTAGGTCCGAGCGAGGCAAAGCTGGCTTCCGACATTGGCCGCGGCGCCCCTTACTGTGCGACCCGGCGACCGAAGCCGCCCGCGGGACGGTGAACGCCGTTCGCCTGCGACTGATTGTAGCCGGCGGGCGGGCTTGCAAAAACGGTGCGGCGGAAATTCTTCTCCAACCGGTCCGAAATGTATTTCCACAAAGCGGTGATCTCGGCGGCGGAGCGACCCTCGGGTTCGACTTCCATGACAGTGCGCCCGTCGATCATCGAGGCGGCGAAATCGGTGCGGTGGTGCAGCGTGATC
>CAYTKM010000016.1:0-3303 GCA_964438425.1 uncultured Gammaproteobacteria bacterium
AGACTTGACATCCGCCTTCGGAGGGCAGCGCTCTATCCAGCTGAGCTACGGGTGCATGCCGGTGGGCGTCTGACAAGCATTGGCGGCGGCGGAACGCAAGCCTTTTGCGCGGCGGCGGCGATTTATCCGCTCCGCCGGGCGGGTCGGCGGGTTTAACCAATCGGCAACAGCTGTGCGGATAGGCAGGCTGTCATGTCCGCTCTTCCTCCCGATGAAATCCGCGTCATGCGCGAACTCGCCGATGACGGCGCGGTCCTGGGCACAGCGGCTCCGGATTGCGATGACGACGCGCTCGCCTATCGCTGGCGCACGATCCATGCACGGGCCACCCGCATCGCCGCGCTCGCCGCGCTTTCGGGCGAACCCTATGCCGGCGCGATCGCCCGCTTTCCCGACGCTATCGCCGAGGCCGATCCACGGCGGCGCGAGCTGGCTGACAGGGCGGTGCATGATCTGGGCGCGCTGCTTTTGTCGGGCATGAAGGCGCTCGACGCGCTCGCGGCGCGGGAACAGGATTGCTGCGCGCCGGCGCTGTCGCTGTGGCGGGAATATTACCAGCTGCGCGAGGCGATCCTGCGGATGGCAGAGCCCGTCCCCGCCTGAGCGCGCCCCTTCCCCTCAATCCCCGTTGCGAGCCCGCTTGACGGCGTTCGTGCTTCGTTCCAAGTTTGGCCTATGGACGAAAGCGCATATGTCATTCGCGATTCGCACGGCACCGGCCAATCGCAGCCCGCCCCAAATCCTGGCCCGAACTCCGTCCCGATGGGGGAATCATCGGCGATGCTGATCTGCGCGGAGGAGGCGGCAGATCCCGTGGCGGGCGAGGTCGCGCGCGGGATCAGGCGGCTGTTTGCCCGCAACAACATCTGGTGCGTCGAGGAAATGCCGCTCGGCAACGGGCGCCGTGCCGATCTCGCCGGGATCGATGCGCGCGGACAGGTGGTGATCGTCGAGATCAAGGTCGCGCGCGGCGATCTGCTGGGCGACGGCAAATGGCCCGATTATCTCTCGTTCTGCGATCGGTTCTACTGGGGCGTGCCGCCCGGGCTCGACCGCGCGCCGCTCGAGACGCCCGGGTTCGAACCGGAGAAATGCGGCGTAATCGTCGCGGATGGCTACGACGCGCAGATCGTGCGCCAGGCCCCGCTCGAGCCGCTGGCCGCCGCGCGGCGCAAGAAGGTCATCGAAAGTCTCGCGAGGACGGCGATGCGACGCATCACGACGCTTGCCGATCCGCTGTGCCTGGACGTCGCCGGCGCGCAGTAAGGCGCTTTCAGGCGCGCAAAATATCCGTCCCGACGCTTTTGCCGCTATCGTTTTGCCGGGCCATCGGCCATAGATCGCTGAGACGATGGTTCCCGGCGACACCCCCTTCTGGCTCGCATTCATCCTGATCGGCGCGTTGATGAGCCTGATGCTCGCGCTGCGCTACCTTGCGTCGAGCGCGCTGTTCGCGTGGATTACGCAGCTCGCGCGGCCCGGCCTCTATGCCGGGCAGGAACGTCAGATCGCGCGTGAGATCCGCTATTCGCTGATCGCGGCGGTCATCTACGGCGCGCCGACGGGCATTATCTACTGGCTCTGGTGGTATCACGGCTGGACCAAGCTCTACACCGACTGGAACACCTATCCGCTGTGGTATCTGCCGGTCTCGGCGCTAATATTCTTTTTCGTGCAGGACACCTGGTTCTACTGGACGCACCGGGCGATGCATCGCTGGCCGCGCCTGTTCCGCCTGACCCATGCGCTTCATCACGAAAGCAGACCGCCGACCGCGTGGAGCGCGATGAGCTTCCACCCGCTCGAAAGCGTTAGCGGCGCGATCGTCATGCCGATCCTCGTCTTCGTGGTGCCGATCCATATCGCCATGCTCGGCTTCGTCTTCGCGGTCGCGACGGTGCAGGCGATCACCAACCATCTGGGCTGGGAGATCCATTCGCACCGCCTCGTTCATTCGCCGTTGGGACGTTGGCTGATAACGGCCAGCCATCACGAGCGGCATCACGAGGAATATCGATGCAATTTCGGGTTGTATTTCCGGTTCTGGGACAGGCTGTGCGGGACCGATCGCGGATTGTCGCGCCGGATGGAGGCACGCGGCAGCCCGCTGGCCGATCCGGCGGAGTGAGGCCGGTGGTTTCGTCGCGGGCGCGGGTGGCGCCAAGGGCTCTGGCCGCCGCGCTGGCTGCAAGCACATTGGTCGCGGCCGCCCCGGCTGCGGCGGGCAGCGTCACCATCAAGGTCACCGATCTGCGCAACACGCAGGGCAAGATTCGCGCCTGCATGACGCGGGTGGAAAGCATCTTCCCGCGCTGCATCAAGGATCCCGCCTCGCACCGCGCGAATGTCGATGCAGCCGAAGGCCTCACCATCCGCTTCGACAATGTCG
Source organism: uncultured Gammaproteobacteria bacterium (assembly GCA_964438425.1). Lineage (GTDB taxonomy): Bacteria > Cyanobacteriota > Vampirovibrionia > LMEP-6097 > LMEP-6097 > CAYTKM01. The sequence goes on from CAYTKM010000016.1 coordinate 2,390, forward strand.
AGCCGGGCGAATACGCCATCGCGCTGCTCCATGACGAGAACGCCAACGGCAAGGCGGACCGGGTGCTCGGCATGGCGCCCAAAGAAGGTTATGGCTTCTCGCGCGATGCGCCGGTGCGCATGGCGCCGCCGGCCTGGAAGGATGCGGTGTTTCCTGTGGGCGAGCGTTCGCGCACGATGACCATTCGGATGCGCTACTTCCTTTAAAGCTGCATAGCCGCAGACGCCCCGCCCCTGCCCCTCATTTGACCGACCCCGCGCCCTCGCCGGATCGTGCGTTTGTACCCTGCGCTCGCGTCTGCGCATTTTCCCCGCCCACTTAACGCATTGTTTACCACGTAGCGTCAGAACCGGCACCGCAAAGACCGAATATCGGCACGATTTATCAGGGGGCACCGGCCTGAATATGGATACTCTGCGCGGACCTTTCGACGGCGGCACCCCGGCCGGGGACGCATCCGGCTGGAACGAGGAGCCGGGCGCGCCGCTCGCAGACGATATCGACGGCGCGGACGAACAGGACGGCCCTGAAAACGCGCGCGACCTTCCCCCGGAGGCGATCGGCCAGGACGAGCGCCGGATGCAGGTGCGCGCCTACAATCACTGGGCGAGCTTGCTGGGCGATCATGACTTCCCCTCGATCGAGGATTTGGAGCCTGCGGATCTGCCCGATTTCGGCCCGCATTCGGTGCTGCTCGACTTCTCGACCGGGATCGAGGATCCGGTGGTCCAATATCTCGGCGACGCGCTGGGCGAGGAATGCCTTGGCGCGGATAGGTCGAGGGCCTCGCAGATCGAGCGGCTTTCCGACGTGCCGCCGCGCTCGTTGCTAAGCCGGATCACCGATCATTACATGCAGATCCTCGCCAACCAGGCGCCGATCGGGTTCGAGGCGGAATTCGTCAACGAACGCGG
>CAYTKM010000017.1:0-3251 GCA_964438425.1 uncultured Gammaproteobacteria bacterium
TGCGCTACGTGGGCGACCTCGCCGCCTTCCGCGGCTGGGTCGCGCGCGGTCTGTCGCGGGCGATCTCGGCGGCGATCACGATCCCCGCGGCTCTTGCCGTCATCGCGGTGCTGGAGCCGCGCCTGTTCCTCGCGGCCATCTTCCCCGTCCTCGCGGTCATGGGCGGGATGATCCTGCTGGCCGGACCGCTGGGGAAGGCCCATGCGGACCTGCGGTCCAGGCGCGCACGCCTCGCCGCCGCCATGGCCGAGCGACTGCCCCAGGGCATCGCTCTCCGCCGCTCCGGCCGCGCCGGGACCGAGAAGCGGCAGCTCGCGGCCCGGTCCCGCGCCATCGCCGACGCCGCCGTGCGCCGCGAATGGCTCGCCGGGTGCGTCCGCGCCCTGCCCGATGCCGGATCCGGCCTCGCGGCGGCCTCGTGCCTATGGACCTGCATGCGCCTCGGGCTGGGCATCCCGGACGCCGTCGCGGCGCTGACCGCGCTCGCCATGGTCGTGCGGCCGCTGCGTCACCTGGCCGACGTCATCGACCGCCGCCGGGCCTATCTCGTGGCTTCGGGCAAGCTGGACCGGATGCTGGCCACGCCGCGCATGCCGCCGCTGGCGGGCGGGGACGCGCGCCGGGACGCCCCCGCGATCCGGGCCGTCTCGGTCGAGATGCCGGGCCTCGACCCGTTAGATCTCGCCCTCGACCGAGGCGCGCTGCGCCGCCTGTCCGGTCCGCCCGGATCGGGCAAGAGCGCGCTGCTCTCGGCCCTGGCCGGGCTCGACATGCCTCCCGAGGCCGCATGCTTCGACGTCCTCGGCGCGGCGCCCGGCGCGGCGCCGACCGGGCAGGTCCTCTATCTCGGTCAGGGGGCGCCACGGCTCAAGGGCTCCTTGCGCCGCGAGGTCACGATCGGCATCGGGCGCACCCCCAATGACGCGGAGATCGATCGCGTGCTCGATCGCGCGGGCCTCTCCGCGCTGTCGACGCGCCTGGGCGGACCGGACGGCAAGGTGGCCGAGGGCCGCCGCAACCTCACGGCGAGCGAGGGCGCACGCCTCCATCTCGCCCGCGCGCTGCTGTCGCGGCCCGCGCTCGCGCTCGTCGACGCAGATGAGATCGGCTTCGACCGCGCCGCGCTCGGCCTGCTCGTCGATCACCTCGAGGACGTCGGAGCCGCCGCCCTGATCGTCACGTCCGATCCGGAGGCGGTGCTGAGGCTGGGTCCGCCGATCGAGCTCCCTTCCGAAGCGAGGCTGTGTTCCCGCACGAGTTAGCACCTGTCCAACTAGGGCGGGCTCCGTCTCGTCCCTCGCGATCGCGCGGCTGGCCTCGACGTGCCCGGCCGGTGGCGGCCGAGCCGCTCCCATTCGACGCCCGCGCCCCGGAGGTCCTGGTCCAGGTGGTCGGCCCGTGCCCGCCGGTGGTGAGACGGCGCATACGATCCGCACGCGCCCATTGAAACTCAGCCGCGGGCTCCACCATATATGCCTCGCACAGCGCCGATCCGCGTATTCCACGCCCTCGCCGATCGTGCGTCACGCAGGCCCCGTCCATGGTCTACCTCCAGCTTGTCCTCGGCTTCGCCCTGCTCGTCGCGGGCGGCGAGGCGCTGGTGCGCGGGGCCGCCTCGGTCGCCGGGAGGCTGGGCGTCTCACCGCTGCTGATCGGTCTGACCCTCGTCGGCTTCGGCACCTCCACGCCCGAGCTGGTCACCAGCCTCCAGGCGGCCTTCGACGGCCTGCCGGGCATCGCGGTCGGCAACGTCGTGGGGTCCAACGTGGCCAACGTGTTGCTGATCCTCGGCGCGGCGGCCGTCATCGCGCCGATGGCCGTCGCGCGCGTCGGGTTCGGCCGCGACGGCACGGCGCTCGCGGTGGCCACCGTCCTGTGCGTCGGCGTCGTCTTGCACGGCGCGCTCGACCGTTGGCTGGGCGGCCTGCTGATCGCGGCGCTCGCGGTCTATCTGGTCGTGGCCTACCTTACCGATCGGACCGCGCCGCTCGACCCGGCGGCCGCGCCGGAGGTGGCCCCCTTGCCGGGTTCGCTGTGGCTGGCCCTGACCTTCGCCTCGGGCGGCATCGCGGTCACGATCCTCGGCGCACGCCTCGCCGTCGACGCCGCCGCGGCCCTCGCCCTTCTATGGGGCATGAGCGAGACGGTCGTCGGCCTGACGGTCGTCGCCGTCGGTACCTCCCTGCCCGAGCTGGCGACGTCCGCGATGGCGGCGCTGCGGCGCGAGTCCGCCATGGCGTTCGGCAACGTCGTGGGCTCCAACATCTACAATATCCTCGGGATCCTGGGCGTGACCGCGCTGGTGCGCCCGATCGCCGTGCCGCCGCAGATCGCGCAGCTCGACGTCTGGGTTATGGCCGGTACGACCTGCGCGCTGATCGCCGTGGTCGTCCTGCGGCAACGCATCGGCCGCGGATCCGGGGCGGCCCTCCTCGCAGCCTACGCCGGCTACACCGCCTGGCTCGTCGTCGCCGCCTGACTGCGGCGCCAGCCTAATGCAGACGGCGCGAGGCGCGCCAAATCTCTGAGGAGCATGAGACATGCACACCGCATTCTGGCCGAGAGCCCTGGCCGTCACGTCGGCAATCGCGGCAGGTTCCTGGGTCGGCAGCGCATGGGCGCAGGAGGACGACCGCATGGCCGACATGCGGAGGCTCGGCGATTGCCGGGGCTGCGTGTTCGACGGTCAGGACTTTTCCGGTCTCCGGCTGATGGCGATCGACCTGGCGGAGGCCCGCCTCACCGCCATCACCTTCCAGCGGGCCACGCTCGGTATCGCCGTGTTCGACGATGCTGATCTCGCGAACGTCAGCTTCGACGGGGCCGACCTGCGCGGCGCGAGCTTCGTGGACGCGCGCCTGACGGACGTGACCTTCGAGGATGCGGATTTGCGCGGCGCGGTGTTCGAAGGCGCGATCCTCGAACGGACCGACCTGCAGCCCGCGCGCCTGTGCAACACGCAGATGCCCGATGACGAGATGGAGAACTCGAACTGCGATTGAGGTGGGGCGGGCAACCTCGCGGCCACGAAGAGCACCCACCACCCGAGCGCGCCCTAGAGTGCCTTACGACCGAGTTGAGTCTGGGGATTCCCTGGCCCGCTGATTTCTGATCCGCGGGGCCCGCCCTGTGGAGGTGGGCCTGACCCCGGCGACGACGAAGCAGTTCAGCCCTATGTGTGACTTTGGTCGCTTTCTGGCGCTGATCTTCGACCGCTATTTGGCGCGACCCTTGGTGACAAGCCGACCGCT
>CAYTKM010000018.1:0-3032 GCA_964438425.1 uncultured Gammaproteobacteria bacterium
CTTTTTTGTCGTCTATGTCGCCCAACGTTTGGGCCCACGCAGCCGGGGCTTCTTTTCTTGAACCCAACCAATCTCAACCCACCAACAAGGGGGCGGCGCGGCGGCATGGACCGAAACCGACCGACCCCTAGGGAGGGAGCTTTCGGGCCATTGACGACGTGACGAACCCGATCATCGTTAGCCCTAACTAACACCGAACTCACCAGCCCCGGTTGACGCTGGGCGCGGTGTTGGGCGAATATTCTTTCTTATCCCATCTTTTGATCGAATTAGATAGCCCTTTCAAAAAATTTGGGACTCGAGCGTTACCCTTACTTGATTTACTTACTGAGTTACGAAGTCTTAAAATAATCTCTTTAGATAATCCATCAACTTATGAATAATTTTTCGGTAAGGCGGCTTTAAGTATATTAATTGAACTATTCTCCAGGCAATTTTTGAAGAACAAGACTTCTTCTTTTTCTTTAAATGTAAGGTTTAGTTTGAATAAATTGTGCCTTCCTACCTTCCATCTATCACCAGTTCGAGAATATAATTTTTGAAGATTAACATGTATAATTTCGTTGTTGTAATCGTATTTTAGAACCCCTCTATCTGGATATAGCTTTATATACTTCATTCTGCGACAAATTTAGTACTACCCTAGCGATTATTCTGTATATATATCTCCTTAGTTCGCTACTTGATGTGATCTTACTAGAGAATAACCATCGAAGAATTTTCTGCGATAATTACATTTTATTTGATTTTATGTCCGGACCAAGCTTTCACCCTTCGAGTTTATCAATCCTGTAGATGAATCATGCGGCATAGAAGATGAACTAATATATCTATGATTCACATCTGCTTGACCATCAGCTTCCTGTTTACTCAGACTACTTTCAGCCTATTCAACTTTGCTAGCTAGTTTTAAAATTCACTATTAAACTTATCTTCGTCATAGTAGATAATAGCTGCATGAATAAGATCATAAACCCTTCCAATAGAAGAGCATCGCATCACTCTTTTCTTGAACTCTCCAGGCTCTACAAACTGGGTGAGCACATCATCATCTTTGTTTATTGCAGAGCATATTTGGCCTTTTAATTCACTTAGATCGTAGCAATAAATTTTTTCCCATATTGGAATGACGTTTAAAAGTCGAAATTGGTTTATAAATCTCAATAGCCCGTTTGGCTTTTTCATATTAACCGAACGTAGGGTGACAGACCAAAGCGTACCCTTGCTATCATATATACGGTGATTTTGAAATTGTGAAATCTGAAAACCACGACATCTTTTGTAATGGTCTTCGGATTCTACAATTTCAAAAAAGTCATCATAGAAGTCGAAGACTGGATAAGTAGGCATATATTTTGAATTGAAACTATAGATATAATGATATAGTGTCAATTATTTTTGTTCTAATCTATACATAACCACAGACTATGTATTTTTGATGGAGGTATAGTACCCCGTTTCGCCCAACGTTTGGGCCCACGCAGCCGGGGCCCCCTTCATAGAATCCGACCAACCTCAACCCACCCACAAGGGGGCGGCGCGGCGACATGGCCCGAAACCGACCTACCCTAAGGGAGGGAGCTTTCGGGCCATTGACGATGCGACGAACCCGGACTTCATTAGTACCAACTAACCTTGAATTCATTAGCCCTGGTTGACGCTGGGCGCGGTGTTGGGCGATGGGTCTGATTTGTTTATAGCCATGAAAGTACTATTCTTAAGTTTCTGAAAATCATCACTAATTTTCTTAATATCGCCGGATAAGAATTTTTCCAACTTGGCACTGAGTTTAGACGCTAACTCTTCATTGTCAAGGTCCTCTCTATCTTTTTCAGATAACAAATCTTTACTGTAAGCAGAAAACCACTTCTTAGTGAGTCGCTTGTTTGCTCTATTATAAATTTTATTCTTTCCTTGCATAAACTCATATAGGGCCTCCCGCAAATTTTGATCTCCTGGTCCAATCAGTAAGTTTAGCTTTAAACCACTACTAAAATTCCGCATCTCAAAAACTAAGATTCTATCACTCTTTAGCCATGCTTCGCCTTGCGTAGGAACAAAATCCATTTCTTTCGGGAGAAATCGTATGTATGCTTTATTAGAGTCTTCACTAATCAAAGAATTGTTCCTCTCTATTATATCAACCAAGATTTCTTTGATATTCATCAACTCATCAGGCTTATACTGATATATAAGATCTAACGCATGTTTGTGATTCTTATAAATATCCCTACAAATTTTCTGGATGTGAGATTCTTCCATAATTTGAGACTTTATCATTTCGTTATAGTGTGTGATAAATAATCTAACATCGTCACTAATGTAGCGATGCTGGTTAGACAGTAGCTTATCTATGACCTCGCTTACTACAGAATAGGAAATTGGCACATAATCTTCATCGCTGGAATAGTGCCCATCAATGGTCAAATAAAAATAGTAACCCTTATATTCAGGAAATTCAGTCTGAACTACTTTCTTATACCTGCTAAGCTGATTACTATGCTCCCCACTATAAATCTTGTTTTCAATTAACCAATACCTTTGCTTTGTCCTATCAATTATAAGCAGATCAATATTTTTCCATTCTCGCTTTATTTCAATGTCTTCAAAATTGTAATTATCTGCCTCAAAGACACTCATACATGCCGAGCCTTGAGACTTAGAGATGTAATTAATTGTTTGAATCAGTTCTGCGAGAACTTGATCTTCTAAGTTATGCGATTCAGAGGGGTCTAACAACCAAGCTAAGAAGATCGAATGCCTAATTTCTCTGTTGGAGATTTTGAGTGCATCGAACAAGTTGAACTTGTTGGAAATTGCTTCGAGATGCACTAATTGTTCATTTCGGTAAATAAACCTTTCAAGACTTTCGATGTCCTTGTCAATTGATTCTCTATTCATTTAAAACTACTTCAAAATTTCAGATAGGAGATTAAATTTCTGTTCAATATCAACATATAGATCGACTTGTGGACTCCGGCCCGCCTTTAATGGCGGGCTGTCGCCCAACGAGTGCGCCCACGCAGCCGGGG
>CAYTKM010000019.1:0-2820 GCA_964438425.1 uncultured Gammaproteobacteria bacterium
GGCGAGTTCACGATAGAGGGTCGAGCGTCCCAGCCCGACCTGCTTGGCGGCGCGGGTGGGTGACAGGCCGCCTTGGCCGAGGAGCAGCGCGGCACCGAGCTTGTCGGGGTCGAGGGCGGGGCGTCCGGGCTTGGCGCCGCGGGCACGTGCGGCCTTGAGCCCGTCGCGCGTGCGCTCGACGATGAGGCGGCGCTCGAGATGGGCGATGGCGCCGAAGACGTGGAACACGAGCTCGCCCGCGGCCGAGGCGGTGTCGAGGCGGTCTTCGAGGGAGCGGAACTCGAGGCGAGCGGCCTTGAAGCGCTCCACCGTCTCGAGAAGCTCGCGCAGGGACCGGCCGAGCCGGTCGAGGCGGACCACGCAGACGGTGTCGCCCTCCCGGGCGTAGTCGATCAGCGCCTCCAGGCCTGGGCGCTCGAAGGTCCTGCCCGACACGACGTCGTCGAACACGCGGATGGCGCCGGCCTCCTCGGTCAGGCGGCGGCGCTGGCCGTTCAGGTCCTGCCCGGGCGTCGAGACGCGAGCGTATCCCAGCACGTCGGGCATCGTGGCGCCTCCTTCCTCGGCGGCCGTCCCGGAACCGTCCGGTTGCGGGGCGCAAGGCGGGCGAGGCCCGCAAGCGGGCCCGGCCCGTCTCCAAATGACGTCCACGAAACCTGCTCGTCCAGCAACCAGCGCGGGCGTTCTCGGGACGGGCTCGGGCCCCATCATGATCACCTGCCGCAACTCGGCGATGGTGCGGGCCATCATGCGGTCGGTGGTCATGTCGCGCAGCCGCCGGGTGGGCACGCCCGTCCCCGCCTCCAGACGTTCGAGCACGCCCACAGGCGGGTAGGCGTTCGTCTCCATCGCCTCGCCGGCCGGGCAGCCGAGCGCATGCTGGGAGAACACGCGGTCGGCGACGCCGTAGGCCCGCGCGAGGCGTCGGATCCACGGGGAGAGGATCTCGTACTCCCCCGGAATCTGATGGAGCGGCCAGCGCCCGGCCGCACCCATCGGCTTCAGCCGCCCGCCCGCAGGCCGGCGTCGAAGGCCGCACGCCGCCCGCCCGGCCCGCGATAGCCGGCGGCGTCCAGCACCGCACGGTCGATGCGCTCGCGCCCGGCGGTCAACCCCTGCCGCGCGGCGGCCGCCAGCATGGCCGACACCTCGCCGATCATGCCGCCGCTGGCATCGAGGATGCGGCGGCGCAGCTCCGGGTCGTCGCCCAGGCCGGAGGGCTCGCGCAGCGGCAGCACGGCCTCGAAGCTCGACAGGAGCCGGGCAAAGTCCGCCCCATCTTCCCGGAGCGGCAGCGCGAGGGGCTCAGATCGCGGTTCTCGAGTCGGTCGTCCGAGCGCAGGGCGATGTGCGCTTCGCGCGTGCCCAGGGCCACGAGGGGGATGCGCGGCTCGTTGCCGAGGAAGCGGGGCAGGCCCCGGAACTCGCGCTGCTGACGATGCGAGCCCGCCAGCATGCCCATGCAGCTCGTCGATCACCAGCACGGGGCGCTGTTGCGCGAAGCACCTGACGGGCGGAGTTTCCTTCTGCCGTCCGACGTCATCCGACGGGCTGCGTGACGGGGATGCCGAGGGCGGCGAGGCGGTTGAGGATGGCGACGCGGGTTCGGAGCTCGGCGGTCCGGCGGTCGAAGGCTCGGGCGGCGAGCTTCTGGCCGGGGAGCTTCATGCAGCTCATCGCGGGTAGACGCGGCCGCGGCGGGGGTAGCCGGCCCACCTGCCGCAGAGCGTCCGGTCAGAACGCTCCATGGCGCGCAGGGCCTCATTGCGTCCCCGGGGCGCCAGGGCTGTCCGTCTTCCACGGCTCGGCGTCCCGGCCGCGGCGGCATGACCGCCTCGGCGCCTCGCGTGGCGATGGCGTCGCGGCAGGCACGCCCGTCCTAGGCGCCGTCGGCGGTGACGGACGCGATCGTCTCGCCCTCGGGGATCTGCGACAGCAGGCCGGGCAGCATGGGCGCGTCGCCTATCCTGCTATCGGCGATCTCGACGGCTTGGACCTCGAGCGTGCTCTCGTCGACGGCCGGATGGACCTTGCGCCGCGCGCCTTGTCCGCCATCGGTCCGAGGACGATGGCGAGCGCGCCGACGGGCCCCGCCATGCTTGCGCGCATGCCGTTCGTCGGGGTCCCGGTCCCCCGGACCGAGCCCTGATCCTCCTCCCCCCTCGCCGCGGACCTCGATGCCGGTGCTGTCGACGAGCAGGTGCAGCGGGCTGCCCGAACCCCGGTCGCACAGCTGCACGGCCAGCGTCCTCTGACGGCGGCACGGCGTCGAGGAGTCCGGCACCGGCCAGTCGAGCCCCGCCAGCTTCGGCAGGCTGGTCACGGAGCCGTTCGCCAATGGGCTTGAACCAGTGGCGCCTTCACCGGCTCGCCTGGCGAAGCGGCAGGCCGAAGGGCAACTTCACCGTCAGGCACGCCTGGATGGCGGCGTCGCTGTAGACCGGCTGCGCGCCGCGCTTGCCCGACGGCGTCGCATGCCAAGCCATGTCGGGATCGAACCAGATCGTCAGCGACCCGCGCTCACGCAGCGCAGCGTTGTAGCTGGACCAGCCCAGGGTGCGGTCGCGGGTGGGCGCAGGCTCGGACATGCCGTCCAGCTATGTCGCTGCTCTCGCGATATGACTCCCAGGCAACCCTTGCGCAACACGGCCCCCTCGCCCCATCCATGCACGGCAGACTGCACCGAATGGCGGCCTGCGGTAAATCCACGGCGGCCCGCGGCGGCCGGCGCCCCGGTGGTATATGACGCTACGTAAACTAAACGGCGGGCGGCGGGGCCTCGCCCGCCCCGTCCCCTGCCCCGTCCCCTGCCCCGCCCGT
>CAYTKM010000020.1:0-2749 GCA_964438425.1 uncultured Gammaproteobacteria bacterium
CACGGTCTGCTGCTCAACATCATCCTCGGGATCGTCGGCGCGATCGTCCTCAACGCGATTCTCGGACTCGTCTTCGCCGAAGGCTTCAGCGACGGCTTCTTCGGCCGGCTGATCGCGGGCATCATCGGCGCCTGCATTCTCATCGCCGGCTACCGAGCCGTCAAAGGCCGCGCCTGACGGACACAACGGCCGGGGCGGCGTCGGGACCAGCTGTTGCGACGGATGGCGACGCCGGGTTAGGCGCCGTCCATGCCCTCTGACCCCGTCGACCTTGCCGCCCGCCTGATCCGCTGCCCCTCCGTCACGCCCGAGGACGCGGGGGCAATCCCGCTGCTGCAGGCGGTGCTGTCGGAGGCGGGCTTCGAGACATTTCGCGCCGACCGCGCCGGCATCTGCAATCTGGTGGCGCGCTGGGGCTCGGCGGGGCATCCCCGCACCTTCGGGTTCAACGGGCACACCGACGTCGTCCCGCCGGGGGACCCGGCGGCTTGGCGCGACGACCCCTTCGCCGGCGTCATCCGCGACGGCCGGCTCTGGGGCCGCGGCGCCGCCGACATGAAGTCGGGCGTCGCCGCCTTCGTCGCCGCAGCCTGCGACCTCGTGCGCGAGGTGCCGCCCGACGACGGCGCCATCCTGATCACCGTGACCGGCGACGAGGAAGGGTCGAGCACCGACGGCACGCCCGCGATCCTCGACTGGATGCGCGCGCATGGCGAGAGCATGGCGGCCTGCATCGTCGGCGAGCCGACCTGCCCCGAGCGAATGGGCGACACGATCAAGATCGGCCGTCGCGGCGCGACGACCGTCTTCGTCACCGCGACCGGCATCCAGGGCCATGCGGCCTACCCGCACCGCGCCCGGAACCCGGTGGCCGCCCTGTGCCGGCTCTTCGACCGGCTCGCGACCGCGCGCCTCGACGAGGGCAGCGCGCATTTCGACCCCACCACGGTGGCCGTCGTCTCGGTCGAGACCGGAAACCCGGCCGTCAACGTCATTCCGGCGACGTGCCGCGGAACCCTGAACGTCCGCTTCTCCGACGACCAGACCTCGGACGGCATCGAGACCTGGGTCCGGCGCGAGGCTGCGAGCGTGGCGGGGGAGACGGGCGTCGCCTTCGACATCGCCACGCGGGTCTCGGGCGAGAGTTTCCTGACCCCGCCCGGCGACCTCAGCGACCTCGTGGCCGCCGCGGTGCGCGAGGTCACCGGCGTCGACCCCACCCTCTCGACCTCGGGCGGCACCTCGGATGCGCGCTTCGTCCGTGCGCTCTGCCCGGTGGTCGAGTTCGGCCTCGTCGGCACGACGATGCACCAGACAGACGAGAACGTGCGAGTCGATCACATCCTGCAGCTGCGCGACGTCTATCGCCGCGCGCTCGACCGCTGGTTCGGCCGCGAGGCCGGAGGTCCCTAGGGGGGAGCGAGGGCACGTCGGCCACGCGTTGGACGCCTCGCATTCGGCGTGCTAGCTCCGCTGCATGAGCCGCATCCCCTCGAAGGACGAGATCCTGAGCTGGATCTCGGACAACCCGACGCAGACGGCCAAGCGCGACATCGCCAAGGCCTTCGGGATCAAGGGGCAGGACCGGATCGACCTCAAGCGTCTCCTGCGGCAGCTCGAGGACGAGGGCCATCTGGAGCGGCGTCGACGCACCTATCGCGACCCGGACCGGCTGCCCCCGGTCTCGGTGCTGGAGGTCGGCGCGCCCGACGCCGACGGCGACCTCACCGCGCGGCCGCTCGAATGGCAGGGCGAGGGGCCGGAGCCGCGCATCCTGCTGATCTCCCGCCAGTCCGATCCGGCGCTGGGCGCGGGCGACCGCATCCTCGCCAGGCTCACCGAGGTCCGCGCCGACGACCACCGCTACGAGGCGCGGCTGATCCGGCGCATCGGGGCGCATCCACGTCGCATCCTTGGCGTCTTTCGCCGGAACGCCGAGGGCGGGCGCATCCTGCCGATCGACAAGGGCGCCGACCGCGAATGGACCGTGCCGGCGGGGCAGACCCACGGCGCCCGCGACGGCGAGCTGGTCGAGGCGGGGGGGATTGGCCCGAGGGCCCGCTTCGGGCTGCCGTCCGCGCGGGTCGTCACCCGGCTCGGCGACCCGTCGGCGCCGCGGTCGGTGTCGCTGATCGCCATCCACCAGCACGGCGTCCCGAACGAGTTTCCCGAGGGCGTGCTCAATGCCGCCGACGCGATCAAGCCCGCCGGGCTTTCGGGGCGCGAGGACCTGCGCGACCTGCCGCTCGTCACCATCGACCCCGAGGACGCGCGCGACCACGACGACGCCGTCTGGGCGCAGCCGGACGACGACCCGGCCAACCCCGGCGGCCACGTGCTGTGGGTCGCCATCGCCGACGTTGCCAACTACGTTCGCAGCGACGATCTCGTGGACCGCGAGGCGCGCCGCCGCGGCAACTCCACATACTTCCCCGACCGCGTCGTGCCGATGCTGCCGGACCGACTGTCGGCGGACCTCTGCTCGCTGCATGCGGGCGTGCCGCGCGCGGTGATCGCGGTGCGCATGCGCATCGACGCCGAGGGGCGGAAGTTTGAGCAGCGCTTCGTCCGCGGCCTGATGCGCTCGGCGGCAAGCCTGACCTACGCGGAGGTGCAGGAGGCGATCGACGGACGCCCGTCGGACCGCGCCGGACCGCTGATGGACGCGGTGATCCGCCCGCTCTACGCCGCCTATGCCTGCCTGCGCGCCGCGCGAGCGCGGCGCGCGCCGCTCGACCTCGACCTGCCG